>NZ_JBFWOY010000033.1:0-92560 GCF_050250275.1 Pseudonocardia sp.
ACTAGCGCGCATCCGTGCCCGACGATCAGCAGCCAGAACGCCGAGGTGCGGACGGCGGCGCGCAGGTCCATGTCGGGTCCGGTGGGCGGCTCGGGTTCCTTCACGACGGCGTCCGCGGGGGCAACGGCAACCCGGCGCCGCAGGCCACGCCGTGGGGCGAGCGGCCCCGGCAGCCACAGGCATGCGACCAGCCCGACGACGGTCGTCACGGCGGCGACGACGAGGAATGCGGTGCGCCAGCCCGCGGCGCCGAGCAGCCACACCACGGCGGGGACGAGCAGCCCGCCGAGCGCGATACCGCTGGGCAGCAGGCCGAGGGCGAGGGTGCGCCGGTCGGTGAGCGACTGGACGACGGCGACGGTCAGCGGGGTGATCCCGGCGGCCGAGCAGCCCAGGGACACCACGACGACGGCGCCGATGAACCCGCCGGCGGTGCCGGCGTGGGCCACCATGACGCAGCCGGCCGCGGTGCACAGGGTCCCGACGGCGGCGACGGCGCGGGTGCCGAACCGGTCGCAGGCCCAGCCGGTGACCGGGGAGATCGTGCCGTTGCCGAGCTGGATGATCGCGAACGCGACGGCGACGATGCCGGGGCTCCAGCCCGTGTCCGCGGTGATCGCGACGAGGTAGGCGCCGAACGCGCTGATCACGCACCCGGTCTGGACGAGCAGGAGTACGGAGCCGGCGACGACGACGCCCCAGCCGTGGCCCCGCGCGGCGGTGCGGCCCGGTCCCGTGCCCAGGGACCGGGCCCGGTCGGCGGTCAGCTGTCCGCGGGGGCCGGAGCGGTCCCGTTGGTCGAGGGGCCGCCCGCGGTCACCGAGGGCGGTGTGTCGAGGATCGGGTGGTGGCAGGCGGTGAAGCGGCCGCGGGCCACCTCCCGCATCTCGGGCACCTCGGCGGCGCACCGCTCGGTGGCCAGCGGGCACCGGGTGCGGAACCGGCAGCCGCTCGGCGGTGAGACGGGCGAGGGCATCTCGCCGGTGCCGACCTCGCCGCGTTGCGCGCCTTCCATCGACGGGATCGACGACACCAGCAGCCGCGTGTAGGGGTGCACGGGGGCGTCGAACAGCGCCTCGGTGGGCCCGAGCTCGCAGATCCGCCCGAGGTACATGACGGCGACGCGGTCGCTGATGTTGCGGACGACGCCCAGGTCGTGGGCGATGAACACCAGCGTCAGGCCGTATCGGGCCTTCATGTCCTCGAGCAGGTTGAGGATCTGGGCCTGCACGGACACGTCGAGCGCGGAGACGGGCTCGTCGCAGATCAGCACCTCCGGCTCGAGCACCAGGGCCCGCGCGATGGAGACGCGCTGGCACTGGCCGCCGGAGAACTGGTGGGGGCGCCGGTCGGCGACCTGGTCGGGGTCGAGCCCGACGGCGCGCAGCACCTCGGGGACGACCGTGGCCTTGTCGGCGCCGCGGCCCCAGACGACGAGCGGGTCGCCGACGATGTCGGGGATCCGCCGCCGCGGGTTCAGCGACGAGATGGGGTCCTGGAAGATCATCTGCAGCTTGGGCCGGAGCTTGCGGACCTCCTCGGCCGACAGCGACGCGAGGTCGCGGCCGTCGAAGTGGACGGCGCCGCTGGTGGGCTTGGGCAGCTGCATGATGGCGCGGCCGGTGGTGGACTTGCCGCAGCCGGACTCGCCGACCAGCCCGAGGGTCTCGCCGCGGCGGACCTCCAGGTTGATCCCCGAGACGGCGTGGACGATCTGTCCGGCGCCGGCGGGGAACTCGACGACGAGGTCCTCCAGGCGCAGGACGACGTCGTCGGTCGGCGGGTCGGCCGTGGGCTTGTCCATGACGACGCTGCTGTCGGTCGTGCTGCTCATGCGTGCACCATCTCCCCCGTCACCGGCGTCCCGGCGGCGGTCTCACCGCGTGCGACGTTGACCCGGCGCGCCTCGGCGTTCTCGGGTGTCCCCACCGGGTACCAGCACCGGTAGGAGTGTTCGACGGCCGACCCGCCGGGCAGGTCGGCGGCGTCGCGCAGCGGCGGCTCCTCGGTGAGGCAGCGGTCCTGCGCGTAGGGGCAGCGCGGGCTGAACCGGCATCCCTTCGGCGGGGCCAGCAGGTCCGGCGGGCGGCCCGGGATGACGGCGAGCCGGACGTGGTTGGGCCCGGTGATCGGCGGGACGGCGTTCATCAGCGCCTCGGTGTAGGGCATCCGGGGCGCGTCGAACAGGTCCTTGGTCGGCGCGGTCTCGACGATCCGGCCCGCGTACATGACGGCGATGCGGTCGCTGCGGCTGCGCACGACGCGCAGGTCGTGGGTGACCAGGAGCATCGCCATGCCCAGCCGGGACTGCAGGTCGCCGAGGAGGTCGAGGATCTGGGCCTGGACGGTGACGTCGAGGGCGGTGGTGGGCTCGTCGGCGAGCAGCAGCCGGGGGCTGCAGGACAGTGCGATCGCGATGGTGACGCGCTGGCGCATCCCGCCGGAGAGCTCGTGCGGGTACTGGCGGACGCGACGCTCGGGCTCGGACAGCCCGACCGAGCGCAGCAGCTCGACCGCGCGGGCGTTCGCGTCCTGTTTGGACAGCTTGTGGTGCAGGATCAGGGTCTCGGTGATCTGGGCGCCGATCCGTTTGACGGGGTTGAGTGAGGTCATCGGGTCCTGCAGGACCAGCGCGATCTCCTTGCCCCACACCGTGGACAGGCCCTTGGCGTCGAGCTCGGACAGCGTGATGCCGTCGAAGGTCACGGTGCCCGAGACCTCGGTGTCGCGGCTGCCGGCGATCAGGCCCATGACGCGGCGGGTGAACACGGTCTTGCCCGAGCCGGACTCGCCGACGACGGCGAGGACCTCGCCCTCCGACAGCTGCAGCGACACGCCTTCGACGGCGTGCACGACCCCGTTGCGGGTGTGGAAGCGGACGTGGACGTCGTCGACGGTGAGCAGGGCGCCGTCCTCGAAGCCCTCGCGCCGGGCGTGGCGGCCCGGGGCGGCCTTCGTGGCGGTGGCGGTGGCGGGTGTCGTCGGGCGCATCACAGGTTGCTCTCCCTGACCTCGAACAGCTTGCGGCTCCGCTCGCCGACGTAGTTGATGGCCAGCACGGTCAGGAACATGACCGCGGCGGGGATCAGCGAGATGTGCGGGTACTCGATCAGCTGGGTGCGACCGCCGGCGATCATGCCGCCCCACGACGGGGTGGGCGGCGGGATGCCCAGGCCGAGGAAGCTCAGCGAGCCCTCCACGACGATGAAGACGCCGACCATGATGAAGCCGTACGCGGCGACCGGCATCACGACGTTGGGCGCGATCTCGCGCAGGATGATCCGCATCGGTCGGCATCCGTAGGCGCGGGCGGCCTGCACGAACTCCCGCTGGGTGACCACGAGCGTCGTGGCCCGGGAGAGCCGGATGAACGTCGGCACCGACAGGATGGCCAGCCCGACGATCAGGTTGGTGAGGCTGGCGCCGAGGATCGCGACGATGGCGATGATCAGGACGAGGCCCGGGAACGCGAGGACGACGTCGGTGATCAGGGCGAGGACGCGTTCGGTGCGGCCGCGGAAGTAGCCCGCGACCATGCCGAGGATGCCGCCGACGACCGCGCCCAGCAGCACCGCGCACAGCCCGACGAGCAGCGAGGCCCGGGCGCCGTAGATGATGCGCGAGAGGTTGTCGCGGCCGAGGGTGTCCCCGCCCAGCCAGTGCTGCGGGGTGATCCCGCCGAACACGTTGTTGTAGTCGGGGACGGCGGGGTCCCACAGGGGCAGCAGCGGGGCGAAGATCGCCGAGATCACGATGGCGGCGATCCAGAACCAGGCGAGGTACCAGCCGTACGGTGTGCGCCTGCGGCGGGCCCTGGCCGGCTCGGTGGCGGTGGCCCCGGTGACGGGCTCGACGAGGTCGAGGTCCGCGGAGGTGATCTCCGAGTCGGTGGCGTCGCGGTCGGCGACGGCCGCCTTCTCCAAGCTCGTGGTGGTGGTCGTCTTCGGGATGTCAGGCATCGCGGCGCACCCGTGGGTCGAGGACGAGGTAGAGCAGGTCGATGATCATGTTGATCACGACGTAGGCGACCGCGACGAAGAGCAGTCCGCCCTGGAGCAGCATGTAGTCGCGGTTGAACACCGCCTGCACGATCATCTGGCCCAGGCCCGGGATCGCGAAGAGCGTCTCCACGATCACGGTCCCGCCCAGGAGCCGCCCGATGTTCACCCCCGAGAGGGTGATCAGCGAGAACGACGAGGGCCGCAGGGCGTGGCGCAGCAGGATGGTCCGTGGGCCGAGGCCCTTGGACCGCGCCATCAGGATGTAGTCCTCCTGCAGCGTCGAGATCATGTCCGACCGCAGGAGCTGTCGGTAGACGGCCGCCTCCGCGATCATCAGCGTCAGGCAGGGCAGGATGATCGTTCTCAGGTTGTCGAGCGGGTCGGTGAAGAAGCTCGTGTACCCGGTGGCGGGCAGGATGCTGGTGAGCCCACCGGCGAACAGCACGATCAGGACCATGCCGAACACGAACTGCGGCATGGCGGCGGCGCCGAAGCCCAGGGTCATCGAGGTGCGGTCGACGAAGCGGCCCGGCCGGTAGGCCGAGTAGATGGCCAGCGGCACCGCGACCAGCAGCGCGAGCACCTGGGCGATGATCGTCAGCTCGAAGGTCACCGGGATGCGCTGGGCGAGTGCCTCGGTGACGGGCTGGCCGGTCCGGAAGGACCGGCCGAGGTCGCCGGTGACGACCCCGCCGAGCCAGTCGACGTAGCGCACGATCATGGGCCGGTCGAGGCCGAGGTCGATGCGCACCTGTGCGACCTGGGCGGGGGTGGCGTTGTCGCCGGCGACGACGACGGCGGCGTCGCCCGGGAGCAGGTCGATCACGACGAACGACAGGAACGTCACCGCGATCAGCACGATGAGCAGATGGACCAGCCGTCGCCGGATCCGCCGCACGGCCGCCTTGCGCCGGCCCCCGCGCGGCGCCTTGCCCTGCGCCTCGCCGGGTGGCGCGGCCGTGGTCGGTGGTGTCGAGATGGTCATCTCTGCCATGGCGGCCTCAGCTCTCCCGCGGCGGCAACGCTGCGACCAGCGGGGTGTCGATGTCGACGGGTCCTACCGTGCCCGCCCCGCCGGGGTCGCCCAGTGGGGCGTCCCGGCCGGGGAGGGTGTCGTAGAAGAAGGCGGCGTTGTCGGCCAGGTGGGGGCGTTGGTCGTCGGTGAGCTCCTGCTCGAGCACGATCGCGTCGACCGGGCACTCCGGTTCGCACGCGCCGCACTCGATGCACTCGGCCGGGTTGATGTAGAGCTTGCGGCCGCCCTGGTAGATGCAGTCGACGGGGCAGACCTCGACGCAGCTGCGGTCCATCAGGTCGGTGCACGGCTCCGCGATCAGGTACGTCATCACCGCACTCCTCTCGGCTCGTGCGCGGTCACCGGTCGACCCAGGTGTTCGCGTAGAACATGTCGCGCGAGGTGTACCGGTCGATGCCCTTGACCTGCGGCTTCGTGATGGTCGACAGGTAGCTGCGGCTGAAGAACGCCACGGGCAGGTCCTTGCCGACGATCGACTCGACCTGCTGGTAGGCCTGCGTACGGGTGGTGTCGTCGCTGGTCGCGGCGGCCTGGTCGAGCAGCTGGTCGACCTGCGGGTTGGAGTACTTGCCGTAGTTGGTGTTGCCGCCGGTGTGCAGCAGCCGCACGGCGCCCGGGTAGGCCGAGTCGAACCCGCCGACCCATGTCGTGAGCTGGAAGTCGTTGCTCTGCACGACCTTCGACGAGAACTGCGCCAGGTCGTAGTACTGGACGTCGATGGTGATGCCGATGGCGGCCATCTGCGCCTGGATGAACTCGCCCATCGCCCGGCGCGCGGTCGTCGTCTTGAACGTGAAGGTCGGGTTGCCGCCGGCGGCCTTGTACTCGTCGACCAGCGCCTTCGCCTTGGCCGGGTCGTAGGCCGGCCACTCCTGGGAGGCGGCGTCGGTGTGGTAGGGACTGGCCTCCTCGAACAGGCTCTTCGCGGTGACGAGCCGGTTGTTGTACTGGCTCGCGCCGAGTGCGTTGAGGTCGAAGCCGCGGATGACGGCCTCGCGCATGCGCCGGTCGTCGAAGGGCGCCTTGGCGAAGTTGAAGTACAGGTACTCCCCCGCGTTGCCGGGGCCGTAGTAGACCTTCAGGTTCGGGTTGTTCAGCGCGGGCACGAGCTCCTGGCTGTAGCCGCCGAACGCGACGTCGACGTCGCCGTTCTGGATCGAGGCGAGCCGCGAGTCGGTGTCGGGGATCGGCCGGAACTCCAGCTTGTCCAGGTGCGGCAGGCCCTGCTGCCAGTACGTCGGGTTCTTCTGGAACGTGGCGTGCGAGTCGGGGATCCACTCGACGAAGGTGAACGGCCCGGCGCCGACGGGGTGGCGGCCGATGTCGGTGCCGTACTTCTGCAGCGCCGCGGGCGACACGATGAGCCCCAGGCTGCCGTAGGTGATGGGCTGGGCGAACACCGTCGGGAACACGCCGAGCGGGGCCTTCAGCGCGAAGCGCACCGTGTACGGGTCGGTCGCGGTCATCGACGCGATCTGCGCGGCGTAGGCGTGCGCGGGCGAGGACACCTTGTCGATGTGGCGCTGCACGTTGGTGATGACGGCCTGGGCGTCGAGCGGGGTGCCGTCGGAGAACGTCACCTCGGGACGCAGTGCGAGGTCCCAGGTCCTGCCCTGGTCGGGCGAGGTCATGGACTTGGCCATGAACGGCTCGAACTTGCCGCCGGGGGTCAGCTTCATCAGGGAGTCGTAGACGGCCATCGCGGCCATGTTCGAGTTCTGGACCGTCGGGTCGTAGCTCACGATCTCGCGGTCCATGCCCAGGACGAGGGTCCCGCCGTTCTTCGGTGTGCCCTCGGCCGCGAGGTCGGAGCCGTAGGGGTTCACCGCGGCGATCGGACCGCCGTTGTTGGGCTTGCCGCCGCCGGCCGCACCACAGGCGGCGACGGCCAGCATGCCGAGCAGCGCCACGAGGATCGTGACGACTCTCCCGGCCGACCGGGTCCGTGCGGGACGGATCCGCATGTGACTCTCCATCGAGTTCGTCGCGCGCACCGCGCGCGGGGTCGGGTGGTGCAAGAAGGGGGGCTCGCCGGGGCGGCCGCGGCCTGCGCGGGCCGCCGGTCCGGATCCGGGGAACGGGGGCGCCGGCACGTGGGCCGGGCCGGGGACCGGGCGCCCCCGTCCGCGGTCAGGTGCCTGCCGAGGGCAGCGGGTCGCGGTCGCGGATGCCGTCGACGTCCATCTCGATGACCGTCGGGTCCTCGTTGGTACCGAGGATGCGCCAGTCCTCGTCGGTGTCGAGGATCTTCTCGGCCGACCGGATGCTGCGGTAGTCGAGGTCCCCGGCCACGGCGGGCGCCTCCCCGCCCTCGCGGACCTTCTTCGCGGCCGCGATGAGCTGGCGGCGCATCCGGATGATCGCCTTGTCGGAGGTGCCGAGGCGCTCCTGGGTGCGGTCGTAGATCGGGCCCATCGACTCGGTGACCATCAGGTCCTGGCTGACGAACTCGGCGACCCCGGAGAAGCTGAAGTCCCGCTGGTGGTCGCGGTCGATGCCGTAGTCGTTCTCCGCGGTGTACTCGCGCGGGATGATGCCGTTGCCGTTGACCTCGGCACGGCCGAACTTGAACGGGCTCACCGAGAACAGGTTGGGGCCGCCGATGTCGCGCGGGTTGATCACCTCACGGGTGGTGATGCTGTAGCGCCAGCAGTTCTCGTCGTCGATCGGGACGAAGATGCCGAGCCGGCAGCCCCACGGGACGGTGGCGATCGCGGTGATGTACGGGAAGCAGAACGCGCTCATCCGGACGTGCTTGTGGCCGTTGGGCGTGGTCCGCACACCGACGTACTTGAACCCGTACCAGGTGTCCTCGATCTCCAGCCGCGGTGCGCGGTCGTGCAGCCAGAACTTCCAGGACTGCGGGTTCGAGGGGTAGCCGGGCTTGTCGCTGCCGTCGTCGGGGATGTCGGGGACGGCCTGGAACTGGTGCAGCCACGAGATGTGGGAGGTGTCGAGGTTGCCCTCCATCGCCTGCACCCAGTTGCAGGTGGTGTGCAGCTTGGTGGCCGACACGTGCTCGGGGGCCAGGGTCTCGGTGCCGAAGTCGCGGAAGGGCGTCATCTGCTCGCGCGGGCCCATGTAGGTCCACACGACGCCGCCGGACTCGTGCGTCGGGTAGCTGGTGATCTTGACCTTGTCCTTGAAGACGCTCTGCGGCGGCTCGCTGGGCATGTCGACGCAGTTGCCGTCGCGGTCGAACTTCCAGCCGTGGTACGGGCAGCGCAGCCCGCACTCCTCGTTGCGGCCGAACCACAGCGAGGCGCCGCGGTGCGGGCAGTTCTCCTGGATCAGGCCGACCTTCCCGTCGGTGTCTCGGAACGCGACCAGGTCCTCGCCGAGCAGGCGGACCCGGACGGGGTCGCCGTCGGGGGTGGGCGCCTCGCTGACGAGCAGGGCCGGGGTCCAGTAGCGGCGCAGCAGGTCGCCCATGGGCGTGCCGGGACCGACCCGGCACATGAGGTCGTTGTCCTCCGCTGACAGCATCGTCGTCCTTCTTTCCGGATCGGTGGTCGGCCGGTGGTGGGGCCGGTCGTCCGCGGGTCGCGGGTGGCCGGCCGGTCGTCAGGAGCCGGGCGCGGCGTCGGTGTAGGTGACGCCGAGGCGCTCGAGGTCGGCGCGCAGGCCGTACATGTCCAGGCCCAGCTCGCCCGCGGCGAAGCGGGCCCGCTTCTCCTCCTCGGAACGCAGCCGGGCGTTGCCGGCAGCGGCGACGTCGGGGGCCTCCTCGCGGGCGACGACGACGACGCCGTCGTCGTCGGCCACGATCACGTCGCCGGGCTCGACGCGGGCGCCGGCGACGACGATCGGCACGTTGACCGACCCGGGGCTGTTCTTGACGGTGCCCTGGGCGCTGACCGCGCGGGACCAGACGGGGAAGCCCATGGCGCGCAGCTCCGCGGTGTCGCGGACGCCGGCGCCGGTGACGAGGCCGACGACGCCGCGGGCGGCCAGTGAGACGGCGAGCAGCTCGCCGAACATGCCGTCGGTGGAGTCGGAGGTCGTGGTGACGACGAGGACGTCGCCGGGTTCGCACTGCTCGACGGCGGCGTGGATCATCAGGTTGTCGCCGGGGTGGGAGAGCACGGTGACGGCGCGGCCGGCGATCGCGGCGCCCTGCTGGCGGGGCTCGACGCGCGGGTCGAGCAGGCCGCGCCGGCCCTGGGCCTCGTGCACGGTGGCCACTCCCTGGGCGCGCAGTTCCTTCACGGCCGCCGCGTCGGGTGCGGCCGAGGAGCGAACCACGACGTGGCGGCTCACCGGACGCTGCTTCCGACCGTCGGGAAGGTGCGCATGTAGGCCTCGGCGTGGGCGACCGACTTCGGTGCGCCGTTGCGCACGGCCTGGACGCCGCGCCGGGTCGCGAGGTCGACGTAGTAGTCGACGAGGTGGCCCTGGGCGCCGCCCATGCACGTCATCGCGGCGTGCTTCTTCTCGAACACCGAGGTGATGTCGAGGAGGTGGTCGGGCGTGAAGTCGCACTGTTCGGGCTGGTGCGGCTCGAACGCCAGCACCTGCGCGGCCCCGAGCGGCTTCGTCTCGCGGTCGGGCAGGCCGTGGGCCTGGGCGACCATCCGTGCCCGCAGCACGAGCTCGTGGGTGAGCGCGTGGTCGAGGTTGTAGGGGTCGCGCGCCGCGTGGGTGAGGATCACCTCGGGCTGGGTCCGGCGGAACAGGGCGACGACGGCGTCGAGCACCGCGTCGGTGACCCGCAGCGGGTAGTCGCCCGCGTCGAGGAACTCGATGTCGGCGCCCAGGGTCTCGGCGGCGTTGGTCGCCTCCTGGTGCCGGGCGGCCTTGACGGTCTCGAGTGTCGCCCCCGGCTCGCGCCACAGGGCGGCGGACTCGCCGCGTTCCCCGTAGCTCAGGCACAGGACCGTGGCCGATCCGCCGTCCTCCACGGTGCGGGCGATGGCCCCGCCCGCGCGCCACACGAAGTCCGCTGCGTGGGCGCTCACGACCACGACGCGTGGTCCGCCGCTCTCGACGGAAGTCCTCATCGACGTCCTCTCCCCGACGTGCAGTTGTGCGTGCCGCCGTACCGCTCCCGGGTCCGCCACGGGCCGCGTCCGCGTGCCGGCCGCGGCCTGGCGGGGGACCCCCGCCGGCGGGCTTGTCGCCATTCGGTGTGGCACGGACCATAGCCCCGTGTTCGCGATAGTGGCAACTAGATTGTTAACAATCTTGGTTACGAGTACCGTGTGCCCGGTACCGAGCCCGACCGGGCTCCGACCCAGGGGGAACCGCATGGCCGCGAGCTACGAGACGGCGTCCGACGCTCCGTCGACCGCAACGGTCGACGGAGTCGTCACGGCCGTCCGCGACGGCATCATGCAGGGCCGATACGCGCCCGGCCAACGCCTTCCGGAGGCCGATCTGGTCTCGCTCTACCAGGCCTCCCGCGGCGCCGTGCGCACCGCGCTGGCCCAGCTGGAGAGCGAGGGAATCGTGCTGCGCGAACGCAACCGCGGTGCCCGCGTCCGCCCCATCTCCCTCGACGAGGCCGTCGAGATCACCGAGGCACGCGCCGTCGTCGAGGGCCTCTGCGCGGCCAAGGCGGCCCAGCGCATCACCACCGACGAGAAGAAGCGCCTGCGCGCACTCAGCGACGAGCTGCGCGCCGCCGTCGACGGCGGCGACGTCATGGCCTACACGCGCGTGAACCAGGAGGTGCACCGCGCCGTGCGCGAGATCTCCCGGCACGAGACCGCGGGCCTCATGCTCGACCGGCTGCGCACCCAGAGCGTGCGCTACCACTACACCGTCGCGCTCCTGCCCGGCCGGCCGGCCGTCGGCATGCGCGAGCACATCGAGGTCATCGAGAGCGTGTGCTCCGGCGACGCCGACCGCGCCGAGCAGACCATGCGCGCGCACCTGATGAGCGTCGTCGACGCCCTCCAGCAGCTGGACGCGAACCTGCACCAGTGGTGACCGGGCGGGCGGGGGCCGGACCGTCCCCGCCCGTCGTACCCGGCACACCGGACAACCAGATCGACGACAGGAGCAAGGATGCCCCAGACCGATCGGATCCTGACCACGCACGTCGGTAGCCTCCCCCGGCCCGAGCACCTGCTCGACCTGCTCAACGCCGACGACCGCGGCGAGGACGTCGACCAGCAGCAGCTCGCCGCCGCGGTGCGCGACTCGGTTCGCGACCAGGTGCGCCGACAGGCCGCGGTCGGGATCGACGTCGTGTCCGACGGCGAGATGAGCAAGATCGGCTACGCCACCTACCTGCGCCACCGCATCTCCGGCTTCGAGATCGGCGACGCACCCCGGGCCACCCCCGCCGACCTGGACGAGTACCCCGGCTACCGCGACCGCCTGCACGCCTCCGGCGACACCGTCGCCTACCTGCGCCCGATCTGCCGCGCCGAGCTCGCCTACGTCGACCGCGGCCCGCTCGACACCGACCTCGCCAACCTCGCCGCCGCCGTCGACGGCGCCGGGGTCACGGGCGGGTTCATGAACGCCCCCTCACCGGGGATCGTCGCCCTGTTCCAGCCCAACGAGTTCTATCCCGACGAGGACTCGTACCTGACCGCGATCGCCGAGACGATGAAGACCGAGTACGACGCGATCGTCGCGGCCGGGTTCGACCTGCAGATCGACGCGCCCGACCTCGGCATGGGCCGGCACAACAAGTTCAAGGACCTGTCCGACGCCGACTTCCTCAGGCGCGCCGAGGTGCAGGTCGAGGTGCTCAACCACGCCCTGCGCGACGTGCCCGCCGAGAAGGCGCGCATGCACCTGTGCTGGGGCAACTACGAGGGTCCGCACACGTTCGACATCGAGGTCGAGAAGATCGCCGACGTCGTGCTGAGCGCGAAGCCCGCAACCCTGCTGTGCGAGGCCGCCAACCCCCGCCACGGCCACGACTGGGCCGGTTGGGCGGCCGCGAAGATCCCCGACGACAAGGTGTTCTGCCCGGGGGTCATCGACACCACCACCAACTTCGTCGAACATCCGGGCCTCGTCGCCGAACGCATCCTGCGCTACACCGACATCGTCGGTCGCGAGCGGGTGATGGCGGGCACGGACTGCGGGTTCGGCACCTTCGCGGGCTGGGGCGGCGTCGTCGTCGAGCTCGCGTGGGAGAAGATGCGCTCCCTCGTCCGGGGCGCCGAGATCGCGACCGGGAAACTCTGGTGATCACCGCGTGAGCACGTTCGTACTCCTGCACGGAGCCTGGCACGGCGGATGGGTGTGGCGGCGCGTCGAGCCCTACCTGCGCGAGGCGGGGCACGACGTGCTCACGCCGACCTTCACGGGGCTCAGCGAGCGCGCCCACCTGCTCAGCCCCGCCGTCGGGCTCGACACCCACATCCAGGACGTCGTCGCGCTGCTGGACGCCGAGGACTGCCACGACACGATCCTCGTCGGGCACAGCTACGCGGGGCAGGTCGTGACCGGGGTCGCCGACCGCCGCCCGGGCCGCCTCGCCCTGCGCGTCTACCTCGACGCGTTCGTCGGCGGCGACGGTGACGCCGCGATCGACCTGCTCCCCGAGGAGGTCGCGGTGCACTACCGCGAGTCGGTCGCCACGGCCGGATTCGGATGGCTGATCCCGCCGCGCTCCCTGCACGTCCTCGGCGTCACCGACGACGCCGACCTGTCGTGGCTCTCGCCGCGGCTCACCCCGCACCCGTGGCGCACCTACACCCAGCGCCTCGAGCTCACCGGCGACCACGCCGACGTCCCCGCGCACTTCGTCGAGTGCACCGACTGGATGCGGGCCTTCGCCGCGCACGCCGCCCGTGCCGAGGCGGCCGGCTGGCCCGTCTCCACCATCCCGACCGGCCACGAGGCGATGGTCACCGCGCCCGAGGCACTGGCCAAGTCCCTGCTCTCGGCGGCGCCGGCGACCGCCGCCGCGGCATAGCTCTCTGGAGGCGAACCAACGATGGAGTTCCTGGTCCGGGCCGAGAACAGGCTGCCCGCCGACACCCCGGAGGAGGAGCGTGCCCGGCTGAAGAAGGGCGAGCGCGCCCGCGCCGACGAGCTGCGCGCCGCGGGCAACCTCAAACGGCTGTGGCGGGTCCCCGGGCGCAACGCGACGATCGGGCTCTACGAGGTCGCCGACGCCACCGAACTGCACGACGTCCTCGCGTCGCTGCCGATGTTCCCGTGGATGGACATCACCGTCGAGGCCGTCGCGACCCACCCGCAGGAACAGTGAGCGCCCCCGAGACCGTCGCG
Source organism: Pseudonocardia sp. (assembly GCF_050250275.1). GTDB lineage: Bacteria > Actinomycetota > Actinomycetes > Mycobacteriales > Pseudonocardiaceae > Pseudonocardia. The sequence goes on from NZ_JBFWOY010000033.1 coordinate 13,237, forward strand.
GAGGCCTACCTCGTCGCCCTGCGCGAGCGCGGCGTCGACCGGCTGTTCGTGAACGCGGGCACCGACTTCGCGACGATCGTCGAGGCCTACGCTCGGCAGAAGGAGTCGGGGCTGGCGCTGCCCGAGGTGGTCGTGTGCTCGCACGAGAACCTCGCGGTGTCGATGGCCCACGGTTCCTACCTGGGCGACGGCCGGGTGCAGGCCGTCATGCTGCACACCAGCGTCGGGTCGGCCAACGCCGTCTGCGCGGTGTCCAACGCCGCCAGCGCCCGGGTGCCGGTCCTGCTGTCAGCCGGACGCACCCCGCTGTTCGAGAGCGGCATCCTGGGCTCGCGCGACTACGGCATCCACTGGGCACAGGAGATGTTCGACCAGGCCGGGATGCTGCGCGAGCTGGTCAAGTGGGACTACGAGCTGCGCGACGGGGCCCAGGTCCGCGAGGTCGTCGACCGGGCGCTCGACCGGGCCCGCACCGACCCGCCCGGCCCGGTCTACCTGTCGCTGCCGCGCGAGGTGCTGGCCGCGCCGACCTTCGCCGCGCCCGCGCCGGCCGCGGCCCCGGTACCGACGCGCGCCCATCCCGACCCGGCCGCCGTCGACACCCTCGCCGAGCACCTGGCGACGGCCCGGTTCCCACTGGTCGTCACCGGCGACTCGGGCGCCGACCACTCGTGTGTCGCGGCGCTGGCCGAGCTGGCGGGCCGCTACGGGATCGGCGTCGTGGAGAGCGGACCGCGCCACGTCAGCATGCCCGCCGACCACCCCATGCACCTGGGCTACCGGCCCGGCGAGGTACTCGCCGACGCCGACGTCGTCGTCACCCTCGACCTCGACGTGCCGTGGCTGCCCGCCGCGGTCTCCCCCGCCGACGACGCCGTCGTCGTGCAGGTCGGGCCCGACCCGCACTTCGGCCGCTACCCGATCCGCTCGCACCGCTCCGACCTGACGATCACCGCGGCCTGCGGCCCGCTGCTCGCCGCGCTCGGGCCGGCGCTGCAGGCCCGCGCCGACCGGATCGACACCGGCCGCACGTCGCGGATCGAGGAGCTGGGCGGGCGGTGGCGGACCCGCCGGCAGGCGCTCCTGGACGCCGAGGCCGCGACCTCCGACGCGCCGATCACCAAGGCCACGATGAACGCCGCGCTCGCCGCTGTCGTCGGGCCGGACACGATCGTCGTCAACGAGTACTGGGCGCAGGCCGAGGTCCTCGCCCCGACCGTCCCCGGCTCCTACCTGGGCACCCCGCCCGCCGGCGGGCTCGGCTGGGGGCTGCCCGCGGCGATCGGGGTCAAGCTCGCCCGACCCGACGCCACGGTGGTCTCGACGCTCGGCGACGGCGCCTACCTGTTCGCCAACCCGGCCGCCTGCCACCAGGCCATGGCGATGCACGGGCTCCCGGTGCTGACGGTCGTGTGCAGCAACGACCACTGGGGCGCCGTGCAGGCCTCGGCGCTGAAGGTGCACCCGGACGGGCACGCCGCCGCCTCGGCCGACCTCTCCCCGCTGGCCCGGCTCGACCCGGTCCCGGCCTTCGAGACCTACGCCGAGGCCTCCGGCGGGTTCGGGGTCCGCGTCCGCTCCCGCGCCGAGCTGGTCCCGGCCCTGGAGGCAGCGCTGCGGGTGGTGCGCGAGGAGGGCCGCCAGGCCCTCGTCAACGTCGAATGCTCCTAGCCCGGGAGTGGCGATGGTCGCTATGGCGACCATCGCCGCGCACCGGCGCTGTTGGATGGGCCGGTGCTTCCCGCGCCCTGCTTCTGCACCGCTCCCGACGGCGCCCGGCTCGCCTACCGCGAGATCGGTGACGGCCGGCCGACCCTGTTGCTGCACGGGTTCTCCTCCACCGCGGTGATCAACTGGGTGGCGCCGGGGCATGCGGCGGCGGTCGCGGCGACCGGGCGGCGGGTAATCCTGCCCGACCTGCGCGGACACGGCGACAGCGAGCGCAGCCACGACCCGGCGGCCTACCCGCCCGACGTCGTCACCGACGACGTGTTCGCCCTGCTCGACCATCTCGGGCTCACCGACGGCGGCTACGACCTCGGCGGCTACTCCCTCGGCGGGCGGACCGCGCTGCGGGCGGTGGTCCGCGGCGCCCGGCCGGGGCGGCTCGTCGTCGCCGGGATGGGGCTCGCCGGGGTGACGCACATGCGCGGGCACGCGTTCGCCGACGTGTTCGGCCACGTACTGGCCGACACGCCTGCGGGTCCGTTCCCGCCGGGCAGCCCCGAGGGGCGGATCACCGACTTCATCGCGCGGATCGGGGCCGACCGGACGGCGTTGCGGCTGGCGCTGGGGACGGCCGTCGACACCCCGGCCGCCGACCTGGCCCGCGTCGACGTGCCGACGCTGGTCGTGTGCGGGGACCGCGACGATCCCGCCGACGCCCGCGCCCTCGCGGACATGGTGCCGCACAGCGCGTTCGCCACGGTGAAGGGCGACCACATCAGCGCGGCGAACCGCTCCGACGCCCTCGGCGCGGCCATCGCGACGTTCCTCGAGGCGTCCTGACCGCGCGCAACCCCAGCGCTCTCCCGTGGCCGCCGGACGACCGTGAGGTTGCGCCCGAGAACCCGCGCGCAACCGCACCGCTGTCGGCAGGGCGATTCGCGACGGTGAGGTTGCGCCCGGTGGGGGTCAGGCCGGGACGCGGCCCAGGGTGGCCAGGACCGCGGCACGGATGTCGGCGGCGCCGGGGAGGTAGGCGTCCTCCAGGGGCGGGCTGAGCGGGATCGGCAGGAACGGGGCGCCGACGCGTTCGACGGGGGCGTCGAGGTCGTCGAAGGCCGCGTGCTGGACGGCCGCTGCCACTTCGGCGCCGAACCCGCCGTGCAGGACGGCCTCGTGGGCGACGACGAGGCGGTTGGTACGCCGCACCGACCCCACGATCGTCTCCAGGTCGAGCGGGACGAGCGTGCGGGGGTCGATCACCTCGACCTCGATGCCCTCGGACGACAGCTCCTCGGCCGCCGCCAGGGCCTCGCCGACCATGCGGGACAACGCGACGACGGTGACGTCGCGACCCGGGCGACGGACGGCAGCCTTCCCGAGCGGAATCGGCTGGACCGGGTCGGGCACGGGCTCGCGCCGGAAGTACAGCGTCTTGTTCTCGACGACCACCACCGGCCCCGGCGACGCGATCGCGCTCGCGAGCAGCCCGGCGGCGTCGGCGGCGCCCGACGGCATGACGACGGTCAGCCCGGGCACGTGGGTCAGCCACGCCTCCAGGCTCTGCGAGTGCTGGGCGCCCGCCCGCTGCCCGGCCCCGCCCTGGGTGCGCAGCACCATCGGGACCCTCAGCTGCCCGCCGGACATGAAGTGCGCCTTGGCCGCCTGGTTCACCAGCTGGTCGAGCGCCAGGGTGATGAAGTCGACGTACATGATCTCCAGAACGGGGCGCAGCCCCGACTGGGCGGCGCCCACGGCGACGCCGCAGATGGCGGCCTCGCTGATCGGGGTGTCGATCACCCGGCCGGCGCCGAACTCCTCGACCAGGCCCGCGGTCGTCGTGAACGGGCCGCCGGCGCTGACGTCCTCGCCGAGGACGAAGACGTCCGGGTCGGCGCGCATGGCCTGGGCGATCGTGGTGGAGACGGCCTTGGCGTAGGTGAGGTCGGCGGTCATCGCAGCTCTCCGGGCACGCTCGACGGGAAGGGGCTCGACCGCGCCCAGGTGACGGCCTCCTCGACCTCTGTGCGCGCGTGTTCGGCGAAGGCCGAGGGGTCGAGGTCGGCGAGCCAACCCGCGTCGAGGCCCGCGCGCTGCAGCCGCAGGATCGGGTCCTTGCGCTGCCAGTCCTCGGTGGAGACGGCCTCGCGGTAGCGGTCGGGGTCGCCCTCGTAGTGCCCGCGCAGCCGGTGGGTGAGGCACTCCAGCAGCGCCGGCCCCTCCCCCGCCCGCGCGCGGTCCAACAGCGAGGAGAACGCCGTCCAGACGTCGGCGACCTCGTTGCCGTCGACGGTCCGGCGGGGCAGCGGGTAGGGCGCGACGACGTCGCCGACCCGCTCGACGGTGGTGTGCGCCGAGCGCGGGGTGAACTCGGCGAACCCGTTGTTCTCGCAGACCAGCAGCACCGGCAGCCGCCACAGCGTGGCGAGGTTGACCGACTCGGTGAACAGCCCCGCCTGCACCGCGCCGTCGCCGAAGAACACGACCGCCACCGCATCGCTGCCCTTGTGCCGGGCGGCGAGCGCGGAGCCGAGGGCGAGCGGGATGTTGCCGCCGACGACGCCCGTGGCGCCGAGGAAGCCGTGGGCGACGTCGACGAGGTGCATCGACCCGCCCATCCCCTGGCACAGCCCGCCCTCGCGGCCCATCAGCTCGGCCATGGTGCGGTCGAGCGGCGCCCCCTTGGCGAGGGCGTGCCCGTGGGCGCGGTGGCCGGAGTAGACGGCGTCGTCGTCGCGCAGCTGCCGGCACACCGCGGCCGCGACGCCCTCGCCGCCGATGGAGAGGTGGATGAGCCCGTGGACCTCGTCGGCCCGTTTGAGCGCGCCCACGCGCTCCTCGAACGCGCGGATGCGCCACATGGTGGCGAGGAGATCCCGCAGGACGTCGGTGTCGACGGAGACCGCGGTGGTCACCGGGCAGCCGCGACCGTTGCGTCGACCACGCGCCGGACGCCCGCGACGATCTTGGCGACGTCGGGCAGCACGAAGTCCTCCATCGGCCTGGCGTAGGCGATCGGTGCGTCTCGCGCCGTGACCTGCACGATCGGGGCGCGCAGTGACGCGAACCCGGCCTCGGCGACCTCGGCGGCGACGATCGCCGAGACCGAGGCGTGCCTCGTGGCCTGGTCGACGAGCACGAGCCGGCCCGTCCGCTCCACCGAGGCGAGGATCGTGTCCGTGTCCAGCGGGGCGATGGTGCGCGGGTCGATCACCTCGACCGACACCCCGTCGGCCGCGAGCTCCGCGGCGGCGTCCAGCGCGCGGTGCACGGTCCAGCCGGTCGCGACGATCGTGACGTCGTCGCCGGGGCGCACGACCGCGGCCCGGCCGAACGGCACGAGGTGCTCCCCCGCCGGCACGTCGCCGGTCTCCAGGGTGAGCAGGTAGTGGTGCAGGAACAGCACGGGGTTGTCGTCGCGGATCGCGGTGGCCATGAGCCCCTTGGCGTCCGCGGGTGTCGACGGCAGCGCCACCTTGAGCCCGGGCACGCCCATGAACATCCCGTAGATGGAGCCGGTGTGCTGGCCGGCCCAGCCGGCGGTGAACCCGTAGCCGGCCTTGAGCACGAGCGGCGCGGTGACCTGCCCGCCGGACATGTAGTGGAACCGGTTGGCCTCGTTGACGACCTGGTCCATGGCGACGAGCAGGAACTCGGCCATCGTGCAGTCGACGACGGGTCGCTTGCCCGCGAGCGCGGCGCCCGCTGCCATGCCGATCTCGGCGGTCTCCGAGATCGGGGTGACGCGCACCCGGTCGGGGCCGAAGGCGGCGACGAAGGGGTCCTCCGGGCTGCCGCCGACGCTCTGCCCGATGAGCAGGACGTCGTCGTCGCGGGCCATCTCCTGGTGGATGCCCTCCATGATCGCGGCGATGTAGGTGATCTCGCGGGCCATCTCGTGCTCCTGTGACTCAGGCGTGGACGAATCGGAGGGCGTCCGACGGCGCCGGGTCGGGACCTGCCAGCGCGCCGTCGACGGCGCGTTGCATCTCGTCGGCGGCCTCGGCGGCGATGGCGTCCGCGGCAGCGGCGTCGAGCACCCCGCCGGTGACGAGCGCCGCACGGAACCGCGGGACGGGGTCGCCGCGCAGCGCCGCCTCGTACTCGGCGACGTCGCCGAACACGGTGACGGCCTCGTGCTCGGGGTAGTGCAGCGGCACCCCGGGCGGGGCGATGGAGTTGCCGTGCGCCGAGAGCCGGTAGACCTGCGACTCCACCAGTGTCGGCCCGTCCCCGGCGCGGGCACGGGCGACGGCCTCGCCGACGGTGGCGCGCACGAGGTCGGGGTCGCCGCCGTCGATCGTGACGCCGGGCATGCTGTAGGCCTTGGCCTTGGTGGCCAGCGGTTCCCCGGCCGCGGCGTTGGCGTCCTCCTGCTCGACGCGCACCGACACGCTGTAGCTGTTGTTCTCCATCACGAAGACGATCGGGAGCTTCCACAGCGACGCGATGTTGAGCGACTCGTGGAAGGCGCCCTGCTTGCTGGCGCCGTCGCCGAAGAAGCACAGCACGACGTCGCTGTCACCGGAGCCCGCGCCGCGGACCTGCGCCGCGTACGCCGCGCCCGTGGCCTGCGGGATCGACTGCCCGACGATCCCGGAGGTGCCCAGGAACCCCCGCGCGGGGTCGGCCAGGTGCATCGAGCCGCCGTAGCCGCCGCACAGCCCGTTCGCGCGGCCGTAGATCTCGGCCATCATCGCGGTGGTGTCGCTGCCCAGCGCGATGGGATAGCCGTGGCAGCGGTAGGTGGCCAGCACCTGGTCTCCGGGCCGGATCGCAGCGATCGACCCGACGATCGAGGCCTCCGCGCCGTCGGCGAGGTGGGTGTGCCCGCGGATGACGCCCGGATGCTCGGTGAAGGTCCGTTTGACGCGCTCCTCGAACTCCCGGATACGCACCATCGCCCTGAGCATCTCGATCCTGGACGTCCCGATGCGGTCCACCGCGGTCACACCCCTTCCGCCGCGACCGGCGCGGCCAGTGCTGCGGACGTCGTCGTCGCCGTCCGGTCGAAGATCTCGTCGATGGGCAGGGCCCGCAACGCGTCGGAGAGCACCTCGACGCCCCACGGGCCGGTGTAGCCGAGCCCGCGCAGCGCGGCGACGTAGCCGGGGATGTCGAACTCCCCCTCGCCGGGCAGCCGCCGGTGGCGCGTCGTCTCGCGGCTGCGGTCGGGCATGTCCGCGAGCTGCCCGTCGGACAGCTCGACGTAGGTGAGGCGCCCGGGCGGGATCGCCGCCAGGTCCTCGGGGGTGACGGCGAGCTTGCCGAGGTGCCAGGTGTCGATCGCGATCCCGCCCTGCGCGGGGTCGGACGCCGAGACGATCTCGCAGACGGCGGCGAGCGACGGCGCGTTCACGTCGAAGGGCATCAGCTCGTAGGCCAGCGGTGGCGCCCCGCGGTTCGCGGCGTCGGCACACATGGCGGCGAACCCGTCGGTCAGCTGCGCCCTCGACGCGGTCGTGCGACGCAGGTTGCCCAGCTTGACGTGGTGGGCGCCGAGCTCGACGGCGGCGGTGAACAGCAGGTCGCGGCGGGCGTCGGAGGCGGTGCGGCGGGGGTCGCCGGGCTCGACGAACCAGTCGTCGAGGAACTCGACCTCCAGGTCGCGCAGGCCGGCGTCGACGAAGATCGACCGGATCTCGCCGAGGGTGCGCGTCTCGAGCAGGTGTTCGAGGTCGGTGTGCCAGATGCCGAGCCCGGTCATGCCGACCCGCGCCGCGTGGGCGCACCGGTCGGGCCAGTCGAACAGGCTCCACTCGCGGCCGGTCCCGATCTCCACGGGACCGGCGACGGTCCAGTAGGAGCCGAGGACGTCGGGGGTCGTCACGTGTCGTCACTCCCGGGGTCGAGCAGCAGGGCGTACGGGTGGGCGAGCAGGTCGACGAGGTCGCGCAGGAAGCGGGCGCCCTCGGCCCCGTCGAGGACCCGGTGGTCGCAGGAGAGGGTGAGCGCCATCCGGTGGTCGTGGGCGGCGCCGACGGCCAGGATCGCGGCCTGTCCCGGGATGACGACGGCCGTGAACTCGCGGATGCCGAACATCCCCAGGTTGGAGACGGTGAAGGTGGCGCCGTCGAGGTCGGTGGGGGTGAGCCGGCCGTCGCGGGCCCGTCCGACGAGCCGGTGCGACGCCGTGGCGACCGAGCCCAGGGCGCGGGTGTCGGCATCGGTGACGACGGGGACGACGAGCCCGGCGGGGGTCTCCACGGCCACACCGACGTTGACGCGGCCGTAGCCCACGGGGGTCTCGGCCCCGTCGGGGACGCCGGCGTTGACGGTGCCGTGGCGGCGCAGCGTGCGCCCGCAGGCGGCGACGACGAGGTCGGTGAGGGTCGGGACGACCGCGCCCGGCACGTGTCCGGCGGCGTCGGCGAGTGCGGCGCGCAGGTCGAGGACGGCCGTCACGTCGGCGTCGGCGGTGAGCGCGAAGGCCGGGATCTCCCGGTTCGACCGCACCATGCGCTCGGCGGTGACCCGCCGCGTCCGGTTGCGCGGCAACGGGGTCAGGGTCCCCCGCGCGGTGGGGTCGGCGGCGCCGGGCGCTCGCGCGGCGGCGGGTGGCGTGGCCGCGGCGGGTGCGCCGGCCGCGGCGGCATCGATGTCCGCGCGCACCACCCTGCCGTGGGGGCCGGTACCGGTGACCGCCGCGAGGTCGACGCCCAGCTCGCGGGCGCGGCGGCGGGCCAGCGGTGACGACGGCACACGCACCCGGGCGGGTCCGGGCTCCGCCCCGGACACCGCACCGGGTGCGGCCGTCCCCGGTGCCCCGGACGCGGGCCCCTCGCCCGCCCCCGGTGCACCGCGGTCCGTCCCGGCGCGACCCCCGCGGGCGGCCCGCGGCGGCGCCGCGGGAGCCGGTGGGTCCGTCGCCGGAGCCGTGCTCGTACTCTCGGCCGGCGCGGCGCCGAGCCGGGCGATCACGGCGCCGACGGGCACCGTCCGCCCCTCCGCGGCGAGGATGTGCAGCACCCCGTCCGCGTCCGCCTCGAACGTGACCGTCGCCTTGTCGGTCTCGATCTCGGCGAGCTCCTCGCCGCGGGCGACGGCCGCGCCGCAGGCGTGCAGCCAGCGCACGATCGTGCCCTCGGCCATCGACTCCGACAGCCGCGGCATCCGCACGTCGCCCCCCGGGCCGGTCATCGGCCGGCCGCCTTCGGGACCCACGTCGTCGTCACCGCACTCCTCGCCCCACGTCACTGCCACGGACCCGGGAGAGCTCCCGTCGTGGACCCCGCGACGCGGCGGGCGTCGACGGTTGCACACCGCGTCACGAGGTGGGAGAAGCGTCGCCGGGCGGGCCCCGCCGCAGCCATGGGGAGCGCGCCCGATTACCTGTCGATGCGTGCACCCCGTTGCGCGACAGCGCCGGGCGGCTCGCGGCGCCGGTCAGCTCGCGGCGGCCTCGCGCGCCGCGCGCCGGACGTCGCGCGGGGACAACCCGTACTCGCGTTTGAAGACGTGCGAGAAGTGGGTGGCGTCGGAGAACCCCCAGCGGAACGCGATCTCGGTGACGGTGCCGGCCGTCGGCTCCTCCAGGTCCTCGCGGCAGCGGGCGAGCCGGGACCTGCGCACGAGCGCGGCCACGGACTCCCCGGTGTCCTCGAAGGCCGAGTGCAGGGTCCGCACCGACACGGCGAGGACCTTCGCGATCGACTCCGGGCCGAGACCGGGGTCGGGCAGGTGGGCCCGGACGTAGCGGCGGACCCGGGCCCGCAGCGCCTCGCGCCGGGCCTCACGGGTCTCGGGCATGCCCGGTTCGACGACCGCGCGCAGCAGTTCCAGGACGACGTCGGCGGCGGCGGCCGCGGTGCGCTCGTCGAGCAGCGGGATTTCCGCGGCGAGCGCGTCGACGTAGCGGACGAGCAGCCGGGCCCCGGGCCGGCGTTCCAGCGACGACACCGACCCGACGTCGGCCAGCCGCGGGCTCACCGAGTGCACGAGGTCGCGGGGGAAGATCAGGGTGCGTTTGGTGAACGGTTCGACGACCTCGACACCGACGGCACGGGCCCCGTCCCACAGCCCGATCGCGCCGGCCTCCAGCACGTGGTGCTCGGTGCGGGAGCGGACGACCCGCTCCGCGCCGCGCAGCACCATCTGCAGGCCGATGTGGTCCTCCCCCGGGTCGCCCATCAGCGCGGTGGTGCGGCGCCCGGCGAACGGCGTGCAGGAGCACTCGACGAGGTCGAGCACGCCCAGTCGGCGCCGCTCGACGCGGCCCGCGAACCGGCCGATGTCGGGTAGCCGGACGTCGAAGGCCACATGGGTGGCGGCCAGCACGTCCTCCCACTCGGGGACGGGCCTGGTCGACGTCGGGCCGACCTGCCAGCTCTCCGGCGCCTCGTCGGCCGTGGTGGACGTGCTGGTCGACATCGGTGTCGACAGGGCCGTCATGGCCTCGCCCCTTCCGTCGTGGTCGTCCGGCCGTCGCCCGGAGCCACCGCTCCAGCGTGACCCACGGCCGGGCAGCGGTTCAACCCGTGACCCGGCCCCGGGTGCCGGGTTTGGCTCCGCGTGCACGGTTGTCTGTGCATCCGCGCCGCACGGGCGCAGGAGCCGCGGCGGCGCCGGTAGCGTCCGCCGCGACCGGGTTGCGCCGCGCCGGCGCGGGGCGGCGCACCGGCCGGCGAGGAGGCGGCATGCGTGCCGGGGTGTTCCGCGGCAGGGGCCGGATCGTGGTGGAGGACGTCCCCGATCCTGTCGCCGGTCCGGCCGACGTCGTGCTCGACGTCCACGGCTGCGGGGTGTGCGGGTCCGACATCGGGCAGTTCCGCGCGGGCACCGCCCGTGACGGCCAGGTGATGGGGCACGAGTTCGCGGGCACGGTCGTCGAGGTCGGTGCGCGGGTGGCGGGCATCGCCGAGGGTGACCTGCTGACGGGGCTGCCGATCCAGCCGTGCGGTGACTGCCGGCGCTGCCGCGCCCGTCTGGCGCACCTGTGCGAGCGGTGGACGACGCGCAGCATCGCGTTCGGGCTGCCCGGTGGGTTCGCCGAGAAGCTGCGGATCCCCGACGCCGAGCTGGGCAGGAACGTGCACCGGCTGCCCGCCGTCGCCGGGGCGACGACCGAGGCCGTCCTGGACGCGGGGACGCTCGTCGAGCCGCTGTCGGTCGCGGTGCACGCGGTGCGGCTGGCCGGGCCGGGCCCGGGCCGCAGCGCCGTCGTCACCGGGCTCGGGGCGATCGGCCTGCAGGCCGCACAGACGTTGCGCGCCCGGGGCTGCGGCCCGGTGGTCGGGGTCGACCCGTCGCCGGTGCGCCGCGCAGTCGCCGGGGAGCTGGGCATCGTCACGGTCGACCCGACGGTCGGGGAGGACGCCCTGACCGGGACGTTGTGCGCGCTCACCGGGGACGCCGAGGCCGACATCGTGGTGGAGGCCAGCGGTGTCGGCGCGCTGGTCGCCGGGGCGATGGAGATCGTCCGTCCGCGCGGGACCGTCGTGCTGGTGGCGCTCTACCACGCTCCGGCGACGTTCGAGCCGATGCGCGCGGTGCAGCGCGAGGTGGTGCTGCGCGGCAGCGCGAACGTCACCCCGGACGACTTCCGCGACGCCATCGAGCTGATCGGCTCCGGTGCCGTCGCGACGGCGCCGCTGCTCACCCACCGCGTCCCCCTGGAGCGGGTGCAGGAGGCGTTCGAGTCCCGGCTCGACGCGAACGCGTCGGTGAAGGTGCTGGTCACGACCCGGTAGCCGCGTCATGTGAGCGTCCGGACCGGGTTGCCGCCGATGAACGCCGCGATGTCCTCGACGACCTCGCGCCAGAAGATCGCGTAGCCGCCGCGGGTGACGTAGCCCAGGTGCGGGGTGGCGAGGACGTTCGGCAGCGTCCGGTACGGGTGGTCGGGGGGCAGCGGTTCGACGTCGAACACGTCGAGCCCGGCACCGGCGATCCGCTGTTCGCGCAGGGCGGTGACCAGCGCGTCCTGGTCGACGATGGGCGCCCGCGAGGTGTTGACCAGGAACGCGGACGGCTTCATCGCGGCGAGCTCGGCGGCACCGACGAGCCCGCGGCTGCGCTCGGACAGCACGAGGTGGACGGTCAGGACGTCGGCGGCGGCGACGAGCTCGGCCTTCGACGCGGCCAGGCGCACCCCGGCGGCCGCGGCCGCGTCGGCGGTGAGGTGGGTGCTCCACGCCGCGACGTCCATCCCGAACGCCAGCCCGACCTTCGCGACGAGCGAGCCGATGCGTCCCAGGCCGAGCACGCCGAGGGTGGCGCCGGCGAGGTCGACGCCGACGGTCTGCTGCCAGGGCCCGTTGCCGCGCAGGCCGCTGTTCTCGACGACGACGCTGCGCGCGAGCCCGGTGATCAGCGCCCAGGTCAGCTCGACCGTCGACGTGGTGAGCCCGCCGGTCCCGCACACGACGACACCCCGCTCCCGCGCCGCCGCGACGTCGACCGAGGCGTTGCGCATCCCGGTCGTGACGAGCAGCCTCAGGTCGGGCAGGCGCTCGATCACGGTGCGCGGGAAGGGCGTCCGTTCGCGCATGAGCACGACGGCGTCGTAGCCGGTCAGCGTCTCGACGAGCGCGCACTCGTCGGCGATGTGGTCGCGCCGGACGTCGACCGTCGCGTCGAGGCCCGACCAGTCGGCGGAGGTGAGCGCGACGCCCTGGTAGTCGTCGAGCACGGCACAGCGCAGCGTCACGTCTTCTCCTCATGAATCGGGCACGGTGTCAGCCCCCTCCGCGGACGGGCGTGGTGTCCGCGGCCGGGGCGTCGTCCTCGTCGAGCATCGCCACCGCGTCGCGCAGCACCGTGAGGTAGCCGGTGCGCTGTTTGCGGTACCGCTCGACCGGCGCGGAGACGGTGTAGCAGCCCATCAGCATCCCGTTGCGCCACACCGGCACCGCGATGCACGCGACACCTGCGGAGAACTCCTCGACCTCGGTGGCGTAGCCGTTGCGCGCCACCTGGGCGAGCTCCTTTGCGAACACGTCGGGATCGGTGATCGTCCGGTCCGTCACGGCCGTGAGCGGGTGCATCGCGAGGTAGCGTTCCCGGTCCTCCGGCTCGGCGAAGGCCAGCAGCACCTTGCCGGAGGCGCGGGCGTTGGCGACCCCGCGGTAGCCGGGCCGCAGGTTGGTCACCTGCACGGCGTGCGTCCCCGACAGGTGCGCGAGCACGACGGGGTTGCCGTTGCGCCACGCCGTCAGGTAGGCGCTCTCGCCGGTCTCCTCGATGATCCGCCGCAGCGGCGCGACCAGCTCCGGGGGCGGGACGGTCTGCTGGGCGTAGGCGACCGAGAGCACCTCCATCGCCAGCCCGAACCGGTACTGCTTGTGCTCGTCGCGGGTGAGCAGCTTGGCGTCGACGAGCGTGTTGAGCAGGTGGTAGACCGTCGGAACGGAGGTGCCGAGCTCGGCGGCCATGCGGTTGACCGAGCGTTCGGCCTCGGGCAGCGACGCGATGAGCATCAGCAGCTGCGCCGCGCGCGACACCGACTGGATCCTGGTGCCGGTTCGTGTCTCGTCCGCCATGTGCCGTCCCGCGTCTCGTCGTGGTGCTCGTGCCGTTGCCGGTGTACCGGCGGGGTCAGCGGTCCGGGCTGCGGACCGAGACCCCGCCGTCGACGGGCAGTGTCGTACCTGTGATGTAGCGGGCTTCGTCCGACACCAGGAACAGCGCCGTGTAGCCGACGTCCCAGCCGGTGCCCTCGATGCCCAGCGGGGAGGCGCCGCGGCGCCTGTCGCGCAGCACCGGGTCCATCCCCTCGGACGCGACCATCGGCGTGTAGATCGGGCCGGGCAGGATCGCGTTGACCCGGATCCCTTGTGCCGCATGGTCGATGGCCATGGCCTTGGTGAGCGCGATGACACCGCCCTTGGCCGTCGTGTACGGGGTGAGCCCGCGCGGGCGGATCGCGGAGATCGACGACAGGTTGACGATCGCGCCGCCCCCACCGTCGGCCATCACGGGGATGACCGACCGGCTGGCCGACACCACGGTGCGCAGGTTGACCGAGATGACGCGGTCCCAGTCCTCGTCGGTGGTCTGCAGGATGGTGCCCGCGCCCTCGGTGCCGACGTTGTTGTCCAGGATGTCGATGCGGCCCCACAGCGCCACGGCGGCCGCAGCCATGGCGGCGCAGTCGGCGGCCGAGGTGAGGTCGGCCTCGAACGCGGCGGCCTCCCCGCCCTCGGACTCGATGCCGTCGACGGTCGCCTTCGCCGCCGCGGTGTCGCGGTCGACGACGAGCACCTTCGCGCCGTGGCGGGCGAACAGGATCGCGGCGGCCCGGCCGGTGCCGATGCCCTCGCCGCGCGAGCCGCCGCCGGTGACGATCGCGATCTTGCCGTCGAGGCGGCGCGGGTTGGGTTCGGAGTTCGGCAGGGCGGCGTCGAGCCCGGGGGCGGTCATCGGGTCTCCTCGTCAGGGATGGCGCGTGCGATCACCGGTGCCTGCGCGCCGTCGCGGATGGGCAGTGGCACGGCGTCGATCTCGACGAGCCGTCCGGCCGGCCCCTCCGGGCGTGGCCCGAGGTGCTCGACGATCGCGATGTCGCGCGGCAGCGGTGCCATGTGCGCGGGGTACCGGTCGCGGTAGTCCGTCCCCACCGGGCGACTCATGACCCGAGCCCCAGCAGCCGTGCCGTCGTGCCGCCCAGCATGGCGGTGACGTCGTCGTCGGTGACGGTGGCGCCGTGGCGGGCCGCGATCTCCGGGAGGTCGCGGAACGTGTCGACCCAGGCGTCGAGCGGCATGACCGTGGAGACGCCGGGGCAGTCGCTGCCGAACACGACCCGCTCCAGGCCGATGCCGTGGCGGATCTCGGCGACGCGGGCGACGAACCGGGCCTCGTCCTCCAGGAACAGGCCCTGCCACAGCGACAGCTCCAGGTAGAGGTTCGGCTTCCAGCGGGCCATGTCGAGGGCGAGGTCGAAGTAGGCGCGCTGCCCGGCGTGCAGGATCACGAAGTCGACGTCGGGGAAGTCGGCGGCGGGCTCGTCGAGGTGCAGCGGGCTGCAGTAGGTGCTGACCAGGGGCGCGGCGAGCGGCCCTGTGTGTGACACGACGGGCACCGCGTACTCGCGACACAGCTCGTAGAGGGGCCGGCACACCGGGTCGGCCGGCGAGAACCCCGCGCAGGGGTGCAGCTTGAGCCCTCTGGCGCCGGCGTCGAGGGCGTCGCGGAACAGCTCGGCCGCGCCCGCGCGGCGGGGGTCGACACCGAAGAAGGCGATGAAGTGGTCGGGGTCGGACCGGGCGAGGTCGGTGGCGAGGCGGTTCTCCTCGACGATGGAACGGTCGCCCTCGCCCAGGCGCAGCCCGTAGTCGCCGAGCAGCAGGCACGACCGGTCGACGCCGGCCTTCTCCATCTCGGCGCGGATCTCCCCCGCCCGGACGTCGACGTCCTGGACGACGCCGTCGCCGTGGGCGTGCCCGACGGCCGTGCCGCGCGCCGCGATCTCGCGGACGCTCGCATAGCGCTCGAAGATCGACCAGAGGTGGCGGTGCAGGTCGATGATCATCGATCGTCCCCTTCCACCCACTCCAGGTGGGCGCGTACGGCGGCGGCGAACTCGTCGGCGTTCTCCATGAAGGCCATGTGTGGGGCGTCCAGCTCGACGAGCCGCGCGGCGGGCAGCCGGGAGGCCAGGTCCGACATGGCCTCCAGCGGTGTCGACGCGTCGACGCGGCCGGCGATGCACGTCGCCGGCACGGTGATGTCCCCGAGCCGGTCGAGGACGTGGTGCGCCCCGATGGCCCGCCAGGTGTCGGCGAGCGCGCCCGGGTCCATGGCGAGCAGCCGCTCGCGCGCGTGGTCGAGGTACGGCGCGCCCGACGCCAGGCCGTCGGCGGTGAACCAGCGGGTCATGGTGTCGTCCAGCATGCCCGCGGAGCCGTGTTCCTCGGTGGCGGCGGCACGGGCCTCCATGACGTCGGGGGCGCCGTCGGGGGTGGTGCACGCCAGCACCAGCGAGCGCACCATCCCCGGGTGGTCGAGCGCGAGGTGCATGGCGACCATGCCGCCCAGCGAGGCGCCCACGACGTCGAACGGGCCGCGCGCGTGGCCGGCGATCTCGTCGGCCATGTCGGCGAGGGTGAGGCCGGGCCGGGCGCGGCGGCGGTCGCCGTGGCCGGGGAACGTGACCGCGTGCACGTCCCCACCGTCGGCGCCGAGGTCGAGGAACCGGGCCGCGTCGCGGTCGAGGCCGACGGGGTGCAGGAACAGGACCGTCACCTCACGCCTCCGGGTCACGGACGGCGTGGACCTCGTACCCGTCGGGGATCGTCGGGGTGATCTCGCGGTAGACGTTGCGCACCATCGTCGTGAAGTGCGGCTGCAGCTTCGTGGTCCACTCGCTGGGCGGGCGGATGCGCCGGTACTCCTCGGTCTCGAGCACCTCGGGGTCGTCGAGGTCGTAGAGCGCCAGGTACTTCGGCTCGCCCTCGACGGAGACGAACCGCCGTGCGGTGCGGAACCCCGGGCACTGCTGCCGCTCTGGGAAGTGCTCCTCGGTGTACCAGCGGTTGAACTCCTCCTCGAACTCCGGATCGATGTCGATCAGGACGAGCAGCAGGCCCTTGCCCGTCGTCGGCGCGGTCACGCGGAGTCCTCCTGAGCTGGGGGGCGGGCCGGGAGGGGTCCGGCCAGGGCGTAGGCGTCGTGGGTCAGGTCCATGACCGCGGCCATGTCGGTGAGCGAGGCGAGCGGCGGCTCGCCCTCGCGGACCCGGCGCAGCGCGTCGCGCACGAACACCGGGTAGTGCGGCACGTTCGTCGTGTGCGCCTTCACGTGTTCGCGGCTGCCGTCGGGCGCGACGATCTCGACGTCGGTGGGTGAGGTCGCGATGACGTAGTGGTCGCGGGTCGAGTGCTGCGCGGGCATCAGGCAGCCGACCTCGCCGACGAACACGCGCCCGCCCGGGCGCAGCGGGACCAGCGAGTAGTCGGCGTCGGCGAACCGCGCCCGCATGACGGCGAACAGCTCGGTAATGATGCGCTGCGCCGCAACGGGATCGGCATCGTGGACGGCGACGACGTCGGCCTCGTCGCGCAGCGTCGGCAGGAAGAGGCCGAGGTGCCAGTGCGCGGCCCCGGTGACCGCGATCCGCATACGCGCCATCAGATCGCCCTGTTCACGCCGCCGTCGACGACGATCGTCTGCCCGGTCACGTACCCGGCCTGGGCCGAACACAGGAACGCGCAGAGATCGCCGACGTCGGACGGCCGGCCGATCCGGCCGACGGGGATCTCGGCGGAGTAGCGGCGCAGCTGCTCGTCGAGGTCGATCCCCGCCGCGGCGGCGACCTTGCCCTGCAGCTCGCGGAGCCGGTCGGTGAGGATCGGGCCGGGCGCGACGGTGTTGACGGTGACGCCGTCGCCGGCGTGGGTGTCGGCGACGACCTTGGCCAGCACGGTCACCCCGGCGCGGGTGGCCTCGGAGATGACCAGCCCGGGCCTGGGCTCACGGACGCCGTAGCCGGTGAGTGCCACGACCCGGCCGCGGCCGGACGCGACGAGGTGCGGCAGGGCCGCGCGCAGCAGCCGCACGGCGCTCATCAGGACCTGGCGGTGGCCGGTGTCCCAGTCGTCGTCGCCGGACTCGGCGAGGGTGACCGCGGGCGGCGGCCCGCAGTTCACGACGAGGACGTCGAGGCCGCCCAGCTGCGCGACCGTGGCGGCGACGAGCGCGGCGATGTCGTCGGCGCTCTCCAGGTCGGCGGCCACGTGCCCGGCGGCGCCGACGTCACGCGCGGCCGCGGCGAGGCGGCCGGGGTCGCGGGAGGACACGACGACGCGCGCCCCCTCGGCGACCAGGGAGGCGGCGCACGCGCTGCCGAGCCCGGAGCTCGCCGCGGTGACGAGCGCCCGGGTACCGGTCAGGCCGAGGTCCATCGCCGTCCCCTCTCCGCGGGGACGTCGGTGACGAGCGTGCGGAGGAAGGTCAGCGAGGCCGCGAGCCGTTCGCGCTGGTCGGCGACGCCGGGATGGTTGTCCAGGCCCTCGACGGAGAGCCGGTAGGGCTCGGCGCGCTCGGCGGATCCCGCCAGCACTCCGACGAGCGAGGTGAGGTCGGCGACCCCTTCGCCCGGGTAGCACCACTGCACGTCGAACCCGCGCCGGTGGAAGCGGTCCTCCACGTAGCGCGAGACGAGCCGGAAGTCCTTCACGTGACCCGACGGCGCCAGCGGGGCGAGCCGGGTGATGACCGGCAGCGGGTCCTGCAGCGACGAGATCGGGTTGATCAGGTCGAGGAACACCCCGACCCGGTGGGAGCCGACACCGGCGATGATCTCGGCGTACTCGTCGGCGGTGAAGTCGGAGTGGTTCTCCAGCAGGATCTGCACGTCGCCGGGCACGTCGTCGACGGCGCGGCGCAGGGTGTCGGTGACGTAGCGCTGCTCGGCCGCGATGAGGCCGGGCTCGTCGAACAGCTCGGCGCGGTAGAAGCCGGAGGAGACGCGGGCGAACGGGCTGCCGAGGGTCTCGGCGAGGGCGACCCAGCGCGTGATGCGGTCGACGCCGCCGTCGATCGTGTCGCCGTTGCCGACGCGGCCGACGACGTCGCCGGAGAGCGTGATCCCGAGGCCCACGTCGTCGGCGAGCGCGCGCAGGCCCTCCAGCCCGGCGGTGTCGCGGTCACGCACGTGGACGGCGTTGAGCTGCACGAACGCGAAGCCGAGGTCGGCGATCTCGCGCAGCACGTCCTCGAGGGAGATCTCGCCGGCCGCGAGGCGGCAGTGGTAGGAGAGCGTGTCGACGCCCAGGACGATGTCCACGGTCCGGTTCCCTTCCTCAGTTCCGCAGCCAGGCCCGTACGTGCCCGGCGATGTCGCCCGCGCCGGGCAGCAGCCCGGCGACGAGGCTGGGCGCGGCCGGGACCCGGGTGTCGGGCAGGCCGAGGCGCAGCGGCGGCACCCGCAGGGGCACGCCTCGGCCGGCGACGCGGGCGACGACCTCGGCGCCGAACCCGCCGGTCACGTTGGCCTCGTGCACGACGGCCAGCGCCCCGGTGCGCGCGGCGCTCGCGACGATCTCGTCGGTCGGGAACGGGTTGAGCCACACCGTCTCCAGCACCTGCAGGGAGATGCCCTCGTCGACGAGGCCGGCCGCGGCCTGAAGGACGCGGGCGGTCATGGCGCCCCAGGTGACGACGGTGGCGTCGGTGCCCTCGCGGCGCACCCGCAGCCCGCCGGGCGGCTGGACGGGCCCGCCCAGCTGCACCGGCCCCCGGCCCGCCGGGTACAGCGTCCGGTTCTCGATCACGAGCACCGGGTCGTCGCTGTGCACGGCGGCGACGAGCAGGTCGTAGGCGTCCTGCGCCGTCCACGGCATGCCGACCCGCAGGCCCGGGACGTGCAGGAACAGCGCCTCCAGGCTCTGGCTGTGCTGGGCGCACGCGCCGGGGGCGCTGCCCTGCTGGGTGCGGATCGTGACCGGTGCGGTGAGTTCGCCGCGGCTGACGTAGCGCACGTTGGCGAGCTGGTTGACGACCTGGTCGAACGCGACCAGCGAGAAGTCGACCCACATGATCTCGACGATCGGGCGCCTGCCCAGCATCGCCGCACCGACCGCGGAGCCGAGGATGGCGGACTCGCTGATCGGGGTGTCGAAGACGCGGTCGCCGAAGTCGCGGCGCAGCCCCCGGGTGACGCCGAAGACGCCGCCGGGCTTGGCGATGTCCTCGCCGTAGAGCAGCGTCTCCGGGATCTCGTGGAGGCAGCGGCGCAGCGCCGCGTTGACGGCCTCGCCGTAGGTGAGCTCGCGGGTCTCGGTGGCGGGGGTGACGACGGCCGTGTCAGGCATACAGGTGCTCCTCGGCGGTCGCGGGATCGGCGGGCGGGGCGGCCAGCGCCGCGGCCGACGCCGCCGCCATCTCCTCGCGGGCGGCCCGCTCGGCGCCGGTGATGTCGTCGTCGGGGACGTCGGCGTCGTGCAGCCGGCGGGTCAGCAGGGCGACGGGCTCGTTCTCGGCGTCGCGCTCGCGCTCGCCGGGGCGGCGGTACTGGTCGGCGTCGCCGATGTAGTGGCCGACGAGGCGCTGTGTCATGGCCTCGACGAGCGTCGGGCCGCCGCCCTCGCGGGCCACCTCGAAGGCGTCGCCGAGGCGGTCGCGGACCTGGTCGGGGTCGTTGCCGTCGATGCGCTCACCGGGCATTCCGTAGCCGGCCGCGCGCCGCCACAGCTCGGGTTCGCCGACCATCTCGTCGATCGCGGTGAGCTCGGACCAGGAGTTGTTCTCGCACAGGAACACCACGGGCAGCGAGAACGCGGCGGCGAAGTTCATCGCCTCGTGCACCGCGCCCTGGTTCATCGCGCCGTCGCCGAACACGGTGAGCGCGACGCGGTCGGTGCCGTCGTGGCGGCCGGCCAGTGCGGCGCCGCACGCGATCGGGGCGCCGGCGCCGACGATGCTGTTCTCGCCGAAGAACCGGTGGGCGGGCGCGGTGAGGTGGGCCGATCCGCCGCGGCCGCCGTTGACGCCGGTGGCACGGCCGAGGATCTCGGCGAACAGTTGCTCCGGCTCCACGCCGCACGCGATGGCCCAGGAGTGGCCACGGTAGGTGGCGAACACGGCGTCGTCGGGGCCGATGAGCGAGGACGCGCCGACGGCGACGCCCTCCTGGCCGATGCCCAGGTGGATCGAGCCGACGGCGTCGCCCGCAAGCCGCAGCTCGCGGACCCGTTCCTCGAAGGCGCGCATCCGCCAGACCTGGCGCAGGTCGGCGAGCGGCTGACTGCCGTCCATCTCTGTCCTCTCGAAGTCTGTGCAGGTCAGGCCCTGTGGGTCGGCCCGTCAGCCCGCCGCGAGGCGCTGGCCGCCGTCGACGGCCAGGGCGACGCCGGTGATGAAGGCGGCCTCGTCGGAGGCGAGGAAGAGCGCGGCGCCGGCGACGTCCCACGCGGTGCCCATTCTGTTGCGCAGCGGGACGTGGGAGTTGCGTTCGGCGTAGACGTCCTCGCGGGTGCGCCCGTCGAGGCCGACGCGGTTCTCGATGGCCATCGGGGTGTCCATCAGCCCGGGCAGGATCGCGTTGGCGCGGATCCCGTACTGCGCGTTGGTGATCGCGATGTGCTCGGTGAGCGTCACGACACCGGCCTTGGAGGTCCGGTAGGCGACGTAGGGGTAGTTGATCTGTGCGGCGATCGAGGAGATGTTGGTGATGACGCCGCCGCCGGCCTGCTCGCGCATGACGCGGATGGCGTGCTTGCAGGTGATCACCATGCCCTGCAGGTTGACCGCGGTGATCCGGGCGAAGGCGTCGGCCTCGATGTCGGCGACGGGGGCGTCGCCGCCGCCGATGGAGATGCCGACGTTGTTGTGCAGGATGTCGAGGCTGCCCCACTGCTGCACGCAGGCGGCGACGGCGGCGGCGACCTCGTCCTCGTTCGTGACGTCGGCGGCGATCGCGACGGCCTCGCCGCCCTCGCCGGCGATCTGCTTCACGGTGTCCTCGGCGGCGGCGAGGTCGCGGTCGGCGACGAGCACCTTGGCGCCCTCGCGGGCGAGCAGCACCGATGTCGCACGCCCGTTGCCGGCGGTCCGTCCCGGCGTCTGGCCGCCGCCCATCACGAGCGCGGCCCTGCCTGCCACCCTGCCGGTCCCGGGCTGTGCCATCCACCGACTCCTTCGTCGAGATCGCGCTGTATTTCAAATAGTGAATATTTGCGTCAATTCGTGAACGACGGTAATCATGGTCCGGCGCCCCGTCAACACCGCCGGGGCACCCGCGGCAACCCCGGCGCCGACCAGCGGTCCGACGGTCGTGGAGCACCCCCGCGGACACCCCGGACCGCCACACGGAGCGACGATGGCACTGGTGCCCTATCTGTCCGAGTCGGACCTCGCCGAGACCGATCGCGAACTGCTCGTCAGGCCGATCAACCTCTTCCGCGGGCTCGCCAACAGCCCCGACGGGCTGCGGCACTTCCAGGTCCTCGGCCAGTGGATCCGGCACGGGTGCGAGCTCGACCCGCGGCTGCGGGAGCTGGCGATCCTGCAGGTCGGGTACCTGACGGCGAGCCCCTACGAGTGGAGCCACCACGTCAGGATCGGGCACGACTTCGGCGTCACCGACGACGACGTCGCCCAGCTGGTCAGGGCGAGCAACGGCGAGGAGCACACCCTCGGCCGGCTGGAGACGCTCGTGCTCACCGGCGCCCGTGAGGTCACCGCGGACCGGTCGATGAGCCCGGACACCTGGTCGGCGCTGGAGAAGGAGCTCGGCCGGGCGCGGCTGGTCGACCTGGTGATCGTGGCGTCGTTCTACAACGCGGTCATCCGCATCCTCGGCACCCTGCAGATCGACGTCGAACCCGAGTACGCCGGTTACCTCGAGCAGTTCCCGCTGCCGGAGAAGCCCCTCGCGTGAGCGCCGGTGGTGGGCCCGCTCGTGCACCGGGCCCACCACCGATCGCGGCCGGCTCGCGACCCCGGGTACGCGCGTGGCAGGTGCTCGCTGCCGCCCGGCTCCTCGCGGGTCCCCCGTGAAGGTGACCTCGCCCGTCGTGAGCAGGGGCCGGTGATCCGGGGCGGTCCCGGCGCGGCGGGGCCGGGGCCGCACACCGGCGGCCCGGGCCGGCGACGGCGGCCGGGGGCGGTCAGCCGCGGCCCCGGATCCCGCCGTGGCCGCCGCCCCCACCGGTGTCCCGGGGACCTCGGTCACCGCCGGCGTCCTGCCGTGCCGTCGCGCCCGGCTCCCCCGCCCTCGCGCCGGCCGCCCGCGCGCCCGCGGCGACGTCGTCGTCGGACAGCTCGCCGAGGGTGGACTCCGCGACCCGGAACGCCTCCAGGGCCGCGGGCGCGCCGCAGTAGGCGACCGTCTGCAGCAGTGCCTCCTGGATCTCCTCCTGCGTGCAGCCGTTGCGGACCGCGCCGCGCACGTGCACCGACAGCTCGTGGTTGCGGCCCAGCGCGGTGAGCATGACGATCGTCAGCAGGCTGCGGGTGCGCCGGTCGAGCCCGTCGCGGGTCCACACCCCGCCCCACAGCGCGCCCGTCACGAACTCCTGGACGGGCCGGGAGAACTCGCTCACCGCGGCCATGGAGCGGTCGACGTGGGCGTCGCCGACGACGTCCCGGCGCACAGCGAGCCCGGCGTCCCAATGGGTGCTGCCCGGTCCGAACCCGCTCACGATCCCTCCCGGGACAGGTAGTCGTGCTGGGTGACCTCGTCGGCCCAGTTCGTCGGCCCCAGCGACACGGCGAGGTGGGTCATGATCGTGTCGGCGGTCCCGCCGTGCCAGTGCTGTTCCCCGGGCGGCACCCAGACCAGGTCGCCCGCGCGCACCACCTCGGGCGTGGCGCCCTTGGTGCACACCCAGCCCTGACCCGCCGTGACGACGAGGAGCTGGCCCGCGGTGTGGCTGTGCCAGAACGTCCGCGCGCCCGGGGTGAAGGTGACCGAGCCGATCGTCGTGCCGTCGGTGGCCGGCAGCACCGGGTCCGCGAAGACGGTCCCGGTGAACGTGTCGCTGCGCACCTGTGTCGGGGTGCCCTCCGGGGCCCGCCCCCTGACGATCTCCACGTCGGCCTCCTGTCGTCGCAACCGGATTTCGTCAGACTGTCCGACAATCTGCGGCCCGGCAACGCGGAGGTCCGGAGAGCACGGTCACACCGGCAGGCCCGGGCACGGGCCCGCCCCGTCAGGCGAGCAGTGGCGCCAGGCGGTCGGCGTGCTCGCGCAACAGGGCGACGAGCTCGAGGTTCGGGTCCGCGACCCGGCCGGCCGGGCCCGACAGCGCCAGCCCCGCGACGAGCCGTCCGTCTCCCGGGGCCCGCACCGGCACCGCGAGACAGCCCCGGTCGGCGCGCAGCTCCCCGCACTGACGCGCGAGGCCGTCGTGGGCGACCTCGTCGATGCGGGCGGCCAGCTCGCTCGTCGACGACACCGTGTGCTCGGTGAACACGCGCAGCTCCCGGACCAGCGCCCGCCACTGCGGCTGGTCGGCCAGCAGCAGCCGCCCCAGTGCGGAGACCTGCGGATAGCGGGCGAGCAGCGCGGCGTCACTGGGTGGATGGTCCGGGTCGGGGTCGACGAGCGTCACCTGCCCGGCCCCGAACGACGCGAGGTGCACGCCCCAGCGGACCATCCCGCGCAGGTGGTCGACGACGGCGCGGGCCGCGGTGGGCGGCGCCGTCGTCACCGGGACCGCCAGCCGGGCGGCGCGCCGGCCCAGCGCGAAACCCTTCAGATCGGGCAGCCGGACCAGGTACTCCTCCCCCACCAGCAGGTTCAGCAGCCGGTAGGTGGTGGCCTGCGGCAGCTTCAGCGCCGCCGAGATCTCCTTCGCGGTGATCCCCGGCCCGGCCGCGACGACCTCCTCCAGCACGGCGAGCGCGCTGCGGACGGCGCGGGGCTGCCGGCCCGAGAGCGGGAGCGGGTCCCGTGGCGCGGTCATGCGGCCCGGCCCGGGGTGCCCAGGACGTCGGCGGCGACGGTCTCGTCGTAGACCCCGATGGCCGCGACCTCCGCGGGCCGGCGCAGCCGCGCCCACACGAACCAGCCGACCGCCGCGGCGGCCAGTGCGGCGAGCACTACGACCACCGGTGTCCGGCCGGAGGCCAGGACGTAGGCGACGAGGGCGGCGAGCAGGATCGGCACGATGACCGCGGTCGCGGCGACGGCGGGCCAGGTCAGCTCGCCGATGCGGCGCAGGAACACCGGCGCCGCGAGGCACACGAGCAGGTACGCGACGAGGAACCCGCCGGTCGCGACGGTCAGCAGGAACACCAGTAGCGGCCCGAGCGCCGTCCCCGCCGCGATAGTCGCCGCGAGCCCGACGACGAGCACCGGCACGACGACGGCGATCGCGACGTGCGGGGTCGCGAAGCGGGGGTGGGTGCGGCCGAACGCGCGCGGGGCGACACCGTCACGGGCCAGCGAGAACAGGACCCGGGCGAGCGCGTTGGTGGTCGCGAGCGCGCAGGCGAAGAACGACATCGTGAGGCCCAGGTCGAGCAGCGGGGTGAGCCAGGGCCAGCCACCGGCGGCGGCGAGCGTCGGCACCGGGGCGTCCTGGGCGGCGAGCCCGCCGGGCACGGACGCGAACCCGACGACCTGGGTCTGCGCGGCGAACACGCACAGCAACCCGGAGACGGCGGCCGTCCACGTGACGGCGCGGGGCACGGTGCGGAACGGGCGGCGCGCCTCGGAGCCGAGCGCCGTCGCGATCTCGAAGCCGATGAACGCGGCGAGGGCGGGGAGCACCCCGGCGACGACACCTCCCAGCCCCGGGTTCGGTTGCGGCAGTTCGGGTCCGGCGGGCGGCGCGGCGAGCAGCAGCCCGAAGATCGCGAGCATCAGCGTGATCGACACCAGCTCGACGAGCAGCACGACCCGCGCCGAGAGCCGCACGCCACGCAGCGCCAGCGCGCCCGCGGCGAGCCCGACCACGACGACCGCACCAACGGGCACGGCCACCGACACCGGGCCGCCGAGCCGGGCGACCAGCGCCTGCAGGTAGGTCGCGCCGCCGGTCAGCGCCGCGGCCGCGAGCATCCCGTAGCCGACGAGCAGCGCCGCGCCGGACGCGAACGCCGCGCCGGGGTTGAGGCCCTTCGCCGTGAGGCTGTAGAGCCCACCGGTCGCGGCCATCCGCCGGGTGAACCGGGCGATGCAGCTCGCGACGAGCAGCGCCAGCGCCGTGGCCACGACGAACGACCACACCGTCCCGGCGCCCGCCGACGCCGCGACGATCGCCGGGGTGGCCGCCATGGCCGCCGACGGCGCCGCGCCCGACACCGACTGCGCGAACACCTCGAGCGGGGCCAGCCCGCGCCGGCGCAGCCCGTGCACGGGCGAGCGCTCCCGCAGCCGCGGCAGCACGCGTCGATCACGCAAGCGGGGCCTCCTCGCCGGACGGGACGCGAGCCTACGACTGCGCCCACCGCGGAATCCACCGTCCCACCTGCGATGACGGGTCGAACGAGAATTCCCGGCGACCGTTTCCCGGGGCGTGAGAACCGCCGCCGACCGGATTCGCGCTGCCCGGGACGGGCCTTTGACGGGGGTCGTCGCAGGCAGTGACGGTCGTCTCCCGTCCCAGCCGCCGCCCACCGGGAGACTCGACGATGAGTACTACGGACCGGCACGCCCCCCCACCCACGTCCGAGGGCCCACGCGGGCTCACCGGATCGCTCGGGGTGGGGTCGATCGTCTTCATGGTGGTGGCCGCCGCGGCCCCCCTCACCGTCATCGCGGGCACGGTCCCGCTCGGTATCGCCGCCGGCAACGGCGCCGCCTTCCCTACGACCTTCGCCCTGTGCTGCGTGATCCTGCTGCTGTTCGCGGTGGGTTTCTGCGCGATGAGCAGGCACGTCCCCGACGCGGGTGCGTTCTACGCCTACATCGCCCGCGGCCTCGGTCGCGCCGCGGGCACGGGCGCGGCGTTCCTCGCCCTCGTCACCTACACCGCGGTGCAGCTGGCGGTGTACGGCTACATCGGCGCGGTCTTCGACAGCCTGGTGCAGCACTGGGGTGGCCCGGCGCTGCCGTGGTGGCTGTGGTCGGTCCTCGCCCTCGCGATCGTCGCGGTGCTGGGGTACCGGCACATCGAGCTGTCCAGCCGGGTCCTCGGAACGCTGCTGCTCGCCGAGGTGGCGATCGTGCTGGTGCTCGACGTCGTCGTCATCGGCCGCGGCGGCGGCTCCCCCGAGGGCCTGTCGACCGCGCTGGTGCACCCGTCGGCCGTGGTGTCGGGGTCGCTGGGCATCGCGATCATGTTCGCGATCGCGTCGTTCATCGGGTTCGAGGCCACCGCGGTGTTCCGCGACGAGGCCCGCGACCCGCAGCGGACCATCCCGCGCGCGACCTACGCCGCGCTGCTCGTGATCGGGGTGTTCTACACGCTGTCGAGCTGGGCGGTCGTCTCCGCGTGGGGCGACACCGCCGCCGTCGAGCAGGCCACCGCCGACCCGGGGAACATGCTGATCACGACGATCACCAACGTGCTCGGGCCCGTCGGCGGTGACATCGCGCAGGTGCTGCTGGTGACGAGCATGTTCGCGGCGCTGCTCGCGTTCCACAACGTGCTGGCGCGGTACTACTTCTCCCTCGGTGGTTCGGGCGCGCTGCCCGCCGCGTGCGGGCGCAGCCACACCCGGCACCGGTCCCCGCACATCGCCTCGGCGACACAGTCGGTCACGGCGCTGGTCTTCGTCGCCGTGTTCGCGACCCTCGGGATGGACCCCGTGACGCAGGTGTTCGCATGGATGGCCGGCACCGCCACCGTCGGCGTCATCGCGCTGATGGCCCTCACCTGCGCGGCGGTGATCGTGTTCTTCCGCCGCGAGCGCGTCGACACCCGGCCGTGGCACACCGTCGTTGCTCCGGTGCTGGGGCTGGCGGGGCTGCTGATGTGCCTGTGGCTGACCGTCTCCAACTTCCCGACGCTCATCGGCGGATCTCCTGCCCTCGCCACCGCGATCGGTGCTGTGCTGGTGCTGGCCTTCGTGTTCGGGCTCGTGTGGTCGCGCCGCCGACCCGCCACACCGCCGCCACCCGCACCGACGTCCGACGCACCCTCGCCGGCCACCGACGCCGCCTGACCGGAAAGGACCGCCATGACTCTCGCCGAGTCCCGCACCGAATCGACCACCGGCCACCCGCTGACGATGACGACCGCCGAGGAGGTCGCCACCGTCCGCGACGTGCTCGCCGACGCCGGGCTGCTCACCGAGCACGTCCGCTACGCCTTCTTCGCGCCCGAGGAGCCCACGAAGTCCGAGGTCCTCGCCGGCGGGGACTGCGACCGCCGCTTCCGCGCCGTCCTGCTCGACATCTCGACCGGCCGCTCGTGGGACACCGTGGTCTCGACCAGGAGCCGCAGCGTGGTGTCCAACCGTGAGCTGGACCCGCCCGTCGACGGCCAGCCCCCGATCATCGACACCGAGTTCGAGATGATCGAGGACATCCTCAACGCCGACGCCGGCTGGGTCGCGGCGCTGCAGGAACGCGGGATCGCACCCGCGTCGGTGCGCGCGGTGCCGCTCTCCGCGGGCGTCTACGACTACCCGGACGAGGTGGGGCGGCGCATCGTGCGCGCCTTCGGGTTCCAGCAGGACCACGAGCGCGACCACCCGTGGGCGCACCCGATCGACGGCCTCGTCGCCTACGTCGACCTGACCCGGCGCAGCGTCGACCGGATCGTCGACGAGGCGCCGCACCCCGTGCCCGCGACCTCCGGCAACTTCGACGACCCCGAGGTCCAGGGCCCGCCGCTAGACTCGCTCAAGCCCATCGAGATCACCCAGCCACAGGGCAGGTCCTTCACCGTGGAGGACGGCCACGTCCGCTGGGGCAAGTGGGACCTGCGGATCGGGTTCAACGAGCGCGAGGGCCTCACCCTGCACCAGATCGCCTTCGACGACCGGCCCATCTGCTACCGGGCCTCGGTCGCGGAGATGGTCGTGCCCTACGCCGACCCGGCCCCGGTCCGGTTCTGGCAGAACTACTTCGACTGCGGCGAGTACATGTTCGCCCGCTACTCCGACTCGCTGCAGCTGGGCTGCGACTGCCTCGGCGACATCCACTACACCGACGCCGTCATCGCCGACGACCTCGGCAACCCGCGCACCATCCAGAACGCGATCTGCATGCACGAGGAGGACTACGGCGTCCTCTGGAAGCACTCGGACATGTTCACCGGCTCGCGCGAGACCCGCCGCCAGCGCCGTCTCGTGATCAGCTTCTTCACCCCGATCGGCAACTACGACTACGGCTTCTACTGGTACCTCTACCTCGACGGCACGATCGAGCTGGAGTGCAAGGCCACCGGCATCGTGTTCACCTCCGGCACGCCCGGCGAGTACGCGACCGAGATCGCCCCGGGCCTGGGTGCGCCGTTCCACCAGCACCTGTTCTCCGCCCGGCTGGACATGACCGTCGACGGGGTGGCCAACGCCGTCGAGGAGGTCGAGGCGCAGCGGGTGCCGATGGGCGAGGGCAACCCGTACGGCAACGCGTTCCGGCGCAGCGTGACCCGGCTGCGGCGCGAGTCCGACGCGCAGCGCCAGGCCAACGCGGCGTCGGCGCGGGTGTGGCACATCGTCAACCCGGACAAGCGCAACGCGCTGGGCCAGGAGGTCGGCTACGTCCTGCACCCCACCGGCCAGCCGACGCTGCTCGCCGACGACGCGTCGTCGATCGCGGCCCGGGCGGCGTTCTCGACGAAGGCCCTGTGGGTCACGCAGTACGACCCGGCGGAGCGCTACTCGGCGGGCGATTTCGTCAACCAGAACCCCGGCGGCGCGGGGCTGCCGGCGTGGGTGCAGGCGGACCGCCCCGTCGACGGCGAGGACATCGTCGTCTGGCACACCTTCGGGCTCACGCACTTCCCGCGCCCGGAGGACTGGCCCGTCATGCCGGTCGACTACACCGGTTTCGTCCTGAAGCCGGCGGGGTTCTTCGACCGCAACCCGGCCCTCGACGTCCCGCCGACGGTGACCGACCACTGCAGCGGCTGACCCTGCTCACGAGGTGCCGGCGCACGACATCGCGCGCAACCTCATTGCTGCTCCGCGCCGTTGCGGGCAGCGATGAGGTTGCGCGCGAGTGTGTGGGGCCGGGTCAGCCGGCCTGGGCCAGCTCCGAGGTCTCGACCATCGCGCGGGCGACGACCGGGCGCAGGGCCTCGGGGACGGGCTGGTGGGAGATCCGCAGGTGGGCGACGGCGCGGCGCAACGCCGCGACCTCGACGCGCAGGTGCTCGATCAGGGCCCGGTCCGCGGCGGCACGCTCGCTGTCGACGGCCCCGGACAGGCGCGACAGCTCGTCCACCAGCGGGCGCAGGGTTACGTCCACGTCGACACCTCTCCCTCGGCAACCGTCCCGTCACGCTATCGACGGTGCGGGCGCCCCCGACATGTGTCGCGGCCCAACGCGCGCCGACCACGGTTGGTGCCGCGGAACAACGCCGGCCCCCGGCTCGGACCCGATCGGCGGGGCCCCGGCCTGACCGGTTCGCGCCGGCGGGGAGCGGGCGGGCGGGCGCGCGGGCGCGGGTCTAGCGTGTCGCCGTGCTGCGCATCGCGATGATCGGGACGCTCGCCGTCCTCGGCGCATTCGCCGTCCTCGCCGCGACCGTGCTGGGCCCCGGCTGGTGGGCCGCCGCCGCGGTCCTGCTCGCCCTGCTCGTCGTCGCGGTGTACGACGTCGTCCAGCGCCGCCACGCCGTGCTGCGCAACTATCCGGTCGTCGGGCACCTGCGCTACCTGCTGGAGAGCATCCGGCCCGAGATCCAGCAGTACTTCGTCGAGCGCAACGTCGACGGGCGCCCGTTCGACCGCGACACCCGCAGCCTGATCTACCAGCGCGCCAAGGGGACCGCCGGGGAGAAGGCGTTCGGCACCGAGCACGACGTCAACGAGGTCGGCTACGAGTACCTGCTGCACGCGACGGTGCCCCTACCCCCGCCCGAGGAACCCCACCGGGTCCGCGTCGGCGGCCCCGACTGCGCGAAGCCCTACGACATGGCGCTGCTCAACGTGTCGGCGATGAGCTTCGGGGCGTTGTCGGCCAACGCGATCCTCGCCCTGAACAAGGGCGCCGCGGCCGGCGGGTTCGCCCACGACACCGGCGAGGGCGGGCTGTCGCGCCACCACCTCGAACACGGCGGCGACCTGGTGTGGGAGCTGGGCAGCGGCTACTTCGGCGCCCGCACCCCCGACGGCGGCTTCGACCCGGACCTGTTCGCGGCCAAGGCCGCCCACCCCGCGGTGAAGTGCGTGTCGCTCAAGCTCAGCCAGGGCGCGAAACCCGGCCTCGGCGGCGTGCTGCCCGGCCCCAAGGTGTCGGCGGAGATCGCGGCCGCCCGCGGTGTCCCGCAGGGCGAGACGTGCGTGAGCCCGGCAGCGCACCGCGTCTTCACCACACCGCGCGAGCTGGTGCGCTTCGTCGCCCGGATGCGGGAGCTCGCGGGCGGCAAACCCACCGGCATCAAGCTGTGCGTCGGCTCTCGCGTCGACGTCCTGGCCCTGTGCAAGGCCATGGTCGCCGAGGGCACCGGCCCGGACTTCGTCGTCGTCGACGGGTCGGAGGGCGGCACCGGCGCGGCCCCGCCCGAGTACGAGGACCACGTCGGCGCGCCGCTCACCGAGGGCCTGATGACCGTCCACAACGCACTCGTCGGCGTCGGGCTGCGCGAACGCGTCCGGGTCGGGGCGTCCGGGAAGGTCTCCACCGGCTCCGACATCGTCAAACGCCTCATCCAGGGCGCCGACTTCACCAACTCGGCGCGGGCGATGATGATGGCCACCGGCTGCATCCAGAGCCAGCGCTGCCACACCAACACCTGTCCCGTCGGCGTCGCCACCCAGGACCCGCGGCGGGCGGCGGCGCTCGACGTCGACGACAAGGGCGAGCGGGTGCGCCGCTTCCAGCAGGCGACGGTCGCCGAGGCGCAGCGCCTGATGGGGTCGATGGGTTCGCGCGGGCCGGCCGATCTCGGGCCGCACCAGCTGCGCCGCCGGATCGGGCACATGGACACCCGCTCCTACGCCGAGCTGTTCGACTGGCTGGCGAACGGGGAGCTGCTCGCCGAGCCACCGCGCGGCTGGGCGGGCGACTGGAACCTCGCGTCGGCCGAGCACTTCGGGCGCAGCAAGGCCTGAGCCGGCCCCGGCCCGGCGCCCGACGGTGTCGCGGCGGCTGCGCAGCTGGTCGGGGGCGTGCGCGGACGGTCGCCGTGAGCGTTGCCGCGCACGGGGTCCTACGTGGTCAGGTTCAGCTCGAAGCTGTAGAGGCTCGCGCGGTAGACGTGGGAGCCGTACTCGACGGCCCGGCCCGCCTCGTCCCACGCGGTGCGGGTCATCGTGAGGACCGCCGCGCCGCGCTGCTCACCCAGCAGCCGGGCCTCGGCCGAGGTCGCGGTCCGGGCCCCGACGACCTGCTTGGCCATCCGGGGCGCGTGCCCGCCGGCGCGGAGCAGGTCGTAGAGACCGCGACGTTCCAGCGCCTCGGGGTCGATCTCGAGCACCGACGTCGGCACCGCGTTGTGCATGAGCGCCAACGGCTCGTCGCCTGCGTAGCGCAGCCGTTCGATCCAGGTGACGTCGGCACCGAAGGGGATGCCGAGGGCCTGGGCGACGTCGTCGGGGGCGGCGACGACGCGCGCCTCCCGGACCACCGTGCGGGGTTCCTGGCCGCTCTTGAGCAGGTCGTCGTGCAGGCTCGTGAGCTCGACGGGCCGGCGCACCTTGGGGTGCACGATCTGGGTGCCGACGCCGCGCTTGCGGACGAGCATCCCGCGTTCGACCAGGTAGGAGATCGCGCGGCGCATCGTGGGGCGGGAGACGCCGAGCCGGTCGGCCAGCTCGATCTCGTTCTCCAGCCTGCTGCCGACGGGCATCTCGCCGCTCTCGATCTGCTGCTGCAGCCGGGACGCGACCTGGAAGTAGAGCGGTACGGGGCTCTCCCGGTCGATGACGACATCGGGATAGCGGATGTCACCACCGCGGACGTCCTCGGCCATACGTTCCACCCCGGTGCTCCGTTCGAATGTTCCTGACGCTTGTTTGTGAGTATGTCAGGACAAAGTATTGACGTGCTAGTGCGGCGAGCGTACATCTATCGCCGTGCCGGTCGGACTCCTCGGCGGCACGGAAGGGACCGACAGCGATGCAGCTGGGACCACCCCGATGACCGGCCCGATGAGCGGCCCGGCCACGCTCGACGTGCTGACGATGGGCCGCCTGGGCGTCGACATCTACCCGCTCCAGATCGGCGTCTCGCTGCGCCAGGTGGAGACCTTCGGCAAGTACCTCGGCGGCAGCGCCGCCAACGTCGCGGTCGCCGCGGCCCGCCACGGGCGCCGCGTCGCGATCGACACCCGCACCGGCGCCGACCCGTTCGGCGAGTTCCTCCACGACGCCCTGCGCGGCTACGGCGTCGACGACCGGCTCGTGCGTCCCGTCGCCGACCTGCCCACGCCCGTCACCTTCTGCGAGATCTTCCCGCCCGACGACTTCCCGCTCTACTTCTACCGCCGTCCCTCCGCGCCGGACCTGCAGATCCGCACCGACGAGCTCGACCGCGACGCCGTGTGCGGCGCATCGGTCCTCTGGGTCACCGGCACCGGGCTGTGCGAGGAGCCGAGCCGCTCGGCGACCCTGGCCGCGCTCCGCATGCGCGCCGAGAACGGCGGCGGGCTCTCGGTGCTCGACCTCGACTACCGGCCGATGTTCTGGTCCTCGCGCGAGGACGCCCGCGCCGCCTATGCGCAGGCCCTGCCCTACGTGAGCGTCGCCGTCGGCAACCTCGACGAGTGCGACACCGCCGTCGGGCAGCGCGAGCCGCGTCCGGCCGCCGCCGCCCTGCACGACGCGGGGATCGAGCTGGCCGTGGTGAAGCAGGGCCCGGCCGGTGTGCTCGCGTCGGCGACCGGCGGGTCACCCCTGCTGGCCGAGGGCGTGCCCGGCCAGGTCGAGGTGCCGCCGGTGCCGGTCGAGGTCGTCAACGGTCTCGGCGCGGGCGACGCGTTCGGTGGTGCGCTGTGCCACGCGATGCTCTCGGGCTGGGAGCTCGACCACGCGATGCGGTTCTGCAACGTCGCGGGCGCGATCGTCGCCTCGCGGCTGGCCTGCTCCGACGCCATGCCCACGACCGGCGAGGTCGACGCGGTGCTGGCGGGGACGCGGATCGAGGAGGTCGTCGGTGCCTGACCCCGCAGCCACGCCGGGCCGGCTCGGCCTCGGCGATCTCGTCGAGACCCGGGTCCACCGCCCGGCGCTGATCGCCGAGGCCGCCGCCCGCCGCGCCCGACCGGACTCGGTCCTCGCCGAGCACGGCAAGCTGATGATGATCGCCGCCGACCACCCGGCCCGCGGCGCGCTGCGCGCCGGCGACAAGCCCCTCGCAATGGGCGACCGCGCCGACCTGCTCGACCGGCTCTGCGTCGCGCTCGCCCGGCCGGGCGTCAACGGCGTGCTCGGCACCCCGGACATCCTCGAGGACCTGCTCCTGCTGGGGGCGCTGGAGGGCAAGGTCGTCGTCGGGTCGATGAACCGGGGCGGGCTCGCGGGCACCGCGTTCGAGATCGACGACCGCTTCACCGCCTACGACGCCGCCGCCATCGCCGCCGCCGGGTTCGAGGGCGGCAAGATGCTCACCCGCATCGACCCCGACGACCCCGGCACCGTCGCGACGCTGGAGGCGTCAGGACGTGCGGTCAGCGCCCTGGCCGGGCACGGTCTGATGGCCATGATCGAGCCCTTCATCTCCCACCGCGACGCGGGCGGCCGGGTCCGCAACGAGCTGACCGCCGACGCGATGGTCCGCGCGACCGCCGTCGCGGCCGGTCTGGGCACCACGTCGGCCTACACATGGCTGAAGGTGCCGATCGTCGACGAGATGGAACGGGCCATGGAGGCCACCACGCTGCCGGCGCTCATCCTCGGCGGCGAGGTCGCCGACGACCAGGACGCCGCCGTCGCCGGCTGGGCCAAGGCCCTCGCGCTGCCGACGGTCCAGGGCCTGGTCATCGGCCGGTCGCTGCTCTACCCGCCCGGCGACGACGTCGCGAAGGCCGTCGACACGGCGGTGGGGATCCTGTGAACAAGTTCGTCGTGCGACACGGGGACACCGCTGACGGCGTCTTCGATCTGGTGGTGACGCCCGAGTCCGCGGGGTGGGGATACAGCTCGCTGCGCGTGCTCGACCTGCCCGCCGGCGGCAGCGCCACCTTCGCCACCGGCGAGGACGAGACGGTCGTGCTGCCGCTGTCGGGGTCCTGCGTCGTCGAGGTCGACGGCGAGACCTTCGAGCTGGCCGGGCGCCGCGGCGTCTTCACCCGCGTCACCGACTTCGCCTACGCCCCGCGCGACGCCCGGGTGACGGTGTCGTCGGCGGCCGGTGGCCGGTTCGCGCTGCCCGCCGCCCGCGCGACCCGGCGGCTGCCCGCGCGCTACGGCCCCGCCGAGGGTGTGCAGGTCGAGCTGCGCGGTGCCGGGCAGTCGAGCCGGCAGGTCAACAACTTCTGCACCCCGGCGGCGTTCGAGGCCGACAAGCTCATCGCCGTCGAGGTGCTGACGCCGGAGAGCAACTGGTCGTCCTACCCCCCGCACAAGCACGACGAGGCCCGCGAGGGCGAGGCCCGGCTCGAGGAGATCTACTACTTCGAGGTCGCCGACGGCGGCCCCGGCTTCCAGCGCGTCTACACCTCCGGGCCCGGCCGCGAGATCGACGTCTGCGCCGAGGTCCGCTCCGGCGACACCGTGCTGATCCCGCACGGCTGGCACGGCCCGTCGATGGCCACGCCCGGCTACCACCTGTACTACCTCAACGTCATGGCCGGCCCGGACCCCGAGCGCGCGTGGCTGATCTGCGACGACCCGGCCCACGGCTGGGTCCGCGACACCTGGGCGGCGCAGGAGATCGACCCCCGGCTGCCCCTCACGACCACGACGGAGGCATCTCAGTGACCGTCCGGCTCACCGTCGCCCAGGCGCTCGTGCGGTTCCTCGCGAACCAGTACAGCGAGCGCGACGGCGTCGAGCAGCGGCTGATCCCGGGCTGCTTCGGCATCTTCGGCCACGGCAACGTCGCCGGCGTCGGGCAGGCGCTGCTGCAGGCCGCCCGCACCGGCGAGGCCGACCTGCCCTACCACCTGGCCCGCAACGAGCAGGGCATGGTGCACGCGGCCGTCGGCTACTCCCGCATGCGCAACCGCTGCCAAGCCATGGCGTGCACCGCGTCGATCGGCCCGGGATCGACGAACATGCTCACCGGCGCGGCCCTCGCGACGACGAACCGCATCCCGGTCCTGCTGCTGCCCAGCGACGTCTTCGCCACCCGCGTCGCGTCGCCGGTCCTGCAGGAGCTGGAACGCCCCGACACCGGCGACGTCTCGGTCAACGACGCCTTCCGCCCGCTCTCGCGCTTCTTCGACCGGGTCTGGCGGCCCGAGCAGCTGCCGTCGGCGCTGCTGGGTGCGATGCGCGTGCTCACCGACCCGGCCGAGACCGGCGCGGTGACGATCGCGCTCCCCCAGGACGTGCAGGCCGAGGCGCACGACTGGCCCGAGGAGCTGTTCGACCGCCGGGTCTGGCACATCGCCCGGCCCGTCCCGGAGCCCGCAGCGGTCGCCCGCGCGGCCGCACTGATCCGTGGGGCCCGGCGCCCCCTGCTCGTCGCCGGCGGCGGCGTCCACTACTCGCAGGCCTACGACGCCCTGCGCGCCTTCGCCGAGGCCACCGCGATCCCGGTCGCCGACACCCAGGCCGGCAAGGGCGCGCTGCTCTGGGACCACCCGCAGGCCGTCGGCGGTGTCGGGTCGACCGGCTCCCCCGTCGCCAACGCGCTCGCCCGCGAGGCCGACGTCGTCATCGGCGTCGGGACCCGCTGGAGCGACTTCACCACCGCCTCACGCACGGCGTTCGCGAACCCGGACGTCCGGTTCGTGAACCTCAACGTCGCCGCGTTCGACGCGGGCAAACACGCCGGGGCGTCGGTGGTCGCCGACGCCCGGGGCGGGTTGGAGGCGCTCGCCGACGCGGTCGAGGGGTACCGCGTCGGCGAGGCCGCCCTCGCCGCCTACACCGGGCACCGCGAGCGCTGGACCCGCGTCGTCGACGACGCCTACCACCTCGGCCACACCCCGCTGCCCGCCCAGACCGAGGTACTCGGCGCGCTCGACGACGTCCTCGACCCGCGCGACGTCGTCGTCCAGGCGGCCGGCTCGCTGCCCGGTGACCTGCAGATGCTGTGGCGGGCGCGCGAGGAGAAGGCCTACCACGTCGAGTACGCCTACTCCTGCATGGGCTACGAGATCGCCGGCGCCCTCGGGGTCAAGATGGCCGCCCCCGACCGCGAGGTGTTCGCCCTGGTCGGCGACGGCTCCTACCTGATGATGAGCAGCGAGATCGTGACGGCCGTGTCCGAGGGGATCAAGCTGAACCTCGTGATCGTGCAGAACCACGGCTTCTCCTCGATCGGGTCGCTGTCGGAGTCACTGGGCTCCCAGCGGTTCGGCACGTCCTACCGCTACCGCGACCCCGCGACCGGCGAGCTCGACGGGGACACACTGCCCGTCGACCTGGCCGCCAACGTCGCGAGCCTGGGCGCCGACGTCATCCGGGTCGCCACGATCGCCGAGCTGCGCGAGGCGATCGCCACGGCGCGGGCGTCGGACCGGACGACGGCGATCCACATCGAGACCGACCCGCGCGCGCCGGTCCCGTCGCCGGAGAGCTGGTGGGACGTGCCCGTCTCCGAGGTCTCCGCACTGGACTCGACCCGCGAGGCACGCAAGACCTACGAGCACGCCAAGGCGTCGCAGCGGCCCCTGCTGGGTCCTGCGTCAGGAGGGGACGACCGTTGAGGACCATCACCCACTGGATCGGCGGCAAGCCCGAGACCGGGACGTCCGGCCGCACCGCGCCCGTGTGGAACCCCGCGACGGGGGCGCAGCAGGCGGAGGTGGTGCTCGCCGACGTCGCCGACGTCGACGCCGCCGTCCGCTCGGCCGCCGCGGCCTTCGAGGACTGGTCCCAGTCGTCGCTGTCGGCCCGGACCAGGGTCCTCTTCGCGTTCCGCGAGATCGTCCACGCCCGCATCGGTGAGCTGGCCGAGGTCGTCTCCGACGAGCACGGCAAGGTCGTCTCCGACGCCCGCGGCGAGGTGCAGCGCGGCCTCGAGGTCGTCGAGTTCGCCTGCGGCATCCCGAGCCTGCTCAAGGGCGACTTCTCCGACCAGGTCTCCACCGGCGTCGACGTGTACTCCTTCCGCGAGCCGGTCGGCGTCTGCGCGGGCATCACGCCGTTCAACTTCCCGGTGATGGTCCCGATGTGGATGCACCCGGTGGCGATCGCGTGCGGCAACACGTTCGTCCTCAAGCCGTCGGAGCGCGACCCGTCGGCGTCGATGCTCGTCGCCGAGATGTGGGCCGAGGCCGGGCTGCCCGACGGCGTGTTCACCGTGCTGCACGGCGACAAGACCGCCGTCGACGCCCTGCTCGACCACGACGACGTCGCCGCGGTCTCGTTCGTCGGCTCCACCCCGATCGCCCGCTACATCCACGAGCGCGGCACCGCCGCCGGCAAGCGGGTGCAGGCACTGGGCGGGGCGAAGAACCACGCCGTCGTGCTGCCCGACGCCCCGCTCGACTTCGCCTCCGACCACCTCGTCGCCGCCGCGTTCGGCTCGGCGGGCGAGCGCTGCATGGCGATCTCCGCGGCCGTCGCCGTCGGCGGGGCGGGCGACGAGCTCGTCGCCGCCGTCGCCGAGAAGGCCCGCGCGGTCAAGGTCGGCCCGGGCCGCGACGACACCTCCGAGATGGGCCCCGTCGTCACCGCCGCAGCGCGCGACCGCATCGTCGGGCTCATCGGCACCGGCGAGGCCCAGGGCGCGACGCTCACCGTCGACGGCCGCGGGCTCACCGTCGCAGGCCACGAGGACGGCTTCTTCGTCGGCCCCACCGTGTTCGACAATGTCACCCCCGACATGGACGTCTACGCGCAAGAGATCTTCGGCCCGGTGCTGGCGGTCGTGCGCGCGTCGACCGTCGACGAGGCCATCGCGCTGATCAACGCCAACCCCTACGGCAACGGCACCGCCATCTTCACCTCCTCCGGCGAGGCGGCGCGGCGGTTCCAGCGCGGGGTGAAGGTCGGGATGATCGGGGTGAACGTGCCGATCCCGGTCCCGATGGCCTACTACTCGTTCGGCGGCTGGAAGGACTCCCTGTTCGGGCAGTC
The DNA here is from genome assembly GCF_050250275.1 of Pseudonocardia sp. Taxonomy (GTDB): domain Bacteria; phylum Actinomycetota; class Actinomycetes; order Mycobacteriales; family Pseudonocardiaceae; genus Pseudonocardia. Next base: position 51,541 of record NZ_JBFWOY010000033.1, read on the forward strand.
CCACATCCACGGCCCCGAGGGCGTCGCGTTCTACACCCGCGCGAAGGTCGTGACGTCGCGCTGGCCGCAGGTCGCCGCGGCGAGCGAGGCCGGCTTCCACTTCCCCACGGCAAAGTGATGACCTCCCTCGACAAGCTCACCCTCGGCACCGCCCCCGACTCCTGGGGCGTGTGGTTCGCCGCCGACCCCCACCAGGTCGGCTGGCAGACCTACCTCGACGAGATCGCGCAGGCCGGCTACTCCTGGACCGAGCTGGGCCCGACAGGGTTCATGCCGCAGGACCCGGCGCAGCTGCGCGACGAGCTCGCCGCCCGCGACCTGAAGGTGTGCGGCGGGACGATCTTCGCCGGCCTGCACCGCGGCGCCGACGCCCTCGACGACGCGGTCGAGGCCTGCGCGAAGGAGGCCCGGCTGCTCACCGCCGTCGGCGCCCGCCACCTCGTGCTGCTGCCCGAGCAGTACACCGACATGCACACCGGCGAGGCGACGCAGGCCGGGGACATCGACCCCGACCAGTGGAAGAACCTCACCACCGGTTACGACCGGCTCGGGCGCATCCTCGCCGAGGAGCACGGCGTCGACCTCGTCTTCCACCCGCACGCCGACACCCACGTCGACACCCAGGTCCGCGTCGAACGGTTCCTCGCCGACACCGACCCGCAGTTCGTCAACCTGTGCCTGGACACCGGGCACATCTCCTACTGCGAGGGCGACAACGTCGCCATCGTGGAGCGGTTCCCCGAGCGCATCCGGTACGTCCACCTCAAGCAGGTGGATCCCGTCGTGCGCGACCGCGTACGCCGCGAGAAGCTCTCGCTGGCCGAGGCGGTACCGCTGGGTGTCATGGTCGAACCGCCCTACGGCGAACCGGCCATGCCACCCCTGCTCGACGCGCTGGCCGCCGTCGACACCGACCTGTTCACCGTTGTCGAGCAGGACCTCTACCCGGTCGAGCCGCACATCCCGCTGCCGATCGGCGCCCGGACCGCGGGCTACCTCCGCGGCTGCGGGCTCGGGCCGGTACGCCGCTGGCCCTACTGACACCGCAGTAGCAACTCCACCGCAGTACCGACTTCCGCAGTACCGACGTCCGCAGTACCGACTTCCACCGCAGGACCGACATCGCGGTCCCCTTGCAGTCCCCTTGCAGCCCGGTCCGGGCTGACGTCCTCCGAAGGGAAATCTCAACGATGAGAAAGCGCATGGCGGTGCGTGGGCTGGCCGTGGTGGCCGCGCTCAGCGCGGCTCTGGCCGCGTGCAGCAGCCAGGGCGGCGCGAACGAGAACAGCAGTTCGGGCGCCCCCGCCGTCGGCAACGCCGGCGGCCAGCAGTACACGATCGCGATGGTGACCCACGAGGCACCGGGTGACTCCTTCTGGGACAAGATCCGGGCCGGCGCCGAGCAGGCCGCCAAGGAGCTCAACGTCACCCTCAAGTACTCGAACAACAACGACGCCGGGCAGCAGGCGACGCTGGTGCAGAACGCGATCGACTCCAAGGTCGACGGTCTCGCCGTGACCCTGGCCTACGCCGACCAGGTCGGCCCCGCCGCCCAGAAGGCGGTCCAGGCCGGCATCCCGACCGTCGCGTTCAACTCCGGCATCAACGAGTACACCAAGTACGGCATCGGCATGTACTTCGGCTCCGACGAGACCCTCGCGGGCCAGTCGGCGGGCCAGAAGATGACCCCCGGCGGCAAGGCGATCTGCGTCGTGCAGGAGCAGGGCAGCGTCGCGCTCGAAGCGCGCTGCGCCGGCGTGAAGGCCACCTTCCCGAACACGGAGAACCTCCAGGTCAACGGCACCGACCTGCCGTCGGTGCAGCAGACCATCGGCGCGAAGCTGCAGCAGGACCCGTCGATCACCTACGTGGTCACCCTCGGCGCGCCGATCGCACTCGCCGCAATGCAGGCCAAGCAGGGTGCGAACAGCCAGGCCAAGATCGTGACCTTCGACCTCAACGCCGACGTCGCGAACGCCATCAAGAGCGGCACCATCGAGTTCTCGATCGACCAGCAGCCCTACGTCCAGGGCTACATGGCGGTGCAGGCGTTGTGGCTCAACCTGACCAACGGCAACGACATCGGCGGTGGCAAGCCGGTCCTGACCGGTCCGTCGTTCGTCGACAAGTCCAACATCGAGAAGATCGCGACGTACGCCGCGAACAACACGCGCTGAGTCGCCCCGCGGGGGCCGGGTACACCCCGGCCTCCGCGGGAACCCTCCCGACGTCCCACCTCGAGTCACCGAGTCACACCCCTGGAGCACGCGATGAGTACATCCGTGGAGACAGAGCCGTCGCCGGAACCCTCGCCACCCACGTCGGGCGTGGACGAGCCGGTCCGGGTCCAGCGTTCCTTCGCCGCCCGAATGCTCGCCCGTCCCGAGATCGGGGCGCTGGCGGCCGCGATCGCGATCTTCATCTTCTTCTTCGCCGTCGCCGCGCCCTTCCGGACGCTGCCCGCCTTCGCGACGGTCCTCTATGCGAGCTCCACCATCGGCATCGTGGCCGTCGCGGTCGCGATGCTGATGATCGGCGGCGAGTTCGACCTGTCCGCCGGTGTCTCCGTCGCCACCGCGGCCCTCGCCTCGGCCATGATCGCCTACCAGTTCAGCCTCAACGTCTGGGTGGGCGTGCTGGTCAGTCTGCTGATCACGCTCGCGATCGGGTTCGTCAACGGGTATCTGGTGATGCGCACCGGCATCCCCAGCTTCCTGATCACACTCAGCACGTTCTTCGTCCTGCAGGGGATCAACCTCGGTGTCACCAAGCTCGTCACCGGCACCGTGGCCACCACGAACATCGACCGGCTCGACGGCTTCGCCTCGGCCCGGGCGGTCTTCGCGGGCGACCTGAACCTCGGGTTCATCACCGTCAAGATCACGGTGCTGTGGTGGCTGCTGTTCGTCGCCGTCGCGACCTGGATCCTGCTGCGCACCAAGACCGGGAACTGGATCTTCGCCTCCGGCGGCAACAAGGAGTCCGCCCGCGCGGTCGGCGTGCCGGTCAAGCGGGTCAAGATCGGCCTGTTCATGGGTGTCGCCTTCTGCGCCTGGTTCCTGGGCATGCACCTGCTGTTCAACTTCTCGTCCGTGCAGGCCGGCCTGGGTGTCGGCAACGAGTTCATCTACATCATCGCCGCGGTCGTCGGCGGCGCCCTGCTGACCGGTGGCTACGGCTCCGCGATCGGCTCGGCGCTGGGCGCGTTCATCTTCGGCATGGTGACCCAGGGCATCGTCTTCGCCGGCTGGGACCCCAACTGGTTCAAGGCGTTCCTCGGCGCGATGCTGCTGCTCGCCGTGCTGGTGAACCTCTACGTCAAGAACCTCTCGAACCGGAGGCGGTAGACCATGACCGACACGATCGCCGAACACGCGGCATCCGACCTGAAGGCCGGCACACCCCTGGTACAGATGCAGGGCGTCGGCAAGGCCTACGGCGCCATCCGCGCCCTCGAGGGCATCAACCTCACCGTCAACGCCGGCGAGGTGGCCTGCGTCCTCGGCGACAACGGCGCGGGCAAGTCCACCCTGATCAAGATCATCTCCGGGTTGCACCCGCACACCGAGGGCGAGCTCAAGGTCGACGGCCAGGTGCGCCAGTTCGCCTCACCGCGCGAGTCGCTCGACGTCGGGATCGCGACCGTCTACCAGGACCTCGCCGTCGTGTCCCTGATGGAGGTGTGGCGCAACTTCTTCCTGGGCTCGGAGATCCGCAAGGGCAACTACCCGGGTGCGCCACTGGACATCAAGGGCATGCGCGAGATCGCCGACGAGGAGCTCAAGAAGATGGGCATCCACGTCAAGGACATCAACCAGCCCATCGGAACCCTGTCCGGCGGGCAGCGCCAGTGCGTCGCGATCTCGCGTGCGGTGTACTTCGGCGCCCGCGTGCTGATCCTCGACGAGCCCACCGCTGCGCTGGGCGTCAAGCAGTCCGGCGTCGTGCTCAAGTACACGGCCGCCGCCCGTGACGCGGGCCTGGGCGTCGTGTTCATCACCCACAACCCGCACCACGCCTACATGGTCGGCGACCACTTCATCATCCTGAAGCTCGGCCGCTGCGTGCTCGACCGCAAGCGTGCCGAGGTCTCCCTCGAGGAGCTCACCACGCAGATGGCGGGCGGCCAGGAGCTCCAGGAGCTCCAGCACGAGCTCAAGCGTTAGAAAGGGACCTCCCAGTGACAATCGACGTCGGCGTCATCGGCGTGGGCATGATCGGCCAGGACCACATCCGCCGGCTCACCCATGTCCTGTCGGGAGCGCGCGTCGCCGCGGTCACCGACGTCGACCTCGACCGTGCCCGCACGGTCGCGGCCGACCTCCCCGGATCGCCCACCGTCCACGACAGCGGCGAGGCCCTCATCGCCGACCCGGCGGTCGACGCCGTCGTCGTCACCTCGTGGGGGCCGACGCACGAGGGCTACGTCCTCGCGGCGATCGCGGCCGGCAAGCAGGTGTTCTGCGAGAAGCCGCTCGCCACCACCGAGGACGCCTGCTCGCGCATCGTCGACGCCGAGGTCGCCACCGGGCGCCGGCTCGTGTCGGTGGGCTTCATGCGCCGCTACGACGACCAGTACCGGGCGATGAAGGCCGTCGTCACCGGCGGGGAGATCGGGGCTGCGCTGGTCATGCACGCCGCGCACCGCAACCCGTCGGTGCCGGACTTCTTCACCAGCGACATGATCATCAACGACTCCACGGTCCACGACATCGACGTCGCCCGCTGGATGTTCGACGACGAGATCGCCGCGGTGACCGTGCTCAAGCCGCGGGTGTCGAGCAAGGCGCGCGCGGGCTTCAACGACCCGCTGCTCGTCCTGCTGGAGATGGCGTCGGGGGTGATCGTCGACGTCGAGGCCTCGGTCAACGCCGGGTTCGGCTACGACATCCGCGGCGAGGTCGTCTGCGAGGACGGCACCGTCGAGCTGTCGGAGAGCGCCGGCGCGATCGTCAAGGGCGCCGGGCGTTTCGGCGGCCGGGTCCCCACCGACTGGCGGGAGCGGTTCGTCCGCGCGTTCGACGCCGAGTTCCAGGCCTGGATCGACGCCGTCGCCGCCGGCGGCACGACCGGGCCGAGCGCCTGGGACGGCTACGCCGCCACCGTCGCGTGCGAGACCGGGTTGCGCGCGCTGGCCTCCGGGGTGCGTGAGCCGGTGACGATGCGCGAGCGGCCCGACCTCTACAAGGAGAGCTGAGGCGTGCGGATCGCGCTCGACCCGCACATGTACCACGCGCAGCTGTCGGTACCGGAGGAGCTGCGCCGCGCCGCGGACCTCGGGTACCGGTGGCTGGAGCTCTCGCCGCGCGCCGACTGGTTCTTCTGGCACCGCTACCCGAAGGCCGACGCTGCTCTGATCGCGGACGCCCGGAAAGCTGCCGCGGAGACGGGCGTGGGGTTCGCCAGCCTCGTGCCCGTGTTCGACTGGTCGAGCCCCGACGAGCAGGAACGCCAGGCCCAGGTCCGCAACTGGCGGCGGCTCCTGCAGATCGCCTCCGACCTGGACTGCCCTCTCGTCAACACGGAGCTGTCCGGCGACCCGAACGACGCGCGCCGCTCCGAGCACGCGTTCTACCGGTCGATGGAGGAGCTCGCGCCCGACTTCGAGCGCCTCGGCATCTCGCTGAACATCGAGGCCCACCCCTACGACTTCGCCGAGACCAACGACGACGCCGTGCAGATCGTCCGCGGGCTCGACCTGCCGTGGGTCGGCTACGTCTGGTGTGCGCCGCACGCGTTCCACCTCTCCGACGGTGTCGGGGACGCCGAGCGAATGCTCCGCTACGCCGCGCCCAAGCTGCGCCACGTCCACCTCGCGGACTGCTGGAACCACCGCGCCGGCGTCGGCAACCGCTACATCCTCAACCCGCCCGGCGTCGACGCGCGCATCCACCAGCACAACGAGATCGGCACCGGCGACGTCCCGTGGGACTCCGTGTTCGGCACCCTGCGCGACCTGCAGTTCGACGGCATCGCCACCGTCTGCGTCTTCGGCTGGGAGGACGACGCCGACGGCATCCACCGTCGGATGCTGGAACGGGTCACCACCGAACTCGGCACATCGGATCCGGAGGCAGAGTCATGAGCCGGGTCGCGATCGGGCTCGCGGGCCTGGGCCGGATGGGCCGCGTCCACCTCGGCAACCTCGCCGGGCGCTGCCCGTCGGCCATCCTGGCATGTGTCTACGACGTCGACCCCGTCGTCGCCGAGCAGGCCGCCGCCGAGTACGACGTGCCGTGGACCGCCTCGTTCGACGAGCTCCTCGACGCCTGCGACGCCGTCGCCGTCGCGACCTCCACGGCGTCACACGCCCCCCTCGTCGAGGCCGCAGCCGACGCCGGGAGGTCCGTGTTCTGCGAGAAACCCGTCTCGGCCGACCGGGCCTCGGCCGTCGCCGCGGTCGAGGCCGTCGAACGGGCCGGGGTGCTGCTGCAGGTCGGCTTCCACCGCCGCTACGACCCCGACTGGGCCGCCGCCGCGCGCCGCATCCACGACGGCGAGCTCGGCGAGGTCACGTTCTTCCGGACCTCGTTGCGTGACATGACCTCTCCCCCGGCGTCGTTCCTCACCGGGTCCGGCGGCTTCTTCACCGACGTCACCGTCCACGACCTCGACGTCGCCCGCTGGCTCGTCGGCGAGGTCGTCGAGGTCCATGCCCACGGCGCCGCCGCCAACCCGGAGTTCGCCCGCCTCGGCGACATCGACACCGCCGTCGTCGTGCTGCGCTTCGACAACGGCGCGCTCGGTGTGATCGACAACAGCCGCAGCGCCGGCTACGGCTACGAGTGCTCCACCGAGGTGATGGGCACCGCCGCCACCGCACGCATCGACGCCCCGCACCGCCACGGCTACGAGTGGCGCACTCCCGGCCTCGCCTCGCGGGACCTGGTGCGCGACTTCGAGCAGCGCTACCCCTACGCCTACGCTGCCGAGCTGGAGGCGTTCGCCCGCTGCGTCCTCACCGACACCGAGCCGCTCGCCGGTGGCCGCGACGCCATCGCCGCCTCCGACCTCGCCGAGGCCGCCACCCGGTCCTGGCGCACCGGGGCGCCCGTCCGCCTCAGCCCGCGCCGCACCGCCGCCGGGATCGACTACTCCTCGGAGGTCCCGGCATGACCGCTCGCGACCGGATCGCCGGCGCCCCCATCTCCTGGGGCGTGTGCGAGGTACCCGGCTGGGGACATCAGCTGCCCCCGGCCCGCGTGCTGGCCGAGATGCAGGAGGTCGGGCTGTCGGCCACCGAGCTGGGCCCCGACGGCTTCCTCCCCGCTTCGCCGGCCGCCATGGCATCGGTGCTGCAGCGACACCACCTCGACGCCATCGGCGGCTTCACCCCGCTGCTGCTGCACGTCGCCGGGCACGACCCCGTGCCGGAGGTCGAGAAGCTGCTGCGGGCCTACGCCGCGACCGGCTCGTCGACGATGGTGCTCTCCGCGATCACCGGCCAGGACGGCTACGACTCCCGTCCGGAGCTGGACGCCGGCGGCTGGGCGACGCTGCTGGGCAACCTCGACCGGCTCGCCGCCGTCGCCTCCGCCGCCGGCGTCCAGGCCGTCCTGCACCCGCACGTCGGGACGATGGTCGAGAACGGTGACGACGTCCGCCGCGTCCTGGAGGGCTCCGACATCGCGCTCTGCCTCGACACCGGGCACCTGCTCATCGGCGGCACCGACCCCGCGTCACTGGCCCGCCAGGCCCCCGAGCGGATCGCGCACACCCATTTCAAGGACGTCGACGCCTCGATGGCGCGCCAGGTCCAGGACGGGCGGCGCAGCTACACCGACGCCGTCCGCGACGGCATGTACCGCCCGCTCGGCACCGGCGACGTCGACTTCGCGTCCATCGTGGACTCGTTGCGCGGCAGGGACTACGACGGCTGGTACGTCCTGGAACAGGACACCATCCTCACCGAGGAGCCCCGCGGCGAGGGCCCCGTGGCCGATGTCCGGACCAGCGTCTCCCACCTGCGAGGGTTGCTCGGATGACCCTGCGCATCGGTGTCCTCGGCGCCGCCCGCATCTCCGGGCAGGCGATCGTCGACCCCGCCCGCGCCACCGGCGACCGGCTGGTCGCCGTCGCCGCCCGCGACCCCGCCCGCGCCAAGGACTTCGCCGCCGCTCACCACGTCGAGCGCGTCGTCGGCTCCTATGCCGAGCTGGTCGCCGACCCCGAGGTCGACGTCGTCTACAACCCCCTGGCCAACGCCTTCCACGGGCCGTGGAACCTCGCCGCCGTGCAGGCGGGCAGGCACGTCCTGACCGAGAAGCCGTTCGCCTCCAACGCCGCCGAGGCACGCGCGGTGCGCGACGCCGCCGTCGCCGCCGGGGTGACGATCGTCGAGGGCTTCCACTACGTGCACCATCCGGTGGCGCTCCGTCTTCGGTCTCTCGTCGAGTCGGGTTCTCTCGGCACGCTGCAGCGGATCGAGACGCACTTCCGGATGCCCGCTCCCCCGGACTCCGACCCGAGGTGGCAGCTCGACCTCGCCGGCGGCGCCACGATGGACCTCGGCTGCTACGCCCTGCACCTGCACCGGTTCCTCGGGTCCTCCCCGGCGGTGGTGTCGGCGCGGGCCGGGGAGCGGGCCGGGCACCCGGGTGTCGACGAGTGGCTCGAGGCCGACCTCGTCCACGCCGACGGCACCACCGGCCTCGCCCACTGCCACATGGCGTCCGACTTCTGGCAGATCACCTGCCGCGTCGTCGGCAGCCGCGGGGAGGCGTTGGCGCACAACATCGTCCTCCCGCAACAGGACGACCGCATCACGGTGACGATCGACGGCCGGGAACGCGTCGAGCACCTGGGCACCCGTTCGACGTACACGTACCAGCTGGAGGCGCTGGGCGCGCACCTGCGCGGCGAGAAGCCGTTCCCGTTGGACGTCGACGACGCGGTGGCGACGGCAGAACTGATCGACGCCGCCTACGCGGCCGCCGGCCTGTCCCCGCGCCCCTCCCGCCCCCTGTGAGTGGAGGCCTGACCTGGGCCGATGCATCCAGTTGTGATCATCGTCTGCGGGACATGGGCGCCAGGGGTGACGCGCAGGTCCCGAAGTCAGCTCACCCCGGCCCACGGTGATCCCGAACCGGTGGCCGCACCCGGAAAGCTCGGCCCCTGATCCGGCGCGTCAGACGACGGATTCGTCGCCCCACGCACCGGATCGGCGCGGGTTGGGGTCGCGTCCGGCTGCGGGCCGTCGCGCCGCCCGCGACCTCGTGCGCGGTAATGGTCGCCACAGCGACCGTTACCGCTCACAGGGTGGGGCTGTGGTGCCGCGAACGACCAGGGTCGGGGGCAGGACGACCTCGCGGTGTTCGGTCCGGGTGCCCTCCAGGCGCTCCACCGCCAGCTCGACGGCGCGCTCGGTCATCTCGTGGGTGTTCTGGCTGACCGTCGTGAGGTCGACATGGGCGAGGCGGGCGAGCGGGCTGTCGTCGTAGCCGATCACCGACACCTGCCCGGGGACGTCGATGCCGGCGCGGATCAGGACGTCGAGCAGGCCGACGGCGACGCGGTCGTTGAAGGCGACGACGGCGGTCGGGAGCTCGCCGTCCAGGAGCGTGTGGGCCGCGGCCGTGCCGGCCTCCTCGGACTGGTCGCCGGGAACGACGCGGGGCTCCGCCCCCAAGCGCCCCATCGCCTCCCGGTAGCCGCGGACGCGACCGGCGGCGATGTCGGTGGGGCCGCCGTCGACGTGGACGATCGCCCGGTGGCCGAGCCCGGCGAGGTACTCCACGGCGCGGGCGGTCCCTTCGTCGTCGGCAGCGCGCACGACGTCGACGCCTGCCGTCGCGGGCATCGGGCGACCCACGACGACGACGGGCAGCTGGGCGTCGAGCGCGGCCAGCCGGGCGGCGGGGGCGTCGGGGCCGAGCAGGATCAGCGCCTCGCAGCGGGAGTCGACGAGGGTCTCGACGGCGCGGGCCTCGTCGCGGGTGCGGGTGACGGTGGAGAGGACGAGGTCGTAGCCGCGGGTCTCGGCGACCTCGTGGAGGTCCTCGACGAGCTCGGCGTGGAAGCTGCTGCGGACCTCGAGCATCACGCCGAGCAGCCGGCTGCGGCGCCGTGCGAGGAGGCTGGCGGCGCGGTCGGCGCGGTAGCCGAGGCGGGCGGCGGCCTCGAGGACCTTTCCCCGGGTCTCGGCGCTGGGCCCGGGAACGCCGCGCAGCACGAGTGACACCGATGCCGTCGAGACCCCGACCTCGGCGGCGACGTCCTCCAGGCGTGGCCGTCGATCGGCCATCCACTCCCCCTGCATGTCTTGACAAGCGACGGTGACGGCTCGGATAGTACCCGTACTTAAAGCGCTTTAAATCAGCGACGACGGGAGCGCCATGACCGCCAGCACTGCCCAGCAGGTCGTCTACGACCCCTACTCGGCGGCCTTCAAGGACGATCCGTGGCCGGTCTACCGGCGGCTGCGCGACGAGGCCCCCGTCTACCACTCGCAGAAGTGGGGCTTCTGGGCGCTCTCCCGGTTCGAGGACGTGCGCGCCGCGGCCCGCGACCACGAGACCTACCTGTCGTTCGAGGGCATCGACATCGACGACACCGCCAAGGACATGAGCGCGCCGGGCTTCCTGCCCGACATCGACAACCCGCGCCACGACCAGCTGCGCCGCATCGTCCAGCGCACCTTCGTCCCGCGCACGATCGCCAAGCTGGAGGACGACGTCCGTCGCGTCGTCACCGGGCTCGTCGACCGGTTCGCCGACACCGGCACCGCCGACATCGCCCAGGACCTGGCGTGGCCCATCCCCTACGCGGTGTTCTTCGACGTGCTCGGCCTGCCGACGACCGGCTCGGACCGCGAGGACCTCGTCCGCTGGTCGCACGGGCTCAAGGACCGCGAGGACGACGACCCGCGCCTGACCCCCGTCGCGTGGGACGCCCTGCACGACACCAAGGACTACCTGGCCCACGTGCTCACCGAACGCCGCGCCCACCCGCGCGAGGACCTGCTGTCCACGCTCGTCACCGCCGAGGTCGACGACCACGACGGCGTGCCGTACGCCCCGGCGCGCATCGACCGCGACTCCGAGATCGTCGGGCTGGCGTTCGTGCTGTTCCTGGCCGGGGTGGAGAGCACGTCGGCTCTGCTGTCGACGGCGTTCCGCGAGCTGGCGCGCCACCCCGAGCAGGCGGCCGGGCTGGTCGCCGACCCGGCGGGCATCCCGGCCGCGGTCGAGGAGGCGCTGCGGTTCGACGCGCCGCTGCAGGTCGCGGGCCGGACCACGACGCGCGACGTCGAGCTGCACGGGGTCACGATCCCCGCGGGTGAGCGCGTGTTCCTCGTGTACGGGTCGGCCAACCGCGACGAGCGGCAGTTCGACGATCCCGACCGGTTCGACGTGACCCGCCCGCCGCAGCGGCACATGTCGTTCTCCGAGGGGCTGCACGGCTGCCTCGGCGCCCCGCTGGCCCGGCTGGAGGCCCGCGTGGCACTGGAGGTCGCGCTGCCGCGGCTGGGTCGCTTCGAGATCAGCGGTCCGCTGACCCGCTACCGCAGCACCCCCAACATGCGCGTCCTCGACAGCCTGCCCGTCTCCTTCACCCCGTCCGGGAGGACCTCGTGAGCCTGATGTCCCTGATCGAGGCGTCGAGTTCGAGACCGACGCCGTCGTCGTCTCGTGCGAGACGGCCGCGGACGGCGTCGTCGTCCTGTCCCTGCGCGCGCCGGACGGGCAACCGCTGCCGCGCTGGGAGCCCGGCGCGCACATCGACCTGGTCACCCCGGCCGGGCCACGGCAGTACTCGCTGTGCGGATCGCCGACCGCCGAGACCTGGCGCGTCGCGGTGCTGCGCGAGCCGGACGGTCGCGGCGGCAGTGCCTGGGCGCACGAACTGCGGGGCGGCGACACCGTCACCGTCCGCGGGCCGCGCAACCACTTCCCGCTGCTCGACGCGCCGCGCTACCTCTTCGTCGCCGGCGGCATCGGGATCACCCCGATCCTGACGATGGTCGCCGCGGCGGGGGCCGACTGGGAACTCGTGTACGGCGGACGCAGCCGCGCCTCGATGGCGTTCCTCGACGAGCTCGACGACCCGCGGGTGTCCGTCCGGCCGCAGGACGAGGGCGGGCTGCTCGACCTCGCCTTCCTCGACACGCCCCGGCCCGACACCCTCGTCTACTGCTGCGGGCCCGAGCCGCTGCTCGCCGCCGTCGAGAGCCGTTGTGCCGGCTGGCCCGCGGGCTCGCTGCGGGTGGAACGGTTCACCGCGAAGCCCCTCACCGGGCCGGTGCTCGACGGCTCGTTCGAGGTCGAGCTCGCCACCACCGGCCGGACCGTCACGGTGCCGCCGGACCGCTCGATCCTCGACGTCGTCGAGGAGGCCGGGGTGAGCGTGCTGTCGTCGTGCAGCGAGGGCACCTGCGGGACGTGCGAGACGCCGGTGCTGTCCGGGGAGATCGACCACCGCGACTCCGTGCTCACGCCCGAGGAGCAGGCCGTCGGCGACGCGATGATGATCTGTGTGTCGCGCGCCCGCTGCCCGAGGCTGGTGCTGGACCTGTGAAGCTCGGCGCCTACACGGCCTGCCTGCACGACCTCCCGCTGGCCGAGGCCCTGTCCGTGCTGCGCGAGCTCGGCCTCGACGCCGCCGAGGTCGGCTCCGGTGGCTTCCTGCCGACGCCGCACCTGCCCGTCGACCTGCTGCGCGGCAGCGCGACGGCGCGCGAGGAGTACCTCGGCACGTTCGCCGCCGCCGGCGTCGAGCTGACGACGCTCAACTGCAACGGCAACCCGCTGCACCCCGACCCGGCGGTCCGGGAGGAGCACGCCGCCGACGTGCTGGCCTCGATCGAGGTGGCGGCACTGTTCGGGGTGCGCCGCGTCCGTCACGATGTCGGGGCTGCCGGCGTCCGACCCGGCAGGGCTGCGCCCGGCGTGGACCGTGCTGCCCTGGGAGAGCAGCCAGCTCGACGCCCGCGACCACCAGTGGAACGACGTCGCGATCCCCTGGTGGCGCCTCGTGCAGGACCGCGCGGCCGACGCCGACGTGCACGTCTGCATCGAGATGCACCCGCACAACGTCGTCTACAACCCGGCGACGATGCTGCGGCTGGCCACGGAGATCGGTGCGACGCACGTCGGCGCCGAGATGGACCCCAGCCACCTGTTCTGGCAGCACATCGACCCGATCGCCGCCCTGGACGCGCTCGGCGGCCTGGTCCGCAACGCCGCCGCCAAGGACACCCGCATCAACCCGGCGGCCGCCGTCAACGGGGTGCTCGACGACCGGTTCGGCCGTGTCGGTCCCGACGAGCCCGGCGCCGTCGGGTTGGGCGGGCGGTACACGCTGAGCCGGTGGCCCGACGGTGCGTCGTGGGACTTCGTGGCGGTCGGGCGGGGGCACGACGTCGCGTTCTGGACGGCGTTCCTCGCCGCGCTGGAGCGGATCGACCCGGACATGGCGGTCGCGATCGAGCACGAGGACGCCGAGCTGGGTCAGCGCGAGGACCTCGGTGTCGCCGCCCGGACCCTGCTCGCGGCGCGCGCCGCGATCGCGGCGCCGGCGTGAGCCGGCCCGAGTGCCGGGAAGCGGTCAGGAATCGAGAAGTACACGTCGCGGCGCCCCCGCTACCGTCGCGATCATGACGAACAGCGACAAAACGGACGCCCGCCCGGGGCGCCTCTCACTGTGGTTCCAGCGGCGGTCGAACACGAGGACCGTCGCGCGGGTCCGGGCCGGGAAGGGCCGGTCGATGGGCATGGACCTGCTCGTCCTGACCACGACCGGCCGGCGGACCGGCCGGCGCCACGACACCCCGCTGTCCTGGTTCGCCGAGGGGGAGGCCTGGCTGGTCGTCGCCTCGGGCGGCGGCGCCGGGTCGCCGCAGTGGTTGCGCAACCTCGTCGCGGACCCGGACGGTGCGGCCGTCGAGCTCCCCGGGCAGGGCCCGCGGCCCGTCAGGTCCGAGGTCCTCGACGGTCCGGAGCGTGAGCGGGCCTGGGCCCGCATCGTCGCGGCCCAGCCGCGCTACGCCAAGTACCAGGGCAGGTCGGAGCGGGTCTATCCGGTCGTGCGCCTCACCGCGCGCTGACGGCCCGACCCGGTCCGGTGGAGGTCGCGTCGCTGCGCCGGAGAGACGCACTCGGCGGTGTGGACGAACATGTCGAGCCACTGGATCGACCCGTCGGGGAGTGCGGCACCGATGTGGGCCAGGCGCAGGTACTGCTCGTCACGGCCGATCGCACCGAAGCAGCGTTCGCAGAGCCGGAGTGGGCGTGTATCGGACATGGCTGGATTGTGACCAACGATGATTTCCTGCCAACAGGTGGACAGAAGTCGTTGTGCATCGATATCCGGCCAAGTACGGTCGCCTCGTGGTCAGCAGCGTCGCGGTGCTCGCGCTCGACGAGATGATCGTCTTCGAGTTCGGCGTGCTCTGCGAGGTCTTCGGCCTCGACCGCACCGGGGACGGCATCCCGCCGATCGAGTTCCGCACCTGCGGCGCCGTCGCCCACCAGCCCGTCCGCACCGTCGAGGGGCTGCACATCGTGCCCGGCCACGGGCTCGACGGCCTGCTCGGCGCCGACCTCGTCGCGCTGCCCGCGACCAACATGCGGACCTTCCCCGACGAGGTGCTCGACGCCGTCCGGGCCGCGGCGGCCGCGGGCTCCACCGTGCTGACCATCTGCTCGGGCGTGTTCGTCGCCGGCGCCGCCGGCCTGCTCGACGGGCGCCGCTGCACGTCGCACTGGCGCAACGTCGACGAGCTGCGCGCGCGGCACCCGCTGGCGATCGTCGACCCCGACGTCCTGTTCGTCGACGACGGCAACCTCGTCAGCAGCGCCGGCTCGGCAGCCGGGATCGACGCCTGCCTGCACGTGGTGCGCCGCTCCCTCGGCAGCGCCGCGGTGAACACGATCGCCCGCCTGATGGTGGTCGCGCCCCAGCGCGAGGGCGGGCAACGCCAGTTCCTCGACCAGCCGGTGCCCGAGTGCACCCACGCCGCGATCGCGCCGACGCTCGACTGGGTGCTCACCCACCTCGACCGCGAGCACACCGTCGTGGACCTGGCGCGGCGGTCGCTCATGTCCGAACGCAGCTTCTCGCGCCGCTTCCTCGCCGAGACCGGCACGACGCCGCACCGGTGGATCACCCAGCAGCGGGTGCTACGGGCGCGCCAGCTGCTCGAACAGACCGGGCTCGGCATCGACGAGGTGGCTCGCACCTGCGGGTTCGGCACCCCCGCGATGTTGCGTCACCACTTCCGCAAGGCCGTCGGCGTCACCCCCGGCGACTACCGGCGCACCTTCCACGAGAGCGCGGCGGCGCGCGCCCGCCGGCCCGTGGCCGCGGCCGGGTCCTGAACGCGGCCGGCCCCTCGCTCACCGGGTGCGCAGGGGCGCGGGGTCGGGGCTGTTGAACGGCGTCACGACCTGGACCGTCGACGGCCAGGAGTGGATGCCGCCGGGCAGGGCACCGTGGGCCTGCATGACGACCTGGCAGGCGCGGCGCAGGTCCTGGCCGAGGTCGTGGTGCAGCACCACCGAGATCGCGCCGCTGCGCAGCAGCGCGGCGTTGTCCTCGTCGAGGTCGTGGGCGACGAACACGCGGTACGCGCGGCGCCGGGCGGCGAAGGCGTCGACGATCGCGCGGTTGCCCCCGCCCGCGGAGTAGACGGCGACGATCCCCGGGTGCGCGTCGAGGGCGGCGCCCGCGCGGTCGGCCATCGTCGCGTCGAGGCCGTCGGTCCCGTCGGCGACGACCACGTCGCGGTGGCGCGCCCGCGAGCGCAGGGCGCCGCGGAACCCCGTCACGCGTTCCTCCTCACCGCGGAAGCTGCTGCGCGACACGGTGAGCAGCACGTCGCCGGGACGGTCGCCGAGCCACTGTTCGATCAGGTAGGCGGCGGTCGCGCCCGCCGCGGGGTTGTCGATGCCGGCGTAGGCGATGCGGCCGCTGGCAGGGACGTCGGTCACGAAGGTGACGACGGGGATGCCCGCCGCGACGACCCGCCGCGCGGCCCCGGCGACCTCGGCGGCGTCGGGTGCCTTGAGCAGGACGCCGTGCGATCCGCGCCGGGCGATCCGGTCCAGGACCGCGACGGTGTCGTCGGGTGATCCGGACTCGCGCAGGTGGAAGCGGGCGCGGAACACGGCGGGCCGCAGGCCGGGCAGCTCGGCCTCCAGCGCGGCGCGGACGGCGTCGGAGAAGCGGTGGGGCGCCTGCATGACGACGTCGACGACGAACGTCGCGCCGGTGAGCCGCACCTGGGTGGCCTGGCGTTCCAGCTCGGCGACGGCCTGCTCGACGGCGCGCACGGTCCCGGCGCGGACGCCGCCGCGGCGGTTGAGGACGCGGTCGACGGTCGCGTCGCTGACCCCGGCCTGCCGGGCGACGTCGCGGATCGGGAAGGCGTGCACCACCCGTCGATTTTGAGGGTTTCTCGACGGTTTTCCGAGGGTCCGCGAGCCGGACCGCGCCCTAGCGTCGGTACGGACGGACCCCACCACCAGGGAGCATGCGATGACGCAGACCCGCACGTCCCCCCTGCTCGACGACCTCGTCGAGGTCCTGACCGACCGCACCGACATCGCGTCGTACCCGCACGCGGCGGAGGTCCTCGACGAGGTGCTCGTCTACGACGCCGACGGCCTGCGCGCCGCCCCCGCCGACGAGGTGGTGCGGGCGTTCGGCGAGGGCCCGGGCGTGGTCGTGGTCCGCGGCGCCCTGGACCCGGCGGTGGTCGGCCGGGCGAGCGCGGTGTTCGCCGAGCTGATCGCGGAGCAGCGTGCCACGGGCACGGCGTCGGGCGACCACTTCGCGCCGCCCGGCACGAACGACCGGGTGTGGAACGCGCTGGAGAAGCTCGCGGTCCGGGCGCCGGAGGTGTTCCTCGACTACTACTCCTGCGACGTCGTCGCGCTGGTGTCGCAGGCGTGGCTGGGCCCGGGCTACCAGGTGACGTCGCAGGTTAACGTCGTGAACCCGGGCGGGACGGCGCAGGTCGGGCACCGCGACTACCACCTGGGCTTCCTGTCACCGGGGCAGATCGCGCGCTACCCCGCGCACGTGCACCGGCTGTCGCCCGTGCTGACGCTGCAGGGCGCGGTCGCGCACGGCGACATGCCGGTCGAGAGCGGTCCGACGCTGTACCTGCCGCATTCGCAGAAGTACGCCGACGGCTACCTGGCGACGACCCGCCCCGAGTTCCGCGCCTACTTCGAGGAGCACCACGTGCAATTGCCGCTGCGCATCGGGGACGCCGCGTTCTTCAACCCGGCGGTGATCCACGGGGCGGGCACGAACCGGTCGAGCGACGTCCGGCGCACGGCGAACCTGCTGCAGATCTCGTCGGCGTTCGGGCGGGCGATGGAGAGCGTCGACCGGGAGCGGGTGTGCCGGGCGGTCTATCCGGGTCTGCGGGCCCGGGCCGCGCTGGGGCTCCCGGTCGAGCACGCCGTGGCCGCGGCGGCGGAGGGTTACCCGTTCCCGACGAACCTCGACCTCGACCCGCCCGTCGACGGGCTCGCCCCGCCCTCGCAGGCCGATGTCGTGCACCGCGCCCTGCGCGAGGGCCAGGACGAGGAGACGTTCGCGGCGACGCTGCGCCGCCACGCCGCGCGCAGGCGGACGTCGTGAGGATCGGCCTGGCCGGTCTCGGCCGGATCGGCACCGTCCATGCCCGTACGCTCGCCGGTCTCGACGCGGTGGGCTCGCTCGTCGTCGCCGACGCGGTGCCGGAGGTGACCGACCGGGTGTCGCGGGCGGTCGGTGCCGAGCCCGCCCCGTCGGTCACGGCGTTGCTCGCGGACGGGATCGACGGGCTGGTCGTGGCCGCGGCGACCGACGCCCATCCGGCGCTGTTGCGCGCGGCGGTCGACGCCGGGATCCCGGTGTTCTGCGAGAAGCCGGTCGCCGCGACGCCGCAGGAGGCGCTGCGGCTGCGCGCCGAGCTGGCCGGGCGCGACGAGCGGGTGCAGATCGACTTCCCCCGCCGGTTCGACGCGGCGTTCGTCGCCGCCCGGGCCGCGGTGGCGGCCGGCGAGCTGGGGCACGTGCACACCGTGCGGTCGACGACGCTGGACCCGGCGCCGCCGCCGGCGGCGTACCTCGCGGTGTCGGGCGGCATCTTCCACGACTGCGCCGTCCACGACTTCGACGCCGTGCGCTGGGTGACCGGCCGTGACGTCGTCGAGGTCTACGCGACGGGTGACGACGGCGGCGATCCCGTCTACACCGCGATCGGTGACGCGCACACGGTGTCGTCGATCCTGACGCTCGACGACGGCGCGCCGGCCGTGGTGTCGAACGCCCGGCGCAACGCGCGCGGCTACGACGTGCGGCTGGAGGTGCACGGGACCGCCGACAGCGTCGCGGCGGGTCACGACGACGGGCTGCCGCTGCGCCGCACCGAGCCCGGCGCGCCCGCCCCGGGCCCGGCGCACACGTTCTTCATGGACCGCTTCGCCGAGGCGTTCCGGGCCGAGCTGGTGGCGTTCACCGAGGTCGTCGCCGGGACACGGCCGTCGCCGTGCACGGTGGCCGACGCGGTCGCGGCGACCCTCGTCGCCGAGGCCGCGACGCGGTCGCGGAGGGAGCGCCGTCCCGTCCGGGTCCGGGACATCGAGAACGGAGAGTAGACAGCGTCGCTATCCGATAGTTACGCTATCCACGTGCGCGTCTCCGAACTCAGCCAGGCGACCGGGGTCCCGGTCCCGACGATCAAGTACTACCTCCGCGAGGGCCTGCTCCCCCGCGGCGAGACGACGACATCGCCCAACCAGGCGTCCTACGGGGACGCGCACGTCACCCGGCTACGGCTGATCCGCTCACTGCTCGACGTCGGCGGGCTCTCCGTCGCCACCGTGCGCGACGTGCTCCTCGCCGTCGACGATCCGGCCACGTCCCTGCACGACGTGCTCGGCCGCACCGTCAGGACGGTCACCGCCGCCGGCGCCGACCCCGACGACGAGCACCACGCCCGCGCGCGCACCCGCCTCGACGCGCTGGTCGCCGACCTCGGCTGGCAGGTCAGCGCGCAGGCGCCGGCCCGCGCGGCAGCCGTCAGCGCGCTGGCCACGATCTACCGGCTGGGCCTGGAGAACCTCGACGGCCTCGCCGACGTCTACGCCCGCGCCGCCGAACAGGTCGCCGAGGCCGACCTGGGCTCGGTCGCCCGGGTCGCCGACCGCGACCTGCGCGTGCAGACCGCCCTGGTCGGCACCGTCGTCGGCGACGCCCTCCTCGCCGCCCTGCGCCGCATGGCCCAGGAACACACGTCCGCCAAGCACTTCCCACCCGAACAGGAGCAGCGATGACCACCCTGCACACCGCCTACCGCTGGCACCGACCGCTCATGGCCCTCGCCGCCGCGATGGCGGTCCTGACCGTCGTCGGGATCGTCGGCATGGTCGTCGACGACCGCGTCCTGACCGGGTTGCCGATCTGGGACAAACCCACGAAGTTCGCGATCTCGATCGCGATCTACGCCGTCGCCTGGGCCTGGCTGATCTCGCAGCTGCGGGTGCAGCGGCGCCGCGCCTGGTGGGCGGGGACGATCTCGGCGGCGTTCCTGGCCGTGGAGGTCGTCGTCATCGTGACCCAGGTCGTGCGGGGTACGACCAGCCACTTCAACAACGCCACCACGTTCGACGCCGTGATGTGGCGCGCGATGGGCATCTCGATCGTCATCGTCTGGCTCGCGACGCTCTACGTCTGCGCGCAGCTGTTCCGCCGCCGCGACGGCGAACCCGCCCGCACCCTCGCGATCCGCGCCGGTTCGGTGCTCGCGCTGATCGGCATGGCGCTCGGGTTCCTGATGACCGTCCCGACCGCGGCCCAGATCGCCGAGGGCGGCGACATCATCGGCGCCCACAGCGTCGGCCTCGCCGACGGCGGGCCGGGCCTGGCGCTGCTCGGGTGGAGCACCGTCGGCGGTGACCTGCGCATCCCGCACTTCGTCGGAATGCATGCGCTGCAGGCGATCCCGCTCGTGCTCGTGGCCCTCGAGCTGCTCGCGCCGCGGGTCCCCGCGCTCGCGTCGTCGCCGGTGCGCCGCCGGCTCGTGTGGGTCGCGACGGGCGCCTACACCGGGCTGCTGGCCGTCCTGACCTGGCAGGCGCTGCGCGGGCAGCCGGTCGTGGCGCCGGATGCGGCAACCCTCACCGCGGCGGGCGCGGTGCTCGTCGCGACGGTCGTGGCCGCCGCCCTCGCGCTGCGCGCCGGCCGCGACGACCCGGCTCCGGTCGCGGTGCCGGCCGAAGCCGGTGCTCGTGCCGGTGCCGAACCGGACCTTCTCCTCGTCGACGTCCATGGTCACGTTCCGGGAGCAGGGGACAGCAGCGTGACGACGCTGGAGTCGTCGCGGGCGTCCATCCCCGCGGCGTGCCCCAACAGGTAGAGCTGTTGCGCCGCAGCGGCCAGCGGCAGCGGGACGCGCGCGGTGCGGCCGGCGTCGGTGACGATGCCCATGTCCTTGACGAAGATGTCGAGCCGCGACCGGACCTCGACGTCCCCGGCCGGCGCGGCGTAGGCCGCGGCCATCCGCGGGCCGCGGTCGGCGAGCATGAACGAGCCCGCCGCGCCGGCGGACAACGTCTCGACGACGGTCGCCGGGTCGAGCCCCAGCCCGCGGGCCAGCGCCACCGCCTCGGCGGCCGCGGCGATGTGGACGCCGGCGAGGAGCTGGTTCACCGTCTTCATCGACTGCCCGTCGCCGGGGTGCTCCCCCACGACCGCGAGCGTGGAGGCGAGCCGGTCGAGCACCGGCCGCGCCCGGTCGAGCGCCTCCCCGCAGCCGCCGACGACGACCAGCAGGTCGCCCTCCGCGGCGCGGGCCGGGCCGCCGCTGACCGGCGCGTCCACGAGCGCGACGCCGTGCTGCCGCAGGTCCGGCGCGAGGGCGCGGGCCGCGGCCGGGCCGATCGTGCTGGTCAGGACGACGAGCCCGCCGGTACCGAGTGCGGCCGCGGCACCGTCGGCGCCGAAGAGCGCCGCCCGGACCTGGGCCTCGTCGCGCACGGCGAGCAGCGCGATCCCGCCCGCAACGACGGCGCCGGCGGGGCTCGCCGCCGACCGCACACCCGACCCTTCGGCGAGTGACCGGCGCTGCGCGCTCACGTCGAACCCGCTCACGGTGAACGCCCCGGCGAGGCGGGCGGCCGTCGGCAGCCCCATCGCGCCCAGGCCGAGCACAGCCACGTCGGTCATCGGATCCCCCGCAGCACGGTGAGCGCGTCGAGCAGCCCGGCGTCGTCGCCGACGTTGCCCGCGAACACGACGTAGGGGATGCCGCGGGCGGGTCCGGCGACCGGTTCCCACACCGAGACGATCCCCGGCAGCAGCGTCCCGCGGGCCCACGCGCGGGCGATCCCGAGCGCTCCGGTCGCGGTGTCCGACGACGTGATCCCGCCCTTCGCGACGACGAACCGCGGCCGCGCCCGGGCGAGGACCTCGGCGACGACGCCGACCACGGATGCGCTGACCGTGCGGGCGATGGCGAGGCTCTCCTCGGCGTCCGCGCCGGTGACGAGGGTGCGGCTGGTGCGCAGGACGACGTCGGCGTCACCGCCCAGCAGATCGACCACCGCGGCCGCGACGGCGCCGGCGTGGGCCCCCCGGCGGGCCGGGTCGAGCAGCGTGGGGACGTCGAGCTCGACGTCCGTGGTGCCGCCCGCGGCGCGCAGCCGGTCGAGCTGGCGGGTCGTCAGCCCGACGTGGGAGCCCACGACGACGAGCCCGTTCGGGACCGGGGTGCGGGCGTCGGCGGGGTCGGCGCCCGCTGCGTGCAGGTCGTCGGCCGCGAGCGGGGCGCGGGCGGTCTGCCCGAGCCGAGCCCGGACGAACGACGGCCCGGACCGGTGCACGAACCGCTTCCCCGCCGCCTCCGCGGCGAGCAGCCCCTCGACGAGCACGCGCAGGTCGTCGTCGGTGGCGGCGTCCACGACGACGGGCTGCGCGTCGGTGAGGCCACCGAGGACGGCGGCGACCCGGGTGGGCCCGCCGCCGCGCAGGTCGGTGAGCGTGAGGGTCGCGACGGCGCCGCGGCCCACCCGCCCGCCGGTCTTCTCCGCGACCCAGTCGCGCAGGTCGGCGTTGGTGTAGCCGAAGGTGGCGTCACGGGCGAACTCGCTGTGCGACACGGGGATCATCCCGTCGGCGGTGCGCATCCAGTGCACCGAGCCGACGGTGAGCCTGCCCGGTTCGATCATCGCGGGCACGATGACGATGCCGTCGACGGGCGCCCCGGCCGCCGCGGCGGCGCGGACGAGGACGTCGGTCTCTGCCGGGAAGTGGCCACGCAGCGTGGAGTCGCTGCGCGACACCAGCATGTGGTCGACCCCCGCCTCGGCCGCGGCCCGGGCGACAGCGGCGGCGACCTCCTCCCCCAGGGCGACGGCGTCGGCCTCGGCGAGGCTGCGGGTGTTGGTGAGCACGAAGAACCCCGGGGTGTCCTGGGCGAAGGCCCACGCGAGGTCGTCGGGCTCCCAGGCGGTGAGGACGGGGACGTCGGCGACGGACTGGGTGCCGGTCGGGTCGTCGTCGAGCACGACGACGCGGCGCCCGGCGGCGACCCGGCGGGCGAGCCCGCCCGCGTCGACCCGCAACGGCGGCGGGTAGCCGCGGACCAGGTCGTCGACGTCGACGGGCCCCGTCACCGCGGGCAGCGGGATCACGACGACCCGCCCAGGACGTGCTCGCGCAGGTCGGCCAGGGTCTGGTTCATGTGCGACTCCATGGCGTCGCGGGCCCGGTCGGGATCGGCCGCGGCGAGCGCGTCGACGATCCGCGCGTGCTCGGCGAGGGCGTGCTCGCGGATCCGGGGCACCGACGAGGTCTGGCGGCGCGCCGCGACCGGCAGCGTGCCGAACGGTTCGAGCAGGAAGGGGACGAACACGTTGCCGGTGGCGCGCAGGACGGTGTCGTGGAAGGCGATGTCGGCCTCGACGAACCGGTCGACCTCCCCCGCCTCCGACGCCGCGCGCATCTGCGCCACGCAGGCCCGCAGCTGGGCGAGGTGGTCGTCGCCACGGCGGGACGCGGCGAGCCGGGCAGCCCCGACCTCGACCATCCGGCGGGCCTCCAGCAGCAGCTCCGGAACCGCCGAGCCGTGCTGGGTGCGCACGAGCAGGTCCAGCGAGCGCCACCGCTCCGGCGGCGTCACGTAGGTGCCGAGGCCGCGGCGGACCTCCAGCACGTTGGTGGCGCGCAGGATGCGGACGGCCTCCCGGACGGTGAGCCGGCTGGCGCCGTGGGCGGTGGCGAGCTCGCCCTCGGGCGGCAGCGCGGTGCCGGCGGGGTAGCGGCCGGCGACGACAGCATCGAGCAGCGCGTCGGCGACGGTCTCGGCCAGCGTCGGCACCCTGCCTCCCGTCCACGACGTCGACATCAGACGTCTGATGTCGACGACGACACTCTCCGTCGCCGCCGCCCGCCCGTCAAGGCATGTCGTCCTCCATGTAGGCCCGGACGATCGCGTCGAAGTCCGGGTCGCCCCGCAGCCCGAGCGCCTCGGCCCGGCTGGTGTCCCACGCTCCGGGCCAGGTCGCGGCGATGGCCTCGATCGCCGGGTCCCGCTCCCAGCTCACCAGGGAGGCGACCTCCGGACCGGCGACACGTCCCAGCGCGGCGGCCATCTCCCCCACCGACACCGACACCCCGGGCAGGTTGACCGCCCGCGAGCCACCGAGCTGCCCGGACGCGAGCTCCGCGCCCGCGACCAGCGCCTCGACGGCGTAACGCGGCGACAGCACCCACATCCGCACCTGCGGCGGCACCGGCACCACGGTCGCGACGCCGGCCAGCGGCTCCCGGACGATCCCGCTCGCGAACCCCGACGCCGCCGCGTTGGGCCTGCCGGGGCGGACCGTCACCGTCGGCAGCCGCAGCACCCGCCCGTCGACGTGGCCCTTGCGGGTGTGGTCGGCCAGCAGCAGCTCCGCGCACGCCTTCTGGGTGCCGTACGAGGTCTGCGGGGTCAGCGGCGTCGAGTCGGTGACGACGTCGGGCAGCTCCCCGCCGTAGACCGCGACCGAACTGGTGAACACCACCCGCGGCACCGACCCGGCCGCCCGGCAGGCGTCGAGCAGCAGCCGCGAACCGTCGAGGTTGATGCGCATCCCGAGGTCGAACTCCGCCTCGGCCTGCCCGCTCACGACCGCAGCCAGGTGGAACACGACGTCGGTACCGGCGTCGACCACCTCGCCGAGCAGGGCCGGATCGGCGACGTCGCCGACCACCGTGCGCACCCGCGGATCGCCCTCGCCCACGGTCGCGGCGACGACGTCGAGCAGCACCAGCTCGTCGACCGGCCGCCCGTCGAGCTCCCCGCGGTCGAGCAGCGTGCGGGCCAGCCTCCCGCCCAGGAACCCCGCGGCACCCGTCACGACGACCTTCATCCGTACCCCGTTCCCCGGGCCGCTGCCGGCCCGATCCGTCCGTCGACGCCGGCCGAGCCTACGGCCGGATCCGCGGAGCCGAGCGGTCCTGGCCACGGCCGCGGCGCCTCGCTAGGTTTCGGTCGGTGCCGGGTGGCGCCGCCGCGGAGGGAGGGCGTCCTGGCGACCGGATCCGTCCCCCCCACCGCCGCCGCCCACCTCTGGCAGGCGCCGTCGGCAGCGCTCGCACGCCACGACCCCGGGTGGACGGCGCTGCGCCGCGCGGTGCGGGTCACGCTCGTCGCCTGCGCGTGCTTCTACCTGTGCCACTACGTGATCCGCGACGACACGATGGCGCTCTACGCCCTGTTCGGTGCCGTCGCGCTCGGCGCCCTGTCGGAGGTGACAGGCTCGCGCGAGCAGCGGCTGCGCGGGTACGCCGTCGTGCTGGGCGTCGCGATCGTGCTGGTCACCATCGGCACCTTCGTCGCGGCGAACACGGCCCTCGCCGTCGTGGCGATGCTCGTCGTCGGCTCGGCGATCGCCTACTCCGGGGTGGCGGGCCCGCGCGTCGGCAGCGTCGCCAACGGGCTGCAGCTGTTCTTCGTGCTCCCCTGCTTCCCTCCGTTCACCCCCGACCAGCTGGGCGAACGGCTGGCCGGGGTCACCCTGGGAATCGTGCTGCTCGCGGTCGCCGACCGGTACCTGCTGCCCGCCCCGGACCGGCCCGACCCACCCCGCCGGTTCCGGGAGTCCGTGGCGGCGTCGGCACGGTTCGCCGAGGTCCTGGCGACCACGCTGCGGGCAGGCGAGACCGACGGTCCGGGTCTCGCCCGCGCCCGCGCCGCCGCCCTGGACGCGGCCGACGCGCTGCGGCTGAGCAACGCCCCCCTCCCCGAACGGCCGCTGGGCTACGGGCTGCGCGACCGGTCGCTGTTCGCCGTCGCCGCCGCCTCCCGCCTCGCCGCCGCCCGCACGTCGTCACTCGCCGCGCTGCTCGCCGCCGAGCAGCCCCATCCCGTCACCGCCGACCTGCTCGACGCCACGGCCGGGGTGCTGCGCGGCACCGCCGCCGCGCTCGACGGCGGGCCGCCGCCGTCGCTCGCCGGGCTCGACGCGACGACGGACACCTACCTGCAGGCCAGGGTGCGCCACCTCCCGCTGGCCGACGGGCCGACGGCCGACCTGCGAGCCGGGCTGACCGCCGCCGCGGTCGCGCGCGCCGGGCGGGTCGCCGGGCTGGCCGCGCACGGCTTCGGTGGCCACCGGCCGGCCGGGGAACTGCCACCGGACCTGTGGTTCCTCGGCGCGTCACGCTGGGACCTGCTGTGGCGACGGGTCGCGAACAACGTGACCCCGCGGTCGGTGTACCTGCAGAACGCGGTCCGGGTCGGCATCGGGCTCGGCGTCGCCCGGCTCGTCGCGGGCGTCTTCGACCTCTCCCACGGGTTCTGGGTGCTGCTCGCGACGCTGAGCCTGATGCGGACCTCCGCCGTCGCGAGCCGGTCGACGCTGGTCAAGGCGTTCGTCGGCACGCTGTGCGGCGCGGTCGTCGCCGCCGCGGCGCTGACCTGGGTCCCGGTCGGGCTCTACCCGTGGCTGCTCCCGGTGACGATGATCGTGGCCTTCGTCGCGGGGCCGGTGTTCGGGGTCGCAGCGGGCCAGGCCGGGTTCACGGTCGTCGTGTCGCTGCTGTTCGCACAGCTCACCCCGTCGACGTGGCAGCTGGCCGAGGTACGGCTCGAGGACGTCCTGACCGGCGGGCTCGTCGGCGTCGTCATCGGGGCCGCGGTGTGGCCACGCGGCGGCTCGGGCGAGCTGCGCCGGATCGGGGCGCAGGCGCTGCGCGCCGGGGCCGACGAGGTCCTCGCCACCATCGGGCAGGTGGCCCGCGGCACCGCCGCCCCGCCGACCGGGCTGGGCCGCCGTTCCGCCCTGCTCGACCACACCTACGTGCAGGCACGCACCGAACCCGCCGGCCCGGGACCACAGCCCGACTGGCTCGCCCTGCTCACCACGGTGCACCGGCTGTCGACGTACGCGGGGACGTTGCGCGAACGCCACCCCGCCGGGCGGCGGGTGCGCGCGCCCGGGGCCGCCGACCGGCTCACCGCGGCCGCCGACGAGGTCGCGACGTCGCTGCGCAGTGCCGCCGACGCCCTCGCCGCGGGCGCACCGGTGTCCGCGGCGAACGTCGGCGCCTGCCGTGACGTCGTCGACGCGCAGGCGCCGCGCGACCTCGGCGACGACGCCGGCGAGGGGCTGCTGGTGCTCGACGCCTGGGCGTGGCTCGTCACGATCACGGCCGACCTGGAACGTCTCGCCGCACCGCCCGTGACCGGTCCGGCGCCGGCCCCTCAGGCCACCCACGAGCGGTCCGCCGTGAACCCCACCGACACCGACGGGTCCTGACCGAGGGCCCGGAACCGGTCGCGCAGCTCGGCACGCACGTCGTCGAAGTCGGCGACGGTCTGTGCTGCCGAGTCGGGGACGACGACGAAGTCGACCTCGACGTCGAGCCTGCTGCCGACCTTGGACACCCGCAGGAACGACTCGGCGAACCCGCGGTCGCGGCGCACGTCCTCCACGCAGGTGCGCAGCTGCTCGCGCAGCGCGGGCGGCGACATCGTCAGCACCTCGCGCAGCGCCGCGGTGAGCAGCCGTGCGGGGACGACGAGGAACGCCGCGGAGATCAGCGCGACCATGGCCGGGTCGACATAGCGGGCGATGTCGTCGCGGCCGGCGAGGGTGAGCCCCCAGGCCGCCCCGAACCCGAGCAGGACCCCGACCGAGAGCAGCGCGTCGCCCCACCACTCGGCGGCCTCGGCGCGCACCAGGTCGGAGCCGCCGCGGGCCTTGCGCCGCATGTACAGCGACACCGCGACCCCGCCGGCGGTGGCGACGACGGCGTAGATCAACGCCCACCCGGTGTCGACGTCGCGCCCCCCGGCCAGC
Organism: Pseudonocardia sp.; assembly: GCF_050250275.1. Taxonomy (GTDB): domain Bacteria; phylum Actinomycetota; class Actinomycetes; order Mycobacteriales; family Pseudonocardiaceae; genus Pseudonocardia. The sequence continues at coordinate 78,825 of NZ_JBFWOY010000033.1, forward strand.
AGGTCACCGATCGCGCCCGCCAGCGCGTAGCCGCACAACCCGCCCAGCGCCGCCGCCTTGACGACGATCGCGACGGGCTCGTAGATCTCGCGGCCCCACGGGAAGCGGTCGTCGGGACCGCGTCGGGCCGCGCGCAGCGCCCACAGCCCGAGCAGCGACAGCCCGACGCTCGCGAACGAGTACAGCCCGTCGAACAGGATCAGCCGGGAGTCCACGGCCAGCCCCCAGACGAGCGACAGCACCGCGAACGCGACGGACGCCCAGACCGAGACGAGGAGGGTGCGGGCGTCGTTCATCCCGCCGGCTCGGCGAAGAGGTCGGCCCAGCCGCGGATCGTCCACCGCGCGACGACGCCGCCGCGGACGAACGGGTCGCCCGCGACGAACTCCTCCGCGGCCTCGCGGGAGGTGAAGATCCCGATCGCGGTCCCGTCGAACGGGTCCTGCAACGGCCCGGCGTGCAGCAGGACGCCGCGGTCGTGGAACTCCGTGAGCCGCGCGACGTGCGCGGGCCCGTGCTGCGCGGCGAGCGGCCCGAACCCGTCGGCCGGCTCGTAGGTCATCACGAACAGCGGCGCGGTCACGGGGCGGCCACCGGGTGCGAGCCCGTCCGCAACGGGGCGCGGTCCTGCGTCGAGCGCTCACGCACGGGGGTCCTCCTCGACGCAGCGCCGGGGGCCGGCGGGCAACGCCGCCGGGCCCTCGGTGTACCTGCCGATCCACCGGTCGTGGATGCGACGGATGGGCACCGGGTCGAGGAAGTGGAGCTTCTCCCGGCCGCGGCGGCGGGTGACCACCAGTCCCGCGTCCTCGAGCACCCGCAGGTGCTTCATCACCCCGAACCGCGTCAGCTCGACGCCCGACCCGAGGTCGCCGAGGGTCCGCCCGTCCCGCGCGAGGAGCCGGTCGAGCAGCATGCGGCGGGTCGGGTCGGCGAGCGCCTTGAAGATGCGGTCGTCGTCCATCCCGCCACAATAGGTGACCGATCAGTCACCCAATAAGAGGAGGAGGAACAGCCAGAAGCCGCCGTCCTCGCCCGGCGGCCGCCCGCCCGCGGCCCGCGGAACCGGGCGCGCCGCGACGTCACGGCGGTGCGCGTCGACGAGGAACACCCCCAGCCCGCCGAACGACGCCGCCGCCAGCCCCGCCACCGGCTCTCCCCCGCCAGCAGCGCCGCCGCGGCCGCGAGCGACGCCGCGCCCATGACCACAGCCGTCCACCGCATCGCCGCCGTCGGCCACCGCCCCAGGAACTCCGCCCCGGGCGAGCCGACCGGGCCCCGCGGCAGGAGCACCGCGACCAGCACCGCTCCCATCCCCATGATCATCCCGACCCCGACGGCCGTCACCGTTGTCATGGCGCTCCCCGCTCCCGTCCGGCCGGTCCGGACCCGGCCGCCAGAGTCGCGAGCACGGCGCGCCGCGGCGAGGGGGTGCACCCCCGGGCGCTGGGGGCCCACCCCCGTCCCGGCCGTCGACCCCCGTCCCCAGCCGCCGGACGAGTCCCAGCCCGTCGACCCGGCTCGGCCGCCGACCCGCTCAGCCGCCCAGTGCGGCCGCACGACCGGCGAGGTAGCGACGTTCGGGCTCGCTCCCGGTCAGCTCCGCCGCGAGCCCGTACTCGCGGCGGGCGGCGGCCGGGTCGCCGGCGCGTTCCAGCAGGTGCGCACGGACGGCGTGCACCCGGTGGTGCCCGGCCAACGCGGGATCGGCGGCGACCTCGTCGAGCCGGGCGAGCCCAGCCACCGGCCCGTTCACCGTCGCGTCGGCGACGACCCGGTTCAGCGCGACCATCGGACCGGGCGCGACCCGCTCCAGCAGCCGGTAGAGGCCGAGGATCTGCGGCCAGTCGGTGTCGGCGGCCGACGCGGCCTCCGCGTGCACGGCGGCGATCGCCGCCTGCAGCTGGTACGGGCCCACCGCGCCCCGCGGCAGCACCTCGGCCACCAGCGCCAGCCCCTCCGCGATCATCGTCGCGTCCCACCGTGACCGGTCCTGGTGCTCCAGCGGGACCAGACCGGCGTCGCCGCCGCGGGCCGCGCGCCGGGCGTCGGTCAGCACCATCAGCGCGAGCAGGCCGCCCACCTCGTCGTCGCCCGGGCGCAACGCGCGCAGCAGCCGCGCCAGCCGGATCGCCTCCGCGCTGAGCGCGACGCGCTGCAGGGCGGGGCCCGCGCTGGCGGTGTGGCCCTCGGTGAACACCAGGTACAGCACGGCGAGAACGGCGGCGACCCGCTCGTCGAGCTCGGCGGGCGGCGGCATCCGGAACCGTCCACCGGCCGCCGAGATGCGCTGCTTCGCGCGGCTGATCCGCTGCCCGACGGTCGCTTCCGGGACGAGGAACGCGCGCGCGATCTCGGCCGTCGACAACCCGCCGACCGCGCGCAGCGTCAGCGCCACCTGCGACGGCGGGGTCAGCGCCGGGTGACAGCACAGCAGCATCAGCGTCAACGTGTCGTCGGACCGCGGCGCCGGCCCGGGATCGGGTGGCTCCAGCGCGGCGACGTTCTCCTCGCGGCGGCGGCGCGCGTCGTCGGAGCGCCATAGCTCTATCCGCCGCCGCGCCGCGACCGTGATCAGCCACGACTTCGGGTTGTCCGGCATCCCGTCCACGGGCCACTGCGTCACCGCCGCCAGCAGCGCCTCCTGGACCGCGTCCTCGCACGTCTCGAAGTCGCCGTAGCGGCGCGCGAGCGCCGCGACGACCTGCGGCGTCAACGTGCGCAGCAGGTCGCCGAGGGGCGCCGTCACGTACCGGGTCCCGCCGCGACCGCGGCGTGCAGGTCGAGCACCGGGCGGACCTCGATGTCGACGAACTCGGCCTCGGGCATGCGCGAGGCCCACTCGACCGCCTTCTCGACACTCGCGCAGTCGACGAGGTAGTAGCCGGCGAGATGCTCCTTGACCTCGGCGAAGGGGCCGTCGGTGGTGACGACCTGGCCGTCGCGCACCCGCACCCGCCGCGCCACGTCCTGGCCCTGCAGCGCCTCGGCCGCGACCAGCTCACCCGCGGCGGCCATCGCCTCGCGCACCCGGTCGTGCGCCGCGTAGCCCTCGACCTGCTGCTCGTGGTCCAGCTGCTCCCACATGGCGCTCGCCGCGGGGTTCATCATGATCATGATCAGGTACTTCACCGCTGCCCCCTGACAGAAAGTTCCGGACGCTCCCACCGAGGATGTCGAGAGCGGCGCCGCGGCGTCGACGTCCCCGACGAGACACGCCCGGACGAGGTGCGTCCACGACGCCAGGAGACACCGATGACCGCCACCGACACGACCACCACCGCCACCGACACGACCACCGCCGCCACCGACGAGGCCGCCGTCCGCGCCCTGCTCGCCGAGGAGACCGAGTCCATGCGCACCCGCGACGCCGAGCGCGCCGTCGCCCACTACGCCCCCGGCGCCGTCATCTTCTCCCTGGCGCCGCCGCTGGGCAGCCGCGGCCGCACGGCCGGGTCGGTGCGGGCCTGGCTCGGCGGGTTCGACGGGCCCGTCGGCATCGAGATCACCGACGTCGAGGTGGCCGTCGACGGCGACCTCGCGTTCGCCCACAGCCTGCGGCGCATGTCGGCCGTCCCGGCGGGGGCCCCGGAGGGCTTCGCGTTCTGGTACCGGTCCACGACGTGCCTGCGCCGCACCCGCGGGGCCTGGCTCGTCGTCCACGAGCACACGTCGACGCCGTTCCACATGGACGGCTCGTTCCGGGCCGCGACCGACCTGCAGCCCTGACGCGCCACCATCACCGCACGAGAACGAAGGGACACGACATGTTCGAGCAGACCCCCGCGTTCAGCGGGTTCTCCGTCGACGACATCCCCGCCGCCAGGGCCTTCTACGGCGACGTGCTCGGCGTCCGGCTCTCCGAACGCAACGGGATGCTGGTCCTGCACCTCGCGGGCGGGGCCGGGACGACGCGCGACACCCTCGTCTACCCCAAGCCCGACCACGTGCCGGCGTCGTTCACGATCCTGAACTTCCGGGTCGGCGACGTCGACGCCGCGGTCGACGCCCTCGTCGCGAAGGGGGTGACGTTCCAGGTCAGCGACTGGACCGACGAGCGTGGGGTGCAGCGGCGCCACGGGCCACCGATCGCGTGGTTCACCGACCCGGCGGGCAACGTGCTCTCGGTGATCCAGGAGCCGGAACCCGGACAGTAGGCGCGAACCGTCGGTGCCCGATGCGAACATGTGTTCGTGTCCGGAGCCGCCACGATCCTGCACGCCGACCTCGACGCGTTCTTCGCTTCCGTCGAGCAGCGCGACGACCCGTCGCTGCGCCGCCGCCCGGTCATCGTCGGCGGCGGCGTCGTGCTGGCCTGCAGCTACGAGGCGAAGGCCGCGGGCGTCCGCACGGCGATGGGCGGGCGGCAGGCGCTCGCCCTGTGCCCGGGCGCGATCGTCGTGCCGCCGCGGATGCACGCCTACTCGGCGGCGTCGAAGGCGGTGTTCGCGGTCTTCCGCGACACCACACCGCTGGTCGAGGGCATCTCCATCGACGAGGCGTTCCTCGAGGTGGGCGGCCTGCGGCGGATCGCGGGCACCCCGATGGACATCGCCGCCCGGTTGCGGTGCGAGGTCGCCGAGCGGGTCGGGCTGCCCATCACGGTCGGGGTGGCACGCACCAAGTTCCTGGCCAAGGTGGCCAGCGGCGTCGCCAAGCCCGACGGGCTGCTGCGGGTGCCACCCGAGGCGGAGCTGGCGTTCCTGCACCCGCTGCCGGTGGAGCGGCTGTGGGGCGTCGGGAAGGTGACGTCGGCGAAGCTGCACGCCATGGGCCTGCGCACGGTGGCCGACGTGGCCGACCTGGGCGAACCGGCGCTGGTGTCGCTGCTGGGCCGGGCGTCGGGGCGGCATCTGCACGCGCTGGCGCACGGGCTCGACCCGCGCCGGGTCGAGACGGGCAGGCGGCGCCGCTCCATCGGGTCGCAGCGGGCCCTCGGTCGCCGGGAGCGGTCCGCCGAGGAGCTCGACGCGATCGTCGCCGGCATCGTCGACCGGTTGGGCAGGCGGCTGCGCGGCGCCGAGCGGGTCTGCCGCACGGTGGTGCTCCGGCTGCGCTTCGGCGACTTCACCCGCGTCACGCGCTCGCACACGCTGGCGAGCGCGACGGCGCACACGCCGACGATCCTGGTCGCGGCGCGCCGGCTGCTGGTCGACGCGATGCCGTTGATCCGCGAGCGGGGCATCACGCTGGTCGGCCTGTCGCTGGCCAACCTCGACCGTGACGGCGCCGTCCAGCTGACCCTGCCGTTCGCCCGCGACTCCGGCCCGGAGCTCGACGCGACGCTCGACGCGCTGCGCGAGCGCTTCGGTGGGGAGGCTGTGACGCGGGCGGCCCGGCTGGGGCACTCCCCCGGCATCCAGATGCCGACGCTGCCCGACACCGGAGATCCACCGTGACCGGTGCGCCTGTGACCGACCCCCCCTGTGACCGACCCTCCGGTGTGCGACGCGCCGCAATCGTCCTCCTCGTACGGTCCGGCCCGGATAACCTACGGCCGTGCCCACCGCCGTTCGCCTCTCGCCCACGTCCTACGTCGTCCTGGGCATGATCTCGCTGCGGGGCCCGTCCACGCCCTACGACCTCAAACGCGCGGTCGGCCACTCCGTCGGCTACTTCTGGCACTTCCCCCACGCGCAGCTCTACTCCGAGCCCGAACGGCTCACCGCCGCCGGCCTGCTGACGTGCGAGACCGAGACGGCCGGTCGGCGTCGCAAGACCTACTCGATCACCCCGGCCGGGACCGCGGCACTGGAGAGCTGGATCGCCGAGCCCAGCGACAGCCACTTCCAGATGCGCGACCCCGCCGAGCTGAAGCTGTTCTTCAACGAGGTCGGTACCCCCGACGACGTCACCCGCCTCGCCAAGGGCCAGATCGAACGTCACGAGGAACGGATCGCGCTCTACGAGGGCATGGTCGCGCGGTTCGGCCCCGAGCCCGCCGACAACCCGCGCCTGATCACCCTCGAGCTCGGCCTGGAGGTCGAGTACGCGACGCTGCGGTTCTGGCGCGCGCTCGCCGCGGGCGACCTCGCCGAACTGCGCCGCCGACGCGCGGACCCGTCGTAACGGCCGGGCCGCCGGCCGCGACTTCCTGGGGTACGGAACTCGCACGATCCGCGCACGGCAGCCCAGCACCGCCAGGAGACGAGGTCGGCATGTTCAAGAGCTCGCACCACGACAAGAGCGAGAAGTGGGACTCGAAGTACGAGAACCACGAGAAGCACAAGTACGAGGAACAGTACGGCGGGCAGCACCACAAGGGCCACGACGAGTGGAAGGACACCAGCTGCAACGACAGCTGGGACGACAAGTCGAGCCAGCACCACTGGGAGGACAAGTCCTACCAGCACGAGGAGCACTGCCACCCGCACCGCGACGAGAGCAGCTGGGACAGCTCCGGCGGCTACGGCGGCCACGGCAGCCACTGACCCGCCCCCGCGGCGCCGCCGTCGTGGACCCCGCGCGGTCCGCGACGGTGGCGCCGCCGCGTGAACGGTCGGCGGCCGAGCCGTCTCGACCCCGCCGCCGCCGACACCGCCCCGGTCAGGCCTCAGGGACCTCGCGGCGGATCTCGTCCAGCCAGATGCGCGCCGACATGTCCGACGGCGCCCGCCAGTCACCGCGCGGCGACAACGACCCGCCCGCCGACACCTTCGGCCCGTTGGGCAGCGCCGACCGTTTGAACTGCGCGAACGAGAAGTACCGCTGCGCGAACACCTCGAGCCAGCGCCGGACGTCCGCCATCGCGAACGCGACCCGGTCGTCGTCGGGGAAACCGGCGGGCCAGTCGCCCGCCGCCTCGTCGTGCCATGCGTGCCATGCCAGGAACGCGATCTTCGACGGTCGCATCCCCCACCGCAGCACGTGGTACAAGGTGAAGTCCTGCAACGAGTACGGGCCCACCGTCGCCTCGCTGCTCTGCACCGGACGCTCGTCGTCCACCGGGACCAGCTCCGGGGTGATCTCGGTGTCGAGCACGTCGAGCAGGACCGCCCCGACCTCGTCGTCGAACTGCTTCGACGACACCACCCAGCGGATCAGGTGCTGGATCAGTGTCTTCGGCACACCGCCGTTGACGTTGTAGTGCGACATCTGGTCGCCGACACCGTAGGTCGACCACCCCAGCGCCAGCTCCGACAGGTCGCCGGTGCCGAGCACGATCCCGCCCCGCTGGTTGGCCGCGCGGAACAGGTAGTCGGTGCGCAGGCCCGCCTGGACGTTCTCGAACGTCACGTCGTAGACGGGGGCACCCGCCGAGAACGGGTGCTCCAGGTTGCGCAGCATCAGCCGCGCCGTCTCGGTGATGTCGATCGTCTCGAACGTGACGCCCAGCGCCTCGGCCAGCCGCGTCGCGTTGCTCTTCGTCCGCTCGCCCGTCGCGAACCCGGGCAGGGTGAACGCCAGGATGTCGCTGCGCGGCCGACCCTCCCGGTCCATCGCCCGGGCCGCCACGATCAGCGCGTGCGTCGAGTCGAGCCCGCCCGACACGCCGATGACGATCTTCGGCTGGCCGATCGCCCGCAGCCGCTGCTCCAGGCCCGAGACCTGGATGTTGTAGGCCTCGTAGCAGTCCTGCTCCAGACGCGCCGGGTCGGCGGGCACGAACGGGAAGCGCTCGACCTCGCGGCGCAGCCCGATGTCGCGCCCCGGCGGGTCGAGCCGGAACTCGATGCGCCGGAACGCGTCCACCCGCTCCGCGTGGTGACGACGGTTGTCGTCGAACGTGCCCATCCGCAGCCGCTCGGCGCGCAGCAGGTCGAGGTCCACGTCGGCCACCGAGTGCGCCGGGCCCTTCGGGAAGCGGGCGCTCTCCGCGAGCAGCCGCCCGTTCTCGTGGATCATCGTCTGGCCGTCCCAGGCCAGGTCGGTGCTCGACTCGCCCTCACCCGCCGCCGCGTACACGTACGCGGCCAGGCAGCGCGCCGACGCCGACCGGCACAGCAACGTCCGGTCGTCCGCGCGGCCCACCGTGATCGGGCTGCCCGACAGGTTCGCCAGCACCGTCGCGCCCGCGAGCGCCGCCTCCGCGCTCGGCGGGATCGGCACCCACATGTCCTCGCACACCTCGACGTGGAGCACGAACCCCGCCACGTCGGCCGCCGCGAACAGCAGGTCCGGCCCGAACGGCACGTCGTGACCGCCCAGGCGCAGCGTGCCCCGCACGTCGTCGCCCGGCGCGACCTGACGGCGCTCGTAGAACTCCCGGTACGTCGGCAGGTACGACTTGGGCGCCACCCCGAGCACACGACCCCGGTGCACGACGACCGCGCAGTTGTGGATGCGGTGCCGGTACCGCAGGGGGGCCCCGACGACCAGCACCGGCAGCAGGTCCGCCGACCCCGCCACCACCTCGGCCAGCGCCTCCTCGACCGCGTCGAGGAGGGTGTCCTGCAGCAGGACGTCCTCGATCGAGTAGCCGGACAACGTCAGCTCCGGGAACACGACCATGCCGACGCCGTCGTCGTGCAACGCCCGTGCGGTCTCCAGCACCGACGCCGCGTTGGCCGCCGGATCGGCGATGACGGTCCGCAACGTGGCGGCGGCGACGCGCAGGAACCCGTGCCGGTACGCGGAGTAGAAGTCCATGGCCGGCTGCGGTGACCTTCCTGGCGGCGGCCGCGACCGGGACCGGGCGCGGTGCCCCGAAGTCTGCCCCAGCCGTGGCGGCCCCGCGACGATCACCCCGGCCCCCGTCCGTTCTAGGGTGTGGCGTGCGTCTCCGCCCGGTCCGGCTGCTGACCGTCGCCGACCTCGCCGCGACGCTGCTGTTCGCCGTCGAGGGAGGCGCGCTCGGTGCCGCCGCCCGCCTCGACCTGTTCGGGGTCCTGGTGGTCGCCTTCTCGACGGCCGTCGGCGGCGGCATCATCCGCGACCTGCTGCTGGGCGACGTCCCACCCGCCGCGCTGCGGTCCGTCGCCTACCCCGCGGTGATCGCGATCGGCTGGCTGCTCGTGGTCGTCCTCTACTCCGGGGTGCGGGCCATCCCCGCCCCGGTCCTGGTCACCCTCGACGCCGCCGGCCTCGCCCTGTTCTGCGTCGTCGGCGCCACGAAGGCCTTGGACTTCAAGGTCAACCCCGTCCTCGCCGTCCTGCTGGGAACGATCACCGGTGTCGGCGGCGGTGTCCTGCGCGACCTGCTCCTGCGCGAGGTCCCCGCCGTGCTCCGCACCGACATCTACGCCCTCGCCGCCGGCCTGGGCGCCGTCGTGCTCGTCGTCGGCCGCCTCGCCGGGATGCCGAGGGCCGCGGCGATGGCCGTCGGCGCCGTCGCCTGCCTGGGCCTGCGCCTGGTCGGCGTCGCGCTCGACTGGCAGCTGCCCCAGGTCACCGGATGACCTCGGCGTGGCGGGTGTCGCCGCTCAAGCGGGTCGCCGGGCTGACGCGGGGCGAACAGGTGCCTCGCCCGATGCGGACGCAGACTGCCCGAGCAGTGCAGCAGGGGTGGCGCCGCGCGCCGGCCGACGATCGGGCGCGCCCGGCGACCTGGGCCGGCCCGGGTCAGAGCAGGTCGCGGCGGCTGATCACGCCGACCAGCCGCCCCGCCTGCACCACCGGCAGGATCCGGAAGCCGCGGTCGGACATGAGCCTGCGCGCGATGCGCAGCTCGTCGTCGGGGCCGACCGTCACCGGGTCGCGGCTCATCGTCCCGCCGACGGTCCGCGGCCGCCCGGTGCGCCGCCCGTCGAGAGGGTCGCGCAGCAGGTCCGCCTCGCTGATGACCCCGACGAGCCGGTCGCCGGCCCGCACGACGGGTAGCGACGTCAGGCGCCTGCCGGTCAGGAGCGCGGCCGCCTCCTCGGTGGTCTGCTCCTCGGTGACGGTGACCAGGTCGGTCGAGGTCATGGCGTCGCGGATCCGGGCGTCGAGGGGCAGCGACCGCGGGCGACGCGGTGGCGGCCGGTAGGTCGTGGACGGGCGCAGGTCCTCCGAGCGGCGCTCGAGGAACCGGCGGACCGCGCGGCTCACCGCGTTGCCGGTCGGGCGCGGCCGGATCAGGTCGCTGCGGGTGACGACCCCGACGAGCACGCCCCGGTCGACGATCGGGACGACCCGCAGCTCGCCGTAGGTCCGCATGCGGTGGGCGATGATCCCGACGCCCGCGTTCGGCGACATGTGGACGACGTCGCGGGTCATCACCGCCTCGACGGGTGTCCGTGAGCCGTCGGGCTGTTCCTCGCGGTGACGCAGCAGGTCGACGACACTGACCATGCCGACCAGCCGGTTGCGGTCGTCGATCACGGGCAGGGCGCTGAACCGGAACTCGGCGAGCCGCTGCTCCGCCAGCGACACCGGGGCGTCGGCGCGGACGGTGACGACGCGGTTGCTCATGATCTCCCGCGCGCGCAGCACCATGGCGCCAACGCTAGTGCTGTTCGGCGCTCTCCACGAGATCGATCCGTGAGCTCCCGGCGGCGAGGGTCAGGGACCGCCCGTCGAGCGTCCAGGCGGGATCGGCGGTGAGCAGGGCGACCAGCCAGTCGTCGAGGGCCGCGACGTCGGGCGGGCACGCCATCCGGGTGGAACGGACACGCTCGTCGACGGTGAGGCGGTCGGCCGTGGTGGTGGCGCGGAAGCCGAGCCGGTTCCCGCCGGCATGGACGGCGATGCCGTCGGGGGCGGCGAACGTGATCGTCACGGGGGTGCCGTCGCCCAGGCCGTGCGGCGCGTCGCCCACGAAGGTCCGGCCCCACAGGTTCGCCGCCCGCGCCGGAACCCCGAGGATCGCCCGCGTCCGCGCGATCGTCGCCGGCTCACGCCCCATGTCGCGCAACAGGTCCAGAAGGGCGCGCAGCAGGTCGGCGTTGCTCGGCTCCCCCGGCCCCGCGTGGTCCTCCAGCCCCACGCGCACGTGCCCGCCCCGCCGCACGGCCAGCTCCGCGAGCCCGCACCCGACGACGTCACCGCCCAGCACGGCCACCGACCACGGCAGCCCCGTCGGTTCCAGCATCTCCAGGTAGGCCTCGAGGGCGGTCGCCGTGGGCGGCAGCCCGAACTCGAGCCGGCCACCGAAGTAGAGCTTGACGATCGCCCCGGCGGGCAGCCGTCCGGTGCGGTGCCAGGTGAGTGCCGTGCGCAGGTAGCCGGGCTCGAAGACCGAGATGCTCGGTGCCGCGCCGAGCGCGGCGGTGCGGGTGATCATGTGGTCGGCGTCGGCGTGCGGGTTGGCGTAGGGCTCCGCGGCGGCCACGGGGTCGAGCACGCCGTCGGAGGTGAGGCCGAGGTTGACCGAGCCGGGGTCGACCAGCGTCATGCCCATCCCCCGCCCGGCCAGCTCCTCGACGTGCGCCCACCGCCGCCCGACGGGGATGCCGCGGGCCGCGGCGCCCATCGTCGGGTAGAGGAGCACGTCCGGGTGGCGCTCCAGGATCGGCGTCCACGCCTGCACGTACGGCTCGACGGCATCGACGCCGCTCTCGGTGAACATCGCGTCGTCGGTGTGGTTGTGGACGATCGACGCCCCCAGCTCGATGCCCTCCAGCGCCACCGCGGTGATCTCGGCGGGTGTGCGGGGCACGTGCCGGTTCACGCTGCGCGGCGTGGGGCCGTTGAGGGCGAGCTCGACGATCACCGGGGACGTCATGTCCCCGATGATGGCCGAGCGGGCGCCGTCGGGGCACCGGGGACGGCGCACCCTGTCTGCGGGGTGCGCCGGCCCGGGGTCAACGGTCAGCCGAAGGTGATGAGCGGCTTGATGATGCCGTCCTGCTTGCTCGTCATCATGTCGAAGGCGCGGGAGATGTCGTCGAAGGCGAAGGTGTGAGTGGTCATCGGGGTCGGGTCGATGCGGCCCGAGGCCATCAGCCGGAACAGCCGGCCCATGCGCTCGTTGCCGCCCGGGCACAGGCCGGTGTGGATGGCCTTGTCGTTCATGCCGAGGCCGAAGGCGTCGAGCGGCAGCTGCAGCGGCGCCGGGTTCTCGCCGTGGTAACCGATGTTCGACACCCGCCCGCCCGCCTTGGTGACCCGCAGGCACGCCTCGAAGGTCTGCGGGAAGCCGAACGCCTCGATCGCGGCGTCGACGCCCTCTCCCCCGGTGAGGTCCATGATCTGCTCGACGGGGTCGCCCTGGGTGAAGTCGACGATCTCGTCGGCACCGAAGCGTTTGGCCAACGCCTGGCGTTCGGGCCGGGACTCGACGGCGATGATCCGGCCCGCCCCCATGAGGTTGGCGCCCATGGTCGCGCACAGCCCGACGGGCCCCTGCGCGAAGACCGCGACGGTCTCGCCGAACTGCAGGTAGGCGTGCTCGGCGCCCATGAACCCGGTGCTGAGCATGTCGCAGGCGTAGACGGCCTGGCCGTCGGTCAGCTCGTCCGGGATCGGCGTCAGGTTGGCCTGGGCGGCCGGCACGACGAAGTACTCGGCCATGTTGCCGTCCATCTGCGTCGTGTACTTGTAGCCGCCGAGCGCACCGCCGCACTGGCTGGTGAAGCCGCGCTGGCAGTAGGAGCAGCGGTAGCACGGCGTCACGGCGTTCACGGCGACGCGCTGGCCCTCGGTGTAGCCGGTGACCGCGGAACCGAGCGCATGGATCACCCCGACCGACTCGTGGCCCAGCGTGCGCTCGTCGGGCACGGGCAGCGCGCCCTTGACCGTGTGTACGTCGGAGGTGCAGATCAGTGCCGCTGTGGTCCGGACGATCGCCTCCTCGGGGCCGGGCTCGGGAATCGGCTTGTCCATCACCGCGGTCTCGCCGACCCGCTTGATCACGAAGGCGCGCATGGTCTCGGTCATCGGTCTTCCTTCTGGTTCGGGTTGTCGGGGCCGATCGGTCGGCCCCGGCGGCCGGCGCCGCCGGGGCCGCGGGAGACGTCGGTCGTCACTGCCGGATGGGACGCCCCATCGGTCGGGGCGAGCCGCCGAGCTCACCGTCCATGCCGTCGTAGAAGAGGTAGATCCCGACGAGGCAGAAGCCGAACACCGCGACGCCACCCCAGGTGAGCAGCGTGGTCGAGCCGGCCAGCACACCGCCGAGGACGAGCGCGACAGCCAGGTCGACCAGGACGAACAGCAGGGTGAACGCGAGCGGCAGCCGCATCGTGGCGAGCGTGAGGGTCAGGAACACGACCAGCCAGGCGATGAGGAACGTCGCCTGGACCGACTGGACCTGGGTGGCCGCGGTCGTCGCGTCGGCCGACACGCCGAACAGGCTGTTCACCAGCCCGAAGACGAGGAACCCGAAGCTCATCCAGAACGCGCCGAAGATCGCGAAGATGCCGGCGACGGTACTCTGGCCGAGGCGGGCGGCCCAGAGGGCGCCCGCCCAGACCCCGATGCCGTTGACGAAGAACACCGCGGCGACGAGCCCGCCGGGCAGGTCACGGGGCAGGAAGCCGAACAACCACAGTCCGAGCGAGATGCCGCCGACCAGGAAGGTCGGCAGCGCGATCAGCGCCGGGTTGCCCGCAGGTGGCGCTGCCGCGGCGGCGGTCGGTGCAGCCACGTCCGGCTGCACGTCCGGGTCGAGAGATATGGGTGGACTCCTCGTCGAGTCGGGGGAACGGAAAGGGGCCGGGCGGCGGGCAGGCCCGCTGCGGGCCTGCGCCGCCCGGCGGGCGTGCGATCAGGCGGGTGTGCGATCAGGCGGGGGTGCGATCAGGCGGGGGTGATGACGACCTTCAGGGCCTGGTTGGCCGCGGCGTTCTTGAACACGTCATAGGCCTCGTCGATCTGGTCGAAGGTGAACCGGTGGGTCCCCATCTTCTCCGCCGGAATCCGCCCACTCGCCACCA
>NZ_JBFWOY010000034.1:0-90658 GCF_050250275.1 Pseudonocardia sp.
CGTCGCGGCGGAGCTCAACGGCCGACCGCGGGAGACGTTGGGCTGGGACAGCCCAGCCCAACGTCTCGCTACCGTGTTGCCCACACCGAACTAACAGCAGTGTTGCCACGACCCCACGAATCCACCCGGATGGCGCGACTGTGCCGTTCGTCGGTCAGGGGGTCGGGCGCAGGCCCGCCACCGGGTGGCCGTCGGCGAAGAGCGCCAGCATGTCGACGGCCGGGCATGCCCGCGCGGCCGCCCGCTCGGTGAGCCGGTCGAGGCGGGCGAGGTCGTCGTCGCGGCCCGTGAGCGCGGCGCGGGCGGCGGCGAGCAGCGCGGTCGTGCCCTCGACGACCCACGGATCGCCCAGCCCCGCGACGGCGGCGCGCTGGTGGGCCGCCGCGTCGGGGACGAGGGCGCGGCCACCGAGCGTGGTGTCGAGGACCAGGCCGGTGAGCAGGCTCAGCAGCTCGCCGTAGAGGGCCGGGTCGGGGCAGGCGTCGAAGGCCTTGAACTCGATGCGCCCCACCTCGGCGGGCAGCCGCGCGGGCTGGGTGAGCGACGGGTCGGTGTCGAGCATCCGGTCGCGGTCGGCGACGCCGTCGAGGAACACCATGGCGGCGGGCCGTGCGCCGGTCCGGACCGCGGTGCGCGCCGAGAGCCCGCCCCACGCGACACCGTCGCGGAACGGCGAGGAGAACGACAGCGGCACCAGCCACGGGCTGTAGTGGGTGAGCTTGGCGCCGACGTCGATCAGCTCGTCGACACCGATGCCCGCGCACGACAGGTTGAGGTCGGGGCCGTAGGTGACCATGTGCAGGTGCGCGGTGCGCTCCTCCGGCGAGCCGGTGCGGTGCCGCACCTCCCACGCGTTGTAGGGCGGGTCGACGGGGTAGCTGGAGCGGATCGGGTTGAACCCGATCGCGACCGTCGTGAACCCGGCCGCGGCGGCGACGGCGTCGAGGGCCTGCTGGTCGGCGCGCATGGCGTCGACGGCGCCGTCGACGGAGTCGTGGATGCGCGTGCGGATCTCGATGCCCTTGGGGTCGCAGCGGACGAACCCGCCGTCGTCGTCGAAGCGCTCGAACCCTTCGACGTACCACCGCTTCCGTTTGATGCCCTGGTCACCGACGCGCAGGTCGGTGAGGTCGGCCGGATCCTCGGGCAGGGCGTCGACGAGGGCCTGCGCCTCGGCGAACCCCAGTCGGGTGAAATCGGCAAATCTTCCGTCGGCGCTCAGGAGCGCGCACTCGTGTTCGATTCCGTAACGGAATGAACGCTGGGACGGGTGTCGGACCACCCGGAACTCCTCGTGCAGCAGCCACCAGCGTGATACTGGTGGGACCAATGGGACTGATGGGACGAAAGTGGTCACAGAACGCTCCCGGACCGTGACCGCACGCAGGAGTGACGCACACTGCGAGAATTAAGGGTAGCCTTACGCTATTCCGGCGGCACCGAGCCGGACACGCGTGCCGGTCCGGGCCACCACCCGCGGGCGGCGTCCCGTTCGGCCCACCGGCCGGACACAGCACCGAGGCGCGGCGACACCGGCCGCGACACCGCACGCGACAGCCTGCGCAACACCGCACGCCACACCGCACGCCACGCCCGGCCGCACCCCCAGCGGCGCACCCGCAAGCCGACCCACCGGAGCCGACACGTGACGAGAGCCGCCACCGGACCGAGAGCCGCAGAGCTCGACGCGCCCGCCCCCGGACCCGCCGACGCCGTCCTCACCGGGCTGCGCGAACGCCGATCCAGCGCGGGGCTCGCCGAACCGGCGCCCACCCCCGAGGAGCTGCGGGCGATGATGACGGCCGCGATGTCGGCCCCCGACCACGGCCGGCTCACGCCGTACCGCTTCGTCGTCGTCGACACCGCGGCCCGCGCCGCCCTCGGCGAGACGCTGGCCGAGGCCCACGCCGAGCGCGCCCCCGAGGCCACCGCCGCCGAGCTCGACCGCATGCGCGCCAAGGCCTACCGGGCACCGGCGATCGTCGTCGTCGTGGCCGCCCCGCAACCGCACCCGACGATCCCCGCATGGGAGCAGCGCGCCACCGCCGCCTGCGTCGCCCACGGTGTCGTCCTGGCCGCCGACGAGCTCGGCTACGGCGCGATCTGGCGCACCGGCTGGTTCGGCGAGGCCCCGAAGGTCCGTGCCCACCTCGGGCTGGCCGACCACGAGGACATCACCGGCTGGATCTACCTGGGCACACCGACCACCCGGCCGGCACCGCGGCCCGTCGTCGAGCCCGCGATCACCTGGCTGACCTGAGCCGCTCCCCCGCTGACCCGGCGGCTCACGGCTCCGCGGTGAACTCGACCCGGCCCGTCGCCGGCTCCGCCGCCGACAGCCGCGCGGCGATCCGCTCACCCAGCCGCAGCGTCCCGTGGCAGCGCGCGAGCACCGGCGGGTCGAGCAGGTAGACCTCGCCGGGCTCCTCGCGCAACACGGTCACCTCGACCCGCTCCCCGATCCGCCCGGCCAGCAAGGTGGCCTCGGTGCGGTCGACGCAGGCCCGGTCGACCTTGCCCGCCACCGTGTCCGACGCCGACATCAGCGCGGGCAGGCCGGGCAGGGCCGCGCGCACCCATTCGGGCACCGGCTGCCCCGACGCGACCGCCAGGCACACCTCCGTGCCGTAGCGGTCCACGAGCCGTCGCAGCGGCGCCGTCACGTGGGCGTAGGGCGCGCCGATGCCGCCGTGACCGGGATCGGCGGGCGGCGGCGAGCCGGGGCCGTCGAACGCGGCGTAGCCCGCGCCGCGCAGCAGGGTCGTCGCGGCCCGGCGCAGCGCCAGCGCGTGCGGGGTGTCCAGCGGGAGACCGGCCAGGAACCGGGCGGGGGTCGTGGCGGCGGGCCAGTCGACGCCCAGCGCGGACGCGGTGGCACGCAGCGCCGCCACGGCGTCGGCGTCGGGAGCGGGCAGCGTACGCAGCACACCGACACCCGCATCGAGCATGAGCGAGGCCGCCGCCGTGCCGGTGAGCAGCGAGATCTCGGCGTTCCAGGTGTCGACGTCGACGCGCTCGCGGGCGCGGACCCTCCAGCCCCCGTTCCCGCCGGGGAGGACCTCCTGCTCGGGCAGCTCCAGCTCGATCGCGCCCCGCGCCACGGCCAGCTCGCGGCGCAGGCGCCCGACCGTGGGCAGCAACGCGATCGCCTCCGGCAGGGGGCGGCCGGCATCGAGGTCGGCCTGCACGCCGCCGTAGTCGAGCCGCGACCGCGACCGCACGACCGCCCGCTCGACCGTGACGGCGGTCCGCTCACCGGTGGCGTCGAGGTCGATCGTCCAGAGCACCGCGGGGCGCGGCCCGTCGGGGAGCAGGCTGGCCGCGCCCTCCGAGAGCACGGGCGGGTGCAGCGGCACCGCCCCGTCGGGCAGGTAGACGGTCTGCCCGCGGCGGCGGACCTCCTCGTCGAGCACACCCCCCGGGGCGACGACGGCGGCCAGGTCCGCGATCGCGTAGTGCACCCGGAACCCGTTGCCGCGCGCCACGATCCCGACGGCCTGGTCGAGATCCTTGGAGCCGGGCGGGTCGATCGTCACCAGCTCGACGGCGGTGGCGTCGCGGCGGCCGGGCCCGACGCCCGGCACGTCGTCGGCGGCGGCGCGGGCCGCCTCGGCCAACACCGCGGCCGGGAACTCCGCGGGCAGGGCGAACTCCGTCCGCACGGCGTCGAAGTCGGGGTGGACGGTCGCGGCGGCGGGCTCGGCAGGCACGGCGCGAGGGTGTCACGATCAGCCGCTGCGCGACACGCCACGCGCCCACCGGCGCTGCGACGTGTCACCCGTCGTGCGCGACACGCCCGGGAGCGGCGTGGCGGACCCGGCGTGTCGTGGATCACCGCACCGCCCGGACCGGCTCCCTGCGAGGCCCCGCCATGCCCCCCTGCGTCGTGCGCGGCCCCCCGCGGGCCGACGACGTCGGACCAGCTCCTGCTGCGCCGCAACGGTCACGAGATCATCACGGCCCCGACCGCGGGCCGGGTCGCCCCGAGGAGCCCGAGCGGGCACCGCCGCGGCCGAAGGTTCCCAGGTCGACGCCATGTCCGGATGCGCAGCGGACCGCGTCGCGCCCGACTGGACAACGGCCCGGCACGGGTCCACATTGAGGTCACGAAGCAATATCGTTCCGGTCTCAGGAGGAAGCATGAAGCTGGGTCGCAAGATCGCCGAGGGTGTCGCCGTCGACCTCGACGCCGAGCCGAAGGTCGCGTCAGCGGAAACCCCCACCGAGCCCGAGAACACCCGCACCGAGGCCCCCGTCACCGCTGAGAAGCGGGCCGAGGTTCGCGTCGAGCGGCACGCCGGGGTCTGATCCGCATGGTGTGGCCGGCCGCTCGCGTCCCACGCGAACAGTCGGACAAGCCGCTCCCGGGATTCAAGCTGGCCTACCCGATGCTGTCGGCAGACGGCACGGCGACCGGCTTCAGCGGGGTGACACTCGGTCGCGCACACGTCTACCGCGCGGTCGACGACGCCATCTGCGTGCACGGATCCCGGCACAGCTGCCCGTCCCGCTGGTGCGACTGCGGGTTCTACTGTTTCAACGACGCCAGGGCCGCCCGAGACCTGGCGTGCGAACCGGACTACCGCGGAGCGGTCCTCCTCGAGGTCGCCGTCTCCGGCCGGTACCGCCGGTACGAGCGCGGCCTGCGCTACTCGCGTCAGCGGGTGCGCACGGTCGAGCTGGGCAGGTGCGAGTGCGGGCGGTCCGCCTCGGTCCTGTCCGACTCGGGAACGGGGAGCCTCGGCTGGCGCAAGCTCCTCCCGATCTGCCCGACCTGTGTCGGAGACCGGCCCGTGCTCACGGCGGACGGTTTCGCCAGGCTGAGCGGAGGCACCATCGTCGTGACGGCAGAACCCAGCGCGGCGGGACCGGTCGGCCCGCTCGCAGGACTCGCCACCACGCAGACCCTGGTGGGCGCGGAGTCGCCGGGCGCGGTCGCCGTCCTCGGTGCAGAACTCGCACTCCTGCAGGCCAGGCTCGACGAGGTGCAGCAGCGCCTCGACGACCTGACCCGCACCCGCGAGCCCGACGAGCAGGAAGGCTGAGCACGGCAGGAAAGGCGCCGGGTCCCGGCCGGCGGCAGTGGTCACGCCGACGGCCGGGACGGCTCGCCGGCACGAACGACGCGGCCCGTCGCCGCGCCCGACCGGTCATCGGGCGCAGGGACGGGCCGCGTCGCGTCCGTGCCCACGTCCGCGTCCACGGGGGTCGCCGCGGCGGCGGGCCCTGCCCCGGGATCAGAGCCAGCCGGGCAGGTCCGGCGGCGCCGTGCCGTCCTCGCGACGCACCGCGCGGCTGCGGCCACGCCCGGACAGCCACGCCGCCAGGTCGGCCAACGGCCCGACCACCCGGACCGCCGGCCCCGACACGTCCCCGACCGTCCACTCGCGGTCGCCCTCGGCGGTGACCAGCCGGATCGCGGGGATGCCGGGACGCCGCGAGAGGTCCGCGGCGACGTCGTCGACGAGCTCGACGGCCATCGGCACGGGCATGTCGGCGAACGAGGCACCCGCGTCGAGGTCGACCGCGTGGATCCACATCTCGCGGGCCCGCATCCACGGAATCCGCGCCGCCGGCAGCTCGCTGCCGTCGCGGTGGCGCACGGTCGCCGACCAGGCCTCCTGCGGCATCTTCTTCACGACGTGCGACAGCCTGTCCGACGTCTCCTCCACGTCGGCACGGATCTCCGCGGGGGTGCGGGTGGCCCCCGCGGCGATGTCGGTGTCGCGCTGGGTCTCGCTCGCGTACGACGGCGTCTCCACACCCGTCCGCGCCCACGTCAACAGGTTGATCATGGCGTCGGCGTTGCGGGCCACATGGGTCAGCACGTGCGCGCGGGTCCAGCCGGGCAGCGCCGACGGCGCGGCGAACGCGTCGTCACCGAGCCGGTTCATCAGCCCACGCAGGTGTGCCGCGCCGTCGCCCGCCCAGGCGAGCGACACCTCGACCGGCGGGGTCACGACGAGATCGTCTCCTTGCGGCACACGTTGCGCAGCTGTCCCACGCCCTCCACCGTCGTCACCATCACCGTGCCGTCGACGAGCCAGCGCTGCGGGGTGCGCGCCGCGCCGACCCCGCCGGGGGTGCCCGTCGCGATGACGTCGCCGGGGTTGAGCGTGACGATCGACGACACGTACCTGACGAGGTCGACCGCGGAGAAGACCAGCTGGTCGGTGGTCGACGACTGGACGGTCTCGCCGTCGATCTCGGTGGTGATGCGCCAGCCCCCGTCGGGCAGCTCGTCGGGGGTGACCAGCCACGGACCCAGCGGGGTGCTGCGCTCGAACGTCTTGCCCTGCAGGAACTGTGACGTCCGGCGCTGGTAGTCGCGGATGCTGACGTCGTTCATCACGGTGTAGCCGGCGATCGCGGCTGCCGCGGCGGCGTCGCCGGCGTGGCGGACCGCCGATCCGATCACGACGGTGAGCTCGCACTCCCAGTCGGCGTTGTCCGACACCGCGGGCAGCACGACCTCGTCGTGGGCGCCGACGAGCGCGGGCGCGTACTTGGCGAACAGCGTCGGGTACTCGGGCAGCTCGTGGCCCATCTCCAGGACGTGGTCCCGGTAGTTCAGACCGGCGCAGATGATCTTCTCGGGGCTCGGCACGAGCGGCGCGTAGTCGAGGTCGGCGACCGGATGCGAGGGGCCGGCGGCGGTGGCGGCGCGCCGCGCCCAGTCCGGGTGCTCGAGCAGGGCGCGCACGTCGGCGTCCCCGGTCTCCACCGCACTGCTCTCGTCGACGCGGACCGCGCGGGTCCCCGTCGCGGTGCGGATGGTGGCCAGTCTCATCGTTCCTCCTCGGTGCGGGACGCCCGGCAGTGTCCCCCTCCCGGTGCCCTCCTGCCGAGGAGGGGTGGGCGACGACGATCTTCGGCCGCGTGTCCGGGCCGTGCCGGACCGCCGGTCGGGACGTGGTCCCGACCGGCGACGTCCTGGTAGGACACCCGTACGGCTTCGCGGGCCGCCCGCGCGGGAGCCCGGCGCGCGATCGATGTGATTCGCGCCGCCTTGATCGACCCAGCTCGGCCCCGCGGGCGCGGACCGCTCAGATCGCGCCCGTCTCCTCCGCCTCCCCGCCCCGCACCGGCAGGTCGGCGAACACCGCGGGCGGCTCGCGCCACAGGTCGGCCGGGCCACCCGCCTTCGCCTCCTGCACCGCCCGCCACACCCGCTCCGGGGTGCACGGCAGGTCGATGTGGCGCACCCCGAGGTGGCTGACCGCGTCGACGACCGCGTTCTGCACCGCAGGCGTCGACCCGACCGTCGCCGACTCGCCGATCCCCTTGGCGCCCAACACGTTCATCGGCGTCGGGGTCTCCGTCGTCGCCGTCTCCCAGCTGATCAGGTCGGCCGCCGACGGCATCCGGTAGTCGGCGAGCGTCGCCGTGGTCGGCTGCCCCGCGTCGTCGTAGCGGACCTCCTCGTACAACGCCTGCGCGATGCCCTGGGCCAGCCCACCGTGCTGCTGCCCCTCCACGAGCAGCGGGTTGAGGATGCGGCCGCAGTCGTCGACGGCGACGTGGCGGCGCATGGTGACGCGCCCGGTGTCGGTGTCGACCTCGACCACCGACACGTGCGCCCCGAACGGGAACGTCGCCCCCGCCTGCCGCGCGTCGAGACCCGCGAACAGCTCCTCCCCCGCGTCGGACGCCGCGCTCGCCACCTGGTCCCACGACACCGTCACCGTCGGCACACCCGCGACACCGAACACCGAGCCGGCGCCGTTGCCGTCGACGAGCGTCACGTCGTCGGCCGCCGCCTCGAGCAGCTCCGCGGCCCGGCGACGGGCCTGCGCGAGCACGTCGTCGGCCGCCGCGGAGACCGCCGAGCCACCCATCTGCAGCGACCGCGACCCGCCCGTGCCCCCACCCCGCGGCACCAGCGCGGTGTCGGACTGCACGAAGCTGATGCGCTCCATGGGGATCCCGAGCGTGTCCGAGGCGATCATCGCGAACGCCGTCGCGTGTCCCTGGCCGTGGCCCGACGTGCCCGCCGACACCGTCGCGCTCCCGTCGGCGTGCACCCGCACCGAACCGAACTCGGTACCGCCGCCACCGGCCGTGATCTCGACGTAGACGCTGATCCCGATACCCAGCTGCACCGGGTCGCCCGCCTCGCGCCGGCGCCGCTGCTCCTCCCGCAACGCGTCGTAGTCGACCAGCCGCAACGCCTCCCGCAGCGGCAGGTCGTAGTCGCCGACGTCGTAGGCCGCGCCCACGACCGTCGTCAGGGGGAACGCGGCCGGGTCGAGGAAGTTGCGGCGCCGCAGCTCCGCCGGGTCCATGCCCAGCTCGGCGGCCGCGATGTCGACGATCCGCTCCAGGTGCGCCGCCGCCTCCGGCCGGCCCGCACCGCGGAACGCCCCCATCGGCGTCGTGTTCGTCATCGCGACGACCGCGTCGTAGCCGACCGCCGGGATGTCGTAGACGCCCGGCGCCATCACGTAGGTCATGTTCATCGGCAGCGCCCCGCCGAACCACGCGTACGCGCCGCCGTTGCCGACGACCCGCGCCCGCATCCCGGTGAACCGGCCCTCCCGGGTCAGCCCCAGCTCGTAGTAGCCGATCTGGTCGCGCCCGTGCGGCATCGAGACGAGGTTCTCCGAGCGGGTCTCCACCCACGACACCGGGCGGCCCAGCGCCAGCGCCGCCCCGACCGCCGCCGTGTGCTCGGCGATCATGCCCGCCTTGCCGCCGAACCCGCCGCCCACGTGCGGCGCGATCACCCGGGTGCGATCCCTGTCCAGGGAGAACAGCCCGCACAGCTGCGCGTGGAAGCCGTGCGGCATCTGCGTCGACACGTGGACGACCAGGTCGTGGCCGTCGTCACCGCGCGGATCGACGACGATCGCGTTGCCCTCCATGGGCACCACGGCGAGGCGCTGGTTGACCATCCGCGCCCGGACGACGACGTCGGCCCCCGCCAGCGGGTCCGGCCCGCCCGAACGCAGACCCGTCGTCAGGTTGGTGCCGCGCTCCGGGAACGCCAGCGGCGCACCGGCCGCGAGCGCCTCCTCGGCGTCGACGACCGCGTCCAACGGGTCGTAGTCGACCTCCACGAGCTCGACGGCGTCGACCGCCGCCGCCTTCGACGCGGCGACGATCATCGCGACCACCTCGCCGACGAACCTGACCTTGTCGCGCGCGAGCGGTGGGCGCGGAATGTCCTTGTTGACCGGCATCAGCCCGTGATGGGCCGGAAGATCGAGATCGGCCGCCGTGTAGACCGCCACGACACCCGGGGCCGCGGCGGCCTCCGACGTGTCGATCGCGGTCAGAGCGGCATGTGCGAATGGGGAACGGACGAAAGCGACGTGCAGCAACCCCTCGATCGGGAGGTTGCCCACGTACGACCCGCGACCGGTGAGCAGTTCCGGGTCCTCGACCCGTCGGACCGCGGTGCCCAGCAGGGATCCAGCCATGTGTCGCACATTACGACCCGATCCCCGTCACGGCCCTGCCTGATCCACCACACCGGGCGGGTTGACGGCTCGGAGCAGGTCAGGGAGGGTGGGGCACAGGGCGTTCCGCCCGCCCACCCCGCGACTCCGGCCCACCCCGGCGGTCGCGTGCCCCGGGAGGTCGGACCGGTCGGGGGCCGGTCCGACCTCCCGACCACCTCACCGGGCGGTTGCCGTGGGTACGGTCCTCCCATGCCCGAGTTCCACCACATCGACGTGCTCCCGCTCGGCCCCGACGACACCGAGTACCGGCGGCTCGACCTCGACCCCGGGACCGTCGTCACCGCGCCCGAACTGGGCGGCCGCACCTTCCTGCAGGTCGATCCCACGACGATCACCTCACTGGTCAAGCAGGCCGTCAACGACATCCAGCACCTGCTGCGCCCCTCGCACCTGGCCCAGCTGCGCGCGATCGTCGACGACCCCGAGGCGTCGGCCAACGACCGCTTCGTCGCGACCGACCTGCTGCGCAACGCCTGCGTCTCCGCAGGCGGGGTCCTCCCGATGTGCCAGGACACGGGCACCGCGATCGTCGTCGCCAAGCGCACCGAGACCGTGCTCACCGGCGGCGACGACGAACGCGCCATCTCCCGCGGCATCCACGAGGCCTACGCCGAGCTGAACCTGCGCTACTCGCAGATGGCGCCGACGTCGTTCTGGGACGAGCGCAACACCGGCACCAACCTCCCCGCCCAGGTCGAGCTGTACTCCGCGCCCGGCGAGAAGCCCAAGTACGAGTTCCTCGTCATGGCCAAGGGCGGCGGCTCGGCCAACAAGACCTTCCTCTACCAGGAGACCAAGGCGCTGCTGAACCCGGCGAAGCTTGCCCGGTTCCTCGACGAGAAGCTCCGCTCCCTCGGCACCGCCGCCTGCCCGCCCTACCACCTGGCGATCGTCGTCGGCGGCATGTCGGCGGAGTTCACGTTGAAGGTCGCGAAGCTGGCCTCGGCCCGCTACCTCGACTCGCTGCCCGACGCCGGCAGCGGCGACGGCTCCGCCTTCCGCGACCGCGACCTCGAACAGCAGGTCCTCGAGCTCACCCGCAACTTCGGGATCGGCGCCCAGTTCGGCGGCAAGTACTTCTGCCACGACGTCCGCGTCATCCGGCTCCCCCGCCACGGCGCCTCGCTGCCCGTCGGCATCGCCGTGTCGTGCTCGGCCGACCGCCAGGCCAAGGCCAGGATCACCGCCGACGGCGTGTTCCTCGAGCAGCTCGAACGCGACCCCGCCCGCTACCTGCCCGACACCGAGGCCGACGACCTGTCCGACGAGGTCGTGCGCGTCGACCTCAACCGGCCGATGGACGAGATCCGCGCCCAGCTCTCGACGCTGCCCGTCAAGACCCGGGTCTCGCTCACCGGGCCGCTCGTCGTCGCCCGCGACATCGCGCACGCCAAGATCGCCGAACGTCTCGACGCCGGCGAGCCCATGCCGCAGTACCTGCGCGACCACCCCGTCTACTACGCCGGCCCCGCCAAGACGCCCGACGGCTACGCCTCGGGCTCCTTCGGGCCCACCACCGCCGGCCGGATGGACTCCTACGTCGAGCAGTTCCAGGCCGCCGGCGGGTCACTGGTCATGCTGGCCAAGGGGAACCGCTCCAAGCAGGTCACCGACGCCTGCGCCACCCACGGCGGGTTCTACCTCGGCTCCATCGGCGGGCCCGCCGCCCGCCTCGCACAGGACTGCATCCGCAAGGTCGACGTCCTGGAGTACCCCGAGCTGGGCATGGAAGCGGTCTGGAAGATCGAGGTCGAGGACTTCCCCGCGTTCGTCGTGGTCGACGACAAGGGCGAGGACTTCTTCGCCTCGACGTCGCAGCCCACGCTGCAGGTGGGCTTCCGCCGCTGACCTGCCGCGTTCTCGGCGTTCTCGACGTTCTCGACGTTCTCGACGTTGTCGGGGTTCTCGGGGTTCTTGGCGTTCTCGGTGCGTGAGGTGCCTGCGGCCGGCCGGGGTGGCCGGCCGCAGGCGGTCCGTGGTGCCGGGTCCGCCGCAGGGCGGGCCCGGCGCCGGGCGGGTCAGGCGGCGTCCAGGGGCGCCAGCGCCGCCGCGACCGCCCCGTCGACGACCGAGCGCCCCGCATCGGCCCCCGCCGACGTCGGGCCGACGGTCAGCACGGCCACGACGAACCGGTCGCCCGTGCCGACCAGGCCGGCGCTGTGCAGGTACAGCCGGGAGCCGTAGTACATCCAGCCCTGCTTCGCGTCGGCGCCGCCGACCTGCGCCGGGTCGAGCAGGCCGAACGCCTGGTCGAACCCGTCCGCGCCCTCCCGGGTCGCCGCACCGAGCGCATCCAGGACCAGGTCCCGGCCCGCCGGTGACAGCCCGGTCAGCACGAAGTCGTAGACCGCGACGACGTCGCGCGCCGAGATCAGCGTCTCGCCCCACTGCGACGGGTCCTGCGGCGGGGCCGAGTCGGTCAGGCCGGCCAGCGCGATCGTGTCCCGGATCGACTCCGGCCCGCCGAACTTCACCCACAGCGCGTTCATGGCGCCGTCGTCACTGCTGGTCAGGGCGGCGTCGATGTCCGCACGGTCGTCGTCGGTCAACGTGACCTCGCCCGTGTCGGCGCGATGCAGGACCGACACCACCGTGTACAGCTTCGAGACCGACGCCGAGTAGATCTGCTGTGCGCCCGCCGCCCCCACCGACTCCTGTCCCTGCGCGGTGTCGCGGACCGCGACCGCGATCGTGGCGTCGGTACCGGCCGCGTACTCGTCGACGGCCCGGGTCGACGCCGCCACCGCTGCGGCCGACAGCTCCGCCGCCTCCGCGTCGGCCGCGGGTTCCGCCGCCTCCGGGTCGGCCGCGGGTTCCGCCGCCTCGGGGTCGGCCGCGGGTTGGCCGCCGGTGTGCGCCGCCACCGCAGCGCCGCTGCCGGTCGCTGCCGGTCGCTGCCGCAGGAGTGTCGGGCCGCCCGGCCGGGTTGATCAGCCGAGGCGGCGGGGACCACCTCCGTCGTCACGCGTCGGGGGCGGGCCCAGCACCATCCGGGCGCCGGTGACCACGACGCCGTCGGGGCTCGCGATCGCCGGGTCGAGCACCACCGACCGCACCTCCGGCAGCTGCTCGGCCAACGTCCCGAGCCGCAGCACCAGCTCCTCCAGGGCCTCGAGCCGCACCGGCGGGTCGCCCCGGTACCCCGCCAGCAGGGGCGCGGCCCGTGGCGCGCGGACGAGGGCGGCGGCGTCGGCCGTCGAGACCGGGAGCACCCGGAACGCGCGGTCGCCGAGCAGCTCGGTCGCGAGCCCCGACAGCCCGAACGACAGCAGCGACCCGAACGACGGGTCGTCGACGACCTCCAGCACGCACGACAGGCCCCGCGGTGCCATCACCTGGACGTAGACCCGCTGCTCCGCGGTCTCCGCGACCAGGGCCGCGTAGGCCGCGCCGACCGCCTCGGGCCCGTCGAGGTCGAGCCGCACCCCGACGAGGTCGGAACGATGACGCCAGCGCGGTGCCGCCGACTTGATCGCCACCGGGTAGCCGAGCTCCGCGGCCGCGGCGGCCGCCTCGTCGGCCGAGGACACCAGCCGGAACGGCGCCACACCGATCCCGTAGCAGTCGAGGATCGCGAGGACGTCGGCGTCGGCCAGCTCGACACCGACCCCGGCCCGGTCGGCACGGGCCCGGTCGGCACCCGCGCGGTCGGCACCGGCCAGGTCGGGACCGACCGGGTCACCGGCGCGGTCGGGACCGGCGGTGCCGCCGGCTACGTCCGGTCCGGAGCCGGTGGCGGAGCAGAACCGCGCCACCAACGCGCGCGCCTCGTCGGTACGGGTGCCCTCCGGGGTCACGAACTCACCCAGCGGGGTGGCCCGCCAGCGGGCGTAGCGCACCACCCGGCTCAGCGCCGCGACGGCCCGCTCGGGGCTGGCGTAGCTCGGCACCGAGCCCGGGCCGGGAGCGCCGTCGATGCCGCGTTCCGCGAGCTCGTCGGGGATCTCGTCGCCCGCCAGGAACGTCGTCACCACCGGCTTGCCCGATCCCGCGACGGCCTCCCGCAGCGCCCGCGCGTACGGGCCGCCGTCGGTCGCGACCGGCGGGACGAACACCGCGACGAGCGCGTCCACGTCGTCGGACCCGATCGCCGCGGACACCGCGGTCGCGAACTCCTCCGGTCCGGCCGCGGCGCCGATGTCGACCGGGTCACCGACGAGGTCGAGTCCTTCGTCGGCGATGCCGTCGGCGACCAGGACCCCCAGCGCCGTCGAGTTGCCGACGACGGCGACCCGTGGCCCGGCGGGCAGCGGCTGGTGCGCGAGCAGCAGACCGGTGTCGAACAGCTGCGCGACCGTCTCGACCCGGATCACGCCGGACTGCTCGAACAGCGCCTGGACACTGGAGTCATCGATCGGGACCGCGCGCGAGGACCGCAACGGCAGGGGCACCCGACGACCGCTCTTGACCGCCACGACCGGAGTGGTACGGGCCAGCCGGCGGGCGAGCCTGCCGAACTTGCGCGGGTTGCCGAACGTCTCCAGGTAGAGCAGGACGACGTCGGTGTCCGGGTCGCTCTGCCAGTACTGCAGCAGGTCGTTGCCGGAGACGTCGGCGCGGTTGCCTGCGGAGACGAACGTCGAGAACCCGAGGCCGCGGCGGGTGGCCGCCTGCAGCAGCGCGATGCCCAGCGCGCCCGACTGGGCGAAGAACCCGACCCGACCGGCGCCGGGCAGCGCCGGCGCGAGGGTGGCGTTGAGCCGCACCGACGCCGCGGTGTTCGCCACCCCCAGGGCGTTGGGCCCGACGACCCGCATCCCGTGCGCCCGCGCCGCCTGCACCATGCGGCGCTCCGCGACGAGGCCGTGGGTGCCGGCGTCGGCGAACCCGGAGCTGACGACGATGAGCGCCTTGACCCCCTTGGCCAGACAGGAGTCCATGACCTCGTCGATGCCGGCCGCGGGCACGGCCACGACGGCGAGGTCGACCTCGTCGGGGATCTCGGTGACCGACGCGTAGGCCCGCACCCCGCGCACCGACCGGGCGTCGGGGTTGAC
Source organism: Pseudonocardia sp. (assembly GCF_050250275.1). GTDB lineage: Bacteria > Actinomycetota > Actinomycetes > Mycobacteriales > Pseudonocardiaceae > Pseudonocardia. The sequence goes on from NZ_JBFWOY010000034.1 coordinate 14,462, forward strand.
CGGGTACACGGCGCCACCGAAGTTGCCGCGCAACAGGTTCAGGAACACGGCGTGCCCGATCTTCGACGGATCGGTCGAGGCGCCAATGACCGCCACCGAGCGCGGGTGCAGCACGTTGTGCACGCTGCGCGCCTCGGCCGCCTGCTCGCGCGCGTCGCGCACGGCCAGCGACCGCTCGGTGGGGTCGATGTCGAACTCGAGGTGCAGCACGCCGCCGTCGTAGGCGCGGCTGACCTGGTACCCGGCCTCGCGGAACACCCGGACCATGGTGTGGTTCTCGACGAGCACCTCCGCCTCGAACCGGCGCAGGCCGCTCTCCCGGGCCGCCGCGGCAAGGTGCTCGAGCAGGATCGACCCGAGGCCCCGGCCCTGGTGGTCGTCGCGGACGACGAACGCGACCTCGGCCGACCCGCCGGGGGCGTCGCCGAGCCCCTCGTAGCGGCCGACGGCGACGATCTCGTCGCCGAGCAGGCAGACGAACGCGACGCGCCGGTGGTGGTCGACGGTGGTGAACCGTTCGAGGTCGCGCTGCGGGATCCGCGGGTAGGGGCCGAAGTAGCGCAGGTACCGGGTGCGCTCGGAGAGCCGGGAGTGGAAGTCGAGCAGCGCGTCGGCGTCGGCGGGCAGGATCGGGCGCAGGTGCAGGATGCCGCCGTCGGAGGCGACGACGTCGGCCTCCCAGTGGCGCGGGTAGCCGGGATCGGTCACGGGCTGCCCGGCCGGGGACGTGGTTGCCGGCTCAGTCACGGGGGTCGTCCGGGTCGAGGCCGTGCAGGGGGAACACGGCGCGGCGGACCTCGACGATCGTCGGGTCGACCGCGGCGAAGTCACCACCCCACGGTTCGAACGACGCGTTGGCGCCGTCGGTCATGTCGGTGGGCAGCGGGCGGCCGGTGAGGCTCGCGGCGTGGGCCACCCAGTCGGCCGGCAGCGGCCGGTTCGGGTCGACGTCGCGGTCGAGCACGATCCCCAGCAGATGCGTCCACGACCGGGGCACGACGCGGAACAGCGAGTACCCGCCGCCGCCGAGGACGAGCCACTTGCCGCCGGCCGTCGTGTCGGCGAGCTCGCGCATCCGGCGGTAGATCGCCCGCTGCCCGTCGACGGACAGCTCGAGGTTGGCCAGCGGGTCGTCGGAGTGGGTGTCGGCGCCGCACTCGCTGACCAGGACCTGCGGCTGGAACGAGGTCAGCAGCGACGGCACGATCGCCTCGAACGCCCGCAGCCAGCCCGCGTCGCCGGTGCCGGGCGCGAGCGGCACGTTCACCGCGTAGCCCGCGCCGTCGCCGGTGCCGAGCTCGCTCGCCCACCCCGTTCCCGGCCACAGCGTCAGCGGGTGCTGGTGCATCGAGACGGTCAGCACGCGCGGGTCGTCGTAGAACGCGGCCTGGACGCCGTCGCCGTGGTGGACGTCGACGTCGACGTAGGCGATCCGCTCGTAGCCCTGGTCGAGCAGCCACTGGATGGCCACCGCACAGTCGTTGTAGACGCAGAAACCCGCGGCCCGGTCGCGCATGGCGTGGTGCAGGCCGCCCGCGATGTTGACGGCCCGGTCGGCCCCCTCGGCGATGCGCCGGGCGGCGAGCAGCGAGCCGCCCGCGATCAGCGCGCTGGACTCGTGCATGCCGAAGAAGACCGGGTTGTCGCTGGTCCCGAGGCCGTGGCCGACCCCGAAGGGCAGCTCGGGCGCCGAGCGGACCGCCGTCAGGTAGGACGACGAGTGCACGCGTTCGAGCTCCTCGTCGGTGGCCGGTTCGGGCTCCAGGAGGGGCACGCCGTCGAGAACTCCGAGGCCGCGCGCGAGGCGCATCGTGAGGTCGAGACGGACGGGATTGAGCGGATGGTCCTCGGAGAGTTGGTAGTCGAGGAACCCCGGGGTCCACACGACTGCCGCGCTGCTGGCGCTCATGGTTGCCGACCGTAGGCCAGCGGGGCGGTCACGGCTGTGCCCACGCGCCGCAAGCCCGGCCTGACCGGCCGGGACGCGGCGGCGCTGCTGATGACGTTGCACCGATAGTATGGCCGTTGGACACGAAGGGGCCGACCCGTGAACGATCTGATCGATACCACCGAGATGTACCTGCGGACGATCTACGAGCTCGAGGAAGAAGGTGTCGTCCCGCTCCGCGCGCGGATCGCCGAGCGCCTCGGACAGAGTGGCCCGACCGTCAGTCAGACAGTGGCGCGGATGGAACGCGACGGTCTCGTCGTCGTGGCGGGCGACCGCCACCTCGAGCTGACCGAGGGCGGGCGGTCGCGCGCGATCGCCGTGATGCGCAAGCACCGCCTGGCCGAGCGCCTGCTCACCGACATCATCGGTCTGGAGTGGGAGCTCGTGCACGCCGAGGCGTGCCGATGGGAGCACGTGATGAGCGACGCCGTCGAGCGCAAGCTCGTCGCGCTGCTCGACAACCCGACCATCTCGCCGTACGGCAACCCGATCCCGGGACTGGGTGAGCTGTCGGAGCCGCAGGACCTGACGGGTCCGTCGAACGCGGCGGCACCGCCTCCGCTGGAGGTGGGTCTGCAGCGGCTCGACGAGTTCGCCCGCCGCGGCGGCGGCAAGGTCGAGGTGCGCCGGATCGCCGAGCACGTGCAGGTCGACGCCGACCTTATGGGTGAGCTCAAGCTGGTGGGCATCGTGCCCGGACGCGAGGTCGAGGTGCGCCCGATCTCCCGCTTCGGCGACTCGGTGCCCGTGGTCGCGGACGACGACGAGTCGACGGTCGCCCCGCTGATCGCCCACGCGGTCCTCGTCCGCGCCCGCTGACCCACGACCCGATCCGCCCATCCGTCCGCGCGTACCGACGCCCACCGTCACCGGAGCGGCCCACGGTCGTCCCCCGAGATCATGCCGTTGCGGTGACGTGAGAGCGTCTGCGTGCGCCGTCGGTGTTCCGCGCCCGCGGGCAACGGCGCCCGGGTGTCGCCGTGCGAGGAGGATCGCGTGAAGCTGCTGGTCACGGGTGGGGCGGGCTACGTCGGCAGCGTGTGCGCCGCCCATCTGCTGGAGGCCGGCCACGACGTCGTCGTCCTCGACGACCTGTCGACCGGGCACCGCGACGCCGTCCCCGACGGCGCACGGTTCGTGGAGGCCGATCTCGCGGAGGCCGCGGGCGACCTGCTGGGCGAGGGCTTCGACGGCGTGCTGCACTTCGCCGCGCGGTCGCTGGTCGGCGAGTCGGTGCAGAAGCCGGAGATCTACTGGCAGGGCAACGTCGTGACGACGCTGCGGCTGCTGGAGGCGATCCGTACCCACGGCACGGCGCGGCTGGTGTTCTCCTCGACCGCGGCGACCTACGGCGAGCCCGAGAGCGTGCCGATCCGGGAGGACTCCCCCACCCGCCCGACCAACCCGTACGGCGCCAGCAAGCTCGCGATCGACCACATGATCAGCTCCTACGCGGCCGCCCACGGCCTGGCCGCGACGAGCCTGCGGTACTTCAACGTCGCCGGCGCCCACGGTCGTTTCGGCGAGCGGCACACCGTGGAGACCCACCTGATTCCGATCGTGCTGCAGGTGGCGGCCGGGACGCGGGAGTCGGTGCAGATGTTCGGCGACGACTGGGACACCCCGGACGGCACCTGCGTGCGCGACTACATCCACGTCGACGACCTGGCCGACGCCCACCTGCGCGCACTGGACCGGGCGACGCCGGGGGTGCACGCGATCTACAACCTGGGCAACGGCCACGGGTTCTCGGTGCGTGAGGTCGTCGAGGCGTGCCGCGAGGTCACCGGGCACCCCGTCCCCGCCGTCGTCGCGCCGCGCCGGGCGGGCGACCCGGCCGTCCTGGTCGCCTCCAGCGAGCGGGCGCGCAGCGAGCTGGGCTGGACACCCACCCGGACCACGCTGGCCGCCATGGTCGGCGACGCGTGGCGCTTCGCCCAGCAACGACAGCACGCCTGAGGCCACCCGCACCGCGGCGGCAACACCACACCGCACCGCGGCGGCAACACCACACCGCACCGCGGCGGTCACGCCGGGCCGTCGGCGAGCCAGGCCCGTACCTGGGCGGGGCCGAACCCGTTCCCGAGGGCCTCGGCGAGCGCCTCGGCGAGGCCGTGCCCCGGCCACGCCCGGCGGGCCCGGTCGACCGCGACGTTGGCGAGCGCCCCGTCGCCGCGGCCGAGGGCGGCGACGGCGAGCAGCACCGCCGCCTCGGCCGACTCCGGCTCGGGGGTCTCGCGGACGAGCGCGGCCCACAGCTGCTCGGCCACCGCGGCGCGCGGGCCGACGCACGCGCGCAGGGCGACGTCGCGCACCTGCGGTGTCTGCAGGGCGAGGGCCAGGTCGAGGACGGTCGCGTCGTCGAGGACGAGGGTTCCGCAGGCGGTCGCGTCGAGCGCGGACTCCAGCGCGGCCGCCCGCGACGCCTCGTCACGGCACGCCGCGCGCAGCTCCAGCTCACGGTCGAACAGCGCGGACCGCCGGCGCAGGTCGTCGGGGTCGGGCGCCTCGAGGGCGGCGACGAGCTCCGCCCGGGAGGCCCGCACCACCGCGCCGGCGACGACGGCGGCGGCGGTCAGCGGCAGCGCCTCCGGGTCGGCGACCGTTCCGGCGCACCCGCAGGGCGCCGTGCAGGCCCAGGCGGCACCGGCGGTCGTCGCCGCGGCCCACACCTGCGTGCCGACGACGCCCACGCCGGCGGCGAGCAGTGCCGCGGCCGCGGCGTCGGCGAGGGCAGCGACGCCGGGGGCCGGCCCACCGTCGACCGCGGCGTCCACGACGACGACGGCCGCGCCGACCGGTCCGGCACCGGCGGCCTCGACGAGGCTGCGCGCCACCATGGCGCACAGCTCGTCGACCTCGGCGGCGGTCGCGCAACCCGGTGGGCCCGGCAGGTCGGCGCGCAGCGTCACACCGACGGTGCGGAGGCCCGGACCGTGCGTGGACACCACGACCAGCGAGCGTGCGGGATGGAACCCGAGCAGCACGGGGACGGCGGCGACGAGCTCGCCGGGTCCGCGTACCGAGGTGGGGGTGCGGCGGCCGGCGGGGTGGCGGGCCGAGCGGGAGGGGCCTGCGGGGGTCATGGCGCTATCGTGCGGGCCCCGGCCGCCGTCCGACGCCGGCGGACCGGTCGCCTGTGGACAGCCGGGTCCGAGACGAACCGCGAGACCGCGATGTGGATGGATCCCGGCCGCCCGCTCGCGCGACGACGCGGAGTGTCGGACCGTGCCACCCCGCGTCGGGGCCCGCGCGGGCGGGCGGGGGCACGTCACCCGGCGGGCCGCTCCCCCACGTACCCGGGAGCTGCTCACATCGCGGGCGGCACCGTCACTGGTAGCGGAAGCCGTGCGAGTTGAGCCAGCCGCGCGGGTCGATCTTCTTCCCGCCGGGGGTCTGGACCTCGATGTGCAGGTGCGGGCCGGTGGACTGGCCGCGGTTGCCGACCTCGGCGATCTGCTGCCCGGCGGTCACCTTCTGCCCGACCTTGACCAGCGACCGGTTGATGTGGCCGTAGACGGTGATGGTGCCGTCGGTGTGCTGGACCCGGACCCACAGGCCGAAGCCGCTGGCCGGGCCGGAGCTGATGACGACGCCGTCGAGCGGGACGCGGATCGGGGTGCCGATGGGCGCCGCGATGTCGAGGCCCGCGTGCGTCACGCCGCCGCGCATGCCGAAGCCGGAGCTGACGCGTCCGGTGACGACCTGCACCGCCCGCTGGGCGGCCTCCTCCGCGGCCCGGGCCTGCTCGGCCGCCTTCGCGGCGGCGGCCTGCTGTGCGGCGGCCTGCCGGGCGAGGGCGGCGTCGACCTGCTGGCGGGTGGAGGCGACGAGGTCGGCACCGCGCTCGGAGACGACCTGCAGGACGTCGGGTGAGATGACCGGAGTGTCGTCGGAGGCGAGGGCCACGACGTCGGCGCCGGTGACCGGCGCCGACTCGGTGGCGGGCGCTGCGGCCGCACCACCGACCGACGTGCCGGTGCTCAGCAGGGCCGTGACGTCGGGTGGCGAGATGGCGCCGCTGTGCACGGCCTGAGCCGTGACGGCGACGGCGCCGCCGGCGACGACGGTCGCGATGATGCGCGCAGGGAGCGCGCCGGACAGGGGGGTGGCGCGGTGCGCACCGCCGGTCCCCGGGCCCGTCGCGAGGACGGGCCACGGGGACCGCTGGTGCGCGCTACGGCCACTGGGGGAGCGATGCCGTGACACGACTTTCCTTCCGGATCCTGCGCCGCGGCCGGACGTCCCGTGGGGGCGGGTGGATCGATCGGGGGTTCGATCCGTGTCCGTTCCGTGACCGCGCCGTGATGCGATCCGAGACGGACGTTAGCCGGGCGGGCGGGCCGGGTTGCCGATCCGGGACGTTGCTGAGGCAACCGGATCGGGTGACGCGGTGAACGGCTGGCTCGGCGCGTCGAGCAGACACGCCGTCCGAGTCACCGGCCGTTCACCGTTCCGGGGCAGGCAGGGCGCCGATTCACAGACACGCGGAGTGAGATCCTGTTGCCCTCCGCAGCGTGGACGGGACGCGCGCCACACCGTCCGACCGGTCGTCGTCCGGGGACCGGTCGGGCGGCTGACCTGCGGGAGATCAGGAACGCGCGGGCTGCGTCCCGTCAAGTCTGGAGACGGGGTGGCCGAGCTCGGCCCGTCGCACCCGGTAGCGCTCGACCGCGGCGAGCTTGACGTCCTCGTACCCGCGGACGAGATCGGCCGTGCGGGCGACCTCCACGGCCGTCGGCAGCGAGTCCGGGGTGAGCGCGGCGGCGAGTCCCCGGACCGTCGCGCGGTACTCGTCGCGCAGGGCGCGTTCGAGCCTGCGCACGGCGGTCCGGCCGAACGGGTCGAGCGGTGTGCTGCGCAGCGCCTTGCCGCGGGCGAGCGTCCGCAGCACCGGCCGCATCCACGGCCCGAAGGCGATCTTCTTCGACCGGCCGGCGGCCCGCAGGGCCGGTGGGTGCAGCCGGTAGCGCATCCCCGTGCCGCCGGGGACCTCGGCGGCGAGCGCCGCCTCGAAGGCCGGGTCGGTGAGCAGCCGGGCGACCTCGTACTCGTCCTTGTAGGCGGTGAGCCTGTAGAGACCGCGGGCGACGGCCTCGGCGAACGCGCCCGCGCCCCCGGCGGTGTGCTCGGCCTCCCAGACCTCACGCACGACCGCCGCGTACTCCCGGGCGGTCCGCACCGACTGGAACCCGACGAGCCGTGCGGCCCGGTCCTCGGCGACCTCGCGGACGGCAGCGGGAAGGGCGTCGAGCCCCAGGCCCGCGGGAGGGGTCCGCGGTGCGGCCGCGGCAACGACCCCGACGGCCGCCGCGAACGCCGCGGGGTCGGCCACCGCGACCCGGCCCCAGCGGAACGCGGAGGTGTTGACGGCGACGGCGACACCGTTGAGCCCGATCGCCCATTCCACGGCCTCGGCGCCGATCGGCAGCGCGCCGGCCTGGCAGGCGGCACCGAGCAGCAGCATGTTGGCGGGCATCGCGTCGCCGAACAGGGCGACGGCGGCCCCGGAGGCGTCGAGCGCCACGACGTCGGCGCACCGCCCGGCGATACGCGCGACGAGCGCGTCGACGTCCGGCGCCGCGACCCCGGCGTCGCGGACCATCGCACCGGTCGGCACCGGGGAGACCGACACGACCGCCGTCGTCGTGTCGGCGCAGGCGTAGCCGAGGTTGCGTGCGTCGGCCCCGACCAGGGCGTCGAACGCCAGGTAGCAGCGCGCCTGGGCGGGCCCGACACGGTTGGCGGGCCCCAGCTCGGCCTCAGACGCCGCGACGCGCAGGTGCGAGACGACGGGCCCGGCCTTCTGCGACAGCCCGGTCTGGTCGACCCCGTGCACGGCGAGGCCCTGGTGGACCGCCGCCGAGGCCAGCACCTGGTTGACCGTGACGATCCCCGTTCCGCCGATCCCGGCCAGGAAGACGTCACCGGCCGGCGCGGTCGCGGCGGCCGGGACCGCCGGAGGCTCGGGTCGCGAGGAGGCGGAGGCAGCCCGGCCGGACGGCGCGCGGACGGTCACGAACGACGGGCAGTCCCCGTCGAGACACGAGTAGTCGGTGTTGCACGACGACTGGTCGATGCGGGTCTTGCGCCCGAGCGGGGTGTCGACGGGCTGCACCGACAGGCAGTTGCTCTTCACCCCGCAGTCGCCGCAGCCCTCGCACACCTCCTCGTTGATGACGACGCGCGTCGGTCGCACGGCGAGCTCGCCGCGCTTGCGCAGGCGCCGGGACTCGGCGGCGCAGCGCTGGTCGTAGATCAGGACGGTGACGCCCTCGGTCTCCCCCAACACGCGCTGGGCCTCGTCGAACCGGTCGCGGTGCCAGAGGTCGACACCCCGTGGCAGCGCAGGCAGCGACCGGTAGCGCGACGGTTCGTCGGCGCACACGAGGACCCGGGTGACGCCTTCGGCGAGCAGCTTCGCGGCGAGCGCGGGGACCTCGAGCCCGCCCTCGGCGTCCTGGCCACCGGTCATGGCGACGGCCCGGTTGTAGAGGAGCTTGTAGGTGATCGACACGCCGGCGGCGACGCAGGCCTGCACGGCGAGCTGGCCGGAGTGGGCGAACGTGCCGTCGCCCATGTTCTGGTACATGTGCCGGGCGTCGGTGAAGGGCGACTGCCCGATCCACTGCGCGCCCTCGCCGCCCATCTGCGTGATCGAGGAGACCTCGCTGACCGGCCGGTGGGTGAGCGCGACCATCGCGTGGCAGCCGATGCCGCCACCGGCGACCGCGCCTTCGGGGACGACGGTGGAGCGGTTGTGCGGGCACCCCGAGCAGAAGTAGGGGGTGCGGGCGACCGGGAGCAGCTCCAGCGGCGCCGGCGCCCGTAGCGGCGCGGGCAGCGCGACCCGGGCGGACAGCACCCGCCGCAACGGCCCCGCCAGCGTGCCCGCGGTCAGCTCCCCCGCGACCGGCACCAGCGGCCGGCCCGTGTCGTCGGTCGATCCCAGCACGACCGGCGCCGACGTCGACCCGTACAGCGCGTCGCGCACCCCCGTCTCCAGGAACGGGGTCTTCTCCTCGACGACGAGGACGGTGTCGAGATCGTCGGCGAACCCGCGCACGACGCTGCGCTGCACCGGGGAGACCATGCCCATGCGGAGCAGGCGGATGCCGGCGCGGCGGCAGGCGTCGTCGTCGAGCCCGAGGTCGCGCAGGGCCTGGCGGGTGTCGGTGAACGCCTTGCCCGCGGCGACGATCCCCAGCCACGCGCCGGGGGTGTCGAGCTCGACGGTGTTGACCGGGTTGGCGTCGAGGAACGCCTCGACCATCGCGCGGCGCGGCCCGTAGAGCTGGGCCTCGGCGTCGAGCGAGTCGGGCGGCACGAGCGTCGGGATCTGCCGGTACTGCCAGGGCCGGCCCCCCCATTCGAGGTCGGGCACGCTGATGTCGACGTCGCCGCAGTCGGCGTCGAGGGTCCAGATGCCGTCGGCGACGTCGGCGGTGATCTTCATTCCGACCCACATGCCCGAGGCCCGCGAGAGCGCGACGCCGTAGCGGCCGAGCCGGACGATGTCGGCGGCGCTGTCGGGGTAGAGCACGGGCAGGCCGTAGCCGTAGAGGGTGCGTTCGGAGATGCAGGGAATCGTCGACGACTTGCAGCTCGGGTCGTCCCCGGCGAGCACGAGGACGCCGCCGCGGGGGTGGGCCCCGCACATGTTGCCGTGCCGCAACGGGTCGCCGGCCCGGTCGACGCCGGGCGCCTTGCCGTACCAGACGCCGACGGCGCCGTCGACGGTCCGGCCGTGCCCGGGCACCTCGACCTGGCTGCCCCAGACGGCGGTCGCGGCGAGCTCCTCGTTGACGCCGGGCACGAACGTCAGCCCCGCGGTCTCGACCAGCTCGGGCGCGGCGGCGAGCGTCTTGTCCAGCCCGCCCAGCGGGGAGCCCTGGTAGCCGGAGACGAACGACGCCGTCCGCAGTCCCGCGCGCGTGTCCGCCGCGTGCTGCTCGGCGAGCAGACGGGCGATCGCCTGGACGCCGGTGAGCAGTACCGGACCGGTGCCCGGTCGGTAGCGGTCGGTCAGGGAGAAGTCGACGGTGCCCTCGGCCGATCCCGGGGCCCGCGGCTCGCTGTCCTGCACGGTCATGCATTCACCTCGCCGGTCGGACGCCGCCCATGTGGTCGGGACGACGTGCACACCTTCTCATCGCGACCGGGGTTGCGCGGAGCGCCCGTTCCGATCAGCGCAACGTGCTACTGGATGCGTCGCTCCACGCCTGCCCAGGCCTTGTCGCGGAGGACGAACTTCTGGATCTTGCCGGTCGAGGTCTTGGGCAGCTCCCCGAACACGACGGTCTTGGGTGCCTTGAACCGCGCCAGCCGGTCCTTGACGTGCTCGATGATCTCCTGCTCGGTCGCCGACGCGCCGGCGTGCAGGGTCACGAAGGCGGCGGGGACCTCTCCCCACTGCTCGTCGGGCACCGCGATCACCGCGACCTCGAGGACGGCGGGGTGCTCGGCGACGGCCTGCTCGACCTCCACGCTCGCGATGTTCTCGCCACCGGAGATGATCACGTCCTTGGAGCGGTCACGCAGCTCGACGTACCCGTCGGGGTGCAGCACGCCGAGGTCACCGGTGCGGAACCAGCCGTCGGGTGCCGCGGCGGCGGTGGCCTCGGGGTCGTCGAGGTAGCCGAGCATGACGTTGTTGCCGCGCAGCGCGATCTGTCCCACCGAGGCTCCGTCGGCGGGGAGGTCGGCGCCGTTCTCGTCGACGACGCGGATCGTGCACGCGATCATGTTGCCGACGCCCTGGCGGGCCTTGAGCCGGGCCTGCTCGGCGCCGTCGAGGCCGTTCCACTCGGGACGCCAGTCGCAGATCATGGCCGGGCCGAAGGTCTCGGTGAGGCCGTAGAGGTGGGTGACGTCGAAGCCCAGCTCGGCCATGCGCCGCAGGATCGCGGGCGACGGGGGCGCCCCGCCGGTCGCGACCTTCACGACCCGGTCGCCGGGGACGCCGTCGCCCGCCTGCTCGGCGTAGGCCAGCATCGACAGCACCGTCGGGGCGCCGTTGAGATGGGTGACGCCCTCCTCCCGGATCAGCTGCCACACCCGCGCGGGGTCGACCTTGTCCAGGCACACATGGGTGCCCGCGGCTGCGGTGACCGCCCAGGGGAAGCACCAGCCGTTGCAGTGGAACATCGGCAACGTCCACAGATGGACCGTGGACGGGGACATCCCGGTGTGCCCGACCATGGCCAGGGCCTGCAGGTAGGCGCCGCGGTGGTGGTACATGACGCCCTTGGGCCGCCCGGTCGTCCCGGACGTGTAGTTGATCGACAGCAGCGAACGTTCGTCCGTGGGGGTGCGCGCGAGCGGTGTGGCGTCGGCGAGCAGCGCCTCGTACTCGGCGCCCGCCCGGACCCGGCGCGGCGCGGCCGCCATCCGGGAGAACGCGTCGTCGACGAGGGTGTCGAAGACCGGGTCGTGCACCAGCACCGCCGACCGGGAGTGCTCCAGGATGTAGGCCACCTCGGCCGCCGAGAGCCGCGTGTTGATCGCGACGAGCGGCGAGCCGGCCCACGGCACCCCGAAGTTCGCCTCCAGGAGCACGTGGGTGTTGGGCGCGAGGAACGCGACGGGCCGGCCGTCGGCGAGCGGGGCGAGACCGCCCGCCAACCGGCGGCAGCGCCCGTGCAGCTCCCGGTAGGTCAGGCGCAGGTCCCCGTCGACGACGGCGACGCGGTCACCGTGCGCGGCGGCGGCCCGGTCGAGGTAGGACACCGGTGTCAACGGCTCGAACGAGAGGTCGGGCTGCATCCTCCGGACACTGCCAGACCCGGGGCCCCGTCGCGGGTGTGAACCTCACCGTTGCGGCGGGGCCTGCGACGGACGTCTCTCCACCGCGTCGGCGACGCGGGCCTGCAGCCGTTCCCGGATCTCCTCCGGGGTGTAGGCGCGGCGGCGCCGCTCGTCCCGCGCGGCGACGACGCCCGTCGCGGCCACCCCGGCGAGCCCGGCCAGTCCTGCCCACTTCCACCAGCGCATCCCCGTAGGGTATTCGGCCGTGACCGGCACCATGATCTCCCTCGACCGCGCGGTCGACCTGACCCGCACCGGGGACGTGTGGCTCTTCCGTGGCCGCAGCGGCGCCGACCGCGCGATCCAGAGCCTCACGAACTCGCCGGTGAACCACGTCGGGATGGCGATCGTCGTGGAGGACCTGCCGCCGTTGATGTGGCACGCCGAGCTGGGGAGGTCGCTGCCCGACGTGTGGACGGGCCGCCACCAGCGCGGCGTGCAGCTGCACGACCTGCGCGACGCCGTCGTCACCTGGCACGAGCGGTACGGGCAGCGGGCGTGGCTGCGCCAGCTGGAGCCGACGGTCGGCCGCGAGCAGGAGGACGCGGCCCTGCGCACGGTCGCGCGCCTGGACGGCACCCCGTTCCCGTCGACGGCGCGGCTCGCGTCGCGGTGGGCGCGGGGCCGCATGCCGGGTGCGGTGCAGGCGGCGGCGCGGGCACGCGACGAGGCGCGGGCAACGCTGCGCGACCTGCGCGCGGGCCGGGTGCGCGACGTGCTGCGCCGCACGGACGCGGAGAACGGCACGGCCGACGTCCCCGGCGTCGCGCTCGCCGAGCCCGGGCTGGAGACGGCGTACTGCGCCGAGGTCGTCGCGGTGACCTACGAGGAGATGGGCCTGCTCGACACCGCTCACCGCCCGAACTGGTACGACCCGGGGCGGTTCTGGTCGGGCGACCGGCTCCCGCTGACCGGCGGGTTCGGGCTCGGCGGCGAGATCGCGGTGACCGTCGGGGGCCGGTGAGGGGCCGGGCCGCGCGCCGTCCGCCCGTAGGCCGGTGCGGGTGACCCGCGCGCGTCGCCGGCCGGCGCCGGGGTGTTCGTCGTGCCGCTGGGGATCGGCGCGCACCTGCGGCGCCGGGGCGTCCCGCACGCCCGGGTGCGCGAGCTGGACCGGGACGCCGCGACGACCGGCGCGGGCCCGGAGATCACGTGCGCGCGGGCGCGCCACTTCTCGGGGCGGTTGTTCGCGCAACACGACGCAATGGGCGTCGTGGGCGATCGTGGGGCCGACCCGGCGTGTCCACTTCGGCGGCGACACCGGATACACCTCGGCATTCAGCGGGGGCGGGTGTCCGCTTCGGACCGGTCGACGCCACGGTGTTGCCCGGCGGCGCATACGACGCGTGCCGGCCCGACATGAACCCCGAGGAATCGGTTCGCGCCCATGCGGACCTGCGCGGCGGATTACTCGTCCCGGTCCACCGGTCCACGTCCAACCTCGCATTCCACGGCTGGTCCGAGCCGGTCCGGCGGTTGTCGGTGGCAGCGGCGGACGCGGGGGGCACGCTGGTCGTACCGCGGCCGGGGCAGCGGGTGGACCTGCTGGACCCGCCGCGTATCCGCGACTGATGGACGGCCATCGGCTGAAACCTTTCCACCCGGTCCGCGCCGCCATTCATCCGGATTACCCGGTTCCGCTCGGGGCGCGTGGGCCGCCGCACGGCTACGGGTACGCGGAGTGTTCTGTGCAGCGCATCGGGTGAACTCCCGCCGGGACTCGGCGCAGAACAGTCGCGCTCCGCACGGATGACGACGGTACGCACTCGGTACTCGCGGAGTCGGGCCGCCCCCCATTCGACATTGAACGGCGGACTCCATTACGATTACCGCAGGAAGAAATCATGCGCATGCACGACACTCCGTTGGAAACCCCTGTTCCGTTCGGAGTTGTCTGCGTGCCCGGTTACATCGTGAAGGGTTACCCGTGGCGAAGCAGACGACGGTGACGCTGGTGGACGACCTCGACGGCTCCGAGGCCGCCGAGCAGGTGGAGTTCGCCCTCGACGGAAAGACGTACGAGATCGACCTGTCCTCCGCGAATGTGAAGCGTCTCCGTGCTGCGCTCGATCCGTTCATCAATGCGGCCCGTCGCTCCCCGTCGCGCCGTTCGGGGCCGGGCCCGGCCCGCGCCTCGTCCGACCGCGAGCAGAACCAGGCGGTCAGGGAATGGGCACTCCAGCAGGGCATGAAGATCTCCGAGCGCGGGCGCATCCCCACCAATGTTCTCGAGGCCTACCGCAAGAACCACTGAACCGCCCCGGTATACACGATCTGTTGTTCGCCGAGCAAATACCGATCCGCGGGTCCCGAGAGCCACGCCGGACGCGTTCTCAGGCGCGCCAGAGCTGTGAACCCGCTCTACTGAGCACGATGCTCGGTACCACCGCGCGGGCGGAGAGCCGCGTCAGTCCGAGCACCATTTCGCTGACGTCGGAGACCCCCAGCATCGACTCGCGTTCGAACCGTCCGTGCAGATGTGCCGTCATGTCCGTGTCGACGTATCCGGGGGCCACGGCGGTCGCGTTCACGCCGTTCCCGGATTCCTCCAGCGACAACGTCTCGCAGAACGACAGCAACGCCGCCTTCGTGGCACCGTAGACGGAGAGCCCCGCCTCGGCGGCGACGCCGGTGATCGACGAGAGCGCCACGACGCGGCTGCCGCGCTCCGGGTGCGCGGCCGCCGTCGCGCGCAGGAGCGGCAACAGCTCCCGCACCAGGAGCACGGGCGCGCGCAGGTTCACGTTCATCTGGAGGTCGTAGGCCTTCGTGCGGATCGCCGAGACCGGCTCCTCGGCGCCGAGGCCCGCGGCGAGCACCAGGACGTCGAGCCGGCCGAACCGCTCCGCGTGCGCCGCGGCAAGCGTGCCGATCGCGGCCTCGTCGGCCATGTCGGCGGCGACACCGAACGCCGGGGTGCCGGTCTCCTGCTCGATGCGCTCGACGGCGGCGGCGACTCCGGCCTGCTTGCGGGCCGCGACGGTGACGGCGAAGCCCTCCCCGGCGAGGCGCAGGGCGATGTCGAAGCCGATCCCGCGGGAGCCGCCGGTGACGAGCGCGACCCTGCGTTCGTGGTCTGCTGCGATCATGGGCCCACTCTGCCGGAACCGCGGACCTGCCAGACCGTGAGAAGCCCCACCCGGGCGTCAGCTCACACGCGCGTAGCGGGCCCGGGCCGCGACGGCCACGACCGCGAACGGGACCGAGGCCGTCAGCGCGATCGCGAAGACCGTGCCGAACTCGCCGGCGTCGGCCAGCGGGGCCGCCAGGGCGGTGCCGACGGAGCTGCCGAGGAACAGCACCGTCGCGAACAGGGCGACGGCCGCGGCCCGGGCCTGCGCCACGACCTCCGTCGCCCACGTCTGCAGGGTCGTGTGCAGGAACGCCCAGGCGATGCCCAGCAGCAGGCCGGACGCGAGCACCGTCACGACGTTCACCGAGACCGTCGTCGGCACCCAGGTGACGGCCAGGACCCCGCCGCCGACGGCGGCGAGCCCGGCGGGGGACACCCGCCCGACGAGGCGCCGCACGAGCCGTGAGGTCAGCAGCGCCCCGACGCCGTAGCCGGCGGCGACCAGCCCCGCGACGGCCGACGACCACCCCTGGTGCTGCAGCGCGGGCGCGAGGTAGGTGAGCGTGCCGAGGGCGACGGCGCCCTCGACGAGGGCGAGCGTCAGCACCACCCAGGCCCAACCGCGGCGCACCACCAGGCGCAGCGGCCGCAGGAGCGGGCCGGGTTCGGGCCGGTCGGGTTCGGGCAGCCGGCGCAGCGCCCACCACAGGACGACGGCCGCGGCTCCGGTCAGCCCGAACACCGCCCGCCAGCCGACGAGCTGCGCGATCAGCCCGGCGCCGACCGTCGCCACCGCGGTGCCCACCGCCGACGCGGCCAGCAGGTCCGACAGGGCACGCTGGCGCACGGCGATGGGCCAGGTGTCACCGATGTAGACGAGGGTCGTCGGGATGAGCGCCGCGGCGGTGCCCCCGGCCACGACGCGCGACACGGCGAGCACCGCCAGGTTCGGCGCCAGGACCGACACCAGGCCGGCGACGGCCAGCCCGGCGAGTGCGATCCGCATGACCCGGACGCGGCCCAACCGGTCGCTGAGCAGGCCCCAGACGAGCTGCATGAGGCCGTAGGCGAGGAAGTACCCGCTGGCGACGGCAGCGACGGCGACGAGCGAGCTGCCGAACCCGCGGGCGATCTCGACGAGCAGCGGCGCGATCGCGAACCGGTCGACGGTGCTGGTCAGCGCGGAGAGCTGGAGCAGCCGCAGCCGTGCCGCGCCGTCGGGGACGTCCGGTTCGACGGACCCACCGGACGTGTCGGACACTTGGCAACCCTAGACACGCCGAGTGCCGCCGACCTCCCGAGGTGATCTCCGTGACCGCCGATCTCGACCCCGACGAGTTCCGGCGTGCCGGGTACGCGTTCGTCGACTGGGTCGCCGAGCACCGCGCCGCCCTGCCCGGGCTGCCCGTCGTTCCGCCCGTCCGGCCGGGCGAGGTCGCGGCCGCCCTGTCCGGGCCCGGGGCGGCGTTCGCGGACGGCCTGCTGCCGGAGGCGCCGCAGCCCCTGGCCACGCTGCTCGACGAGGTCGAGCGTGTGGTCGTCCCGGGCAGCACGCACTGGCAGCATCCCGCGTTCTTCGGCTACTTCCCCGCCAACGCCTCGCTGGCCTCGGTACTCGGCGACCTGCTCTCCGGGGGGCTCGGCGCGCAGGGGATGCTCTGGTCCACCTCCCCCGCGGCGACCGAGACCGAGCAGGTGCTGCTCGACGGGTTCGCCCGTGCCCTCGGGCTCGGCGAGGCGTTCACGTTCCCCGGCGGGGGCGGGGGCGTCATCCAGGACTCGGCGTCGTCCGCGGCGCTGGTGGCGCTGCTCGCGGCGCTGCAGCGGGCCGACCCCCGCTGGCAGGAGTCGGGTGTCGACGGCCGCGAACGCGTCTACGTCACCGCGGAGACGCACTCGTCGCTGACCAAGGCGGTGCGGGTCGCGGGGATGGGCGCGCGGGCGTTGCGCGTCGTGGCCGCCGTCCCCGGCACGCAGGCCATGTCGGCCGCCGCGCTCGCCGACGCCGTCGCCGCCGACGTCGCCGCCGGGCTGCGCCCCGTCCTGGTGTGCGCGACGGTCGGGACGACGGGCACGGGCGCGGTCGACCCGGTCCGTGACATCGCGGCCGTCACGGCGGCCCACGGGGCGTGGCTGCACGTCGACGCCGCGTGGGCGGGTGTCGCCGGGCTGTGCCCCGAGCTGCGGCACGTGCTCGACGGCGCCGGGCTCGCCGACTCGTTCTGCACCGACGCCCACAAGTGGCTGCTCACGGCGTTCGACGCCTCCCTGCTGTGGGTGCGCGACGCGGCGGCGCTGCCCGCGGCCCTGTCGGTGACGCCGGAGTACCTGCGCAACGCCGCGTCGGAGTCGGGCGCGGTCGTGGACCTGCGCGACTGGCAGGTGCCGCTGGGGCGCCGGTTCCGGGCGCTGAAGCTGTGGGCGGTCGTGCACGCGGCGGGGCTGGAAGGGCTGCGGGCGCACCTGCGCGGCCATGTCGCCGCCGCCGTGGCCCTCGCGGCCCGGGTGCGCGCGGAGCCGGGTGTCGTCCTCGCGGCGCCGCCGACGCTCGGGCTCGTGTGCCTGCGCTGCGTCACCGCCGACGGCGGTCCCGACGACGCGGCCACCCGCGCCGTCCTGGAGCGCGTCAACGCCTCGGGGGCGGCGTTCGTCACCCACACCGTCGTCGACGGGCGGTACGTGCTCAGGATCGCGGTCGGGGGTGTGGTCACGGAGGCGGCGCACGTCGAGGCGCTGTGGGAGCAGGTGCGGCGTGAGGCCGCGGCGGTGCGGGGGCCCTCGACGTCGTCGCATTGACAAGGGCAGGCTGACGGCTTCGGCAGCCCGCCGAGCCCGCCGACGGCCCTCGACGCGGTGGTCCCCCAGCCGGCACAGGCCTACCAGGGGACCTGACCTCGCCGCTACACCCCGTCCCGCGGGTGGGCGGTGAGGTACTCGCCCATCCGCGGGAAGTAGTCGGCGGCGTCGAGCTCGCGGCCGTCGTCGAGGCGCACCCGGTGGATCAGCACGCCCCGGTTGCGGCCACGGCGCGCGTCGGCACCCGCGACGACGACGACGCTCCTCCCGCGCCGGATCAGCACCCGCCCCGGCGTGCCGCCCACCGCGTCGTCGGTGACCGACGCCGCCAGGATGCGGATCCGTTCGGCGCCCCGGTAGCAGTACGCGTTCGGGTAGGGGTCGACCTGGGCGCGGACGAGGTTGAAGATGTCGCGGGCCGGCCAGGTCCAGTCGACGCGGTTCTCCTCGTCGGTGCGCCGGTGGAAGTACGAGGCACGGCGCCGGTCCTGCGCGGGCCACTCGGTGCGACCCGACTCCAGCAGCGCGAGGCCCTCCACGGTGATCGGGCCGAACATCGCGAGCGTGCGGTCGAACAGGTCGACGATCGTGTCGTCGTCACTGACCGGCGTCGCCCACTGCAGGACGACGTCGCCCGCGTCGAACTCGGCGTTCATCATGTGCGCGGTCACGCCGACCTCGGGCTCGTCGTTGATCAGCGCCCAGTTCAGCGGCGCGAACCCGGCGTAGGCGGGCAGCAGCGCGTCGTGGACGTTGAGCGTTCCCAGCCTGGGGACGGAGTAGACCTCGGGCGGCAGCCAGGTGCGCCAGTTGGACACCACCATGACGTCGGCCCCGGCCGCGGCGATCGCGGCCTTCACCTCGTCGTCGTCGGCGCGGTCGCGCACGAGCAGCGGGATGGAGTGGTCGGCGGCGAGCTCGGCGACGGACTCGTTGAAGATCTTCTCGTAGGCGTTGTCGCTGTCGGCGTGGGTCACGATCAGCGGCACCTCGTGGCCGGCGCCGAGGACGGCCTCGATGGTGCGTCGCCCCCACGTCATGTAGCCGAAGCACACCACGCGCATGCGGAAATCTCCTCGTTCCTCCGCCCCGGCGCGGTACCGGGGTCGTGCCGACGGCGGTCCCGGGGCCCCGGGCCATCCTTCCGGACCCGGCCGGGACGACCCGGCCAGGCTCGCCATTCCTGACGTAAGGGAAGGCTAACTAAAGCAGCCGGAGAGCCGGAGAGCCATCCGAGTGAGCTGCTCCACAGAACGACCGGGGCCGTCACCGACCGTGCGCGAGGAACGCGTGACGTCGGGAGCTCAGGCCGAGAGCAGCGTCCTGGCCATGTCCTGCCACTGCGCGACCATCGGGTCCGCGCCGGCCTCACGGCTGTCGAACGCGTAGGTGAGGGCCGCGCCGCGCATGCTCGTGAGCAGGAGGTCACGCACCTGACGGAACCGCGGGTGCGACGAGTACGGCTCCCCCACCATCCGGGCGATGGACGCCCGGATCACCGCGCCGAGCCGGCGCTCCTCCGGCAGCAGCGCGGCCGCGATCCCGGGGTTGGTGCGGGCGGCCGTCCACAGCTCCAGCGCCGCCCAGAAATGCGACTCGTGGAAGGACGCCCAGAGCGCGACCACCACCCGGTCGATGCGTTCGGCCCCGCGGACCTCCGAGCCCACGAGCGCGAGGACCCTGTCCTCGGTGTCGCGAACCCGTTGCGCCGCAAGGTGCTGAGCCGCGGCGACCAGCAGCAGGTCCCGCGACGGGAAGTGGTGCAGCAGCCGCCCGCGCGACACGCCGGCGGCCGCCTGGATCGCCAGCGTCGACGCCCCCGCATAGCCCTCCGCGCCCAGACACCCGACCGCCGCGTCGAGGATCCGGGCCCGCCCGTCCTCGGCGCGCTGGGCGCGCGTGCGCAGCCCCGTGCCCGGCCCCGCCACAGCGGGGTCCGGCACGGGGCGCACATCGGGCGGTGGACGGGTCACAGGCCCAACGACCGCCCGATGACTTCCTTCATGATCTCGGTGGTGCCACCGTAGATCCGGGTGATGCGGGCGTCGGCGAACGCCCTCGCGATCGGGTACTCCGTCATGTAGCCGTAGCCGCCGAACAGCTGCACGCACCTGTCGACGACGCGCCCCTGCAGCTCGGTGCACCAGTACTTCGCCTTGCTGGCGTCGGCGGCGGTCAGCTCGCCCGCGTCGAGGGCGCGCACGCACGCGTCGACGTAGTGCTGGGCGATGTCGATCTCGGTGTCGAGCTCGGCGAGCACGAACCGGGAGTTCTGGAACGACCCGATCGGCGTGCCGAACGCCTTGCGCTCCTTGACGTACTCCAGCGTCAGGCCGAGGGCGTAGCGGGCCGACGCCACTGCCGCGTACCCGATCGAGAGCCGCTCCTGCGGGAGGTTGCCGACGAGCTGGGCGAAGCCCTGCCCCTCCTGCTCGCCGAGCAGGTTCGCCACCGGCACCCGGACGTCGGTGAACGACAGCTCCGCGGTGTCCTGGGCGTGCTGGCCCAGCTTGTCGAGGTTGCGGCCCCGCTCGAAGCCCTCCATGCCGCGTTCGAGCACGACCAGCGACATGCCCTTGTGCTTCTCCGCCGGATCGGTCTTCACCGCGGTGATCACCAGGTCGGAGTTGATGCCGTTGGTGATGAACGTCTTGGCGCCGTTGACGACGTAGTGGTCGCCGTCGCGGATCGCCGTCGTCGTCATCGACGCGAGGTCCGACCCGATGCCCGGCTCGGTCATCGCGATCGCGGTGATCAGCTCGCCCGAGGCGATGCCCGGCAGCCAGCGGGCCCGCTGCTCGTCGTTGCAGTAGGCCATGAAGTAGGGCAGGCAGATGTCGTTGTGCAACGACAGGCCCAGCCCGGCCGCGGCGGCGCCGCAGCCCATGAGCTCCTCGTCCATGACCGCGTTGAACCGGAAGTCGCGCACCCCGCCGCCGCCGAACTCCTCGGGGATCTCGATCCCCAGGAAGCCCGAGCGGCCGGCCGTGGCGAACAGCTCCCGCGGGACGATGCCCGCCTGCTCCCACTCGTCGTGGTGCGGCACGATCTCTGCCTGCACGAACTTGCGGAACGAGTCGCGGAACGCCTCGTGGTCGTCCTCGAACAGGGTGCGCCTCATCGCGGTCCTCCTCGGTCCGGGATCAGCAGAACAGGGTCACCAGCGGGAGCAGGTCAGCGGGGGGCCATCCGGATCGCGCCGTCGAGGCGGATCACCTCGCCGTTGAGCATCGGGTTGGCGACGATGTGCGCGGCCAGCGCACCGTACTCGGACGGCGATCCCAGCCGCGACGGGTGCGGGACCTGCTTGCCCAGCGAGTCGCGGGCCTCCTCGGGCAGGCTCGCGAGCAGCGGTGTGTCGAACAGTCCGGGCGCGATCGTCACGACCCGGATCATCGCGCTCGCCAGGTCGCGGGCCACCGGCAGCGTCAGCCCGACGATGCCGCCCTTCGACGCGGAGTAGGCCGCCTGCCCGATCTGGCCGTCGAACGCCGCGACCGAGGCCGTGTTGATGATGACGCCGCGCTCGCCGTCGACCGGGTCGGCCGCCGTCATGCGCTCAGCGGCGAGCCGGATGACGTTGAACGTGCCGATCAGGTTGATCTCGACGACCCGGGTGAACACGTCGAGCGGGAACGGGCCGTTCTTGCCGACGGTCTTGGCCGCGGGGCCGATGCCCGCGCAGTTGACCGCGACGCGCAGCGTGCCCAGCTCGGCCGCGACGTCGAGCGCGGCGGACACGGCCGCCTCGTCGCGGACGTCGGCCGGGGCGAAGCGGACGGCGTCGCCCAGCTTCTCGGCGACCTGCTCGCCGGGCGAGCCGGGCAGGTCGAGGATGACGACCTTCGCGCCCGCGTCGAGCAGCGTCTCGGTGGTGGCCAGGCCGAGGCCCGACGCGCCGCCGGTGACCAGGGCTACGGAACCGTTCACGTCCATGGGGGTGTCCTACCTCCGGGTCGATACGTCAGAAGGGGCCGGGCGTCAGAGAAGCTCGAGGATCGTGGCGTTGGCCTGGCCGCCACCCTCGCACATGGTCTGCAGGCCGTAGCGGATCCCGTTGTCGCGCATGTGGTGGACCATCGTCGTCATGATCCGGGCGCCGGACCCGCCGAGGGGGTGGCCGAGCGCGATGGCCCCGCCGTTGGGGTTGAGGGTCTTGGGGTCGGCGCCGATGTCGGCGAGCCAGGCCAGCGGCACCGTCGCGAACGCCTCGTTGACCTCGAAGACGCCGATCTGGTCGAGCGCGAGCCCGGAACGCTTCAGCGCCTTCTCGGTGGCCGGCATCGGCGCGGTGAGCATGATCACCGGGTCGGCGGCGGCGAGGACCGCGGTGTGGACGCGGGCGATCGGGGTCAGGCCCAGCTCGGCGGCCTTCTCCGAGGTGGTCATGAGCAGCGCGGCGGAGCCGTCGGAGATCTGCGAGGCGTTGCCCGCGGTGACGACGCCGTCTTCCTTGAAGACGGTCTTGAGCTGGCCGAGCTTCTCCAGGGTGCCGCCGCGGCGGATGCCCTCGTCGGCGGCGACCACGGTGCCGTCGGGCGTGGTGACGGGCGCGATCTGGGCCTCGAAGCGGCCGTCGTCCTGCGCGGTGGCGGCCTTGTCGTGGCTGACCAGGGCGAACTCGTCGACCTGGGTGCGGGACAGGCCCCACCTCTCGGCGATCATCTCGGCGCCGACGCCCTGGTTCGGGAACACACCGCCGTAGCGGGCGTCGAAGTCGGCGCCGAACGGGCTCGCGTCGGCGAAGGTGGAGCCCATCGGGACCCGGCTCATCGACTCGACACCACCGGCGACGACGACGTCGTACTGCCCGGCGATCAGCCCGGCGGCCGCGAAGTGGACCGACTGCTGGCTCGAACCGCACTGACGGTCGACGGTCACCCCGGGCACGGTCTCGGGCCAGCCGGCCGACAGGACCGCGGTGCGGGCGATGTCGAACGTCTGCTCGCCGGTCTGGGAGACACAGCCCCAGACGACGTCGTCGACGACCGCGGGGTCGAGGCCGGAACGCGCGGCGAGCGACCTCAGCACGTGGGCCGACAGGTCGGCCGGGTGCACGCCCGACAGCCCTCCGTTGCGCTTGCCGACCGGGGTCCGCACCGCCTCGACGATCACCGCATCGCGCACGTCAGCCTCCTACTGCTCAGCGTGTCGGCGGCGTCCGCCACGCCGCCGCGCCCGACGTTAGCAGTCGAACAGTCAGCGTTGACTGTGACGTCGGACGCGACCGCCCCGCGCCACGGTCACGGCGTGCGACGCGGACACCCCGCGCGCAACCTCCACCCCGCGCGCAACCTCACGGTCGCCCGCAGGCCGGTCCGGAGCAGTGAGGTTGCGCGCGGGGTGTCCGCTGGTGCGGGAGCATCGACTCGGCGAGACGTTCCAGCAGCGGGACCGCATCGCCCAGCGTGGTGAGGGCGTCGGCGTCGAGGGCGGCGATCTGCTCGGCGAGCATCCCGGTGCCCCGGTGCCGCAGCCCCACGAGAAGCGCCGCCCCGTGCGCGGAGAGACTGACCCGGGTGGCCCGGTGGTCGTCGGGATCGGGGTCGCGGCGGACCATGTCCAGCTCGCCGAGGCAGTCGACGAGCCGGGTCATCGTCGGTGGGCTGATCCCGATCCGCTCGGCCAGCGCACCCACCCGCAGCGGACCCGCGGTCTCGAGGATCGACAGCGTCGCGATCCGGGTGGGCGTGAGACCTTCCTGGTCGTCGGGGGCCCGCAGCGCGTGGCCGAGCCTGCTCAGCGCGATGCGCAGCCGCCCGGCGAGCTCGGCGACGGTCTCCCGGCCGGGCGAGGTGGTGGCCGGCCTCGTCGACGGCACCACGGTCATGGCCCGCGCCTCAGCCGGCCGCGGCCGGCGTGGCGCCGAGCCGCAGGTCGAGATGGGCGGGGCCGTCACCGGCGAGGTCGACGCGCTGCGCCGCCGGACCCCCGAACGACGCCGTGACCGTGTACTGGCCCGGGCGCAGACCCTGGACCTCGTACCCACCGCCGGGGCCGCTCACGACGGCCGCGACGACGTGGCCGTGGTCGTCGGTCACCGTCACGGTCGCCCCGGCGAGCGGGGCGCCGCCGGGTCCGGTGACGACACCGCCGAGGCGGGTGAGGGCGTCGGCCAGCTCGAGGTCCACGACCACCGGGGCGCCCGTGCCGACCCGGACCGTCGCCGCCCGGGGCCGACGCCCGGGCAGGCTCGCGGTGAGCGTGGTCTCCCCCGCCGGCAGCCCGGCGAGGGCGAAGGTGCCGTCGGCCGCCGTGGTGGCCCGGCCGACGACGCGCCCGGCCGAGTCGGTGGCCAGCACCGTCGCGGGCTCGCCCGCCGGCACCGGGCGGACGACGCCGCGGACCGACCCGCCGCCCTGCAGGCTGAAGTCACGTTCGACGCCGCTGCCGTTGAGCGTGACCGCGACGGCGTCGGCCTGGAACCCGGGTGCGGTCGCGACGACGGTGTAGGTGCCGGGCGCCAGCCCGCTCAGGGCGTAGCTGCCGTCGGGTGCGACGACCGCGCGCCCGACCTGGCTGCCGTCGCCCGCGGTGACGACGACGACGCCGTCGCCGAGCTCGGTGCCGTAGGCGGCGAGCACCCGGCCGACCAGCTCACCGGCCGGGACGGGCCCGCGGGCCGCCGGCCGGGCCCCGTCGACGATCTCGCTGGGGCCGCCGACGGCCTCGCCCGCCGTCGCGGCGAGCTCGGCGCCGACGGTCTCGCGGCCCAGGGCCTGGTCGTGCCGGGCCCCGGTCGCGCGCCGGCTGCCGGTGAAGAACGACGCCACGGCGGCGACGAGGCAGGCGATGACGGCGAACAGGAAGGCGGCGGCGAGGCCGTCGGAGAACGGCTGCGAGATGAGGTTCGGGAAGAAGCTGCGCCCGGTGAGGAACGCCGCCTGGTCCGGCGGGATGCTGTCGAGGACGTTGCCGAGCAGCTGCTGGATCGGGTTGTAGCCGAGGAACGCGGCGAACAGCACTCCGACGGGCGGCAGGTTCGCGATGGTCGACGCGTCGGCGGCCGGGACACCGTGCTCGAGCAGACCGGACTGCATGACGCCGGGCAGGTTCGTCGACAGGCCCGCGATCATGAGGCTGAAGAACAGGCCGATCGAGAGCACCATCGCCGAGTTCTGGAACGTGGCGGTCATGCCGGCGCCCGCGCCGCGGGAGCCCGCGGGCAGGCTGTTCATGATCTCGGCGCGGTTGGGCGAGGCGAACAGGCCCATGCCGACGCCGTTGACCAGCAGCAGTGCGGCGAAGGCCCAGTAGTCGAAGTCGACGGGCAGCAGCTCCAGCAGCAGGAACGTCGCCGCCGAGACGACCATGCCGCCGCTGGTGAACCAGCGGGTCCCCCAGCGGTCGGACAGGATGCCCGACAGCGGCGCGGCGACGAGGAAGCCGATCGTCAGCGGGAGCATGTAGATGCCCGCCCACAGCGGCGTCTCCTCGAAGCTGTACCCGTGCTGGGGCAGCCAGATGCCCTGCAGCCAGATGATCAGCATGAACTGCAGCCCGCCGCGGCCGAGCGAGGCGAGCAGGTTCGCGATGTTGCCGAGGGTGAATGCCCGGTTCGTGAACAGGGACAGCTCGAACAGCGGCACGGCGACGCGGGTCTCGATGACGCCGAAGGCGATCAGGACGACGACGCCGCCGATGATGCAGCTCAGCACGAGCGGGCTGGTCCAGCCCATGGTGTGGCCGCCGTAGGGCTGGATGCCGTAGGTGATGCCGACGAGGACCGCGATGAGGCCGACCGCGAAGGTCGCGTTGCCCCACCAGTCCATCTTGGCGCGCCTGCGCTCGCCGGTGTCGCGCAGCTTGAGGTAGGCCCAGATCGTGCCGAAGACGCCGAAGGGCACGGACACGAGGAAGACGAGGTGCCAGTTCACCGGGCCGAGCAGGCCGCCGATGACCAGGCCGAGGAAGGAGCCCGCGATGGCGGCGACACCGCTGATGCCCAGCGCCATGCCGCGCTGGCGGACGGGGAAGGCGTCGGTGAGGATCGCGCTCGAGTTGGCCATCAGGAACGCGCCGCCGACGCCCTGGATGATGCGCCAGATGATCAGCCACCAGGCGGCGGCGTCGCCGTGCTGCCAGGTCACCGCCAGGAAGATCGACGAGATGGTGAAGACGGCGAAGCCGAGGTTGTACATCCTGGCGCGGCCGTACATGTCGCCGAGGCGGCCGAAGCCGACGACCAGCACCGCGGTGACGACCAGGAAACCCATGATCATCCACAGCAGGTAGCTGGTGTTGCCGGGTCCGAGGGGGTCGATGCCGATCCCCCGGAAGATGTCCGGCAGCGCGATGAGGACGATCGAGGAGTTGATCGTCGCCATCAGCAGGCCGAGTGTCGTGTTGGACAGCGCGATCCACTTGTAGCGGGGATCGGGTTCGTCGTGTCCTGTCGTTGTTCCCGCGGCTCCGGGATCGTTCTCCCGCACCGTCGACCGTGCAGGCGCCACGTGTCACCAACTCCTACGTCACGTACATTTAGTTGCTTTACACTAAGAAAAAATGCATAAGCAAGCGATGCGATTGGTCCGTTTCCGCCGGTGTCGGGCCTCACAGAACACCCGGGTCGGCGCCACGGAGCGGGACGTCCGCGACGAACCGGACGGCCATGCCAGGATCGCGGGCATGCAGCCCTTCCGGCTCCACGGCACCCGCATCCTGGAGGTCGACCTGCGCGGCGGCTCCGTCCGCGCGGCGACCGGATCGATGATCGCCTACGACGGCGAGGTCAGCTTCAAGAACGCCGGCATGGGTGGCGGCGACGGCCTGCGCGCCGCGCTCAAACGCCGCGCCACCGGCGAGTCCATCTCCCTGATGCAGTGCAGCGGCACCGGCGTCGTCCGCTTCGCCAAGGACGCCATGGAGGTCCTGGTCGTCGAGCTCGGCGGCGACACCCTGCGGGCCGAGTCCGAACGCCTGCTCGCCCTGTCCGACGGCCTGTCCACCGACGTCGCCTTCTCCGGACTGCGCGGCGCCACCTCCGGGCAGGGACTCTTCACGACGACCGTGTCCGGCCACGGCACCGTCGCCCTGCTCTCGGCAGGCGGCCCGCCGATCGCCCTGGAGGTCTCCCCGCAGTACCCCCTGGTCGTCGACCCCGACGCGTTCATCGCGAGCCGGGGACAGCTCGACCAGACCTTCGTCACCGACGTGTCCTGGCGCAACCTCGTCGGGGAGAGCTCCGGCGAGGCGTTCTCCCTGCGCTTCGACGGCAAGGGCGTCGTCTACATCCAGCCCGAGGAGCGCTGACCGTGGGCTTCACCGAGATCAACCACAAGGTCGTCGCCGCCGACGTCGCCCCCGGCCGCGAGGTCCTCGCCCGCCGCGGCGCGATGCTCGCCTACACCGGCTCCGTCGGGTTCGCCCCCGTGCACGCCGGAGCGGGCGGGCTCGGCGGCATGGCCGGACGCATGATGGCGGGCGAGCAGGTGCCGATGATGGTCGCCCAGGGCACCGGCACCGTCTACTACGGACACCGCGGGCTGCACGTCACCGTCGTCGAGCTCGACGGGTCCGGCCCGCTCACCGTGGAGGCCGACCGGCTCGTCGCCCACGACGCCCACCTGCAGTCCGCCGTGGTGTTCCTCGGCTCGCAGGGCGGAATCCGCGGAGCCGTCCGTGGCGCCGTCAGCGGGCAGGGCCTGTTCACCACCCAGCTGCACGGCGTCGGCGCCGCCGCGGTCCTCTCCCACGGCGGCACGATCGCCCTCGACGTCCGCCCCGGCGTCACCACGACCGTCGACCCCCAGGCCTTCGTCGCGCACGTCGGCCAGGTGACCGCCGACATCTCGCTCAACGCGAGCTGGCGCGACGCCGTCGGCCGCGGCTCCGGCGAGGCCGTCCAGCTCAAGCTCACCGGCCACGGCACCGTCTTCGTCCAGGCGTCCGAGCAGAAGATCTGAGGTTCTCCGTGATCACGCCTCTCTCGCCCGACACGTTGCCCGACAACGACAACGTCCCCGGCAACCACTACGCCTACTGCGTGCGCCTCGACGGCCGGCTGTTCATGCAGACCGGCCGGATGATCGCCTACTACCCCGGCCCCGGCGGGCAGCCGATCCGGTTCGAGCCGCTGTCGTCGGCGAGCATCGGCGGCATGGTCGCGACGCGCTTCTCCGCGCCGCTCTACACCCGCGACTGGGTGGTCGCGACGGGCGCCGGGCACCTGATCCTGGGCGACCGCGGCTACGACATCAACAGCTACGACCTCGACGAGGGCAACCTGACGCTGCGGGCGTCGAACCTGCTGGCCTTCGACGAGACCCTGGAGCTCAAGCAGTCGATCGTGCCCGGCTTCCTCACCCTGATCGGCACCGGCAAGTTCCTCGCGTCCAGCTCCGGGCCGGTGATCTTCGCCGAACCGCCGATCCGGGTCGACCCGCAGGCGCTCGTCGGCTGGGCCGACTGCCCCTCGCCG
Source organism: Pseudonocardia sp. (assembly GCF_050250275.1). GTDB lineage: Bacteria > Actinomycetota > Actinomycetes > Mycobacteriales > Pseudonocardiaceae > Pseudonocardia. Next base: position 42,509 of record NZ_JBFWOY010000034.1, read on the forward strand.
TCGCACCACTACGACGCGACCTGGATGACCGGCTTCCTGCAGTCGGCCATGGGGTTCTTCGGCACGAACTCCGGGGAGGAACGCCAGTTCGACTTCACCGGCGCCGGCACGGTGCTGCTGCAGTCGAGCGAGTCCGGCGTGCACGACCCGCACCTGCTGCGGCAGCTGGAGTCACAGATCGCCGGGCTGGGCACGCCCGGGCTCACACACCTGCAGACCGTGATCACGCAGCAGCTCGCGCGGGAGCGCTGATTCCTGTCGGTACCCACCGCTAACGTCCGGTGCATGGACGAGACAGCCGCGCCGACCTCACCGACGGGTGCCGCGCCGGTCATGGACCGCATCACCGCAGCGGTCGAACGGTCGCGCCGGGGCGACGTCGAGGCCGCCGCCGCGGAGTTCGACGCGCTGTGGGACGAGCTCACCGGCCCCGACGGCGACCCGTTCCACCGCTGCGTGCTCGCCCACTACGCGGCCGACGTGCAGCCCGACCCGCACGCCGAGCTGCTGTGGGACGAGCGGGCGCTCGCGGCGGCCGCCGGCGCGAGCGACGACAGCGCCCAGGCCCACCACCCGTCGCTGCGCATCGCCGGGTTCTACCCGTCGCTGCACCTCAACCTGGCCGACGTGCTGCGCCGCCTCGGCGATCACGGGCGGGCCCGCGAGCACGTCGAGGCCGCCCGGGCGCGGATGGGCGACCTCCCCGACGACGAGGCCACCGCCGGCTACCGCGAGACGATCCGCACGGCGCTCGACCGGGTGGAGCGCGACCTCGACGCCGCCTCTCAGAACCACTCGTCCTTCATGTCGACGGTGGTGCGGTCCACGCTCGCCAGCAGGTCCAGCCACGGGCCCGTGCGCGGGAGCTCGTGGCGCAGGTAGAAGCGGGCGGCGGCGCGCTTGCCGTCGTACAGCTCGCCCGGCCGGTCCCCCGCGGCGAGCAGCTGCTCCAGCCACATCCAGCCGACGACGACGTGCCCGACCGTCTCCAGGTAGACCGACGCGTTCGCCAGTGACACCGCCGGGTCGCCCGCCGCCCAGAGCGTCGCGGTGACACCGACGACCCGCGCCACCGCGGCGTCGAGGGCCGCCGCGAGCTCCCCCGCGGTCCCGTCCACGTCCGCGGCCCGCGCCGTCGCGGCCCGGATCGTCTCGACCAGCAGCGTCAGCCCGGCGCCGCCCTGCATGACGACCTTGCGCCCCAACAGGTCGATGGCCTGGATGCCGTGGGTGCCCTCGTGGATGGCGTTGAGCCGGTTGTCGCGGTAGAGCTGCTCGACGTCGTACTCGCGGGTGTAGCCGTAGCCGCCGTGGACCTGGATGGCGAGGTCGTTCGCGGCCAGGCACCACTGCGCCGGCCAGCTCTTCGCGACCGGCGTCAGCACCTCCAGCAGCAGGTGGGCCCGCTCGCGGTCGCCCACGTCGGCGGCGGTGCGTTCCTCGTCGAGCAGCCGCGCGCAGTAGAGGACCAGCGCGAGCGCGCCCTCCACATAGCACTTCGACGCCAGCAGCATCCGCTTCACATCGGCGTGCGCGACGAGCGGGACCTGCGGCGCCGACGGGTCCTTCGCCCCCGGCAGGCGGCCCTGCGGACGGGTCCGTGCGTAGTCGAGCGCGTGCAGGTAGCCCGCGTAGCCGAGCGCGGTCGCGCCGCCCCCCACCCCGACCCGGGCCTCGTTCATCATGTGGAACATCTGGGCGAGCCCCTGTCCCGGCTCCCCCACCAGGTAGCCGACGGCACCCGGCTCCCCGCCGGTGGTGAACCGGCCCTCCCCGAAGTTCAGCAGCGTGTTGACGGTGCCGCGGTAGCCCATCTTGTGGTTGAGCCCGGCGAGGACGACGTCGTTGCGCTCCCCGACCGCGCCGTCGGCGGCCATCAGGAACCGCGGCACGACGAACAGCGAGATGCCCCTGACCCCGGGCGGCGAGCCGGGGATGCGGGCCAGCACGAGGTGGACGATGTTCTCCGACAGCTCGTGGTCCCCGCCGGAGATCCACATCTTCGTGCCGGTCACCCGGTACGTGCCGTCGGGACGGGCCTCGGCGCGGGTGGTGACGTCGGACAGCGACGACCCGGCCTGCGGCTCGGACAGGCACATCGTCCCGGTGAAGCGACCCTCCACCATGGGCCGCACCCACGTGTCGACCTGCTCGGGCGAACCGTGCGCGAGCAGCAGGTTCGCGTTGGCGACGGTCAGGAACGGATACGCGGCGGTGCCGACGTTGGCGGCGTGCAGCCACAGGAAACAGGCCTGCGCGACGACCTGCGGCAGCTGCATCCCGCCGACCGACTCGTCCATCGCCGCACCGATCATCCCGGTGCCGGCGAGCACCCGCAGGGCCTCACCGACCTCCGCGGGCAGGTGGACGCGCTCGCCGTCGAACACCGGCTCGTGGGCGTCGGAGAGCTTGCGGTGCGGGGCGAAGTGCTCGGTGGCGACCTCCTCGGCCAGGTCGAGCACAGCGGCGAAGGTGTCACGGTCGTGGGCGGCGAAGCGGGGTCGCGACGTCAGCTTCTCGACCTGTAACCAGTCGTTGAGCAGGAAGTCGAGATCCCGCCTCGACAACAACAGCGATCGCATCCGCACACCGTGCCACCCACCCGGCCGGCGCGCCGCGCGGCCCGACCGGCGCCGGGCCGCCCGACGCCCGGCTCACCAGGTGTCGACGTTCGGGCGACGCGCACCCATGTGCTGCGGCACATAACCGCGGAAGCCCTCGACGATCCAGCGCCGCGTCTCGACCGGGTCGATGACGTCGTCGATCTCGAACACGCTCGCGGTGTTGGTCGCCTTGCCCTGCTCGTACATCTCCGCGACGAGCTTGCGGTACAACGCGTCCCGCTCCACCGGGTCCGCCACCGCCGCCAGCTCCTTGCGGAAGCCCAGGCGCACCGCACCCTCCAGCCCCATACCCCCGAACTCACCGGTCGGCCACGCGACGCAGAACTGCGGCGCCTTCGTCGAGCCGCCGCCCATCGACTGCCCACCGAGGCCGTAGCACTTGCGCACCACGACCATCCCGATCGGGACGTCGACGTTCGCGCCGACGACGAACATCCGCGAGAAGTGCCGCACCGTCGCCGTGCGCTCCGACTCCGGCCCGACCATGAACCCCGGCGTGTCGACGAGCGAGACGACCGGGAGCCCGAACGCGTCGCACAGCTGCAGGAAGCGGGCGGCCTTGTCGGCGCCGTCACGGTCGATCGCCCCGCCCAGGTGGGTCGGGTCGTTGGCCAGCAGCCCCATCGGGCGGCCCTCGACCCGCACGAGCGCGGTGACCATCCCGGCGGCGAACCCGTGGCGCAGCTCCAGCACCGACCCGATGTCGGCCAGGCCCTCGACCACCGCGCGCACGTCGTAGACCCGCACCCGGTTCTCCGGCACGACGTGCCGCAACAGCCGCTGGTCCGGCGCCTCCCAGACCTCGCGCGGGCCCTGGAAGTACGACAGGTAGCGGCGGGCGACGTCGACGGCCTCGGCCTCGTCGGCGACCAGGACGTCGACGACGCCGTTGGGCACCTGGTCGCGCATCGGCCCGATCTCGCCCGGCTCGACCACCCCCAGCCCGCCGCCCTCGATCATCGCCGGGCCGCCCATGCCGAGGTTCGCGTCCTCGGTGGCGATGACGACGTCGCAGCAGCCGGCGAGCGCGGCGTTGCCCGCGAAGCAGTAACCGGACACGATCCCGACCAGCGGCACCCGCCCCGACAGCCGGCCGAACAGGTGGAACGCGGGCACGTCGAGCATCGACACCCAGCTGCCGTCGGTGTCGCCGGGCCGCCCACCCCCACCCTCGCAGAACACCACCAGCGGCAGCATCCGCTGCTCGGCCAGCTCGAAGAGCCGGTCCTTCTTCTTGTGGTTGTGGGCGCCCTGCGTGCCGGCGAGGACGGTGTAGTCGTAGGACATCACCACGACCTGGTGGCCGCCGACGTCCGCGGTCCCGGCGACGAGACCGTCGGCCGGGGTACGTTCGACGAGGTCGTCGACGGTGCGGCGGCGGCGTTGCGCCGCGATCGCGAGCGCGCCGTACTCGACGAAGGTGCCGGGGTCGACGAGGTCGTCGAGGTTCTCCCGGGCGGTGCGCCGCCCCGCGCCGCGGCGTCGGGCGACGGCGTCGGGGCGGGCGGCGTCGAGGCCGACCGCCCGGCGGCGCAGCACCTGGTCGAGGTCGTCGCGGATGTGACCGGGATCGAGGTCCGCGGCCTCGGCGGCCACACCACCCGCGGCCGCGCGTTCCTCGAGGTGCACCGCCGCGGCGCCTGCGGGCGGGGTGTCGCCGACGGCGAGGTCGACGCGCCGGACGACACCCGCCGTGGGCGCGACGACGGGGTGTTCCATCTTCATCGCCTCGAGCACCAGCAGCGTGGCGCCCGCGGCGACCTCGTCACCCTCACCGACGTCGACGGTGACGACGGTGCCGGTCGTGGGCACGGTGACGGTGAGCGCGCCGTCGACCGCCGGTCGCGGCAGCCCCGGCCCGGCTGCCGCCGCGGACGGTGCCGATGCGCCCGCCACCGCGGACGGTGCCGATGCGCCCGCCACCGCGGACGGTGCCGACGCGCCCGCCACCGCGGCGAGTGCCGGCAGGTGTGTGTCCAGGAAGTCCGTGCCCGACTCCCCCGGCACCCAGTCCGGGTCGTCGAGCACCGCGCGCAGCAGGCCGACGGTGGTGTCCACGCCCCCGACGACCGTCTCCGCGAGCGCCCGGCGAGCCACGGCGAGCGCGGCACCGAGGTCGGCGCCGTGCGCGATCACCTTGGCCAGCAACGGGTCGAAGCGCGGGTTCGTGGCGTAGCCGGGGTGGGCGGCAGCGTCCACACGCACCCCGCGTCCCGACGGCAGCGCCAGCTCGGTGATCGTCCCCGCGGCCGGGTACAGGCCGTCGGGCGTGACCGTCTCGGTGGTGACACGCAGCTGGATCGCGGTGCCGCGCGGCGCGGGCGGCCGCTCGCCGAGGCCCAGCTCGGCGAGGGTCGCGCCGGCGGCCAGCCGCAGCCCGGTCGCGACCAGGTCGAGGCCACTGACCTCCTCGGTGACCGGGTGCTCGACCTGCAGCCGCGGGTTGACCTCCAGGAAGGCGACGGCGGAACCGGACACGAGGAACTCGACCGTCCCCAGTCCGCGGTAGCCGCTGCCGACGATCGCCTCCGCGGCGGCGGCGAGCCGCTCGCGGACGGCGTCGGACAGGCCGGGGGCGGGCGCGATCTCGACGAGCTTCTGGTGGCGGCGCTGCACGCTGCAGTCGCGGTCGCCCAGCGCGACCGCACGCTCCCCGTCGCCCGCGACCTGCACCTCGACGTGGCGGGCGTCGGCGACGAGCCGTTCGACGTACACCCCGCCCCCGCCGGTGGCCGCGGCCGCCTCCCGGGCCGCCGACGCGTACGCCGCGGGCAGCGAGGCGCGGTCGCGCACCGGCCGGATCCCCCGCCCACCGCCGCCCGAGACGGCCTTGAGCACCACGGCGGCGCCCTCACCCAGGGCGTCGAGGAACGCGGCGGCGCCGTCGAGGTCGACCGGGCCGTCGGTGCCCTCCGGGACCGGGATTCCTGCCGCGACCGCGACCTCCCGGGCGCGGGTCTTGTCCCCGAAGCGTTCCAGCGCCTCCGCGGACGGGCCGACGAACGTCAGCGCGGCGTCGGCGCAGGCCCGCGCGAGCGCGGGGTTCTCCGACAGGAAGCCGTAGCCGGGGTGCACCGTGTCGCAGCCGGACTCGCGCGCCGCCGCGACGACCGCGTCGACGTCGAGGTAGGCCGCGGGGCCCTCGCCGGGCAGCGCCACCGAGGCCGGGGCGGCGCGCACGTGCGGGGCGTCGGCGTCGTCGGCGGAGAAGCCGACCACCGCCCCGACGCCCAGCTCCGCGCACGTCCGCAGGATCCGGATCGCGACCTCGCCACGGTTCGCCACGAGGACGCGGTTCGGGAGCACCGTCATGCCCGGCCGTCCGCCACCGGCGGCACCCCGGGTGTGGCGCGGACGTGGTCGAGCACCGCCGCCGCGATCCGGTCGCGGTGGATCTCCGCCCCGCCCAGCAGCGCCGCGTCGGTCACCGCCCGCTTGAAGTACAGGTGCGCATCGTGCTCCCAGGTGAACCCGATGCCGCCGTGCAGCTGGATCGCGTCGGCGGCCACCCGGTAGTACGCCTCCGAGCACGTCGCCTGCGCGATGCTCGTCGCGAGGAACGGGTCGTCGCCGCCGGTCTGCAACGCCCACGCGGCGTGCTGCGCGGTCGAGCGGGCGTGCTCGACGAGCACGAGCATGTCGGCGAGGCGGTGCTTCACCGCCTGGAACGAGCCGATCGGGCGGCCGAACTGCAGCCGCTCCTTCGCGTGGGCGACGGTCACGTCCAGCATGTGCTGCGCCCCGCCGACCTGCTCGGCCGCGAGCAGCGCCGACGCCGCGTAGAACGCGTGGCCGAGGACGCCGTCGATCTCGTCGGCGCCCGCGAGCAGCCGGGCGGGTGCCTCCCGCATCCGCAGCGTCGCCTGCCGTCGCGTCAGGTCCAGCGTCGTCAGCGGCTCGGTCTCGACCTGCTCGATCCCACCGGGCACGGCGAACAGCGCGATGCCCTCCGGCCCGCTGGCGGCGACGAGCAGGACGTCGGCGCCCGCGGCGTCGACGACCTGGGGCACGACCCCCGTCAGCTCCCAGCCCTCGCCCGCGTGCACGGCGCCGACGGTGATGGCGTGCGGATCGAACAGCCCGGCCCGTTCGGGCGCGGCCAGCGCCGCGGTGCGGGCGCCCGCCACCAGCGGCGGCACCAGCTCCGCGCGCAACGGCCCCGCCGACGACGCCACCAGCGCCGGCAGCGCCAGCCCGATCGTCCCCACCACCGGCCCGCACAGCAGCGCCGCGCCCAGCTCCTCGGCGACGATCGCCTGCTCGACCATCCCGGCCCCGGCACCACCGAGCTCCTCCGGCACCGCGAGCCCGAGCACGCCGAGCTCGCGGCCCAGCCGGGACCAGACGGCCGCGTCGAAACCCGTGTCGGACTCCATGTGCCGGCGCACCGCCGCGGAGTCGGACTGCACGGCACAGAACCGCCGCACCGCGGCACGCAGCTCCTGCTGCTCGGCGGAGACGTCGAACTCGGCGGGCGCGGCGCCCACCTCGGCGTCGGTCACGGTGTCAGCCACGCGGCACGTCCTTCCACGCCTTGCCCGCATCCGCGCGCAGGTCACCCGGCAGCCCCAGGACCCGCTCGCCCAGGACGTTGCGCAGCACCTCCGACGTGCCGCCCTCGATCGTGTTGGCCCGCGACCGCAGGAACCGCTGCTGCACCGCGCCCCGCCAGTCGGCGTCGCGCCCGCCCTCGCGGCGCACCTCGTAGGAGCCGTACAGCGTGCCCTCGGGCCCGAGCAGGTCCATGCAGAACTCGTAGACGTCCTGGTTGAGCTCGGCGGCCACCAGCTTGCTCACCGAGCCCTCGGGGCCGGGCGAGCCCGCGGTGGCCGTGCGCCGCGCCCGGGCGGCGGTCAGCCGCTGCGCCTCCGCGCGCGTCCACAGCGCCGCCAGCCGGTCGCGCAGCACCGGCGTGCGCCGGTGCGGACGGTCCGCCCACAGCGCCAGCGCGTCGGCGATCGGCCCCGACCCGCGTTCCGCGCCGCCCGCCCCGATCGCCGACCGCTCGTTCATCAGCGTCGTCATCGCGACGCGCCACCCGTCGCCGACCGCGCCGAGCCGGTGCTCGTCGGGGATGCGGGCGTCCTCGAGGAAGACCTCGTTGAACTCGGCCTGCCCGGTCATCTGGCGCAGCGGCCGCGTCCGCACCCCGTCGGCCTGCATGTCCAGCACGAAGTAGGTCAGCCCCTTGTGCTTGGGCTGGTCGGGGTCGGTGCGGGCCAGCAGCAGGGCCCACTTCGCGCGGTGGGCGAGGCTCGTCCACACCTTCTGGCCGTTGAGGACCCAGCTGTCACCGTCGCGCACCGCGCTGGTCGCCAGGCCCGCGAGGTCGGACCCGGCGCCCGGCTCGGAGAACAGCTGGCACCAGATGTCCTCGGTCGTGGCCAGCGGCCGCAGCCAGGAGCGGGCCAGCTCGGGGGAACGGGCGTGCTCGGACAGCGTGGGCGCGGCCATCCCGTAGCCGATGGGGTTGAGCCAGAACGGGACCGGCCCGCCCGCGGCCTGCAGTACCGCGTCGGCCGACGCCTGCAGCCCCCGCGACACCCCCAGCCCGCCCAGGCCCTCGGGGAAATGCACCCACGAGAGCCCCGCGTCGAAGCAGGCGCCGAGGAACTCCTGGACCGGGACGCGGCGCGGGTCGTGATCGGTGACGACCTGCGCGGCCACCTCCTCCACCCGTGTGGCGTCGACGGCTGTGCTCATGGTCCCCCCGGCGGTGATCGTCTGCGCGGTGATCGTCGGCAGCGACGGTCCGCCGACCGTACGACGACGGCACCCGCGCTGCCGAGGATGGTCGGCGAACGGGTGTGAACAGCCTCCGAACGGGGTAGCAGCAGGTGTGACTCCCCCGGAACCGGAGACGCCGCTGAGCTCCGCGGAGCGGCAGCGTCTCGAGCAGCTGGAACGCCAACTGGTCGTGCAGTTCCCCGACCTCGACGACGCGTTGCGCGGAAAGCGCCGACGCCGTCGCCCACCGGTGCCCTCGCCCGAGCTCGCCCTCGCCGCGGTCCTCGCGGTGAGCCTGCTCGTGGCGGCGGTCCTGCTGGGCGGGCCGGGACTGGGTGCGGCGGAGCTGGCGGCGATGTGCGTCACCGCGGTCCTGGTGTTCGGGGTCCCGGCGCTGATGCGCCGCCGCGCGCAGCGGGCCACCCCCGGCGCGGCCCCCAGCACCGGTTCCCCGGCCACGCCTCCGACCTGACCGTCGCGGTCCCGCCACAGCCCGGGCCGCCGCCCCACCGTCGGACGTGTCGTCAGCGCAGCGGAGCCGCACTGGTGACACGTCGGGCTCCGGTCAGCGCGGCGTGGCCGACGGCCCGGGGCGCCACCGGCGCTACGGGACGACGGTGACCGGGCGCTGACCCGCCTTCACCGTCCTGACGGCCACCGAGCCGAACAGCCGGTGCCCGGCCTGCACGCTGGCACCGACGACGATCGCGTCCGCCCGCACCTGCTCGGCGACCTGCAGCAGCGCGACCACGGGGTCGGCGACGCGGACGACGAGCTCCGTCGCGACGCCGAACTCCTCCCCCAGCTCCGCGACGGTCGCGGCCAGCGACCGGCGGAACGCCTCGTCGGCCTCGCCGTCGACGATCGGGACCATCGTCGGTGTCGCCATCAACGGCGTCTGCCGCTCCGCGTGGACCGCGACGACCCGGCTGCGTTGCCGCCGGGCCTGCCCCACCGCGTAGTACAGGGCGCGCCAGCCCGTGTCCGACCCGTCGATGCCGACGACGAGCGTCGAGGGGCCGTCGCAGCCCAGCTCGAACCGGTGGCGGTGGCCGGGAGCGGGCCGCAGCTCCTCCGGCTCCTCCCCCGGCTGCGACGACGCCGCGGTCACCGGTTGCTCCCGCCGACCGCGTGGTCCCCGCGGCTGCGCCTGGTCAGGGCCTCTTCGGCGAGCACGGCCGCTTCCGCCGCCGCGGGCACCCCGGTGACGGCCTCCTGCGCGGCGGCGTCCTCGGCGGCGCGGGCGGCCTCCGCGTCGGCGGCGTCGAGGGCGGGGGCGACGGTGTGCAGCAGGAGCGCCCCGGCGACGACCGCGGGGTGCGCGGTCATTCGGACTCCGGCGGGGGCTCGGTGGCCTGGTCGGCGAGCCGGCCGAGGGCGGGCACGGCGGCCAGCAGGGCGCGGCGCTCCGCCGCGGACAGCGCCCGCAGGTGCGTCACGACGGTCTCGGCGCGCAGCCGGTGGCGCTCGCGGATGTAGTCGCGACCGGCATCGGTGAGCGAGACGAGGGTGGCGCGGCCGTCGGTGGGGTCTGGGGAACGGGTGACGAGGCCGGCGGTGGCGAGGCGGGCGACGAGCCCGGTCATGCCGGGCTGCGAGATCGACTCGCGGGCGACCAGGTCCGAGACCCGTTGTGGGCCGGAGCGGTCGAGGGAGTCGAGGGTGGAGAGGGCGACGAGGTTCCACTCGGCGGGCGGGCTCGACCGGCGTACCCAGCTGCTGACCTGCTCCAGTGTGGCCGCGAGGCGGGTGAGCTCGGGGGCGTCGCCGGTGCGGCAGGCGTCGGCAGGTGCGGACATACCCCGAATTTACATCGGGCGTCGATATAAATGCACGACGCCGTGGGCCCACGGGCGTGCGATCCACGCCACGTACCCGCATCCGGACGATTCGAACAGCCGTTCTACGATCACCCTGTTCGGTGGAGCGACCACGAGAGGCGTGCACGTGACGACCCCTGACGACCCCCGGCCCGAGAGCCCGACGGCCACCCCCGGTTCCGCCGAGGCGGGTGCCGAGGCGGCTGCGCCACGGCGTCGTGGCCGTCCGAAGGGATCCGCCTCCGCGGCCCGGCGCACCCGCCTGATCGAGCTGACGCTCACCGTCAGCGGCAGCGCCGACGGCGAGTGGCAGGCCGATCTCAAGCGCGGCACCGACTGGGTCGCCCGCGCGCTGCCCGTCACCGCCACCGCGGTGACGCGCGCGGCCGCCGAGCTGCACGCCGACCTCGCCGGGCCCATCGAGGAGGTCGTCGCCGCCGCGCGCACCGAGCGCGAGGCCCGCGTCGCCGCGCTGGAGGCCGAGCTGGAACAGGCCCGCAAGGCCCTCGAAGAGTTCGCCTGAGCCTGCCGTGACCGCATCCACCGACACCCCACCGCTCGTCGAGGGCCTCGACCCCGAGGAGCTCGCCGTCTGCCTGCGCGTGCTCGCCCAGGTCGACGCGCTGCCCACCGAACACCCCGACGCCGTCACGATCCGGCGCGCCACCGCAGGCATCTGGAAGTCGGTGCGCCAGCGCAGGCGCAAGGCCAAGCGCGACGCCGTCACCGAGGCCGACCGGGCCGTCACCGAGGCCACCGCCACCGGCGCCCCCGGCCGCATCGACGACGAGACCCGCGGCGTCCCGCTGGTGTCGGCCACGCCGGGCGCCACCGCGGGCACCCTGCAGCGCGCCCGGTCCTGCTACACCTGCAAGCAGCGCTACACCCTCGTCGACGCGTTCTACCACCAGCTCTGCCCGCCCTGCGCCGCGCTCAACCGCTCCCGCCGCGACGCCCGCACCGACCTCACCGGCCGCCGGGCGCTGCTCACCGGCGGGCGCGCCAAGATCGGCATGTACATCGCGCTGCGGCTGCTGCGCGACGGCGCGGAGACGACGATCACCACCCGGTTCCCCCACGACGCGGCCCGCCGGTTCGCCGCGATGCCCGACAGCGCCGACTGGCTGCACCGGCTGCGGATCGTCGGCATCGACCTGCGCGACCCGGCACAGGTCGTGCGCCTCGCCGACGACGTCGCCGCCCGCGGGCACCTCGACGTCCTGATCAACAACGCGGCGCAGACGGTGCGCCGCTCCCCCGGCTCCTACTCCGCGCTCGTCGCCGCCGAACACGAGGCGCTGCCCGCCGGGACGGTCCCCGAGGTCGTGCGCTTCGGCGACGTGTCGGCGGCCCACCCCGCTGCGCTCACCGGGGCGCTGCGCCCGGCCACGCTGGAGTCGGCGGCGCTCTCGCCGCACGCGCTCACCGAGCTCGCGCTCACCGCGGGCAGCGCCGACCCCGAGCGGGTCGAGGCCGGCATCGTCTCGATCGACGCGGGCGGCCTGCTGCCCGACACCGCGCACGTCAACAGCTGGACCCAGCCCGTCGAGGACGTCGACCCGCTGGAGCTGCTCGAGGTCCAGCTGTGCAACCAGACGGCACCGTTCATCCTGATCTCGCGGTTGCGGCCGGCGCTGGCGGCCTCGCCCGCGCGGCGCACCTACGTCGTCAACGTGAGCGCGATGGAGGGGCAGTTCCACCGCGCCTACAAGGGCCCCGGCCACCCCCACACCAACATGTCGAAGGCGGCGCTGAACATGCTCACGCGCACGTCGTCGACGGAGATGCTGGAGACCGACGGGATCCTGATGACGGCCGTCGACACCGGGTGGATCACCGACGAGCGGCCCCACCCGATGCGGCTGCGGCTCGCACAGGAGGGCTTCCACGCCCCGCTCGACCTCGTCGACGGTGCGGCCCGGGTGTACGACCCGATCGTCCGCGGCGAGGCGGGCGAGGACCTGCACGGCTGCTTCCTGAAGGACTACGAGCCGTCCAACTGGTGACACACGGCCGGTCACGGACTGGCCGGGACCGGGCCCGCAAGATCGTCGGTGGTGGTCGATAACGTGCCGGGCGTGTTGCACGTCCACCGCGCCGAGCGCGCCGACACCCTCGCCGACGCGCTGGCCGCGATCCTCGCCGAGGTCCCGGCCGACCCGTTCGCCGCGGAGGTCGTCGCGGTGCCCGAGCGGGGCGTCGAGCGCTGGCTCGCGCAGCGGCTGGCGCACCGGCTCGGCACGCGCGAGGGCCGCGGCGACGGGGTGTGCGCCAACGTGCGGTTCCCCTCGCCCGCCGAGGTGGTCGACGCGGCGGTGTGTGCCGCGACGGGGACCGACCCCGACGACGACCCGTGGCGTCCCGCCCGCGCGGTGTGGCCGTTGCTGGAGCTGATCGACGAGGCCGCGGGCGAGGCGAGGTTCGCGCTGCTCGGGGCCCACCTGGGCACCGGCACGTCCGACGGCCACCGGCGCGGCCGCCGGTACGCGTTGGCGCGCAGGCTCGCCGAGCTCTACGCCGCCTATGCCGCGCACCGGCCCGGGATGCTGGCCGCGTGGCTCGCGGGCTCCGACGTCGACGGGCCGGCCGGCTCGCCGCTCTCGCCCGACCTGCGCTGGCAGGCCGAGCTGTGGCGGCGGCTGCGCACGCACATCGGCGTCCCGGGGCCTGCCGAGCGGGCCGGCGCGGCGTGCGCGGTGCTGCGCGAGCAGCCGGACCGGGCGGCGCTGCCGCCGCGGCTGTCGGTGTTCGGTCCCACGCGGCTCGCCGCGAGCCGCCTCGCCGTGCTCGACGCGCTGGCCGCGCACCGCGACGTCCACCTGTGGATCGCCCACCCCTCACCTGCGCTGTGGGGCGCGCTGTCGGCGCAGGCGGGCACCGCGCCGCGGCGCGCCGACGACACCAGCGCGGCCGCCGTCGCCAACCCGCTGCTCGCCTCGCTGGGGCGCGACGTGCGGGAGCTGCAGCTGCGCCTGCCCGTCGGTGTCGACGTCCACCACCGGGGCGCCCCGCCGCCCGCGACCCTGCTGGGGGCGCTGCAGCGGTCGCTGCGCGACGACACGCCCCCGGGCGCCCTGCCCACCGTGCTCGGCCCGGACGACCGCAGCGTGCAGGTCCACGCCTGCCACGGGCCCGACCGGCAGGTCGAGGTGCTCCGCGAGGTCGTGCTGGGGCTGCTGGCCGACGACCCGTCGCTGGAGCCGCGCGACGTCGTCGTCATGTGCCCCGACATCGAGACGTTCGCCCCGCTCGTCTCGGCGACGTTCGGGCTGGCCACCGAGGACCCCCAGCACGACGGCCACCCCGGCCACCGGCTCCCGGTCCGGCTGGCGGACCGGGCGTTGCGCCAGGTCAACCCGCTGCTCGACACGGTGGCGACGCTGCTGGAGCTGGCCGACGCCCGGCTCACCGCCACCCAGGTCCTCGACCTCGCGGGCACCGAACCGGTCCGGCGGCGGTTCCGCTTCGACGACGACGCGCTCGACCGGCTGCGCGAGCTCGTCGTGAACGCCGGGGTGCGGTGGGGCCTCGACGCGGGGCACCGCGCCCCCTTCGCCCTCGGCGGGTTCCCGCAGAACACGTGGTCGGCGGGTCTCGACCGGATGCTGCTGGGTGTCGCCATGGACGAGGCCGACCGGCACTACCTGGGCACCGCCCTGCCGCTCGACGACGTCGGCAGCTCCGACGTCGACACCGTCGGCCGGTTCGCGGAGCTGGTCGAGCGGCTCGCCGCCGTGCTGGCCGGGCTGCGCGGCGAGCGCACCCTCGCCCAGTGGGGCGCCGCCCTCACCGCGGGCCTGGACGCGCTGACCACGACCACCCCGACCGATGCGTGGCAGGCCGCGCAGGCGCGCGCCGAGCTGGCGGAGGTCACGGCGTCGGCCGGCCCGCACGGCTCGACGGTGCCGCTGGGCCTGCCCGACGTGCGCGGCCTGCTCACCGACCGGCTGCGCGGGCGCCCGACGCGGGCGAACTTCCGCACCGGCACGCTCACGGTCGCGACGCTGGTGCCGATGCGCTCGGTGCCCCACCGCGTCGTGTGCCTGCTCGGGCTCGACGACGGCGCCTTCCCCCGCGCCGGTGAACCCGACGGCGACGACGTCCTGGCCCGCGACCCGCGCGTCGGGGAGCGCGACCCGCGCAGCGAGGACCGCCAGCTCCTGCTCGACGCGATCGGCGCCGCCACCGAGCACCTCGTCGTCGTGCACTCGGGCGCCGACGAGCGCACCGGAGTCCGCCGCCCCCCGTCGGTGCCGGTCGGGGAGCTGCTCGACGCGCTCGACACCGTCGCGGTCGGCCCCGGCGGCGGACGTGCCCGAGACCACGTCGTGGTCCGGCATCCGCTGCAGCCCTTCGACTCCCTCAACTTCACCGGCGGCGCCCTGGGCGGGCCGCGGCCGTTCAGTTTCGACCGGGCCGCGCTCGCCGGCGCGATCGCCGCGACCGGTGTCCGCACGCCGCCACCGCCGCTGCTGCCGGGCCCGCTGCCCACGCCGCCGCCCCCCGCCGAGGTCGAGCTCGACGACCTGGTCCGGTTCCTGGAGGGCCCGGCGCGCGCGTTCCTGCGCCAGCGGGTCGGGGTGTCGGTCTTCGCCCCCGACGACGACCCCGACGACGCGCTGCCCGTCGAGCTCGACCAGCTGCAGCGCTGGCACATCGGGGCGCGGCTGCTGGCCGACCGGCTCGCCGGGCACGATCTCGCCGCCTGCACGGCCGCGGAGTGGCGCCGCGGCGCGCTCCCGCCCGGCGCCCTGGGCCGCCGGATCCTCGACGACGTGGTCGCCCAGGTCGAGCCGCTCGTGGCCGCCACCCTGCCGCTGCGCACCTCGCCACCCGAGTCGCTCGACGTCACCGCGACCGTGGCCGGGGTGCGGCTCGTCGGGACCGTCGGCGGGGTGGTGCGCACCGGGTCGGGGCCGGGTGCCACCGGCGACCTCGTCGCGGCCGGGTTCTCCCGGCTCGGCGCCAAGCACCGGATCGGGGCGTGGGTGCGGCTGCTCGCGCTCACCGCGGCCCGCCCCGACACCACGTGGCGGGCGGTCACCATCGGCCGCGGGTCCGACGGGCCGGAACGCTCCGTCCTCGGCCCGCTGGAGCAGGGCCGGGCCGCGGCACTGCTGGCCGACCTGCTCGCCCTCCACCGCGACGGGCTGTGCACGGCGC
Organism: Pseudonocardia sp.; assembly: GCF_050250275.1. Taxonomy (GTDB): domain Bacteria; phylum Actinomycetota; class Actinomycetes; order Mycobacteriales; family Pseudonocardiaceae; genus Pseudonocardia. The sequence goes on from NZ_JBFWOY010000034.1 coordinate 57,843, forward strand.
TGCCGCTGACGTTGAAGTCGTCCTACGCCTACGCCCACCGCCGCCGGATGCGGGGGCGCACCACCGACGACGCCGTCGACGCCGCCCGCACCCAGTGGGCCGGGCGGTTCGGGCCCGAACGCGACGACGCGGCGCACACCCTCGTGTGGGGCCGGGGCACGGCGCTCGACGTGCTGCTCGCCGCCCCGGCGCGCAACGGCGCGGAACCCACCCTGTTCGGGGAGCTCGCGATGCGGGTGTGGACGCCGCTGCTCGCGGCCGAGGAGTTGAGCCTGCCGTGACCGTCACCGCGACCACGCCGGTGCTGCCTGCCCGCCCGTTCGCGGTGTGCGGGCCGCTGCCGGCCGCCGGGGAGACCACGGTCCTGGAGGCCAGCGCCGGAACCGGCAAGACGTACACGATCGCCGCGCTCGCGGCCCGCTACGTCGCCGAGGGCGTGGCGAGGCTGTCGGAGCTCATGCTCGTCACGTTCGGCCGGGAGGCCACGCACGAGCTGCGCGAACGCGTGCGCGAACGGCTCACCGCCGCCGAGCGCGCGCTGGCCGACCCGGCCGCGGCCCGCGCGGCGGCCGACGTCGTGGTGCGCCACCTCGCCACCGGCGACGACGCCGAGGTCGCGGCGCGCCGGGAACGGCTGCGGCTGGCGGTGGCCGAGTTCGACGCGGCCACGATCGCCACCACGCACCAGTTCTGCCAGCGCATGCTCGCCGGGCTCGGGGTGCTGGGCGACGCCGACCCCGACGCGCTGTTCGTCGAGTCGGTCGACGACCTCGTCGAGGAGGTCGTCGACGACTTCTACGTCCGCAAGTACGCCGCCACGGGCGCCGACCGGCCCGCGTTCGGCCGCGACGAGGCCCTCGCCCTGGCCCGCGCCGTCGTCGGTGACCCGCAGGCGCGTATCGAGCCCGTCGACGCCGACGCCGGCTCCGTGGCCGCGACCCGGCGAAGCTTCGCCGAGGCCGTCCGCCGCGAGGTCGACCGCCGCAAGCGCGCGGCCAAGCTCTTCAGCTACGACGACATGCTCACCCGGCTCGACGCCGCGCTGTCCGACCCGGTCCGCGGCGAGGCGGCCGCGGCCCGGCTGCGCAGCCGCTACCGCGTGGTGCTGGTCGACGAGTTCCAGGACACCGACCCGGTGCAGTGGCGCATCCTGTCGACGGCGTTCCACGGGCACACCACGCTGGTCCTGATCGGCGACCCCAAGCAGGCGATCTACGCGTTCCGCGGCGCCGACGTCGTCAGCTACCTGCAGGCCGCCGCGGGGGCGGGCGAGCGGTTCACGCTCGACACGAACTTCCGCAGCGACCGCGCCGTCCTCGACGCCATCGACGCGGTGTTCTGCCGGGCCGCGCTCGGCGACGCCCAGATCGTCGTCCACGGGGTGGAGGCGGCGCGCCGCGAGCGGTCCGTGCGCGGCTCGGTGTGCGACGCGCCGCTGCGGGTGCGGATCGTCGGGACCGAGCTGCTCGGCAACCTCTCCCGTGGCGTCGGCCGCGTCGACGCGGCCCGTCCGCAGGTCGCCGCCGACACCGCCGCCCAGATCGCGGGGCTGCTCGCCAGCGGGGCCCGGGTCGTGCCCGCCGACGGGCGCGAACGCGCCGTGCTGCCCGGCGACGTGGCCGTGCTGGTGCGCACCAACGACCAGGCCGAGATGGTCAACCGGGCGCTGCGCGAGGCCGGGGTGGCGGCCGTTGTCACCGGCACCCGCAGCGTGTTCGGCACCCCGGTCGCGGCCGACTGGCTGACGCTGCTCGAAGCCCTCGAACAGCCCCACAGCGGGCTGCGGCTGCGCGCCGCTGCCCTCACCTGCTTCGCCGGGGTCACCGTCGCCGACCTGTGCGGCGCCGACGCCGATGTCGTCGTCGAGAAGCTGGGCGACGACCTGCGCGACTGGGCGGGCGCGCTGCGTGGCCGCGGTGTCGCGGCGCTGCTCGAAGCGGTGTCGGAGCGGCGCAACCTCGCGGCGCGGCTGCTCGCCCGCACCGACGGCGACCGCACCCTCACCGACCTGCGCCACATCGGCCAGGCCCTGCACCACGCCGCCACCCAGGACCACCTCGGGCCGTCCGCCCTGGTCGAGTGGCTGCGCCGGCGCATCGACGAGGCCGGTTCCGACACCGGTGCCGACCGCAGCCGCCGGCTGGAGTCCGACGCCGACGCCGTCCAGATCGTCACCGTGCACCGCAGCAAGGGCCAGGAGTACCCGATCGTCGCGGTGCCGTTCGCGTGGGACCGCAACGTGGCCGAACCGAAGCTCGCCCGGCTGCACGAAGGCCCCGACCAACGGCGGGTCCTCGACGTCGGCGGCCCGTCGGGTCCGCGCTTCCCGGAACGGCAGGGGGTGCACCTCGCCGAGGAGGCCGGGGAGGACCTGCGCCTGCTCTACGTCGCCCTCACCCGGGCCCGCTCCCAGATCCTCGCCTGGTGGGTCCCGGCGACGACGACGGCGACGTCGTCGCTGCACCGGATGCTCGCGGGTGGCGCCGGGCCGGGCGAGACGCCCCGCGAGACGTGCGCCGTGCCGCGCGACCCGGGACCGATGTTCAGCGCGCTCGTCGACCGCGCGGGCCGGGCACCCGACGGTAGCCCGCACGTCGTGGTGGAGCGGGTCGGCGACGACGTGCCCGCGCCGTGGGACCCGCCCGCGGCCGCGACCCCCGTCCTGGGCGCCGCGTTCCTCGACCGCGAGATCGACCTCGACTGGCGCCGCACCTCCTACAGCGCGCTGACCGCCGCGGCCCACGACGCCGGGACGCACGTCCCGGCCGTCGTCAGCGAACCCGAGGACCCGGGGGTCGCCGACGAACCGGCCGCGCCCGACCCGCTGCAGTTCGGCGTGGTGGATCCCGCTGCGCCGCAGGCTGTTGCCTCGCCGATGGCGGCGTTGCCGATGGGTACCGCGTTCGGCACGCTCGTGCACGCCGTCTTCGAGACCGCCGACACCACCGCGCCCGACCTGCGCGCCGAGCTGGCCGCGCACGCCCGCGCGGAGCTGGCCCGCCGCCCCGCCCCGGTCGACCCCGACGAGCTCGCCGCCGCCCTCGTCCCGGTGGTCCGCACGCCGCTGGGGCCGCTCGTCGGCGGTGCCACCCTGGCCGACATCGCCCCGGCCGACCGGCTCAGCGAGCTCGACTTCGAGCTCCCCCTCGCGGGCGGCGACCGGCCGGGCACCTCCCCCGTCCTCGCCGACGTCGCCCGGCTGCTGCGCACCCACCTGCGGCCCGGTGACCCGCTGGCCGGCTACCCCGACCACCTCGACGTGCCGCAGCTGGCCGACCAGCCGTTGCGCGGCTACCTCACCGGCAGCATCGACGCGGTGCTGCGCGTCGGGGGGCGCTTCGTCGTCGTCGACTACAAGACGAACTGGCTGGGCCCGGCCGGCCCCGAGGGGCACCTCCCCCTGACCTCGGCGCACTACTCGCCCGCGGCGCTGACGAACGCGATGATCTCGTCGCACTACCCGCTGCAGGCGCTGCTCTACGCGGTGGCGCTGCACCGCTACCTGCGCTGGCGGCTGCCCGGCTACGACCCGGCCACGCATCTGGGCGGGGCGCTCTACCTGTTCCTCCGCGGCATGTGCGGGCCCGCCACCCCGGCGGTCGACGGGGTCCCGGCCGGCGTGTTCACCTGGGCACCGCCGCCCGCGCTGGTCACCGACCTGTCCCGGCTGCTCGACGAGGGACCGCTGCCCGGCCAGGGAACGCTGCCCGGCCCGGGACCGCTGCCCGGCCAGGGACCGCTGCCGGGCCCCGCGACCCCGCCCGTCGGAGGGACACCGTGACCGCGCCCGCGCCCGGCCTCGACCCCCACGACCCGCGGGTCGTCCGGGGCAGCGACGGCCTCCTCGCCCGGTTCAACGCCGCCGGGGTGCTCGCCGCCGCCGACGTGCACGTCGCCACCCGGCTCGGGCGCCTCGGCGGGGAGACCGACGAGACCGTCCTGCTCGCCGCCGCGCTCGCCGTGCGCGCGGTGCGGCACGGGTCGGTGTGCGTCGACCTCGACGAGGTCGGCACCACCGTGCTCGGTGAGGGCGACGAGCTCGTCGACGTCTCCGCGCTGCCCTGGCCCGACCCGCGCGCATGGCGGGCCGCGTGCCTGGCCGGCCCGCTGGTCTCGGCCGAACCGGCCGCCGGTGTCGCACCCCTGCGTATGCCCGGCAGGCTGCTCTACCTCGACCGCTACTGGCGCCAGGAGGAGCAGGTCCGGGTGGAGCTGCGCGAGCGCGCCGCCGCCGAGCCGCCCCGCATCGACGTCGACCGGCTCCGCGCGGGTCTGGAACGGCTGTTCGTCACCGAGGGGCCCGACCGGCAGCGGCTCGCCGCCGCCGTCGCCGCGCTGCGCCGGGTCACCGTCCTCGCGGGCGGGCCCGGGACCGGCAAGACGACGACCGTCGCCCGGCTCCTCGCCCTGCTGCGCGACCAGCCCGGCCCCCCGCCCCGCATCGCGCTGGCCGCGCCCACCGGCAAGGCCGCGGCACGGCTCGCCGAGGCCGTCCGTGACCAGGTGAGACAGCTCCCCGACGCCGACCGCGAGCGCCTCGGTGATCTCCCCGCCTCGACGCTGCACCGGCTGCTCGGCTTCAGACCCGGCCACACCAACCGGTTCCACCACGACCGCACCAACCGGCTCCCCCACGACGTCGTCGTCGTCGACGAGACGTCGATGGTGTCGCTGACGATGATGGCCCGGCTCCTGGAGGCGGTCCGCCCCGACGCCCGCCTCGTGCTGGTCGGCGACCCCGACCAGCTGGCCTCGGTCGAGGCCGGCGCGGTGCTGGGCGACCTCGCGCGGGCCCCGGGCGCCGTCGAACCCGCGCTCGACTCGACGCTGCGCTCGCTCGGTACCCTCGCCCCGGACGACGCCCCGATCGTGCACGGCGTCGTGACGCTGGACCGGACGTGGCGTTTCGGCGCCGAGATCGCCGCGCTGGCCCGCGCGATCCGCGACGGCGACGCCGATGCGGCCGTCGCGGCCCTGCGGGCGGGCGAGGGCGGGTCCGGAGCCGCGGGGGCGGTCGAGTTCGTCGAGGCCCCGACGCTGGAGCTGCGCGACCCGCCCGGCCTCGACGCCGTGCGCGCCGAGGTCGTGGCCGCCAACGCGACGCTGGTCGCGCACGCCCGCGCCGGTGACGTCGACAAGGCGCTGGAGGCGCTCGACAGGCACCGGCTGCTGTGCGCGCACCGCCGCGGCCCGTACGGGGTGACCCGCTGGGGCTGGGAGGTCGAACGCTGGCTGGCCGACGCCGGCGTCGGGCCGGGCGCGGGGGACGGCGAGTGGTTCCCCGGCCGTGCCGTCCTCGTCACCACCAACGACTACGACCTCAACCTCTACAACGGCGACACCGGCGTCCTCGTCCGTGAGGACGGCCGCACCCGCGCCGTGTTCGGCCGCGGCGGGGCGCCGCTGCGGGTCGCGACGGCCCGGTTGTCGCAGCCACAGGGCGTCCACGCGATGACGGTGCACCGCGCGCAGGGCAGCCAGTTCTCGCAGGTCACCGTGGTGCTGCCGCCGCCGGAGTCGCCGCTGCTCACGCGCGAGCTGCTCTACACCGCGGTCACCCGCGCGATCGAGCGGGTGCGGGTCGTCGGTTCGGAGGCCGCGGTCCGCGCGGCGGTGGCCCGCCCCGTCGGCCGGGCCTCGGGCCTGCGCGACCGCCTGGGCACCTGAGAGCTTCCGCCCGCTCCGACCGCTCCGACCGCAGGGTTGCCCGCCGAAGATCGCGCGCAACCTCACCGTCGTCCAGGCCGCATCCGACAGCAGTGAGGTTGCGCCCGAACACCTGCATCCGCCCGGACCGCGCCGCTGTGGCGCCCGGGTCGACCGGACCGCGAGCGTGTGCTCGGCGTTGCCGCAGCGCGCCGGTCGCACGCCCGACGGGGGTGGATCGATCGGCCGTGACACCAGCGCCGCGAGGCCGCGCTGACGACACGCTCGGTGCGGCCGCGGGCTCGACCACCCGGCCGCGCGCCTCGCGAACGCAGGACCGGACCTCGTCGCCGCTCGAATGTGTGACCAGCGCTGTTCGAGCGCACCGGTCACACGCTCGGTGGAGGAGAGCACGACGAGCGTGACACCAACGCTTCGCCACAGCGCTCACGACACTCTCGATGTCGTCCCAGCACGAGGCGGCGGCCCGGTCGCCCGCTCGGGTGATCACGTCGCGAACGCCCTCGCCTCGCGTCGGTCGCTCCTACCGTCCGGACCGGACGAGAGGGGCTTCACGTGAACGACCTGGTGGCGGCGCTGTACGCCGGAGCCGTCGGAACGGCGCTGCTGGTACTGCTGTGGCCCCGGCGATGGCACGGGATGCGGGTGCTCCACCGCGGTCACGTGCAGGACGGCACGCCGGAAGAGACGGCGCTCGCCGTCGCCCACCTGCGGCGGCGCCGGTACTGGTATCCGCCGGCGACGGCGATGTGCGGCGGCGTGGTGGCCGTGCTGCTGCCCGACGGCCGCGACGCCACGGGCGACATCGTGCGGGCCGCGTTGACCGGTGTGTTGCTCGGTGCGCTGCTCGCGGAGATCGTCGGTTGTCTGCAGGAGCGCCGGGCCCACCCTCCGAGGGGCACGGCGCCGACCCTGCCCTGGACCCGTCTGGTCGGGATCGGTTGGCGTCGCGACGTCGTGCGGCATCGTCGCGGCGGTGACGGCGTCCTGGATGGTCGAGCCGCGGCAGTCGCTGATCGCCCCTCCGCCGGGGGTCGTCGAGGAGGCCGGGCCGAACCCGGTCGGCTGCGCCGTCGCCGCGGCGCTGATCGTGCTCGCGGGCTGGTGGGTCGTGATCATGGCGTCGCGGCTGCCCGTCGAGAGCACCGAACGGGCCCACACCGTGCTGCAGCGCCGCACGGCCCGGACCGCGGTCGGGCTGGCTGCCTTCGCCGCGGTCCTGTTCGCGGGGCGGAGCTCGTTCGGAGGCTGGCTCCTCGTCGCCGGGATGATCGCGTGGATGGGCTACGCCCAGGTTCCCGGCGACCGGTCGGTGGCGTACCGCGCCACGTTCCTGGCCCGGCCGGTCGTCAAGGCCACCGAGCGGCTGGCAGCCGCCAACCGGAGGATCCTCGATCGGCGGGCGGAGCGGACCACACCTCCGCCGAGTTCGACCTGAGACTGCCCCGACCACGATCGAAGCAGTCTCCGGTCGAAGTCGGCGGGAAGGGACTGGACGGGCTTGGCAGACTCGACGGTATGACGGCGAGTTTGATCCCGGCCCGGCCCGCGATCGTCACGGTCGACGACGATCCTTCGGTGTCCCGTGCCGTGGCCCGCGACCTGCGACGCAGGTACGGCGAGCACCACCGGATCGTGCGCGCCGAGTCCGGCGAACAGGCCCTGGAGGCCTTGCGCGAGATGACATTGCGCGGTGACGAGGTCGCCGTGCTGCTGGCCGACTTCCGGATGCCCGGCATGGACGGGCTGCAGTTCCTGGAGGCGGCGATGGACCTGTACCCGGTGGCGCGCCGGGTGCTGCTGACCGCCTACGCCGACACGGACGCGGCGATCACGGCGATCAACGTCGTCGATCTCGATCACTACCTGCTCAAGCCGTGGGATCCGCCGGAGGAGAAGCTCTACCCGGTGCTCGACGCGCTGCTGGAGGCGTGGCGGTCGTCGGACCGGCGGCCGGTGTGCGAGACGCGGGTGATCGGGCACCGCTGGTCGGCGCGGTCCAACGAGGTACGGGACTTCCTGGCGCGCAACCAGGTGCCCTACCGCTGGTACCCGTGCGACGACGCGGAGGCGGCGCGCCTGCTGGCGGCGGCCGGGCTCGACGGGCAGACGTTGCCGGTGATCGTCACCCCGGCGGGCGAGACGCTGGTCGCCCCGGGCGACGCGGAGCTGGCCGAGCGGGTCGGGCTGTCGACGAACCCGGCGGCGGAGTTCTACGACCTGGTCGTGATCGGCGGCGGCCCGGCCGGGCTGGGCGCGGCGGTGTACGGGGCGTCGGAGGGTCTGCGCACGGTGCTCGTCGAGCGCACGGCGACGGGCGGGCAGGCCGGGCAGAGCTCGCGGATCGAGAACTACCTCGGCTTCCCCGACGGTGTGTCGGGCGCGCAGCTCACCGACCGGGCGCGGCGGCAGGCGGTCCGGATGGGCGCGGAGGTGCTGACGGCGCGTGACGTCGTCGGTCTGGACGTCGACGGGTCGGGGCGCACGGTGCGGTTCGCCGACGGCTCGGCGATCACCGCGCACGCGGTGGTGCTGGCCACGGGCGTGTCCTACCGGGAGCTGGCGGCGCCGGGGCTCGCGGAGCTGGCCGGGCGCGGCGTCCACTACGGGTCGGCGCTGAGCCAGGCGTCGAGCTGCTCCGGCGACGACGTCTACATCGTGGGCGGCGCGAACTCGGCCGGGCAGGCGGCGGTGTACTTCGCGCGGCACGCGAAGTCGGTGACGCTGCTGGTGCGCGGGGAGTCGCTGGAGACGTCGATGTCGCACTACCTGATCGAGCAGATCGCGGGGGTCCCCGAGATCACGGTGCGGACCTGCACCGAGGTGGTCGAGGCGGAGGGTGACGGGCACCTGGAGCGGCTGCGGCTGCGCGACCGGACGACCGGCGTGGAGGAGGTCGTCGACGCGCCGTGGCTGTTCGTGTTCATCGGCGCGGCGCCGCGGACCGAGTGGCTCGACGGGCTCGTGGCCCGCGACCGGGCCGGGTTCGTGCTCGCCGGCCCGGACCTGATGGCGGGCGGTTCGCGCCCGGCGGGCTGGCCGCTGGACCGCGACCCGTACCTGTTGGAGACGAGCCAGCCGGGGGTGTTCGTCGCCGGCGACGCCCGGGCGGAGTCGGTGAAGCGCGTCGCGTCGGCGGTCGGCGACGGGGCGATGGCCGTGTCGCTCGTGCACCGCTACCTGGAGCGGTCGTGAGCGCGCCGGAGCGGGAGGTCCCCGCCTGCACGCCGTCGTTGCTGCGTGAGCTGTTCCTGTTCGAGAAGCTCTCCGACGAGCAGCTGGCCTGGCTGTGCCGGGAGGGCTCGGTCGAGCGTTTCCCGGTGGGGCCCGTCTACACCGAGGGCGACGTGGCGACGTGTTTCTACGTGCTGGTCGAGGGCGCGGTGGTGCTGCAGCGCCGCGCCGGGGAGGAGGACGTCGAGGTCGAGCGGACCGAGCAGCCGGGTGTCTACGCCGGGGCGTGGCACGCCTACCTGGGCGACCGGGTTCCGCAGACCTACAACAACACGTTGCGGGTGACGCGGCCGTCGACGTTCTTCGTGCTCGACGCCACGGCGTTGCAGGAGATGATGCGCCAGTGGTTCCCGATGGCGCTGCACCTGCTGGAGGGCCTGTTCTTCGGCATCCAGAACACGCAGCAGGCCGTCAGCCAGCGTGAGCGGCTGCTGGCGCTGGGGTCGTTGTCGGCGGGGCTGACCCACGAGCTCAACAACCCGGCGGCCGCCGCGGTGCGGGCGACGGCGCTGCTGCGCGAGCGGGTGGCCGGGATGCGGCACAAGCTCGGGATGATCGCGGGCGGCTCGCTGGACCGGGTGGCGCTGCAGTCGTTGACCGAGATCCAGGAGGAGGCGGCGGAGCGGGTGGCGAAGGCGCCGACGCTCACGCCGATCGAGGCCGGCGACCGCGAGGACGCCCTGTCCGACTGGTTCGACGAGCACAACATCCCCGATGGTTGGGACCTGGCACCGACGTTCGTGCAGGCCGGGCTGGACATCGACTGGTTCGAGCAGGTCGTGGCCCGGGCCGAGGCGGCGGGTCTGTCCGGCGCGCTGGAGGGCGCGGTGCGCTGGCTGAACTACACGGTCGAGACCGAGCTGCTGATGAACGAGATCGCCGACTCGACGACGCGGGTGTCGACGCTCGTCGGTGCGGCGAAGCAGTACTCGCAGATGGACCGCGCCCCGTACCGGACGACCGACCTGCACGAGCTGCTCGACTCCACGCTCGTGATGCTGGCGCGCAAGATCGGCGACGTGCGCGTGGTGAAGGACTACGACCGCTCGCTGCCGCCGGTGCCCGTCTACGCCGCCGAGCTCAACCAGGTGTGGACGAACGTCATCGACAACGCCGTCGCCGCGATGGGCGGCACCGGCACGCTCACGGTGCGGACGGCGCGCGACAGGGACCGGGCGCTCGTCGAGATCGGCGACACCGGGCCGGGCATCCCTGCCGACATCAGGTCCCGGATCTTCGAGCCGTTCTTCACGACGAAACCGTTCGGCGAGGGCACCGGGCTGGGGCTGGACATCTCGTGGCGGATCGTGGTGAACCGCCATCGTGGCGACATGAGCGTGGAGTCGGAGCCGGGCGACACCCGGTTCCAGGTGCGGCTGCCGTTGCAGCCCAGCACCGAGGAAGCGGCCGAGGAGGCTACGCAGTGACTGACATCGATCCGGCGGTCGTACCGTCCGGCGCCGGCTGCGTCGAGTGCGACGCGGCGGGGGGCTGGTGGTTCCATCTGCGGCGGTGCGCGGCGTGCGGGCACGTGGGCTGCTGCGACTCGTCACCGGCGCAGCACGCGAGCGGGCATGCGGCGGCCACGGGGCATCGCGTCGTGCAGAGCTACGAGCCGGGCGAGGACTGGTTCTGGGACTTCGGCACGGCCCGTGTCGTCGCGGGCCCGGTCCTGGCCGATCCGCAGCACCGCCCGCTGGACCAGCCGGCGCCGGGCCCGGCGGGCCGGGTCCCGGTCGACTGGCAGTCGAAGCTCAACTGAGGTCGTCGGTCGGCGCGGGCAGGCCGGGAACCCCCGGGGATCAGCCCGCTTCGGGGAGACCGACGCCGGGTGCCGGGACGCCACGGTCGGCGAGGTCGGCCAGGCAGCGCCGCACCAGCACGTGGCTGCCCTGGTGGGCGGCCAGCCGGGCCGCCGCGCCGAGCCGTTCGACGGCGGTGTCGTGGTCGTCAGCGGCGGCGCGCAGCCGCAGCACCTCGGGCAGCCACCAGCCCTCGTTGCGGTCGCGGGCACCGGCGGCGGCGGCGTCGAGGGTCGCGCGCGCCTCGGCGGGCAGGCCGTTGCGGGCGGCGAGGTCGGCGCGCAGCGACAGCCAGTACGGCATCCGCACGAGCGCGGCCTTGGCGTGGAGCCCCTCGATCCCGCGGGTCGCGAGGTCGAGGCCGGTGGTGTCGCCGCGGCACCAGCCGTCGAGGACCATCGCCCACTCGCGGTAGTAGGTGAAGTCGTAGCGCGCGCACAGGTCGTCGAGCTCGGCGACGGTGGCGACGAGCGCGTCGCGGTCGCCGCGCAGCTGGTGGGTGACGGCGCCGTGGCCCAGTGCCGCGGCGAGGCCGTAGGGGCCGCCGGTGGTGCGGGCCATGTCGACGGCCTCCCGGCAGGCGGCGAGCGCGGCGTCGTCGTGGCCGAGCAGCCAGTGCGCGTGCGCGGCGAACGCGCGGACGTGCATGTCCGACCGGGTGCCGACGGTCAGTGGGTGGCCGCCGCCGATCGCGGCGGCGCGGTCGAGGTGGTGCAGGGCGTCGGCGGGGCGGCCGAGGGTGAGCTCCGACCCGCCGACGGCGAGGTGCGCCGGCCCCGCGAGGTCGGACCCGTCGTCGACGAGGGACAGGGCCCGCGACGCGGTGGCGTGCGCGGCCGTCGTCTCACCGCTGACGAACCGCGACGACCACAGCCCGACGAGCCCGGTGACCTCGGCCCGCCGGTCACCGAGGCCGGCGGCGAGTGCGACCGACCGTTCGAGGGTGTCGCGCAGCCGCGGCGCGGAGTAGCCGTACAGCGCGTTGAGCGGGGCGGCCGTCGCCTCCAGCACGGCGAGCTCCGCGGTGTCGCGGCCGCGGCCGGCCGGTGTCCTGGCCAGGATCGCGCGGGCCTCGTCGAGGAGCCGGACCGCCTCGGCGTGGGCGTACCGGCCGCTCGCGACGGCGGCGGCGCGCCGGTAGTAGCCGACGGCCCGGGCGCCGCGCCCGCCGCGGGCGTACTGCTCGGCGAGCTGCGCCGACACCGCGTCGAGGTCGCCGGCGTGCAGCACCTCGAGGGCCTGGGCGAGCCGGCGGTGCGACAGCCAGCGCGCCGGCGGGCCGGCCTGCTCGTAGGCGCAGGCGCGCAGCAGGTCGTGCGCGAAGTCGTAGCCGTCCCCGGTCTCGCGCAGGATCCGCTGCCGCCACAGCTCGTCGACGGCGGCGACGACGGCGTCGGCCGGCAGCTCGGAGGCGGCGCCGAGCAGGTCCAGGGTGAAGTCGCGGCCGACGGCGGCGGCGAGTCCCGCGATCGCGCGGGCGGAGTCCCCGACGGCGTCGAGCCGGTGCCGCAGCACGGTGCCGAGGTCGCCGGGGTCGAGCTCGCCGCAGCGCACCGCCTCGACGACGTGCAGCGGGAACCCACCGGTGGTGGCCTGCAGCAGGGCTGCGGCGTCGTCGTCGAGCGGGTGGCCGGTGACCGATGCGGCCAGTGCTGCGGTGTCGGCGGTCTCGAAGGGGCGCACCTCGATCTCGGTGGGTCCCCGCGTGGACCGCATCCGGGTGAGCCACTCCGGTAGGCCCGGCTCCTGGTCGGCGTCGTCGATGCGGGTGGTCGCGGCGACCAGCAGCGGTGTCGCGGTGGCGGCGCCCAGGCAGAAGGTGAGGAACCCGAGCGTCTCCTGGTCGCACCAGTGCAGGTTGTCGACGACGAGCAGCAGGGGCCGGTCGACGGCGGCCAGCGCCCGCGTGACGGCCTCGAAGAGCCGGTGTCCCTGCCAGGTGTCGGTCGCCGCGGCGGGGGTCCTGGCCGACGGGACGAGCCGGTCGATCTCGGCCCGCCACACTGGCGCGAGGCGTTCGGCGGCGGCCCGGATCTCGGGTGTGCGCAGCCAGTCGGCGACCGGGGCGAGCGCGAGCCGGCCGGCGCTGCCGAACCCCTGGGTGACGGCGACGACCGCGCCCGCGCGCCGGCACTCTTCGGCGAGCTCTGCCACCAGCCGGGACGTGCCGACGCCCGCCTCCCCGCGCACGACGACCAGGCCGGGCCGGTCGGCGGCGGCGCGCCAGGCGGCGCGCAGCCGTGCCAGCTCGGGGGCGCGCCCGACGAGCCGCGCGGCGCCGGGCCCGGTCCGCCGCGCGGGCGTGGGTGCCCGCTCCGGGGCGGGCGGGGCGAGAACCCGCTCGAGCGTGGCCCGGGTCTGCGGGTCGGGGTCCACCCCCAGCTCACGTTCGAGCACCGAGGCGCAGCGGTGGTAGGTGCTGACGGCGGCGGCCCGGTCCCCGGCCGCCGCGTACAGCTCCATCAGCCTGCGATAGCCGGGCTCCTCCAGCGGGCGCAGTGCGACCCGGCGGCGCGCGGCCGCGACCGCGGCGTCGCCCGCGCCCCTGCCGGCGATCATGTCGAGCAGGTCGACGCACTGCTGTTCCAGCTCGGCGCGGGCGTCGAGCACCCAGTCGTCGAACCCGCCGGGCAGGAAGTCACCGCGGTAGCAGGCGACGGCCGCACCGGCCCTGGCCAGCTGCTGCTCCTCGTCACCGGCCGCGGCGGCGGTCCGGGCCGCGGCCCGGACCAGCGCGAACGAGCGCACGTCGGCCCGGCAGGTGGGCGAGTCGGTCCAGCACAGGTCGCGGGCGGTGACGACGAGCGCGGGGTCGTCGTCGAGCATCGCCTTGACCCGGTGCAGCTCGCGGCGCAGGTTGGTCAGCGCCTGCTCGTCGGCGGAGTCGGGCCAGAACAGCGCGGCCAGGTGCTGGCGGGTCTGCGGCACGCCGGCGTGCACCACGAGATAGGCGATCAGCAGGAGCGCACGCGAGGACCGCGCGCGCACGGTCCCGAGGTCGTCGGTGACCGACTGCTCCCCCAGCAGGTTGACCTGCAGCATCACCGCTCCTCCGGGCCCCTCCCGGATCAGCCTGCTGGGCCGCCTCCCCCGGCGCCAGGGCCGCTCGGCCCACGCCGGACGCCGCCGGACGGCGCAGCGGTCACGCCGCGCAGGGCACCGCGCACGCCACCGGGGACGTGCGCGCCGGCAGGGCGGCGACGAGCCGCGTCGTCGTGCCCTCCGGGAACGCGACCGCGTCCGGGAACACCGACAACACCAGCCGCATCGCGGCCCGGTTCGTGCTGAGCACGTCGGCCTGCACGAGGACGTGCCCGGCGGCGGCGGCCAGGTCGGCGACCTCGCGGAGCATGCGGGCACCGAGGCCCGCGCGCTGCGCGTCGTCGACGACCTCGACGCCGAGGTCGCAGACTCCGGTCGCGTCGGCGATGAGCCGGGCGATGCCGACGGGGCGGCCGTCGGCGAACGCGGCGACGGCGACGTGGCGGCGCCCGTCGACGGCGGCCAGCGTCCGCCGGGCGTTCGCGGTGAGCCCGCGCACCGGTGCGTGGAACCGCCGGAAACGGCTCTCGTCGGACAGGCCCTCGAACACCGTGTCGAGGACGTCGAACTCCCCGTCGTGCAACTCGCGAATCTCGATCATGACTTGCTCTCCCCCCGGAGTGTCTGGCGTGTGTGTCAGGTCAGGAGCCAGGTCGCGGCCCAGGCCACGACGAGCCCGCCGAACAGGGCGAGCGGCAGGCTGCGGGTGAACTTCCAGGACACCCCGGCGACGACGGCGGCGAGCAGCGCGGGCACCGTCGCGTCGAGGGCGATCCGGCCCTGCGGTGCGACGAGCGCGGGCAGCGCGATCGCGGCGAGCACCGCCGGTCCGACGTGCTGCAGCAGCCGGGCGACCGCGGCGGGCGGGCGCGCACCGGCCGTGGCGAGGAAGGCCGCGCGCATCAGGTAGGTGCCGACGCCGATCGCGACGAGCACCAGCAGCTCACCCATGACGACGCCCCACCAGCGCACCTGCGGCGATCCCGGCGGCCGACCCGACGAGCAGGCCCAGCCCCAGCGGCAGCCCGGACGCCGCCACCGCGACCGCCCCTCCCGTCGCGGCCGCGGCCCACGCCGGGCGCGAGGTCAGCATCGGCAGCACGAGCAGCACGAACGTCAGCGGCGCGGCGACGTCGAGGCGCAGCCCGGCGGGCAGCACACCCGCGAGCAGCACCCCGGCCGCGGTGATGGCCATCCACGCCGTCCACAGCGTCAGGCCGACGCTCATGTAGTAGGTGAGCCGGACGCGGGCGTCGCCGCCACCGTCGGGCTTGGTGAACCGGCCGATGGCCAGCGCGTAGACGGGGTCGGCGAGCAGGTAGGCCCCGGCCCAGCGGGCGCGTCGCGACCAGCCGGTGGCGTGCTGGGCCAGCGAGGCGCTGTAGAGCAGCATCCGGGAGTTCACGACGAGCGCGCCCAGCACGACCACCGCGACGTCGGCCCCCGCCCCGAGCAGCTGCACCGCGAGCAGCTGCGCGGCGCCGCCGAACAGCAGCGGCGAGGACGACCAGGCCACGAGCGGTGAGCTGCCCGAGGCGGCCAGGGTGGCGCCGAGGGTGAGCCCGAACGGGACGTAGGCGGCGACGACCGGCACCGCGTCGGCCGCGGCGCGCAGCACGACCGGCCGCAGCGGGGCGGGCGCCGCGGTGCGCGGGGGCTCGGTGGCGGTGGACACGACGGACTCCTGACGATGACGAATGCCGCCGGCCTCGTGCCGATCGGCTCGTCGTCGACGCTAGGAACGCCGCGTTCGGCGGACGTTCGCGACGCCGGGGGGCAAACCCGACGCCCGGGGTGGGGTGTGCGGCTGCGCCCGGCGCCACTCACGCCGGCCGACGACCACGGCCCAGGTGCGCCCGGTCGCCCTCGCCGACGCACCGTTCGCGGCCTCGGACCTTCGAGCTCCGACGCGTCGGGGCGTCCACGGCCGCCGCGCCCGGCCCGGCGCGGTACGAGCGGCACGGTTCGTACCGCGGGCGGGGGCACCGTTACGGTTCCGCACATGGCAGGGCGTACGACGAGGCGGCACGACCACGACGCGGGCGGCGACCCGGAACTGCTGGCGGCCAAGGCCGCGCTGCGCGACGAGGTGTGGACGTCGCTGAGTGAGCGCGGTGTCGCCCGCTTCCCCGGTGCCCGCAACCGGATCTCCAACTTCGTCGGCGCCGAGGCCGCGGCGCAGCGGCTGCGTGCGCTGCCGGAGTGGGCGGCGGCGCGGCGGGTGAAGTCCAACCCCGACTCCGCGCAGCTCCCCGTCCGGCAGCGGGCGCTGGAGGACGGCAAGACCGTCTACATGGCCGTCCCGCGCCTGGCCGAGGACGACCCGTTCTTCCTGCTCGACCCCGACCACCTGGCCGACCCGCCGCGCCGCGCCGTGTCGATCAAGAACGCCCTGCGCTCGGCCCGCCGCGTCGCCGTCGACGAGCTGGAGCCGGTCGACCTCGTCGTCACCGGGTGCGTGGCGGTCGGCGAGGACGGTGCCCGGCTGGGCAAGGGCGGCGGGTTCGCCGACCTGGAGTTCGCCCTCGCGTCCGCGGCGGGGCTGATCGGACCGGCGACGGTCGTCGTGACGACGGTGCACGAGCTGCAGGTCCGCCCCCGCGGGGTGATCCCCACGTCGTCGCACGACGCGCCCGTCGACCTGGTCGTCACCCCGGAGCGGGTGATCGACTGTCGCGCGGGCCGGCGTGACCGCCCGACCGGCCACATCGAGTGGGCGTCGCTGACCGAGGAGAAGATCGCGGCGATCCCGCTGCTGGCCGCGCTGCGGAGCAGGTCGTGACAGCGATGACGACGATCAGGGAAGTCGGGCCGTGACCGGGATCGTGCTCGTACGCGGGGACATCACCGAGGCCGAGGTGGACGCCGTGGTGAACGCGGCGAACTCGTCACTGCTGGGCGGTGGGGGTGTCGACGGCGCCATCCACCGCCGCGGCGGCCCGGGGATCCTGCGCGAGTGCCGGCAGCTGCGGGCCACCCGCTATCCCGACGGGCTGCCGACCGGGCAGGCCGTCGCCACCACCGCGGGGAACCTGCCGGCGCGCTGGGTGATCCACACCGTCGGGCCGGTCTACTCCAGGAAGGAGAACCGCCGCCACCTCCTGGAGTCGTGCTACCGGGAGTCGCTGCGGGTCGCCGACGAGCTGGGTGCGGCGACGGTCGCGTTCCCGGCGGTGTCGGCGGGCATCTACGGCTGGCCGCTCGACGACGCCGCCGTTGCCGCCGTGGAGACGGTGCGCGCCACCGGCTTCCGCGTGCGGGAGGCACGGTTCGTGCTGTTCTCCGACGACGTGCTCGCCGCCTTCCAGGCAGCCGTCGGATAGTCAGCGCAGGTCGCGCAGGTCGGTCTCGAGCAGCTGCTCGCGGCCGATCCACTCCTGGGCCAGGCGGGTGTCGCTGCGCAGCAGGTCGGCGACGGGGCCGCGCAGCCCGTCGGGGAGCCACGCCGTCAGCTCCGCGATGTCGCCCGCGTACGGGCCGGCGGGCTGGGGCTCGCCCTCGTCGAGCAGCCACGCGTACAGCGTGGACGGGCGCAACGCCGGCAACCCGACGGCCTCGGCGGTCATCTCACCGCGCCGGGCGATCTCCAGGCCGCCGACGTCGAGGTCACCGAAGTACGACAGCTCCTCGGGCCGTTCCTCGGCCAGCGCCTCCAGCACGACCCCGAGCTGGTTGCCCATCCCCCACACCACCTGGCCGACGGTGCCGTCGTCGGGAAGCGCGTCGGCCAGCGACTCCCAGGTGGCGACGTTCTCGACGACCAGGGTGATCGGGCCGTCCCCGACGTGGCGGGCGATGGGCTGCCAGCGGGCGCGGCGGATGCCGAGCAGCTCCCGGGTGAGCCGCCCCTCGCGGAACAGCCTGCCCCGCAGCAGCGGGCCGAGGGCCTTCTCGTCGCCGGTGAGCCGCACCGAACGTTCCTGGACGGGGACGACGTCGGCGGCGCCGCCGACGGCGAGCAGTTCCTGGACGCCGTCGAGCAGGGCACGTTCACCGGGGGTGGGGTGCTCGTCGCGCAGGAACGCGGGCACCCACCGCAGGTCGGCGTGCCAGGCGGTGGCGGTGACGGGCCGGATGTCGGGCGGGTCGGCGACGAACCCGGGACGGCCGACCCGGGTGACGAACCGCGGCAGGGCCGGGCGCGGCAACGTCTCCCAGCCGGTGCCGCCCACGCGGGGCAGCCGCACGATGCCGGCCTCGGCCAGCTCGTCGCACACCGCGCGCAGCCGGGCGCGGGCGTCGGCGGCACCGGCGAGGCTCGTGTCGGCGCGGTGCGCGGCGGCGTAGAGCACGTCGAGGGGGATGCGGCCGGTACGGGCGTCGCCGATCACGTCGGCCAGGCGGGCGGCCAGCGGCGAGAGCGTCTCTGTGGCGGGGGCGGTCACGGTCACCTCACATCAGGGTCATGACGGGGTCCTCGCGCCAGACCCGGGTCGTGTCGACGGCGTCGGACGGGTCGGCGTCGGCCAGGATGCGCTCCTCCTGGCGGACGTACTGCCGTCCCCGGCCTGCGACGTTGCGCATCCGGATGATGTTGGGGAAGCGACCGACGGCCTTCAGGTCGCCGACGCCGGTGAGGAAGATCAGCTGGACGCCGTTGGCGGCGGCGACCTTGCGCTGCAGGTCGAGGAACACCACGTAGTTGGCCTTTCCCAGCGGGTTGTCCAGCGGGAGCGCGCCGAGGCCGGGGACGTCGCGGCCGCGGCTGGTGGCGCGCAGCTTCGCGACCATGCAGAACAGCAGCAGCGAGATCGTCACCTTCTCCCCGCCCGACCACTTCCGCATCCGCTCGACCGACACCCGCTCGACGGCGAACGTCGTCGACGGCTTGAGGACGCGGGCCTTCCAGTTGCCGTCGCCGACGACGGCGTCGGTGGCCTGCCACAGCAGCTCCAGCCCGCGGGGGACCTCGGCGCCGCGGGCGGTGAGGGCGTCGACGAGCCGGGCGCACCGGTCGCGGACGACGGCGTCGGCGGTCTCGACGCCGGCGCGCGGCCCGACCTCCAGGAACCGCTGCCCGGCCCACTCCCCCAGCGTGGGCGGGAGCTCGGACAGCGCCTGGGCGCGGGCGAGCGAACGCAGCGCCTGGCGGACCATTCCGGTCATCGCGGTGACCACGACGGCCTTGTCCGCCTCCAGGTCGGTGAGGCGGTCGCGCAGGTTGTCCGCGTAGACGGCGAGGTCGGCGGCGAGGGTGTCGGCGACGGGCGCGAGCTCCCCGGCGACGTCGGCGACCCGGAAGCGGTCGCGCACATCGGGTTTGACGGCGGCGAACCGGTCGGAGGCTGCCCACACGACGATGCGGCGGGCGACGTCCTCGACGCTGCGGGAGGCCTTGCGGGCCTCGGCGAGGGCGGCGTCGACGGCGGCGCGGGCGGCGGTGACGGCGGTGTGGGCGTCGTCGAGGGAGCCCACGTCGGGGGTGTCGGGGCCGCCGTCCGGCGGTTCGACGCGCAGCAGCTCGAGCAGGTGCGTGAGGCCGGTCGCGCGTTCGCGGGCGTTGCCGCGCAACGCTTCCGTGTCGCGGGCGCTGTCCTGCGCGGCGGCCTTCGCGGTGAGGTGCTCGGCGGCGCGGGCCGCGGCCCCGGCGGCCTCGTCGAGGGCACGGGTGCGGACGGCGTCGAGCTCGCCGGGATCGTCCGGCAGGTCCTCGTCGTCCGCGGCCGGGTGGGCGGCCAGTTCCGCGTCGGCGGCGCGCTGTTCGGCGCGCAGCTCGCCACCGGCCGACGTCAACCGCTCGGCCGCGGCCTGCGCGCGTGCGGCGGCGGCGTCGCGGGTGGCGGGGTCGGCGCCGTCGGGCCCGTCGAGCAGCGCCTCGGCCCGGTCGCGGATCGCGGGGCGCAGGTCGGCGACGCGGGCCGCGGGCGCCGCGAGCGCGCGGCGCGCCTCCTCCAGCGCGACCGCGAGGGCGGACTCCGACACCTCGCGCCGGTAGGCCCGGTCGGCACTCTCCCAGGCGCGGCGGGCGTCGTCGAGCGGTTCGGGGGCCTGCGCTGAAGGGCCGGGGTCGGGCAGCGAGGCGCGGACCTCGTGCTGCTCGCCAAGCACCCGCCGCACCGCGGTGACCTGCTCGGACGCGGCTGTGGCAGCGTCGCGGGCGGCAGCCTCGGCGCCGGTCTCCCTCGACACCTCCGCGCCGCGGGCGGCGATGAGCGCGGGCAGCTCGGCCGCCCGGGCCCGGCGCGCGGCGGCGTCGCGGACGCGCGGGAGCAGCGACGACAGCGTCGCGATCGCCGCGGTGGCGGACCGGCGGGCCCGTTCCAGCTCGCCGCGGCGGGTGTCGGCGTCGGCCTCCCGCGCACCGACGGCCGCGACCTCGGCGGAGATCCGGGCCAGGTCGGCGTCGGCGGTGGCGACGGCCTCGGCGGCCTCCGCGGCGGCGGCGTCGAGCGCGTCGAGGGTGCCGGGCGGGCAGTCGGCGCGCAGCGTCTCGAGGCGGCGGCGCAGGTCGGCGTCGGCGTCGCGGCGGGCGACGAGCGCGGCGTCGGCGTCGGCGCGGTGGGCGCGGGCGGCCTCGCGGCGGTCGATCTCCGCGCCGGCGGCGGCCCGGTCGGTGAGGGCGGCGGCGGGCGGCAGCAGCCAGCCCGTCACGTCCCCGCCGACGGCGCCTTCGAGATCGCGGGTCGTCGCCAGCACCACCGGCGACGTGGGCCGCAACCCCGCCGCGGTGAGCGCCGTGCGGGCCGCGGGCAGGTCGCGGTCCTCGTGGACGAGCAGGCCGCCGGCGAGCGCGGGTGCGGCCGCCATCAGGTCGGCGCGCCGCTCGGGCGGGACGGAGTCGGCGAGGTAACGCCAGCCCGTCGTGACCGGGATGGCGGCGCGGTCGAGGACGTCGGCGGCGCGGACGACGTCGAGCGTCGGCGGCAGCAGCCGGTCGGCGCCCAGCGTGGCGAGGGCGCGCTCGTCGTCGGCCTCGGCCACCGCGAGCTCGACCCGCTCCCGCTCGGCCCGCGCGACGGCGGCGGTGAGCAGCGCGGCGAGGTCGGCGGCCTCGGCGACCGGGTCGACGTCGGTGCCGCCCGCCAGGGTGCGCAGGCGCTCGTCGGCGACCAGCTCGGTGACCCGGTCGCGCAGCTCCGCGGACCGGGCGGCGGTGGTCTCGGCGGTCCGTTCGGCGGCCCGGCGGGCGGCGGCGACGCCGTCGGCCGACGCGGTCAGCTCCTGGCGCCGCTCGCGCAGTACGACCCGTTCGGCGGCGAGGTGGTCGAGCTCGTCGGCGGCGTCGGCGTCGGCCTGTTCGTGGCGGGCGACCGCGTCCTCGACGGCGGCGGCGTCGACGCCCGCGCCGGGCGCGTGGTCGAGGTGGGCCGCCGCCGCGGCGAGGTCGGCCTCCAGGCCCGCGAGGGCCTGGGTCACCGCGGTCAGCTCGCCGGCGAGGACGCCCCGCTGTTCCGACGCGGCCTGCGAGGCGGCGCGCGCCGCCCGTTCGGCCTCCCGGGCCTGCGCGACCTCGGCGTCGAGCCCCGCGGCGCGGGCGCCGAGCGCGGCGATCCCGGCGTCGAGGGCGCGCGCGTAGCCGGCGGCGGCCTCGTCGAGGCGGGCGCGCAGCGGCGCCGCCTCCGCCGTCGCGGCGGCGAGCTGCTCCTCCAGCGACACCACACGGCGCCGGGCCTCCCGCGCGGCGTCGACGGTCACGACGGCGTTCCAGCCCGCGACCAGCGCCGACGCGTCGGCCTGTTCGTCGGCGAGCGCGGCGGCGCGCAGCCGGGCCGCCGCGACCCGGGCGGCGGCCGCGCGGTGGCGGGCCCCGGCCTCGGCGCGCCGGTCGTCGGCGGCGTCGGCGTCGTGGCCCGCGGCGAGCGCGGCGAGGGTCGCGACCCGCTCGGCGTGGCCCGCCGCGTCGGCCTCCGCCCGGCGGATGGCGGCGGCGAGTGCCCCGGCCAGCTCGACCGCGGTGGACTCGGCGGCACCGGCGGCGGCACCGGCACGGTCGTGGGCGGCGCGGGCCGCGGCCAGCTCGCCCAGCAGCGGGGCCGCCTCGTCGGCGAACGCCAGGTCAGCGAGGATCTCCGGGCGCGCGGCGAGCCCCTCGCGGACCTTCTCCAGGATCTGGGAGACCGCGGCGGGGACCTCGGGGTCGACGATGAGCTCCAGCAGGTAGCGGACGAACTGGTCGGGCCCGCGGAACTGGAACTGTCCCTCGATGCCGCCCTCGGTGGCGTTCATCTGCAGGATCGCGGTGAAGATCGACGGGTCGAGGCCGTGGTCGTCGAGCAGCTGCGCCCAGCGGTCCTGGGAGTCGGTGACGGCGGCGCCGCAGTCGGGGACCGCGCCCCAGCGCTTCACGGCGGACACGAAGTCGCGCAAGGGGGTCGGCGTCTCGCCGCTGTCGAAGGGCAGCGCGTCGAGCGTCGCCTCGGACGCGGGCGGGGACCGGAACACGTACCAGCGGGCGCCGAGACGGTCGTGGTCTCGGTTGGGGTCGGCGGGCTGGACACGGTCGGCCCACTCGTAGACCGCTCCGGTGACGAGGGTGGCGCCCCCCGGCCCCGACCACTCGACGACGACGTGCGCCGTGTCGGAGCCGAGCACGTAGTCCTCGAGGTGCTTGCCCGTCGTGGACGTGGCGAGGAAGTCGCGGCGGTGCGGCCGGACGACGGCACAGATCAGCGACAGCACCGTCGACTTCCCGCCGCCGTTGCGCAGCCACAGGATCGAGTGCAGCGGCTGCCCGTCGGCGCCGGTCAGCTCCAGGGTGACGTCGACGAACCGGGCCGCGGCGGGGCCGATGCGGTGCAGCCGGACGCGGCGCATCGTCCACATGACGGGCGGGCTCACGACGCCTCCCCCCGGGCCCGGGCGTCGCGCAGCACGTCGAGCGCCGCCCCGCCCGCGCTGTCGGCGACCAGCAGCCGGAACCGGTCGGTGAGGTGGAAGGTGTCGGGCCCGAGCGTGCCGGCCTCGCGGGCGGCGCCCTGCTCGACGAGCCAGCCGAACACCTCCTCGACCGCCTTGAGCGTGCAGCCGCGGGCGCGGCGCCCGGTCTGGGTGGTGACCAGCTGCGGCAGGTCGGCGTAGACGGCGGCGGCGGTGCGGGCGCGTTCCTCGGGGCTGCCCTCGACCCCGCCCAGCCCGTCGAGGGCGTCGAGCGAGCTGCGGATGAACTCGTCGACCCGCACGATCTCGACCAGCCGCGTCTCGGGGTCGTCGAAGTCGGCGTCGGTGGGGTAGGCGAACGCGGCGATCCCGATGAGGACCAGCCCGAACACGAGCCGGTCGTCGGCGTCCATGGTGGTGCGCAGGTCGGCGAGGCGGGTCGCGAACGCGCCACCGGGCTCGGGCGCGAGCACCAGCCCCGACCGCGGGACGCCCAGCACCTCCAGGCCGAGGCCTTCGGCCATGGTGTCGACGACGTCCTTGAACCCCAGCTCGCTGCGGTAGCGGTCGAGCAGCGCGCGGTACTCCCCGCCCGCGACGGGACGGGCGCGGCGGGCCAGCGCGAAGCCGATCAGCTCGGCGGCGGCCCGGACCTGGGTGAGGTCGGCGGCGACACTGCTCATCGGGGCGCACCGCGCAGCCGCACCAGCAGGTCCGGTCCCCCGACCCCCGCCCGCGCGAGCAGCAGCTCGTCGCGGCGGGCCTCGATCCCGCCCGCCAGCACGTCGATCTCCCCCGCCACGTCGCCCTCGGCCTCCGCCGCCAGGTCCGGCGCGAACGCCCACAGCGCCGACAGGAGCACCAGCTCGGCGACCTCGCCGACGTCCTCCTCCGGCGCCGCGCCCGGCACCGCGTCGAGCAACGTCGACAACCTGACCTCCGCGCCCCCCGTCACCGCCGACAGCACCTCCCGGGCCGCGCCGACGACCGGCTCGGGGTAGCGCTGGACGTCGTGGGGCTCGTCGTCGACGTCGGGGACGACCTCGACGTCGGGCTCGGCCGACTCCCGCGCCCGCGGCGGCGCCCACAGCATGTCGACCATGTCGTCGAAACGATTCAGCCGCGGAACGGACACGCCCAGCGCCCGGTCGGCGAAGGCCGCGGTGACGGTGAGGGCGTCGGGACGCGGCAGCGCCAGCACCGCCAGCAGCACCTCGTCGCGCAGCGCGAGCATCCGCAGCCGGCGCCGCCGCGCGAGCCGCTGGCGGACCTGCGCGGTGAGGAACACCTCGCGGGCGCCGACGAGGCGGCGCTCCAGGTCGAGGTGCACCCGCCGGGCCCGGCCGATGAGGTCGACGATGCGCCCCGACACCGCCCGCACCTCCGGCGAGGTCTCGGCGTCGAGACCGCCCTGCACGTGTTCGAGCAGCCGGTCGTCCTCGCCGATCCGGGCCTCGACGTGGCGGCGCGCCCGCACCAGCCGCTGCGGGACCTCCCGCTCCCAGTCGTGCGAGCCGACGTCGCGGCGGGTGGCGTCGAGCAGCTCGGTCAGCGTCGCCGACATGCCGACGCTCGTCCGCTCGGCCTGCGCGGCGGTGCGGGCGGCGGCGTCGAAGCGGCGGTCGTCGAGCTGGCGCTGCAGGACGTGGGCCAGGGCCCGGTCGGCGTCCTCCAGGTCGACGTCGAGACCGCCCAGGAACAGCGTCACCGCCTGGTCGCTCGCGACGACGACGGGCCCGTACTCGGCCTCGCGCAGCGACAGCAGCCGGAAGCTGTAGGCCTCCCAGCGCACGGCCTCACCGGGAGCGCCGAGGTCGGCGAAGCGGTAGCTGAAGCGGCGCTGGTCGTGCGCGTCGTTGAGCAGCCCCCGCACGACGGTCTGCGCGGCGTCGCGGGCCTGGTCGGGCCGCCCGGGGCACATCCGTGAGGCGAGGCCGGTGAGCTCGTCGACGACGTCGTCGAGGGTGGCCTCGCGGGCGAACCCCATCGAGCCCACGACGACGTCGACCGCCGCGAGGGCGAGCAGCCGCAGGTCGTAGTCGGCATCGTCGATACCGGCGTGCGCGGCGTTGCGCACCAGCCGCGACACCGGGTCGGTCAGCGCGAGGGCCCGCCAGCGGTCGCGCGCGGACGCGTCGGCGGCGGGCGAGACCACGCCCCCGTACGCACCCGTCATGTCCCTCGCCACGTTCGTCCCGAACCGCCCGAACGGAGGGTAGCCACCTGGCCCACCGGCTCCGGCGCCCAGGTCGTGGGTGGCGATGGTCGCCACAGCGACCGTCGCCACCCACAGGGGCCGCTCACCGGCGTCGCTAGGGTGATCGCGAGCAGCGACGCTCCACATCCGTCACCGGTGAGGAGAACCATGACCAGCGGCTCGTGTCCCGAGGTCCGGCTCGGTGAGGACGTCGACCGGTACGACCCCGACCACCGGGCGTGGGTCGTGCAGGCGGTGGCGCGCATCCAGGCCGAGACCAACCGGTCGTCGGACACCCACCTGCTCACCGTCCCGCTGCCCCCGGAGTGGGACGTCGACCTCTACCTCAAGGACGAGTCGACGCACCCGACGGGCTCGCTCAAGCACCGCCTCGCCCGCTCGCTGTTCCTGCACGCGCTGTGCAACGGCTGGGTCCGCCGCGACCGGCCGGTCATCGAGGCCTCCAGCGGATCCACCGCCGTGTCCGAGGCCTACTTCGCACGGCTGATCGGGGTGCCGTTCGTCGCCGTCGTCGCCCGCTCGACCAGCAGGCAGAAGATCGCGCTGATCGAGCTGCACGGCGGGCGCTGCCACCTCGTCGACCACGCCTCGGAGGTCTACGGGACGGCCACCCGGCTCGCCCACGAGACCGGCGGGCACTACATGGACCAGTTCACCTACGCCGAGCGCGCCACCGACTGGCGCGGCAACAACAACATCGCCGAGTCCCTGTTCGCGCAGATGGCCCGGGAGCGCCATCCCGAACCGGCGTGGGTCGTCGCGACGGCGGGCACCGGCGGCACCTCCGCGACGATCGCGCGGTACGTCGTCTACACCGGACGGGCCACGGGCATCTGCGTCGCCGACCCCGAGAACTCGGCGTTCATGCCCGGCTGGCGCGAGGGCGACGCCGCCGTCACGACCCCGGTGTCGTCGCGCATCGAGGGCATCGGGCGGCAGCGGGTCGAGCCCAGCTTCGTCGGCACCGCGATCGACCGCATGATCCGGGTGCCCGACGCCGCGGCGATCGCCGCCGTGCGCGACCTGTGGGCCAGGGCGGGCTGGAAGGCCGGCGCCTCCACGGGCACCGGCCTTTGGGCGGCCTACCGGATCGTCTCGGAGATGGTCGCGGCCGGGCGCGGCGGCAGCGTCGTCACCCTGCTGTGCGACTCCGGTGAGCGCTACACCGAGACGTACTACGCCGACGCCTGGCTCGCCTCGGCGGGCCTCGACATCACCCCCTACCTCCGCTCGCTCGACGAGTTCCGCCGCACCGGCACACTGGGGTAGGACTGGGTCCATGACGACGTTCGTTCTGGTGCACGGCGCGTGGGGCGGGTCCTACGGCTTCCGCAGGGTCCGGCCGCTGCTGCGCGCGCAGGGCCACGAGGTGTTCACCCCGAGCCTCACCGGCATCGGTGAACGCTCCCACCTCACCGGCCCGCTGGTCTCGCTCACCACGCACGTGCTCGACGTCGTCAACACCGTCCGCTACGAGGACCTCGACGACATCGTGCTGCTCGGGTTCTCCTACGGCGGCATGGTCGTGACGGGCGCGCTCGACGCGATCGGCGACCGGGTGCGCGAGCTCGTCTACCTCGACGCGTTCGTCCCCGCCGACGGCGACAGCGTCGTGTCGCTCAACCCCGCACGCCAGGTGCCGCAAGGGCTCGGGGAGCCGTGGCTGATCCCGCCGAGCGAGCGCGAGTTCGAGTCGCCCGAGCTCGCGGCGTTCTCGGTGCCGCGCCGCACACCGCAGCCGGCGCGGACGTTCAGCGAGCCGGTCCGGCTCGGCACGCCGCTGGAGCAGGGCCCGTTCGGGCTGACCTACATCCGGGCGACGGCCGAGCCGAGCGTGGCGTTCGAGGCGGCCGCCGCGCACGCTGCGTCCTCGCCCGCGTGGCGCCACCACGAGATCGACACCGGCCACATGGTCCCGGAGAACCGGCCCGAGGAGCTGGCGTCGATACTTCTGGATCTCGCCTAGAGCTTGTCCGCCTCCGGGATCACCTTCTCGCCCAGGATCTCCAGGGGCGTGATGGCGGCGACGCCGGGCACCCAGCCGTGGACGTGGGTGACGCCCAGCTTCGCCAGGCCCGCCAGCCGCTCCAGGATCGCGTCGACGTTCTCGCCGTCGGCGCCCGGGTCGAGCGGGAACATGACGGTCTTCTCGATCTCGTCGTAGTCGCGCCCGACCGCCTCGCAGTGCCCGCGCAGCACGTCGAGCTTGTGCGCGACCTCCGGCCCGCCGAACAGGTTGCACGCCTGCGCGTACTGCGCGACGAGGCGCAGCGTCTTCTTCTCCCCGCCACCCCCGATCAGGATCGGCGGGTGCGGGCGGCGTAGCGGGTGCGGGGAGTCGAGCGTGCGGCCCAGCGTGTAGTGGGTGCCGTCGAACGGGCCGTCGTCGTCGCTCCACATCTGCAGGCAGATGCGCAGCGTCTCCTCCAGACGCTCGAACCGCTCGGCGGTCGGCGGGAAGTGCAGGCCGAGACCGCGGGACTCCTCGTCGTTCCAGGCGGCGCCGATGCCCAGCCAGGCGCGCCCGCCGGACAGGACGTCCAGCGTCGAGACGATCTTGGCGAGCATGCCGGGCTCGCGGTAGGTCACGGCCGTGACCCAGGCCAGCAGGTCGACCTTCGTCGTGTGGGCCGCGAGGAAGCCGAGGGTCGTGTACGCCTCGAGCATGTCGTTCTCTTCGGGGCCGACGCCGCGGATCTGCCAGACGTGGTCCATCACGCTGATCTTGGAGACGCCGACGTCCTCGGCGGCCGTCGCGATCCGGGCGAGGTCGGCGGCCAGGTTCTGCGGGCCGCCCGGCCAGGTGAAGTCAGCGATGTGCAGGCCGATCTTCATGCGGTGGTCTTCTCCTGTCGCAAAGGGGTGTCCTTCGCCTCCGACGTTAGTCCCGCCGGCGCGCCGCCGCCCTGCACCACCGGCCCGCCGACCCCGCCTGCCGGACCACGGAACTCCTGAACCGCAACGAATGCCGCGAACCGGCGCTGCCGATCGGTGCCGGTGCGCGCGAACACGTGTGGCAGCGCCCGTCCGTCGGACACCGAACGGCGAACCGGCCGGACGAGGAGGTCGACGTGGCCGGTGCGGACGCAGCCGTCGGACGAGAACACCCGAGCCGCAGCCTGGTCCCGGCGCGGGTCGACGGGGCGCGTGGACGGCGCACCCGGGGTGGGGCCGGCTCAGGCGGTGACGAGGGCGGCGAACCGGTCGAGGTCGACGTTGCCGCCGCTCACGATCACCCCGACCCGCTGCCCCGCAAGGCTCTCCCGGCGGGCCAGCGCGCCCGCGAGCGCGAGACACCCCGTGGGCTCCACCACGAGCTTGAGCCTGCTCGCCAGCAACCGCATGCCGTCGACGAGCGCGTCGTCGGGCACCGTCAGGATCTCGTCGACCCCTTCGCGGATGATCGCGAAGGGATACCGGCCCAGGTGCTGGGTCTGCGCCCCGTCGGCGATGGTGCGGGGCACGTCGATGTGGACGATCTCCCCCGCCCGCCACGACCGCAGCCCGTCGTCGCCCGCCTCCGGCTCGACCCCGTGGATCCGCACCCCCGGTGAGAGGGCGCGCGCGGCCAGGATCGCCCCGGACAGCAGCCCACCCCCACCCAGGCACACGAACAGCGCGTCGAGCGGGCCGGCGTCCTCGATCAGCTCCATCGTCGCCGTACCCTGACCGGCGAGGACGTCGGGATGGTCGTACGGCGGGATCAGGGCGAGCCCACGCTCGGCGGCGAGGGTCGCGGCCAGTTCCTCACGGTCGACGCCGTAGCGGTCGTAGGTGACGATCTCGGCGCCGTACCCGCGGGTCGCGGCCACCTTCGACGCGGGCGCGTCGAGCGGCATCACGATCGTCGCCGACGTCCCCAGCTCCCGCGCGGCCAGCGCCACGGCCTGCGCGTGGTTGCCCGAGGAGTACGCGAGCACCCCCGCCGACCGCTGCTCCGCCGACAGCCGCGACAGTGCCGTGTAGGCACCGCGGAACTTGAACGCACCACCACGCTGCAGGTTCTCGCACTTGAGGAAGACCGATGCGCCGACCATGCCGTCGAGCGTCCGGGAGGTCACGACGGGTGTGCGGTGCGCGACCCCGGCCAGCCCGCGGGCCGCCGCCTCGACGTCGGCGAACGTCGGGACGGGCCGGTCCAGGGTGCTCAACCCCGACCTCCGGCGGCATCGGCGCGGGGCACCCCGCGCGATCCCGCGTCCTCGATCGCGAACAGCACCTCGACTCCGGTGAGGCGCAGGATGCGACGCACCGGGCCCTGCGGGCCGCGCAACGTCACCGTCCCCCCACGCCTGCGGGCCCGGCGGTGCGCCGAGAGCAGGGCGGCGAGCCCCGACGAGTCGCAGAACGACACCCCCGCGAGGTCGATCACCACGTCGGCGCCCGCGGCACCGGGGCCGGGCAGGGCGCGCAGCTGCTCGTCGAGTGCCGGGGCGGTGGTGTAGCTCAGCTCCCCGCGCACGGTGACGCGCGGTCTGCCGTCCGCGTCGTCCCCGATCTCGAGCTGGAATGGCTCCGGGTAGCCGCTCAACGCTCGTCCCCTCCGTTCGTCCGCCGGTGGTGGCGCCGTTGCTGTGGCTGATCACCCGCGGATCACGACGTCCCGTCTCGTCGGGCAGGACCTGGGGCGACCCTGCGCAACCGGCCGGCGCGTCCGTGCACCGGCCGTGACGATCGAGGGTAATGCGATCAGCCCGATCTCTGCGCGCCCGCCGTGGGGGCGCCGGACCCGGGCGTGGGCAGAGGCGCCGCCGCCCACGCGCGACGCCTCCGCTGCGGTCACCGCTTGCGGCGCTTCCCACGGTTCCAGCCCGCGACGACGGACAGGCCTTCCACCAGGCCGTTCACGGTACGACCGAACCGACGACGAAGCTTGCGCATGCCTACCTCCAGGAAGATCGGGGAGCTGTCGGGGGCCACCCCAAGGTCTCAAACAGGTCACGGCGACCGGCACGCGGGGTCCACGAACGGGTGAACGCCGCAGGTCGTCGGCGCGTGCCGCTGCGTCGTCGGCGCGTGTCGCTGCGTCGTCGGCGCGTGTCGCTGCGTCGTCGGCGTCCGCACTGCCGCAACAGGACCCGACCGCCGCGGCGCCGACCCACCGAGCGCGCCCGCCACCCCCCACCTCCGCGACGACACCGCGCCACCCGGCTAGGCTCGCCCGCGATGAGGCGATCGCTGCGCTCGCCGCTGCCCCAGCGGCACGGCCTCGATGCGGTCCGGCTACGGACCCCCGACGACGGCCCCTGGACGCTCATGCGCGATCACCTCGTCGACCGCCTGCCGCGCGTCGAGCCCGAACGCATCGACGCGATGCTCGCCGGTGCCGAGATCGCCGGGGTCGACGGGGCGCTGCGCCCCGACTCGCCGTTCGTCCCCGGCACGTTCGTGTGGCTGCACCGCGACCTGCCCGACGAGGTGCCCGTTCCCTTCCCCATCGGCATCGTCCACCGCGACGACCACCTCGTCGTCGCCGACAAGCCGCACTTCCTGTCGACGATCCCGCGCGGCCGCCATGTCGTCGAGACCGCGCTCGTGCGGCTGCGCCGCGACCTGGACCTGCCCGACCTCTCCC
The DNA here is from genome assembly GCF_050250275.1 of Pseudonocardia sp. Classification (GTDB taxonomy): domain Bacteria; phylum Actinomycetota; class Actinomycetes; order Mycobacteriales; family Pseudonocardiaceae; genus Pseudonocardia. The sequence goes on from NZ_JBFWOY010000034.1 coordinate 88,198, forward strand.
CCGCCCACCGCCTCGACCGGGTCACCGCCGGGCTGCTCATGTTCGTCGTCCGTCGCGAGGACCGCGGCGCCTACCAGACGATGTTCCGCGACCGCCGCGTCGCCAAGACCTACGAGGCCGTCGCCCCGTACGACCCAACGCTGATCCTGCCGCGCACCGTCACCAGCCGGATCGTGAAGCAACGCGGCGTCATCCTCGCCCAGGAGGTCGACGGCCCACCCAACGCCGAGACGTTCGTCGAACTGCTGGAGCACCGCGACGGGCTGGGCCGCTACCGGCTCACCCCGCACACCGGCCGCACCCACCAGCTCCGCCTGCACATGGCCGGGCTCGACGTCCCGATCCTCGGCGACCGCTTCTACCCCGAGCTGCACGACACCGCACTCGACGACTGGACCCGTCCCCTGCAGCTGTGCGCCCGCACCCTGGCCTTCACCGACCCCGTCACCGGTGCGCAGCGGACGTTCACCAGCGCGCTGCCGCTGCAGGCGTGGGACGACCACGCGGGCTGGGCGGCCGGCGCCGTCCCGGAGTCCGCCGACAGGCAGCACGCCGACCGGTGACGGCCCGGCTCGCGGGACGGTCGTCGCATCCACCGGGCCGGCCGCCACCACCACGAGCAGCCGGCCCCGGCTCAGGAACCGGCCTCCGGGTGGACCCGCCGACCCGCCCGCCGCGCCGGGCACCGGCCGACAACGCTCGAACGTCGCACGCGCGGCCTCAGAGCTTCCCGGTCCGGCCGAAGTCCGCCGGGATGATCAGGTCCTCCCGGCTCAGCTCGTGGATCGACGCCTTGCCCAGCCCCAGCAACGCCGAGTCGATGCCCTGGCGAAGCAGCTGCAGCACGTTCGTCACCCCCGCCTCGCCGTTGGCCGCCAGCCCCCACAGGTACGCGCGCCCGATCAACACCGCCCGCGCACCCAGCGCCAACGCCTTCACCACGTCGCTGCCGCGGCGGACACCACCGTCCATCAGGACCTCGACCCGGTCACCCACCGCGTCCACCACCGCGGGCAGCAGCCGGATCGCGCCCGGTGTGCCGTCGAGGTTGTTGCCGCCGTGGTTCGACACCGAGATCGCCGTGGCGCCCGCGTCGACCGCGCGCCGCGCGTCGTCGGGATGCGTGATGCCCTTGATCGCGAACGGGCCGCCCCACTTCTCCCGCAGCCAGGCGATGTCCTCCCACGTGGGCAACGGAGTGCCCATCCACTCGCCGTAGGCGCCGAAGAACGTCGGGGCCTCCTCGTCGCCGAGCGCGAGGTTCGGCGTCGTCAGATCCGGCAGCTTCCCGTGCTTGAGCCAGTTCACCAGGTACCGCGGCCGCAGCGCGCCCTCGGGCGCGAACCGCAGCATCGCCTTCAGATCCAGCTTCTCCGGGATCATCGGGCTGCCCCAGTCCCGGCCGTTGGAGAACGACCAGTCCAGGGTCATGATCAGGCCCTTGGCGCCCGCAGCCCGGGCACGCTCGGCACGCGCCAGGATCCGCTCCTTGGAGCCGACCCAGTACATCTGGAAGAACAGCTTGTCGTTCGCCGCGGCGACGTCCTCCACCGCACGGCTCGCGAACGACGACAACCCCATCGCCGTGCCCATACCCGCCGCCGCCCGCGCGACCGCGACCTCACCCTCCGGGTCGACCGCCTGCACACCCGTCGGCGAGATGACCACCGGGAACGCGATGTCCTGGCCCATCACCGACGTCGACTGGTCGCGCTCCTGCGGAAGGTCCGCGATGCGCGGGCGGAAGCCCAGCTCCGCGAACGCGTCGACGTTGTCCTCGGTGGTGACGCCACGCTCGCTGCCCGCGACCAACGCCATGTAGACCGACTTCGGCAGCCGCTTGCGTGCCCGCCGCTGCGCCTCGGCGACCGTCTCGAACCACTCGCTCGTGCTCGCCATCCCCGCTCCCTCGCCAGGCTGTCTGGTCCGCGGCAACCTAGCATTTCGGCACCGGGTGCCGAAAGTCGTGGTGAGGGTCGACCCCGCCGGACGGGCAGGTCCCCACGCCCCGCGGCACGGTGCCACCGGCCTGCGTGCGTGCGTGTGGTGATCGTCGTTCGCGGGACATGGGCGTAACCGATGACGTCCATGTCCCGGTTCTGCGCGGCCCGGCTCCGCGCGGCCCGGCTCCGCGCGGGTGCCCGCCCTCGGAGTGGGCCGTGCTCTCGGGACTGGAGGCGAGCACCACGGCGCGCAGATCACCGGACGCCGGGGTGTGCTCCACCCGGATCCGGGACGTACACCCTCGACATCGGGACATGCACGCCACCGGTGACGCTCTCGTCCCGCGGACGGCGGTCAGCGCCCGGACGACCACACGCCGCCGGGCCCGCACCCGTTACCTTCTTGATCAAGCCCGGTGAGGGCTTGCAGGCCACCGGCCACGGCATGACTCGTTGCCCCTGTTGTCGATGATCTGGGGGGTGTTGTCACCGTGGCCGGCGGGCGCCAACGACCGCTT
>NZ_JBFWOY010000035.1:0-74526 GCF_050250275.1 Pseudonocardia sp.
CGTAGTTGAGCGCGCCGGCGCCGGCGAAGAAGTCGAGGTAGCTGTTGCCGTCGACGTCGGTGAGGCGGCTGCCGCGGGCGGTGTCGAACACGACCGGCCAGTTGCGGCAGTAGCTGCGGACCTCTGACTCCAGCTCACCGAAGACGGCCGGGGTCATTGGGGGGTGAGTAACGGCTCCGATCACGCACCCATCCTCGTAGGCACACGGTTCTTCGAACCTTTCGGTCACCTGACGACTATTTCGGTGAAACTGACGGGTTCCTGACGAAGTCGGCGCTCGTCTATCGATCGGCGACGAGCTCGGGTAGACCTGGCGCCGGTGGTCGGCGGGGCCAGCACTTCCCGGGAAGTACCCTCAGCAGTTGCCGGTTGGTCAGCCCGCGGCAATTGGGGAGCGCGAACCGCGGCAGCCACGGCGCCGTTCCCACGACGGCGCCGACGCAGCGGCGCAGGACGTCCGCTGCAGGCTCCGCCGACCACCGCCAGGTCCCATCCCGTGCCCGAGTCAGCACCGGTTGGATTCGGTCCGGACCCCGACGACCAGGATCTGTGGCGATGTGCTGGCCGAGATGGCCCGGGTCGCGGTGGCAGTGCCACGGGGCGTCTTCGGCTGGATCGTCCCGGTCGTCCCACCAGCGGAACTCGCAAGCTCCGCAGCGCCCCTGGAACGGATCGGGATCACCTGGGCGTACCACCGCTAGGGGATCGTCTGGGACGGCGAACTCTCGATCGTTCGGCTCCTGTGCCGACACTGTTGCCTCCTCCGGCGCATCTCAACGTGCCCGCGCGGATGGCTGTGAGACCCGCGGGGGATGGACCCGCGGCGTCTGGTCGGGCGCTGGGCAACCGACCACTCGTTTGCCGGATGCGCCGTTCGGGAACCCGTGACGATGACGACCCAGGAAACGCGGTCGTGTACGAGCGAACTCGCGCAGACTGTCGAGGATCTGACGCGGGCGCTCGCCACTCGGCCGGTGATCGACCAGGCGATCGGCATCTTGATGCAGCGCAATCACTGCTCCGCCGACGCGGGCTTCGATCTACTGAGACAGCAGTCGCAGAATCAGAACAGGAAACTACGCGAGGTTGCCACCGAGCTGGTGCGAGAGGTCGGCAAGGTCGAACCCACCCCGCCGGTATTCGTGCTTCATGCTCGGTCGAGTACCGACGCCTAGGTGGCTGGTCCCGGGGGAGCGGGCCACGCAGGCGGGCTGTCACGCAGGCGGGCTGCAATGATTCCGGCCCTTTCCATCGCGGTCCTGCTGCGTGGGCGACAGATGACCTCGACCCGCGCTGGGCTCTGACTCTTCACCTTTCGCGTCAGACAGGCCAGCGCCTGCGCCCCGTCGGTCGACAATGACTCCAACCACCTCGAAGACGCTCAGAAGCCGCAGGCTGACCGGGCCATACAGGAGCCACCCGCGCGCCGCAGTCGGGTCTGGCACACACTGTTCCGTGCCGTGCTGCGGTCCCGTCCAGTCGCAGTCCGGGGTCGTCGCGTGGCTGGCACCGACCGGTGGACTCAGGTGTGCCCGCTGGTGCAGGAAGATCGCAAGGACGGCGGGCGAGCGGCGGTGAGGATCTCTGAAGCCGGTTCTGCCGTTCTACGGTTCCTGAGTCGGGCTCGCCCAGGTAGCCGCGCCACGACACCGGCCCTGCAAGTGCGTCCCGACCCGGCGGGCGCCGGCTCGGTCCTGCAGAAACGGCCTGCGAACAGCTCCACCACTGCGTCCGACGAGGCCACCCGCCCGCCAACATCAACCCCGCGGTGACCACCACAGCCCGACCGGCCTCAGTCTTCTCGCGACACGCCACAACTGCCGTGCAGTACGAGCAGTCAACGCGCCGCCGCCGGTTCGCGGGCCGGCCACGCCGGCCCCGCGGTCGGAGGGGCGCCCATCTGACGAGCTGCGAGCTCCGCCGTAACGCTACGTCTGCGCGTTCCCGAGCCGGATCCCACCGAACTCCAACGTGCTGGCCGTGACCGCTGCCCAGAATGCGCCCAGTCGGGGCAGCACGCGGAGTTGGATGCCGGCGGCCTCGTGTAGCTGCAGGAGGTCGCCGACCTTCTCCGGCGGTCCGAGCGGGCGAACAGGCTCGGTAGCGACGAACGCGTGGGGTTCAGGCTCTCCGAACGGCTCAAAGGCATCGGCGGGCAGCCGGTAGGCGAACAGGTCGACGGACTGGATACGAGACAGCCAGTCGTACTCCACGGCGTGGACGCGTGGCCCCGAGCCGGGACCGAGGATGAAATCAGCATCAGCCTTCGTCGTGCGCGACGACGTCCACGCCATCGCCCGGGGGCACTGACGGGGGAACCAGTAGCTGGGAGCCTGGTTCGCGTCCACGGCCCATACGTACGCGTCCTTCTGCCGGGCGGTTCTGGCGACATGGGGCTCGAACACGGCGATGGTGGGGTCCTCGGAAAAATGCAGAACCTGGCCGGGGTCGGGTCGCATCCAGACATTCTCCACTCGGTACGTCCACGTCGGCCGCGACCTCCTTGGGCGGCTGGGACGTCGAGTGCCTCCGACGGTCGGGGCTTCGCCTGAACCCCAGCGCCACCGGAGATCAGGGGAGGTGCGACGGGGTCGACCGACATCCGACCATCCGATAGCAAGCACTCGCATCCCAGCCACACGGCCGGCCCTGGTTCCCGCTGGTGCGTCCTCGATGACCATGCAGGCAGAGGGCGACACCCAAGGCGGTGCGACGCAAGCAAGTAGCCTTGGGAGGTCCGGCTTGCCCGACGAGACCGAGCTCAGATCCGCACGTAGGCCGCCAGTGGCGTCGACGCGCTCGACGATCGGGTGCCGCAGGTAGGTAGAGCTAGGCCGCGGCCCGCCATACAGGCCGCACGCGACGAGTCCCTGCGATATGAGCGGTGCTTGCTCGGACCGGTACGCGGCGATCTGTTCGTCGATCTCCCAGCGCGTGGTCCTTGCTGAGCAGCTTGATTGGCCGAGCCAGCGCAGTGAGTAGATGATCCGCGGCTGATGATTTCAGGCAGGATGGTGCGATGGCAGGCTCGGATCGACGTGGCCTCGGCCAGGTGTTCGACGACGTGCCAGAGCTCTATGACCGGGTCCGTCCGGGATACCCCGACGAGCTGTTCGCAGACCTCGCCACCATCGCCGGCATCGACGGGAATGCGTCCGTGCTCGAGGTGGGCTGCGGTACCGGCCAGGCGACCCGCTCGCTGGCGGCGCTCGGTTGCGCGGTCACCGCCGTCGAGCCCGGCGCAGGAATGGCCGCACTCGCCCGTCGACGGACTGCCACCTTCGGCAACGTCGATGTCGAGTTGTCGACGTTCGAGGAGTGGGACGACCGCGGCCGCCGTTTCGACGTAGTTGTGGCTGCCTCGGCGTGGCACTGGGTCGACCCGACGGTCGGCTGGCAGCGCGCCCACGACCTGCTCCATCCCGGAGGCCGGATCGCTTTGCTCGGCAATGTTGTCGTTCGCCAGCCGGGAATGCCCGAGGTGTACGCCGAGACCGCCGATCTTGTCTCCATGCTCGGCGCGGTGACTCAGGTCGAGCACGCGGATCTGCTCGCCGGCCTCGACGAGGTAGGTGTAGCCCCACTCGCATTCGTAGCGCTGATAGTCGGAGAGCGGGGCCCGCAGCACGTTCACCCGCCGCGAGACGAGGCCGGCGCGGGCCTCCTCACGGACATGCTCGAGCCACTCGGCCTTGCCGGGAGCGGCGGGATTGCTCTCTCCGCGCAGGAAGCGACGGAGGTCCTCGCCGTCGGACTCGACGTTGTAGCGCTCTCGGGTTTCGAGGCGGAAGAGGTCCCGTGTGAAGTGCTGGTCGATGAACTCGCCCAGCTGGTCCTCGTTCATCATGCGGCCAGTACCTCCGGGAGCATCTCGTGTGCTGCGCGGACGACGACTTCGTGTTCTGGGACGCGGAGGAACGCCAGGACGGCCGCATCTGTCACGCGCTCGCCGCGCGTGCACAGCGCCCACGAACGCCGGCGTCGCAGCACCAGCAGGCCGCTGAACACAGCTCCGCGGCGGTGAACAGCCCGGTCATCGTCAGACCGACGTCAGCCAACTTCTCGGCGCCGCCCTCCTCGATCGACAACGCACAAGACGTGATCGACAACGGCCCCCGCCCCGCACATCCGTTGTCGAGATCGCCACCTGCCCACCGGAGGTGACGACGTCCTCCACGACCAAGACCCGTCGACCCTCGATCTCGGCACCCTCGGAGGCGCCGCGTCCCATACGACTTCGCAGCCTTCCGGACGAACGCGACAGGAAGCCCGGTGGACAGAGCCGAGCGCGGTGGCTATCGGTACCCCGCCCAGCTCCAGACCCGCCGATACCTCAGCCCCCGCAGGCACCCGGTCAGCTGCCTCAGCTGCGATCGCCCGCAGGAGCACCGGGTCCGACTCGAAGCGGCACCTGTCGAGGTACTCCGTCGCGGTCCTGCCTGATCAGGGCCGGAGCATGCCCGTCAGATGCGGCGATGTCCCGGGCCGGTCACCGCACACCACCCCGTAGTGCCGTCGTCCGGCGCAGCGCGCCGCAAACCGGGCCGATCGGCCCGTTCGGCCCGGTGCCGGGAACGCTAGCCTGGCCCGCCCACGGCCGTGCCTGCATACAGCCGCTCGCTTCCGCGATCGGCACGTCACGCGGCCGCCCACGGGGGCGGCCGGGGTTGAGAGGTGCGCCATGACCGTCACGCTCCTGCGGGCCGACGGTGCCCGCGAGCACCTGTCCGACGACGTTCTCGACGAGCTCGACGCCGCCCTGCGCGGGACCGTCGTGCTCGGCGGCACCGACCCGGGTGCGCCCGAGCCGTGCCCGGAGTGGAACGCCATGTACGGCGACCCCGCCGCGCTGACGGCGCGGTGCACCGGGACCGCGGACGTCGTCGAGGCGGTGGGCTTCGCCCGCGAGCGGGGGCTGTTGGTCGGCGTCCGCGCGGGCGGCCACTCCGTCGCGGGGCTGTCGAGCATCCCCGACGGCCTGCTGATCGACCTGTCGGCGATGCGCGGAGTGATGGTCGACCCGGACCGCAGGCTGGCGAGGGTGCAGGGTGGGGCGCTCCTCGGCGACGTCGACCGGGAGACCCAGGCCTTCGGACTGGCGACACCGCTCGGGCGGGTGTCCGAGACCGGGGTCGCCGGGTTGACGCTGGGCGGCGGCTACGGCCACCTCAACGCGAAGTACGGGCTGTCCTGCGACAACCTCGTCGAGGCACAGGTGGTCTGTGCCGACGGCAGCGTGCGGACCGCGTCCGAGACCGACGACGCCGACCTGTTCTGGGCGATCCGCGGCGGCGGCGGCAACTTCGGCGTCGTCACCTCCTTCACGTTCCGGTTGCACCCGGTCGGCCCGATCGTCGCGTTCGCCGGCGTCATGTACCCCCTGGAGGACCTCGGCACGGTCGAGCGCAGCTGGCGCGAGTACGCCGCCGCCGCACCGGACGAGGTCACCACCTTCGTCGTGACGATGACCTTCCCGGCGGCCCCCGGCATGCCCGAGGTCATCCACGACCGGCCCGTCGCGATCGTCGCCGCGGTCCACTGCGGACCCGACCCGGACGAGGGGATGCGGGTGCTGCAGCCACTGCGCGAGCTGGGCACACCGTTGTTCGACCTGTCCCAGCCGATGCCGTACTCGGTCGTCCAGGCCTCGTTCGACCCCTTCTTCCCCCGGGGCGCGCTGCGGGCCTACTGGAAGTCCCAGTACCTCGACGAGCTCTCCGACGACGCGATCGACACCCTCGCCCGGCGCGCGGCGGATCGGCCCGGTCCGATCACCCTGGTCAACACGTTCCGGCTGGGCGGCGCCGTGCACGCCGTGGACCCGGAGGCCACCGCGTTCGCCGAACGGACCTCGCCGTGGATGGTCTCGTTCGACACGATGTGGAGCGACCCGGAGCAGGACGAGGACGCGATCGCGTGGGGCCGGTCGGCCTGGGAGGAGATGACGAAGTACGGCAACGGGCGGGTGTTCCTGAACTTCACCGGTAGGCAGGACGAGCCCCTGCAGGCCGGCACCGACACCGCGTTCGGCCGCAACCTGCATCGCCTCGGCCGGATCAAGGCCGACCTCGACCCCGACAACGTCTTCCAGATGAACAACAACATCATCCCGACCCCCGGCTGACGACGCCGCACCCCCGCGGCCGGCCACTGGGCGCGGGTGCGGACGAGGTCGAGCCCACCGGCTGTGCTCGTGGCCGGTGGTCCGCTCCGGACCGTGAATGCTCAGCCGGTGCTCGGGCACCACCCGGTCACGGCATCACTCGCGGTACCTGGCGGTGCAGCGCGAGGCCTGCGCCGAGGGACCCGGCAGGCTCACGAGGGTGGGGCGGTCACGGATCGGTGCGGGTCCGTAGGTGGGCGGCGACGGTGCGGGCCTTCGCCGCCGCCTGCTCGTGGTCGGCCCGGTCGCTGGGGTCGGCCGCGGCCGCCAGGTGCTCCTCCAGCAGCGCCTCGCGCTCGACCAGGCCGAGCAGCTGCGCGGGTGGCGACGACCCGTCGTGCAGCGTGGCGAGCCGGCGCCGCAGCGCGGCGAGGTGCAGCAACTCGTGGTGCGGGTCCATCCGCCCGAGGGCGTCGGACAACGGCCGGTCACCGGTGTCCGGGTCGGTGGGTTCACGGTGGCGGACGACCCAGCCGTCGAGCTCGGCGATGGTGGCCTCGACGGGGGCGGGCACGTCGTCGGGGTCGTCGTCGACGCGGGGGACGGCGGCCTGCTCCATCGCGGCGTCCCACCGCTGCACCAGGGGCTCCCAGTGGGCGCGGGCCCGCTCGGGCTCCTCCCCGGTCGCCGCGGCGACGCCCGCCCAGGTCGTCCCGTCGGCACGTTCGGCAGCGACCGCCAGCGCGAGGGCGCGGGCGGCGAGCCCGTGCAGCCGGCGTGCGTCGGCGACGAGGGTCCCCTCGTAGGAGTCCCGGACGGACCCGGCCGGGATCAGGGACCTCGCGACGTCGGAGACCTCCCGCACCGCGACCGCGAAGGCGAGCTCCGCGGCGCCACGGGTGGTGAGCGGCGCGCCGTCGACGGGCTCGGGCCAGACATCGGGCACCTCGGTCATGGCTCGACGCTAGTCGCCCGGGTGGCCTTCGGGGTGATCCCGCGGAGTTCGACCGCGCAGCGGTCGCCGCCGCCGGACGGTCGACAGGGGGCGGGGCCGGACCCGGCGGGTGCGCTCAGCACGTCCGGGTCCACTCCGGGTGCCACTCCGCCGAGCCGACGCGCGGTTGCCGGGGTGGGTCGATGGGAGCCGCTCGGAGGACGTCCCTCGGACCGTGGCCGGTCGCGGCGTGCCGTAGACGCGTCGGCGCGGAGGACGACCCGGTCGGCTCCGGCGAGGCCTGGTCAGTCCGCGGGGTCCGGGGCGATCCGGCGGTCGGCGACCGCGGTGCGGGTGGGGACGTCGGGAGAGTCCGGGTCCGACAGTGCGGTGCGGGCGCGTTCGGTGAGGTCGAGCTTCGCCACCTTGTTCGTGGCTGTGCGGGGCAGGTCGGGCACCAGCGCGAGGTAGGACGGGACCATGTAGCGGGGCAGGACGTCGTGGGCGTGGGCCTCGACGTCGGCAGCAGTCAGCGTCGTGCCCGGGCGGGGGACCACGAAGGCGAAGATCTCCTCCTCGGAGATGTGCGCTGGGACCGGGACGGCGGCGACCTCGGCGATGTCGGGGTGCCCGGCGAGCAGGTCCTCGACGACCGTCGCCGGGATGTTCTCCCCGCGCCGGCGGATGACGTCCTTGCGGCGGCCGCGGTAGTGCAGCCAGCCGTCGGGCCCGATGTCGCCGAGGTCGCCGGTGTGGAACCAGAGGTTGCGCCAGGCGTCGACGGTCTCCTGCGGTTTCCCGAGGTAGCCCTGGAAGGTGGTGAACGGGGCGCGGGGGCGCAGGGTGATCTCGCCGGTCTGGCCTGCGGGCAGGGGCAGGTCGTCGTCGCCGACGATCCGCACCTCGGTGTACGGGAGGACGGGGCCGGTGGCGCCGGGGCGGTCGTAGCCCTCGCCGGGCCGGGTCATCGACGACGGCAGCCACTCGGTCTGGGCGTAGCAGGTGGCGAAGTCGAGGCCGAAGCGCGCGGCGAGCTCGACGGCGTCGGGCGGCAGGGGCGCGACGAACATGGTGCGGACGGTGTGCGCGCGTTCGGCGGGGTGCGGCGGCCGGGACGCCAGGATGCGGACCATGCTGCCCATGGCGTTGACCTCGGTGGCGCCGAGGTCGGCGAGGTCGTCCCAGAACGTCGTCGCGGAGAAGTGCGGCCCGAGGGCGAGGGAGGCGCCGCTGACCAGCGCCCCGGACAGCGAGTAGGCGGTCGCGTTGATGTGGAACAGCGGCAGGCACGTGTAGAGACGGTCGTCGGGGCCGAGGCCGAGGCGGTCGGCGAAGATCGCGCCGCACGTGATGACCTGGGCGTGCGTCACGGCGGTGGCCTTGGGCATGCCGGTGCTGCCGGAGGTGTAGAGCACGACGAAGGTGTCGGAGAACGACGCGGCGCCGGGGTCGAGCGGGACCGGATCGGAGCCGCCCAGCTCGCCGAGGTCGTCGGCGCCCGAGGGCAGGACGATCGCGGGCGGCCCGTCGGTACCGGCGGCGGCGCGGAACGCGGGCGCGCGGTCCTGGTCGACGACGCCGAGGACGCATCCGGAGTCGGCGACGAAGTAGCGCAGCACCTCACCGGACGCGTCGGGGTTGAGCGCCACGGGGGTCGCGCGCAGGTGGGCGAGGGCGAGCAGGAGCCAGACGTGGCGCGGGGACGTCGGCATCATGATCGCGACGCGTGAGCCCTGGCCGATGCCGCGGGCGGTGAACGCGGCGGCGAGCGTCGCGACGATCCGGTCGGTCTCGGCGTGGGACCAGGCCCGTTCGCGGGTGACGACGAACGGGCGGGCGGGGTCGAGCGCGGCGGACCGGGCGAGCATGCGCGGCACGGTGCGCTCGGTGAGGGGGACTCCGGCGGGGTCGGGGGCACCGCTCACGGGCTCGCTCCTGTCGCCGTTGCCGTCGGAAGTCGGTTCAGGCTAGCGTACGAGTCGACCGACTGGTCGGTCGGTTTCGGGAGCCCCGGACTGCAGCGAGAGAGCGACGATGCCCGACGACGTGACGTCCCCACCGCCCGCGGACCTCTACCGGCAGCTGCTGCTGTGCCGTCGATTCGAGGAGGTCGTCGCCGAGCAGTACCGCGAGGGCCACGTCCCCGGCCCGCTGCACCTCGCGCTCGGCCAGGAGGCCACGGCCGTCGGCGTGTGCGCCGCGCTGCGCCGCACCGACGTCGTCACCTCCACCCACCGTGGCCACCACCACTGCCTGGCCAAGGGTGCCGACGTCGACCGCATGATGGCCGAGCTGCTGGGTCGGCGGACCGGGTACTCGGCCGGTCGGAACGGGTCGATGCACATCGCCGACCCGGACGTCGGTCTGCTGGGCACCAACGGGATCGTCGGCGGCGGGCTGCCGATCGCGACCGGCGCCGCGTTCGGGCTGCAGGTCCAGGGCCGCGACGACGTCGCCGTCTGCTTCTTCGGCGAGGGCGCCACGGCCACCGGCAACTTCGGCGAGGCCCTCAACCTCGCCGCGCTGTGGGCCCTGCCCGTCGTGTTCGTGTGCGAGAACAACCGGTTCGCCGAGCTCACCCCGTCGTCGACGCACGTCGCGGGCGAGGTGTGGCAGCGCGCTGCGGCCTACGGGTTCCCGGGGGTGCGGGTCGACGGCAGCGACGTCCACGCCGTCGCCGCCGCCTCCCGCGCCGCCGTCGACCGGGCGCGCGCCGGCGACGGGCCGACCCTGATCGAGGTCATGACCTACCGGCTGTCGGGCCACTACGTCGGCGACCCCGCGACGTACCGCGACGAGGCCGAGGCCCAGGCCTGGCGTGACCGCGACGCCGTGGCCCGCGCCCGCGCCGCGCTCGCCGAACCCGACGCCGCCGCGATCGACGCCGAGATCGAGGCGCTGATCTCCGGTGCCGTCGATCGCGCCCTGGCGGCACCCGCCGCGGACCCGGAGGTGCTGGGATGACCACCCGTCCACTCAAGTTCTGGCAGGGCGTCAACCAGGCCCTGCACCAGGAGATGGAACGCGACGAGAAGGTCGTGCTCGTCGGCGAGGACGTCGGCGGCCCGGGCGGGCCCTACGGCGTCACGCGCAACCTGCGTGCGACGTTCGGGCCGGACCGGGTGCGCGACACCCCGATCAGCGAGGCCACCATCGCCGGGCTCGGCATCGGCGCCGCGGCCGTGGGGCTGCGGCCCGTCGTCGAGCTGATGTTCTTCGACTTCTGCATGCTGGCGATGGACCAGATCGTCAACCAGGCCGCGAAGTACCGGTACTTCACCGGCCGCCCCCTGCCGCTGACGATCCGCACCATGAGCGGCTCCGGCGGCTCCTACGGCGCCCAGCACTGCCAGAGCTTCGAGGCCTGGTTCGGCGCCGTCCCGGGGCTGACCGTCGTCATGCCGTCGAACGCGCGCGACGCGAAGGGCCTGCTCAAGAGCGCGATCCGCAGTGACGACCCCACCCTCGTCATCGAGACGTTCGGCCTGCTCACCGCGCGCCGCGACACCCCCGTCGACGAGGACTTCCTCGTCCCGCTCGGCGTCGCCGAGACCCGCCGGGCCGGCGACGATGTCACGGTCGTCGCCACCGGCCGCATGGTCGACCGGTCGCTGGAGGCCGCCGAGCGGGCCGCCGCCGACGGCGTCTCCGTCGAGGTGATCGACCCCCGCACCATCGCCCCGCTCGACCGGGCCGCGATCGTGGAGTCGGTGTCGCGCACCGGCAGGCTCGTCGTCGTCCAGGAGGCCCCGGCGCCGTTCAGCGTCGCCGCCGAGGTGTGCGCGCTCGCCGTCGAGGAGTGTTTCGACCGGCTGCGCGCCGCGCCGGTCCGGCTGTGCGCGGAGTTCGCCAACGTGCCGACGCCGCAGGAGCTCGTCGAGGCCCGGGTGCCGGGGGTCGACGCCATCCATGCCGCCTTGCTGAAGGTGAACGCATGACCGTACAGGAGCTCACCGGTCGGGTCGCCGTCGTCACCGGGGGAGCGGGCGGGTTCGGGCGCGAGATCGCGCCGCTGCTGGCGTCGGCCGGGGCGAAGGTCGCAGTGTGGGACGTCGACGAGGCCGGCGCGCGTGAGGTCGCCGCCGGGATCGGGGAGGCCGCGCTCGGTGTCGGGGTGGACATCGCCGACCCGGCCGCCGTCACCGCTGCCGCGGCCCGCACCGCCGATGCGCTCGGCGTCGTGGACGTGCTGGTCAACAACGCCGCGGTCGTCGACGCCGTCGATCCGTGGGACGTCACCGACGACAGCTGGACCCGCACCATGGCCGTCAACGCCAACGGCGCGTTCTGGTGTGTCCGCGCCGTGCTCCCGGGGATGCGGGCCAAGCGGTACGGGAAGATCGTGAACATCGGGTCGCTCGCCGCGCAGTCGGGGCGGCCGGCGTCCAACCCGGCCTACGCGGCGTCGAAGGGCGCGATCCTCGGGCTCACGGTGTCGTTGGCGCGCACCCTCGGCGAGTACGGAATCTGCGTCAACGCGGTCAACCCCGGCTTCATCCGCACCGCCATCCACGACGCGTTCTCCGACGACCAGATCGCGACGCTCACCGCCGACATCCCGTTGCACCGCAACGGCGAGCGTGGCGCCCACGGCCGCCCGCGCGACATCGCCGAGGCCGTGCTGTTCCTGGCCTCGCCGCGGTCGGACTACGTCAGCGGGGAGTTCCTCAACGTCAACGGGGCGTCCCGCACGGGGTGAGCGTGGTGCGACGCAGTTCCCGGCCCGGCCCGGCCCGGCCCGGCCCGGCGCGGCGGGGTGGGTCGGCGCGGCGCACGGGGTGGGTCGGCGCGGCGCACGGCGGGGCGCGTCGGCACGGGATGGGGCCGTCCGTCTCGGGCGTCGCTCGACCCGGGACGGGCCGTCTTGATAGCGACATGACGTTTTCGCGATCCTCGGGTGCGAGATGTCGCGGGAGCGTCATCTCGTCGGTCGAACTGCAACGCGGCCCGAGGCGCGGGGCGCCCGCCTGATCCGGGAGCTCCCCGCGCCAGTTGTAGGCGCGTACGGCCCTGCGAAGAGTCGACGTATCCGAGACATCCCGCGACCGAAGATCGAGAAAGCGTCAACTCGTTCGCGAACCCCTGCACCGAGCGAGGCGACGCGCCGGCCCCGATGTGCCAGAGCTTCAGACCAGAGCAATGCGTGCCCCGACCGAGCGAGCGAGGGGCCTGATGTGCGGCGACCTGACGCTGCTGCCGCATCGAGCTCGCGTCTGTCTCGGAAACGTCACCCCGTCGACGACGTCGCCGGTCCCTCGCCGAGACGGCCGCCCGTGGGGACGGGCGATGCGGTGCTGTCGTCGACCGTGACCCCGTGATGAACTGACGCCCCGGACCACGACGAGGGGCTGCGATGGGCGACCCGACGACCGACCGGCCGCGGCGCTGGTTCAGCAAGGTCTACGCGTCGACGAGCGTGCGCCTGGACGACGCGGGGATGGGCGCGCTGCGCGACGAGCTGCTGGCGCCGCTGGCGGGGGCGGTCGTCGAGATCGGGTGCGGCAACGGGCGGAACTTCGCCCGGTACCCGGCGACGGTGACGTCGGTGGTGGCGGTCGAGCCCGAACCACACCTTCGGGCACTCGCCGCGGCGGCCGCGACCCGCGCGCCGGTCCCCGTCGAGGTGCACGCGGGTGTGGCGGAACGGCTCCCGTTGGCCGACGGCACCGTCGACGCCGCGGTGCTGTGCCTGGTCGCGTGCTCGCTGCCGGACCGGGCGGGCGCGTTCCGCGAGCCGCGCCGCGTGCTGCGGTCGGGTGGGACCGTGCGGTTCCTGGAGCACACCGTCGCCGACACCCCGGGGCTGCGGCGGGTCCAGCGGATCGCCGACGCGACGATCTGGCCGTTGGTCGCGGGCGGCTGTCACACGGCCACCGACCCGATCGGCGACCTGCGGGCCGCCGGGTTCACCGTCGACGAGCCGCGCCGGCTGCGGTTCCCCGACATCCGGATCACACAGCCGTCGACGCCGCACGCTCTCGGCACGGCCCACTCGCCGGACTGACGTCCGGTTCGCGGTCAGGCGTCCGTCGCCCGCTCCCGGAGGAGCTGGGCCAGGTGTAGGGCCGGGCGACCGCGGAGGTCGGCGAGCTGGGTGCGGCAGGAGAAGCCGTCGGCGAGGACGATCGCGTCGGGGTGTGCGTCGACGGCGGGCAGCAGGTTCTGTCCGGCGATCGCGACGGAGACGTCGTAGTGCCCGCGGGTCATCCCGAAGTCCCCGGCGAGCCCGCAGCAGCCGGCGACGGTGTGGACGGTCGCCCCGGTGCGTTCGAGCAGGGCCTGGTCGGCCGACCACGTCATGATCGCCCGGTGGTGGCAGTGGGGCTGGGCGACGACCTCGATCCCGCTCAGGTCGGGTGGTGTCCACTGTGGATGGTCAGTGAGGAACTCGGCGAGCGTGGACGTGTGGGCGGCGACGGCGCGGGCGTCGTCGGTGCCGAGGAGGTCGACGGCGTCGCGGCGCAGGGCGGCGGTGCACGACGGTTCGAGGCCGATGATCGGGATGCCGGCGTCGGCGGCGCGGCGCAACGTGGTCACGGTGCGGCGCAGGATGCGGCGGGCGGCGTCGAGCTGGCCGGTGGTGATCCAGGTCAGTCCGCAGCAGACACCGGCGCCGGTGGGCCGTGCCGCGACGCCCGCGGCGGCGAGCACGGCGAGTGCCGCGTCGGCGACGTCCGGGGCGAACGCGTCGGTGAAGCTGTCGACGAAGAGCACGGCGGGAGTGCCGCTGGCCGGCGAGAAGGGCTTGCGGCGGAACGGTGTCGGCGCGAACGGCGGCACGGAGCGGCGCGGGTCGACCCCGGCGAGGCGCGCGGCCAGGCGGGTCCCCGCGAGCCTGTTCACCGGCCCCGCGACCCGGCCTGCCAGCCGCGCCCACTGCGGGAGCCGGCCCAGTGTGTAGTGCGCGAGCGGCCGGGGCCGGCGCCGGTAGGCGTGGTGGAGGACCTCGGCCTTGTAGGTCGGCATGTCGATGCCGGTCGGGCACTCCGACGTGCAGCCCTTGCACGACAGGCACAGGTCGAGGGCGTCGTGCACCTCGGGCGCGCGCCAGTCGGTGCGCTCGCCGCGGACGAGCTCCTGCAGGACCCGGGCGCGGCCACGGGTGGAGTCGCGTTCGTCGCGGGTGGCCAGATAGGACGGACACATGACACCACCGGCGGCCGAGTTGTCGGCCCGGCACTTGCCGACCCCGGTGCAGCGGTGCACGGCGGCGGCGAGGTCACCGTGGTCGTGGGGCAGGGCGAACCCGCCCGGCCGGTACACGGGAAAGGTGCCGGCGACACGAACGGCGGCGTCGACGGGATCGGGGTCGACGAGGACCCCGGGGTTGAGCAGGCCGTCCGGGTCGAAGGCGCCCTTGACCCGGGCGAACAGGTCGAGCGCCGCGGGGGTGTACACGGCGGGGAGCAGGGCGCTGCGGGCGCGGCCGTCGCCGTGCTCGCCCGACAGCGTCCCGCCGTGGGCGGCGACGAGCGCGGCGGCGTCGGTGAGGAACGCGCGGAACCGGTCGGTGCCGTCGGGGCGGTCGAAGGGGAAGTCGAGCCGCACGTGGACGCAGCCCTCGCCGAAGTGGCCGTAGGGGGCGCAGCTCAGGCCGTGCGCGGCGACGAGCTCGTCGAACCCCGCCAGGTAGGCACCCAGCGACGACGGCGGGACGGCGGCGTCCTCCCACCCCGCCCAGCCCGGCCGCCCCGACGGCGCCACCCCGGCCAGGCCCGCGCCGTCCTCACGGATCCGCCACAGCCGTGCGGCGACGGCCGGGTCGTCGACGACCCGCGCGGCCACCCCGAGCCCGGCCCCGGCGAGCGCGGTGGCCCGGTCGAGGACCGCGGCGCGGTCGTCGCCCGCGAACTCGACGAACAGCCACGCCCCACCGCGCGGTAGGTCGGGAACCCGTTGTGGCCCATGGCGTTCCCGGACGACGTCGACGATCCGCGAGTCGAGCCCCTCACAGGAGCTCGGTCCGTGCGTGACGACCTCCGGGCCGGCGGTCGCGGCGGCGACGATGTCGTCGAAACCGAGCACGACGAGCACCCGGTGCGCCCGGTCCTCGACCAGGCGCACGGTCGCCTCCGTGACGACCGCGAGCGTGCCCTCCGAGCCGACGAGGGCCTGGGTGAGGTCGAAGCGCTCGGGCAGCAGGTGCTGCACGGCGTAGCCGGAGACCTGGCGGCCGAACCGGTCGAACTCGGTGCGGGCCACCGCGAGGCGGTCGGCCATGACGGCGTGCAACCGGGCGGTCAGCGCCTCGGCACCGGTGGGCGACGGGCCGGTCCGGAACCGGTTGCCGTCGCCGAGCAGCGCGTCGAGGCCGAGGACGTTGTCGGAGGTCCGTCCGTGGGCGAGGCTGCGCGACCCGCAGGAGTTGTTGCCGATCATCCCGCCGATCGTGCAGCGCGTGTGGGTGGACGGGTCGGGCCCGAACCGCAGCCCGACGGCGGTGGCGGCCTGCTGCAGGGTCGCGTGCACGGTGCCGGGCTGGACCGTCGCCGTGCGGGCGTCGGCGTCGAGCGCGACGACGCGGTTCATGTGCCGGGAGAAGTCGACGACGACGCCCGGCCCGATCGCGTTGCCCGCCACCGACGTCCCGGCCCCACGGGCGGTCAGCGGCGTCCCGGACGCGCGGCACACCGCCAGGACCGCCTCGACGTCGGCGGCCTCCCGCGGGTGCACGACGGCGAGCGGCGGGATGCGGTAGAGCGACGCGTCGGAGGAGTACCAGGCGCGGGTGCCGGCGTCGGCGGCCGTGGGGACCCCGGTGCGGCGCAGGGCCTCGACGACGTCGCCGTGCGTCGACATGTGGTGACCTCCGGCGGGCAGGCAGGCGGCGGTGGCGCGCGCCGACAACGACAGTAGGCGCGTGCCCGGCGACGCGCCCACCGGTGCCCGCGCCGCCCCGCGGACGCCGACGACCGCGGCCACCGGCGGGCCGGCGCAGCAGGCCACCGCGGGGTGAGCCCTATCCGGACCGTCGGGTTCACCCGTCCGGTCCGGGTGCGTGCTCCCTCGAAACCGCCCGCCCCGGTCCGCATCCTCGACACCGTGCGCCGCTCGCCGGCCCGTCCATCGGCGGACCGTCGTCCCAGCGGCCGACGGGGGAGGACCGACCAGGATGACGATCTCACCACGCCGCGCGGCTCTGGCCGCGCTGGCAGCAGCCGCGAGCGTGGCGCTCGCGTCGTGCACGGTGCCGACCGCGGGGGTCGCGATGGCGGCGACCACCTCGGGGGACGCGCCGCCCGTGCTCGACCGCTACTACACGCAGGTGCTCGACTGGGGCCCGTGCACGCCCTTCGCGGGCAACGACGCGGAACGCACCGCGTTCGCCGCGCCCGGCCTCGACTGCGCGACGCTCACCGTCCCGCTCGACTACTCCGAGCCCGACGGGCGCGTCGCGAAGGTCGCGGTCCTGCGCCATCGCACGACCGCGACGGCCCGACGGGTCGGCTCGCTCGTCGTGAACCCCGGCGGCCCGGGCGGGTCCGGGATGGCGCTGGCCGCCCAGTTCGGCGCGGCGCAGCAGGACGGCCCGTTCGATGTCGTCGGGTTCGACCCGCGCGGTGTCGGCGCCAGCACACCGGCGATCGACTGCATGACCGACCGCGAGATCGACGAGCAACGTGCCGAGACCGACGTCGACGTCTCGCCCGCGGCCGTCGCACGCCTGGACGAGGAGAACCGCCGCGACGCGGCGCGGTGCGTCGAACGTTCCGGTGGTGCCGACGTCATCGCCCACTCCGGCACCCGCGACGTCGCCCGCGACATGGACGTCCTGCGCGCCGCGCTCGGTGAGCAGAAGCTGACCTACCTCGGCTACTCCTACGGCACCCGCATCGGCGCCGACTACGCGGAGCTGTTCCCGGGCAACGTCCGGGCCATGGTGCTCGACGGCGCCATCGACCCGACGCAGTCGGCGTCCGACGGGGCCGTCGCCCAGATGGAGGGTTTCCAGAAGGCCTTCGAGACCTACGCCGCGAACTGCGCGACGGCACGCGGCTGCCCGCTGCCCGGGGATCCCGCCGGCGCGACCGCGGCCTACCAGGAGCTCGTCCGGCCGCTGCTCGAGAAGCCGGTGCCGGTACGCGGCAGCGACCGCGCGCTGTCCTACAGCGACGCCGTCACGGCGACCATCGCCGCGCTGTACAACCCGGGCGCCTGGCCGAAGCTGACCGCCGGCCTCACCGAGCTGAAGGCCGGCGACGGTACGACGCTGATGACCCTGGCCGACGCCTACTACGGCCGCACCGACCAGGGCGCCTACGGCAACTCGCAGGAGGCGCTGATGGTGGTCAACTGCGCCGACGGGGCGCGCAACGAGGACCCCGAGGCGACTGCGGAGACCGCGCGCAGGATCAACGAGATCGCACCGCTCCAGGACTCCGGCATCGAGGTCCCGGCCACCCTGAACGTCTGCTCCTACCTGCCGGTGGAACCGACGACCCCGCACCTGCCGAAGGTCGACGGGCTCCCGCGGACGCTCGTGATCTCCACGACGGGCGACCCGTCCACGCCCTACCAGGCCGGGGTCTCGCTCGCGAAGGCACTCGACGCGCGCCTGCTGACCTTCGAGGGGACCCAGCACACGATCGCGCTGCAGGGCAACACGTGCGTCGACACCGTCGTCGGCAACTACCTCATCGGCCTCGACCTGCCGCCCGCCGACGTGCGCTGCACGCCCGGTACCAGCTGAGAGGTGACGTCGTCCCCGGTACGGACACCGTTCGTCCGTACCGGGGACGACGTCTGTCCGGGTCACGGCGTTGCGACTCGGTGTGTCGGCCGTCGAGATGGCATGGTTCGGGGTGATCGCACCCGGCGGGTCCCGGAATCGTCCCGTCCGTGCCGATCCGATCGAGCCGCAACCGGTGGTCCGACGTGAGATGCGTCGGGTGCGAGGATGATGTGGGTCGTGGTGTGATCTGCTGTGCCACAGCGAAGGGTGGTCCCCAGGGGCACCCGCCAACACATACATCGAAGGAGGACACCAGTGGCCGACGACGCGACCGGATCGTCCGCCGTCCTGTCGATCCAGGGCGAGCAGCAGCAGGAGACCGGACGGGTCCGCGCGTCCGACGAGGACGTCGACCTCTACGTCGACGGGGTCTCGGACGAGGTGCTGGCGTGCCGCGAGCGCGGCCGCCACCTGTTCCCGACGATCAGGCAGGCGGGGATCCATTTCAACGGTGTGGACCGCGACGGGATGCTCCTGCGTCGCCTGGTCTGCACCTGCTGCCTGCTGGCGGTGAAGGTCGAGAAGTGGGAGGGCGTCCGCGCGGGGGGTCGCACCCGGTTCCGCCGGGTCGCATCGAACCTCGAGTACCGCACCGGCAACGACGGCGAGGTCTACCTCGCGCCGAGTGGCCGCGGGCACATGACGCCGCGCCAGATCGGCGACTCGGTGGCGTCGAAGGCGCTCGCCGGGCAGACGCTGACCGCGCTGCGCAAGGCCGCCACGAAGGCTGCGGCCGAGGCGGCCGCGGAGAAGGCGGCGGCCGACAAGGCGGCAGCGGAGAAGGCGGCGACCAGAGCGGCGGGCCGCACAGCCGCGAAGCCCGCCGCGAAGACCGCCGCAAAGACCCCGGCGAGGGCCGCCGCGAAGGCCCCGGCCAAGTCGGGCGCCGCCGCAGGCAAGGCGCGCACGACCCGCGCCCGCAGTACGAAGGGAACCAGCTGATCCATGGGTATCCGGGAGATCCGTTACTGCGACATCAGCGGTACGGAGGACGAAGTCGAGACCCACGAGCTCAACATCGACCAGATGCACATCCGCATCGATCTCGCGGGACCCGAGTACCAGAAGCTGTTGGACCTCCTCGGGCCCTACCTCGAGGCCGGGACGATCGAGGCGTCGATCCCGGGCTACGGCGGCCGCCGCGCCGTCCACACCAGCACCGGCCTCACCGTCGAGGAGCGCGCCCAGCTGCGCGAATGGGCGGAGGCGCGGGGCATCGAGGTGCCCTCGAACAACCGCTTCAAGCGCACGCTGGTCGACCAGTGGCGTGACGAGATGGAGGGCGGCGGTTCCGGCCGGGCGCGCGACGGGGACGACCCCGACGACGACCCCGAGGACGACGCCGAGGACTGATCCCGGGTACCGACCCGTGGCACCGGCCCCGGCTCCCGCGCCGACGATGGCGGGAGCCGGGGCCGTTCCGTTCCGCGGGAGCCGGCCTTCGAGGCCGCCGACGGGCCGCTGCCCGGCGCAGGCCGGGCCGGCGGGCACGTCGACCGGTCGTGATGTGATGTCGACACGATCGACACGACGGTGCTGCGCGTCGACAGCGCCCAGTGCCCGGGCGAGGGGGAGTACAGGCATGACCGATCGGAACGACGTCACGGTGACACTGGCCTGGATGCGTGCCGGGGAGGCGCGGTTCGCCGCGCTCGTCGCCGACCTCCCCGACTCCGCACTGGGTGAACCCTGCGCGCTGGCCGGCTGGACCCGGGCGCACCTCGTCGGGCACGTCGCGCGCAACGCCGAGGCGCTGACCCGGCTGGCGACGTGGGCGCGCACGGGCGTCGAGACCCCGATGTACTCCGGTCCCGACCAGCGCGACGCCGACATCGAGGAAGCCGCCGGCCACCCACCCGCGCGGCTGCGCGCCGACCTGGCGGCGACCACCGCCACCCTCGACGACGCGCTCGCCGCGCTGGGCGACGCCGACTGGACGGCGCAGGTCCGCAGCGCGCAGGGACGCGACATCCCCGCCACCGACGTGCCGTGGATGCGCGTGCGCGAGGTGTGGCTGCACGCCGTCGACCTCGACGCCGGCGCGTCCGTCGCCGACCTGCCCGCCGGCGTCGTCGACGCGATGATCGCCGACGTCGCCGGGATGCTGTCGGGCAGGCAGGGTTGCCCGTCGGCGGTGCTGGCGCCCACCGACCGGTCGGCGACCTGGTCGCTCGGACCGGCGGCACCGGACGCACCGACGATCGCCGCCCCCGCGGCCGCGCTCGCCGGCTGGTTGACCGGACGAGCGCCCCTGCCCGGCGCACCCGCCCTGCCGCGCTGGCTCTGACGAACGCCAGGATCGGCCAGGTCGAGACGGTGGGTGTGCCCTGCGGGGTGACGTCGTCGGCAGCGGTGACGGCGACCCCGGGACCTTGCGTGAACCGCGGCGCGGCCGCGGCCGTCGGGGAGAGGTGGGTTTCGACCGGTTCCTGTGCTCTGCTGAGACGATGAGGCGACCGCACGTCCTGCTCTCGGCCGCGGTGTCGCTGGACGGCTGCATCGACGACCTCGGTCGTGAACGCCTGATCCTCTCCAACGACGCCGACCTCGACCGGATCGACGAGATCCGCGCCTCGGTCGACGCGATCCTGGTGGGCGCCAACACGATCCGCTGCGACGACCCGCGCCTGCTCGTGCGCTCCCACACCCGCCGCGCCGCCCGGGTCGCGACCGGCAGGCCGCCGTCGCCGGTCAAGGTGACGCTCACCCGCACCGGCAAGATCGCCCCCGACTCCCGGTTCCTCACCACGGGCGAGGGGGAGCGGATCGTCTACGCGCCGACCTCGGCGGTCGCGGACGTGCGCGACCGGATCGGACCGGCGGCGACCGTCGCCGGTGCCGGGGACCCGCTCGACGTCGCGACCCTGCTCGCCGACCTGCGGCGGCGCGGCGTCCGGACGCTGATGGTCGAGGGCGGCTCCGAGGTGCACACCCTGTTCCTGGTGTCCGGCCTGGTCGACGAGCTGCACCTGGTGTTCGCACCGTTCCTCGTCGGGCAGCCGGGAGCGCCGCGGTTGGTCAACGCCGCGGCGTTCCCGCAGGGTCCGGGGAACCGGATGCGGCTGGTCGAGACCCGGCCGATCGGCGACGTCGTGCTGCTGCGCTACGTGCCCCGTTCAGATACCTGACGTCGCGCCCGAACGACCAGCTCAGCGCACCGAGCGCGGTGCCGACGAGCACCGTCGCCGCGGCTGCGGGCAGCAGGGCGGCCGATGCGACGACCAGCACGATCCCCTGTGCGGCGGCGACGACCTTCGCGCCGCTCGTCGGCGGCACGGTCCCGCGCAGCCACGGCACCAGCGCGGTGGCGACGACGAACGCGTACCGCATCGCCCCGATCGCGACCACCCACCAGCCCAGCAGGCCAGCGACGTGCACGGACAACACGGCGATCAGCCAGGCGTCGGTCTCCATGTCGAACCGCGCGCCGAACGCCGACGCAGACCCGGTCCGGCGCGCGACCCGGCCGTCGACCGCGTCGAGCACGAGCGCGACCGACGCGACGACCACGAGCACGGCCACGGGCGCCACACGGCCCGCGACCCCGTCGGCGACCAGCGCCGTCACGGCGCCGCCCAGCACCGCGCGGAGCGCGGTGACCCGGTCGGCGGGCCGCCGCCCCTCCGCGCGCTCGCCCCGGGCGAGCAGCGCCGTGAGCACGACGGCGTGCACGGCCCCCACGACCCAGCCGGCCGGCCCGAGGCCCACGGTCGCGGCGAGCACGCCGAGCAGCGCGAGCTCGCCCCCCAGCACCGTCGTCGCGATCATGGGTCCCTTCCGTTCGGTCTCCGGTCCTCCCGACGGGCGCGAGGCCCGCCCGGTTCAACCCCTACCGCACGCGGGCCCCGTCCGACACGCCGTGCGCAACCCTGCCGCTGCCGCAGGGTGCCGGTCCGACCGTGCGGTTGCGCGCGGATCGCGACGACCGTCACCGGTGGGACGAGCCGACGGGAAGCGCGATGTTCACGTTCGCCTGGTGGACTGGACGGACGCCGACGCGTGATCCGCTGACGCGGTCGTCGCCAGGGAGGACAACCATGACCATCGCACGAGCACTGTGGCTGCGCGCGCCCGGAGAGCCGGAGATCCGGGACGTCTCCGTGGACGAGCCGGGGCCGGGGGAGGTGCTGGTGCGGACGACGTTCAGCGGGGTCAGCCGGGGGACCGAGGCGATCGTGTTCCGCGGCGGGGTGCCGGCGAACCAGCGCGCGGTGATGCGCGCACCGTTCCAGGAGGGCGACTTCCCGGGGCCGGTGAAGTACGGCTACCTGAACGTGGGTGTCGTCGAGCACGGCCCGGCGGACCTGGCAGGGCGCACCGTGTTCTGCCTCTACCCCCACCAGACGCACTACGTCGTCCCGGCGTCGTGGGTCACCGTCGTACCGTCGGAGGTGCCGGCGGAGCGGGCGGTGCTGGCGGGCACCGTCGAGACGGCGGTCAACGCCCTGTGGGACGCCGCGCCGCTGGTGGGGGACCGGGTCGCCGTCGTCGGCGCGGGCATGGTCGGGTGCACGGTCGCGGCGGTGCTGGCGGGGCTGCCCGGTGCGCGGGTGCAGCTGGTCGATCCGCTGCCCGCCCGGGCGCGGGTCGCGCAGAAGCTGGGAGTCGGCTTCGCGACGCCCGGGGACGCCGACGGGGACTGCGACCTCGTCGTCCACACCAGCGGCACCGGCGAGGGGCTGGCCCGGTCGCTGGAGCTGCTCGCCGACGAGGGCGAGGTCGTCGACATGAGCTGGTACGGCGACCGGCCGGTCACCCTGCCGCTGGGCGAGGGCTTCCACCCGCGGCGGCTGACGATCCGCAGCAGCCAGGTCGGCACGGTGGCACCACGCCGGGCCCGTCGTGGCTTCGCGGGACGCCGGGACGTCGCCATGCGGCTGCTCGCCGACGACCGGTTCGACGCGCTGGTGACCAGCACGGGAAGCTTCGAGGAGCTACCCGTCGCACTCCCGCGTGTGCTCACCGGTGAACCGCCGGGGCTGCTGCACCGTGTCGGGTACGGGGGAAGGAGCTGACGTTGTTCTCGATCACCGTCCGCGACCACTTCATGGTCGCCCACAGCTTCCGCGGCGAGGTGTTCGGCCCGGCGCAGGCACTGCACGGCGCCACGTACGTCGTCGACGCGACGTTCCGGCGCACCGACCTCGACGACGACGGGATCGTCGTCGACATCGGGCTCGCCACCGCCCAGCTGGGCGAGGTGCTCGGCGAGCTCAACTACCGCAACCTCGACGACGAGCCCGCGTTCGCCGGGGTGAACACGTCGACGGAGTTCCTGGCCAAGGTCGTCGCCGACCGGCTGGCCGAGCGGGTGCACGCCGGGGCCCTGGGGGCGGGCGCCCGCGGGCTCGCCGGGATCGTGGTGACGCTCAACGAGTCGCACGTGGCCTCGGCGTCCTACGAGAGAACCCTGTGAGCGCGCGGTGAACCGGCCGGTCACCGTGGTCGTGATGCCCGCGGGCATCGACGACCCCGCGCGCCCGTCCGGCGGCAACGTCTACGACCGCCGGCTCTGCAGCACGCTCGCGGCGAACCGGCCGGTGTGCGAGATCGAGGTCGACGGCGCCTGGCCGCGCCCCGAGCCCGCAGCCCGGACCGCTCTCGCGCAGGCGCTCGCCGCGATCCCGGCCGGCACCGTCGTCCTGCTCGACGGGCTGGTCGCGTGCGGAGTGCCCGAGGTCGTGGTGCCGCACGCGGCGCGGCTACGGCTGGTCGTACTCGTGCACCTCCCGCTGGGCGACGAGGCGGGCGCCGCCCCGGGCCTGGCCGCCGCGGAACGCCGCGTGCTGCACGCCGCGGCCGCCGTCGTCACCACGAGCGCGTGGACGCAGCGACGCATCGTCGACGGACACGGCGTCCCGGCCGGGCGGGTGCACGTCGCCGAACCGGGCGCCGACCCCGCGCCGCTCGCGGCCGGCTCCGGCGACGGCGGCAGCCTGCTGTGCCTGGGCGCGGTCACCCCGACCAAGGGCCAGGACGTGCTGGTCGAGGCCCTGGCCGCGGTCGCGGACCGACGCTGGACGTGCCGGGTCGCCGGCCCGCTGGACCGCGCCCCGGCGTTCGTGCACCGCGTCCGGGAGCGGGCCCGCGTGCACGGGCTGGCCGACCGGATGAGCTTCGACGGGCCACTCGCCGGCCGGGCGCTGGACATCGCGTTCGACGGCGCCGACCTGCTGGTGCTGCCGTCGCGGACCGAGGCGTTCGGGATGGTCGTGCGCGAGGCCGCGGCCCGCGCGGTCCCGGTGCTCGCCTGCGACGCCGGCGGCGTCGGCGAGGCGCTCGGCACGGGTGGGCTGCTCGTCGAACCCGGCGACGCGACCGCGCTGGCCGGCGGGCTGCGCCGCTGGCTCGACGACGTCGGGCTGCGGCAGGCGCTGCGCCGCAGGGCGATGGTGGCGCGATTCGCCGTACCCGGCTGGGACCGGACGGCCGCGCGGGTCGCCGCGGTGCTCGACGCCCTCGTCCCCGCACCGGCGCTACTGCGATGACCGCGGTCGTGACCCGGGCGGCCCCGACCCGCCGTGTCGTCCCGGCGCTCCGCAGGAACGTCGGGGCGATCGGCGGCGTCGCCGTGCTCGCCGTCGTCGGATGGCAGCTCGGCGCGGGCCCGCTGCTCGACGGGCTGCGCGCCATCGACCCGACTCTCGTGGCCGTCGCGCTCGCCGTCGGCCTGCTCACGACGGCCTGCAACGCCGCCCGCTGGCAGCTCGTCGCGGGCGGTCTGGAGCTGCCGCTGCGGTTCCGGCCGGCGCTCGCCGACTGCTACCGGTCGACGTTCCTCAACACCGTGCTGCCGACCGGTGTGCTCGGCGACGTCGGGCGCGCCGTCGGGCACGGGCGCGCGATCGGGGCGCTGGCCCGGTCGGCGCGCGCCGTCGTCCTGGAGCGGTTCGCGGGCCAGATCGTGCTGGTCGTCGTCGGCCTCACGGTGCTGCTGAGCAGGCCCGACGCCTTCTCGGTGCTGCTGCCCGGCCCGGCCGCACTGGGCGTCGCCGCAACGGTCGTGGTGGTGGCGGCGGTCGTGGTGGGATACGTGCCGCGGCTGCGGTCGGCCGTCGCGACCCTGCTCGCCGACGCCCGGACCGGGCTGTTCGCCGCGCGGATCTGGCCGGGCGCGTTCGGCCTCTCGGCGATCGCGCTCGCCGGGAACGTGACGCTGTTCGTCGTCGCGGCGAGGGCGATCGGGTCCGACGCTCCCGTCACCCAGCTGCTGCCGGTCGTGCTCGCCGCCCTCTTCGCCACGGGCCTGCCCATCGGCATCGGTGGCTTCGGGCCGCGCGAAGCCGCTGCGGCACTGGGCTTCTGCGCCGCGGGCCTGCCCGCCGCCGACGGCGCGTCCGCGTCGATCGTCTACGGCCTGCTGACGTTCGCGTCGACGATCCCGGGCGCGGTCGTGCTGGCGGCCCGGCGCGGTCGCCCGGCGGGATGAGCCGCGCCCGGAGCGTCGTCGCGGTCGCGCTGGTGGTCGCGGTGCTGGTGGCGCCGGACGCGGTCACCGACCTCACCCCGGCCGCGTTCGTCCGGATCCCGCTGGAGCTGCTCGTCGCGGCCGCTGTGCTGCTCGCGCTGCGCGGGCGCGCCCGCCGGATCGCGGCGGTCGTGTTCGGCCTCGCGCTCGGCGTGCTGACGGTGCTGCGGCTGTTCGACCTGGGCTTCTCCGCCGTCCTCGACCGGCCCTTCGACCCGCTGAACGACGCCGGGCTGCTGAAGGGCGGCGTCGACTTCGTGCGGTCGTCCTCGGGGAGCGCCGCGGCGGTCGGGACGGTCGTCGGGGCGGTCCTGCTCGGGCTGGCGGTGAGCGCCGCCGTGACCGCGGCGGTGCTGCGCACGGCCCACGTCGTCACCGCGCACCCGACGCCGTCGAGGCGGATCGTGGCTCTCGGCACCGTCGCGTGGGTCGTGTTCGCGCTGCTCGGCACCCAGGCCGCCGGGCTGCCCGTCGCCTCCCGCGACGCGGCCACGCTCGCGGC
Source organism: Pseudonocardia sp. (assembly GCF_050250275.1). GTDB lineage: Bacteria > Actinomycetota > Actinomycetes > Mycobacteriales > Pseudonocardiaceae > Pseudonocardia. Next base: position 25,740 of record NZ_JBFWOY010000035.1, read on the forward strand.
GACCCACGTCGGCCAGATCGGTGCCGACCTCACCGACCACCGCGAGTTCCAGGCCGCCGCGGCCGCCGACGCCTACCGGTCGACCCCGGGCCCGGAGCTGCTGACCGCGTTGCGCGGCAAGGACGTCGTGCTGGTCTACGTGGAGAGCTACGGACGTTCCGCGCTCACCGACCCCACCCTGGACACCCTGCTCGACGGTGCCGGGCTCCCCGCCCGCAGCGCCTTCCTCACCTCGCCGACCGTCGGCGGTGGCAGCTGGCTGGCGCACTCGACACTCGAGTCGGGCGTCTGGATCGACAACCAGGCCCGCTTCGACGACCTCGGCGCCACCGGTCGCACGACCCTCGCCACCGCCTTCCGCCGCGCCGGCTGGGACACCGCCGCGGTCCAACCCGGCACCACCTCCGGCTTCCCCGACGCCGACTTCTACGGCTACGACCAGGTCCTCGACGCACACCACCTCGGCTACGCGGGGCCGAACTTCAGCTTCGCGACGATGCCCGACCAGTACACGCTCACGACGTTCCAGGACCGGCTCCGCGCCCCCGGGCACGCGCCGCTGATGGCCGAGCTGACGCTGGTGTCCAGCCACGCGCCGTGGACTCCGCTGCCCACGCTGCTGCCCTGGGCGCAGGTCGGCGACGGTTCCGGCTACGCCTCGATGTCCGGGCCCAGCTTGGCGCCGCAGGCCATCCTGACCACCGACCCGGCCGTCGTCCGCGCGAACTACCTCGCCTCGATCCGCTACAGCCTCGCGACGCTGATCTCCTACCTGCAGACCTACGGCGGCCCGGACCTCGTCACGATCGTCGTCGGGGACCACCAGCCCGCCCCCGTCGCCACCGGCAACGACCCCAACCGGGACGTGCCGGTCACGATCGTCGCCCACGACCCGGCCGTGCTCGACGCGACCGCGGGCTGGGGCTGGGAGCCCGGGCTGCGGCCCTCGGCGCAGGCCCCGGTCTGGGGCATGGACACGTTCCGCGATCGATTCCTGCGGGCCTTCGGCCCGCGGCCCCTACAGTGACGGCATGCCTGGACGCGCCGCGGCGGCGGTGGTCGACGTCTTCGTCTACGTGGTCGTCCTCAACCTCTTCGTCGAGTACCTGCCGGCGGTCGTGAGCGAGACCTTCACCCTCTCCCTGTTGACGGCCGTGCTGCTCAAGGGGGTCCTCGAGGTCGTCGTCCTGGCGAAGAACCGGGTGAAGACCCGGTTCCGCGAGGCGGCGTCCCCGATCGGGAAGGTGGGTGCTGCGCTGCTGCTGTGGCTGGTGCTGTTCGGCAGCAAGTTCGTCGTGCTCGAGGCGGTCGACCTCGCCTTCGGCTCCCGCGTCAGCCTCGGCGGCTTCTTCTCGGTGACGCTGCTGATCGTCGTGCTGATGCTGACCCGGGAACTCGTCCGGCGGCTGCTCGACGGCTACGACTCGCCCGTCCCGCGGTAGGCGGGCGCCCGCCGCGGCGCCTGCCGCGGGAGGCTGCGCAACAAGGGCAGCGTCCGCGGCGCCACCACCTGCGAGAGCACGACGACGCTCGTCGACCGGGCCACGACCCCCGACCGGTTGAGCTCCAGCAGCGTGCGCTGCAGGTCCTCGTGCGAGGACGCCGCCAGCCGGCACAACACGTCCGACGATCCGGTCGTCGCGTACGCCTCGAGCACCGCGGGATGGGCCGCGAGCTCTGCGGCGACGTTGTCGAGCGCGCCCTGGGCGATCTCCAGCGTCACGAAGGCGTGGACGCCGAACCCGGCCGCGACGAGGTCGACGTCCGGCCCGTAGCCGGTGACGACACCCTCGCGTTCGAGCCGGTCGATCCGCGCCTGCACCGTGCCGCGCGCGACCTGCAGCAGCCGCGACAGCTCCAGGACACCCGCGCGCGGGTTCTCGCGCATCGCGGCGAGCAGGTCGACGTCCAGTGCGTCCAGGTCGGTCATGTGTTCGGAATGTACAGCTGGTCGCCGCTTCCGCCGCGCATTCTGCACAGCTGGTGCAGCGTGCACGTGGTCGGTTGCGGCCTCTCCCGGCGCGCGCTGTCCTGGTTACGCACAGCACACCCGAGGAGGCGTCATGAGCATCGACCACGACCTCTCGCCGGAGCGGCTGCACCGACTGCTCGGCCTCGTCGACCACGACCACAGCCGCGACCCGTTCCCCGTCACCGGCTGGGACGCCGTGGTGTGGGTCGTCGGCAACGCCACCCAGACCGCGCTGCTGCACCGGCTCGTCCTCGGCATGGAGCTCGTCGCCTACTCGGGGCCCGAGACCGGCAACGCCGACCACCACGCCTACGTGCTGCGCGCGGGCGACGTGCGGTTCGTCGTCACCGGCGGCGTCGACCCCACCAGCCCCCTGCACGACCGGCACCGCCGCCACGGCGACGGCGTCCGCGACATCGCGCTCGAGGTCCCCGACGTCGACCGCTGCATCGCCCACGCCCGCTCGGCCGGTGCGACCGTGCTCGTCGCGCCGCACGACGTCACCGACGAGCACGGCACCGTCCGCACCGCCGCGATCGCCGCCTACGGCGACACCCGGCACACCCTCGTCGACAGGTCCCGGTACGACGGCCCCTACCTGCCCGGATACGTCGCCGCGCACGAGCCGGCCCTCGCCGCACCGGCGTTCCAGGCACTCGACCACGTCGTCGGCAACGTCGAGCTCGGGCGGATGGACGAGTGGGTCGCGTTCTACACCCGCGTCATGGGCTTCACGAACATGGCCGAGTTCGTCGGCGCCGACATCGCGACCGAGTACTCGGCCCTGATGAGCAAGGTCGTCGCCAGCGGCGACCGGCGCGTGAAGTTCCCGCTCAACGAACCCGCCCGCGGGCGCAGGCGCAGCCAGATCGACGAGTACCTCGACTTCCACTGCGGCCCCGGCGTGCAGCACCTCGCGCTCGCGACCGACGACATCCTCGCGACCGTCGACGCCCTGCGCGCCAGGGGCGTCCAGTTCCTGCCCACCCCCGCGTCGTACTACTCCGACCCGGCGCTGCGGGCCCGGATCGGTGACGTCCACGTCGACGTCGACGAGCTCGCCGCCCGCGGCATCCTGGTCGACCGCGACGAGGACGGGTACCTGCTGCAGATCTTCACCGCGCCCGTCGGTGACCGGCCGACGGTGTTCTTCGAGTTCATCGAGCGCCACGGCTCGCTCGGCTTCGGCAAGGGCAACTTCAAGGCCCTGTTCGAGGCGATCGAGCGCGAGCAGGCCCGCCGCGGCAACTTCTGACCGACCCGCGCGCAACCTCAGGGTCGCGAGTCCGGTCCGGACCAGCGGTGAGGTTGCGCGCGCAGGGCCGGGCGCAACCTCCCGGTCGCCCGGATGCGCATCGGCAGCGGTGAGGTTGCGCGCGGCGGCGTGGCCGCTATCCACAGGAGCAGGGAGTCAGCGGTCGAGCCACGTCGTGGCGAAGAACATGTCGCGGGACAGGTAACGGTCGACGCCCTTCACGTCCTTCTTCGTGATCGTCGCCAGGTAGGCCCGGCTGATCCACACCACCGCGAGGTCCTTGTTCACCTGGTCCTCGACCTGCTGGTAGTCCCTCGTCCGCTGGGCGTCGTCGCTGGTCACGGCCGCGTCGGCCAGCCACCTGTCGACGTCGGGGTTCGAGTACCTCCCGAAGTTGCCGCTGCCCCCGGTGCCGACGAGCCGCTGCGCCCCCGGGAACGGGTTGTCCAGCGGCGCGACCGTGGTGCTCAGCTGGAAGTCACCGCTCTGCACGACGGCCGACGAGTACTGCGCCAGGTCGTAGGTCTCGACGTCGACCTCGATCCCGATCGCGGCCATCTGTGCCTGCACGAACTCGGCGAAGGGCTGGCGGCTCGTCGTCGTCTTGAACGTGAAGTCGGGGTTCCCGCCCGCGGCCCGGTAGGCGTCGACGAGCTCCTTGGCCCTGGCCTGGTCGAACGTCGGCCACAGGTCCGCGGCCTGCTGGGTGTGGTAGGGGCTGGCCTGGTCGAACAGGCTGGTCGCCGGCGTCAGCCGGTTGTTGTACTGGCTGGCCGAGAGCGCCTTCATGTCCAGGGCGCGGATGATCGCCTCGCGCATGCCGCGGTCGTCGAACGGCGCCTTGGTGAAGTTGAAGAACAGGTACTCGCCGGAGTTCCCGGGGCCGTAGTACACCTGCAGGTCCGGGTTGTTCAGGCCGCGGACGAGCTCCTGGTTGTAGTCGGCGAACGCGAGGTCGATGTCGCCGTTCTGCGTCGACGACGTGCGGGTCTCGGTGTCGGGCAGCGGGCGGAACTCCAGCCCGTCGAGGTACGGCTTGCCCTGCTGCCAGTAGTTCGGGTTGCGCGCCAACGTCATCGCGGAGTCACGGACCCAGCTGGTGAGGGTGAACGGTCCGGCGCCGACCGGGTTGGTGGCGATGTCCTTGCCGTACTTCTGCAGCGCCGCCGGGGAGATGATCATGCCGAGGGTGCCGTTGAACCCGCTTTGGGCGAACACGATCGGGAACGACGCGAGCGGCGACTTGAGCGTGAACCTCACGGTCAGCGGGTCGACCGCCTGCATGCTCGCGATCATCGCCGCGTAGGCGTGCGCCGGCGAGGTGGCCTTGTCGATGTGGCGCTGGGTGTTCACGACGACGGCGTCGGCGTCGAAGGCGGTGCCGTCGGAGAACGTCACGTTCGGCGTCAGCGTCATCGTCCACGTCGTCCCGTTGTCCGACGTCGTCATCCCCGTCGCGATGAAGGGCTCGACCTTGCCCTCGGGGGAGAGCTTGAGCAGCGAGTCGTACACGGCGTTCTGCGCCATGTTGGTGTTCTGCACGGTCGGGTCGAAGCTGACGGCCTCCCGGTCGGCGCCGAGGATCAGGGTGCCGCCCGTCTTGGGCGTGCCCTCCTCGGCGAGGTCACCGCCGTACGGGTCGATCGCGGCGATGGGCCCGGTCCGGGCGGCCGACCCTCCCGCCGACGACCCGCACCCCGTCACGACCAGCAGCATCGCGGCGACCGCGGCCACCACCGCGGCGAAGCGTGCCCGCCGTCGTCCGGCTCCTACCTGCATGGCGCCCACCCACTCCTCGTCGAGTCCGGCAGTGATCACTGCTCACGCAGGCCGCGGCGGCGGCATGCGACTCACGTCCCGGCCGGGGCCGGGGTCGATACACCCACACCGCCTCGCGTGTCCGCGCCGTAGCGCGCGATCTCCGCGGGCAGGTCCAACGGCACCCCGCGGCGCATACGCGCCTCGTAGTGCGAGTCGTCGAGGAGCTCGGCGGGGACGAGCCACGCCACCTCGAACTCGATGCCGTCGGGGTCGCGCGCGTAGATGCTCTTGGTCGTGCCGTGGTCGGTGGCGCCGACGAGGGCGCCCCCGCGGCGCAGGACCTCGGCCAGCTCCCCGAGCTCGCGCAGCGTCCGCAGCTCCCAGCCCAGGTGGTAGAGCCCCACCGTGGTGGTGCCGGCGGGCGAGTCGTGGGCGCCGTCACCGATCGCGAACAGGCCCACGTCGTGGTCGTTCGTCGAGTCCGGGGCCTGCAGGAACGCGGCCCGCCCGGGCCGGTCCATGACGACCCGGAACCCGAGCAGGTCCCGGTAGAACGCCACGCTGCGATCGACGTCGCGGACGTAGAGGACGGCGTGGTTGAGCCGGCTGATCCCCACGACGTCAGTCACCGGCGATCGGGAGGTGACGCCCGATCGAGTCGAGGGCCTCGCGGACGGCCGGATCGTCGTCGGTGCCGAGGTAGCGCCAGTCCTCGCCCTCGTCGAGGATCTTGTCGGCGGCGCGGATCGCGGTGAAGTCCCGGCCGTCCCCGGCCAGCGCGGGCGGGGCGGTGCCGTCGGCCTCCAGCGCCCTGGCCGCACCGAGCAGGATGCGCCGCATCCGGATGACGGCCTTGTCGAGCTGGCCGAGCTGCTCGGTGCTGCGGTCGTAGATCCTGCCCATCGACTCGGTGACCATCAGGTCCTGGCTGACGAAGTCGGCCACCCCGCTGAACGTCTCGGTGCGCTGGACGTCGCGGTCGAGCCGGTAGCCGTTGTCGGCGGTGTACTCGCGTGGGGTGATGCCCCCGACCCGGCGGGTGAACGGCGTCTCGAACGGGCTGAAGCTGTGCAGCGGTGCGCCGCCGTGGCCCTGCGGGTTGGCGTCGACCTGCGCGTCGAAGTTGTAGCGCCAGCAGCTGTGGTCGTCGATCGGGACGACCATCAGGTGGCGGGTGTTGTAGGGGATCGCGGCGATGATCGTCGAGTAGGGGGCGATGTACTCGGTGATGCGGACGTTGGTGTGCCCGTTGGGCGTGGTCCGCAGCCCGGCGTAGCGGTAGCCGTACCAGGTGTTCTCGACCTCGATGCGCGGGGCCTGGTCGTGGCTCCAGAACCGCCACGTCGCCTTGTTCGACGGGTAGCCCGGCTTGTCGGTGCCGTCGTCGGAGAACTCGCCCGCGGCGAAGAACCCGTGCAGCCAGGAGATGTGGGCGGTGTCGAGGTTGCCCTCCATCGTCTGGATCCAGTTGCAGTCGGCGTAGAGCTTCGTCGCCAGCGTCCGCTCCGGCGGCAGCGTCTCGGTGCCGAAGTCGCGGAACGGCGTCATGGTCTCGGCCGGGCCCATGTAGGTCCAGACGATCCCGCCCGACTCGTGCACCGGGTACGACCTCGCCTTCACCCGGTCCTTGAACGAGCTCTCCGGCGGCTCGCTCGGCATGTCGACGCAGTTGCCCTCGGTGTCGAACTTCCAGCCGTGGTACGGGCAGCGCAGCCCGCACTCCTCGTTGCGGCCGAAGAACAGGGAGGCGCCGCGGTGCGGGCAGTTCTCCTGGATCAGACCGACCTTGCCGGTGGTGTCACGGAACGCGACCAGCTTCTCGCCGAGCAGCGTCACCCGCAGCGGGGTGCAGTCGGGCTCGGGCAGCTCCTCGCTGAGCGCGGCGGGGGTCCAGTAGCGGCGCAGCACCTCGCCCATCGGGGTCCCCGGCCCGACCCGGCACAGGGTCTCGTTGTCCGCGTGCGACAGCATCGTCGGCCCTCCTCGTGGCGCGCCCCGTTCCGGCACGGCTGTGTTCCAGGCACGGTCGTGTCCGGTCCCGGAGCGATTTCGTGACGTCGGCGGGATTCCGCCTGATTTCGTCCTCGACGCTAACGCAGGCTTTTCACGTGACGGAAACAATGAATTCGTCTGACGCACCATCAGCGTGGTGAATACCGGCACAGCACGATCCGGGAACCGCATCCCCCGGCTCCGGCCGTGATGTGATGGGGCGGTGACGTCCTCGTCGGCGAGGCTCGCCCGTCTCGATCTCAACCTGCTCGTCGTGCTGCGCGAGCTCCTGCGCGAACGCAACGTCACCCGCGCGGCTGCCCGCGTCGGCGTCTCCCAGCCCGCCGCGAGCGCCGCCCTCGCCCGGCTGCGCCGCCACTTCGACGACGAGCTGCTCGTCCGCAAGGGCGCCGGGTACGAGCTCTCCGCGCTCGCCCATCAGCTCGTCGACCAGGTCGAGACCGTCTGCGACGGCATCGACCGGCTCCTGTCCACCGGCGCCGACTTCGACCCCGCCACCTCCCACCACGAGTTCACGATCGTCATGTCCGACTACGCCATCGCCGTCATGGGAGAACGCCTCGCCGCCGAGACCCGCGCCCGCGCACCCCACGTGCGGCTCAACATCGTGCTGGTCCGCGAGGCCCTCGCCGCCGGCATCGACCGCACCATCCGTGCCGTCGACGCCGTCGTCTCCTCCGCCACCGCCCGCTTCCGGCTCCCCGAGATCCGCTCGGCGCTGCTGTTCCGCGACCGCTGGGTGTGCGTCGTCGGCCGCGACGCCCCCTACGGAGACACCCTCACCCTCGACGAGCTGCGCGACGCCGGCTGGGTCGTGCCCTACCACCGCGACTCCGAGTTCCCGTCGGTCGTGCCCGTCAGCGGGCAGCTCGCCGCCCTGGGCATCCGGCCGACGGTCGCGGTGCGCGTCGACAGCTACATCGCCGTCCCGTTCCTGCTCGCCTCCTCCGGGCACATGGCGCTCATGCAGGAGACGCTCGCCCGGACGCTGCAGGCGCGGCTGGGCCTGCGCGTCCTCGACCCGCCCGCGCCGCTGGAGCCGTTCGTCGAGCGGGTGTGGTGGCACGAGCGCCTGACCCCGGACCCGGCCCACCGCTGGTTCCGCCGGATCGTCGAACGGGCCGCCCGCCCGCTGTGAGCGGGCGGGCGCCGGAGGCGGGCGCGGGGCCCCGGCCCACTCACAGGCCGGCGGGCTACTGCTTCCAGGTGCCCGCGAAGAACAGCTCGCTCGACAGGTACCGCGACACGCCCTTCACGTTCGGGCGGGCGATCGCGGCCTTCGCCGCACGCGAGAGCCAGATCACCGGCAGGTCGGCCGCGATCAGCTCCTGCGCCTTCTTGTAGGCGGCGATCTGCGCGGCCGGGTCGGCCGAGGCGGCCGCCTGGTCGAGGGCCGCGTCGACCTGCGGGTTCGAGTACTTCCCGTAGTTGTTGATCCCGCCCGTGTGGAACTGGTTGGTCATGAACGGGAACGGGTTCTCGTAGGGGCCGCTGATCCACGTCGCCGTGCCGAACTGCGTGCCCTGGATGATCGGGCCGATGAACGTCGCGATGTCGTCGAACTGCAGCGTGACGTCCACGCCGATCGCCGCCCACTGGGCCTGCAGGAACTGGCCCATCTGGTGGTCGTCGGGGGAGTTGCCGGTGTTGTAGGTGAAGTCCGGGTTCCCACCGCCCGCCTTGTAGGCGTCGATCAGTTTCTTCGCCCCGGCCTGGTCGTATTTCGGGTAGGTGTCGGCCGCGGCCTGGCTGAAGTACTGGTCGCCCTCGGCGAACGGCGTCGTCGCCAGCTGTCCGACGTTGTTGTACTGCGTCGCGTCGAGCGCCTTCGGGTCGATCGCCATGATCAGGGCCTGGCGCACGGACCTGTCGTCGAACGGCTTCTTGGTCAGGTTGTAGTAGAGGTACTGGCCGTCGCCGCCGGGGCCCCAGTAGGTGGCCAGGTTCTTGTCCATCGACGCGCGGCGCAGCTCGGAGAAGAAGCCGCCGATGTCGAGGTCGATGTCACCGTTGGCGACGGAGGCGTAGCGCGCGTCGGTGTCGGGGATCGGGCGGAACTCGATGCCGTCGAGGTACGGCTTGCCCTTGTCCCAGTAGTTGTCGAACTTCTTCACGACGATCTTGTTGTTCGGGATCCACTGGACGAACGAGAACGGCCCCGCGCCGACCGGGTTGCGGCCGTAGTCGGCGCCCTCCTTCTGCACGGCCGTCGGCGAGGCGATGGTGCCGAGGTTGCCGGAGGAGAAGGGCAGCGCGAACGACGTCGGGAACGTGGCGGTGGGGCGCTTGAGGGTGAACGTGATCGTCAGGTCGTCGGTCGCGGTCATCGACGCGATCGGCTCGGTGTAGAGCTTGCCCAGCGCGGTGGGGGTGTCCCGCTGGCGCGTGACGTTGAAGATCACGGCGGCGGCGTCGAACGGGGTCCCGTCCTGGAACGTGACACCGGGCCGGAGCTTCATGACCCACGTCGTGCCGGCGTCGGGACTGTCCATCGACTGCGCCAGGTAGGGCCGTGCGACGCCCTTGTCGTCCATCTTGAGCAACGAGTCGTACACCGCCGAGGCCATCAGGTTCGAGCCGACGACCGGGTCGAACGAGCGCGCCTCCGTGTACATGCCGACGATCAGGTTGCCGCCGGCCTTCGGGGCTCCCTCCTCGGCGGGGTCGCCGCCGAACGGCTGCGACGAGTCGAGCCGGTCGGGGTTGGTCGCGGCGGCCGTGGCGCCGCCGTCCGACCCGCACGCCGTCGCGAGGAGGACGACGGCCGCGATGCCGGCGACCGCGGCGGCCAGCCGTGATCCCCGGCCGCGTCCCGGAGCCCCGCGGCGTCCTGGAACAGAGCGCATGACGGACACACCTCTCTCGAACTGCCCATACGGCGGTGTACTGGACACGACCCGTCGGCGGTGCGACCGCCGAGGGCGGCGGGCATCGCCGGAGGTCACCGACAGAGGCAGCACGGCGTGCGGAGGCGCTCGTCGTGCCAATGCCGAGAGGTACTGCGTGGCACCGGTTCGTCGCAGAGGGGGTGCGGCGGGCCTGGAACCGGCGGCGAGCATATCCGCGGGCCGCCATGATCGACAATGACGAGCGCGCAGCAGTTCCGGACGACGCGTGCGACCGGGACGACATATCGCGCGCAACCTGACGGTCGTGATCGGGCGCCGCGACGACCGTGAGGTTGCGCGCGGGTCTGGACGCAGAGCGGCCCCGCCCGGATGACCGGGCGGGGCCGCTCCGTGCGACGTGGCCGCGAGATCAGGCGCCGACGGCCTGCTTGCGACGCTCCATGAGGCGCCAGATCATCGGCGTGAAGATCAGCTGCATCGCGAGGTCGAACTTGCCGCCCGGGCAGACGATCGTGTTGGCCCGCGACATGAACGAGTCGTGCAGCATCGACAGCAGGTAGGAGAAGTCGATGCCCTTGGGGTTCGCGAAGCGGATGATCAGCATCGACTCGTCGGCCGTCGGGATCGTGCGCGCGATGAACGGGTTCGACGTGTCGACCATCGGGACCCGCTGGAAGTTCACGTGCGTGCGCGAGAACTGCGGGCAGATGTGGTTCACGTAGTCCGGCATCCGGCGCAGGATCGTGTCGGTGACGGCCTCGGTGGAGTAGCCGCGCTGGATCTTGTCCCGCTGCAGCTTCTGGATCCACTCGAGGTTGATCACCGGGACGACACCGATGAGCAGGTCGGGGTGCTGCGCGACGTCGGCCTTGTCGGTGACGACGGCGCCGTGCAGGCCCTCGTAGAACAACAGGTCGGAGTCGGGCGCCAGGTCCGTCCACGGGGTGAAGGTGCCGGGCGCCTGGTTGTACGGCGCGGCCTCCTCGTCGTCGTGGAGGTACTTGCGGACCTTGCCGGTACCCGACTCGGCGTAGGTGCGGAACAGCTCCTCGAGCTCCTCGAAGAGGTTGGACTCCGGGCCGAAGTGGCTGAAGCTGTGGTCGCCGCGGGCGTGCGCCTCGGCCATCGCGACCTTCATCTCCGCGCGGTCGTAGCGGTGGAAGCTGTCACCCTCGACGCTCACCGCGTCGATGTGCTCGCGGCGGAAGATCTGCTGGAAGGCCCGCATGACCGAGGTCGTCCCGGCGCCCGAGGCCCCGGTGACGGCGATGATGGGATGTTTGCTCGACATCGTGTCTCCGTTCGCTTCGGCGGTCAGTTCGCGGTGCGGAACAGCCCGCGGGTGCCGTAGAAGGGGGTGTCCACGTCGGTGTCGACGTTCTCGACGTGGTACTTCGCGATGAGCTCGACCTCCTCGACCGCGCCGAACACGAGCGCGATGCGCTGGTGCAGCTCGCTGGGCACGACGTCGAGGATGCGCTCGTGGCCCGTGTGCGCGGCGCCGCCGGCCTGCTCGATGATGAACGCGACCGGGTTGGCCTCGTAGAGCAGGCGCAGGCGGCCCGGCTTGGCCGGGTCCTTCGTGTCGCGCGGGTAGAGGAAGACACCGCCGCGGCTGAGGATGCGGTGGGTCTCGGCGACCAGCGACGCCACCCAGCGCATGTTGAAGTCCTTGCCACGGGGACCCGACCGGCCGGCGAGGCACTCGTCGACGTAGCGGCGCACCGCGGGCTCCCAGAAGCGGCGGTTGGACGCGTTGATCGCGAACTCCGATGCCGCGTCCGGGATGCGGATGTCCTCGCGGGTGAGGATGAACTCGCCCAGCCGCGGGTCGAGGGTGAAGGCGTGCGTGCCACGGCCGACCGTGAGCACCAGGATCGTCGACGGCCCGTAGATCGCGTAGCCGGCGGCGACCTGCGTGGTGCCGGGCTGCAGGAAGTCGTCGGCGGTGGGGTTGCCGCCCGCGCTCTCAGGTGACCGCAGGACCGAGAAGATGCTACCGACGGACACGTTCACGTCGATGTTCGACGACCCGTCCAGCGGGTCGAAGACCAGCAGGTACTTGCCCCGCGGGAACTCGGCCGGGATCTCGTACGGGTCGTCGAGCTCCTCGGACGCCATGCCGGCGACCTGCCCGCCCCACTCCGTGGCGCGGATGAAGATGTCGTTGGACAGCACGTCGAGCTTCTGCTGGGTCTCACCCTGGACGTTGACGGTGCCCTGGGCGCCGAGCACGCCCTCGAGAGCGCCGTGGGCGACCCGGCCCGCGATGGCCTTGCAGGCGATCGCGACGTCGAGGAGCAGCGAGTTGAGGTCGCCCACCGCGTCCGGGTGGCGGCGCCGCTCGTCGTTGAGGAAGCGGGCGAGCGTCGTACGGTCGGCGAGCATTGCGTTTTCTCCCCGCAGCCGAGTCGGACAAGAGACAGGATCGAGCACGAACAGAGGACAGGGCAGCGCACACGGCGCGTCCCGGGCCGTGTCCTGAGGTTGCCGTCCGCCGTCGCCCGGCCCATCCCCTACCGGGGTGGCGGGCAGGGGGTGATGCGCGGGACCCCACCGCGGTGGTGGCGGTCACTACAGTGACGCCGTGGACGCGACCGGGGCGAAGCGCGTCGTCGGCGACGATGCCTCCGCCGGGGCGGATCCCGACCCGTCCGCACAGGTCGCGGGGCGGCGGCGGCGCCGGTGGCGGCCGCGGCGGCTCCCGGCGTCGGACGCGATGGCGGTGCTGGCGGTGGGCCAGGCGATCGCCGAGGACCTGCGGGGCGGGCTCACCCCCGACCGGGCCGGGGCGGCAGCGCGCAGGCTGCGCGGGCTGCTCGACGCCGACGCGGTCGGTCTCGCGGGCATGTCGGGGCCGCCGGCGTGGGCCGGTCGTCCCGACGAGGGGGCGGTCGGTCTCCTCGACCAGGTGCGTCGCGACGGGCACCGCGCCGGGCGGGCCGGCCGCACGCTGGCGTTGCCGCTGCCGGTGCGCGGCGAGCCGGGCGGGGTGCTGGTCGTCGTCGGCGCCGTGCCGGCGGCCGCGGCGCGCCGAGCGGCGGCATGGACGGGGGAGGCGCTGGCGCGCAGCCGGCTGGAGTCGTCGGCGGAGGCGGCGGAGCGGGCGGAGCTGCGGGCGTTGCGCGCGGAGATCTCCCCGCACTTCGTCTACAACGCGTTGACGACGATCGCCGCGTTCGTGCGCTCGGACCCCGACCGGGCCCGCGAGCTGATCCGTGACTTCGCCGAGTACATCCGGCACAACCTGGCCCGCCGGGGCGAGTACACGACGCTCGCGGGGGAGTTCCGTGCGATCGAGGCGTATCTGGAGCTGGCGCGGGCAGTCCTGGGGGAGCGGCTGCGGGTCCAGGTGCGGATAGCACCGGAGGTGCTTCCCGTCGCACTGCCGTTCCTGACGTTGCAGCCGCTCGTGGAGAACGCCGTGCAGCACGGTGTGGAGCGGATCGAGGGTGGCGGATCGGTGCAGGTCAGCGGAGAGGCACAGGGCACGGACTGCGTCATCGCGGTCGAGGACGACGGTCCCGGGATGGACCCCGAGCACGCCCGCGCGGCGCTCGCCGGCGAGGGCCGGGGGTCCGGGCTCGCGCTGGCCAACGTCGACCGCAGGCTGCGGGCGGTGTACGGGCCGCAGTACGGCCTGGTCATCGAGACGGCCGAGGGCGCGGGCACCCGGATCGTCGTGCGGGTGCCCCGCTTCGCGCCCGGCGTGGTGGCGCTCTGATGGCCGAGCGGCTGCGGGTCCTCGTCGTCGACGACGTCGCGCCCGCACTCGACGAGCTGTGCGGGATGCTGCGCGAGTCGCCGTGCGTGCGCGAGGTCGTCCCGGCAGGCGACGCGGTGACGGCGCTGCGGCTGATCCAGGCCGCCGACCGCGACGGCCCGTTCGACGCGGCGTTCCTCGACATCTCGATGCCGGGCATGGACGGGCTGGAGCTGGGGTCGCTGCTGTCGCGGCTGGCCCGCCCGCCGGAGATCGTGTTCGTGACCGCGTTCGAGGAGCACGCCGTGTCGGCTTACGGCGTCGGCGCCCTGGACTACCTGCTCAAACCGGTGTCGACGGAACGTCTCGACGGGGCCCTCGCCCGGATCCGCCGCGTCGCGGGGGCCTCGCGCGAGGAGCAGGCCGCGGGCGCGCGGACCGCCGAGCCCGTCGACCAGCTCGCCGCGGTGCCCGTGGAGCTGGGTGGCCGGACCCGCTGGGTGCGCCGCGACGACGTGCGGTTCGTCGAGGCACAGGGCGACTACGTGCGCCTGCACACCCGCGGCGGGTCCCACCTGCTGCGGATGCCGATCTCACGGTTGGAGGAGCACTGGGCCGACCACGGCTACACCCGGGTGCACCGCAGCTTCCTGCTCGACGCCGGCTCGGTGCTGGAGCTGCGCAGCGACAGCGGCGGCGGGCTGCTCGCCCACACCGACGCCGGCGACGTCCCGGTGAGCCGCAGGCACGCCCGCGCGCTGCGCGACCTCCTGCTCGACGCCGCGATGCGCGGCGACCTGCGGGGGGCCCGATGATCGGCGCCGTGAGGGCGTCGTGGTGAGCCGCGCGCGGCGGGTCACCGTCGCCAGCCCGCAGACCGCCGTCGTGCTCACCGCCCGCCGCGGCGGGGTGTCCTCGCCACCGCCGCGGCTGTCGGCGACCGAGCGCGACCGCGCCGAACGGCTCCGCCTGGCGCAGCTGCGGCTCGCGCTGGTCGGGCTGGCCGGGCTCGCGCTGCTGCTCGTCGGGCTGCCGATCCTGCTCGACGCCGTCCCCGAGCTGATCCGGCCGCGGCTGTTCGGGCTGCCCGTCAGCTGGCTGGCCGTCGCGGTGCTGCCCTACCCGGTGCTGGCGCTGATGGCGTGGCGGCAGCTGTGCCGGGCCGAGCGCGTCGAACGAGCGGACGACCTCGCGGAGGACGGCGCTCCGTGATCGCGCTCGCGGCCCTCCCGGTGGTGCTGGCGACGCTGCTCATCGGGGCCCGTGGCGTCGCGGCCCTGCGCTCGACGTCGGACTTCCTCGTCGCGTCCCGCCGGATCTCGCCCACGCTCAACGCCGCCGCGGTGTCGGGGGAGTACCTGTCGGCGGCGTCGTTCCTGGGGGTGGCGGGGCTCGTCGTCAAGAACGGTGTCGGCGCGCTCTGGTACCCGGTCGGGTTCACCGCGGGCTACCTGGCCATGCTGCTGTTCGTCGCGGCCCCGATGCGGCGCACCGGCGCGCTGACCGTGCCCGACTTCGCCGAGGCGCGGCTGGGCTCGCCCGCGCTGCGCCGGTTCTGCGCGGTCGTCGTACTCGTCATCGCGGGGCTCTACCTGGTGCCGCAGTTCACCGCCGCCGGGCAGGTGCTGATGGCGGTCAGCGGCCTGCCGTACTGGGTGGGCGTCGTCGTCTCCGGGGCGGCGGTGAGCGTCACACTGGCCCTCGGCGGGATGCGCGCGGCGACGTACGTGCAGGCCTTCCAGTTCGTCCTCAAGCTGCTGCTGTTCATCGTCCCGGCGGTGTGGCTGATGACCGCGGTCGGCCCGCAGACCCGCCACGAGGCCCTGAACCCGGCGGAGTTCAGCCGGTTCGCCGCGGACACCCCCGTCGAGTTCAGGCTGCCGACGCGCATCGAGGTACCGACGTCGATGACGGTCGTCGCCGACACCGACACGGGGCCGGTGCCGGTGCATCTCGAACCGGGGACCTACGTGGTCCCCGGCCAGGCCCGCTGGGTCTTCCCCGCGGGAGCCGACGTGCCGCGCATCCGCGGCGCCGCCCTGCCCGGCAGCGACGACTGGCAGCGCCCGCTGCTCGACTCCGACCGCTCGGGGCACTCCCTGCTCGCGACGTGGTCGGTGCTGGTCGCGACCGCGCTGGGGACGATGGGGCTGCCACACGTCATCGTCCGCTTCCACACCAGCCCGGACGGCCGCTCGGCGCGGCGGACCGCGGCGATCACCGTCGGCCTGCTGGGCGCGTTCTACCTGTTCACGTGGGTGTACGGGCTGCTCGGCGGCGTACTGATGCCGGAGCTGTACCTGTCGGGGGCCACCGACACCGCGGTCGTCGAGCTGCCGGGGCGGGTCGACGACGGCACCGCAGGTCAGGTGTTCACCGGGCTGCTGACGGCGGGGGCCTTCGCGGCGTTCCTCGCGACGTCGCTGGGGTTGCTGCTGGCCCTGGCGGGCGCGGTCTCGCACGACCTGCTGCCCGGGTCGCTGCGCCGGCTGCGGCTCACCGCGCTGGTGGCCGCGGCCGTCGTCGTCCCGATCGCGCTGCTCGCCGCCCGCGTCGACGTCGGGGCCGTCGTGACCTCGGCCTTCGCGGTCGCGGCCTCGACGTTCTGCCCCCTGCTCGTGCTGGGGATCTGGTGGCGGCGGCTGACGGTGCGCGGCGCGTTCGTGGGCATGGGGGTGGGGCTGGCCGCGTCGGCGGGCGGGATGGCGGCGAGCCTGCTGATCCGGCCCGCACCCGGCGTCGCGGCACTGCTGCTGGCCCAGCCCGCGCTGTGGTCGGTACCGCTCGCGTTCCTGACGATGGTGGGTGTCTCGCTGCGCGACCGGCCCCCGGCGGGCGCCGAGTCGGCCATGTTGCGCCTCCACCTGGACGAGACCCGGGCGTGACCCACGCCACCGTTCGTCGCGGAACGGGACCGCTCGTGGACCGTTCGTCGTCGCGGTGAGGTGTGTGTCGCGCGTTACTTCCGGTCGGTCACCGGTGCCGCTTTCCTTCACGCCGGAGTCGACCGGCAGGCCTGCGAGGAGGCAGCGTGAGCACCACCGAGTCACCACCCCCGGCAGAGGGGACCGCGCACACCGACTGGGAAACGGTCCAGGCCAGTCCCGAGTTCCAGTCGCTGCGCCGCCGGCTGCGGCGCTTCGTCTTCCCGCTGACCGCGGCGTTCCTGGTCTGGTACCTGCTCTACGTCCTGCTGGCCAGCTACGCGCCGGCGTTCATGGCGACGAAGGTCGTCGGCAACATCAACATCGGGCTGATCTTCGGGCTGCTGCAGTTCGTGACCACCTTCGCGATCACCACCTGGTACGTGAAGTGGGCCGACAAGAACTTCGACCCGCCCGCGGCCGCCATCCGTGAGGAGATCGAGGGGAGCGGGCGATGAACCTGGCTCAGTCCGCCGGCGGGGTCGAAGGCAGCAACCCGTGGCTCAACATCGGCATCTTCGCCGTCTTCGTCATCGTCACGCTGACCATCGTCGTGCGGGTCTCCCGGCGCGCGAGCAGCGGCGCCAAGGACTTCTACACCGCCGGCGGGGGGTTCTCCGGCCCCCAGAACGGCATCGCGATCTCCGGTGACTACCTGTCCGCGGCGTCGTTCCTCGGCATCGCCGGCGCCATCGCGCTCTACGGCTACGACGGCTTCCTCTACTCCATCGGCTTCCTGGTCGCCTGGCTGGTCGCGCTCCTGCTGGTCGCGGAGCTGCTGCGCAACACCGGTCGGTTCACCATGGGCGACGTCCTCGCGTTCCGGATGCGCCAGCGCCCCGTCCGCGCGGCCGCGGCCACCTCGACGCTCGTGGTGTCGTTCTTCTACCTGCTCGCCCAGATGGCCGGCGCGGGCGGGCTCGTCGCGCTCCTGCTCGACGTGAAGTCCAAGACCGGGCAGTCGATCGTCATCGCGGTCGTCGGCGTCCTCATGATCGCCTACGTCCTGATCGGCGGCATGCGCGGCACGACCTGGGTGCAGATCATCAAGGCCGTCCTGCTCATCGCCGGGGCGGGCGTCATGACGTTCTGGGTGCTCGCCAAGTACGGCGCCAACCTGTCCCAGCTGCTGGGCGGTGCCGTGGAGCGCGCCGGCCAGGGCGGGGAGAAGCTGCTCAACCCGGGTGCGCAGTACGGCAAGTCCGGCCTGACCAAGCTCGACTTCGTGTCACTGGGCCTCGCCCTCGTGCTCGGCACCGCCGGGCTGCCGCACATCCTGATGCGCTTCTACACCGTGCCCACCGCCAAGGAGGCCCGCCGCTCGGTGGTCTGGGCGATCTGGCTGATCGGCCTGTTCTACCTGTTCACCCTGGTCCTGGGCTACGGCGCGGGCGCGCTCGTCGGCCCCGACACGATCAAGAAGGCACCCGGTGCCGCCAACTCGGCGGCCCCGCTGCTCGCCTACGAGCTGGGCGGGACGGTCCTGCTGGGCCTGATCGCGGCGGTCGCGTTCGCGACCATCCTGGCCGTCGTCGCCGGGCTCACGATCACTGCGTCGGCGTCGTTCGCCCACGACATCTACGTCAACGTGATCAAGCACGGCAAGGTCGACGACGCCCAGCACACCGAGGTGAAGATCGCGCGGCGCACCGCCGTCGTCATCGGCGTCGTGGCCATCGCGGGCGGCATCCTGGCCAACGGCCAGAACATCGCGTTCCTCGTGGCGCTGGCCTTCGCGGTCGCCGCCTCGGCGAACCTGCCGACCATCCTGTACTCGCTGTTCTGGAAGCGGTTCAACACGGGTGGCGCGCTGTGGAGCATCTACGGCGGCCTGACGATCACCCTGGTGCTGATCATCTTCTCGCCAGTCGTGTCCGGAAAGCCGGTCGACCCGGCGACGGGCAAGAGCCCGTCCATGCTGCAGGGCGTGGACTTCCACTGGTTCCCGCTCGACAACCCGGGCCTGATCTCGATCCCGGCGTCGTTCCTGCTGGGCTTCCTCGGGACCGTCCTGACGAAGCACAAGGCCGACAAGGCCCGCTACGCCGAGATGGAGGTCCGGTCGCTCACCGGCGCCGGTGCCGAGAAGGCGGTCGTGCACTAGGCGGCTGCGCCGACGCCACGACCGGTGCGGGTCCGCGGAGTCGCGGGCCCGCACCGTCGTGCGGGCGTAATGTCGACAGCCGTGACCGCGTCCCTGCGTGAGACCGCCCGCACCGTCGTGGACGGCTCCACCACCGCAACCCGGCTGGTCGAGGAGGCGCTGGAGCGCCTGGCCGCCACCGAACCCGACATCCACGCCTGGGTGACCGTCGCCGCCGACGCCGCGCGCGCGGAGGCCCGCCGCCTCGACGCCGGACCGCACCGGGGCCCGCTGCACGGCGTCCCCGTCGGGATCAAGGACATCGTCGATGTCGCGGGCCTGCCGACGGAGTGCGGATCACCGCTGCGCGCGGGTCGCGTGGCCGACAGGGACGCCTGGGTCGTCGCCCGGCTGCGCGACGCGGGCGCCGTGGTCCTCGGCAAGACGGTGACCACCGAGTTCGCCTACTTCCGCCCCGGCCCGACGCGCAACCCCCGCGATCTGTCCCGGACCCCGGGCGGATCGTCGAGCGGCTCGGCCGCCGCCGTCGCGGCCGGGGTCGTACCCCTCGCCGTCGGCACCCAGACCGCCGGGTCGGTCACCCGGCCCGCCGCCTTCTGCGGCATCGCCTCCTACGTACCGCCGGTCGGTGCGCTGCCCTACGACGGCGTCAACCCGATGTGCCCGTCACTGGACACGGCGGGGTTCTTCGCGGCGACCGTCGAGGATCTCGCGCTGGTCCGCACGGCCGTCGGCGGCCTGCCGGAGGTGCCCACGGCACGGACCGACGCGCCGACGTTGCTGCTGATGCGCGGCGACGAGCTCGGGCCCGTCGAGACCGAGATGGCCGACGCGCTCGAGCGCGCCGCGACGGCGGTGGGCGCGGCAGGCGCGCGGATCACCGATGCGAGGCTGCGGCTCGGCCCGCTCGCCGACGACCACGTGACGGTGATGGAGTACGAGTCCGCACGCTCGATGCGCGACGAGCTCGCGTCGGCACCCGAGCAGCTCAGCGACATCCTGCGGGAGATGCTGGAGCGGGGCGCGACCCTCAGCGGGGCGGCGTGCTCGGCGGCGCTGGCCCGGGCGACCGCCCAGCGCGACCTGGTCACCGGGATGCTCGGCGAGGCCGACGCGATCCTGCTGCCCGCCGCCCCCGGTCCCGCCCCGAAGGGGCTGGGCGCCACCGGCCTGCCGACGATGTCGCGGCCGTTCCAGCTGATGAACCTGCCCGCGGTCGGGGTTCCCGGTCTCGCGACGGCCGACGGTGTACCGCTGGGGCTGCAGCTCGTCGGGCACCCCGGGCGGGAGGCGGAGCTGCTCGCGACGGCGGCCTGGGTGGCAGAGCGACTGCGCTGATCCCGCGCGTGTCGATCCGGGCGGTGTCGATCCTGGCGGTGTCGATCCCGGAGGCGGGGTGGCGCCGGCGGTGGTGAGCCGCCGGCGCGGGTTGGTGCCGGGTGCGGGCCCTGGATCGCAGGACCCGCACCCGGAGTCTCTACTTGACGACCGGCGCGCCCATCGGCAACGCGCGGCCACCCAGCTCCTGGTTCATGGCGTCGTAGAACAGGTAGATGCCGATCAGGCAGAACACGAACACGGCGATCCCGCCGCCGGTGAACATCGCGGTCGAGCCACCGAGCACACCGGCGAGCACCAGCGCGACGGCGATGTCGACGAACACGAACAGCAGGGTGAAGGCGAGCGGCAGCCGCATCGTCGCCAGCGTGACGACGACCAGCACGACCAGCCACGAGATCAGGAACGTGGCCTGCAGGGACTGGATCTGCGAGGCGGCGGCGGTGGCGTCGGTGGCCGACACCCCGAACCAGCCGTTGACCAGGCCCATCACCATGAACCCGAAGCTCAGCCAGAACACACCGAACATCCCGAAGATGCCGGCGACGGCGCTCTGGCCGATGCGTGCGGCCCACAGGCCCGACAGCAGCACGCCGATGCCGGAGGCGAAGAAGACGGCGGGGATCAGGCCGCCGGGCAGCGTCAGCGGCAGGTAGCCGACGAGCCAGAGGCCGAGCGTGATGCTCCCGACCAGGAAGCAGGGAAGCGCGAACAATGACGGGTTGCCGGCTGGGGCTGCGGCAGGTGCCGCCGCCTCGGCGACGGGAGCCTGAGCCTCGTTCTCGACTGTCATGACCGGATCTCCTCGTTGAGTTCGGTACTGCAGCGGTGAGTACTTCGTGAGTACGGCGAGGACGGGCGTGCCATGGAGTGCGCGGACACCGTGGACGCGGAGCCTTCAGGAGCGACGATCTGAACGACGATCGTGGGTGACGATGTGGACCGGCCGCACCGGCTGTGCGGTGGCCCGGACGCATCGTCACCCCCGAACGGCGGGCCGGATGTCTCGAAAAGAGACGGTGACCTATTCGTGACGTGCCTGGTCACCGGCCTGTTACCCGATCGATCGCCCGCGAGGGGCTCGTTCAGGCCGGCCCGGACGGGTCGAGGCAGGCCGTGCAGACGCCCCGCAGGACGACCTGGACCTCCTCGACCTCCCCGACACCCGGATCGGCGGCCAGGCACGGCGGCGCGGCTGCGGAGCAGGGCACGTCGATCACCCGATGGCAGACGCGGCAGACGAAGTGGTGGTGCCATTCGCGCCCGGTCTCGTAGAGGACGGCGCCGGGGCCGGCGTCCGCGGTGAGCACCAGGCCCGCCCCGACCAGCGAGGCCAGGGCGTTGTAGACGCTCGACCGCGGGACCCGCCCGCCCCGGGCGGTGAGTGCGTCGTGCACCTCGTCGGCGGTGCGGTGGCCACCGAGGTCCTCGAGGACGCCGAGGACCTCGACGCGCGGCCCGGTGGCCCGCAACCCGCCGGAGCGCAGACGGCTGGTCAGGCCTGCTGCGCGTCGAACATCCACCGCTGCTTCTCCAGCCCGGCGACGATGCCGATGAGCAGGTCCTGGCTCACCGGGTCGAGCGCGCCCAGCCGGTCGATCCGGGTGCGGGTCCGCTCGATCACGACGTCGAGCACGCGGACGGTGTGCGCGATCGCGGCGTCGGCGTGGAGCCGGCCGTCGGGGGCCTCGGGCAGCGGCGTCTCCTTGGCGACGATCGCGACGCGGCCGTCGGCAGGCTGTCCGAGTGCGACGGCCCGCTCGGCGACGGTGTCACCCGCGGCGCGGGCCTCGTCGGTCAGCGCGTCGAGCTGCTCGTGGACCGACAGGAACGTCGGGCCGGTGACGTTCCAGTGCAGCTGCTTGGCCTGCAGCGCCAGGTCGGTGAGTTCGACGAGGGTGTCCTGCAGGTCGGTGCCGATGCGGTCGGTGTTCATGGTGGTCGGCCTCCTCGGAGCGAGTCGGTTCTTTTCTGGACAGGTTCCAGTTTAGCTCTTTTCTGGACTCGATCCAAAGAAGGCGCTGTGGTCTCGCTCTCGGTAGGTCAGGCAGTGCTGCTGCCGCTGCCGCCGCCGGCGTCCGCCTCGGCCGTCGTGCAGTGGTCGACGAGGGAGTCGGCCAGGTCGCGGGCCCACGCGGCGTCGCCGGGCTGCTCGGTGAACAGCGCCCGGAAGTACAGCGGGCCGAGCAGCATGTCGGCGGCCCGGTCGACCGACGGCACCGCGCCACCGCGCTCCCGCTCCCGGTCGAGCATCGACCCGAGCTGCGTGTGCCGCTCGAGCACGCACGCGCACCCGCCCCCGGTGCCGGTGCCGAGGGTGGCGCGGATGATCGCGAGCGTCTCGGGATCGGTCAGGTCGGTGGCGACGTCGGTGGCCCACTGTCGCAGGTCGCCGCGCAGTGAGCCTGTGTCGGGGACGACGAGATCGTCGGTGAACCGGCTCCCCGCCACGGCGGCGAGCAGCTCGGCGAGCGAGCTCCAGCGCCGGTAGACCGTGGTCGGGTGGACGCCCGCGCGGGCGGCGATGACGGGCATCGTCAGGTGTTCGGCCGGTGCTTCGGAGAGCAGTTCGATGACGGCGCGGTGGACCGCCGTGCGCACGCGCGCGGACCGGCCGCCGGGCCGGGACTGCGGGACCCCGGTCGCGTCCGAACGGGTGGTGTCCACCGTGTGTGAAGCCATGACGGCATTATTGCAGCGATCGCTGCGTTGACGCCGTAGTCTCTAACGCAATGATCGCTGCAGTCTGGAGAGGGATGTCCGCCACCGCACCACCCGTCGACCTCGACGCCGCGACCTCGTCACGACGACTGAGCCGCGCCCGCACCTTCCCCGTCGTCGCCTCCGTCATCGTCCTGTTCATGGCTGCCGCGGGTGCCCCGACCCCGCTCTACGTCGTCTACCAGCAGGCCTGGGGCTTCACCCCGACGACGCTGACCGTCGTCTTCGCCGTCTACGCCATCGGCCTGCTCGGCTCGCTCCTCGTCGTCGGCGGCCTGTCCGACCACATCGGCCGTCGCCCGATCCTCGTCGCCGCCGTCGCGCTCGAAGCCGTCGCGTTCGTGTTGTTCCTCGTCGCCGACGGCGTCCCCGTGCTGCTGCTCGCCCGCGCGCTGCAGGGCCTGGCCACCGGCGCCGCCCTCACGACGCTCTCCGCCGCCCTGGTCGACACCGCCCCGCCGCACGAGCCCTCCCGGGCCGGTGTCGTCAGCAGCGTCGCGCCGGTCGCCGGCCTCGGCGTCGGCTCGCTCGGCGCCGGTGCCCTCGTCCAGTACGCGCCGGCCCCCACCCACCTCGTGTTCGCCGTGTTCCTGGTGCTGCTCGTGATCGCCGTCGTGGCCGTCGCGTTCATGCCCGAGACGTCCGCGCGCGTGCCCGGGGCGCTCGCGTCGCTGCGGCCCGTCGTCGGGGTTCCCCGCCACCTGCGCGCCGACGTCTTCGCCCTGGTCCCGATCCTGCTCGCCTCGTGGTCGCTGAGCGGGCTGTTCTTCTCGCTCGGCCCGTCCGTGGCCGCCGAGGTCCTCGGCGTGCACAACCACCTCGTCGGCGGGCTCGTCGTCGTCCTGCTGTGCGCACCCGGCGCGCTGACCTCGCTGTTGCTGCGGGCGTGGCCGCTGGACCGGCTGCTCACCGTCGCAGCCGTACTCGTCACCGTCGGTACTGCGATCGCGCTCGTCGGCGTGGACGTCGGGCTCGGGCTCGTCGGGGCGCTCGGCACCGTCGTCGCCGGTGTCGGGTTCGGGGCCGCGGCACTCGGGACCTTCGGGACCTACGCGCGGATCGCCGCCCCGCACGAGCGCGGTGCGCTGTTCGCCGTCGCGTACACGATCTCCTACCTGGCCTTCAGCATCCCCGCCGTCGTCGCCGGGTTCGCCGCCACGTCGGTCGGCCTGCAGGCCACGGCCGCCGGGTACGGGGTCATGGTGGTCGTGCTCGGGCTGGCCGCCCTCGCCGCCCAGCGCCACGCCACCCGGCGCCGCTCGGCCGCGGCGATGCCCGCCGCCTGAGGCCCACCGCCGGTGCAGGCGCCGCGCGCCCGCGGGACCGTGCGCCGGTGGACGGGCGCGGGACCGTCCCCGGCGCCGCGGACATCGGGCGGGCGCACGACGAGGCCGGGCGGGGGTCCGCCCGGCCTCGTCGTGGCCGTGCTCAGCCGGCATCGACGATCGACAGGTAGTTCGGGCCGACGTTGATCTTGACGCCGGCGGGGGCGTCGACCGGGTGGGTGCCGGGCCACGTGCTCGGGCCGATCTTGACGACCTGCTCGCCGAGCTTGCTGCCGTTGTCGAGCCAGGCGAGGGTGGCGTCGAAGTAGCCGGTCTCACCGGTGTTCTTGTCGACGACGAAGAACTGCAGGACGCCCTGGACGGCGGTCTTCCCGGTGGTGTTGAGCAAGATGTCGTTGGCGGCGGTGCGAGGGGTGAGGACGAAGCCGCTGGGTGCCGTGACGTCCCAGGTGCCGTTCGCATCCGACGGGTCCGAGGTCCCGAGGAGCTCGAGCTGGTAGTGGGTCGATCCGTTGGCGACCTGGAAGTCCGAGATCGACCCGCCCAGCTTCTGCTGACCGGCGACGGCCTGGGCGACGGCGGCGTGGGTCGGGGTGTCGGCCGGGGTGGCGGCGGAGGCGACCCCGGCCCCGAGCCCGCCGAGGGCGGCGGCGGTGAGGACGACGGCGACGGACCTGGTGACGATGTTCATGGTGGGCTCCTCGGGGTGTTGCGGTCGGAATCGGTCTGGCGGCCGGTGTCCGTCGGGGGTGTTCGTCTGACACGAGAAGCGTCTCTCCGCCGGCCGTCCCGGACCGTCGGCCGGACGGCCGGTGTGGGGGGTGACGCCGGGGCCGGCCGATCGACGGACAGGGGTGTCGCCGGGGCGCGCGGACGTCACCGCGCGGTGCCGCGGCCGGACGGCGACACACGGGCGCGACCGCGTGGCTCGTGTCGGCGCGGTCGGACCGGTAGAACTCGTCCCCGTGAGGGAACCGGGCGGGGGACCGAGGGGGCTCGGCCCCATGGGCGACGTTGCGCTGCTCGCGGTGATGCTGCGCAGCGACCGGAACGACGTGGCGTCCTACGCGCGGCTGCTCGCCGAGGCGTTGGCGGGGGCGCTGCCCGACGGGACGGTGGAGGTCGAGCGCAGGCGCGGGCTGGCCGACCGCGTGACGGGTCGCGAGGGGCGCCCCGTCGCGGTGCTGGTGCACGGCCAGGACCGGGACCTGGAGCTGCGCGAGGGCGCCCGTGGCGTCGTCGAGGGTGAGATCCGGCAGGTCGTGCGGGGTGTGGTGATCGGCAGCCGTCCGGTCGGGGTGGACCAGTGGCTCGAGGCGCTGGCCGTCGACCTCAACCGCATCGCCGCCCGCGACGCCGCCGCGCGCGAGGCCCTCGCCCGCCTGCTCCGGCCGGGGACCGGCTGATCGGGGGCCCGTGGCGACGGTTCCGTCGCGCCACGCCGCGGGCCGGCGTGGGTCGAGACGGGGTCGCCGCCGGGTGTCAGGGGTGGCTCTGTGCCCGGGGCTCGGCCGGTTCGTCCTCGTCGACGAACTCCAGCAGGTCGCCGGGCTGGCACTCCAGCACCCGGCACATGGCCTCGAGCGTCGAGAAGCGGACGGCCTTGGCGCGCCCGTTCTTCAGCACCGCGACGTTGGCCGGGGTCAGGCCGACCCGCTCGGCGAACTCGCCGACGCTCATCTTGCGCCGGGCCAGCTCGACGTCGATCCGCACGATGATCGCCACTCAGATCACCGAGTCGAGGTCGGTGCGCAGTGCCGTGGCCTGGCGCAGCAGGGCGCGCAGCACCACGACCAGCAGTCCGAAGACGGTGGCGCCCGTGGTGAGCAGCAGCAGGAGCATCGGCATTCCGGGGTCGTCGGCCTGGGTGAGGACGACGATGTCGACCGCGACGAGCACGAGCCAGCCCGCGCCGATCGCCCCGACGATCACGTCGACCCAGCGCAGCGAGCTCTCGCTGAAGATGCTGTCCCGCTTGACCCGGGTGAGCAGCTGCCAGGTCGCGACGATCACGACCTGCACGCACAGCACCCAGAACCCGGCGATGATCGTCGCCGGCCAGCGCAGCGGGGCGTCGTTCGGGTTCTGCTCGGCCATGTAGCGGAAGGTGCCCGGCAACGAGAGGAACTGGAAGACGAGTAGGACGCAGAACAGCACCACGAGGAACACCCGAAGTGCGGATATCGCTCGACGTTCGATCATCATAGATCGATTTTCAGGGAAGATCTATCGATTGTCAATCGACAGCGCGGTGCGCTCCGATGTCGGGGTCAGTGCCGGAACAGCCGCGGGACGTCGCAGACCCTGGTGATGCGATGCTCCCGGCACGCCGCGACGACGTCGGGCGAGCGGGTCGAGCCGCCCGGCTCCGCGAGGTGCCGCACCCCGTGCCGCGCGGCCTGGTCGACGTTGTCCCGGAACGGGATCGCCCCGTCGGAGACGAACGCGACCTGGTCGAGCCGCCCGATCCACGACGTCCGCTCCCGGGCCGTGAACAGCGTGAACCCGCGGGTCGCCGCCGACAGCAGCGTCGTCTCCCGCAGGTCGAGATCCCCCTCGACGACGCGCAGCCGCCAGTTCGTCCGCTCCGTCGCCGACAGGCCGTCGACGAACGTCATCGACCGCACCGCGGGGTGCCGGCGCAACCACCAGTTGTCCGTCTTGCTCCCCGCCAGCCGGGTGCAGTCGATCCGCGACTGCTGGCCCGCCCCGATACCCAGCGCCATCCCGTCGCGCAGGTACGCGACGGCGTTGGACTCGGTGTGGCGCATGGCGATCAGGCCGAGTAGCAGGTCGGTGACGGCGCGCGGGGCCAGCGCGGGCGCCGAGCGGGTCAACAGCTCCGCGGTGAGCGGCTCGGCGTCGCGGGGCTGCTCGAGCCGGACCCCGCCGATCTCCCGGGCCTCCCGCTGCGGCGGCGACACCGACGGGTCGGCCTCCAGCACCAGGAAGCGGCCGTCCTTCTTGGCCGCCAACGTCTCCACGGTTCCCGGCGCGTACCCGGGCGCGATGATGCCGTCACTCGTGAGCCGCCGCACCAGGTCGGCCAGCTCGGCGTCGACCGGCTCGGACACGGCGATCATGTCGCCGAACGAGGCACGGGGATCGGCGTCGCGGGCCCGGACGTAGGCACTCGTCAGCGGCCCGACCGACGCCGCGTCGAGCCCGAACGTCTCCGCCGCGACCTCGTCGACCTGCCCGGCGAGCGCCACCCCCGCGGGTGACACGTGTTTCATCGACGCGGCTGCCGGGACACCGCATGCGGTGGCCGCCTCCCGGACCAGCGCCCACCCGGTGAGGGCGTCGAGCATGTTGACGAACGACGGCTCGCCGGAGAGCACCCGGACCGGCGGGCGGCCGGGGTCGAGGAACTCGGCGGTGGCAGGCTGCTGGTGGGGGTTGGTGCCGTAGCGCAGGAGCATGCGGATCCTCACGGTCTGCGGTCGGGACGGGCCGGGGCACCCGGGCGGTCGACGCCGGCGAAGGACGTGCCGTCGGCCGCTCCCCGGTGGTGCTCCACCTTCGCCGGTCGCGGCCGGCGACCCACCCTACGGGTCGATGATCCGGCGCCCACGCGACCCGCCGCTGCTGGCATCCTTCGCGCGTGGACACCGACGTGATCGTCGTCGGCGGGGGACTGGCCGGGCTGGCCGCCACCGCCGAGCTCGCCGACGCGGGCCGCCGCGTGATCCTCCTCGACCAGGAACCCGACGCGTCGCTGGGAGGTCAGGCCCACTGGTCCTTCGGCGGGCTGTTCCTCGTCGACTCCCCGGAGCAGCGACGCCTCGGCGTCCGCGACTGCGCCGACCTCGCCTGGCAGGACTGGCTGGGCAGCGCCGGCTTCGACCGCGACCCCGACGCGGTCACCGGCGCCGACCACTGGGGCCTGCGCTGGGCGCGCGCCTACGTCGACTTCGCCGCCGGGGAGAAGCGATCCTGGTTGCACGCCATGGGGATCCGCTGGTTCCCGGTGGTCGGCTGGGCCGAACGTGGCGGCGGGCTCGCCGACGGCCACGGCAACTCGGTGCCGCGCTTCCACGTCACCTGGGGCACTGGTCCGGGCCTGGTCGAACCCTTCGAGCGCCGGGTCCGCGAGCACGCCGCCGCCGGCCGCGTCGAGCTGCGGTTCCGGCACCGTGTCGACGCCCTGACCATCACCGACGGAGTCGTCGACGGGGTGCGCGGCGCGGTCCTCGAACCGTCGACGGCCGCGCGCGGCACGGCGAGCTCCCGCGTCGTCACGGGTGAGTTCGCGCTGCACGCGCAGGCGGTCGTCGTGACCTCGGGCGGGATCGGCGCGAACCACGACCTGGTGCGCGCCAACTGGCCGTCCCGTCTCGGCGCCGCCCCGGCGACGATGATCTCCGGGGTGCCCGCGCACGTGGACGGCCGGATGCTCGGGATCACCGAGCAGGCGGGCGGGCGCGTCGTCAACCGCGACCGCATGTGGCACTACACCGAGGGCCTGCGCAACTGGGACCCGATCTGGGACCGGCACGGCATCCGCATCCTGCCCGGGCCGTCGTCGATGTGGTTCGACGCCCGCGGCCGCCGCTTCCCGGCCCCCGCGTTCCCCGGCTTCGACACCCTCGCCACGCTGAAGGCCATCACCGACACCGGCTACGACCACTCCTGGTTCGTGCTGACGCAGACGATCATCGAGAAGGAGTTCGCGCTGTCGGGCTCGGAGCAGAACCCCGACCTGACGGGCAAGGACGTCCGCGCGACGCTGGGCCGCATCCGCCCCGGCGCCCCGGCCCCGGTGGCGGCGTTCATGGAGCACGGCGAGGACTTCGTCGTCGCCGACACGCTGCCCCGGCTCGTCGCGGGGATGAACCGGCTGACCGGCCAGGACCTCGTGTCGCTCGCCGGGCTGGAACGCCAGATCGTCGCCCGCGACCGCGAGATCGACAACCCGTTCGCCAAGGATCTGCAGGTCACCGCACTGCGCGGGGCGCGGCGCTACCGGGGCGACAAGCTGGTGCGGGTCGCGTCGCCGCACCGCATCCTCGACCCGCGGCACGGCCCGTTGATCGCGGTACGGCTCAACATCCTGACGCGCAAGACGCTCGGCGGGCTGCAGACCGACCTGTCCGGCCGCGTCCTGGGTGCCGGTGGCGCGCCCGTGCCGGGGCTGTTCGCGGCGGGCGAGGTCGCCGGGTTCGGCGGCGGCGGGATGCACGGGTACCGGTCGCTGGAGGGAACGTTCCTCGGCGGCTGCCTGTTCAGCGGCCGCCAGACCGGCCGCGCCGCAGCCGTCGCGACGACCTGACCGGCCCGGCCCGCGACACCGCGCCGGTCCGCTCCTCGTGCACGGGACCGGCCCGGGCCCGGCGGTGGGTCCCCGGCGCGCAGGTCCGGCGAAAGGGACGCATCGGCACCCGAACGGACTCGGCAGACCGCCTCGACACTCGTAGGCTGGCCGTGGGGGGTTACTCGCCGGCGAGGGGAGCGGACGGTGCACGGAGGCGATCAGGTCGCCGAGGTCCTCAGTGCGCAGGGGGTACACGCCCTGTTCACCCTGTGCGGCGGGCACATCTCACCGATCCTGGTGGGCGCCAAGGCACGTGGCATCCGGATCGTCGACACCCGGCACGAGGCGACGGCGGTGTTCGCGGCCGACGCGGTCGCGCGGCTGACCGGCCTGCCGGGCGTCGCGGCGGTCACCGCGGGGCCGGGGCTGACCAACACGGTGACGGCGGTGAAGAACGCGCAGCTGGCCCAGTCGCCGGTCGTGCTGCTCGGGGGCGCGGCGCCGACGGTGCTGCAGGGCCGCGGCGCGTTGCAGGACATCGACCAGATGGCGTTGATCCGGCCGCACGTGAAGTGGGCGTACGCGGTCCGCCGGGTCCGCGACATCGGTCCGGCGGTCGAGGAGGCGTTCCGGATGGCGCGGTCCGGGGTGCCCGGGCCCGTGTTCGTCGAGCTGCCGATCGACCTGCTCTACGACGAGGTCGTCGTCCGCCAGTGGTACGGCGCCGCGCGGTCCGGCCGGTCGCTGGGCGAACGCGCCGTCCAGACCTACCTGAAGGCGCGGGTCGCCAGGATGTTCCGGGGCGCCGCGCGCAACACACCCGGACCGCTCGTCGACGTCCCCGCGCCCGTCCCCGCACCCGACCGGGTCGGTGCGGCCGCGACGGCGTTGAGCAGGGCGAAGCGGCCGGTGGTCCTCGTCGGCAGCCAGGCGATGGTGTCCCCGGGTGCGGCGGAGCGGCTCGTCCCGGCGCTGGAGCGCATCGGAGCGCCCGTGTACCTCTCGGGCACCGCGCGGGGCCTGCTCGGCGCCGACCATCCGTTGCAGGCCAGGCACAAGCGCCGCGACAGCCTGAAGGCCGCCGACCTCGTCCTGCTCGCCGGGGTACCCGCCGACTTCCGCCTCGACTACGGCAACCACGTCCGCCGCAGCGCCACGCTGGTGTCGGCCAACCGCAGCAGCGCCGACCTGCGCCGCAACCGCCGTCCCGACGTCGCGATCCTCGGCGACGCGGCGCTCGCCCTCGCGGGTGTCGCGGCCGCGCTGCCCACCCGGGCCGCCGACGCCGCGCCGCCGCGCTGGCCGGAGTGGATGGACGTCGTCCGCCGCCGCGACGAGGACCGCGAGGCCGACATCGCCGTCCAGGCCGAGGCCCCCACCGAGGGCGGGGTGAACCCGGTGCGGATGTGCCAGGAGGTGGCGGCCGCGCTGCCGCCGGGCGCGATCGTCGTCGGCGACGGCGGCGACATCGTCGCGACGGCCTCGTACGTGCTGCGTCCCGACGGCCCGCTGCGCTGGCTCGACCCGGGGGTGTTCGGCACCCTCGGTGTCGGCGCGGGTTTCGCGCTGGGCGCGGCGACCGTGCACCCCGATGCGCCGCTGTGGGTCGTGTTCGGCGACGGGTCGGTGGGCTACTCGCTCTCGGAGTTCGACACGTTCGTCAGGCACGGCATCCCGGTGGTCGCCGTCGTCGGCAACGACGCGGCCTGGTCGCAGATCGCGCGCGAGCAGGTGGAGCTGCTGCGCGACGACGTCGCCACGGTCCTCGCCCACACCCGCTACGACCTGGTCGCGGCCGGGTTCGGTGCGACGGGCCTGCACGTCGACGACGTCGCGGAGCTGCCGGCGGCGCTGGCGAAGGCGAAGGCGGCCGACGGCCCGGTGCTCGTCGACGTCCGGCTGGGGCGCAGCGACTTCCGGAAGGGCTCGATCTCGATGTGAGCGCCGGCCCGCCGCCCGGGCAGCGAACGAACGGCACGGTCGCGCACCTGAGCTGCGCGACCGTGCCGTTCGTTGCCGCAGGGGTGGCGCGCCGGGATCAGCGCGCCGGGTCGATCGTCACGGGCTCGTAGTGCGGCTCGTGGTGGTTCTTCGCGCGCGGGGTCGCGAGGACCGCGTGGGTGCGGTCGTCGAGCGCGGCGTCGGACAGGACGCCGTTGCCGGCCAGCACCGTCTCCAGCGCGGTCAGCCAGTGCTCGTAGTACGACCACGGCGCCGCCTCGGCGTCGCCGCCGTCGGTCTCCCACTGCCGGATCGACTCGATCAGCGACAGCTGGAACTCCGACCACTCGTACTGCCCGTTGTGATAGGCCGCGACCGCCATGGCGAACGCGCGGAGCTCCCACGGCTCGTCGAACGCCTTCTCGCCGGGTCGCTGCGGCAGGTCGCAGACCAGGGCCTCGACGCGCCGGCGCGCGTCGCCGAGCTCGGTGGCGTCGGCGCGGAATCCGCTCATGGTGAACCCACCACCGCGGTGCCGATCCTGGAGTCACGCGTGATCATGGCCGTCAGCTCCTTCTCGTGCGTTGCTTCGGTGCCGGCGGGACGCCGTCGCCTGCATGCCGGGGGTGTCCCCGGTGGTCGCGAAGGCCCCGCGGGGAGCCCGCCGGCCGGGCGCCGGCGAGCTCCCCGTTGTGGGGCCGTGCTCGCGTCACGGGGCGGAGACGATCCCCGTGCCGATCATCGAGTCGCGGGTGACGATGCGCGCCAGCTCCTCCTCGGACATGCCGTCGGTGCCCTCGGGGCGGCGCGGCAGCACCCAGTACCGCATCTCCGACGACGAGTCCCACACCCGCACCTCGACGGAGTCGGGCAGGTCGAGGCCGAAGTCCTCGCGCAGCACCTTGCGCGGTTCGCGGACGATCCGCGACCGGTACTCCGGGCCCTTGTACCAGTTGGGCGGCAGCCCCAGGACCGGCCAGGGGTAGCAGGAGCACAGGGTGCAGACGATGACGTTGTGGACCGTCTCGGTGTTCTCCACGACGACCATGTCCTCGCCCTGCAACCCGCCGATGCCGAGCTCGCGGCAGGTCTCGGTGCCGTTGCGCAGCAGGCGTTCCCGGAAGTCGGGGTCGGTCCAGGCCTTCGCGACGACGGAGGCGCCCAGCTGCGGGCCGACCTCCTTCTCGTAGATCTCGGTGATCCGGTCGACCGCCTCGGTCGTCATGATCCCCTTCTCGATCATGATGGCCTCGAGCGCCTTGACGCGGGCGGCGATCTCCTCCTGCGTACGGACGGTGGGCGGGTGGATCGGGGTGGTGCTCACGCTGCGCTCCCTTCGGAGTCGGCGGCCGGGACGATGTAGGGCTCCCAGACGTCGAAGTAGACGGACCCGTTCGGCTCGGCGACGTCGTCGCCCCACAACTCGGCGTTGGTGAACCTGACGGTGTAGACGTGCTCGGGGGCGTCGCCGCCGCCGTTGCCTGCGCTGTCGGGGTAGATGAACGTGCCGTGGGCCAGCACGACCTCGCCGGTCCGGCCGCGGACGTAGCGGGCGCGGCGGGTGTGCCCGTGCGGGCTGGAGTCGATCACGGTGACCCGGTCGCCGACCGCGAACGCCGGCTCCTTGTCCGACTCCCGGCCCGCCGGCGCACCGGCCGGGACGACGGCCTCGACGAACGCCAGCAGGTCGGGGTCGGACCGCTCCGGCAGCGGGGCGTCGGGGTTCTCCAGGTAGTACCTCGTGCGCTCCTCGATCTCGGCGGGGTCGAGGATGCCCTTCTCGATGCCGAAGTGCTCGGCCGAGTGCATCCAGTGCTCGTAGTAGGGCGAGAGCAGGTATACCGCCGGGTGCATCTGCTCGATGCCGAACCGGAACTCGTCGACGCCGAAGAACCCGGCCCGGAACGGCATCGAGAACATGCCGAACGCGGCGCGCTCCCAGTCCGCGTGCCAGAGCGGTTCGTCCTGTTCGACGGGGACCGGGCCGAGGCCGTCGGTACCCCCGAGGTCGTGCACGCCGTTCATGCCTGGCTCCCGGAGATCGTGGCCGCGGGTGCGGGGAAGCCCCCGACGGCCTGCTCGAAGGTGTGGGCGACGCGCAGTGGGGTCGCGTCCTCGAAATGCCGGCCGATGATCATCATTCCGACGGGCATGCCGTCGGACAGGCCGGCCGGCACGGACGTCGCCGGGTGGCCGGTGACGTCGGTGACGCAGGTGTTGGCGATCATCTCCAGCGCGCGGGGGATGACCTCCTCGCGCGGGGCGTCGTCGGCCGGGATGGTCGACGCGGTGAGCGGCAGCGTCGGCATGACGAGGACGTCGTAGCGGTCGAGCGCCTCGTCGTAGGCCTTGCGCAGCTGGAGCGCGAGGTTGCGGGCCATCGCGTAGTGCCTGCCGTGCTGCGTGGTGAGGCCGTAGCCGCCCGTGAGGAGCACGAACTTGACGGTCTCGGAGAACTCGTCGGGGTTCGCGCGCCACTGCTTGCCGTAGTGGGCGACGAGCTCCGGGTCGTACTCGCCGTGCCAGTTCATGCCGTAGCCGTTGCCCTCGACCATCTGGGCGGCCGCACCCTCGGTGGCGATGACGTCCCAGATCCGGGCGCCGTGCAGGTGCCAGGGCAGCGAGACGTCCTCGACGGTCAGGCCCGCGTCGCGCAGGCTCACCGCCGCGGCGCGCACCGTGTCGTCGACGCCGGGGTCGGAGTTGGCGTGTCCGAAACCTTCCGTGACGATGCCGACGCGCAGCCCCGCGGCGGACTGCGAGAGCGCGCCGACGTAGTCGTCGGGGACGAGGCCTGCGGGCTGGCGCGGGTCGAGCCCGTCGGGGCCGGCGATCACGTTCAGGACGAGCGCGGCGTCGGCGACCGTGCGGGTCATCGGGCCGAGATGGTCGATGGTCTGCTCGATCGGGAACGCACCGGTGTACGGAACGAGCCCGAACGTCGGCTTGTGACCGACGATGCCGCTGTAGGCGGCCGGGATGCGCACGGATCCGCCCTGGTCGCCGCCGGTGGCGACGTCGACACGGCCGCCGGCGACGAGCGCCGCGCTGCCGGAGGACGAGCCGCCCGCCGAGCGGGTCTCGTCCCACGGGTTGCGGACCGGCCCGGTGCGGGAGGTGTGGGAGCCGCCGGAGAAGCAGAGGTCCTCGCAGACGGCCTTGCCGGCGATGGTCGCGCCGGCCGCGAGCAGCCGGGTGACGATCGTGGCGTCCCGCGTCGGGACGAAGCCCTCGACGGTCATCGAGCCGTTCATCATCGGGACGCCCGCGACGGCGGTGTTGTCCTTGACCGCGACGGTGCGCCCGGCGAGGGGACCGTCGTCGGCGCCGGTGATCTCCGTCGTGACGTACCAGGCGTTGTACGGGTTCTCGTCCGGTTCGGGCCGGTTCCACTTGCGGTCGGGTGGGGTGGGGGCGCTCTGGTCGTAGAGCTCCTCGACGGCGTCCCAGGACGCCAGCAGTCCGTGGACGAACGGCTGGAACGAGTCGAGGTCGTCGGGTGGGAGGTTCAGTCCGTAACGCGCGGCTGCTGCCGCCAGCGCATCACGGTCGGGAGGCGGTACCGCCATCGCAGACTCCTCGCGGTCGGGTACCGCCGGAGCCTATGGACGTGGACGATCAAGGTCAACACGTCTACACAGATCGACATGATGAGTACGCGGGCGGCGCATCCCGGTCGGCCGGCCTGCCACGGCGTGACCCAGGACATCACTCGAACGGACTAGGAGGCACCCATCTGGTGTCGGCCGAAGGGGTGGTCGGGGCGGGTCAGCCGCGGCGCGCGGCCGCGCGGCCCAGATGGCAGATCGCGAGCAGCCGCAGCGTCAGCCAGTCGGCCCGCTCCCACTCGCCGGGGCCGGGCGTGGGAACGGCCCCGCCACCGCGGCGCTGCTCCTCGAGCAGGCTGCGGGCATACGCGGCGAGGCGCGGCGCGAGCTCCCGGGCCGGCATCCGGGTGATGACCGACGAGCGGTGGGCGAACGGCCGGTCGTCGAGCAGGTCGCGGACCGCTGCGACGTGCTGGTCGAGCGCCGCGCCGAGGCCGGGGGACCGGCGGGCGGCCACGAGACCGGGGAGGCCGAACTCGTCGATCATGCGGCGCAGGGTCCGGCGAGCGGACCACTCCGACAGGATCACGCCGACATCGCGCATCACGGGCACGTCGCAGATCGTAGGCTGCCGGTCACGCAACAGAGTGATACCTGCCGGGTGAAGAGATCGGAGGTCGTAACTCTGCGATGAACTCTGACCTGCTGCGACGCCCGGACACCCGCGACCGACGAACGGTCGGAACCGATCGACGGCGAGCCGGCCCCACCACGGCGGCGCGACCCTCCCCGGCAGCGCCCCCACGGTGTGCGGCGCCGGGCCACCGCCGAGCGGATCCACCACGAGCCGGCGCCGACCCGATCGTGGCCGCCCGCGACCGCCCGGCCTCAGTACCGGACCACCCAGAACGCCGCGCCCTGGTCGTCGGTGCAGCGCGCCGAGACGCCGTACCCGGCATCGGCAGGATCGTCGGCCGTCCCACCCGCGTCGCGGACCGCGGCGACCGCCGCCGCCACGTCGTCGACGACGAACATCGGCACGACCGACGCCGCGCCGGCCCCGCCGAGCAGACCCGTCGCCGGCGAGACGTCACCACCCGACGCCGAGACCGCCTGCCAGCCCTCCGGCACCCGGCCGGGGTGGAAACCCCAGCCCAGCACCGTGCCGTAGAACGCCCGCGCCCGGCCGGCGTCGGGGACCTCGATCGTCAGGTAGGTCAGCGCCGCGGCCACCGTCGTGTCGGGACGGGTGGAGCCGGGCGCCATCGCGAACACCGCGAACGGGATCCCCTGGTCGTCGACGCAGGTGGCGGTGCGGCCGAACCGCTCCTCGATGGGCTCCGCCGCGGTACCGCCCGCGGCGCGCACCAGCGCGACCGTCGCATCGACGTCCTGGACGGCGTAACAGCACATCGTCGTCGCCACGTCCTGCCCGCCGTGCATGCCCAGGTGCTGCGCCGTGCTGGTGACCCGGCGACCCTGCCCGGTGTGGTCGGGCTCCACCGACCAGCCCAGCACGGCGCCGTAGAACCGCTCCGCGGCGCCGACGTCGCGCCGCCACAGCGAGGCGTAGGCCACGTCGCCGACCTGCAACGGCAGCCCCGCGGCCGCCTCCCGCGACACCATCCAACGATGGCCGGCCGGGTCGACGACGACACCCCCGCGCCCGTACGGGGAGTCCGAGACGGGCCGCTCCAGCCGCGCGCCCAGCTCGACCGCCCGGTCGACGACGGCGTCCGGGTCGGGCACCTCCAGCCGCATCGACACGGAGGACTCGCCCCCGCGCGGGGCGACGACGCCCATCTCGGGGAACGGCTCGGCGAGCATCAGCACGCTGTCGCCGATCGCGACCTCGGCGTGCCCGACCCTGCCGTCGGGCATGACGATCGGGTCACCGCGGCGGACCGCGCCGAAGGCGTCGACGTAGAAGTCGAGCGCCGCCGCTGCGTCGGGCACCGCGATGTAGGGGGTGATGGAGTGCAGGGCGAGTGCGGCTCCACGGGAGATCGTGCTGGTCATGGCGTCCTCCCTGTCGGGACGGGGCGCGGCGAGCACCTCACGCTCGAGGCGGGCGCGCAGCCGCGCGGCGAAGGCCGGGTCGGGATCGACCGGGCGTACGGGTTCGTGGAGGGCGTCCAGCGGGTCGCTCATGCCGGGTCCCCTCCCGTGCGTCGCAGGTACGTGTGCCGGAACGCGGTGCGCGCCCGGGCGAGGACCGACTCGGTGGCCCGCTCGCTGCGGCCCAGCAGCCCGGCCACCTCGCCGACCGGCAGGCCGTCGAGGTAACGCAACGTCAGCGCCGCGCGGTGCAACGGGCTCTGCTCGCCCAGCACCTCGCGGGCCAGCAGCGCGTCGATCTCCTCGTCCCACGGGTCGGTCCCGCGCTCGGACCCGCCACCGTGCTCGGAGGCGACCGCGTACAGGCCCCGCTCCTCGCGGGCCGACGCCCGCCAGTGGTCGGCGAGCTTGTGCCGGGCGATGCCGACCAGCCAGCCCGTCGTCGGCCCGACAGCCGTCCGGCGACACTCCTGCACCGCGGCCAGGAACGTCTCCGCGGTGAGATCCTCGGCCAGCGTGCGCCGCCCGCAACGGGCGAGCAGATAGCCGTAGACCTCCGGTAGGGCGGTGTCGTACAACGCGAGCAGCGCGAGGCCCGGGTCGGGCCTGACCTGCTCGTCGCGGTTCACGACCCTTCCTCGTCCGGGGGCCCGCCCTTCCGTCGGTGGTTCACCCGATCGGCGTAGTCAGCCGCGTTCTGCGGCCCCGACGAACTCCCAGAACACCGGCTCCCACAGCTCCTGCTGCTCCAGGTGCGGGCTGTGCCCGGCACCCGGCACGATCTCCGTGCGCACGAACCCGCCCGCCGCGGCGTAGCGGCCCAGCACCTCCCGGATCTGGGAGACCATCGGCTGCGACCCGAAGACGTCGGCACCCGGCCAGCCGGGCACGTACCCGAGCTCGCCCAGCGTCCCGAGGTCCTGCATCGAGGTGTCGGAGACGACGGAGTCCTCCGCGCCGTGCGTCCACAGCACCGGCGGCTTCGGGTCGATGTCGACGACCCTGGTCCAGTTGCAGTACTTGGGGGACAGGGCGTTGATGATCCCCGTCGTGCCGGGAGCCGTGCCCGGCCAGTTCGGCGACGGCGTCGAGTCGCCCGGATAGTTGTCGACGCCCGTCACCGTCTTGAGCACCTCGGAGACGAGCAGGTCCTCCCGCGGCTCGGTGTGCGACTCCAGCCAGTACGCCGTGCGCATCACCGAGCGGATCGAGAAGGGGCTCTCGGTGGTGTCGTCGCCCTCGGCGATCCGGCGCACCACCTCGGGGTTGACGATGCCCCCACCGGAGCCCGCGTAGTCGGGGAAGCACGGTGTGCCGTCGGCGTGGACACCGCCGAACCCGTACGGCGACACCGGGTCCAGGAACGTCAACGAGGCGACGGGACGCGCGCTCGCGAAGTTGACGATCGCCGCGCCCGCCGTTGACCAGCCCAGCAGGTGCACGGGCCGGGTGATGCGCAGCGCCCGCAGCAGGGCGGCGGTGTCGTCGGCCCAGTCGGCGAGGCCGCGGGTCGCGTCCAGCGGCAGGTGCTCGGTGTCGCCGAAGCCCCGCATGTCCGGCGCGATGATCCGGTAGCCCTCGGGGGCGTTCGGGAACAGGTGCTCGAAGAACCGCCCCGTCGACAGGTTGCCGTGCAGCATGACGACCGGCACGCCGTCCTCGGGCCCGAACTCGACGAGGTGGACCTCGAGCCGGTCGGTGGGAACGACGACGGACCGCACCCCGGGCAGCAACTGCATGTGCCGCATCTTTTTGCCCGCGGCCGACGCGGTCAACCCCTCGTCCCGGCGCACGGGTCCGGCGAGGGCCTCCCGACTGCAGGAACGACGCCGATCCGGGACCGCACCGACGTCGCTCACAGGGGCTGAGCTGCGGAGACGTCAGCAAGCGCTCCAGGCGCCGTCGACGGGGAGGAGCACGCCGTTGACGTAGCGGGCGGCGTCGGAGATCAGGTAGGCCGCGGCGCCGGCGATGTCGGAGACCTCGCCGTGGTCGCCCGCCGGGACGCGGTTCTCCAGCCAGGCGCGCTGCTCGGAGTTGCCCAGGCGGTCGGCGGTCATCGGGGTGGCGATGATGCCGGGGCCGATGGCGTTGACGCGGATGTTCGACGGCGCCAGCTCGACCGCGGCGGCACGCACCAGCCCGGCGATGCCCGCCTTGGCCGCGACGTAGTGCGGCTGTCCGGCCACGGCGTGGGTGGCCGTGACCGACGCGATGGCCACGATCGCGCCCGGCGTGCCGGCCGCGAGCCAGCGCCGGGCGCAGCCGCGGATGCCGAGGAACGTGCCGCGCACGTGGACCGTCATCATCCGGTCCCACTCCTCGACCTCGAGGTCGACCAGCGGCGCGCGGCTGCGGAACCCGGCGCAGTTGACGAGCGCGTCGACCGGGCCCGCCTCGTCGAGGACGCGGTCCCAGGCGTGCTCGTCGGCGGCGTCGAGCTCGAGGATGCCCTCGGCCGGCTTCAGATCCGCGCCGACGACGTCCCAGCCCTGCTCGCGCAGCAGTGCCGCGGTGCCCGCGCCGATGCCCGATGCGGCCCCGGTGATCAGTACCCTGCTCACTTCGCTCCCTGTCCGGCGTCGACCCGCAGCACGGTTCCGGTGATCTGGTCGGCGTTGTCCGAGGCGAGGAACAGCACGGCGTCGGTGATGTGCTGGGCCTCGGTGCGCCACTTCTCGCCGGGCATGTTGCCTGCGGCGGAGAACATCTCGTAGGCGGCGTCGGGGGTCATGTCGACCTCGGCCGCGAGCCCCAGGACCATGCCCGAGCCGCGACCCTCTCCGGGCTTGATCGTCGCCGGGGCGATGCAGTTGACGTTGATGTCGAACTCGGCCAGCTCGAACGCCCAGGCGGTGGTGAGGCCCTCCAGGGCGTGCTTGGCCGCGACGTAGTGCGACAGCATCGCGTGTCCGGAGCCGGTGACGCCGGAGGAGATGTTGACGATCTTCCCGGCCCGGCGGCCGATCATCTGCGGCACCACGAACTTGGCGACGTTCATGTGGCCCTTGACGATCGTGTCGATCACCGCGTCCATGACGTGGGTGCGCATGTCCTGGATGGAGTCGAGCGCGGCGACGCCGGCGTTGCAGACGAGCACGTCGATGCGGTTGTCGAAGAAGCCCAGCGCCTTCGCGACGGCGGCCTCGACCTGGTCGACGTCGCGGATGTCGCAGGGCAGGGCGATGGCGCGGCTGCCGCGGGCCTCGACCTCCTCCACGGTCTCGACGAGCATCGCCTCGGTCGCCAGCGGGTAGATGTCGGCGATCGGGTCGGTGATGTCGAGCGCCGCGACGTTGGCGCCGGCGTCGGCGAAGGCGCGGGCGTGGCTGGCGCCCTGCCCCTTGCCGGCACCGGTGATCAGGACGTTCTTGCCTTCGAGGCCGCGCAGCACTGCGGGCATCGGCACCTCCGGGGTTGCGTTCGTGGGGGAAGGTCAGCGGGCGTGGCGGGCGGCGACCTCGCCCGCGCCGCCGTGCTCGGCCGCCCAGCGGACCGAGTCGACGATCATGGAGTAGCCGGTGCAGCGGCAGAGGTTGCCCTCGATGCCCTCGCGCACCTCGTCCTCGTCGGGGTCGGGGTTCTCCAGCAGCAGGCCGGTGGCGGCCATGACCATGCCGGGGGTGCAGTAGCCGCACTGCAGGCCGTGGCACTGCTGGAAGCCCTGCTGCACGGGCGACATCCGGCCGTCGGCGGCCAGGCCCTCGACGGTGAGGACGTCGGCCCCGTCGGCGGCCACGGCCAGGACCGAGCAGGACTTCACGGTGCGCCCGTTCAGCATCACCGTGCAGGCGCCGCAGTTGGAGGTGTCGCAGCCGACGTGGGTGCCGGTCAGGTTCCGCACGTCGCGCAGGTAGTGCACGAGCAGCAGCCGGGACTCGACCTCGTCCTCGCTCGTGGCGCCGTTGACGGTCACGGTGATCTTGTGGTGGGACATGTCAGTTCGCCTTCTGCTGCAGGACGCGCCAGACCTTCTGCGGTGTGCACGGCATCTCCACGTCGCGCACCCCGAGGTGGCTCAGCGCGTCGACGACCGCGTTGACGACGGCCTGCGGCGCCGCGGTGGCCCCGGACTCGCCGAGACCCTTGGCGCCCAGGGGGTTGAAGCTCGTCTTCGTGACGATGTGGTCGGTCTCGTAGCGGGGCAGGTCCATCGCCGACGGCAGCGTGTAGTCGACGAGCGTTCCCGTGGCGGGCTGGCCGTCGGCGCCGTAGCGGACCTCTTCGATCAGGGCCTGCGCGATGCCCTGCGCGACTCCGCCGTGGATCTGGCCGGTCGCCATCAGGGGGTTGATGACGGTGCCGCAGTCGTCGACGGCGACGTAGCGGGCGATCTTCACGAAGCCGGTGTCGCGGTCGATCTCGACGACGCAGCAGTGTGCGCCCGACGGGTAGGAGAGGTTCTTCGGCTCGAAGTAGGCCGTCTCGTCGAGACCGAGGTCGAAGCCGT
This sequence comes from Pseudonocardia sp., assembly GCF_050250275.1. GTDB lineage: Bacteria > Actinomycetota > Actinomycetes > Mycobacteriales > Pseudonocardiaceae > Pseudonocardia. Next base: position 66,917 of record NZ_JBFWOY010000035.1, read on the forward strand.
CGGGCAGCAGGTGCGGTTTGAAGGAGCGGACGGCGACCTCGGCCATCGACACGCCCTGGTCGGGCGCGCCCTTCACGCTGAAGCGGCCGTCGGTGAGCTCGAGGTCGGCCTCGTCGGCCTCCAGCATGTGCGCGGCGATCGTCATCGCCTTGGCGCGCACCTTGCCCGCGGCCTGGAACACGGCGGAGCCGCCGACGGGCGCGCCGCGGCTGCCCATGGTGCCGATGCCCTCCTGCACGGTGGCGGTGTCGCCGTGGACGAGGCTGATGCGCTCGAACGGGATGGACAGCTCGTCGGCGACGATCTGGGCGAACGCGGTCTGGTGGCCCTGCCCGTGCGGGGAGGTGCCGACCTTGATCACGGCGGAGCCGTCGACGTTGAGCCGGATGTTGGCCGACTCCCACCCGCCGACGTAGCCGAACTGTTCGAACAGCGGCGTCGGCCCGAAGCCGCCCATCTCGACGAAGGTCGAGAACCCGATGCCCAGCAACGGTTTCGCGGGGTCGTCGCGGCGGGCGGCCTGGTCGGCGCGCAGGGCGTCGTGGTCGATGACCGAGAGCAGCTTGTCCAGCGCCCCGGGGAAGTTCGCCTCGTCGTAGACGATGCCCTCGAACTGGGTCGCGAACGGCATCTCCGCGGCCTGGACGAAGTTGCGCCGGCGGACCTCCAGCGGGTCGAGCCCCAGCTCGGCGGCCACGTGGTCGACGACCCGCTCGATCATGAACGAGGCCTCGGGGCGCCCGGCGCCGCGGTAGGAGCCCACCGGTGTGGTGTTGGTGACGACGGACCGGAAGCTCGGCGCGATGACCGGGATCTTGTAGCAGCCGCCCGCCATGAACGACGTGAGCGTCGGCAGGCCGATGCCGGTGGCGTCGGGCCAGCCGCCGCAGTCCTGGGTGATCCGCACCCGCAGCGCGAGGAGCTTCCCGTCGTCGTCGAAGCCGACCTCGACGTCGTGCTCCTGGGCGCGCCCGTGGACCATCGAGGTCATGTTCTCGCTGCGCGTCTCGACGAACTTGACCGGACGCCGCAGCCGCCTGGACAGCTCCGAGGTGAGGATGAACTCGGGGTAGCACGACGCCTTGGCGCCGAACCCGCCGCCGACGTCGGGGGCGACGACGCGGACCTCCTGCTGGGACAGGCCGAACATCGCGGCGAGCTCGTTGCGGGAATGGTGCGGGGTCTGCGTGGTGGCCCAGAGGGTGAGGCCCGACGCCTGCCAGTCGGCGAGGCACACGGTCGGTTCCATGGGGACCGCGGCGCAGCGCTGGTTCTTGAGGTGGATCGCGAGTCGGTGCGGGGCCGCCGCGAGCTCGGCCTCGGCGTCGGTGGCCGAGAGGACCTGCTCGAGGACGACGTTGGACTCCAGCCCGTCGAGGATCGGGGTGGCGCCCTCGGCGGTGGCGGCCTCGACGCTCGCCATGACCGGCAGCTCCTCGTACTCGACGAGGACGGCCTCGGCGGCGTCGGCCGCGGCGTAGCGGTCGGCCGCCACGACGACGGCCACCGGCTCACCGACGAACCGCACCTTGTCCCGGGCCAGGCACGGTCGCTCCATGCCGGGGACCGAGCGGTTCGGCGGCAGGCCCTCCAGGTCGGCGTGGGTCCACACCCCGAGGACGCCGGGCTTGGTCACGGCCTCCGAGGTGTCGATGGCGAGGATCCTCGCGTGCGCCAGGTAGCTCCGCACGTAGACCATGTGGACGGTGCCGGGGAGCCGGACGTCGTCGACGTAGGTCCCTCGTCCGGTGAGCAGGGCCGGGTCCTCCTTGCGGACGACCGCCGCGCCAACCATCGATCCCATGCGGACCTCCCCGTCCTCGCTCCCGGCACACCGGCACCGGCGATCACGACGTTAGGAACCTAACGCCGTCCGTGACGGGGTCGCAAGGGCGGGCGCCCCGGCGTCAGCGGGTGCGGGTCGGCGCCCAGCGACCGGCCCGCACCAGCGGAAGCGTCCGGTGCGGGATGCGCTGGGTCAGCGCCATCTGCGATCGGGTCCGCACGACCCCGGGCACCGCGATCAGCCGCTGGATGACGTGTTCGAGCTCCGTGGTGTCGCGCGCGACGACATGGCACAGCAGGTCGCCGTCACCGGTGACCGTGTAGGCCTCGATGACCTCGGGGATCGCCGTCAGGTCCTCGACGACGGAGTCCAGGTAGCCCTGCGTCAGGTCGAGATGGACGAAGGCCAGCATCGAGTAGCCGAACGCGCGCGGCTCGACCGACGGGGCCAGCCCGGAGATCACGCCTGCCTCCTGCAGGCGCAGGAACCGCGCCGCCACCGTCCCGCGGGCCACGCCGAGGGTGCGGGCGTGCTCGCGCAGGCCGGCCCGCGGTTGCTCCAGCAGCAGCTGCAGCAGCGCCCGGTCGAGCTCGTCGAGGGTCATGGTCCGTTGGCCTCCCTGGTGCCGCTCCCGTCGGCCGTGACTGTACCGATGGCCCACCCGACCCGTATTGCTGCTGGACGTGTGCCCGGTCGGTTCCTAGCGTCGCGCCATCCGATGATGCGAGGAGGCGTCTGTGACGATCGTCGAACCCGGCCCGCTGGAGACGCTGGCCCCCGCCCGGCCCTACTCCCTCGACGACCGCTACGTCGCCGAGGACGGCGTCGTCCACATGACCGGGGTCCAGGCACTCGTCCGGCTGCTGTTCCAGCAGCGCCGCCACGACCGCGCCGCCGGCCTCGACACCCGCATGTTCGTCTCCGGCTACGAGGGCTCCCCGCTCGGCGGGTTCGACCTCGAGCTCGGCCGCCGCCGCACGCTCCTCGACGAGCACGGCGTCGTCTTCACCCCGGGCCTCAACGAGGAGTCCGCCGCCACCGCCGTGCAGGGCACCCAGCTCGCCGCCGTCGCGGGCGGGCTGCGCCACGACGGTGTCACCGGGTTCTGGTACGGCAAGGCCCCGGGCCTCGACCGCGCCAGCGACGCCATCCGGCACGCCAACCTCATGGGCACCCACCGCACCGGCGGCGTGCTCGCCGTCGTCGGCGACGACCCGGCCGCGAAGTCGTCGAGCGTGCCCTGCACGTCGGAGATGACGTTCGCCGATCTCGCCGTCCCGACGCTCTACCCGGCCGAGCCGGCGGAGGTCGTGACGCTCGGGCTGCACGGCGTCGCGCTGTCGCGGGCCAGCGGGCTGTGGGCCGGCATGAAGATGACGACGGCCGTCGCCGACGGGTCCGCGACCGTCCACGTGGACCGGTTCGGAATCCGGCCGGTGATGCCGTCGCCGACCGACTTCGAGCACACCGTGACCGGCCGGCTGCTCCAACCCACCCTCGGCCCGCTGGAGCGCGACCTGCACGGCGCCCGCACCGAGCTCGCCCTGCGCTACGCCGCCGCCAACGGCCTCAACCACATCCCGGTCCGCACCGGCGACGACCGGATCGGCATCGTCGCCGCCGGCAAGACCTGGCTCGACCTGCGGCACGCCCTCGACGTCCTCGGCCTCGACGACGACGAGCTGCGCCGCCGCGGCGTCCGGCTGCTCAAGCTGGGCATGATCCACCCCGTCGAACCCGGCATCGTCACCGAGTTCGCGTCCGGCCTGCGCGAGATCGTCGTCGTCGAGGAGAAGCGCGCGTTCCTCGAGACCGCGGTCAAGGACATCCTCTACGGCTCGGTGAACGCGCCGATGGTCCGCGGCAAGTCGCTGTTCCCGCCGCACGGCGAGCTCGGGTCCGACGACGTCGCCGCCGGCCTGGCGACCGTCCTGTCCGACCTGCCGTCCGTGATCGCCTGGCAGGAGGCCCGGCGCCCGGCGCGACGCGGGCCCGTCATGCTGCCGCTCGCCGCCACCCGCACGCCCTACTTCTGCTCCGGCTGCCCGCACAACACCTCGACCGCCCCGCCCGAGGACTCGCTGCTGGCCGCCGGCATCGGCTGCCACACGATGGTGCTGCTCATGGACCCCGAGCAGGTCGGCGAGGTCATCGGGCTCACCCAGATGGGCGGCGAAGGCACCCAGTGGATCGGGATGTCGCCGTTCGTCGAGGCCTCGCACCTCGTGCAGAACCTCGGCGACGGCACCTTCCACCACTCCGGGTCGCTCGCGATCCGCGCGGCCGTCGCGTCCGGGGTCAACATCACCTACAAGCTGCTGCACAACGGGACCGTCGCCATGACCGGCGGGCAGGACGCCGTCGGCGCCCTCGGCGTCCCGGCCATCACCCGGCTGCTCGCCGTCGAGGGCGTGGCCCGGACGATCGTCACCACCGACGAGCCCTCGCGCTACCGCGGCGTCCGTCTCGCGCGGGGTGTCGAGGTCTGGCACCGCGACCGGCTCGAAGAGGCCCAGCGTGTGCTCGCGGCGATCCCCGGCGTCACCGTGCTGATCCACGACCAGGAGTGCGCGGCCGAGAAGCGCCGCAAGCGCAAGCGCGGCAAGGCCCCCACCCCGTCGACCCGCGTGATGATCAACGAGCGCGTCTGCGAGGGCTGCGGCGACTGCGGGCAGAAGTCCAACTGCCTGTCGGTGCAGCCCGTCGACACCGAGTTCGGGCGCAAGACCCGGATCGACCAGTCGTCGTGCAACCTCGACTTCTCCTGCCTCGACGGGGACTGCCCGTCGTTCCTGTCGGTCGTGCCCGGCGCCGTCTCGTTCGAACAGGCACCCCACCTCGCCGCGGCCGCACTGCCCGAGCCCGTCCCGACCGGGCGCACCGACGTCACCGTGCGGCTCGCCGGGGTCGGCGGGACGGGCGTCGTCACCGTCTCGGCCGTCCTCGCGACCGCGGCGGTCATCGCCGGGCGTGAGGTGCGCGGGCTCGACCAGACGGGACTGGCGCAGAAGGGCGGCGCGGTCGTCTCCGACCTGCGGATCACCGCGACACCGGTGGCGTCCGCGGGCAAGCTCGGCGCCCGCGAGTGCGACCTCTACCTCGGCGCCGACCTCCTCGTCGCCGCCGACAAGGCCCAGCTCGCGGTCACCGACCCGGACCGCACCGTCGCCGTGGTGTCGACGACCCAGGTCCCGACCGGCGCCATGGTCACCGACCCGACCGTCGCGTTCCCACAGGTCGACGGTGTCGTCCGGCGGATCGCCGACAACGTCCGCGCCGGCACCTACCTCGACGCCCGCGGCCTGGCCGAGCAGCTGTTCGGCCAGGACCAGTACGCCAACATGATCCTCGTCGGCGCCGGCTACCAGATGGGTGCGCTGCCGATCCCCGCCGCCGCGATCGAGCGGGCCATCGAGCTCAACGGCGCGGCCGTCGCGACGAACGTCCAGGCGTTCCGGCGCGGCCGCCAGGCCGTCGCGGACCCGGCGGCCCTCGACCGCCTGCTGTCCCCGGCGGCCCAGCCGGTCCGCGATCTCGCGGGGATCGTCGAGCTGCGGGTCGAGGAGCTCACCGCGTACCAGTCGCAGTCCTACGCGGCGGACTACGCGGCCCTCGTGGAGCGGGTGCGGGTCGCCGAGGACGCCGCCGTCCCCGGCTCGACCGCGCTGGCCGAGGCCGTCGCCGTCAACCTCCACAAGCTGATGGCCTACAAGGACGAGTACGAGGTCGCCCGGCTGAGCCTGGACCCCGCGTTGACGGCGGCGGTCGAGGAGCAGTTCGGGACCGGGGCCAAGGTCGCCTACAAGCTGCACCCGCCCGTGCTGCGCGCGCTCGGCATGAACCGCAAGATCGCCCTGGGCCGCTCCGCCGGCCCCGCCTTCCGGGCCCTGCGCGCCATGCGCCGCCTGCGCGGCACCCGCTTCGACCCGTTCGGGGCGGCGGCGGTCCGCCGCGTGGAACGCTCGCTGATCACGGAGTACCGGACCCTCGTCGAGGGCCTGCTGCAGGACCTCTCGGCCGGCACGCTCCCGCGCGCCGTGGAGATCGCGGGCCTGCCCGACATGATCCGCGGCTACGAGGACATCAAGCTCGCGTCGGTCGCGCGGTACCGGGAGGCCCTGCGCGCCCTGTGAGTGACGACGGTCGCTGTAGCGGTCGTCGCCGCTCACGACCTAACGTCGGTAGGACACTGACGACGAACGGTAGGGGTAGGCGTGGACGAGGTCGATCTGGTCGTCGTCGGCTTCGGCGGTGCGGGCGCCGCGGCGGCGATCACCGCGCACGACGCCGGGGCGAGCGTCGTCGTCCTGGAGAAGCAGGCCGACGGCGCCCACACCCCGAGCACCCGCATGTCGGGTGGGCTGGTCATGGCCGTCGACTCCGCCGCCGACGGCGCCGCCTACCTCGACGCGTGCGCGGGCGGCATGGTCCCCGCCGACGTCACCGCCGCCTGGGCCGAGTCGGCCACCGATGTCCTGGACTGGCTGGGCAAGACCGCCGGGCTGACCTTCTCGCGCATCAACACCGCCGAGCACCCCGACCTCCCCGGCGCGTCCGGGGTGGGCGTGCACCAGCCGGGCGAGGCCGCGTTCCGGCTCGACCCGGCGGCCGGCGCCGGCGACGCGCTGTTCGCCGCGGTGGCCGCGGCCGTCCACCGACGTGGCATCGAGATCCGGTGGGGGACACCGGCGCAACGCCTGCTCGTCGAGGACGGGCGGGTCGTCGGGGTCTCGACGGCGGCCGGGCCGGTCCGCGCGCGTCGTGGTGTCGTGCTCGCCTGCGGCGGCTACGAGTTCGACGAGAACCTCAAGCGCGACAACCTCCGCGCCTACCCTGTGCACTTCTACGGCAACCCCGGCAACACCGGCGACGGCGTCCGCATGGCGCAGGCCGCCGGCGCCGGGCTGTGGCACATGAACACGATGATCGGCCGCGCGATCGGGCACTTCCCGCTCGACACCGCCGAGGGCGGCTGGCTCAACTTCATCATCGACATCGACCCGCCCGGCCACGTCATCGTCGACCGTGACGGCAACCGGTACGCGAACGAGACGATGCAGGCCCAGCTGTTGCACGGCTTCTACTACGAGATGCTGCGCTACGACTACGACCGCGCCGGGTACAGCCGCATCCCGAGCTGGTGGGTCTTCGACGAGCGGCGCCGCGCCGCGGGCCCGCTCACGCTGTCGCACATCGGGGCCGTGAAGGTCGGGCTCTACGACTGGAGCCCCGACAACTCCGCCGAGATCGAACGCGGCTGGATCGCCCGCGGGGACACCCCGGCCGAGGCTGCCGCGGCGGCGGGGATGGACGACCCGGAGGCGTTGGCGCGCACCGTCGCCGCCTACAACGCGGCGTGCGCCGACGGGGTCGACGAGTTCGGCCGGACCGCCGGCACGCTCGTCCCGCTCGACTCCCCGCCCTACTACTGCGTGCCGCTCTACCCGGGCGGGTCGAACACCTGCGGCGGCCCGGTCCGCGACGCCGGCGGGCGGGTCCTCGACCCCTACGACGTCCCGGTCCCCGGGCTCTACGCGGCCGGGGAGCTGGGCCAGCCGGTGGGCATGCTCTACCCGGCGGACGGCGCGAACCTGTCCGAGGCCTTCTGCTTCGGCCGGATCGCGGCGACGACGGCCCTGCACTCCTGACCGCTCCCTGCTCCGGGCGCCGGGGGGACTGCACGAACGGCGCAGCCGGGCAACTCGGGTGGTGTCTCGGGGTCGTCGCAACACCTTGATCGTGGAGGGTTGCGATGGCCCCGAGTGCCCGGCGAGATGTGGGATGGCGCAAGCCTGACCGGTTCACCACCTACGTTGCCCTGGTG
>NZ_JBFWOY010000036.1:0-68634 GCF_050250275.1 Pseudonocardia sp.
GCTAGTCGGTGCCCCCTTCAGTGGGGCTCTAGTCACGGTCGGTTCCCGACGTACACCGTTCGGCCTACCCGTTCGGGCGATCGGCCGCATGTCGGCCGAAGGGGCGCCGAGGCCTGCGAATCCGCAGGTCGTCGCCGGATCCGTCACAACGGGCCAGGTGGGCGCCGGGGCGCGGATCGCCCGGTCGGGGCTGCCGAGTACGGTCGGGCCGCCCCGACGAACTGCCGGAAGGTGGAGTCCGTGACAGACCCGGATACGGTTGCCCAGGCCGTGACGGAGACCACATCCGCCGAGGCGGGAGACCTGGTGACGGTCTTCGTCCCCGCGCGTGACGAGTCCGGCTACATCGGAGCCTGCCTCGGGTCGGTCCGCGCCCAGGACCACCGCAACCTCCAGATCGTCGTGGTCGTCGACGGCGGCAGCCGTGACGACACCGCCGAGCAGGTCGCCGCGATGGCCGCCGAGGACCCGCGGATCGAGATCCACCGCAACGAGCGGGGCGGCATCCCCGTCTCGCTCAACATCGCCGTCGCCGCCGCGCGCGGGCGCTGGCTCGTCCGCGTCGACGCGCACTCCACGGTCCCGGCCGACTACGTCTCCACCGCCGTCGCGCTCCTCGAAGAGGGCGAGTGGGGCGGGGTCGGCGGCCGCAAGGACGGTCGCGGCGTCACCGCGGAGGGCCGCGCCATCGCCGCCGCCCTGGGCAGCCCGTTCGGCGTCGGCGGCTCGGTGTACCACCACGGCACCGAGCGTCAGGAGGTCGACCACATCCCGTTCGGCGCCTATCCGACCGCGCTCGTGCGCGAGCTCGGCGGCTGGGACGAGAACCTGGTCGCCAACGAGGACTTCGAGTTCGACCACCGGCTGCGGCTGGCCGGCCACAAGCTGCTGTTCGACCCGTCGATGACGATCAGCTGGCACAGCCGCCAGACCGTGCGTGACCTCTACGGGCAGTACCGCCGCTACGGCCGCGGGAAGGTCGCCGTCGCGCTGCTGCACCCGCGCTCGATGCGCCCGCGCCACCTGATGGTCCCGGCGTTCGTCGCCTACCTGGCCGGTGCCGCCGTCGTCGCGCTCAAGCGGCCGCTGCTCGGGGCCGCGCTCGTCGCGCCCTACGCCGCCGCCGTCGCCGCCGCATCCCACCGCACCGCCGGTGAGCTCGAGCCCGGCGACGGCCGCCACGTCGCCCCCGCGTTCCTCGCCATGCACATCGGCTGGGGCGTCGGCTTCTGGCGCGGCGTCGCCGACGAGGTCGTCGCCCGGGTCCGGAGCACGCGATGAGCGAGCGGCAGCGAGCGACCGGTCGACACAGCGCCTGCGCGCAGCGCCGACCGAGCTCCGGCGAGGGAGAGCGATGAGCGCGCAGGAGGTCACCCCCGCACGTCACGACGCCGAGTCGACCGGCAGGCGGATGCGGGTGCTGCTCGTCGGCAAGTCCTATCCGGACCGCGGCGGCATCCCCACCTTCCTGGAGATGCTGCGCGGCGGCGCGCTCGCCGAGCGCCACGACGTCCGGCTGCTCAACGTCGCCCACGACGGCGTCCGCCAGGGCGGCAAGTTCACCACCGGCAACATCGGCCGCACCGTGCGCGACGCGCTCGACGTCCGCAAGCACGGCCGCCGCGCCGACGTCGTCCACATCCACTCCGCGCTGGCGCCCGCCGTCACGGTGGTCCGCGCCGGGCTGCTCGCCCTGGCCGGGCGGAGCCGCGGCTGCACCGTCGTCGTGCACGCGCACGGCGGCAACATCCAGACCTGGCTGACGACGCCGCTGCGGCGCGCGGTCATGCGCCTCGCCATGGCGCCCGCGCACAGCGTCGTCGCCGTCTGGACCGCCGGTGAGAACGCGCTCCGCGAGGTCCTGCCGGCCGGCAAGGTCACGCTGATCGACAACGGCGTGCCGCTCGACCGCGTCCCCGAGCCCGGGCCGCCCAGCGACCCGCCGCGCATCCTCTACGTCGGCCTGCTCACCCCGCGCAAGGGCGTCCTCGACCTCGTCGAGGCCTCCCGCATCCTGCGTGAGCGCGGCGCCGACCACGAGCTTCACCTGCTCGGCGGCGCCCCCGACGAAGGCCCCGAGGCCGAGGCCGCCGTCCGCGACAACCTGCCGCCGTGGGTCACGCTGCTCGGCACCCGCGACCCCGCCGACATGCCCGCCGAGTACGCCGCGGCCGACATCTTCAGCCTGCCGTCCTGGTGGGAGGCCATGCCCCTGTCGATCCTCGAGGCCATGGCGGGCGGGCTGCCCGTCGTCGGTACCGACGTCGGCGACATCGGCCGCGCCATCGACGACGGCGTCACCGGTCGCGTCGTACCCGTGCAGGACCCGGAGAAGCTCGCCGACGCCCTCGAACCCCTCGTGCGTGACGTCGCCGTCCGCCGGGAGATGGGTGCCGCAGGGCGCCGCCGCGTCGAGGAACACTTCGCCGCCGACGTCACGGCACGCAACCTCGACCGGCTCTACCAGGACCTCGACCACCGGAAGCGGTGACGTCCCCGGCGAGTTGGTCCGGCCGTCGCAGCGCCGCACGGGCACGCCGTTACCCTGCTCGGGGTAACACTTCGCCGAGGCGACCCGAGGATGCCGAGTTGACCAGTGCACGTGGAACGGCCGTGGGCCGTCCCGTCCTCGCCCCGGCGCGGCGGTGCTGAGTGGCTCTCGGCAAGCACCGGGCGAGCATCGCCACCACGCGCGAGGCGACGAGCGACCCGGACATCTCGACGCTCGGCAGCACGCTCAAGCGCGGCGCCATGCTCTCGGCGCTCGCGCTCGGCCTCGTGCAGGTCGTGTCGTTCGTCCAGACGCTGATCCTCGCCCGCATCCTCGACCCGGAACAGATCGGCCTCTACGCGGCCGGCACCGTCCTGATGGGCTTCCTCCTCGGGTTCTCCGAGGGCGGCCTGCGCGGCGCGCTGATCCAGCGTGAGGGCGACGTCGAGGACGCCGCCGACACCGTCTTCTGGGTCACCTTCGTCTCCGGTCTCGGGCTGGCGCTGCTGTCGCTGGCGACGGCGCCGATCGTCGGCATGGTCTTCAAGAGCGACGTCGCCGGCACCATCGCCGCCGTCTCCTCCGGCGCCGTCGTCCTGCACGCGCTCACCAACGTGCCCGACGGCCTCATGCAGCGCCGCTTCAACTTCAAACGGCGCCTCATCGTCGACCCCACCCGCGTCCTCGGCTACGCCGTCGTCACGATCACGCTCGCCGCGCTCGGTTTCGGCGTGTGGTCCATGGTCATCGGCAACTACGTCGGCATCGCGATCTGGCTGTTCCTGAGCTGGCGCTACGCCCGCTGGCGCCCCGGCGTCGGCAAGTTCTCGTTCACGCTGTGGCGCCAGATGGCCGCCTACGCCGCACCGCTGCTCGTCGAGGGCATCGTCGACCGCGTCCGCACCGCCGCCGAGACCGCGCTCATCGGCCGCCGGCTCGACGCCAACACCCTCGGCCAGTACCGCTACGGCATGAGCCTGGCGCAGCTGCCCGCGCTGGTGATCGTCCAGATCGGCTCGTACGTCCTGTTCCCGGCGTTCTCCCGGCTGCAGTCCGACCCGCCCCGCTTCGCACGCGCCTTCGAACGCGCCCTGCAGGTCACCTGGGTCGGCGCCGCACCGTTCGCCGGGCTGATGATCGCCATCGGCGAACCCGCCGTCGTCGTGCTCCTCGGCGAGAAGTGGCGCGAGGCCGGCGTCGCGCTCATGGTCATGTCCGGCTACGGCGTCGGCATCGCGCTACAGGCCGTCGGCAGCGAGGTCATCAAGGCCGTCGGCGCGTCCAAGTTGCTCAACTGGACGACCGCCACCAGCCTCGTGCTCGGCATCGGCTCGCTGATCGCGCTGCTCCCGCTCGGGCTGGTGGGCGTCGGCATCGCCATGTCGATCACCGAGATCGCCGTCGGCATCGTCGTGCTGATCCTGTCGCGGCGTGTCGTGAAGTTCTCCATCCCGCGGCTGGCCTGGATGCTCGTCCCGCCCGCGATCGCCGCCGCCGTCGCCATGGCCGCCGTGTGGTGGCTCGACCGCAACGTCTTCGGTGCCGACGAGCACGGCGTCATCCTCGGCATCCTGCTGCTGATCCTCGAGACGATCATCTTCGCGCTGATCTACCTCGCGGTCCTCACCGTCATCGCCCCGAAGCTCGGCCGCTCGCTGATCGGCGCGGTCATGAACAAGGTCCGCCGCGGCGGCAGCGACGATGACGACGACGAGGACGGCGACGAGGACGACACCGCCGGCGTCGGCGCGGGCCCCGGCCCGACCGGCCCGGACCGCGAGCTCGTCGGCGCCACACCCAGCGCGTCCGAGATGACGATCCAGCTGCCACCGATGACCGCCAGCGGCATGATCGGGCTCGCGCGCGCCGTCATCTCCGAGGGCCTCGACGACGCGACCGTCCAGATGCGGCTCATCCAGCCCATGCCGACGGTCAGGTCCCGCAACCGCAGCGACCGCAAGCTCCCGCTCGCCCCGCTCCCGCAGCGCACGAGCTCCGACGACGGCCGCAACGCCACCGACGAGACCATCGTCATGAAGGCGATCACGCCCGACACGCCGCCGCCGGCAGCCTCGGGAAAGGCGCCGGCCGCGCCCGCGGACGCGGAGCGGACGGTCACGACGCAGGCCAGGGCCGGCAGCGGTGCCGACCTGTTCGCCGCGCCCGACGACTCCTCCCGTGACGCGACGGTCACCAGCGACGGCCGGCGCTGGAGCGGCCGCCTCGAGAGCCTGCAGCCGACGGCGCCCGCCGCCGGGAGCAAGACCGCCGGGAGTGCGACAGACGCGGGCAAGACCGACGCGGGCAGGACGGGTGCGGGGAAGTCCGATGTGGGCACACCCGGCGCGGGCAAGCCGCCCGCGGCCGCACAGCCGCCCGCTCCGCCGAAGCCGCCTGCCGCGCAGCCGCCTGCTCCGAAGCCGCCTGCCGCGCAGCCGCCTGCTCCGAAGCCGCCTGCCGCGCAGCCGCCTGCTCCGAAGCCGCCTGCCGCTGCGACGCCGCCCGCTCCCGTGAAGTCCGACGCGTCCGCCGATCCCGAGGCGACCCGCGCCCAGGCGCCGGTGCCGCCGACGCCGGGCGCCGACGCCGAGGCCACGACCGTCACGCGCTCGGTCACCCCGACCCCGCCCGCCACCGACGGCACCGCTCCCCGGCGCCCGTCGCCGCGGCCGCGTCCCGCCCCACGCGACGACGCGTCGCAGCCGCCGGGGGACCCCTCGGCGACCGCGAAGGTCCCTGCGGCCCCCGAGAAGGACCGGTCCACACCGGAGCCTGCACAGCCGTCGAAGCCTGCACAGCCGTCGAAGCCTGCACAGCCGGCGAAGCCCGTCCAGCCCGCGAAGGCGGCACAGCAGCCGACCACGCCCCCACCCGGGAAGCAGGCGCCCGACCGTCCGGGCGCGGCCCCGAAGAGCGGCCCCGCCGACGAGGAGACGCGGAAGCTGGCCGCCCGGCCCCCGCAGGCGCCGACGAAGCCGGCCTCGGGCGGCACGCCGCCTCGCAAGGCCCCGAGCGGCGTACCGAACACGACGGGCCCCGAGCCCGCACCGCGGAAGCCAGGCGTTCCGAACGGGGCGCCCCCGAAGAGTGCGAACGGTGCGCCGTCCAAGAGCCCGAACGGTGCGGCACCGAAGAACTCGAACGGTGCGCCGGCGAAGAGCCCGAACGGTGCGCCGCCGAAGAGCCCGGGCGGGCCTCCGAACAGTTCCAAGGGTGCGCCCCCGAGCAGCAGCCCGAACGGCGCCCCGCCGACGAAGCCGAACGGCGCGCCCGCGAAGAGCAGCCCGAATGCCGCTCCGCCGACGAGCCCGAGCGGCACTCCGCCCCGGACCCCGGCTCCGAACGGCCCGCAGCCGGCCGGCCCGGGAACCAACGGTGGCCGGCAGAACGGCAGCAACGGGTCCGGACCGGCTGGAGGCACCCCTCAGGGCGACAACGGATCGGCCCCGCGCCCGTCCCCGCGCCCCCGTCCGCGACCGGCCCCGTCGGACGGCAACCCTCCGAAGTAGTCCAGCACGAGCACGGGATCGTCGGGGCCGCGGAGCGCAACCTCAGTGCTGTCCCGGGCGGCGTGTACGACCGTGAGGTTGCGCGCGGGTGTCGGGCGCGTCCTCATCGCTGCGGGCCGCTACACGGACAGGGGCCGGGGCCGTCGGGCGCAACCTCAGTGCTGTCCCGGGCGGCCTGTACGACCGTGAGGTTGCGCGCGGGGTGTCGGGCGCACCCTCACCGCTGCGGGCAGCCACAGGGAGAGGAGCCGGGGCCCGGACGCGCGAGTGCCCGCCCCGCGACGCGGGACGGGCACTCGGCAGAACAGGGACCCCGGCCTAGTACCACTCTTCCCAGCGGTCGTAGGCGCCACCGAGGGCGGCGCGGAAGATACGGTCGTCGTCGAAGCGGGTCACGAAGGTGCGGGGGACCGTGCCCGTGGGGCGGCGGTCCATCGACTGCGCGTAGACCGTCGTGTAGCCCGCGTCGGCGGCGGCGCGGCGGGCGGTCTCGGGCCAGTCACGGGACTGTCCGAAGGGGATCGCGAACTCGGTGGTCTCGATGCCCAGCCGGTCGCGCAGCGCGTCGCGTGAGCGTTCCAGCTCGTCGACGGTCTGGGCGGCGGTGAGCGTCGCGAAGTTGGGGTGGGTGACAGAGTGGCTGGCGATCGTGACGCCGCGCTCGGCGAGGCCCTCGATCTCACGCCAGTCGAGGTAGTCGTCGTGGCCCTTGTCGCCGTCGGCGAGCCCGCTGCAGACGAAGGCGGTCCACGGGATGTCGAGCTCGCGCAGCAGCGGCTCGACGGTGGTGAGGATGCTGCGGAAGCCGTCGTCGAAGGTCAGCGCGATGCGGCGGTCGCCCGGGGCGGTGTCCTCGGGCTGTGCGACGAGCTCGGTGGCGGGCACGAACCGGTAGCCGGCGATCTTCGCCATCTCGAGCTGGCGGCGGATGCGCTGCAGCGAGATGTCGTTGAGACCCATCTTGGGCATGCCGACGGTGTGGTACGCGAGGATGCGGCTGGTCGGCGCCTGAGGGGCCCGGGTGCGGGCGATGAGCTGCCGCTCGGTGAAGGCGCGGCCGAGGGCGGCGCGGTCGCGGGCCATCTCGGTCCGCCAGGCCAGCGAGTCGCGGATACGTTCCTGCAGGCTCACGTCTCTCCGTTCACGTGTCTAGACGCCGCGGTGCAGCTGCACGCGGTCGCGGGTCTCCTGACGGAGCTTGCGGCGCGCGGCGGCGACGACGGGCGGGCGGACGACGGCGGCGAGCCGCGGTCCGAGGTTGTGGCGGCGGCGCAGGGCCCGGCCCTCGGGGCTGTGGATCGAGCGGCTGCACGTGGTGCGGGCGAACTCGGCGAGGGCGTCGGCGGTGTCGCCGAGGGGGATGTTCTTGTCGGCGGCCCGGTCGAGGCGCATGAGCGCGTCGCGCGAGAGCGCGCGGCGCATCCGCTGCCGGAGCCGGTCGACGTCGGGCAGCAGCGTGGCGCCGCGGTCGAGGACGGCGTCGAACGCGAGCAGCCGCATGCGCAGGTCGTCGAGGCCCTGGTCGGACTCCAGGTAGGCCGACGACATGTTCTTCTCGTGGACGCGGGTGATCGACTGGTCGACGCCGGCGACGAAGCCCACGTCGGCGTAGAGCGACATGCGCAGCCACATCTCGAGGTCGCTGGTGTGGAGCATGCGGGCGTCGTAGCCGCCGACCTGCTGCTGCAGCGCGGTGCGCACGACGACCGACGGCGAGTAGACCGGGTTGGTGGCCGACGCGCAGCGCCGCCGCAGCCAGGTGTGTCCCGAGTAGACGATCGGGCGCCAGCGGCCGGTGCGCAGGGCGGGGCGGCCGTCGTCCTCGGGCTCCCACATCTGGGAGTTGCCGTAGGCGAAGCCGACGCCGGGGTTGTCCTCGAGCAGCGTGGTGGCGCGCTGCAGGGCGCCGGGGGCGAGCTCGTCGTCGGCGGAGATCAGGAGGGTGTAGGGCGCGGAGGCCCAGTCGATGACGCCCTCGTTGAACGTCCGGATGTGGCCGCGGTTCTCGGCGTGGACCTCCACCGAGACACGGGCGTCGGCGGCGGCGAGGGAGCGGGCGACGTCGGCGCTGCCGTCGCCGGACGCGTCGTCGATGATCAGGACCCGGACGTCGACGCCGTCCTGCGCGAGGACGCTGCGCACCGACGACGGCAGCAGCTCCCCGTACCTGTAGCAGGGGATGACCACATCGACCTTCGGTCCTTCGCTCATGCCGGGACGAGCCCCCGTTCGCTCTCGCGGTAGCGCTCGCCGCACTCGGTGCAGGCGAGCTCGCTGTCGAGACGGGCGCCGCAGCGGCAGACCCATCCCTTGTGGACGGCGGGATTACCGGCGACGAACGCGTGGGCCGGGACGTCGCGGGTGACGACGGCTCCGGCCGCGGCGAACGCGTACTCGCCGATCTCCGTGCCGCACACAACGACCGTGCCCGCTCCGAGTGACGCTCCCCGCCGCACGAGGGTGGTGACGAGGGCGTCGGGGTCGACCTTGTTGGCGGCGCGGGGCCGCAGGTCGTTGGTGAACAGCACGTTGGGTCCGAGGAAGACGTCGTTCTCGCACGTGACGCCGCGGAAGACCAGCGTGCCGTTCTTGACGGTGACGTTGTCGCCGAGGGTCGCGCCGTCCTCGACGAACGCGCAGTCGCAGATGTTGCAGTCGCGGCCGACGCGGGCGCCGGGCAGGACGTGGGCGAACGCCCACACCCGGGTGCCCTCGCCGACGTCGTCGCTCTCGCAGAGTCCCTGCGGGTGCACTTTGACAAGGCCGGCGAGGCTTGTCATCGAACGACGGCCTTGGCGAGCACCTCGACGACGCGCTCCTGCTGGGCCTCGGTGATGCCCGGGAACAGCGGCAGCGACAGGATCTCGCCGGCGAGGGTCTCGGAAGCGGGGAACGCGCCTTCCGAGAAGCCGAGGTCGGCGAACGCGCCGGTCAGGTGCACCGGCGTCGGGTAGTGGATGCCCGCGCCGATGCCGGCGGCGTGCAGGTCGGCCAGCACGCAGTCGCGCTCGGCGACGCGCACCACGTAGAGGTGCCAGACGTGCTCGTTGCCCTCGGCGGTGACCGGGGCCACGACGCCGTCGACGTCGGCGAGCAGCGCGGCGTAGCGATCGGCGGCGGCGCGGCGCTGCGCGTTCCACTCGTCGAGGCGGCGCAGCTTGGTCGACAGCACGACGGCCTGCAGCGCGTCCATCCGGCTGTTGAAGCCGACGACGGTGTGCTCGTACTTGCGGGGCGAGCCGTGCTCGCCGAGCAGCCGGACCGCGGTGGCGAGCTCGGGGTCCGAGGTGAGGACCGCGCCCGCGTCGCCGTAGGCGCCGAGGTTCTTGCCCGGGTAGAAGCTGGTCGCGGCCAGCACGCCGAGGGTGCCGGTGGGCTCGCCGTTGCGGCGGGCGCCCTGCGACTGCGCGGCGTCCTCGACGATCGGGACGTCGCCCACGGCGGCGCGGATGGCCTCGACGGGCGCGGCCTGGCCGTAGAGGTGCACCGGCAGGATCGCCTTGGTGCGCGACGTGACGGCGGCACCTGCGGCGGCGGGGTCGAGCAGCGCGGTGGCCTCGTCGCAGTCGGCCAGGACGACGGTGGCGCCGGTGCGGGCCACGGCCTCGGCCGTCGCGATGAAGGTGTTGGCCGGGACGATGCACTCGTCGCCGTGGCCGACGCCGAGCGCGCGCAGGGCCATCTCGATCGCGTCGGTGCCGTTGCCGACACCGATGCAGTGCGCGGCGCCGGTGTAGGCGGCGTAGGCCTCCTCGAACTCCTTCACCGCCGCACCGCCGACGAACGCGGTGCGGGAGAGGACGGCGGCCCAGCCCTCGGCGACCTCGTCGGCCACCTGGGCGTGCTGGACGCCGAGGTCGACGAGGGGAACGGGGGTGTCGGTCACGATGCTCCAGTCGGGACGGCGAGTGCGGCGGTCAGCGAGCCGACGACGTGGTCCTGGTCGGTCGCGGTCAGCTCGTGGTGCAGCGGCAGGATGATCGTGCGCCGCGTCAGGTACTCGGTCACGGGCAGCGGGACGTGCGGGTGCCCGTCGTAGGCCGGTTCGAGGTGGGCGGCCATGATGCCGCGCCGGGCGGAGACGCCGGCGTCGGCGAGGGCCTGCAGGACCTCGGTCGAGTCGGGGGCGCCGTCGGGCAGGTGCACCCAGTAGGACTGGAAGTTGCTGGTCCCGAACTCGGGGTCGGCGACGGGGCGCAGGCCCTGCTCCGCGAGGAGCGCGGCGTAGCGGGCGGCCAGCTCGCGACGCTGCGCGACCATCCCCGGCAGCCGGCCGAGCTGGACGAGGCCCACGGCGGCCTGCATGTCGGTCATCCGATAGTTGAACGCCGTCTCGAGGTAGGCCTCGAGCTTGACCGTGTTGCCCGCGGCGTGGCGGTCGGCGGCGGAGACGGACATGCCGTGCTCGCGCAGCCGCCGCAGCCGGCCGGCCTGCTCGGCGTCGTCGGTGGTGACCATGCCGCCCTCACCGGTGGTGAGGAGCTTGCGCGGGTGGAACGACCAGGCGGCGAGGGAGGCGCCGGTGCCGACCGGTGCACCGCGCAGCGTCGAGCCGGCGGCGCACGCGGCGTCCTCGAGGACCGGGACGTCGCCGGCGACGGCGCGCAGGGCGGCGATGTCGGCAGGCTGCCCGCCCTGGTGCACGGCCAGCACGGCCTTGGTCCGCGGCGTCATGACCGCGGCCACCGAGGCCGGGTCGAGGTTGCCGTTCGACTCCAGCACGTCGGCGAACACCGGGGTGGCCCCGACGTAGCGGACGCAGTTGGCCGTCGCGATGAACGAGAACGACGGCACCACGACCTCGTCGCCCGCCCCGACGCCCAGCAGGTGCAGCATCAGGTGCAGGCCGGTGGTGCAGTTGGACACCGCGACGCCGTGCTCGGCACCCACCGCGGCGGCGAACGCCTTCTCGAACTCGGCGACCTTCGGGCCCTGCGCCACCCAGCCGGAGCGCACGACCTCGGCGACCGCCGCTGCCTCCTCCTCACCGAGGAGGGGCTTCATGACGGGGATCACGCGGGCGCCCCCGCGGCGGCCGTGGCGGCGGTCTCGGCGCGCCACCAGGCGACCAGGTCGCGCAGCCCCGGGACCAGCTCGATCTCCGGGCGCCAGCCCAGGTCGCGCTCGGCCGCGGAGATGTCGGCGAGGCGGCGGGTCACGTTGTTGACCTTGCGTGCCGGGCCGAACTCGGGCTGGAGGTCGGAGTCCATCGCCGCGAGGAGCGCCTCGGCCAGGCCGAGCAGGCTCGTCTCGACGCTGGACGCGATGTTGTAGACGGTGTCCGTCGCGTCGGCGCGCGCCGCCAGGATGTTGGCGCGGGCGATGTCGTGGACGTGGACGAAGTCCATCGTCTGCGTTCCGTCGCCGAAGATCAGCGGGGCCTCGCCGCGGGCGACGCGCTCCATCCAGCGGATCAGCACCTCGGTGTAGACGCCGTAGGTGTCCATCCGCGGGCCGTACACGTTGAAGTAGCGCAGCGCGACGTAGTCGAGGTCGCGCATCGACTTGAAGCTGCGCAGCATGCCCTCGTTGAACGCCTTGGCCGCGCCGTAGAACGTGTCGTTGTTGTACGGGTGGTGGCGCTCGGTCGTCGGGAACGACTCGGCCAGCCCGTACACCGACGCCGACGAGCTGGCGACGATCTTCTTCACGCCCGCGTCGGCCGCGGCCTCGATGATGTTGAAGGTGCCGTCGACCAGCGACTCGAGCGCGGTGCGGGGCTCCTCGGCGCACTGGGTGATGCGCAGCGCGGCCAGGTGGAACACGACGTCGATGCCCTCGGTCAGCGAGGTGACGAGCGCGCGGTCGTTGATGTCGCCCTCGACGACGCGCAGCGTGTCGCCCGCGGCGGAGGTGGCGTCGGCCAGGTTCTCCCGGCGGCCGCGCACGAAGTTGTCGACGACGACGATCTCGGCGGCGTCGGCCGCGACGAGCTGGTCGACGATCGCGGACCCGATCGTGCCGGCGCCCCCGGTCACCAGGATGCGCTGGCCCTCGAGGGGCTGAGCCGTGCTCTGCTCGGCGCTCACACCGTCACCTCTCCGCGGCCGCGCCGCGACTCGTCGATCGTGGCGGCGGGGCCGCCGATGGGCTGGGGGGTCCGCTCGCGCACGATGTCGGGGACCGGGACGTACACGCCGTCCTTGGCCAGGCTCGTGGCCGCGGCCTCGAGCAGCGCCAGCACCCGCAGGCCGGACCGGCCGTCGGTGAGCGGGGCGCGGTTCTCGTTGATCGAGTCGCGGAACTCGACCATTACGCTGCGCAGCGCCTCGGTGTTGGCCAGCGCCGGGGCGATGGTGTCGCCGGTGCGGTAGGAGACGATCGTTCGGCCGCGGTTGTCGGGGCCGAGCGTCGTCGGGTCGGAGGTGTCGACGCCCCGGTCGTGCACCGACAGCCGCTGCGTCGGGTTGAGGTCGTCCCACACGATCATCCGGTTGGACCCGCCGACGATCATCGTGCGGATCTTGGTGGGGGACAGCCAGTTGACGTGCACGTGGGCGAGCGCCCCGTTGGACAGCTGGATCGTCAGGTGCGCGACGCAGGCGTGGCCGGCGCCGACCGGGTCGGACCCGTGGGCGGAGACCGCGACGGGGAACAGGTCGTCGGGCAGGATCGCGTCGAAGATCGACAGGTCGTGCGGGGCGAGGTCCCACAGCACGTCGACGTCGGGCTGGACGAGGCCGAGGTTGATCCGGACCGAGTCGAGGTACTGCAGCTCGCCGAGCTCGCCGCTACGGAGGCGGTCGCGGATGTAGCCGACCGTCGAGGTGTAGCAGTAGGTGTGGTCGAGCATGAGGATGCGGCCGTGCTTGTCGGCCGTCTCGACCAGCGCCTTGCCCTCCTCGAACGTCGGCGCCAGGGGCTTCTCGACCAGCACGTGCTTGCCGGCCTCGAGCGCGGCGGTGGCGACGGCGGAGTGGGTGGCGGCGGGGGTGGCGATGGCCACCGCGTCGACCGCGGGGTCGGCCAGGACCTCGTCGAGCGACGGGGTCGTCGCGACGGTCGAGTACTCACCCAGGACGGTGCGGGCCCGCTTCTCGTCGATGTCGCACAGGTACCGTAGCCGCAGGCCGGGCGTCGCCTGGGCGTTGCGCACCAGGTTGGGGCCCCAGTACCCGGCTCCGACGACGGCGATCCCGATCTGTGGGTTTTCGGTGGTCACGTTGGTCCTTCCTACGCCAGGCCCGGTTCGGGGAGGGAACGGGGTCCGGGGTGGAACCCCCGCCGTGCGGCGTCGGCGTCGACGGTCCAACGATAGGGTGAGGGTCGGAGACGCCGACCGGCGGGCCGCGCGGCCCGGCGCCGTCGTCTCCGCCCGCAGCGGTGACCCGAGGCCGCACCGGCGGGCCCGGCCCTTGGCACGCACGGAGTCGCGTGCACGGGGCCCGGGTCGCTCCCCGCTCCCGCCGGCGCACCCGCCGGGTTCCGCCACGAGCTACGGAGGAATGTTGGGACTCCCGACGTGTGACGTCGCCATCCCGTGCTACCGCTACGGCGCCATGCTGCCGACGGCGGTGCGCAGCGTCCTGGACCAGGAGGGTGTCGAGGTCCGGGTCAGGATCATCGACGACGCGTCCGGCGACGGCAGCGCCGACGTCGCCCGCGAGCTGGCGTCGGCGGACCCGCGGGTGGAGGTCGTGGAGCACCCCGTCAACAAGGGCCACATCGCCACGTTCACCGAGGGCGTCATCGACTTCCCGACGGGCGACTACACCCTGCTGATGTCGGCCGACGACGCGCTCACCCCGGGTGCGCTGCGCCGTGCCGCCGACCTGTTCCACCAGCGCCCCGACGTCGTGCTGGTGTATGGCAACTCGATCGACTGGGACGGGTCCGAACCGCTGCCACCCGCCCGCACGGGCCCGGCGCGCCACGTGGTGCACGACGGCCGGGACTGGCTGCGCCGCCGGTTCGCGATCGGCGCCAACTGCGCCGCGTCGCCCGCGGTGATCACGCGGACCGAGACCCAGCAGAAGGCCGGCGGGTACGACGCGAAGTGCCTGCACACCAGCGACTTCGAGATGTGGATGCGGCTGTCGCTGTACGGCTCGGTGGGTTTCCTCGCCGATGTCGACCAGGCGTACTGCCGCGGCCACGGCGAGAACATGTCGGTGCAGTACGAGGAGCGCGACGGCGGCGTCGGCGACCTGCGGATGCGGCTGCTGGCCTGCACGGTCCTGCTGGAGAAGGCGGGTGACGTGCTGCCCGACGCCGACAAGCTCGACCGCACCGTGCGCCGGCGGCTGGCGGCCGACGCCCTGCAGCGGGTGTCGCGCTCCTACGACAAGGGCACGGCCGACGAGGCCGTGAACGCCCAGCTGGTCGCGTTCGCCCGCGAGACCGTCGAGGACCTGGGCTCGCTGCCGGAGTGGCACACCCTCAAGCTGCGGGAACGCCTCGGCCCGAAGGTGACCCACGCGGTCAGCCCACTCGTCGTCACGGCCGCGGGCCGGCGCGTGCGCCAGATCTGGCGCGACCGGCGTCTCGACCGCGCCGGCGTGTGAGGCGGATCGCCGAGATGGATCTCACCGGCGGCGTCCTCGGCGATCGTGGTCTCGCCGACGAGTGGGACGACCTCGCGGCCCGCACCGCATCGACGCCTTTCCACCGGCACGGCTGGTACGCCGCGTGGTGGGCGTCGTTCGGGCCGGCGGCGGGTCGGCTGGAGGTCCTCACGGCACGTCGCGAGGGCAAGCTCGTGGGGGTGCTGCCCGTCGTCGACCGGCACGGGGTGCTGTCGGCGCCGGCCAACTGGCACACGTTCGTCCACGGGCCGCTGGCCCAGGACGAGGAGGCGGCCCGCGAGCTGTGGGCGCGCTACCTCGACCGGTGCCGGTTCACCGCGCACGTCGAGCACCTGCCCGCGGCCGACCGGGCGCAGCTCGTCGGGGTCGCGCAGGACCGTCGGTTCACCGCCGTCCCGGACACGATGCAGCGGGCGCCCTACATCGCCATCGACGGCGCGTTCGACGACTACGCCGCCACCCGCGACACCCGGTGGCTGCGCCAGCTCGAGTCCCGGCGCCGCAAGCTGACCAAGGCCGGCGAGGTGCGCCTGGAGGTCCACGACGGGTCCGGCGACCCGCTCGAGCTCGACCGGGTCCTCACCGAGCTGTTCCGCGTCGAGGCGCTGGGCTGGAAGTCCGAGGCGGGCACGGCGATCGTGTCGCGGCCGGACACGCACAGCTTCTACGCGGCGCTGGCGCGCTGGGCGGCGTCGGCGGGGCTGCTGCGGGTCGCGCTGATGACCCTCGACGGGCGCACCGTCGTCGCCGACCTCGCGCTCGAGGACGAGCGGTCGCACTACTTCCTGAAGACGGGGTTCGACCCGGAGCTGCGCAGGCTCGCGCCGGGGCTGATCCTGCGCCGCGACATGGTGGCGCGGGCGTTCGAGCTCGGCCTCGACACCTACGAGTTCCTCGGCTCCGCCGACCGCTACAAGCTCGACTGGACCGACACCGTCCACGAGATCGACGAGGTCCGGCTGTTCCCGCGCACCGCGGGCGGGCTCGCGGCCCGCGCCGCGCGGGACGGGGCGCGGGTGGCGCACCGGGCGGCCCACGAGGTCACCACCCGCGCCCGGGCCGCGTTCACGCGCCGGGCGTGACCGTCCGCACCCAGTCCAGGGTGGCGCGCAGGCCGTCGGCCAGCGGCGTCGGTGCCCCGAGGCCCAGGTCGGTGCGGGCGCGGGTGACGTCGAGGCAGCTGCGCTGCACCTCGCCGTGGCGGGCCTCGGCGAGCTCGGCGGTGAACTCGCCCGGTGCGAGCCCGGCCGCGATCCCGACGGCCTCGACCAGCTCCAGCACACTCACCTCGGTGCCGGTGCCGACGTTGTAGCGGTCGAACCCGGGCGCCTCGGCGCGGGCGGCGGCGAGGTTGGCCGCGACGATGTCGCCCACGTACACGTAGTCGCGCGTCTGCGCGCCGTCGCCGAACACGGTGGGCCGGCGGCCGGTGAGCACCCGGTCGCAGAAGATCGCGATGACGCCGGCGTCGCCGGCCGGGTCCTGCCGGGGCCCGTACACGTTGCCGTAGCGCAGCGTCACGGTGTCGAGGCCGTGCGCGGCCCGGAACCAGGCGGCGTACTCCTCGGCGGTGCGCTTGGACAGCCCGTAGGCCGACAGCGGCTGCGCGGGCTCGGTCTCCGGCGTCGGCACCGTGGTGGTCTCGCCGTAGATGGCGCCCCCGGTGGACGTGTTGACCACGCGCCGCACGCCGGCCTCCAGGGCCGCGGACAGCACGTTGACCGAGCCGACGACGTTGGTCGTCGCGTCGAGGGCCGGTTCGCGCATGGAGACGCGCACGTCGATCTGCGCGGCCAGGTGGAACACGACCTCGGGGGAGAAGGCGGTGACGGCCTTGGCGACCGCCGCGCCGTCGCGCACGTCGACCTGCTCGAGACGGGTTCCGGCGGCGAACGCCGCGGCGAGGTTGGCCTCGGAGCCGTGGCTGAGGTCGTCGAGGACGAGCACCTCGTCGCCCGCGGCGACGAGCCCGTCGACGAGGTTGGACCCGATGAACCCGGCACCGCCGGTGACGATTGCACGCACGCTCCGAGCCTACGAGGAGACGGGACCCGTCTCCTCGCCGGACCGGGCGCCCCGACCGACGACACCCGTCAGCGCCCTGACCGGACGGTCGGCCAGCCGGCTCGCGGCCGATCCGGCCCGGCGTCCGGCCTTGGCCCCGAGGCCCGCCAGCCGCGCGGCCCGTCCGCCGACCGTCGGTGGGAAGAGCCGGACCTGCTCGATGCACCGGGTCTCCCCGGTCCAGCGCATCTTCTCCTCCGACGCCGACCCCATGAACTCGAACGTCGCGAGCCCCTGGGAGAAGGACCGCTCGATCAGGTCGTGGGCGAGGATGAAGCCGGGGCCCGCCGCGCGGAACTCCGGGTCGATGCCCATCTTCAGGCCGTAGTGCGACTGCCCGTCGACCAGCGCCAGCTCGCCGGCGATCGCGCGGCCCCCGAGCCGGAGCAGCGACAGTTCCAGCAGGCCCGCCGCGGCCGCCCAGCCGACGACCGAGCGGTAGAAGCGGTGCGTCGAGTCCTGGGCGACGATCGACGACCCCTGTTCGGCCTTCCAGCCGAGGTTCTCGATGCGCAGCAGCTCGCGCAGCGCGGCCTCGACCTCGTCCGGTGCGGTGTGCACCATCAGGCGCAGCTCGCCCGCCTGCTCCAGCTTGCGCCGCCGTGACCGGATGCGGCCGACGAACTTGGAGCTCAGGCCGCTGCGGTAGGCGTCGAACGTCCCGTCGAGCGGCACGTACGGCGACCGCTGGATCATCGAGCGGCGCACCCGGCAGCCGCGGTCGACGGCGAGCCCGGCGACGTGCTCGGCGTCGTCGCTGCTGAGGTGCCCGAGGTCGGCCGACAGGCTGGCCGCGCTGATCGCGCGGTCGACCAGCGACGACCGCGTCGCCGCGTCCTCGGCGAGCGGGCCGCACAGGAAGCTGTGCCAGTTGTCGAGCGTCGTGACCCGGCCCCAGCGGCGCGTCACCGGCAGGACCCCGGCGAGCCTGCCGTCGCGGCGCACCTGGACGAGCCGCACCGGGCTGGTGCCGAACGCCGACCACCACGCCCGGTACCAGCCGGGGCGCTGGAAGGGGCTCGCACCGACCCGGTCGGCGAGGTCGTCCCACTCGGCGAGCAGCGCGTCGTCGGCGAGGACGGCGGTGCCCGGCGAGGCGAGCGCGGCGGTCACCGGGCGCCCGGCCCGGAGGTCGGCGCCGTCGACGGCCCTGGCAGCGACTGGTGGAACGACAAGCCGGAACTCCTCGGTCTCGAGAGCGGTTGGCTCAGTTTCGTCATGTCCCGTGGCCGGTGTTACCGGCGTGCGCACAGCTCGCACACAGCATCGACCGACGGGCGCGCCGATGCGTCGAACGGTTGAGCGGTGGAACGGCCGGTCAGCCGTTGCGTCCGCGCAACGCGTGCAATGCCGCACGGGCCGGACGGGTGACAGGGGCTGCCGCCGCGGCGCGGCGGAGCCGGCCGTAGCCGAGGTAGGCGCCCGGGAGGCGGCGCACGATGGGCCGGCGGCGGTTGATGAGCAGGCGGGCGAAGTCGGGCGCCGGGTGGGCGATGTGGCGCGGGACGTCCTCGAACCAACGGGCGCTGCCGCGGGCCTCGGTGACCAGCGGCGCGATCTCCGACGTGCGGCGCAGCCCGTAGGCGGCCAGCGCGGCGGCGACGGTGTCGTGACGGCCGAGCTCGGCGGCCAGCGCGATGGAGTCCTCCAGGGCCAGCCGGGTGCCGGACCCGATGGTGAAGTGCGTGGTGTGCGCGGCGTCGCCGAGCAGCGCGACGTTGCCGTCGTACCAACGCTCGTTTCGCACCGTGCGGAACCGCAGCCACGGCAGCGTCTCGCCGGTGCCCTGCGGCGCGTGCAGCGGGTGCCCGTCGAGCTGTCCCGCGAACAGCTCGCCGACGAGCGCGAGCGCGTCGGCGGTGGGCATCGTGTCGAGGCCGAGCGCCGCATGGGTGGCCGCGGTGGTCTCGACGACGAACGTGCTGGCCCCGGCGGTGTAGCCGTAGGCGTGCGCCCACAGCCAGCCGTGCGCGGACTCGACGAACGGGAAGGTGAACGAGTCGAACACCTTGCTCGTGCCCAGCCACACGTAGCGGTTGTCGCCCGGGGTGACCGTGGTGCCGAAGTTGCCGGCCGCACGCACGGCGCTGCCCACCCCGTCGGCACCGACGACGACGTCGTAGGAGGCGAGCGCCGCCGGGTCGGGCTCCTCGCCGAACCGCACCTCGACGCCGACCTCGCGGGCGCGCGCGGTGAGCAGCTCACGCAGCTCCGCCCGGCCGGTGCTGTGGCCGTGCCCGCCGAGGTTGACCGGGTCGCCGCCCTGGACGTCGATCACCTGGTCGTGCCAGGTGAAGGCGACGTCGCGCAGCGCCTGTGCGGTCGGGGCGTCGGCGGCGGCGAGATCGTCGAGCAGCTCGTCCCAGAAGACGACGCCCCAGCCGTAGGTGACACCCTCGGGCGACCGCTCGAAGACGGTGACCTCGTCGACCCGGGTCAGCTGCGCGGCGAGGATGGAGAAGAACAGCCCGCCGGGGCCCCCGCCGATCGTTGCGATGCGCACGGCGCGACGTTACGAGATCACGGACGGTGAACCCGATGGGGTGCAGGTCACACCTCCGGTGACCACGCTTTGCCATCCGCTAACCCGTTGCGGTCTGGCGGCTTACATCGTTCGGGCTAACGTCGCCGGTATGGCAGTGGTCGAAGCGGACAAGGCGGCACAGGACACCTCTCCGTCACGGAATGTGACGCCGAGCCGTTCTGGGCCGACACGCCGACCGGTCACGCACCTCGTGCCCCGTCGGATCCGCACGATCGTGCGCCGCACGGGCGGCGAGCTGCGCTCGGCGGTCGACAAGGCTGCCCTCGTCGGCACCGTCACCGGCCCGAGCCGGCCGCGGATGGCCTCGCTCGTCGCCAGCACCCTGCTCGTCCCCGAGGCCCGCCGGCCCTCCGCGCGCTCGGCCCGCCCCGTCCGCGTCCCGGACCACGACGGGGCCCTCTACCTGCGCCCTCGTTCCCGCGACGTGCTCGCACTGCAGTTCGTGTTCACCGAGGGGCACCACCTCCCGCCGGCCGACCTCGCCGGTCCGGTCGAGCGGATCGTCGTCTTCGGCGCCAACATCGGCCTGCCGATGGCCGACCTGGCCGACCGCTACCCGGACGCCCGGCTGCTCGGCGTGGAGCCCGACGCCGACAACGTCCGCGTCGCCCGTGCCAACCTGGCCGGCATCGCCGATCGCGCGTCCGTCGTCGAGGCCGCCGTGTGGCACACCGCCGAAACGCTCTCCCTCGGCTGGGAGACCGACGCGTGGGGCCTGTCGGTCGCACCCGCCGAGCCGGACGGGACCGAGACCGTCGTCGAGGCCGTCGCGGCCGCCGACGTCGTCGACGGGTTCGCCGACGACGGCCCGGTCGACTACCTGCTCGTCAACATCGAGGGCGGCTGGCACGACCTGCTCGCCCACGACGCCGGCTGGGCCCGCTCGGTCCGCTGCATCAAGGTCGAGATCCAGGACCGCTACGACGAGGCCGTCGCCCTGCTGGAGGGCCTCGGCTTCGACACCAGCATCGAGCGGCTGCCCTGGGGCGCGTTCGTCACCGGCATCCGCCGTCCCCCGCGGTGACGCAGGCGGCTTGACCCGCGTCAGGCCGCGTTCCCGGTGCGCCGGCCCAGGACCTGGCCGGCGGTCCGGTCGATCACCAGTGCCACGGCGAGCACCGCCACCAGCGCCGTGCACGCGCCCCCGACGGTGTCGGTCGGGTAGTGCACGTGCTGCACGACGAGCGCCGTCGCCATCGTCGCCGCCACGACCAGCGGCAGGACGACGACGATCACGATCCGCGCAGCCGTCGCCCGCACCGCCGAGGCCAGCAGCAGCGCCATGACCAGCGTCAACGCCGTCGCCGCGCCGGTGTGCCCGCTCGGGTAGGAGTCGGCGCCGTCGAGCGTGCGCCCGACCAGCGGCTTGAGCACGATCGACGTCAGGACCCCGGTGAGCGCGGGCCCGAACAGCGCCAGCAGCGCGATCCGCGGCCGCCCCACCGCGAGGCACACCGCCGTCACCACGACGACGAGCACGACCATCGACGCCACGTTGCCCAGCGCGACGACCACCGGGAAGAACCCCGCCCGGCCGGCCCGGATCCCGACGAGCGAGGCCTCGATCCGCTCGTCGACCGCGCTGCCGTAGTCGTGGCCCGCGACCAGCACCGCGCCCACGACGAGCACGATCAGCGTGGGCACGATCACGACGACCGCGATCACGTTCAACGGGCGGGGCAGGACGACCCGGTCCCAGCGCAGCGTGGTGACGGCCTCCCGCGCCTCGGACCGCAGCCGTTCCGCCCCCGTCACGACCGGTCGAACTCGCGGGCGGCCAGCGCCCGCACGATGCCGGCCCGGCCCTCCGACACCAGGCGGCGCAGTGCCGGCGGGTGCGACTCGTCGGCCAGCCACGCGTCGGCGGCGTCGACCGTCGACTTCTCGACGGCCCACGACGGGAACAGACCCAGCACGACCGACTGAGCCCGCTCCGACGTGCGCCGCTCCCACACGCCGGCGACCTCGGCGAAGTAGCGCTCCACGTACGGCGCGAGCAGCGGCCGCTGGCCGGGGTGGGAGAAGCCGCCGATGATGGCCTCGTTGACGGCGTTGGGGATGTCGTCGTCGTGGACGGCCCGCTCCCAGGCGGTGGCCTTGGCCTCCGCGGTGGGGACGAGGGCCCGCGCCCGCTCCGCCTGCCGGCGACCCGTCGACGTGGGGTCGCGTTCCAGCTCGGCGTCGATCTCGGCGTCGGTGGCCCTGCCGTGGGCTGACAGCGCCTGCAGCAGCCGCCACCGCATGTCGGTGTCGACGCTGAGCCCCTTCGGCACGTCGACGTCGAGCAGCCAGCCCCGGAACCGCTCCAGCGTCGCGTCGTCGAGCACGCACGCCGCCAGCGAGTTGACCACCGACAGCTGAGCGTCCGACCCGGGCGGGGCCGTGTCGAGGCGGAACCGCAGCGCGTCGACGAGCAGCGGCCAGCCGCGCTCGGCCGCCCAGGTCTCGTCGGCGTAGGACGCGACCGACGTCTGCGCCTGCATCAGCAGCCGCTGCACCACACCGATCTCGGTCTCCGCGCCGAACCCGCCCGCCAAGAGCGAGACGAAGTCGCGGGCCTTCAGCTCGGCCTCACGCGTCATCTCCCACGCCGCCGACCAGCACAGCGTCCGCGGCAGCGGCTCGGCGATGTCGCCGATGCGGTCGACCAGCACCGTCAGCGAGTCCGGGTCCAGCCGCAGCGCGCAGTAGGTGAGGTCGTCGTCGTTGACCAGGACGAGCTTGCCGCGCGGCACCCCGATCAGGTCGGGGACGGGCGTGCGCTCGCCGGTGACGTCGACCTCGACGCGGTGCGTGCGGACCAGCCGCGGGCTGCCCTTCGCGTCGTCGCCCTGCGGCTCGTCGTCGTAGACGCCGACGGCGATCCGGTGCGTGCGCAGCTCACCGGCGCCCGGCCGGGCACCGCCCTGCACGACCTCGAAGCGCACGATCCGGCCGTGCTCGTCGACGTCGAACGACGGGCGCAGCATGTTGAGCCCGGTGGTGCGCAGCCACTGCGCGCCCCAGTCGGACAGGTCGCGACCCGACGCCTTCTCCAGCGCGCCCAGCAGGTCGCCGAAGGTCGCGTTGCCCCACGCGTGCGCCTCGAAGTAGGCCCGCAGGCCCGTCATGAAGGCGTCCAGCCCGACGTAGGAGACCAGCTGCTTGAGCACCGACGCGCCCTTGGCGTAGGTGATCCCGTCGAAGTTGACCTCGACCGCCTGCAGGTCGGGGATGTCGGCGGCGACCGGGTGCGTCGAGGGCAGCTGGTCCTGGCGGTAGGCCCACGACTTCTCGACGTTCGCGAACGTAGTCCACGCGTTCGTGTACTCGGTGGCCTCGGCCTGGCAGATCACCGACGCCCACGTCGCGAACGACTCGTTGAGCCACAGGTCGTCCCACCAGCGCATGGTCACGAGGTCGCCGAACCACATGTGCGCCATCTCGTGCAGGATCGTCTCGGCGCGCCGCTCGTAGAGGAACCGCGTGACCCGCGACCGGAAGACGTAGTCCTCCAGGAACGTCACCGCGCCCGCGTTCTCCATGGCGCCCGCGTTGAACTCCGGCACGAACAGCTGGTCGTACTTGCCGAACGGGTACCGGACGCCGAAGTTGCGGTGGTAGAACCCGAAACCCTGCTTGGTCTCGGTGAACATCCGCTCGGCGTCCATGTGCTCGGCCAGCGACGCCCGGCAGTAGATGCCCAGTGGAATGTCGGGGCCGTCGCCGTCGGAGTAGGTGTCGGTCCACTCCGCGTACGGCCCGGCGATCAGCGCGACCAGGTACGTCGACATGATCTCGGTCGTCGCGAACCGGTGGACGCCCTTCTCGACGCTGTCGGCCGCCGCGTTGGAGACGACCTTCCAGCTCTCCGGCGCCGCCACCGTGATCGTGTAGCGCGCCTTGAGGTCGGGCTGGTCGAAGCAGGCGAACAGTCGCTTCGCGTCGGCCGTCTCGAACTGGGAGTAGAGGTACACGCCGTCGTCGACCGGGTCGACGAAGCGGTGCAGGCCCTCACCGGTGTTCATGTACCGGCCCGTGGCGACGACGGTCAGCTCGTTGTCGGCCGCCAGCTCGGGCAGCGCGATGCCGTCGTCCTCGCGGTAGCCCGAGACGTCGAGCGCGGTGCCGTTGAGCGTCGCCGACGCGACCGACTCGCCGACGAAGTCGATCCAGCTCGACGAGCCGGGCCGGAGGCCGCGGAACCGGACCGTGGTCGTCGTCGCGAACGTCGTCTCGCCCGGGGCGCCCGCGCCGTCGGTGAGGTCGAGGTCGACGGTGTAGGAGTCGACCTCGATCGCGGATGCGCGCAGCTCGGCGTCGGCACGGGTCAGGTTGGGCGGGGCCATGCGCTCTCGGGACTCCTCCGGGGGGCGGTTGCGACGGGTGCGATCCAATCACGGAACGGACGCCGCGTCGCGCGCGATCCCGTCGGGGAGGCGACCCCCGTTACCCGGTCAGACCGTGGTGCCCGCGGGCACCCAGCGCCCACCCGCGGCCTCGACCTCCGGCAGCGCGCGGCGCACCTCGTCCATCAGGTCGGGGACGAACAGCACGACGACCCCCGGCTCGGCGGCGAGCAGGTCGGCGGGCGGTACGACCGGGATCCCCGACCCCGGCATCCGGCAGCCGTGCTTGGCGGGTGAGGCGTCGGCGACGGCGGTCAGGGTGTCGGGGCCGACCCCGGCCATGTGCAGCAACGCCACGGCCCGCGAGGCCGCGCTGTAGCCCATGACGCGACCGCCCGAGGCGACCGCGGCGTCGACCGTCTCGCGCAGCGCTGTCGCCGACGTGCCCACCGACTCCTGCAGCGCCCCGGCCCTGACCGGGTCGTGTACCCCACCGGCGAGCTCGGCGTCGACGACCTCGGCGACCGACGGCCCCGCGCTGCCCCCGCGGCGCGCGGCGAGCAGCACGGTGCCGCCGTAGAGCGGGAACGTCCACGCATCGGTGACGGTGAGCCCGCGCTCGGCGAGCATCGCGACGGCCGTCGGCGTCGAGTAGTAGGCGAAGTGCCCGTGCCGCACCGCGTTCCACTGCCCGTGGCGCAGGATCGCGGCGAAGGTGTGGAACTGGAAGAGGAAGACGCCGTCGTCGGCGAGGCGGGCCAGCAGCCCGTCGAGCGCCGCGGCCTGGTCGGGGGCGTGCATCAGTCCGAACGACCCGTCGACGACCACGTCCGCCCGCGCACCGGGCCCGGCGGGGTGGATGCCGCGGCCGGCCAGCTCCGGCAGCCACGACCCGCCGTGCGGGGTCGGGCCCTCGACGACGGTCCCGCCCGCCGGCAGCAGACCGGCCGCAGCGGCGGCGGCCACGGCGTCGCGGCGCTGGTCGGTGAGCGCCCGCGGCTCGATGCCCTCCGGCTGTTCGGGGACCTCGTCGTCGTCGGGGAGCTGGGCCAGGCCGCACCCCGCGCACAGCCAGAGCCGCAACGGGTACAGCGGGTCCGGGCCCGGTTCGGTGATCGGCGGGAAGTACTCGCTCGCGGGCTGGGAGCCCAGGTCGAGGACGAGCTCACCACGGTCGCCGCCGCACCAGCGGCACACGATCGACGACACGGACCGGTCCTTCCGCAGGGGGTGCCGGCGACCGCGGCCGGCACCGGGTCACTCGGCGCCCGGCCCCGAGGTGTTACCCGACCCTGCGGTGTCACACGGTCGTGGGTGGAGCAGAGTGGACACGTGGACGTTCGCACCTGCGCCATCGAGGGCGTACTGCTGTTCGTGCCGACGCCGTTCCGCGACGACAGAGGCCTGTTCACCCGCACATTCGACGCGGCGATCGGCGCGGCCCACGGGGTCGACCTCGGTCCGCTGGCGCAGGACAGCCAGTCCCGGTCGCGGCTCGGCACGATCCGGGGCATGCACGGCCGTCGCGGCGAGGGCGAGGCGAAGCTCGTCCGCGCCGCCCACGGCGCCGTGCACGACGTGCTCGTCGACGCCCGCCCCGGCTCGCCGACGTTCGGCACCGTCGCCTCGTTCCGGCTCGACGACGAGGAGTTCCACCACCTCTACGTCCCCGCCGGGCTGCTGCACGGGTTCCAGGCGCTCACCGAGGTCGCCGACGTCTGCTACCGGATCGACCGCCCGCACGCGCCGGGGGAGGACGTGTCGGTCGCCCACGACGACCCCGACCTCGCGATCGTCTGGCCGCTGCCGGTGACGGCGATCAGCGACCGCGACCGCGCGGCCGGCAGCTGGGCCGCCCTCGTCGCGGCGACGTGAGCGACGGCCGCTGCGCGGGAGCCGTCGTCAGTGGCAGCCGGACCGGGCGGCGGCCGGACCGAGCAGCGGCCGGACCGGGGCGGCAGACCTCGTGCGCGGTAATGGTCGCTATAGCGACCATTACCGCGCACAGGGGTTCATGCCGGGCGCAGGGTCGCGTCCAGGGTCCCGGCGGCCTGGCGGTCGGCGAGCACCGCGAGGCGGGTGAAGCGCCGGTCGAAGGCCTCCTGGGTCAGGCCGTGTGTCCGGTAGGCCTGGGCCAGCTCGGCCGCGCCGTCGGCGACCGACCACCCGGCCCGGAAGTCGGGCAGCAGCTTGCCGATCTTGGTGAAGTCGACGCGGTAGGAGCGCGGGTCGCCGCCGGTCTCCCCGGTGACCAGCAGCTCGGCCTCCGGGACGACCTTCTTCACCTCGGCCGCGATGTCGCTGACCTGCACGTTGTTGTCGGTCGACCCGACGTTGAACGCCTCGCCGCGCACGACGTCGGCCGGTGCGGCCAGCGCGGCGACGACGGCTCCTGCGATGTCGCGGGCGTGCACGAGCGGCCGCCACGGCGTGCCGTCGCTGAGCACCTTGATCGTGTTGGACAGGATCGCGTGCCCGACGAGGTTGTTGAGCACGATGTCGGCGCGCAGCCGCGGGGAGAAGCCGAAGGCGGTGGCGTTGCGCAGCGACACGGGCACGAAGTCGGCGTCGGCGAGGTCGACGAGGTCACCCTCGACGCGGACCTTCGACTCCGCGTACGGCGTCACCGGCCGCATGGGGGCGTTCTCGTCGAGGATGTCGTCGGTACCGGAGGCGCCGTAGACCGAGCACGTCGAGGCGTAGACGAAGCGCCCGACACCGGCCTCCTTCGCCAGCCGCGCGAGCCGCGTCGACGCGTGGTGGTTGATGTCGTAGGTGTGCTGCGGCGCAAGGGAACCGAGCGGGTCGTTGGACAGCGCCGCGAGGTGCACGACGGCGTCGAACCCGGCGAGGGCGTCGACCTCGACGTCGCGCAGGTCGACCGCGATGCCCGGCGGGTCGGAGGGGGCGGGGCCGAGGACGGACGTCGCGTAGAGGCCCGAGTCGAGGCCGACGACGTCGTGCCCGGCGTCGGTGAGGATCGGGGCCATCAGCGTGCCGAGGTAGCCCTGGTGGCCGGTGAGCAGGACGCGCATCGCGCAGTTCCCCTTTCAGGCGCCTGGAGCGCCGACGATCATCCGGGTGGGGTGGAAGCCCTCGGCATAGCGGCGCCCGCACTGGACGCCGCGGACGCGGGCCAGGCCGCGGAAGGTCTCCTCGTCGAACCAGTGCCGGGCCTTCTGCGACGGGTAGTGCTCGTGCAGCAGCCGCACCTTCTCGTCGACGACGTCGGCGTCGAGGGGCCACAGCACCGCGGGCTGGGCGAGGTCGGGCCCGGCCTTGAGGATCTCGTAGCCCAGGACCAGGTGGTCGCGGAAGACGGTCGGTGCGAGCCGGGCGAGACCGCGGTGGTCCTGGTGGTCGTCGTGGCGCGACGTGCACAGCACGAGATCGGGTTCGCAGGTCCGCCGGAAGTCCTCCAGCGCCTCCTTGGCCCGGTTCCAGTGCGCGGGCAGCCGGCCGTCGGGGACGTCGAGGATCGTGACCGACAGGTCGGCGTCCGGGCAGAACGCCGCGAGCGCGGCACGTTCCTCGTCCTCGCGGTCGGTGCCGGCGCCGGACAGGACGAACGCGCGCACCCGCAGCCCGGGCCGCGACCGGCACAGCGACAGGACGGTCCCGCCCGCCCCGATCGCGATGTCGTCGCAGTGCGCGCCGAGCAGGACCAGCTCGTCGAGCGCCTCGGGCGCGAGTCCCCGCATCAGGACCCGGTACCGGGGTCGACGACCTGAAGCGTGGGGATCGGGAACACCAGCTTCCCGCCCCACGCACCCACGACCGGGGCGAGCTGCGCGGTGATCTCCTCACGCAGGTTCCACGGCAGGACCAGCACGTAGTCGGGCCGGTCGGCCTCGATGCGGTCGGGGGAGTGGATCGGGATCCGGGTGCCGGGGGTGAACCGGCCGTGCTTGTAGGGGTTGCGGTCGACGGTGTAGGCGAGCAGGTCCGGGCGGATGCCGCAGTAGTTGAGCAGGGTGTTGCCCTTGCCCGGTGCGCCGTAGCCGACGACGGTCTTCCCGGCGTCGGCGGCGTCGATGAGGAAGCGCATCAGGTCGTTGCGGATGCGGGAGACGTCGCGGGCGAAGCCGGCGTGTCCCTCGACGGTGTCGAGGCCGGCGGCGGCCTCGGCGGCGAGCACCTCGGCGACGGCCGGGGCGGGCACCGCACCCAGCTCGGTGGGCCGGGCCCACAGCCGGACGGAGCCGCCGTGGGTCGGGACGAGCTCGACGTCGACGACGTCGAGGCCACCCGCCGCGAGCGCCTTCTGCGCGGTCGCGACCGTGTAGTACTGGAAGTGCTCGTGGTAGATCGTGTCGAACTGACGCAGCGCCACCAGCGTCAGCAGGTGCTGCACCTCGATCGACACCCAGCCGTCGTCGGCGACCATGGCGCGCAGGCCTCGGGCGAACCCGACGACGTCGGGGATGTGGGCGAACACGTTGTTGGCGACGACGAGCCCCGCCGGCCCGTTCTCGGCCCGCACCCGGGCCCCGGTCTCGGGGGACAGGAACGCCGTCAGCGTCGGGACACCCTTCTCCCGCGCGGCCTCGCCGACGTTGACGCTCGGCTCCACCCCGAGCGCGCGGATGCCGCGGGCGACGACGTGCTGCAGGAGGTAGCCGTCGTTGCTGGCGGCCTCGACGACGAGCGAGTCCGGGCCCAGGCCCGTCCGCTCGACGGCGGCGTCGACGAACCGTCGCGCGTGCTCGACCCACGAGGAGGAGAACGAGGAGAAGTAGGCGTACTCGGTGAAGGTCTCACCGGGGTCGATCAGCGGCGGCAGCTGCACGAGCAGGCAGTCGGCACACACCCGCGCATGCAGCGGGAACGTGGCCTCGGCCCGTTCCAGCGCCTCCGCGGTGAGGAACAGCTCGCACGGCGGCGTCGCGCCGAGGTCGACGAAGCTGCGCAGGTCGGTCGAGCCGCAGAGCCGGCAGCTCAGCGCGACGTCGGGCGCCTGCGCGGTGGCCGGGCTTTCGGTGGTCGACGACGTCATCGGTTCCTCCGGTCGACGGATCGTGTCCCCCGTGGTCTCGGATCGGCGGCCGATTACGTTTGGTGAGGCTCGCGACGTCGTGCGGTCCCCAGGGGGAGGGGAACACGTCCGGGGGATCGGTGGTTGTCGCCTGCGGGGAGGCACGTCCAGGTCAGAGAGCTCCGCATCCCGGCCCGTTCGCGGACCCCCACGACGAACCCGGAGATCGACGAACGGAGAGAACGTGAGCAGCACCGAGTCCGCACGGACGCGAGTCGACGTCTGGTTCGACCCGAGGTGCCCGTGGGCCTGGCTGACGTCGCGCTGGATCCTCGAGGTCGAGAAGGTCCGCGACATCGACCTGAACTTCCACGTCATGAGCCTGTCGGTCCTCAACGAGAAGCGTGAGGACCTGTCGGAGCAGTACAGGGCGATGCTCGGCCCGGGCTTCGGTCCGGTGCGGGTGTGCATCGCCGCCGCACGCGAGCACGGCCAGGAGATCCTGCGCCCGCTGTACACGGCGATGGGGGAGCGGCTGCACAACAAGCAGATCAAGGACCTCGACGTCGTGATCAAGGAGTCGCTGGCGGAGCTGGGCCTGCCGGAGTCGCTGGCCGAGGCGGCCACCAGCACCGAGTTCGACGAGGAGCTGCGCGAGAGCCACCACCGCGGCATGGACCCGGTGGGCACGGAGGTCGGCACCCCGACCATCCACGTCGACGGCATCGCCTACTTCGGCCCGGTCATCTCACGGGTCCCGAAGGGTGAGCAGGCGGGCAAGATCTTCGACGGTGCCCGGCTGCTCGCCGAGTACCCGTACTTCTTCGAGCTGAAGCGCACCCGTACCGACGACCCGCACTTCGACTACTGATCTCCCCGAACACGAGCGACGGCCCGCCACGTCCGTGTGGCGGGCCGTTCTGCGCCCAGGGGGTGGGTCAGCGTGCGGCGATGTAGGCGTCGCGCAGGACGCCCGTCTGCAGCTCCATCTCGCGCACCCGGTGCTGCACGAGGTCTCCGATGCTCACCATCCCGACCAGCCGACCGCTGTCGACGACCGGCAGGTGCCGGTAGCGGCCGCGGGTCATGAGGGCCATGGCGTGGGTGAGCGACTCGGTCGACGTGACCGTGGAGACATTGCGCGTCATGATGTCCTCCACGTTGGCGGCCAGCAGGCGCGTGCCACGCCTGGCCAGCTCGCGGATGACGTCGCGCTCGGAGACGATGCCGGTGATGCGGCCGTCGCCGTCGCTGACGAGCAGCGCTCCGATCCGGTGCTTCTCGAGGCGTTCGACAGCCTCTGCCACGGTCGCCCAGGGCACCACGCTGTGCACGGTCCGCCCCTTGGCATCGAGGACATCGGCGATGTTCATGAGTACCTCCTCGCAGTGGCGAGCCCCAATGATGAGGCGGAGATCATGTTCGGGCAGGAGCGCGTGACCTGCCTCACCGCTGTGGGGGAACTCAGGGGCGGACTTCGACCGCTTCGGGTGCGGCCGCGAGCACGTGCCGACGGTGTGCCGTCACCCGGACGGCCACTCCCAGGAGCAGCACCGCGGCCAGGCCGGACACGGTCCCGCCACGACAGCGCCGGCACGGATGCGAACGACCGGACCCGGTGTGACGGATGTCGTGGCACGGGGGTGCGGATCGGCCCCGCACGACACGGCACGACCCGGGGCAACCGTGTGAGGATCGGGCGCATGGCAGCACCGACGCTGAACACAGCCGGACACTGGATCGCAGGAGAGACGGTCGCCGCGACGGGCGAGACGATCGACGTCGTCAACCCGGCGACGGGCGAGGTCGTCGGCACCGTGCCCGCGGGCACCGCCGAGGACGTCGACCGCGCGGTGCGCGCGGCACGGGCCGTGCAGCGGGAGTGGGCGGACGTCGACGTCGCCGAGCGCGCGGCCGTCGTCCAGCGCATCTCCGACGGTCTGAAGGCCCGCGCGGAGGACGTCGCGTCGTCGATCACCGCGGAGATGGGCTCGCCGATCACCTTCTCGCGCAAGGTGCAGGCCACCATGCCGGTCGGGTCGTCGCGCGGGTTCGCGAAGCTCGCCGCCGACTTCCCGTGGCAGGAGGAGATCGGCAACTCCCTCGTCGTGAAGGAGCCGATCGGCGTGGTCGGGGCGATCACGCCCTGGAACTACCCGCTGCACCAGATCGTCGCGAAGGTCGCGCCGGCGCTGCTGGCGGGCAACACCGTCGTCCTCAAGCCGACGGAGATCGCGCCGCTGACCGCGCAGCTGCTGGCGGAGGTCGCCGCGGAGGCGGGCCTGCCTGCGGGGGCGTTCAACATCGTGCACGGCACCGGGCCGGTCGTCGGCGAGGCCATCGCCGCGCACCCCGACGTCGACATGGTGTCGTTCACCGGGTCGACGCGGGCGGGCAAGCGGGTGTCGGTCGTCGCCTCGGAGACGGTGAAGCGGGTCGCGCTGGAGCTGGGCGGCAAGTCCGCCAACGTGATCCTCCCCGACGCCGACCTGAGCAAGGCAGTGAAGCTCGGGATGGGCAACGCCTGGATCAACGGCGGCCAGACGTGCACGGCGTGGACGCGGATGCTGGTCCCCGCCGACAAGCAGGACGAGATCCTGGAGATGGTCGAGGCCGCGGCGGCGAAGTACACCGTCGGCGACCCGGCGCAGGAGTCCACCCGGATCGGCCCGATGTCGTCGGAGACCCAGCGGCAGCGGGTGC
The DNA here is from genome assembly GCF_050250275.1 of Pseudonocardia sp. Taxonomy (GTDB): domain Bacteria; phylum Actinomycetota; class Actinomycetes; order Mycobacteriales; family Pseudonocardiaceae; genus Pseudonocardia. Next base: position 31,141 of record NZ_JBFWOY010000036.1, read on the forward strand.
ACGGCTACATCGAGCGCGGCATCGCCGACGGCGCGCGCGTCGTGTTCGGCGGCGCCGGGCAGGTCGAGGGGCTGGAGACCGGCGCCTACGTGCGGCCGACCGTGTTCGCCGACGTCGCCCCCGACGCCGTCATCGCCCGCGAGGAGATCTTCGGCCCGGTGCTGTCGGTGATCCCGTACCGCGACGAGGAGCAGGCCGTCGCGATCGCGAACGACACCGTGTACGGCCTCGCGGGTGCGGTGTTCGGCGAGGACGACCACGCCCTCGCGGTGGCCCGCCGGATCCGGGCCGGGCAGATCGACGTCAACGGCGGCGCCTTCAACATCATGGCGCCGTTCGGTGGCTACAAGCAGTCGGGCAATGGTCGCGAGCTGGGGCGTTACGGGCTGGAGGAATTCCTGGAGACCAAGGCGATCCAGCGCTGACAGGGAGCGCGCTGGACAACCCGGGCCTACTGCGGCCGGAGTTGTTCGGCACCCTCCCGGAGTGACAGATCACGTCGCTGAGGGTGACGAACCGGGCCGAACCGGACGGGGTGCATCCCCGCCCGGGCGGCCCGGCGTCGCTCGATAGGATCGTCGGAAGCTGAACCGCGACCCTCCACGCTGGAGTTCGATGAGCCCGCCCGAGTCCGATATCCGCCCCGAGAACTCCACGGTCCGGCGGATCGGGAACCGGTACAGGCTCGACGAGCGCATCGCCGCCGGAGCCATGGGCGCGGTGTGGCGCGGCACCGACGAGCTGCTGAACCGCACGGTTGCGCTCAAGGAGCTGCTCGCTGCCGCGTCGCCCGGTGAGGAGGACACCCTCGAGGAGTCGCGGCAGCGGATCCTGCGCGAGGGCCGGATCGGTGCACGGCTGCAGCACGCGCACGTCATCAGCATGTTCGACGTCGTGGTGCACGACGACCGGCCGTGGCTCGTCATGGAGTACCTGCCGTCGCGCTCGTTCGCGGCGGTCCTGGCCGAGAAGGGCCCGATGGCGCCGCGTGAGGCCGCGGCCGTCGGGGAGCAGGTGGCCGACGGGCTGGCGGCCGCGCACGCGGCGGGGGTCGTGCACCGCGACGTGAAGCCCGGCAACGTGCTCATCGCCGAGAACGGCACCGCCAAGATCACCGACTTCGGCGTCTCCCGCGCGGTCGACGACGTGCAGCTCACCCGCACCGGCATGATCGCGGGCACCCCGGCGTTCCTTGCGCCGGAGATCGCGCGTGGCGGCCAGCCGACGCCGGCGTCCGACGTGTTCGCGCTCGGCGCCACGATCTACACCGCCGTCGAGGGGCTGCCCCCGTTCGGCCTCGACGACAACGCATACGCGTTGCTGCACAAGGTCGCCACGGGTGCGGTGAACCCGCCCTCGTCGGCGGGCGAACTCGCCCCGGTGCTGTCGACGCTGCTGGCGCCCGACCCCGCGAACCGGCCCACCGCCGGGCAGGCGCGGGCCGCGCTCGCCGCCGTCGCCGCCGGGCGTGAGCCGTCGGGGCTGCCCGCGGGCACCGCGTTCGCCGTCGGTGAGGACGCCGACCCCGAGGCCACCCGCCCGGCCACCGCGTCGGTCGCCCCCGCGGTCGTCCCGCCCGCCGCGACGCCGACGCTGACCGCCCCGCCGCCCGTGCCCCCGGCCGCAGCCCCGGCCCCGGCCGGGCCGTCGGGCGGTGGCCCGGACGACGCCGGCGGACGTCGCCGCCGCCCACTGGTCATCGCCGTCGTCGCCGTGCTCGCGGTCCTCGTCGTCGCCGCGGGCGTGATCATCGGGCTGGTCCGGTCGTCGGGCGGCCCGCAGGAGCCCGGCGCGCTGGGCGGCACGTCGACGGTGTCGGCCACCCCGCCGAGCGGCGCCGCGCCCACCACCACCACCACCACCACGCCGCCACCGCCGCCGACGACGACCCCGACCACCCCGGGCTCGGGGATGGCGTCGGTGGAGTTCGTGCAGCAGTACTACGGGATGCTGCCCGGCAACGTCGACGGCGCCTGGAACCTGCTCGGCCCGGACGCCCAGGCCGCATCCGGGGGGTACGACCGGTTCAAGGCGTTCTACTCCGGCCTGAGCAAGGTGTGGGCCGAGACGCTGCGCGCCGTCGACGCCGACACCGTGACGGCGACGATCGTGTTCCTGCGCCCCGACGGCACGACGACCCGCGAGCCCTACCGGTTCGAGGTGTCCGGCGGCCCGGGCTCGCAGAAGATCGAGTCGTTCACCAAGACCGGCTGAGCGAGGGGCGGGCGCACCCGGGTCAGGCCGTCCGGGTGCTCGCCTCGGACAGGTGCCCGCCCACCCAGCTCACGACCTCGCGCACGAACACCGCGCGGTTGCCCAGGTCGTGCACCTCGTGGCCCTCGTCGTCGAAGAACAGGTAGGAGTGCGGGACACCCCGCTCGCGCAGCGCAGCGACGACCTGCTCCGGCTCGCACACCGGGACGTTGGTGTCGTGGCGGCCGTGCACCACCAGCAGCGGCGCGGTGAGCCGGTCGATGAGGTGGATGGGCGAGAGCCGCCGCAGCAGTTCGGCGTCGGTGCGCGGGTCGCCGTACTTGGTCGTCGCGGCCTCGGCGATCCACGGCTCGGTCCGGGCGTAGAACGTCTCGAGGTCGGCCATGCCGCACACGTCGACACCCACGCGGAAGAGGTCCGGGTAGCGCACCAGCGCGGCCAGCGTCAGGTAGCCGCCGTAGGAGCGCCCGGCGACGCCGATCCGGGCGGGATCGGCCAGCCCGGACCGCGACAGGAAGTCGACGACGGCGCGCACGTCGTCGATCGCGGCGAAGCGCAGGGCCACGTCGTCGGCACGGGAGAACGCCTGCCCGAACCCGGCGGAGCCGCGCACGTTGGGCGCGAACACCGCGATCCCGGCCGCGGCCAGGGCCTGGAACAGCGGCTGGAAGACGGGTCGCTCCTGCGCCTCGGGGCCACCGTGCAGCCACACCAGCGTCGGCGTCGCGCCCAGGGTGCCGCGGGGGCGGAAGAGCCAACCGGTCAGGGTGAGGCCGTCGTCGGCGCGGAACTCGTGCAGCGTCGGCGTGACCAGCAGGTCGGGCGCGTCGTCCTCGTCGTCGGGTGCCGGGGGGAGGACCGCGTCCGCCTCGGTGCCGGGCAGCCCGTCGACCAGCGGCACCAGCGACAGGTGCGGCGCGACCGTCGGACCCTCGCTGGCCAGCAGCAGCCCCCCGCCGTCGCGGGTGAACGCCGCATCGGTGACGACGTCGCCCGCCGCATCGGGCAGCGGTGACAGCATGCCGCTGCGCAGGTCGAGCATCTCCGCCTCGCTGCGGCCGTCGACGTTCCACACCAGGACCGCGCGGGCACCGGCCGGGTCGAGCGCGACGAGATCGAGGTCGTCGTGCGAACGCTCGGCCACCGGCGACGCGATCCCCGGCCGGCCCGCGTTCAACGGCACCGCGAGCAGTGCCGGACGGTCACGGCCGGCGTCGGTGTGCAGGTAGACCATGCCGCCGGTGACGCCGAAACGGGCGTCGGCGACCGTCGCGCCACCGGGGACGAGCTCGACGCGCACCCCGGTGCGCAGGTCGACCAGCTCCAGCCGGCGGTCGCCGCGGCGGCCATGGCGCACCACGACGCGGTGCCCATCGCCCGACACCGCGCACACCACCGCGGCCGGCCCGGACGCGAGCACCGTCGACGTGCCGTCGCGCAGGTCGACCAGGCACGCCTGGCCCTCGCCGCGGCCCTCGCCGTAGATCGTGACGCCCAGGTGCGACCCGCTCGGCGACCACGAGCCCAGCACCACCGCGGCCGCGCCGGGCGCGATCTCGTGGCGGCGGGCGCCGTCGGGGGACACCAGCAGCACGCGGGTGCGCTCACCGCCGCCGGGCGCGAGCTGGCAGGCCAGCCACGAGCCGTCGGGCGACCAGGCGACACCGTCGACGTCGGCGGCCGGCAGGTCGGGATCGTCGAGATCGGTGGGGACGAACCCGTGCGGCTCGACGACCGACCCGGCGTCGAGCTCGCCGACGTAGAGCCGGGGCCGTCCGTCGCGGTCGCAGATCCAGGCCAGCGACCGGCCGTCGGGACCCGGACGGGGTGCCCGGTACGACGCGGCACGCAGCACGTCCCCGGCCGGTCCGATGTCGGCCACGAGACGCTCCAGGCGACGATCCGCCAACGTCATCTACACCCCCCTCTCCTGCAGCCACATCTCCAGCAGCGCCACCTGCCACAACGCGTTGGAACCCAGGTTGGTGCGCTGTGTGTTCGGGTCGGTCAGCATGGCCTCGAGCCAGTCGCCCCGGACCAGCCCCCGCGCCTTCGCCACCGGGTCGGTGACGGCGTCGCGGACCCGCTCCAGGAACGGCCCCTCGAGGTGCCTGATGGCCGGTACCGGGAAGTATCCCTTCGGCCTGTCGATCACCGCGTCCGGGACCACCCCGCGCGCCGCCTCCTTGAGCACGCCCTTGCCCCCGTGGGCGAGCTTGAGCTCCGGCGGGCACGCCGCGGCCAGCTCGACGAACTCGTGGTCGAGGAACGGCACCCGCGCCTCCAGCCCCCACGCCATCGTCATGTTGTCGACGCGTTTCACCGGGTCGTCGACGAGCATCACCGTGCTGTCGAGGCGCAGCGCGGCGTCGAGGGTGTCGGTGGCGCCCTCCCGGGCGAAGTGCTCCGCGACGAACTCCCGGCTCGGGTCGTGGTCGAGCAGCCACTCCGGCTCGAGGATCGACGCCAGGTCGGCGTGCGGGCGGTCGGTGAACACGCGGGCGTACTCGTCGACGGCCCGCTCCCGCGGCACCCCCGCCAGCGGCGGGTACCAGTTGTAGCCGGCGAGCACCTCGTCGGCACCCTGCCCGGACTGCACGACGGTGACGCTCTTCGCGACCTCCTCCGACAACAGGTGGAACGCGACGCAGTCGTGGCTGACCATGGGCTCGGCCATGGCCGCGATCGTGTGGTCGACCGCCGGGAGCATCCGCGCGGGGTCGACGAGGATCTTCCGGTGGTCGGTGCCGAACTCGGCGACGACGCGGTCGGAGTAGCGGAACTCGTCGCCCGCCTCGCCGCCCGCGGCGTGGAAGCCGACGCTGAACGTCTTCAGCCCGGTCTGGCCCTCCTGCGCGAGCAGCCCCACGATCAGCGACGAGTCCAGCCCGCCCGAGAGCAGCACCCCGACGGGGACGTCGGCGACCATCCGCCGCCGGACCGCGGTCCGCAGTGCCTCCAGGACCGCGTCGCGCCAGTCGGCCGCGCTCATCCCCGTGTCGGCCGGTCGGCGTTCGTGGCGCGGTGACCAGTACTCGCGGTCGGTCGTCGTGCCGTCGGCGAGGATCGTCCGTACTGTCGCGGGCGGCAGCTTCCGGATGCCCGTGAGGATCGTGCGCGGCGCCGGGACGACCGAGTGGAACGTCATGTAGTGGTGCAGCGCAACAGGGTCCACGCAGGTGTCGACGTCCCCGCCCGCCAGCAGCGCCGGCAGCGACGACGCGAACCGCACCCGCCCCGGCCGCTCCGCGGTGTACAGCGGCTTGATCCCCAGCCGGTCGCGGCCGAGCACGACGGTGCCCGAGTCCCGCTCGTGGACGGCGAAGGCGAACATCCCGTGGAAGTGCTCGACGCAGCGGTCGCCCCACCGGTGGTAGGCCTTGATCAGCGCCTCGGTGTCGGAGTCGGAGAAGAACCGGTAGCCGTGCCCCTCCAGCTCCGCGCGCAGCTCCCGGAAGTTGTAGATGCAGCCGTTGAACACCGCGGCCAGCCCCAGCTCGGGGTCGACCATCGGCTGCGCGCCCCGCTCCGACAGGTCGATGATCTTCAGCCGCCGGTGCCCCAGTGCGACCGGCCCCGCCGCGTGGATGCCGTGCCCGTCCGGGCCACGGCGCGCCAACGCGTCGGTGATCCGCGCGACGGCTGCCACGTCGGCGCCCCGGCCGTCGAACCGGATCTCGCCGGCGATCCCGCACATGCCCGTCTCCTTGCCTCGTGCCTACCGCAACACCCAGGTGTCCTTCGCGCCGCCACCCCGCGACGAGTTGACGACGAGGCTGCCCGCCGGCGCAACCCTCGACAGCGCCGCCGGAGCCACGTCCACCCGCGTCCGATCGCCCACCCGCGACTGGAACGCGAAGACCCGCAGGTCGACGGCCCGCGGCTGCAACGCCGACCCCGTGAACGTCGGATGCGTCGACAACTGGACGAGCTCCTGGGCGACCCAGCCCTCCGGACGGGCCCGGATCGCCGCCGCCGCGTCCGCCAGCTCCGCCCGCGTCGCGTCCGGCCCGATCACGATGCCGTTCCCGCCGTACCCGTCCACCGGCTTCACGACGAGCTCGCCCAGCCGGTCGAGCACCTCCGCCCGCTGCCGCGCGTCGGCACACGAGTAGGTGGGCACGTTGTCCAGCAACGGTTTCTCACCCAGGTAATAGTCGATCATCGCCGGCACGTACGCGTAGACGAGCTTGTCGTCGGCGACACCGTTGCCCGGCGCGTTGCACAGCCGCACCGTCCCCGACGCCGCCGCGCGCAACAACGCCCGCCCGATCGGCCGCTCGTCGGCACCCGTCGCGTCCAGCAGATCCTGCTCGTCGAGACGCCGGTACAGCGCCGACAGCCGGCGCCGCCCACCCGGCCCCACCGCGAACACACCCTCGCGGGTCACCTGCAGGTCCCGCGGCGTCACCACCGGCACACCCATCCGGTCGGCCAGCAACGTGTGCTCGAACCACGCCGGATCCACCGGACCCGACGACAGCAGCGCCACCTCGTCGGCACCCGCCGCGACCGGGTCGGCCACCGCCGACAGCAACGCCGCCTTCAGCATCCGCGGCACGTCGTCCACCCCGACCACACCCGCAGGCGGCTCCAGGTCCGGCAGCACGCTGCGCACCAGCCGCCGCGAGATGATCGAGAACCCGATCCCCGACGGCACCCGCAGGTTGTCCTCCAGTACGAACCAGCGGTCCGCCCTGTCCCGCACCAGGTCGATCCCCGCGACACTGATCCGCACCGCGTCCGCCGGCATCACCGCACCCGTCCGGCTGCGCCCCGGCGCCCCGTCCACCACCCGCGCCGGCACCACCCCGTCCGCCACGATCTCCCGCGGCCCGTACACGTCGCGCACGAACCGCTCCAACGCCCGCACCCGCTGCGCCAGCCCCGCCGACAGCACCGACCAGTCCTCGGCCGTCACGATGCGCGGCACCAGATCCAGCGGGAACAGCCGGTCCGGCTCGTCGCCCACCCGGAACGTCACCCCGCGCGCCCGCTGCTCCGTCCGCAACGCCGACTCCGCCGCCGTCATCCCGCGCGGCCCCAACCTGTCGAGCACCCGGAACATGAAGCCGTAGTGCGGCAGCACCTGCCCGCCCTCCGACACCGCCTCGTCGAACGCCGACGGCCGGTACCCGCCCAGCAGCGCGGGCGGGGGAGGAGCCACCGGGACCGCGACCCCCGTCGGCGCCCGGCCCTGCGTCGTCTCCACCAGGCCGTCGACGATGTCGACCAGCTCACCGCGCAACCCGAACGCCCGCCGCTGCCGCGCCGCCGCACTGCCCCGCGCCAACGTCTGGCGCGACAGCTCCAGCACCTGCTCCCAGTCGCCCGCCGCCTCCAGGTGCCCCCGCAACGAGTCGACCAGCTGCCCCACCAGCAGCGCCGGCGACACCAGCGCCGGACCCACCAGCTCGACCAGGTCGCCCTCCAGACCCGACCGCGCCGCCCGCCAGTTCGCCGACCGCAGCAGCTCGTGGCGCGCCTGGGGCAAGGGCAGTCCCGCCCGCGCCTCCTCGCTCGCCCGCGCCACCAACGCCCGGAACAGGCCTGCGATCAGCACCACGTCGTCGACGTCCGGGCAGGCGTCGCACACCCGCAGCTCCACTGTCGGCAGATGGGCGCTGGGCCGGATGTCGAAATAGACCATCCCCGGGTCGCTGATCGTCCCCGAGGAGATCAGGTCCTCGACCATCCGGTCGTAATCGTCAGCCGTCTCCACGTCGCCCGGCGGGCCCGCCGTCGGCCACCGCGACCACACCATCGACCGGTAGCTCGCGTACCCCGTGTCCTCGCCCCGCCAGTACGGCGAGCTCGCCGAGATCGCCAGCAGCACCGGCAGGTGCGGCGCGACCCGGCGCACCACCTGCACCGCCATGTCCCGGTCCGGGACGTCGACGTGCACCTGCGCCCCGCAGATGTGCTGCTCGCGCACCAGCATCTGGTACTCGTGCTGCATCCGCTCGTACCGGGCGCCCGCCGAGATGTCCGTCCCCGACAGCTCGACCAGCGGCACCGTCCCCGAGGCGACCACCCCCAGCCCCAGCGGGTGCGCCACCTTCTCCAAGGTCCCCCGCAGCCGCTGCACGTGCTCGCGCAGCTCGTCGAGCGTCCGGCACGGCGGCGTGTTCGTCTCGACGAGGGAGCGCTGCAGCTCCGGCGCGAACTCGTCGCCGGCCAGCTTGCCGAGCAGCGCGTCGACCTCCGGTGCGGCGCGGCGGGTCTCCAGGTCGACGACGTGGAACTCCTCCTCGACGCCGATCTGAGGCAGGTCGCTCATCGCCCAGACGGTAGGGGTCCGCCGTGACGAACACATGTCCGAGACGTCACCTCCGCCCGCGCGTCGTAGCGCGCCGGCGTGTCGGTTGCGCCGTTCGGCCGCACACGACCCTGTCGGGCCGACCGTTGTGCGCTGCCGGGCCGGGGCCTGGTGCGTGGTCGCCGAGCGTGTGATCAGCGAGCGCCGCGCGCGCGGGTGACCCGCTCGGGTCCGGCCGCGCCGCCGAACGTGTGATGAGCGCGGTCCGCGTGCGCTGGTGACACGCTCGGGTCGGACGGTGCGGGTTCAGGCCGGCCACGGGACGTTCGGGAACGGGGAGCGCGCCTGCGCTCCTGCGGGGTCGAGCTCTCCGCGGCCGACCGCCACGCACAGCGCGGCCACCTCTGCCAGCCCGTCGCGCTGCGCCTCGACCTCCGGCCGCGACATCGGATCGCCATGGCCCGGCACGAACGTCGACGCCCCGAGCCCGAGCAGCCGGGTGACCGTCGCCGGCCAGTCCGCGACCACCGCGTCCCCGAAGTCCGGGGGAGCGCCCTGCTCGACGAGATCGCCCGCGAACACCACGTCCCCCGCGACGGCGACGACGTCGTGGTCGGTGTGCCCGCGCCCCGGGTGCAGCAGCGTCACGGTGCGGCCGCCGAGGTCGACATGCAGCTCCGGATCGACGGTCGGCTCCGGCAGCGGTGGATCGGTCGCGGCCAGGGCGTCGGCCGTCGCGTCGTCGCCACGCTCCCGGTAGTACCGGGTCCACTCCCGGCGCTGTGCCGCAGCGGTCTCGACGATCGAGGCCCGGCACCGCGGATGCGCGTGCACGGCGCCGGACGGGAACGAGCCCGTCCCGAAACAGTGGTCGAAGTGCGCGTGCGTGATCGCGACGACCATCGGCAGTGCCGTCACCTCCCGGACCGCCGCGTACAGCCGGGAGCCCTGCGCCGAGTCGCCCGCGGTGTCGACGACCAGCGCCCGCTCGCCGCCGACCACCAGCCCGGTGGTGAGGTCCAGCTCCTCGTGCCGCCGGGCCAGCACCCCGTCTCCGACCTCCACCCACCGGTCCATCACCGCCCCAGTCTGCCGGGCCTCCCGGCCGAGCTCTCGGGGATGATCGTGGCCGCCACAGGTAGGGCCCGCGCGGCGCAGTCCACTGCTCGGCGGCTCCAGCTCGGCGGGCCTCGGGGTGATCATCGTTCGTGGCGGTTCGGCGTAGGATCCGTCGCTCAGGCGCCAGGAACGGCGATCACGGGGTCAGGGGGCGGCCGGGGGTCGTCGTGATCGGCGTGCCCGGGACCTGGGCAACGCACCCGTCGCTGATGTCCCGGCTTCGATGATCACTCCCGCGTCGACCGGCGCAACCCACATCACCCCGGCACCGGCTCCGTGACCCCCGAGTGCACGAACGGCCCTTTCCCGCAATCGAGCTGCAGGCAAGGGCCGTTCGTGCAACAGGGAAGGGTTCAGCCGACCGGCACCTCACCGGGGCTCGCGGGCACGACGGGAGCGGTGGTTGTCGGCACCACGGGCACGGTCTGCGGCACGACCGGCGGCGCCTGCGGAACGACCCCCGCGGTCTGGGGCACCACCGGAGCGGTCGGCGGAACCGCCGGCGCACCCGGCACCGCCGGAGCACCCGGGACTGCCGGAGCACCCGGGACGACGGCCGTGCCGCTGCCCGGCACACAGTCGGCAGGTGCGGCGGGCGCGGGCGGGGTCGTGGGCGGCACCTGCTCGGTGTCGGCGGAGTCGTCGTCGGACGAGGAGGACGAGGAGGACGAGTCCGGGTCGGCCGGGGTCGGCTGCGTGCCGCCGCTCCAGTCGGACAGGACCCGCAGCTTGTTCCACGGGATCGACTTGAGGCCGACGTAGTCGCCGGACAGCCCGGCCTTCTCGTAGGCGTCGGAGTCCGGCGCGTACTCCGCGATGAACGCCATCCGCGCACCGCCGTTGTCGCCGACGTACGCGCCGTAGGTCTGCAGCGCCTTGGCGATGGTCTTCTCGCCGGGGCTGATGCCGGGGATGGCGTCGACGTCGACGCTCGGGTCGAGCTGGACGCGGGCGCCCTCGGGGATCGGGGAGCCTGCACCGTCCATGTTGGAGCCGTCGGTCTTGGTCGCCGGGTAGCGGACCTCCTTCGGTTTGACGACGTTCGTCGAGAAGAACAGCGCGTGCGGGATGTGCCCGTCGGCGATCTCCTCGGCACGGACGACGGAGGCGTAGCGGGCGATGCCGGCGCCGGTGGAGGAGCCGTTGTGCTCGCGGCCGTCGCCGTCGAAGGGGACGGCGGCGCCCCAGTTGGCGCGCAGCCCGTTGCCGGACTTCTCGGTGACCCACAGGTTGACGACGGTGTTGGACTTCTCGTCGGCGATCGCGACGTGGCCGTCGGAGCCCGGCGGGATCTTCAGGTCGGGCGGCACGGGCACCTTCAGGCCGGCGAGCGGGTCGGGTCCCCAGTTCTCCGACACGGGGATGGCGGAGCGGGGTGCGTCGTCGGGGATGTCGTCGGGGTCGACGAGGGCGACGCCGAAGTCGCCGGTGTTGAGGATGTGGTCGCCGGAGGAGAGCTCCTCGGCCATCGCCGACGACTGGGGGTCGAGCTTCGCGCCGTCGGGGATCGGGTCCCAGAGCCAGTCGGCCTTCTGGAAGAACGGCCGCTTCGTGACGATCGCGGTGCCGGGGCAGGCGGCGGCACCGGGGACGGTGGCGCTCCCGGCGCCTGCTGAGGAGCCGCCCGCGCAGGCGGGTGCGGTGACGGCGGCGGGGGTGGGGCAGGCCGCGGGGTCCACAGGGGTGGTGGTGACCGCGGGGGCGAGGCCGGCGGTCACCAGGGCGGTGGCGGCGGCGAGGACGGTCAGGCCCATCGGGTCACCTCCGCGGGACACGCGGTGGGGACAGGGGCGGTCGGCCGGGCACGGCGCGGCCCGCGGTCTATGGTGAGCATGGCAAGGCCCCTTTGTGGCAGGAGGGGAGAAGCCCCGGTTCGTCCGGGGCGCTGTCGTCGTCAGGGGTGCGACCCTGTCGACGGTGCGACGTGACGACGGGGCGGTTCTTGGCGGAACCGTCCCGTCTCGCATTTCCGAGCGCCTGTGCGGACCTCCCGGGGTGTGACGGGTGGTGCTTGTGTTGTCGGTGGGACCGTATCCCCATTCGGGCTCTCGTGGTCACTTCTCGGAGTCGCACCACCCACATCGGGCGCGATAGGCCCTCGTCCGGGTGACGACATCGTGGGACCGCGTTTGAGGACGGGCACGCGGAGTGTCTGCTTCGGACGCGGATTCGGCGCTACGCTCCGGCCATGAGTCCGGTGGACGAGATCCTGTCGCAGATCCCCTTGAGCGACCTCGCGGCCCAGCTGGGCACCGACGAGGCCACGGCCGAGCAGGCGACGCGGCAGGCGCTGCCCGCGCTGTTGGGCGGAATCCAGGCCAACACCGACGATCCGGGTGGCGCGTCGTCGTTCGCCCAGGCGGTCGATCAGCACAGCAGCTCGCTGATCGACGGCGGGGTGAACCTGAACGATGTCGACACGAACGACGGTCAGAAGATCGTCGGCCACGTGTTCGGCGCGAACCAGGACCAGGTGATCAACCAGCTGTCGCTGGGCGGCGCCGGGGGCAGCGGGCTGATCGGCAAGCTGCTGCCGCTGCTGGCGCCGATCGTCATGTCCTATCTGGCCAAGAAGATGGGCGGCGGCGCGGCCGCGGGCGGTGCGGCGGCGGGCGGCGGGCTGGGCGACCTGCTCGGTGGTCTCCTCGGCGGCGGTGGCGGCCAGGCCGGGGGCGGCGCGCTCGGCGGTGGACTTGGCGACCTGCTCGGCGGCCTGCTCGGCGGCGGCCGCAAGGAATGACCTGGTAGGGCTCGTGAGCGGTAATAGTCGCTATAGCGACTATTACCGCGCACAGGGTCGGGTCAGACCGCCACGAACATCGGGCGGCCGCGGTCGTCGTGTTCCGGGCCGAGGACGTCGGCCTCCCCACGCGCCCAGCGTCGGGCCGACCAGGCGGCGGCGAGGGCGTCGAGGATGTCGTCGAGGCGGGCGCCCATGGGTAGGTCGACGAGCGCGACGGCCGGGTCGAGCCATCGTGCGAGCGCTGCGATGCGTTGTCCCGCACCGCGTGCGGTCTTCTTCGACGTGAACGCGACGTCGGGGGCGAGCGTGCGCAGTGACAGCTCCGGGTGCACCTCGACGACGTGCGCCGGACGGTCGGTGACGGCATCCCAGTCGAGGATGCGCGGCGCGATGTGGAAGGTCTGCAGGCTGATGGCCTTGCCCGTCAACGCCCGTGCGCGCACGCAGGCCGTCGGGTGGTCGGGCGCGGTGAGGACCTCCCGCGGCGGCGCCGGGAACACCGACGAGCGGGCCTTCCCGAGCCGGCGCGCGGTGGCGTCGTCACACTCCCGGCGTCCGGCGGTGGCGTGCACACCGAGCGGGATGTCGACGCCCACCGCCGCGCACCCGGCCGTCACGTCCAGGACGGCGGCGGCGTCGGGCACCACGTCCCAGCGGACCGCCCCCGGGCGCACGCGGGCGACCACCCAGCCACCCGGCGCCCCGTCGACCCCCGCGACCTCCACCATGGGGCAGGATTCTCCCCGTGCGCGTGTATCTCGGATCTGACCATGCCGGTTTCGAGCTCAAGGCCGTGCTGATCGAGCACCTGTCGGGTGCCGGTCACGAGGTCGTCGACGTCGGGGCCCTGGCCTACGACGCGCAGGACGACTACCCGGCGTTCTGCCTGGAGACGGGCCGCCGTGTCGTCGCCGACGAGGGCTCGCTGGGCGTCGTGCTCGGCGGTTCGGGCAACGGCGAGCAGATCTCGGCCAACAAGGTTCCGGGCTGCCGCGCGGCCCTGGCCTGGAACGTCGAGACGGCGACGCTGGCGCGCGAGCACAACAACGCGCACGTCGTCGGCATCGGCGCCCGGATGCACTCCGAGGACGAGGCGAAGGCGATCGTCGACGCGTTCGTGAACACCCCGTTCTCGAACGAGCCGCGCCACCAGCGCCGCATCGACATCCTGGCCGAGTTCGAGAAGGACCACGACTACCCGCCGCTGCCGAGCGCCTGACCGGTGCCGGAGGGTCACACGCTGCACCGGCTGGCGCGGCGGCACGGACGGCTGTTCGGCCGCGCGCCGGTGCGGGTGAGCAGCCCGCAGGGGCGGTTCGAGGCGTCGGCGGCGTTGCTCGACGGCGCTGTCCTCACCAAAGCCGACGCGCACGGCAAACACCTGTTCCACCGCTACGGCCGCGACCGGGTGGTGCACGTCCACCTCGGGCTGTACGGCACGTTCGACGAGACGGAGCTGCCCGAGCCGGGTGGCGCGCCGCCGGAGCCGCGCGGGCAGGTGCGGATGCGGATCGTCGGCGCCACGCACTGGGCCGACCTGCGGGGCCCCACGGCGTGCGAGCTGATCACCGACGCCGAGGTGCGTGTCTTGCGGTCGAGGCTGGGCCCGGACCCGCTGCGCCGTGACGCCGACCAGGACCTGGCGTGGGCGCGGATCGGCCGCTCGGCGTCGCCGTTGGCGACGTTGCTGATGGACCAGAAGGTCGTCGCCGGGGTGGGGAACGTGTACCGGGCGGAGCTGCTGTTCCGGCACGGCATCGACCCGCAGCTGCCGGGGAAGGCGTTGTCGCGGGCGACGTGGGACGCGATGTGGGTCGATCTCGTCGCCCTGATGCGCGACGGGGTGCGCAAGGGCCGGATCGACACGGTCGCGCCGGAGCACGATCCGCGGCGGCGCGGTGAGCCGGGGCGCAAGGACCGGCACGGCGGCGAGGTCTACGTGTACCGGCGGCAGGGAATGCCGTGCCTGGTGTGCGGGACGCCGGTGCTCACGGCCGAGCACGCCGCGCGCAACCTGTTCTGGTGCCCGACGTGTCAGCCCGCCGTCGGCCGCCCCTGAGGCGTCGCCACGCAAGGACCGCGCCGACGTCGACGTGACGCTGGTCCCGACCATGATCGAACCAGCTCGACGTCGAATTCGGGGCGGGTGTTCGTCGCGCGCTTCGGCCAGCGAGCAGGCAGGGTCGACGCATGCCCGAGGGCCACACGATCCACCGCCTCGCCCGGCTGCACCGTCGACGGTTCGGCGGGCAACCGGTCGCGCTGTCGAGCCCGCAGGGCCGCTTCGCCACCGACGCCGAGCTCGTCGACGGGCGGGTCCTGGAGTCGGTCGACGCGCACGGCAAGCACTTGTTCCACCGCTACGGCCCCGACCTCGTCGTGCACGTGCACCTCGGCCTGTACGGCCGGTTCGCGAGCCGGAAGCTTCCCGCGGAACCGCCGCGGGGCCAGGTCCGGATGCGGCTGCTCGGCCCCTCGCACTACGCCGACCTGCGCGGTCCCGCGATCTGCGAGCTGTTGACCGACGGCGAGGTCGCCGCGGTCCACGACCGGCTGGGCGCGGACCCGCTGCGCGCCGACGTCGACCCGGAGCGGGCCTGGGCGCGGATCGGGAGGTCGCGGTCGCCGATCGCGACGTTGCTGATGAACCAGCAGGTCGTCGCCGGCGTGGGCAACGTGTACCGGGCGGAGGTGCTGTTCCGCCAGGGTGTACACCCGCAGACGGCGGGTCGCGATCTCGGCCGGGAGCGGTGGGACGCGATCTGGGCCGACCTCGTCGACCTCATGGCCGACGGCGCGCGGCGTGGGAAGATCGAGACGTTGCGGCCCGAGCACGACCCGCGGCTGCTGGAACCTGCGGACCGGGGCGCGGTGTGTGCGAAAACCGTCTACGCCTACCGGCGGACGGGCCGGCCGTGCCTGCAGTGCGGGACACCGATCGCGCACGCGACCCACGCTGCGCGGAACCTCTTCTGGGGCCCGACCTGCCAGGCCTGACGCAGTCGGGCCGGCCCAGAAGATCGTCGACCGGCCCAGGGTTCGAACACCGGGCCGGCCGACGGGGAATCCGGACGAGTCCGGTTGCATGAGGGTCGGAGGCCGCGGTGCCGCCGACAGGGGTTGGAGTACCCCAAGATCAGAAGTCGAAACCTCCGCCACCGCCGAAGTCGCCACCGCCGAAGTCGCCGCCGCCGAAGTCGCCCCCGAAGTCCTGGCCACCGGCGTCGCCACCGAAGTCGCCGCCGTCGCCACCCCCGTCGCCGTAGTCGCCGCCGTCGGCGGCCATGCCGTCGGCGTATCCGTCGGCGTAGGCGACCCCGGACATCCCGGAGAACATGGCGCTGAACAGCATCATCGAGCCCAGGCCCCACGCGCCGGCCACGAGCGCGGGCTTCCACCACGGCTCGGAGTACCAGCCCGCCGGGACCGGACGCCCGGCGACGTTGCCGCCCGGGTAGTAGTGCGAGTTGCGGTCGGACGGGTTCGGCGAGGCGCTGTAGGAGTGGCCCTCGACCTCGACGTCACGGTCCTCGGAGACGGCACCCGCACGCTGCTGGCCGGGCAGCGGCGGCAGCTCGGGGCCGGGGTCGATGCCCATCGCCGTCCGGGCCGCGCGCACGTAGTAGAGGCCCTCGTAGGCGGTCTCGGTGACCTGACGGCACTGGGCCGCGGTGCGGGCCTGCTCCATCTGCGAGCCGGCGGCGTTGTAGCGCTCGGACGCGTCGGCCATGGCCTGCTTGGAGGCCTCGTCGGTACCGACGAGGTTGAGAACCTGACCGCCGAGGCGTTCGACCCAGCGGCGGGCCTCGGCTTTGGCGTCCTCGAGCTCACGGGCCTGGGACGCGGAGCGCTGCCGCACGAGCCAGACCCCGCCGGCGACGATCGCCACCAGGATGATGATGGTCACGACCGTGCCCATGAGCCCCTCCTCGTCGTGGGTCCGCCGTCGGCGACCCGATCCTACGAATGGAACGGACGAGACGGGACGATCGTTCCCGGACAGCCGAGCGGGAGCATCGGGCCTACGCTGCGCGGATGTCCGAGACGAGGCCCGTCGAGGCGTGGATGACCGACATGGACGGCGTCCTGATGCACGAGGGTCGGCTGATCCCCGGTGCCGACGCCTTCGTGTCGCGGCTGCGCGAGTCCGCCACCCCGTTCCTGGTGCTGACGAACAACTCGATCCACACACCGCGCGACCTGCGGTTCCGGTTGCTGCGCACGGGGATCGACGTGCCGGAGGAGGCGATCTGGACCTCCGCGCTGGCCACGGCGTCGTTCCTGGAGGGGCAACGACCGGCGGGGACGGCGTTCGTCGTGGGCGAGGCGGGGCTGACGACGGCGCTGCACGAGATCGGGTACGTCCTCACCGACCGGGACCCCGACTACGTGGTGCTGGGGGAGACGCGCACCTACAGCTTCGAGGCGGTGACGACGGCGATCCGGCTCGTCGCGGCCGGTGCCCGGTTCGTCGCGACCAACCCCGACCCGACCGGCCCGTCGGCGGAGGGGCCGCTGCCCGCGACGGGTGCGGTGGCGGCGCTGGTCAGCAAGGCGACCGGGGTGCAGCCGTACTTCGTCGGGAAGCCCAACCCGCTGATGATGCGGGCCGCCCTCAACCGGCTCGGGGCCCATTCGGAGACGACCGTCATGGTCGGCGACCGGATGGACACCGACGTCGTCGCCGGCCTGGAGGCCGGGATGCAGACGGTGCTGGTGCTCACCGGGATCACGCAGGCCGTCGACGTCGAGCGGTTCCCGTACCGGCCGGGGCGCGTCGTCGACTCGATCGCGGATCTCGTGCACGAAGTGTGACGGCGGCGACCGTCATGGTCGCCCGGTGGTCCACGCCGGCGGGCACGCCGGCGTGGACCGTGGGTGGTGGCGGGAGGGCACCAACCGACCCACGGACGGGCCGGTCGACCGTGCCATCCGCGATACCACCAGCGCACCGCGGATTCAGCATCCGATCTGGGCTTTCCCGTCCGCCGATGCACTCGGTGAAGCGCTGCTGTTCGTTAGCGCGACCGGCGCGGCCGGAGCGACGCGCCGTTGATGTTCAGCCGTCCGGATGCAGCAGACCGGCATCCGGCGGATGCCGTGCCCTCCAGACGTCCAGGGTGGGGGAGGGCCCGTCGGTGTGGAAAAGCTGACGCAGCGTCACGGCGACGGCGGCACGGGACGCGGGGTCGCGCGGCAGCATCGTGAGGTCGGGGCCGACGCCGGCGCGGACGGCGGCGATCGTCATGGCCTTGTGGGCGCCGGCGACGGGGTCGCCGAAGGCGTCGAGCAGCCGTTGGAACGCGGCGTGGCGGGTCTCGTCGAAGTCGACGGCGTGCCCGTTGGCGTTGGTGACCGGGTGCACGGGGTGCAGCGTCATGCAGGTGACGAGCCCGGGCCCGATCGGCGCGGTGCCGGGGTGGGTGTGCTCGGGGCGCAGCAGCTCGGGGCGGACGTGGGTGTGGGGGCCGTCGGAGGTGTCGGTGCCGGGCTGGGCGATGTGGGCGAACACCTCCACGCGACCACAGGCGCCGACGAAGACGCGGTGGGGGCTGCGGCGCACGAGCGTCGTGACGGTCTCGGAGTCGAGCGGTTCGCCGCAGGCGTCCTCGAGCAGGTCACGCAGGGCCGGGTCGGCGGTGCGGACGCACGCGTCGACGGTGGGGATGCCGAGGCCGAGGTCGTAGAGGATCGCGGCCCGGTCGCGGGGGCGGACGGCGTCGTCGTCGGGCCCGAGGCGGGTGACGACGCTGCGGTTGCCGCGCTTGGCGTCCTCGGCGGGCAGGCAGAACGAGATGGCGTGGTCCCAGCGCTGGCCCGGGCCCGACGGGGTCTCGTAGGCCACGACCTCGACACCGGCCGGCAGGTCGAGCCGCACCCCGCCGCGTGCGGTGACGACGCAGCGCGGGCCGCGTGCCGCGGGTTCGGCGGGGCGTCGCTGGAACTCGGCGATCGCGCCGCCGACGCCGACGGTCCACGTCGCGCCGGCGTCCGCGAGCTGGGACTCGATGAGGTCGGAGACGGGGTCGGCTGCGTCGGTGGCGTCCGTACCTGCCATCGGAAAAGCGTCGCAGTCAGGAGGTCTTCACGGCAAGCGGACGCCGACGACGACACGTCCGTCGCGTGGCGGACGGGCGAACTACACGGATGTGGTTACCATCGGATGTCATGGATGCCGGAAAGAGCGCGATCGGGTGGTGGACGTGCGTCCGCTGCGAGGTCGAGGCCGAGCTGCCCGGGATCGACGGCCTGGGCTTCCTGGTGCCGTGCCCGGAGTGCGGCGAGGAGATGACCGAGCAGTGGCTCTGGGACGGGGCGACGACCGCGTCGGCCCACTCCGCCGCCTGACCCGCGGGCCCTCCGTCGGTGCCGGGTCGCACCTGATCGACGGGCCAGGACCGACGGCGGCGCGCGCACCCCGCCTGACCTGCCGATCCCCGCGTCAGGCTCGGTCGAGTGCCCGCCAGGGCGGGCGATCACCGGCGAACTCGGGTTGCATTGACGCCCGGGGCTGTCGACGACGACGTCGGCGCCCGCGCGGAGGAGCGATGGGGTCCAGCCAGCGGCCGACGATCGAGCGCGTCATCGACACCGACCGGTTCCCGGTGGCGACACCGGGTGCGGGCCGCGACGCGGTGGTGGAGCGGGTCCGTCGTGACCTCGCCGTCGACGGCTGCAGCGTGCTCCCGGGGTTCGTCCGCCCCGGGGTCCGCGGCGTCCTGGAGGCCGAGGGCGCGGCCGCGGCGGGCTTCGCCCACCACGACGTCGAGATCGTCAACGTCTACAACACCGACCCGGACCCTGCCCTGTCGCCCGATCATCCCGCCCGGCGCACGACCGAGCGCGGCAACGCCTTCGTCGCACGCGACCGCATCCCCGCCGACGCCGTCGTCCAGCACCTCTACACCAGCACGGCGCTGCAGGAGTTCGTCGCCGCCTGCGTGGGACTGCCGCAGGTGTTCGAGCTCGCCGACCCGCTCGCCGGGCTGACGCTCAACGTCGTCGTCCCCGGCCGCGGGCACCCGTGGCACTTCGACACCAACGAGTTCACGGTCAGCATGGTGACCCGCGAACCTGAGGCGGGCGGGGTGTTCGAGTACTGCCCGGGCATCCGCTCGGCCGACGACGAGAACCTCACCGCCGTGACCGCGGTCCTCGACGGCGAGGGTGGCGACCTCGTGCGCCGGCTGCCGCTGCGCGTCGGTGACCTGCAGATCTTCGCCGGACGCTATTCGCTGCACCGGGTCACGGCGGTCGGCGGCGCCCACGCCCGGCACTCCGCGATCCTCGCCTACAGCGCGCGGCCCGGCGTCGTCGGCGCCGTCACGCGCACCCGGCAGCTGTTCGGCCGGGTCACCCCCGCCCACACCGACGCCGACCGCGTCCGTGTCGACTCGCTGATGGACTGACCGTGCGCACATTCGAGGCCGAGGACGCCTTGCCCCGGGTCCCGTTGCCGACGTTGGCCGACAGCTGCTCCCGCTTCCTCGACTGGTGCGCGCCGCTGCTGTCGGAGGCCGAGCGCGTCGCGACCCGGGAGGCCGTCGCCGGGTTCGCCCGCCCGGGTGGCGACGGGGAGCGCCTGCACGCGTCGTTGGTCGCCTACGACGCCACGCAAGGCGTGCACAGCTGGCTCGACACGTTCTGGCCCTACCGCTACCTGGGTCGCCGCGACCGGATCGCGCTGAACGCCAACTTCTTCTTCCTGTTCGAGGAGTCGCGGCTCGGGCAGGTGGACCGGGCGGCGGCGCTGGTCGAGGGGATCGTGTCCTACAAGGCGAGGATCGACGACGGATCGCTCGAACCCGCGCAGGGCCGCGGTGGGCCGCTGTCGATGGTGCAGCACCGCTACCTGTTCTCCTCGACGCGCATCCCCGGCGTCGACCGCGACTCCGCCCGCACCCCCTACAGCGACGCCCACCCGGGGCCGTCGCAGGCGCGCCACATCGTGGTCCTGTTGCGCGGCAACGTGTTCCGTCTCGACGTGATCGCCCCCGACGGGCGTCCGCACACCCGGGCCGAGATCGCCGCGGGGCTGCGCGCCGTGCAGGCGGCCGCGGTGCAGGGCGAGGGCGTCGGCGCGTTGACGACGATGGCGCGCGCGGACTGGGCCCGCGCCCGCGCACGGCTGCGCGCCCACGACCCGGCCGACGCGGCCGCGCTGGAGACGATCGAGTCGGCGCTGTTCTGCGTGTGCCTGGAGGACGAGATCCCCTCCTCGCCCCTCGCGGCCTGCGACGCGCTGCTGGCCGGGAACAGCGCGAACCGCTGGTTCGACACGGCCGTCTCGCTGATCGTGTTCGGCGACGGCACCGCCGGCTACAACGGCGAGCACTGCAACCTCGACGGCACGACGGTCATCGCGCTGCTCGACGCCGTCCTCGCGGCGACGGCCGACCTCGGCCCGGCCCCGGCCGCGGCGGACGTCCCGGACTTCGCGGCCGTGCCCTGGGTGCTCGACGAGGCGTTGCGCGCCACCGTGGCCGACGCCGCCAAGGCGTTCGCCGACTACGCCGCCGCCACCGCGACGACCACCGTCTCGCTCGACTTCGGCAGCGACCGGGCGAAGGCCCTCGGCATCTCCCCGGACGCGTTCGCGCAGCTGGTGTTCCAGGTCGCGCACCGGCGTGCGACGGGCCGGATCGGCGCCACCTACGAGTCGATCGCGACCCGGCACTTCCACCACGGCCGGACCGAGGCGATGCGCGTCGTCACCCCCGAGATCGTCGCGTTCACCGCCGCGATGGACGACCCGTCGGTACCGGCCCCGGTGCGTCGCGACGCCCTGCGTGCCGCTGCCGACGCCCATGTCCGCCGTGCCCGCGAGTGCCAGGGCGGGAAAGCACCGGAGCAGCACCTCTGGGAGCTGCAGATGATCGCGACCCGGCGCGGCGAACCGTCACCCGCGCTGTTCGACTCCCCGGGCTGGCGCATCCTGCGCGACGACCACCTCTCCACCAGCTCCGTGCCCTCCCCGCACGTGCGCTACTGGGGTTTCGGGTCGACGAGCACGCACTGCATCGGCGTCGGCTACGCCCTGATGCCCACCCGGTTCGACCTGTACCTGAGCACGCCGCGGTCGGTCGCCGCGGCGATGGAGGCGTTCGCCCGGGAGCTGCCCGTGGCGGTCGCCGAGATGGAAGCCCTGCTGGGGGAGGACAGCGATGGTTGACCCAGGTTCCGGAAAGGCCGACTTCACCGACATCTATTCACGCCCCGATCCGCGCGCCTACTTCTCGACGCTCGGCCCGCTCGACTACCAGGTGCCCCGGCACGCGGAACCCGTCGTCGAGGCGGTCCTCGACGCCCGTCCGGGTGCCACCGTCCTCGACGTGTGCTGCTCCTACGGCATCAACGCCGCGTTGCTGCGCGGGACCGTCGGCTACGACGACCTCGTCGCCCGTCACACCGACCCCGCCCGCGCCGGCCTGCCGTCGGCGCAGGTGGTCGCCGACGACGCCGCGTTCCACGCCGCACACCGTCACCCCGCGGGCCCGCACGTCGTCGGGCTCGACGCGTCGGCACCCGCCGTCGGCTACGGCACCGCGACCGGGCTGCTCGACGCCGGGTTCGCCGAGGACCTCGAGACCACCGAACCGTCGCCCGCGCTCACCGCGGCGCTCGCCGGCGTCGACGTGATCATGTGCACCGGCGGGATCGGCTACGTCGGCCCCGCGACGTTCCGGCGCCTCCTCGACGCCGCCGCCCACCCCGAGCGCATGTTCGTCGTCGCGTTCGTGCTGCGCGTCTTCGACTACGCCCCGATCGTCGACGTCCTCGACGGGTTCGGGCTGGTCACCGAACGAGTCCCCGCCGCGGCGTGCCGGCAGCGCCGGTTCGCCGACGCCGACGAACGCGCCGCCGCCTGCCGCGACGTGGCCGCCCGCGGCCTCGACCCCAGCGGGCACGAGGCCGCCGGCTGGTACCACGCCGAGTGCTTCCTCACCCGCCCGGCCGACGCCGCGCCGCCCCTGCCCGGAGTGCTCGTCACAGCGTCGCCGGCAGCCCGTGATCGGCGAAGTGCGACGGCCCGAACGTCGTGATCTCGGCGATCTTCCCGTCGACGATCCGCAGCACGTCGAGCTTGAACGGCACGTACTCGTCGGTGCCCGTGACGCGCAGGTAGCTCGCCGCCGCCGGCATCCGGTTGGCCGCGGTGGGCAGCAGCCGCCACTCGCCGTCGGTACCCGACGTCGCCCGCTCGAACAACGGCCACAGCTCGTCGAGGCCGTTGTACTCCATCGGGTACGGCGGCATCGTGACGCGGATGTCGTGACGCACCAGCGCCACCATCTCGTCCGGGTCGCCCGTGGTGTGCGCGCGGACGAACCGCTCCAGCAGCGCCTGTTCGTCCTCGGTCGGCGACGGCGCCTGCCACGACCCGTGATTCTCCGGGAGCCGCTCGCGCAGCGTCGCCCGCGCACGCTGCAGCGCGCTGTTGGCCGCCGGGACCGACATCTCCAGCAGGTCCGCGGTCTCGGCGGCCGACCACTCCAGCACGTCACGCAGCACCAGCACCGCCCGCTGCCGCGCCGGCAGCAGCTGGATCGCCGCGAGGAACGCCAGCCCGATCGTCTCCCGCGCGATCGCGACGACGTCGGGCCGCTCGGCGCTGGGCGCCACCGCGTCGAGCAGCTCGTCCGGATAGGGCTGCAGCCACGTCACCTCGGCCGGGCTCTCCGACCTCGGCGGCGTCCGCTTCTTGCGGCGCAGCACGTCCAGGCACGCGTTCGTCGCGATCTTGTAGAGCCAGGCCCGCAGGTTGGTCGCCTCGTCGAACGACTCGCGGGCCTTCCAGGCCCGCAGGAACGTCTCCTGCACCAGGTCCTCGGCCTCGTCGAACGAGCCGAGCATCCGGTAGCAGTGCACGTGCAGCTCGCGGCGGTGCTCCTGCATCCGCGCGGTGAAGGCGTCGTCGCTCATGTTCGTGTCAACGACGCGCGCGCCCGGAACTCATCGGTCGATCTCAGGAGGCGAAGTCCGGCTGGTTCGTCCGCGCGTGGTCGGCGCGGCCTGCCGGCTTCTCCCAGTCCTCCTGGCGGCCGAGCGCGGTGAGGTCGAGGAAGTAGTACGAGCCGCCCGTCGACTCCGCACCCCGCGCGTACTGCGAGTAGGTGTGGAAGACGCGGTCGCCGTCGCGCAGGAAGCAGCTGAGGCCGGGCATCTCGAACGGCTGCGCGTCACCCGTCCACGTCGGGCCGTACTCCGCGGCCGGACGGTAGTTGTACTCGGCGGGCTGCACCGACTCGTCGAGCGTGACGTGGAAGTCGTAGTTGAAGTCGCTTCCGTTCGACGAGTACCAGCGGAACGTCCAGCCCTTCTTCGCCTTGTAGCGCTCGATCTTGTCCAGCGGCGCCCGCGACACGTACGCGAGCGAGGTGTCGCGCGTCGCCAGGTGGTCGAGCAGGCCCTGCGACATCTCGTCGGCACCCGCCGAGCAGCTGGGGCAGCCGTCCTCCCACGACGGGTCGAACATGAAGTGCCCCACCATGAGCTGGCGGCGGCCCTCGAACATGTCGAGCAGGCCCACCTCGCCCTCGGGGCCGGTGAAGCGGTAGTCCTTCTCGATCTCGACCATCGGCAGCTCGCGGCGCATCGTGTTGAGCGCGTCGCGGGCGCGGGTCAGCTCCTTCTCCTTCACGAGCAGGTCCTTGCGGGCCGTCAGCCACTCGTCGCGGCTCGCGATCCGGGGCAGTGCCATCGTGTTCTCCTCTCGTCGCCACGAGTACCGACGACCCGGGCGCCGCGAACTCATCGGTGTCATGTGGTCTGCTTCGCGGGTGGAGACGGTGGAGGAGCTGTTCGAGACGCTCGTCGACGAGTTCGTGTCCCGCCCCGGCGTCACGCCCCCGGGCTCGACCGGCCGGTTCGGCCTCGCCGACGAGGCCTACCGCTTCGTGCGCACGACCCTGTGAGCGGTAATAGTCGCTATAGCGACTATCACCGCTCACGAGGGGTGCACACGTCGCTCTTGATTTCGGTCGGGGATCGGCGCACGGTCGGGACATGGCCGCGCCCGCTGAGACGACTCCCGCCGACACCATGGAGGCGTTCGAGCCCGGGCAGGAGGGCATCTCGCTGCCCCGCCCCCCGGTCTTCGCCACCAGCGCCGAGGAGCGCCGCCACCGCAAGGAGCAGGTCGCCGGGGCGTGCCGCATCTTCGGGCGCTTCGGGTTCGGCGAGGGCATCGCCGGGCACATCACCGCGCGCGACCCCGAGGAGCCGGACACGTTCTGGGTCAACCCCTTCGGGATGTCGTTCCGGCACGTCCGGGCCTCGGACCTGCTGCGTGTCGACCACACGGGCCGCATCCTGCACGGCAACCGGCCGGTCAACCGCGCGGGCTTCGTCATCCACTCCGCGATCCACGAGGCCCGTCCCGACGTCGTCGCCGCCTGCCACGCGCATGCCGTGCACGGCAAGGCCTGGTCGTCGCTGGGCCGGGTGCTCGACCCGATCACCCAGGACGCCTGCGCCCTCTTCGAGAACCACGTCGTCGTGACGGACGGCGCGGGTGCGGTCGTCATCGACGAGGAAGCCGGCCGGCGGCTGGCCGAGGGCCTGGGGGACAAGCGGGCCGCGATCCACCGCAACCACGGGATCTTCACCGTCGGCGACACCGTCGCAGAGGCGGCCTGGTGGTTCGTGCAGATGGAGCGCAACGCCCAGGCCCAGCTCATGGCCGAAGCCGCCGGCACCCCGACGCTGATCGACGTGGAGAACGCCCGCTTCACCCGCGAGCAGACCGGCAGCCCGTATGCCGGCTGGTTCTCCTTCCAGCCGCTGTGGGACGAGATCGTCCGCACCGACCCCGATCTCTTCGACTGAGCCCTGCGCTCATTCCGCCGCAGCGGCGGAACGGTGGGTGCCGGGGGTGTGGCCCATCGTCCGCGTGAAGGCGTCGACGAACGCGCTCGGCGTCGCCCAGCCGCACAGGTGCGCGGTCTCGGTGACGGTCGAGCCTTCAGCGAGGTGGATCATCGCGTGGAACACCCGGACAGCGGTGCGCCACTGCGGGTAGGTCATACCGAACTCGGTGCGGAAGAGCCGCGTCAACGTCCGGTCGCTCGTCCCGACCGTGCGCGCCAGCCCACCGAGGGACCGCGGGTGCACCAGGTCCTGCTCGACGATCCTGCAGGCGTCGGCGAGCCGGGCGTCGACGGGTGTGGGCAGCACGAGCGGCTGCACGACGGCGCGGCGCAGCCGGTCGGCCAGCACCGCCCGCAGCCGGCCCGCTTCGGGGCCGGGCAGGTCGGGCTCGGTGCAGGCGATCAGCAGCTCGCGCAGCAGCCCACCGACGGCCAGGACGGTCGGCGAGTCGTCGGGCAGCGGGGCGTCGTCGAGGGGGAAGCCGAGGGAATGCAGGGAGGCCTGCCCGTAGAAGCGGTGCTCGTGCCAGATGCCGGCCGGCACCCAGACGGCGCGATCGCTGGACGCCACCCAGGCGCCGCGGGCGGTGCTGATCGCCAGGACGCCGGTGCTGACGTAGATGAGCTGGTGGTCGTCGTGGCGGTGCCGGTCGATGACGTCGCCGGCCGCGTGCGCCTCGACCAGAGTCGGCGCGTTGGGGGAGTGGCGGATCTGCGACATCGAACGGCAGATTATCGGAAGCTCGTCGTTCGCGTGGCAGCGATCGTTGCCGGGTGAGCACTTCCGAGACCATCGCGCAGGTCGCGGCATCGCCGTGGCGGCGCATGCGGCTGTGGGCCGCCGCCCACGCCGTCGACGACTTCTACCAGGGCCTCGTCCCCGCGGCTGTCCCGTACTTCGTGCTGCAGCGCGACGTCGGCTACCTCGGCGCCTCGGGCCTCGCGCTCGCCGCGACGTTCGGCAGCTCGCTCCCGCAGATCGCCGTCGGCCTGCTCGCCGACAAGCGTCGGATGCCGTGGATGTCGCCGCTCGGGCTCGCACTCGCCGGTATCGGAGCCGGCGTCGCCGGGCTCGTGCCGTCCTACCCGCTGATGTTCCTGTCGCTGCTGGTCTCGGGGCTGGGCGTGGCGATGTTCCACCCGCCCGCAGGCCGCGACGCCCGCCGCGCCGCCGGGGGCAGCGCCACCGCGATGAGCTGGTTCGCGGCGGGTGGCAGCGTCGGGTTCTTCGTGGCGCCCGCGCTCGCGACCCCTGCGCTCGACGTGTTCGGGGTCGGCGCGACGGCACTGTTCATCCCGCCCGCGGTGCTGATGGCGTTCGCGCTGCTGCGCCATCAGCGCAGGACATTTCGGTCGGCCACGGCGTCGGTCCGGGCGACGGGCGTCGACAGGCCGCGGCTGTTCGCGACGCTCACCGCCGTCGAGGTCGTCCGGTCGACGGTGGCGTTCGGGGTCAACACGTTCATCGCGCTCTACTGGATCCGTAACCTCGGTTCGACGCCCTGGCTGGGCGGTCTGGCGCTGACGTTGCAGCTCGGCGGGGGAGTGCTGGGGACGCTGGCGGGCGGCCGGATCGCCGACCGCATCGGCATGGTCCGCACCGTCCGGCTCGGCAACGCCCTGCTCGTCCCCGCGCTCGTCGCGATGCTGTTGTGCGGCAACCACTACGTGGCGCTGCCGTTCGCGTTGCTGGTCGGGCTGGTCACCAACATCCCGTTCGCCGTCCTGGTGAAGCTCGGGCAGGACTACCTGCCGTCCCGTCCCGGCACCGCCGCCGGGGTCACCCTCGGCCTGGCCGTCAGCGCGGGCGGGCTGTTCCTCCCGCTGCTGGGCCTGGTCGCGGAGGCGCACGGCCCGCGCGGCGCGCTGGTCGTGCTCGCGATCGTCCCGGTCGTGGCCGTGGTGCTGTCGGCGTTCCTGCGCGAGCCCTCCCCGGAGCCGTCCCTCGAGTAGTGCTCTCCGCCGCCGGCGCACACCCGAGCGCAACCTCACTGTCGTGCCCCGGCCCGTCGGCAACCCTGAGGTTGCGCGCGGATCGGGACAGGCCTCAGTAACGCATCCCCATGGCGCACCGGACCTCGTCGAGGGTGGCGTCGGCGATCGCGTTCGCGCGTTCGTTGCCCCGCGTCAGGATCTCGTCGACGAGGCCGGGCTCGGCGGCCAGTTCGGCGCGGCGGGCCCGGTGCGGCGCGAGGTAGGTGTTGACGGCCTCCGTCGTCACCTTCTTGAGCAGCCCGGCGCCGCCGTCGCCGATCTCCTCCGCGACCTCCTCCTGCGTGCGCCCGGTGCAGAGCGCGGCCGTCGACAACAGGCCGAAGACGCCGGGACGGGTGTCCGGGTCGACGGTGATGCGCCGGTCGCTGTCGGTGCGCGCCTTGCGGATCAGCGCGGCGGTCTCGTCGGCCGACATGCCGAGCACGACCGCGTTGCTCCGCGACTTCGACATCTTCTGCCCGTCGAGGCCGGGGATGTCGGGGGCGTCGGTGAGCATCGGCTCCGGCACCCGGAAGACGGGGGCGTAGCGCTCGGCGAAGCGGCGCGCGATCACCCGGGTCAGCTCGACGTGGGGGAGCTGGTCCTTCCCGACCGGCACGAGGTCGGCCCTGCAGAACAGGATGTCGGCGGCCTGGTGCACCGGGTAGGTGAGCATCAGCCCCGACAGCGCGCGGCCCGACAGCGCATGCTCGGCGCGGACCGTCGGGTTGCGGTGCAGTTCCGCCTCCGAGACGAGGCTCAGGAACGGCAACATCAGCTGGTTGAGCGCGGGCACGGCGGAGTGCACGAAGAACGTCGTGGCCTGCGGGTCGAGCCCGGCGGCGAGCTGGTCGAGCACCGCGCCGCGCACGTACTCGGGCAGGCGCTCGGCGACCTCGCGGTCGGTGACCACCTGGTAGTCGGCCAGGATCACGAAGGTCTCGACGCCCGCGCGCTGCAGCCGGACCCGCTCCACGATCGTGCCCAGCAGATGCCCCAGGTGCAGGGGGCCGGTCGGGCGTTCGCCCGTCAGGACCCGGTGCTTCTCCGGTGCTGCGGCGATCGCGCCGCGCAGTGCGGGCATGCGCGCGACGGTGGCGGCGTAGGAATCCATGGTCGTCTCCTCGGGGATCGGGGCCGCACGCGCAGCCGACCGTCTCCTGCGAGGAGGAACGCGGGCTGCTCGTGCAGCCCGCGGACATGCATCTATCCGGCTGCGACGAGCAGCCGCCACCAGGTGAGCCGAGTGGAACGCACGAGGCGAGGATAGCCGCGGTTCACAGCGCCGCAAGGACCGCCGCGGTCTCGGTGGGGTGGGTGATCATGCAGTCGTGCGGGCCCTCGACCTCGACGTAGCTCCACGCCGGGTCGGCCTTGGTGCGCGCCGCGATCTCGGTGAACAGGTCCACACGGGGCTTGATCGTGGCGTAGACGTACGTCGCCGGGATGCCCGCCTCGGTGGCCGGCCGGCGCATCGACGCCTTGTCGGTGAACGTCGCGAGCGGCTGTGGGCGGGCCTGCCGGCGCACCCACTCCCGGTCGCCCACCTCGACCAGACCCCACCGGTCGAGCGACTCCTCGTCGAGCGGGATGACACCCGCGTCCGTGTCGGCGCGGTCGAGGAAGTAGCCGCCCGCGGGCCCCAGCAGGTCGATCACCGACCGGCCGTCCTCCGGCACCAGCGCGTCCAGGTAGACGACGCGGCGGAACGCCTCCGGCCGCCGGTCGACGACGCTGCCCACCACCACGCCCGCGTAGCTGTGCCCGACCAGCACCACCTCGGTGAGCTCCTCGGCGTCGACGAGCGCGAGGACGTCGTCGACATGGGTCTGCAGCCCGATCCCCGTCGACGTCGTGAGGTGCGCCCGCTCGCCCATCCCGGTCAGCGACGGCGTGAACACCGAGTGGTGCCTGTCGCGCAACAACCTCGCCGTCCGCGACCAACACCATCCGCCGTGGAACGAGCCGGCCACCAGGACGAAGGTCGTCACGGGCCGATCATAGGTCGGCGCCGCTCGTCAGACCGTCGTCAGCGCAGCGTCAGGGGCCCGCCCGACGCTGCACCCATGACTCGACAGCCGACCCTCTCGGCCCGCACCTGCCGGCGCCGTCGGGCTCGCGACCGCCGCGCCCTGCGCGACCGCGGCGAACGCGTCCGCATGGTCGGCCGGTCGGGCCGCGCGCCCGCACCCGACGGGGTCGAGGTCGTCGCCGGCGCGCGTGCCGTCCACAGGCGCTCAGCCCGCCCTACCGGCAGTGGCAGCGGGAGCTCGCGCGGCTGCGGGCCGGGGGCTCGGCCTGACTGCGACACCGCCGGACCGCGGGCTCGAGCTCACGCCGGCGGCGACACCGGTGCGGTGACGGCGCGGCGACGCTTCCTGTTCTCGTCCTGCCGGACCGCGAACGTGTGGGCGTCGTCGAGCAGCCCCTGCACCGCCGGCCACGTGCGGTCCGGGTTCAGGACGCACACCCAGTGGTGGCCGCCGTAGACGGGATGGGGCATCACGACGTCGAGCGCCGCGTGGTCGTACTCGCCGTCCGGGTCGACGACTTCGGCGAACCGGGCCCTCGGCAGGCCGATGTTGAGCCGGAAGACACCGGGCCGGTCGAGGTCGGAGGCGTCGTCGTTCACGTTCGAGGTGACGATCGTCGCCCAGCCCTGGCGGGGCCGCGTCTCGTAGTCGTGGTCGGGGTCGTACACAGCGAAGAAGTCGCCGTTTCCCTCGATCATCCGGGTGTCGGCGTAGCCGCCGACGACATGACGAACCTGGTCGACATCCACGGGTTCAGTCGAGCAGCTTTCCAAGATCGCTCACCCAACGGAAGTGGCGCGGATCACATGTGCCGGGGCTCTATCCTGCGGCGTGGGCATGACGTTCGCGACGCGACGATCCGACACCACGGCCCGGACCTTCCGCCTCGACGGTGCCCGCCTCCGGACCCCCGGCCCCGACGACGCGGAGGCCCTCGTCGAGCGACTCGTCCGCACCGGGACCGTCGTCCGCGACCCGCTCGTCACCGACATCCTCCGCGGACACCACCCCACCGCGTCGGGGCGCACCGTCGAACGCCGGTTCCGCGCCGCAACTACCGCGTCCAGCCCGACGTGCTCGGGCGCCTGTCGGCCGTCCTGGTCCCCGGCGCAGCCACCCCGGACGTCGCGGACGCGGCGGTCGCGCGATGAGCGCTGGACCCGAGACGGGTACCGCCGCGCCGGTCGTCGGGCGGCTGACCACCCTGGACCGGCTGCTACCGGTGTGGATCCTGGCCGCGATGGCGCTCGGCCTGCTCGCTGGGCGTCTGATCCCCGGACTCGGGTCGGCGCTCGATGCCGTGTCGGTGGCCGGGGTGTCGCTGCCGATCGCGCTCGGACTGCTGGTGATGATGTACCCGGTGCTGGCCAGGGTCCGCTACGACCGGCTGGACACGGTCACCGGCGACCGCCGGTTGATGGTCGCGTCGCTGGTGCTGAACTGGGTGATCGGCCCGGCGCTGATGTTCGCGCTCGCCTGGTTGCTGCTGCCGGACCTGCCCGAGTACCGCACCGGTCTGATCATCGTCGGGCTGGCGCGCTGTATCGCGATGGTCATCATCTGGAACGACCTGGCCTGTGGGGATCGGGAGGCCGCCGCCGTGCTGGTGGCCCTGAACTCGGTGTTCCAGGTGATCGCGTTCGCCGCGCTGGGCTGGTTCTACCTCGACCTGCTCCCCGGATGGCTGGGCCTGCCGACCACGGACCTGGAGGTCTCGCCCTGGCAGATCGCCGGGTCGGTGCTGGTGTTCCTCGGTGTCCCGCTGCTGGCCGGCTACCTCTCCCGGCGCCTGGGCGAGCGCACCCGGGGGCGGGACTGGTACGAGTCGCGGTTCCTGCCTCGCATCGGGCCGCTCGCCCTCTACGGGCTGCTGTTCACCATCGTGATCCTGTTCGCCCTGCAAGGGCAGGCGATCACCTCCCAGCCGCTCGACGTCGCCCGGATCGCGCTCCCGCTGCTGGCCTACTTCGCGCTGATGTGGGCCGGGTCCTACGCGCTCGGGCGCGGGATCGGGCTCGGCTACGCCCGGACCACGACGCTGGCGTTCGCCGCGGCGGGCAACAACTTCGAGCTGGCCATCGCCGTCGCCATCGCCACGTTCGGCGTCACCTCCGGACAGGCACTGGCCGGAGTGGTCGGCCCGCTGATCGAGGTCCCCGTCTTGGTTGCCCTGGTCCATGTCTCCCTCGCTGCCCGACGTCGCTGGAAGAAGCCCACATGACCAGCGCACCGGAAGTCCTGTTCGTGTGCGTGCACAACGCGGGCCGCTCCCAGATGGCAGCCGCGCTGCTCGACCACCACGCCAAAGGCGCCGTCGTCGTCCGCTCGGCCGGGTCCGCGCCCGCCGACACCATCAACCCCGCCGTCGGCGAGGTGATGAGCGAGATCGGCATGGACCTCGACGGGGCGTTGCCGAAACCGCTCACCACCGACGCCGTCCAGGCCTCGGACGTGGTGATCACGATGGGGTGCGGGGACGCATGCCCGATCCTTCCCGGCAAGCGCTACCTCGACTGGCAGCTCGACGACCCCGCCGGACGCACCGTCGCCGAGATCCGGCCCATCCGCGACGAGATCGACCGCCGCGTGCGTGAGCTGCTCGCCGAGCTCGTCCCCGCCACCGCCCGACCAACTGGGCACTGACCCGGACGGACGCCCCAACGGCCGACGGAGGTCCAGGTGAGCAGACGACGCGTGCTGCTCGGCGCGATGCTGCTCGACCTGGCGGTGAGCCCGCTGTTCGCCTGGGACGTGTTCACCGCCTCGCTGCAGCGTGAGCTGGGCGCCGGACCGACCGCGCTGACCACCGTGTTCTCCGTCGGTCTCGCCACGTTCATGGCCGGTGTGCTCGTGGGTGGCCGGATCGCCGACTCGGTCGCGCCACGACGGATGGCCGTGGTCGCCGCGGTCGGCACGGTCGCGGGTCTACTCGGCAGCGCAGCGGCATCCTCGGTCGTGGTGCTGGTCCTGGCGTTCGGCATCGTCCTCGGCGGAACGACAGGGCTCGGCTACGCGACGGCGGTCCGGGTGGCCGGGACGTTCAAGACCGGCCGTGGTCTCGCGCTCGGCCTGGTCGTGAGCGCCTACGCGATCGGGACCGCGATCCTCGCCCCCGCCGCAGCGGCCCTGCTCGACGGACTCGGCCGCAGCTGGACCTTCGTCCTGCTCGCCGTCGCACTCGGTGTCCTCCTGGTCGTGGCGGCCGTCCTGCTCCCCGCCGAAGCGGCCACCGCGCCGACGGCCGAGTCCGGTGCGGATGACCGCCGGGCGCCGCGCGGCCCGGTTGTCGCGCTGTGGCTCGCCTTCGGGCTCGGGAGCGCACCCGCCCTCTCGGCGTTCGCACATGCCGGCCAACTCGCCGGATCGACTGCGGTCGCAGCGGTGGCGGTGACGCTGCTCAACGTCGGCAACTTCGTCGGGCGTCTCGCCGCCGGTCCGGCCTCGGATCGCGTGGGGCGGCGAGCGACCCTGCACGCGAACTCGGCGCTGCTCGTCGTCGCCTGCATTCCGCTCGCTCTCTCGTCGACCGGCCCGCTCGCCCTGGTCGCGCTGTTCCTGCTCGGCACCCAGTACGGGGCGCTCTCCACCCTCACCCCGGCTGCCCTGTCCGACGTCGTCCCCAGGCAGCGGTTCGGCGCCGTCTACGGCCGCGTGTTCACCGGCTGGGGCATCGCCGGACTGCTCGCCCCGATCGCGGTGTCCGCCGTCGCGGCCGTCACCGGCTACGGCGTCGTGTACGCCGCCTTCATCGTGATCGCGGTCCTCGCCTGGGCGTGCGTGGCAAGCTACGGCCGGATGGCATCGGCCGCCGTAGCGCCGCCGATCACCTGAAGCGGTCAGCCGTCCAGCGTGAGCTGGCGCCGGTGATGATCGAAATGCTGGGTGCCGAAGTGATAGACGTCCAGGACGGTCATGGTCGACCGGAAGTAGGGGTCCCAGGTCGTCGGGAAATGCATCGCCAGCCCCAGACGACCACGGTCCGCGT
This sequence comes from Pseudonocardia sp., assembly GCF_050250275.1. Lineage (GTDB taxonomy): Bacteria > Actinomycetota > Actinomycetes > Mycobacteriales > Pseudonocardiaceae > Pseudonocardia. The sequence continues at coordinate 64,337 of NZ_JBFWOY010000036.1, forward strand.
CCGTGGTCAGGCTGCGGTCCAGGCCGTTCACCAGCCGGGCCAGCAGGAGGGTCATCGCGCGCGGGCTCACCACCTCGCCCGCGCAGCGCGCTCCGAGGTAGTTGACCACGTGGAACGGTGCCCGCGTCGCGTCCAGGACCCGCGCGAACCCCGTGCTGTGGCCGAGCCGCCCGAGAGCACGAACCAGTGGCAGCAGGGTCCGGACCACGCCGTAGCCGAGCACCATGTGGAACAACAACTGCCGGTTGGTCCACCGAGTGCCGTTCGTGGCCCGACGCATCGCCTGCGGATTCGCCGTCCTGGTCATCTGCTCGAACTCCGCTTGAGCACGTCGCATCTCGGCGCGGATCTCGGTGGGCTTCATCAGGCCTCCGATCGGACTCCTACGGCGGCGCACAGGTATCGCCCGGTCCGGCGGTGTGAGGCGAGGGCGACGGCGGAGGGAGCCGCCGAGGTGCTGCACATCAGCCGCATCACAACCTACGACCTCATCCGCGACGGCGACCTGCTGTCGATCAAGATCGGACGGCGGGTGTCGCCGGACAACCGGCGCACTGCGCTCGACCTGCTGGAATCCCAGCTCGGCCCCTGACGACGACGCGTGAGGGTTGCTGTCAGACGCTGCTGTCGACGGCCCCGGAGGACCGTTCCGGAACCACGTGATTCCGCTGGTCTGGGTGGCGGGATTTGAACCCACGGCCCCTCGCTCCCAAACCGAGGGCACACGGTCCAGCACCGTCCGTGACCAGCCGGTCCGGGTCCGGCAAGATCGCTCCGGGACCGCCGTTGTCCGCCGCCGTTGCTGTCACCGATCGCTGTCAGCCGGCGGGGCTGTTCGGCAGGGCTCGGCCGTCGACTCCACCGCCTCGAACGTCGGCATCGTCTCACGTGAGCAGGGCGCATGAGCACCCCTCGCCGGGCCGCTCTCGTCGACGGCAACGGGCCGCGCCGGGCGGCGCCGGCCGCCCGCCGCGGGCCGGAGGCAGGAGCGGCGGGCAGGCCGGGCGCCGCCCGGGGCGCGGCCGTTGCCAGGCCGCGCCCGGCGGCCCGGCCCGGGCTTGTCCCATGTGCCATATCTGTCCGCAGCGAGGACGAGAACGCCCTCACGGTCGCTGGGCTGTGGCGGCCGTCGTTCCCGAGCCCGGAGCTGGTCCAGCACGCGGCCGACCTGATCCCGCACATCTCGGCCGGCGCGGTCGGCGAGGCCGGCGTGATCACCGAGGGGCCGCGCTGGGAGATCGTCGTCAGTCCCGGCGTGTTCCGGGTCCGAACACGTGACTACGCCCGCGCCGAGCGTCGGCACGAGCGGGAGGTTGAACGGCACCGCAAGCACATCGATGTGGCTGCGACCTGGGAGGGCGACATGCCGGACCCGCTGCCGACCCGAGGCGCCATCACCGCCTGGACGCGACGCTCCCGCTCGCGGCTCGTCGAGCGTCTGTCCGATCTCGACTACACACGCCTCTACGGCCGGTTCCACATCTGCGGCGGCTGTCGCGAGGAGTTCGACGACGACCTCGACCACTGCCCGCGGTGCCGCTCGCCGCGGTACGACGTCGAGGACCGCAGGGGCCGGCTCCCGGCCATGCTGACGCTGACGTACCCCGGCGACTGGCTGACGGTCGCCCCGAACTCCGACGCCGCGATGGGCCACTTCCAGGCGCTCTGCAAGCGCTACGCGCGGGCCTGGGGCGAGCCGCTGCGCGGGCCGTGGAAGAAGGAGTTCCAGGGTCGCGGAGCGGTCCATTTCCACATCTCGACGACCCCGCCGATGGGCACGACGCCCGTCACCGACCCGGAGACCGGCCAGCCTGTCCGCGTCGACTTCAAGCACTGGCTCTCGATTGTCTGGGCCGAGATCGTCGGCCATCCGAACCCCGAGGAGCGCCGCAAGCACCTGCTCGCCGGGACGGGCGTCGACTACGGCCAGGGCCTCAAACTCACCGACCCGCGCCGCATGGCCGTCTACTTCGCCAAGTACGGCGCCGCCGCGACCGGCAAGGAGTACCAGCACCGGGTGCCGCGGGAGTGGGTCGACACGGTGCTCGTGTGCAGCTCGTGCGGGGTCGAGCACGACCAGGCCCTCGACGAGTGCCCCGACTGCGGGTGCCCGGACGTCGATGTCGTCGAGCGCGGGAGCGCCGGCCGGTTCTGGGGCTACCGCGGCCTCAATCGCGCACTCGCGGTCCGGCAGGTGACGCCGGACGTCGGCATCGCGGCCGGCCGCATCGCCCGGCGCTGGTACCGGGCCAAGGGCCTCACGAAGCAGATCACGGTGCAGCGGGTCGAACAGTCAACGGGCCGCCTGCACTATCGGCGGTCGCGGGTGCGGAAGGAGCTGTTCACCCACAGGCGGGGGTTCTTGTGCGTCAATGACGGCGCCACCTTCGCATCCCAACTGGCTCGGTACTTGGGCGGTCTTTCTCCCCACTGATTCTTCGCCCAACCGTACCTTGTCCGCCTTGCGGCGCACGTGCGCCAGATCAGGGGTGGGGGTGGGGGCCACGGTGGTTCGCCCCGCTGGACGAACGTCCGAGGCCCCCACCCCCACCCCAGATAGCCTTAGTTGCCGGCCGTCGAATCTCGCGACGCTAGCACTCTAGTCAGCAATTCGGAGGGAGTATAGGTATGTCCGAGAGCGGCCATGAAACCATTAGCTGCGTAGCAAGAAGGATGCCTACTTGCGCTTCGCCGCCTTCTTTGTCCACATATCGGCACAACGCCGGACTCGGAATCTGTGGGTCGCCTGCTCGTTGAAAAGTCCTCCCGATGAAGAGGGAGTCAGCTATACCGCTTCTTGGCACCTTAGAGGTACTCGCTGCGTCGCGAGCGGCTACAAGGTCACGCCGAATTTCGCGCGCGGACTCGGTTTCGGGAATTTGCCCAAGTGATAGGCATGCCGCGAGGTATGCGTGTTTCAGGGCGGCAATCCGCCAACGGTGCTCGTCGAGCGACCTGACGGTGAGCTCGAACTCGCGACTTTGAAGCATTCTGCGCTGATCGACTGTAATGCCGCCAATCACAAGGAGAATGAACTCGCCATTCGTCGCAGTTCGGTAGTACATCTTGGGAATCCGCCGGCTTCCAATAACGGCGGAATTCGGACTCGACATTAGAACGCGACCAATCGAGCCGCTAAGCCAGGCGAAGAGTTCGTCCTCCACTCGTGAACCGAGATCGTTGTTGCAGCGGGCGCACGTTAGTGTCCGTATTTGGCCGCCGATCGAACGCGGTGGGACATGCTCACGGTCTGCTGGACTATTCTCCAAACAGATCGGGCATCGATCGAACGCGTAGTAGTCGATCTCAAAAAGCGCGTCTGCGGCGAACTCTGACGCATCAGCGGGAGCTTCATGTCTGACGTCAAGCCCCAGTGCTTCAATTCGAAATTGATCAGGTGGCTGGCGGCTTACCATGCGGACCCCTGTCTACTTTCGCCAGAAGAACAGTATCCTGTTGAGTCGCCCTCCTTCCTTACACCGCCCATCTTTATCGATCTCCTCGGCCTTTGCGGCCGCTTCGTCAAAGCTGGCAACGCCGGTGTCTCTACCGACAAGCTGGAACGTCATATCTCCTTGCGTATACCGGTCGGTGAAGTAGGTCCCAGCCATTGTTGAAGGCCGTCGGTTACCTGGCCGCAAGGAGCAGGTCCCTAGGTGGCGTGCACTTCTTGCCCGGTGCCGCTGCATGGGGCTGTTGTCGTATACGAACGTCAGCCATTCGGTGTCGCTGCCATTTGTGCGGTCCCAGAAGTGGGATCGAGTAAGGCTCATGCTTTCGCGTGTCAGAAGCCTGACACTGACACTCCAGTACGTCTGTGAAATGGCAGCGAACGCTTCAATCGGACCGCGATCGCCGCCTTCGGGAATGTGACTCTCTGCTGTGGGGTGCAATACTACAGACCAGAGGCCGTCGATCCGTGGGCGGGCCGTCGAGCGCCACAATAGGGGCAAGCGCCAAAGAAACGTGTCCCAAATAACGAGGATCAGTACCGCAAGGCTGGGCAGGTAGGCCAGAATTCTCTTGATGTCGCCATCAAGCCGAACTCCGGCGAAGTATAGAACAGCGCCATAGGAAATCCCGATTCCTGCCGCGGTTGCTCGAACCGCTGCCGCTGGCCGATTCATTCGAGAGTGATGTATTCGAAGTACAGGAGCGTCTCTTGGACTAATACTGCAACGGCACTAATATTGAGGTGGTCGTTGGCCGCGCCGGCGGTAGTGGCAGGTCCGGGCTTGATGTTGTCGGTGTCGACGCCAGTCTGACCAGGCCAGGACGTGCTCGAGGCAGGCGGTCGG
>NZ_JBFWOY010000037.1:0-68623 GCF_050250275.1 Pseudonocardia sp.
AAGATCACCAACCTCGGCATGCCCGTCATCCCGGAGGCAACCAGATGAACCACCGCGATCCCCACATCCCCGACCGGGCCACACAACACGCCCGGGAGATACGCTCTGTGATCAAGTTCAGGAAAAAGCTCGGCCTGTCGTGACCGCGCAGTGGCAGGAGCCGCCGGTCGCGGGCCCGGCCGTGCGGTCGTCACGGCGCGGGCCGGTGCGCAGGCTCGTCGTCGGCAGCCGACCGGGCCCCCCGGCGACGGTCACCGACCTCACCGCCGCGCTCGGCGCCGCGACCCGGCGCGGCGCCGGCCCGGTGCCGGTCGACCGTGTGGACGTCGAGGAGGCGACCGCCGCCGCGGCACGCGGGTACGTCGCCGGAAGCGCGCCGGACCCGATGTCGACGGCCACCCGGATGGGCGCCGCGGCCGCGGCGATGACGGCGCTGGACCTGCCCCCCGGGACCACCGCCCCGGTGAGCTGGGACGGCTTCGGCGCGCTGATCCCGGTGCTGTCGGGGTCGCCGGGAGCGGGTGCGTCGGTGGTCGCCGCCGCGCTGGCCGACGCCCTCCAGCTCGCCGGCCGGTGTGTGCTGCTCGTCGATGCCGCCGACCCGGCGCGGTCGGGTCTCGCCGCGGCGGCGGAGGTCGAGGGACCGTGGACCTCGGAGCTGACCCCGGACCTGGCGCTGCGCTTCTCGTGGCGTGGGCAGGCGCTGCTGACCCGGCTGGAGAGCACGTTGCCGGTGATCACGCCGGGGATGGTGCCGCCGCCCCCGCAGTGGCTGCCGGAGCTCGACCCGCTGCACGTCACCGTCGTCGACGTCGGGCACGACGGCTGGCGCGCCGCCGCCAACCCGCTGGCCGGGCCGGGTGGCTGGCTGCGGCTCGGGACCCCGGCGCAGCGGCCGCTGCTGGTGGTGCGTCCGACGCGGCCGTCGTTGCGGCACGCCGAGCAGGTGCTGGCGCGTCTGGAGCCGTGGGTCGGCGCCGGGGCGGCGGTCAACCCGTACCAGCTGGTCGTCGTCGGCGCGAAGCGGTGGCCGCCGGGCGTGGCCGGGGCGGCGGGCCGGCGGCTCGAACCGATGACGGAGACAGCCGTGTTCCTCCCGCACGACGACGAGGTCCAGGTCGCGGGCGTCACCGCCGAGCTGCTGCCCCACCGCCTGCTCGACGCCGTGGCACCCCTGTTGACCAGGTGGAACCTGCTGCCCGGCACCACTGTCGGTGTCCGTCGGAGGCTCCGGTGAGCGCTCCCGTGGTCAGCGAGCTCGCCACGCCCCCGCCGTCGCGCCGGCGCGGCGGCCTGCTCGTCGCGGCGCTCGGAGTCCTGACGACGTTGCTGCTCATCGGGCTCGTGTCGGTGCTCCTCGGGCTGGGCGCGGACACCGACCCGGCAGCTGGGCCCGCACCGGCGCACGACCCGTCGTGGGACCCGTCGTGGGACCTCGCCGCCGAGACCGTGCTCGCGACGCGTCCGATGCCGCTGCTCCCCGACTCCGCGGCCCAGCCCCGCACGTCGAGCACCCGCACGCCCGCCGCAGCGATCACGTTGCCCGCCGGTCCGTTCCCGGCGTCGCCGGAGGGTGCGCTGGCGCAGCTCACCGAGCTCACCGGTGTCGGCCTGCGGGGCGCCGATCCGCAGGCCTACGCGCTGGCCTACGGCGCGGTCGCCGAGCCCGGCGCGCCCCAGGTCGAGTCGACCGTGATGCACCGCGGCCTGGTCCGGATCCGGGCGGCCGCGGGACTGCCGCGCAGCGGCGTGGTCCCCGAGCTGTCGATGACGTTCACCCCGATGGCCGGGTTGGTCAAGGGCGCCGCCGACGGCGGCCGCTACGTCGTCGTGTGTGTGCTCGGGCAGGTCGACGTCGTCGCGAACGGTGTCCCGATCAGCTCCGGCGGCGCCGACTGTCAGGCGATGCGCCGCATCGGCGACGCGTGGCGGATCAGCCCGGGTGCCCAGGCCGCCGCCGCGACCGTGGCCTGGCCGGGCACAGACGAGGCGCTCGACGCCGGCTACCTGCCGTTGGTGGCGGTCTGATGCCGGGTATCGACGTCGCGATCGGGAAGGCGTTCGACACGATCCTCGCCTCGATCATGAAAGCGCTCTGGACGGCCGCCCTCTACCTGCTGCGCACCGCGCTCGACCTGGTCGACGGGGCGCTCGCGGCGGACGCCGCCTCGTCGCCGCTCGCAGCGCTGGGCGGCACCCTGATGTGGGTCGCCTGCCTGGTGGCGCTCGGGCTGTTCTGTTGGCAGCTGGGTGTGACGGTGCTGCGCGGTGGTGTCGGGTTCTGGCGGATCGCGACCGGTCCGCTGGCCTTCGGCGTGGCGTGCGCGTTGAGCGTCGGGGTGGTCACCGTCGCGCTCGGGGGTGCCGACGGTCTGACCCGGCTGCTGTTGCAGGAAGGGGCCGGCGTCACCGGGTTCCGCGGACTGCTCGACAGCGGCCCCCTCGGGCAGGTGCTGACCGAGACCCCCGACCTGGGATCCGACGTCGACGCGACCGCCCGCTCGGTCGTGCTGGGCATCGTGTCGGCGTTCGCGATCGTCCCGGCCGCGATCGGCTTCCTGCTGCAGGCGGTGTTCCGTCAGGTCGTGGTCCTCGTCCTGGTGGCGACGCTCCCGCTGACCGCCGCCGGGCTCATGACCCGCAGCACGACGGCCTGGTTGTGGCGCGCGCTGCGGTGGACCGCGGCGGCGGTGCTGCTGAAGCCGGCGCTCGCGCTGGTGCTGGTCGCCGGCACCGCGATGCTCGGTGAACCGGTGGGCCTGGGCGGTCTGCTCGCCGCGGCGGGTGTGCTGCTGGTGGCGCTGCTGTGCCCGTTCGGGGTGTTCCGGCTGCTGGCCTTCGTCGAGCCGGGGACGGCGTCGGGGGTGGTGCTGAGGGCAGGCGCGGCGAGGACCTCGCCGGAGCCCGACGAGGTCCTCGCCGCGGGGACGGCGGCCGAGAACAGCCACACCGCCCGCTTCGACGGGGCCGCCGCGGTGCCCTCGACGCCCTACACCGAGCGGCCGCCGTCGGTTCGTCCCGAGCGGCCCGTTCTCCGCGACGTCCTCGTCGCCGACGTCAGGTCCGCCCGGTGACGGCGCGGATCCCCGACGACGTCGCCGCGCCGCGCGTCTACCGCGACCTCGACGGCCGCGAACGCGGCGGCTGGGTCCTCGGCCTCACGCTGCCCCAGGCCCTCGCCTGCCTCGTGCTCGCCGTGCCCGTCCTGTTCGCGCTCGCGGCGGGCCGGTGGGGCCAGGTCGTCGGCCTGCTCCCCGTCGCCGCGCTGCTCGGCGTGCTCGTCGTCGTCCCCGTTCGCGGCCGTCCGGCGGCGCGCTGGCTCGCCGATCTCGTCTCGTTCCGGACAGGAGTGCTGATGCGCTGGTCGCTCTGGCAGTCGAGGGCCGCGGCCGGGTTCGCCGGCCCGCCCGGCGAACCGGACCTCCCGGGGGTCCTCGCCCGCGTCGAGTTCCCCGACGGTCCGCCGTTCCGTGACCAGGGCCGGCTGTGCCTGATCCACGACACCGGCGACGGCCGCTGGGGCGCCACGGCCCGGCTCGGGCACTCGGGCGTCGGGATGTTGACCGACGCGGAGTGCGAGCGGCTCGCGGCCCGGCTGGGTCACCTGCTGGTCGCGATCGGGCGACGCGAGGTGGTCGACCGGCTGTCGCTGCTGGTCAGGACCGTTCCCGACGACGGTGTCGAGTACGGGCTGTGGCGGTCGCTGCACGAGTCGGCCGCCGCACCGCCCCTGGCGCGACAGGCCGCCGACGAGCTCGACCGCACGATCGGGGCCGCGTCGGTACGCACGGAGCTGTTCGTGACGGTGTCGGGCCCGGAGTCGGCGCTGCGCCGCCCGGCGGCTGCGGCGGGCGGCGGGATCGGGGGCCGGGCGAGCGTGCTCTACCGGGTGCTCGACGGGCTCGACGACGCGTTGACGACGCTGGGTGTGCGGTCGGTGAGCTGGCTGTCGGGCAGCGGGATGGCCGCGGCGATCCGGACTGGCTTCAACCCGGCCGCGGCGACCGCGCTCGCCCGCGCCGGTGGTGGCCATCCGCCGGCGCTGGCCGGGCCGGCGTTCGCCCCGCCGCCCACCGCACGGGCCTACCACCACGACGGCTTCTCGTCGATCTCCTACGCGGTGGTCATGCCGTCGACGGGAACGGTGTTCGGGTCGCTCGGGCCGCTGCTGGCCGCACGCAGCACCGGGGAACGGCGGACGGTCGCGATCCACTACGAGGCCCTGTCCGCCCGGGCAGCGGCGCGGGCGGTGCGGGCGGGCCGGTTCCGGAGCACGGCGACCCGTGACTGGCGGGCCGCGCGCGGTGTCGGCGACACCGCGTCGGACCGACGCCGCTCCGACGGTGCCCGCGACCAGGAGGCGGCGGTCGACGCGGGGCAGTCGATGGTGCGGTTCACCGTCGCGGCGTCGGTGACGGTCCCGGCCGACCGCGACGTCGAGGACCACGCGGCGCGCCTGGAGAACGACGCGTCCGGCCGGTTCCGGCTGCTGCGTCTGGAGCTCGCGCAGGATTCGGCGTTCGTCGCGGCGGTGCTGCCCGTCGGCATCGGGCTGCCGCGGCTGCGGGGAGGGCTGGACGGATGACCAGGCGGTCCCGACGCAGGTCCGACGCGGGTCGTGGGGCCCGCGACCTGCTCTCGACGTTCGGTGACGGCGTCCACGGCGACGACTCCGCGGCCCCGGTGGGTGCGCCGGACCGGCGCGAGCGGGCCGCGCGACCACGGGTCCCGCGCCGGGGCCGCGCCGAACCCGGCCACGGATGGGCCGCGGTCGAGGCGGCCTCCCGCGTGCCGGTGTACCGGGCCACCACCGGTGAGGTGGGCGGACTGTTCCCGCTGCTCGCCGCGGACGCCGTGCCGGCGGTCGGCGCCCGGATGGGCTACGACGCGCTGTCCGGCAGCGCGTTCTACTGCCATCCCGTCGAGTGGCTGCTGCGCGGCCTCGCGACCAACCCGAACATGGTCGTCTTCGGTGAGCCGGGCCGCGGGAAGTCGTCGACGGTGGTCGCGTTCTGCCTGCGCATGATGCTGTTCGGCATCAGGACGCTGGTGTCCGGCGACGTCAAGGGCGAGTACACGCCCCTGCTGCGCGCGCTGGGTATCACCCCGGTGGAGCTCGGCACCGGCAGCGCCGCACGGCTCAACGCCCTCGACCTCGGCCCCCTCGCCGCGCGCTGGCCCGGCTGGTCGGCCGCGCGCAGGCGCGAGGAGCTCACGGGGATCCTCGCCCGCTGGACGCGGCTGCTCGCCGCGCTCGCCGAGACGCAGGGCTACAGCCCGACGGTCACCGACGAGCTGGTGCTCACGGTCGTCCTGCGTCGCCTCGTGGGTGGCGACGCAGGACTCGACGTGGCCGTGGACCGGCTGCGCCCCATCACGATCCCCGATGTCGCGCGTGCGCTCGCCGATCCCGGTCCGGATCTGTGGCGGCACGCCCGCTTCGCCGGGGAACGCGAGTTCCTCGACCACACACGACTGATCACCGACGCCCTGTCCAACCTGGTCCACGGGCCGCTCGCCGGCCTGTTCGACGCCCCCACCAACGTCGACCTCGACTGGGACGCGCCGATCCAGTCCCTGGACCTGTCGCGGCTGCGTTCACGCGGCGACCAGGCGGTCGCGGTCGCGTTGACGTGTCTGGGCTCGTGGTCGTCGATGATCACCGATCTGCAGGACGACGGCGAGGTCCGCATCGTCGTGCGCGACGAGGTGTGGCGGCAGCTGCGCCTCGGGCTGCGCGCGGTGCAGGCCGTCGACTCCGATCTGCGGCTGTCCCGGGCCGAGCGCCGCATCCAACTGCTGGTCATGCACAAGCCGTCGGATCTGCTGTCGGTCGGCGAGGCCGGGTCGCAGGAGGTCGCGATCGCCAAGGACCTGCTGTCGCTGTGCTCGACCCGGATCCTGCTGGGCCAGTCGACGCGGGTCGCCGACGAGCTGGCCGCCGTGCTCGCGCTGTCCGAGCGCGAGCAGGAGGCGACCACCGGATGGGCGATGGAACGGCGCGGGCGGGCGCTGTGGAAGATCGAGAACCACCCGGGCCGCAAGGTGCAGACCGTCCTGTCGCCCACCGAGCAGCGCCTCTTCGACACCGACGCCCCGCTGCGCGCGCCCACCCGGACGACGCCCCGGGTCAACGGCCGCCCCGTCGGGATCGCCCGATGAGGGGCCGTGCGCTGCTGGTCGTCGTGGTAGCGGTCGCCGTCGTCGTCGCACCGGGCACGGCGTCCGCAGCGACGCCACCGCGCTGCGGCTGGCAGGTCACCGCGGCCGAGCTCGCCGCCACCACCTCCGGCTCCTCCGACCCCCGCGCGCACGCCATCCACGAGGCCCTGACCGCTGCCGGGATCGGACCGACGACCACCCGGGACTGCGCCGATCCACGCGACCGCACGCCGGCCGACGCAGCGGCCGCCGAGCCGGGTGGGCGCGTGAACCGCACCGGCGCCGAGGCCGGCCACGGCATCGACGACGGTGCTCCCGGCGGCGGCCGCACCCTGACCGTCGGCTCCGGCGGGACGTTCCGCGACATCGCCGCCGCGGTCGAGGCGTCGTCTCCCGGCGACACCGTCGAGGTCTCCACCGGCACCTATCCCGGCTTCGCCGTCACCCGCGACGGGGCTCCGGGTGCCTGGCTGACGATCACCGCCGCACCGGGCGCCGACGTCGTCGTCGAGGGCGAACCCGGTTCGGGCAACGGGCTCGTCGGTCTCGACGGCCGCTCCTGGGTCCGGCTCGTCGGGCTGCACGTGCGCGGGTCGTCGACCCATGGTGTGTACGGCGACGGGGTCGACCACGTCGTCCTGCGCGACTGCGAGGTCGCGGGCTCCGCCGACGGCGGGATCGTGCTGTCCGGCGGCTCGCACGTGCTCGTCGACGGATGCGAGGTCCATGGCAACAACGCGCGCGGCACGGACGCGAGCAACGAGGCGATCTCCATCGTCGGGACGACGACGTTCGAGATCGTGGGCTCGGCCGTGCACGACAACGGTGAGGAGGGCATCGACGCGAAGTACGAGGCCGCCGACGGCGTCGTCCACCACAACCGGGTGTGGGGCAACCGGGGCCCGAACATCTACGTCGACTCGGCCCACGACATCACCGTGCGCGACAACGAGGTCTGGGGCGCGACCGAGGCGAGCAAGTCCGGGATCGGGCTGGCTGTCGAGGACTGGTCGCGGACGCGGCGGCTCGCCGGGATCACGGTCAGCGACAACGTCGTGCGCGACAACGCGGGCGCCGGGATCGACTTCTGGGTGGAGTCCAGCGGGGACCTGTCCGAGGTCACCGTCACCGGCAACCGCATCGGCGGGAACGGCCGCGGCGGGATCACGTTCAACACCGGCTCCCTCGCCGCGGTCACCGTCCGCGCCAACACCTTCGGCGAGGGCGACCGGCCGCCCGGCGGCCGGGACGGGGTGACGCTGCTCGACAACGTCACCGGAGTGATCCCCACGGTCACCGGCGGGGGCCTCGGGCGACGCGGCGGCGACCGGTGACCGCCCGGTGCGCCGGGTTCCTCGTCGCGGCGGTACTGGCCGCGGTCGTCTCCTGCCCGATCACCCCGACGATGCACGCCGTGGCGGGGCCTCCCCCGGCAGCGGTCCTCACCGCCGTCGCGGACATCGGCGGCGGCGACGCGAGCGGCGCCCCGTTCCGGGCACCGCGCTCGGCGACGGTCGGGCAGCTGCGTACCGACCGGACCTCGTGCACGGCAACGGTCGTCGAGTCCCGGAGCGGCGGCGTGGCCGTCACAGCGGCGCACTGCGTCCACCGGCCCGCGCGGTCACCGCTGGAGCTGCCGCCCGGCGCCGCCGGGCCGCTGGCCGTCACCGGGTTCACCCCGGGACGTGACGGCGACCGGGCGCCGTTCGGCAGCTGGCCGGTGGAGCGCGTCGAGGTCGACCCACGGTGGGTCGGGTCGGGCGATCCGGCCCACGACGTGGCGTTCCTGCGGCTCGGCGAGGTCGATGGGCGGACGGTGCAGGAGGTCGTGGGGGCCCAGCGCATCGCGTTCGGGGCGGTCGCCGCGGGCACGCCGATGACGGCGTTGGGCTATCCCGCGGCGGCTCCGTTCGACGGCCGCACCCTGCGTCGTTGCACGAGCCCGGGTGTCGCGGTCAGCCGGGCCGCGTTCGGCGCGTTGCAGATGCGCTGCGCGATGACGCCCGGGGTGTCGGGCGGTCCGTGGCTGAGCGGGTTCGACCCGGCCACGGGCGCAGGCACGGTCTCGGCCGTCACGACCTTCGTCGACGAGTCGAACGGCCTGCTCAGCGCTGTGACGTTCCGGCCCCCGGCACGCACGCTGTTCGACGCGGCCGGCCGATGAGGCGGTCGCGCTCGCGGGTGGCGGTGCTCGTGGCCGTCGCGGTGTGGTTGGCGGCGTCGACGACGCTGTTCACCGGCGTCGCGATGGTCGCGGTTGCCGGGGGCGCGCTCGCCGGGGGCTGCGCCGGCGACGGTGGCCCCGGTGGCGGTGCCCGGCAGCTCGGGGACCGGGCCTGGTCGGCGGAGCAGACCGACAACGCGCAGACGATCGTGCAGGTCGTGGTGTCGCGGCAGCTGCCGCGGCGGGCGGCGGTCGTCGCGGTGTCCACGGCGATCGTCGAGTCGCAGCTGCGCAACGTCTCCCACGGTCACGCCGACTCGCTGGGCCTGTTCCAGCAGCGGCCTTCGCAGGGCTGGGGTCCGCCCGAGACGGTGCTCAACCCTGCGCTGGCCACGGCCACGTTCCTGGACCGCCTCGTCGCGGTGCCTGACTGGGCCACGATGGCGCCGGGCACGGCGGCGCAGACGGTGCAGCGCTCGGCGTACCCGCAGCGCTACGCCCCGGCCGAACAGGCCGCCGCCGCTCTGGTCACGTACCTGTGGCCGGGCCCCGGCGAGGTCGCCGCCGGCGATCCACGGGCCGCCGCGTCCGCAACCCTGCGCTGCGCCGACCAGGGCGCTGCCGACGTCGCACCGGCCCGCGCGGTCGAGGACGCGCCGTCGCGGGGCGGCGCACCCGGGTCGCCGCAACGCGTCGCGAAGGACCGGGTCCCGCCCGGCTTCACCCTGCCCGCCGACCCCCGCCAGCGCGCCGCGGTCGGCTACGCGATCTCCAAGATCGGCCGCCCGTACGTGTGGGGGGCCAAGGGGCCCGACACCTTCGACTGCTCGGGCCTGATGACGGCCGCCTGGGCCGCCGCGGGCGTCCCGGTCCCGGCCGGGACGGTGACCCAGAAGACGGCGGGCTCCCCCGTCGACGTGTCCCGCGTCGCGCCCGGCGACCTGCTGCTCGTCCCGGGCTCGCTGGGGTCGCCGCGCAACCCGCGCCACGTCGGCATGTACATCGGCCACGGGCTGGTGATCGACGCGCACGACTCCCGGTCCGGTGTCATCGTGTCTCCCCTGTCCGCGTGGATCCCACGGATCGTGACGGTCCGTCACATCGCGGGGCCGAGCGGTGCCCCGGCGGCCCGCGCGGCATGAGCACCGGATCCGGGGCTCACAGATGAGTTCGCGGCGCGCGAGACGTCTACCCGCCATGCCCACCGCGAGCACCGCCCGCCGCATGTTCGAGCTCCTGGAGCCGATCTGCCTGGTCACCTACCTCGCCGACGAGCCGAACGAGGAGCTGGCCGCGCTCGGCCACCGCACCTACTGGGACGGCTACTTCGCGAGCCGGGCCGCACCGCTGGGACGGGTCCCGGCGGAGGTCGTGCACGCGGCCTTCTACAGCTTCGCCGAGGGTGAGGCCGCGCGGCACATTCCCGGCGCGTGGGAGACGGTCGCGCCGGAGGTGTCGCGCGCCGCGTGGCAGCGGGGCAGCGTGACGGCCCTGCGCCGGATCCTCGGCGAGGAGCTGGCGGGCTCCCCCGGCCTGGTCCGCGCCGCCGACCTGACCACCAAGGCCGCGACGTCCGCCCCGACCGACGGCCGGGTCATGTACGCGGCGATGCGGACGCTGCCGGTCCCGAGCGACCCGCTCGACCGGCTGTGGCACTCCGCGACCATGCTGCGCGAGCACCGCGGCGACGGGCACGTCGCGGCGCTGCTGGGCGCGCAGATCGGCGGCACCGAGGCCCACATCCTCAGCGCGCTCGACATGGACATTTACCCGGCCGAGTCGTTCGGCCGGGTCCACCACCTGCCGAGGGCGCGTCTGGCCGCGGTCATGGCGGGCCTGCGCGAGCGTGGACTCGTGGACGGCGAGGGCCGGTTCACCGACGCCGGCCGTGAGACCAAGCGCCGCATCGAGGCCCTCACCGACGAGCTCGCCGCGCCGCCCTACTCCGCGTTGTCCGCCGCCGAGCTCGCCGAGCTGCAGGACGCGCTCGACCCGATCACGTCGAGGCTGGTGGCCGCGGGGTCGCCGTGACCGACGGCCGCGGGATCAGACGTTGAACCGGAACTCGACGACGTCCCCGTCGGCCATGACGTAGTCCTTGCCCTCCATGCGGACCTTGCCGGCGGCCTTGGCGGCGGCCATCGACCCGGCCGCGACGAGGTCGTCGTAGGAGACGATCTCGGCCTTGATGAAGCCGCGCTCGAAGTCGGTGTGGATGACGCCGGCGGCCTGGGGGGCGGTGGCGCCCTGCTTGATCGTCCAGGCCCGTGCCTCCTTGGGCCCGGCGGTCAGGTAGGTCTGCAGGCCGAGGGTGTGGAAGCCGGCGCGGGCCAGGGAGTAGAGGCCGGGTTCGGCCTGGCCGATCGACTCCAGCAGCTCGCGGGCCGACTCCTCGTCGAGCTCCAGCAGCTCCGACTCGACCTTGGCGTCGAGGAAGACGGCGTCGGCGGGGGCGACGAGGTCGGCGAGCTCCTTGCGCTTCGCGTCGTCGGTGAGGACACCTTCGTCGGCGTTGAAGACGTAGAGGAACGGCTTCGTGGTGAGCAGTGACAGCTCGCGCAGCGGCTCCTTGTCGACGCCCGCGGCGAACAGCGTCGTGCCGCCGTTGAGGATCTCGACGGCGGCCTCGGCGGCCTCCAGGACGGCGCGGCGGTCCTTCTGCATGCGCGCCTCCTTGGTGAGGCGCGGGACGGCCTTCTCCAGGGTCTGGAGGTCGGCGAGGATCAGCTCGGTGGCGATCGTCTCGATGTCGGCGGCGGGGTCGATCCGGCCGTCGACGTGGACGACGTCGTCGTCGGCGAACACGCGCACGACCTGGCAGATCGCGTCGGACTCGCGGATGTTGGCGAGGAACTTGTTGCCCAGCCCGGCGCCTTCGGACGCGCCCTTGACGATGCCCGCGATGTCGACGAACGACACGACGGCGGGTACGACCTTGGCCGACGAGTGGATCTCGGCCAGCTTGTCCAGCCTCGGGTCGGGCAGCGGAACGACGCCGACGTTGGGTTCGATCGTGGCGAACGGGTAGTTGGCGGCGAGCACGTCGTTGCGGGTCAACGCGTTGAACAGGGTCGACTTGCCGACGTTCGGGAGGCCGACGATGCCGAGGGTGAGGGACACGACCGACCAGGGTAGTCGCCGCCGTCACGTGACCTTCCGACACCACCGTTCGTCGCAATACGATGGGCCGGAGAGACCAATGCGGGTGTTGGACGAGGATCGGCGGTCGTGGTGCGTGTCCCGAGTTCTCGCGTCCTGCTCACCGGGGCGGTCACCGCGGCTCTCGTGGTGACCACGGTTGCGGCGGTGGCCTTGACGGGCAGCCCCGAGGGCGCGGTGGCGCTGCCGCGGTTCGCACCGTCACCGCCGGGGTCGTCGCTGGTCCTGCCGACGGTCGACGCGCCCGCTCCGGTCCTGGACGACCCGGGGATGCCGCCGCTCGTGCCTGCGCAGACCCGGGCTCCGGCGCCGCGGCGCGCCACCGATGCCGCGTCGACGACGCAGACTCCGCCGCCGCCACCGACGTCGCGGGAGCGGCAGGAGCAGCGGTCGTCGGCGCCGTCGGCGTCACGGTCGCGGGTGGCGCCGCCGTCGGCGGGTTCGTCGATGGACGATCGGGTGCGCTTCGCGTGCGCGAACGGCTATCTGAACGGTCCGATGTGCGGGCGGTGACCGGCGCCTGACGCTCGTGTCCGATTCCCGCCGGAACCTGTGTCGGTGACGCTGGCACGATCGGTGTCGTGCCACTCGACCAGGACCTCTGTTACCGCGCTGTCGCGTCCCGCGACTCGCGGTTCGACGGTCAGTTCGTCACCGCGGTCCGCACGACGGGCATCTACTGCCGTCCGTCGTGCCCGGCGACGACGCCGTTGCGCCGCAACGTCGAGTTCCTGACGACGGCGGCGGCCGCGCAGCAGCGCGGCTACCGGGCGTGCCGGCGGTGTCTGCCCGACGCGGTGCCGGGGTCGCCGGAGTGGAACTGCCGCGCCGACCTGGCGGGCCGTGCGATGCGGCTGATCGGCGACGGTCTCGTGGAGCGGGAGGGGGTGCCCGGTCTGGCGCGGGCGCTGGGCTACTCCGAACGCCATCTCAACCGGGTGCTGACGGGCGAGCTGGGGGCGGGCCCGCTGGCGTTGGCCAGGGCGCATCGGGCGCACACGGCGCGCATTCTCGTCGAGACGACGACGATGCCGATGGCCGACGTGGCGTTCGCCGCGGGCTTCGCCAGCGTCCGGCAGTTCAACGACACCGTCCGCGAGGTGTACGCGGTGTCGCCGCGGACGTTGCGCACCGAGGCGGCGACGCGGGGCGGGCGGCGGCCGACGCCGGTCGCGGGCGCGCTCGTGCTGCGGCTGCCGCACCGGCTCCCGTTCGACGCGGCCGGGTTGCTGGCCTTCCTGCACGGCCGGGCGATCGACGGCGTCGAGACCCTCGACGGCACCTGCTACCGGCGGACGCTGCGGCTGCCGCACGGTCCGGCGACGGTCGCGCTGGATCTCCCCGACGGTGCCCTGCACGTGACGGCGACGTTGCGCCCCACCGATCCTCGTGACCTCGGGCCCGCGGTGGCGCGGTTGCGGCGCCTGCTCGACCTCGACGCCGACCCGGTCGCGGTCGACGAGGTGCTGCGCGCCGACCCGGCGCTGGCGCCGTCCGTCGCGGAGGTCCCGGGGGTGCGGGTGCCGGGCACCGTCGACGCGTTCGAGCTGGCGATGCGCACGCTGCTGGGCCAGCAGGTGTCGGTGGCGGGCGCGCGGACGACGACGTCGCGGCTGGTCGCGGCGCTGGGCGACGCGCTCCCCGAGGGTGACGACCCTGCCGACGACGACGGCCCGACCCTGCTCTTCCCCACGGCCGCAACGGTTGCCGAGCGCGGGGCCGAGGTCCTCACCGGGCCGGCGCGGCGTACGGCGTCGGTCGTCGGGTTCGCCGCGGCGGTGGCGTCGGGCGACCTGGTGCTCGACCCCGGCCGCGACCCCGCCGCGCTGCGCGCCGACCTGCTCGCGTTGCCGGGCATCGGTCCCTGGAGCGCGGGCTACCTGGCGATGCGCCTGCTCGGCGACCCCGACGAGCTGCTGGTCGAGGACCTCGCGGTGCGCCGCGGCGCCGCGGCGCTCGGCCTCCCCTGCGACCACGCCGCGTTGACCGCACACGCCGAACGCTGGCGCCCCTGGCGGTCGTACGCCGCCACCCATCTCTGGCGCGCCTCCTCGCCGCGCCCCACCCCCGCCAAGGAGACGTCATGAGCACCTGGTCCACCCTCGACACCCGGCTCGGTCCGTTCACCGCGGTCGTCGACGACGACGGCGCGGTCCTCGCGTCCGGCTGGACCGGTGAGGTCGACGACCTGCTGCCGCTGATCCACCCGTCGCTGCGCCCCGCCGAGGCGCGGCGGGTGACCGATCTGGGCCCCGTCGGCAAGGCCGTCACGGCCTATCACGACGGTGACGTGGGTGTGATCGACGGCGTGCCGGTGCGGCAGCGGTCGGGCGAGTTCCTGGAGCACGCGTGGCACGTGCTGCGGACGGTGCCGGCAGGCGATCCGGTGACCTACACCGAGTATGCGTCGCGGTCGGGTCGGCCGGCGGCGGTGCGCGCGGCGGCGTCGGCGTGCGCACGCAACGCCGCGGCGCTGTTCGTCCCGTGCCACCGGGTGTTGCGCCTCGACGGGTCGCTGGGCGGTTTCCGCTGGGGTGTGGACGTCAAGCGGGCCCTGCTGGACCACGAGGCGAAGGCCGCCTGACCCGGTTCGACCGTTTGTTCGACCGCTCGCCGACGTCCGGGCACCGTCGACCGTGCACTCCGACGGGTGACCGGCGTGCCTGGCCGGATCTGTCGGACGCGGGGTGCACCCTGACCGTGTGGATCTCGTGACCGCGCTGAACGTGCTGCTCATCGGCCTGCTCGTAGGGCTGCTGGCAGGCGGCGGCGTGGCCTGGCTGTTCCTCGGTTCGCGGCACAAGGTGGCCACGGCGGAGGCGGCGCGCCGGGTCGCGGAGGTGTCGGCCACCGCGCGGGCCGACACGGCGGCGTTGCGCGCCGAGCGGGCCGGGTTGTTGGAGCGGATCGAGGATCTGTCCGAAGAGGTCGACACGGCGGTCGAACGCCTGCGCCGCGCGGAGAGCGAGGCGGCGGCCAGCGGCGCCGCGCTGCGCAGCGAGCGCGAGGCGAGCCTCGCCCGCGAGGAGCTGCTCACCCGCCGTGACGCGGAGCTGAAGGAGTCGTTCCAGTCCCTGTCGGCGGATGCGTTGGCGCGCAACAACGAGCAGTTCGTCGCGCTGGCCGAGGGTCGGATCAAGGAGGCCACCGCGGCGCTCACCGCGAAGGCCGCGGGTGACGATGCGGCGCGGGCGGCGGCGCTCGACAAGCTGATCGACCCGATGACGGCCACCCTCGCCCGTGTAGAGGGCCAGCTGCGGTCGGTGGAGAAGGACCGCGAGTCGGCCTATGCCGGGCTGCGCGAGCAGGTCGTCGCGATGCACCGGTCGTCGCAGCAGCTGCAGAGCGAGACGCGCCAGCTGGTCAACGCGTTGCGGGCGCCGCAGGTGCGCGGCCGTTGGGGTGAGCTGCAGCTGGAGCGGATCGTCCAGCTCGCGGGCATGGTCGAGCACTGCGACTTCGACACCCAGGTCAGCGCCACCGGCACCGGCGGGGACGCCGACGCGGGTGTCCGCCCCGACATGGTCGTGCACCTGGCGGGCGACAAGCAGATCGTCGTCGACGCGAAGGTGCCGTTCGCGGCCTACCTCGACGCGGTGGAGAGCCGCGACCCGCAGGTGCACACCGAGCGTCTCGCCGCGCACGCCCGGCAGCTGCGCCAGCACGTCGACTCGTTGTCCGCCAAGAGCTACTGGGCCGCGTTCGAGCCGTCGCCGGAGTTCGTCGTGCTGTTCGTGCCGGGCGACCCGTTCCTCGAGGCGGCGCTGCAGTCCGACCCGTCGCTGCTGGAGCACGCGTTCGCGAGCAATGTCGTGATCGCCACGCCGACGACGTTGATCGCGCTGCTGCGCACGGTCGCGTACACCTGGCGGCAGGAGGCGTTGGCGCGCAACGCCGCCCAGGTCCACCAGCTGGGCAAGGAGCTGCACTCACGGCTCGCGACCATGGGCAGCCACGTCGCGAAGCTGGGCCGCAGCCTCGACACGGCGATCACCAGCTACAACCAGACGGTGTCCTCCCTGGAGTCACGCGTGCTGGTCACGGCACGCAAGCTCACCGAGCTCCGCGTCGCCGACGAGGAGCTCGTCGCGCCGGGGCAGGTCGACCGCGCGCCGCGGACCGTCGCCGCGCCCGAGCTCGTCGCCTCGGCGGCCGACTCGCTGATCGCGCTGCACGAGCTGGGGCGCGAGTCCTCACGCGACGGACGCGACGGCGCGCGCGATGTCCCCCGGGAGGTCACACGCGAGATCCCCAGGCCGCATGTCGGCGACGAGGACGGCGGATCCCGGGCTAACGTGGGAGGGTGACCTCACCCCGACCCGCCGGCGTCCGTTCGTCGGGCCGCCCCGCCACGGGTTCGTCGGGCGCCGCGGGGGCAGGTGCGCAGTGGCCGATGCCCGACCGTTCGATCATCGGCACGGTGCTCGGCATCCCCCCGCTCGCCGCGCTGGGGGTCGCGGTCGCGTTCACCGGGCTGGGCGTGCTGATCGACGTCCTGCGCGTGGGCACGGTCGGCGTGGTCTTCAAGATCGGGTTCTTCCTCGGCTGCCTGCTCGCCGTCATGTGGGTGCGCCGCCGCAGCCTGTTCGGGCCGATGGTGCAGCCGCCGCTCCTGGTCGCGGTGCTCGTCCCGGTGATCGTGCTGCTGGTGGGGCCGCCGCGTTCCGGCGGCGGGATGACCGAGACACTGCTGCTCATCGGGGCCCCGCTGATCAACTCGTTCCCGACGATGGCCACCACCACGGCGGTCGTCGTGGCCATCGGGGTCGGGCGGCTGCTGTTGCAGCGCTACGACGACCCCGAGCTGCGCCTGCGCCGCGCCACGGCGAGCGCGCGCACCGCCACCACCGCCCGCACCCCCACCGGGAAGGCGGCGGCCCGCCCCACGGGCGGCTCCGGCCGGATCAAGCGGGACGGCCGCAAGCCGGGTCAGACCGTCGCCGACCGCGCCCGCGAGCGGGCCCGGGAGAAGCGGCTCGAAGCCGAGGCCGCGGAGGTGGCCCCGGCGGAGCGGGTGGCGCGGCCGGGAGCCGTCAGCGAGCGACGCGGCTCGGGCGCAGCTCGCGGGGAAGCGCGAACGTCAAAGTCTCCTCCGCAGTCGTGATCTCCTCGACCTCGCCCCAGCCGCGCTCGGCGAGGTGGTCGAGGACGCCGCGGACCAGCACCTCCGGCACCGACGCACCGCTCGTGACGCCGACCGTCCGGACGCCGTCGAGCCAGCTGTCGTCGATCTGACGGGCGTAGTCGATCAGGTACGAGGCGCCGGCGCCGGCGGCGAGGGCGACCTCGACGAGCCGCACCGAGTTCGACGAGTTGGCCGACCCCACCACCAGCACCAGGTCGCACCGCGGGGCCATCGCCTTGACGGCGACCTGCCGGTTCTGCGTGGCGTAGCAGATGTCGTCGCTCGGCGGGTTCTGCAGCGTCGGGAACCGCTCGCGCAGCGCCTCGACGGTCTGCATCGTCTCGTCGACGCTCAGGGTGGTCTGTGACAGCCACACGACCTTCTCCGGGTCACGCACCGTCACCGAGGCGACGTCGGCGACCGAGTCGACGAGCTGCACGTGGTCCGGGGCCTCGCCGGAGGTGCCCTCGACCTCCTCGTGGCCACGGTGGCCGACCAGCAGGATGTCGTAGTCCTCGCGGGCGAACCGCTTGACCTCGCCGTGGACCTTGGTGACGAGCGGGCAGGTCGCGTCGATGGTGCGGAGCTCGCGCTCCTTGGCCTGGTCGCGGACGGCGGGCGAGACACCGTGTGCGGAGAAGACGACGATCGAGCCGGGCGGCACCTCGTCGGCCTCGTCGACGAAGATCGCGCCACGCTCGCTGAGCGTCTGCACCACGTGGACGTTGTGCACGATCTGTTTGCGGACGTAGACCGGTGCGCCGTGCTTGTCCAGCGCCTGCTCGACCGCCTCGACGGCCCGGTCGACGCCGGCGCAGTATCCGCGCGGCTTGGCCAGCAGAACTCGCTTGGTCTCGGGTCCGGACATGCCCCCAGGGTACGGGCGCGGCCGCGACCCGGCCGCCGGACGTGACCCAGACCCGTCGCCGACCGGCGTCCCGGTGACGGGTCGGGACGCGCGGGGCCCCGCCACGCACGGCGGCAGCACGTCGCGCGGCCGGCCGCCGCGCGTCGACGGGCCGGCACCTGGGGGTCGGGGCCTGGGGTCGGGGCCTCTGACACGGGGCGAGCGGGCGGCGCGGGCCCGAGCCGCGACCGGTACCGGCTCGGCGGGCCCCGTGCCGCACCGGCCCAGCACCTCCCCCAGGTGACGCACCCGCCGTCGCAGGGGATGATGCGGTCATGAAGCCGCTGCCGATGCCGGTGCGGATCGCCGCCGGCCTAGTCGCGACCGCCGTCGAGCAGGCCCGCGACCTGCCCCGACTCGTCACCGAACTGCCGGTGACGGCCGTGAGCCAGGCGCTGCAGGCGTCGATGCGGGTGCAGCAGCGCGTCACCGAGCTGGCGATCAAGGGCGACCGCGCTCTGGGTGCGCTGCGCCCGGTCCCGGAGACCCCCAGCTGGGCGACGTTCGACGAGGACGAGCCGGCGGCGACGAACGGCGCGTCGGTCACGTCGATGCGCGGCCGTGCGACGTTCGACGAGGACGGTCCCGCCGACCACGATGCCCGCGCGGCAGGCCGCTCCGCGACCGGCCCGCGTCCGGCTACCCCGGCCGTAGGCGCCACGGGCGTCGACCTGCCTGCCGACCCGTCGGACCCGATCGACGTCGCCGACCCGGCCGCGGAGATCGCCGCCGAGACCGAGCGCGCCGGGACCGCGGACGTGTCCGCCGACGCGGTGGGCGACGGCCCCGCCGTCCTCCCCGGCTACACGGCCATGACGATCCCGCAGCTGCGGGGCCACCTGCGCCGGCTCGGCGCCGACGAGCTGCGCTCCCTGCTGCAGTGGGAGATCAGCCACGGCAACCGCCCGCCGTACGTGACGATGTTGGGCAACCGCATCGTCACCGTCACCGAGGAGTGAGCGGGGCCCCGACCTCGCCCGAGTCGCCGTGGCCGGTCCGGACGGTCGCGCGCAAGATCGCGGAGTGGGTGGACCGGCTCGGCGCCGTCTGGGTCGAGGGGCAGCTGGCGCAGGTCACGGCCCGGCCCGGGACGGGCACGGCGTTCCTGACGCTGCGCGACCCCGCCGCCGACGTGTCCCTGCAGCTGACGTGCCCGGTCGCGCTCGTCCGCGAGGGCGGGCCCGCGGTGGCGGAGGGCAACCGGGTCGTCGTCCACGGGAAGCCGTCGTTCTTCCTGGGGCGCGGGACGTTGAGCCTGCGGGTCGACCGCATCCAGGCGGTGGGTCTCGGTGAGCTGCTGGCGCGGATCGAGCGGCTGCGTCGGCTGCTGGCCGCGGAGGGTCTGTTCGACGTCGCGCGCAAGCGTCCGTTGCCGTTCCTGCCTGCGCGGATCGGGCTGATCACGGGGCGGGCGTCGGCGGCGGAGCACGACGTCGTCAGCAACGCGACGGCGCGCTGGCCGTCGGTGCGCTTCCGCGTCGAGCACACCGCGACGCAGGGGTCGTTGGCCGTGCCGCAGATCGTGGAGGCGCTGGGGGTGCTCGACCGCGACCCGGACGTCGACGTCATCGTGCTCGCGCGGGGTGGGGGCAGCGTCGAGGACCTGTTGCCGTTCTCTGACGAGACGTTGTGCCGGGCGGTCGCCGACTGCCGGACACCGGTGGTGTCCGCGATCGGGCACGAGCCGGACACCCCGCTGGTCGACCACGTCGCCGACCTGCGCTGTTCCACCCCCACCGAGGCGGGCCGCCGGCTGGTACCCGACCTCGCCGAGGAGAGCGCCCGCATCGCCGGGCTGCGCGACCGGGCGCGGCGGGCGTTGCACGGGTGGGTCGACCGCGAGCAGCGGTTGCTGGCCGCGCTGCGCGCCCGGCCGGTGCTGGCCGACCCGTTGCGCGCCATGCAGTCGCGGCACGAGGAGATCGAGCGGCTGCGCGACCGCACCCGTGCCGCGCTCGAGCGTGGGCTCGCCGCACGGGCCACGGAGGTCGAGCACCTGCGGGCCCGGCTGACCACGCTCGGCCCGGCGGCGACGCTGGCGCGCGGCTACGCGGTGGTGCAGCGGGTGCCCGACGAGGCGCAGGACGCGCAGGGCCGCGGCATCGCGTGGCCCGTGCTCCGCGCGACCGACGAGGTCGGTGACGGTGACCGGGTCCGGATCAGGGTCGCCGACGGGGCGGTGACGGCCCGCGTCGTCGGGGACGGCGCCGCCCGGCAGGATGACCCGTCATGAGCGACGCACGGCCCCCGGTCGAGAGCCTGGACTACGAGCAGGCCCGCGACGAGCTGGCGGACGTCGTCCGCGCGCTGGAGGTCGGCGGCCTGGGCCTCGACGAGTCGGTGGCGCTGTGGGAGCGCGGTGAGGCGCTGGCCCGGCGCTGCGAGGAGCGCCTGGCCGGGGCGCGCGAACGCGTCGAGAAGGCTCTGGACGAGGCTCGCGGGCAGGACGACTGACCGGGCGGGGTCAGGACGGCGTGCGGCCCACCGGGAGCTGCCGGCCGTCGACGGCGGCCTGGGCGAGCGTGCGGAAGTCGGCGTCGGTGCCGCTGCCGGTGAGCAGCAGCCGGGACGGCGGGTCCGCCGACGGCAGCTGGGCCACCCACATCGCCTCGGAGCGCGGCCCGACACGGTAGGTGACCCAGGTGAGGCCCGCGGTGTCGACGGTGCCGGTCGCGGTCTGCGGGCCGCCCGCCTCGATGGCGACGAGGTCCTCCTCCGAGGCGTCGCTCTGCACGAGCCGGACGTAGGCACCGCCGTCGGTGAGGTAGCCGACCCGTACCGCGTGGCCGCCGCCCTGGACCGGACCGGAGTCGACGGAGTTGGCCCGCCAGCTGTCCGGGACGTTCGGGACGTGCAGCGCGAACGGGGTGAACGGCGCCGCGTCCTGCAGCCGCGCGGCGGCGTCGACGACCGGGGCCGATCCGGGGTCGATGGTCGGGCCCCCGGGGCTGAAGGAGCAGGACCTGGTGAACAGCACGGCGACGACGATGATCACACCCATCGCGACGAGCATGTCGCGCACCGACAGCGCGCCGCGCGACGGTTTGGCCGGGGGCGCCGACCCGGTGTCGACGGGCCGCCGCGCCCGCACCTGCGCACCCTCGACGTCGGTCCCGCCGGACCCGGCGGCGGCCGCGGAGGCCTCCTGACCTGCAGCGGCCTGCTCCGGTGCGGTCCCGGTCCCGGACGTCGCCGCATCGTCGCCGGCCGAGTGGGTGTCGGTCCCGTCGCCGGTGCGGTCGGGCTCGGGACGCTGCGGGTCGGGTGGCGGTGCACTGCTCACGTCACCATCGTCTCAGGCCCTGGACCGGCCGTCGCGGGCCACCGATCTGCGAGGATCGAATCCGACACCCCCGACCCCTGGAGGCGCCCCCATGACCACCGAGCAGCGTATGCGGCCCGACCGCAACCTGGCGATGGAGCTCGTCCGCGTCACCGAGGCGGCCGCCATGGCCGCGGGACGCTGGGTCGGGCGGGGCGACAAGAACGGCGGCGACGGCGCGGCGGTCGACGCGATGCGGCAGCTGATCGGCACCGTGTCGATGCGGGGCGTCGTCGTGATCGGTGAGGGCGAGAAGGACGAGGCGCCCATGCTGTTCAACGGCGAGGAGGTCGGGAACGGCGAGGGCCCGTGGTGCGACGTGGCCGTCGACCCGGTCGACGGCACCACGCTGATGGCCAAGGGCATGACCAACGCCCTCGCGGTGCTCGCGGTCGCCGAGCGCGACGCCATGTTCGACCCGTCGGCCGTGTTCTACATGGAGAAGATCGCCGTCGGCCCGGAGGCCGCCGACGCCATCGACATCACCGCGCCCGTCGGGGAGAACATCCGCGCCGTGGCCAGGGCGAAGGGTTACGACGTCGCCGACGTGACGGTCTGCATCCTCGACCGGCCGCGGCACGCCGAGATCGTCGAGCAGGTCCGGGCCACGGGTGCGCGCATCAACTTCATCTCCGACGGCGACGTGGCGGGCGCGATCTCCGCGGCGCGCCCCAACACCGGCGTCGACATGCTGTACGGCATCGGCGGCACGCCGGAGGGCATCATCGCCGCGGCGGCGCTCAAGTGCATGGGCGGCGCGATCCAGGGCCGGCTGTGGCCGACCGACGACGCCGAGCGCGAGAAGGCCATCGCAGCAGGTCACGACCTCAGCCGGGTGCTGGGCACGGACGACCTCGTCCGGGGCGACAACGTGTTCTTCTGCGCCACCGGCGTCACCAACGGCGACCTGCTCAAGGGTGTCCAGTACGGCGCGGGCGGCTGCACGACGCAGTCGATCGTCATGCGCTCGAAGTCCGGCACGGTCCGGATGATCGACGGCTACCACCGTCTCACGAAGCTGCGCGAGTACTCGTCGATCGACCTGGGTTCGGTCGAGCGCCCGGAATCCCCGCCGCTGCCCTGACCCCGTCGCCCGACGGACCGATCCGCCCCGACGTGACCGAATCGTGAGCATTCGGCGACACGATCGGGGCGGGTCGACATGGTGTGATCATCCCGCGTCCGGGGGCCGTGACAGGGGGTGCGGGATGCGCACGTTTCGGGTGATGTTCGCGTTGCTGACGGGCGCGGTCGTGCTCGCCGGGTGCGCCCGCGCAGGCGCCGAACCGTCGACGTTCCCGCAGCGGGTCCCGCCCGCGGCGCCGTCCTCGGCCGAGCAGCCGGTCGCGGCCACGACCGTGCCGTCGACGACGGTCCCGGCGACCACGACGACGACCGCCACGGCCACCGCGCCCCCGTCGAGGACCACGGCGAAGCCGGTCACGCCGGTCGGCCTCGCGGCCGGGACACCCTGCAGGGCGACCGTCTCGGCCTGCGTGCAGCTGTCGACGAAGAAGGCGTGGCTGGTCGACGGCGGCAAGGTCTCCTACGGGCCCGTGCCGATCACCAGCGGCCGGCCCGGGTGGCGGACACCGCCGGGCATGTTCGCGGTGACGTTCAAGAACATCAACCACAAGAGCAGCCTGTTCAACAACGCCCCGATGCCGTACTCGGTGTTCTTCAACGGCGGCATCGCCTTCCACCAGGGCAGCCTGTCCCAGCAGTCGCACGGCTGCATCCACCTGTCCAAGGCGGCCGCGCAGGCGTTCTTCGCCGCGCTGAGCAGGGGTGAACCGGTCCAGGTCGTCGCCTGACCGGGGTCGTGGTGGCCATCTCGTCGTGGGCGGGGCCCGCACGGGGAACACTGGGTCCATGAGCGACGGCGCCGCACGTTTCAGGATCGAGCACGACACGATGGGCGAGGTCCGGGTCCCCGCCGACGCCCTGTGGCGCGCGCAGACCCAGCGGGCCGTGGAGAACTTCCCGATCTCCGGACGCGGTCTCGAACGGGCCCAGATCCGCGCGCTGGGCCTGGTCAAGGGGGCCGCGGCCCGGGTCAACAAGCGGATCGGCGTGCTCGACGCCACGGTCGCCGACGCCATCGCCGCGGCCGCCGACGAGGTCGCGGCGGGCCGCCACGACGACCACTTCCCCGTCGACGTCTTCCAGACCGGGTCGGGCACGTCGTCGAACATGAACGCCAACGAGGTCATCGCGACGCTCGCGTCGGGGGCGGGCGTCGACGTCCACCCGAACGACCACGTCAACGCGTCGCAGTCGTCCAACGACGTCTTCCCGACGACGATCCACCTGGCCGCGACGGAGGCGCTGGCCCGCGACGCCGCGCCGGCGCTCGACCACCTCGCGGCCGCGCTGCGCCGCCGCGCCGCCGACTGGGCCGACGTCGTGAAGGCGGGCCGGACGCACCTGATGGACGCCGTCCCGATCACGCTGGGTCAGGAGGCCGGCGGCTGGGCCACGCAGGCCGAGAACGGCGCGGCGCGCGTGCGTGACGTGCTGCCCCGGCTGGCGCAGCTGCCGATCGGCGGCACCGCGGTCGGCACCGGGCTGAATGCGCCGGCGGGTTTCGGCGCGGCGGTCGTCGACGAGCTGCGCGCGGCGACGGGCCTGGAGGTGCTGTCGGAGGCACCCGACCACATCGAGGCGCAGGGTGCGCGGGACGCGCTGGTCGAGGCGTCGGGGGCGCTGCGCACGGCGGCGGTGTCGCTGTACAAGGTCGCGAACGACCTGCGGTGGCTGTCGTCGGGACCGCGGACCGGGCTCGCCGAGATCCACCTGCCCGATCTGCAGCCGGGCAGTTCGATCATGCCGGGCAAGGTCAACCCGGTGATCTGCGAGGCGACGATGATGGTCGCGGCGCAGATCATCGGCAACGACGCGACCGTCGCGTTCTCGGGCAGCCAGGGCAACCTGGAGCTCAACGTGATGATGCCGGTGATGGCGCGCAACGTGCTGGAGTCGGCGCGGCTGCTGGCGGCGGTGGCGCGGCTGCTGGCCGACAAGGTCGTCGACGGCGCGCAGGCCGACGTCGACCGGACACGGGAGTACGCGGAGTCGTCGCCGTCGATCGTGACGCCGTTGAACAAGTTCATCGGGTACGAGGAGGCGGCCTCGATCGCGAAGCAGTCGCTGAAGGAGCGCCGCACGATCCGCGACGTCGTCCTGGAGCGGGGGCACGTCGAGGCGGGCCGGCTGACGCTCGAGCAGCTCGACGCCGCGCTCGACGTGCTGGCGATGACGCGTCCGGAATAGGCCTGTTCGACCGGGTTCCGACCACACCGGGTGACGAAGCGCACGTCCGCACGCGAGCCGGGCTCGTCCCCGCCGCGGACCCGGGCCCCGCGGGTCCGCGGGTCGCCACGCCGATCCGGCCGTCCGCGGTCCGCGACCTGGCACAGGCCGCGGTCGCGTTGCCCGACACCGCGACGGCGGACGACGCCCGCCGCGCGCTGGGCGACCACCCGCTCGCCGGGGGCGTCGTCCTGCTCGGTCCGCACCAGGTGCCGACGTGCTATCTCGACCGCAACCGGTTCATGCTCGCGATCTCCGGTCCGTACGGCCGCGCCCTGTACGCCGCGCGGCCCGCGGCGACCCTGGGTGAGCGGCCGCGGCTGCTCGACGAGCTCACCCCCGTCGCCGAGGCGTTGCGCTGGAGCGTGGGCTCCGACCCCGCCCGCAGCTACGACGATGTCGTCCTGGTCGCGGCCGGAGGCTCCTGCACCGGCATCGTCCGGGTGGCCGACCTGCTGCGGACCACCACGACGACGGCCGCCTGACCGTTTTGCCCCGTTCCCACGTCACACCTTGGTCTCGGCCCGGGCGGGGGACGCGCGGACGGCCCACCATGGGGCGCACCGTGCCGCGTACCGGCCCGGACTGCAGCGCTGCACCACCCGGACGGGTGACGTACACCCTCCCGCAATCCTTGGCGGCGAGGCTCTCCCGGGCTCGTGACCACGGCCCACACAGACCGAGGAGAGCGATGAAGAGGATGCGCAGCGCCGCGGCAGGGGTCGCGGTCGCGGCCGTGCTGGGGCTGGCCACCGGCTGTGTCAGCTCGTCGAGCGGCTCCGGGGGCGGATCGTCGGCGTCGTCCGACGGCACGAACTGGGCGACCACGACGTCGGCGCAGGCGGGCGGCGGGATGGACGCGCTCGTCGCAGCGGCCAAGAAGGAGGGCACGCTCAACGTCATCGCGCTTCCCCCGGACTGGGCCAACTACGGCGCGATCATCAAGGGCTTCGGGGACAAGTACGGCATCAAGGTCGAGTCGACCAACCCCGAGGGCTCCAGCCAGGACGAGATCAACGCCGTCAAGCAGCTCGGCACCCAGGACCGGGCGCCCGACGTCCTCGACCTCGGCCAGGCGTTCGCCAACGGCAACACCGACCTGTTCGCGCCGTACCAGGTGGCGTCGTTCGCCGACATCCCCGCGGGCAACAAGGACGCCTCCGGCGCGTGGGTGAACGACTACGGCGGCTTCATCTCCATCGGCTGCAACACCACGCTCGTCCCCGTCTGCCCCACCACGATCGCCGACCTGGCCAAGCCCGACTACGCGGGCAAGGTCGCCATCAACGGGGACCCGACGCAGGCCGCGGCGGGCTTCGCGTCGGTGTGGGCGGCGGCGCTGGCCAAGGGCGGCTCCCTCGACGACATCCAGCCGGGCGTCGACTACTTCGGCTCCCTGTCCAAGAGCGGCAACCTGCTCAAGATCGACCCGACCCCGGCGACGATCGAGTCGGGCCAGACCCCGATCGTCCTCGACTGGGACTACACGAACGTCGCGCAGGCCGAGAAGGTCAAGGCGTCGTTCACCTGGCAGGTCACGGTCCCCTCCGACGGGCTGTTCGCGCAGTACTACGCGCAGGCGATCAACAAGAACGCCCCGCACCCGGCCGCGGCCCGGCTGTGGCAGGAGTACCTGTACTCCGACGAGGGCCAGAACCTGTTCCTCGCCGGCAAGGCCCGCCCGATCCGGCTCGACCAGATGGAGGCCGCCGGCACCGCAACGCCCGCGCTCGTCGCCGCGCTGCCGAAGGTCGAGGGCGAGCCGCAGTTCCCGACGCAGGCCCAGACCGACAAGGCCAAGCAGGTCGTCGCCACCGGCTGGGCGACGGCGACCTCGTGACGACCTCGCTGTGAGCTCACTGCTCGACACGCCCGTCGCCGCCCCGAAGGACGCGCCCCCGAGCCGTCCGGCAGGGCGGTGGCGGGCCGCACTCGGCCTGGTCCCGTTCGTCGGCTACCTGGTGATCTTCCTGGGTGGGCCGCTGTACTTCGTGGTCAGCGGCGCTCTGTCGGACCCCGACGGCCGGCCCACGTTCGACAACATCGTCACCTCGCTGACGCAGCCGCAGTACCTCGCCGCGTTCCGGCAGAGCCTGCTGCTCTCCGCGGTCACCGCGGTGATCGGCGCCGTGTTCGGGACGTTCCTGGCCCAGGCCGTCCTCACCTCCGGGCGCACCAGCCCGTTGCGGCGCATCGTGTCCACGGCCTCGGGCGTGCTCGCCTACTTCGGCGGCGTGCCTCTGGCGTTCGCGTTCATCGCCGCCCTCGGCCAGACCGGGCTGGCGACGGTGTGGCTGCGCGGCATCGGCATCGACCTCTACGCGTCGGGCTTCCGCATCGACTCGCTCACCGGTCTGGGCCTGACCTACGTCTACTTCCAGATCCCGCTGATGGTCATCCTGATCACCCCCGCGCTCGAAGGGCTGCTGCCGCAGTGGCGGGAGGCCGCCGAGAACCTGGGCGCGTCGTCGTGGGCCTACTGGCGCCACATCGCGCTGCCGGTCCTCGCACCCGCCGTCGCGGGCGCGACGCTCGTCCTGTTCGGCAACGCCTTCGCCGCCTACGCCACGGCCCTCGCCCTCACGTCGGGTTCCATCCCCCTGGTGCCGACGGCCATCGCGTCCGCGTTGTCGGGCAACGTGATCACCGGCCAGGCCAACGTCGGGCTCGCCCTCGGGCTGAACATGGTCGTCGTGATCGCCGTCGTGATGGTGGCGTACCTGTTCCTGCAGCGCCGCGCCGCCCGCTGGAACCGGCGATGAGGCGGCGGCGCTGGCGGGTCGTCGTCCTCACGCTGGCGGCGATCTACTTCCTCGTCCCGCTCGTCGCGGCCGCCGAGTTCAGCTTCCGCAAACCCGGCGGCGGCTACTGGTTCGGCAACTACCTCGCCGTCGCGACCGACGACGCCCTGCTCACCGGCCTTTTGACGTCGTTGCAGATCGCGCTGTTCACCGCGGTCGTCGTCATCGTGCTCGTGGTGCCGACGGCGGTCTGGGTGCGGCTGCGGTTCCCCTCGCTCGCGGGGGTCCTGGAGAGCGCGACAATCCTGCCGATCGTCATCCCGCCCGTCGTGATGGCGGCCGGGATCGCGTTCGTGCAGGCCAACCTCGACACCCCGCTGTTCCGGACGCTGTTCTCCTCCTCGACGGCCGCGCTGACCCCGTTCTACGTGGTGCTGGCGTTGCCGTTCGCGTACCGGGCCGTCGACAACGGGCTGGCCGCGGTCCCGTTGCGCACCCTGGTCGAGGCGGCGCGCAACCTCGGCGCGGGGATGGCCGGCGCGATCGTGCGGGTCGTGCTGCCGACGATCCGCAGCGCCGTCCTCGGCGCCGCGTTCCTCACCCTCGCGCTCGTCCTCGGCGAGGTCGTCATCGCCCGGATCCTGCTCTACACCGACACGTTCCCCGTCGCGGTCGTCGAGGTCGGCCGCAGCGCCGCGGGCGTCTCGGTGGCCCTGTCCCTCGCCAGCCTGGTACTCACCTGGGTACTGCTGCTGGCGGTCTCGTTCGTCGGCGGCCGGCGCGTCGCCAGGAGGAGCTCGTCGTGACGGCCACATCCCGCACCGTCCCGGACACCGGGACCACCGAGGCGGCAGCCGTCGAGTTCCGCGGCGTCAGCAGGGTGTTCGGGGAGACCCGCGCCCTCGACGGGCTCGACCTGGCCCTGCGCCCCGGCGAGCTGCTCGCGCTGCTCGGCCCCTCGGGCTGCGGGAAGACCACCGCGCTGCGGCTGCTCGCCGGGTTCGACAAGCCGTCGTCGGGTGAGATCCTGATCGACGGCCGCGACGTCACCGGCGTCCCCGCCAGCAAGCGCGACACCGGCATGGTGTTCCAGGCCTACAGCCTCTTCCCGACGATGACGGCTGCCGACAACGTCGCCTTCGGGCTGCGGATGCGCCGCGTCGCCCTGTCGAAGAGGAAGGCGCGCGCGGCCGAGCTGCTGGAGCTCGTCGGGCTCGGCGACCGCGCCGGGTCCTACCCGCACGAGCTCTCCGGCGGCCAGCAGCAGCGTGTCGCGCTCGCGCGCGCGTTGGCGGTGTCGCCGTCGGTGCTGCTGCTCGACGAGCCGTTGTCCGCGTTGGACGCCCGGGTCCGTGTCCAGCTCCGCGACGAGATCCGGCGGCTGCAGCTCGCCGAGGGCATCACGACGCTGTTCGTCACCCACGACCAGTCCGAGGCGCTCGCCGTCGCCGACCGGGTCGCGGTGCTCAACGCCGGGCGGATGGAGCAGGTCGGGACGCCGCTGCAGGTCTACGGCTCCCCAGCGACGGCGTTCGTCTCCGAGTTCGTGGGCGTGGTGAACCGGCTGCCCGCCGTCGCGTCGGCGGGTCGCTCGGTGGAGGTGCTGGGCACGCGCGCGCAGCTGGCCGGTGACGCCGCGGACGGCCCGCTCACGGTCGCGGTCCGGCCCGAGGCGCTCACCGTCGGCGACTCCGGCGGCATCGCCGGGACCGTCCTGACCAGCACGTTCCTCGGCCCGGTGACCCGGCTGGTCGTCACCACGGAGCTCGGCGAGCTGACCGTCGACGCCGCCAGCCGCGACACCCTGCCCGTCCCGGGCTCGCCGACACACGTCCAGCTCGACACCACGACCGTGCGGGCCGCACCCGACCGCGAATGAGTGGGGTTCTCCCCCTCGGGAACGGGGGCGTACTCGATCGTCGCGCAGGCCTTCGGACGGCAGAGTTCTCCTCACAGGGAACGCCACCCCACAGCGGTCCCCCACCCGTACGGGCACTGCTGGGACAACCGCTACGAGGACGACTACTGCGAGAAGTCGTCCTACAGCGAGTCGCACTGCCACGAGTCCTACGACAAGGGCAGCCACGAGTCGTCCTCGTACAGCGAGCACTCGTCGTCGAGCTACTCCACCCACCACGTCTACAACTGACCCATCCCTCCACCAGCGACCGCCCCGGGTGACCTTCCCCCGGGGCGTCCGCATGCCCTGTGCGCCCCCCGGTCCGGCAGGAAATCGTCGGTGGCCACTGCCAGACTCCGTCCTGTGTTGCTCGCCGAGGTCGTGGCCACGTCCGCCGCGGTCGCCGCCACCCGCTCCCGCAAGGAGAAGGCCGCGGCGATCGCGATGCTGCTGCGCGCCGCGCACGCCGCGGGCGTCGTCGAACCCACCGCATCGTGGTTGTCGGGCGAGACCCGGCAGGGCCGCATCGGTACCGGTTGGCGCACCCTGCAGGCCGCTGCCACCGACGCGGCCGACGCACCGTCGCTCACGATCGCGGAGGTCGACGCGACGTTCACCGAGCTCGCCGGCACCGCGGGCGCAGGCTCCGCCCGGCGGCGCAAGGAGCTGCTGGGCGCCCTGTTCGGCGCCGCGACCGAGCCGGAGCAGGCGTTCCTCGCCCGGCTCATCGGCGGCGAGCTGCGCCACGGCGCGCTCGAAGGCGTCATGCTCGACGCGATCGCGGTCGCCGCCGAGGTTCCGCTGGCCACCGTCCGCCGCTCGTTCATGCTGTCGGGCCGGCTGCCCGAGACGGCGGCGACCGCCCTGACCGGCGGGGCCGAGGCGCTCGACGCGGTGGCACTCACCGTCGGCGTGCCGGTCCGGCCCATGCTCGCCTCCCCGGGCGACTCGCTCGACGCCGCGCTGGGCAGCCTCGGCACCGACGTCACCGTCGAGTTCAAGCTCGACGGCGCCCGCATCCAGGTCCACCGCGACGACGACGAGGTCCGGGTGTGGACGCGGAGCCTGCGCGAGATCACCGCCGCCGTACCGGAGCTGGCCGAACAGGTCAGGGCGCTGCCGTGCCGCACCGCGGTGCTCGACGGCGAGACCCTCGCGGTCGACGACGACGGTCGCCCCCGCGCGTTCCAGGACACCATGTCGCGCTTCGGTTCCGACGACGGCGAACAGGGCGGGCTGCTCAGCCCGTTCTTCTTCGACCTCCTGCACCTCGACGGGACCGACCTGCTCGACGAGCCACTCGAACAGCGGCTCGACGCGCTCGCCGGGCTGCTCGCCGCCGAGGCACACGCCCACCTGCGGATGCCCGGTGTGCGGCGCCCCGACCCCGAACAGGCCGCGCAGGTCCTCGACGACGCGTTGACCGCCGGGCACGAAGGCGTCGTCGTCAAGGCGTTGGCGGCGCCCTACGCGGCGGGCCGGCGGGGCAAGGCGTGGCAGAAGGTCAAGCCGGTGCACACGCTCGACCTGGTGGTCCTCGGCGCCGAGTGGGGCTACGGGCGGCGCACCGGCAGCCTGTCCAACATCCACCTCGGCGCCCGCGACCCCGACGGCGGCGACCCGATCATGGTCGGGAAGACGTTCAAGGGCATGACCGACGAGCTGCTCGCCTGGCAGACCCGCACGTTCCCCGGGTACGCGCGGGAGCAGGACGACCACGCGGTCATGCTGCGCCCGGAGCTGGTCGTCGAGATCGCGCTCGACGGTGCGCAGCGCAGCGTCCGCTACCCCGGCGGCGTCGCCCTGCGGTTCGCCCGGGTGCTGCGCTACCGCCCCGACAAGACCGCCGCCGAGGCCGACACGATCGACAGCGTGCGTGCCCTGCTGGCCTGATCACCGCTGCGCCACCGGCCCCCGCGGCGACGGGCCGGCGGTCCCGGCTCAGAGCAGTGCGGCCAGCGGGCGCGCGACCCCGGTGTAGCCCAGCAGGTCCGCGATGTCGGACGTCGGCAGCGACCGGGCGCGGTGGTGGCGCTGCGCGGCCGTCGCCAGCCGGGCCTGGACAGCCTCGTTGAGCGGCGCACGCAACCCGTTGAGACGCGCCAGCAGCACGATCTCGCCGTACAGGTAGTCACCCTCCGCGCTGCCCCCGCGGGCGAGGCTCTGCCACGTCGACGACCCGCCACGCCGATGCCCCGGCACGTCCACCGACTCGAACCAGGACCGGTCCAGCTCATCGGGCGTCGACGTGCGCTGCTCGTAGCCCGCCGCCTGCAGGACGACCTCCGCCTCGTCGCAGAGCGCGTTGCCCAGCTTCGACCGCAACCTGCTGCGGCGGTACAGCGCGTCGAGGTTCCAGAAGAGGTTGGCCAGCAGCTTGCCGACCTTCCAGCACACGATGTCGGGTACGACCTGCACCGCGAACTCGGCCGTCCGCAGGTCGGCGGCGATGCGCTGGGCGTGCTCACCGGTGCCCGTGGGCGCGTCGCCGAGGTAGAACCCGCCGGCCAACGGGGCCCCCGGCGAGACCACTTCACCCGGCCGCACGTGCGACGCCCCGCTCAGCACGACCGAGTCGACGACCGTCGCGAACCGCCGCAACGCCGTCCGCGCCGTGTCCAGTCCGTTCTGCATCAGCACCAGCGGCAGGGTCGTCGCCGCGACGCGCTCCTCGTCGTCGACGACGACCGGCCGCCACGCCCAGTCCGCCAGCGCCGTCTCCGCGTCCTGGGACTTGACCGCCAGCACCAGCACGTCGCCGGGTCGCAGGGTGAGCTCGTCGGGTCCGCCGACGACCGGCAGCGCCACCGTCCGGGCACCGTCGGGGCGCAGATAACGCAATCCCTTGGCGCGCAGGGCCTCGAGGTTCTTCCCGCGCGCCACGAGCACGACGTCGATCCCCGCGAGGTGCAACTGAGCGGCGACGGTTGCGCCCACGGCGCCCGCGCCCACGACGACGTACCGTCCGGCCATCCCCCAATGGTGCTAGCAGACAGTGCTGATGCGCTCGTCGGGGGTGGAGATTGCTGTCACCCACATGTGCTAAAAGTCGGAGCTCCAGCACGCTCTGTGATATTTCTGCGGTTCTGCGGAGTAAGTCCCACGAACGCTGACGCGCCGCCCGCACCCGCGTAGTTTCGGACACCGTGCGATTCCTCGACAGCGGCGGCCCCACCCCGGCCGTGACCACCGACCTGACCTACGACGACGTCTTCCTCGTCCCCGGCCGCTCGTCGGTGACCTCCCGGTTCGACGTCGACCTCGCCACCACCGACGGCTCCGGCGCCACCGTCCCCGTCATCGCCTCCAACATGACCGCAGTCGCCGGCCGGCGCATGGCCGAGACCCTCGCCCGCCGCGGCGGCCTCACCGTCCTCCCCCAGGACGTCGACCCCCAGGCCGTCGCCGGGATCGTCGGCTGGATCAAGTCCCGCCACCCCGTCTGGGACACCCCACTCACCCTCCACACCGACGACGCCGTCGCCGACGCCCTCAACCTGCTGCCCAAACGCGCCCACGGCACCGTCGTCGTCGTCGACGACGGCCACCGCCCCGTCGGCACCGTCGACGACGCCGCCTGCCACGGCGTCGACCGCTTCACCCGGCTCGCCGACGTCCTCTCCCCCGCGCCCGTCACCATGCCGATCGACGCCGCCCCCCGCGACGTCTTCGACGCCCTCGGTGGACACGGCGTCGCCCTCGGCCTCGACACCGACGGCCGCCTCGCCGGCCTGCTCACCGCCATCGGCGCCGTCCGCGCCGGCATCTACGACCCCACCCTCGACGACCGGGGCCGGCTGCGCACCGCCGCCGCCATCGGCATCAACGGCGACGTCGGCACCAAGGCCAAGGCACTGCTCGACGCGGGCGTCGACGTCCTCGTCGTCGACACCGCCCACGGCCACCAGGACAAGATGCTCGACGCACTGCGCGCCGTCCGCCGCGCCGTCACCGAGGCCGGCACCGACACCCCGATCGTCGCCGGCAACGTCGTCACCGCCCTCGGCGTCGCCGACCTCGCCGACGCGGGCGCCGACATCGTCAAGGTCGGCGTCGGACCGGGCGCCATGTGCACCACCAGGATGATGACGGGCGTCGGCCGCCCCCAGTTCTCCGCCGTCGCCGAGTGCGCCGCCGCCGGCCGCGACCACGGCGTCCGGATCTGGGCCGACGGCGGCATCCGCCACCCCCGCGACGTCGCCCTCGCCCTCGCCGCCGGCGCCTCCGCCGCGATGATCGGCTCCTGGCTCGCCGGCACCTACGAGTCCCCCGGCGACCTCCTGCGCGACGAGGCCGGCCGCCCCTACAAGGAATCGTTCGGGATGGCGTCCAAGCGCGCCGTCAGCGCCCGCACCCGCGCCGACGGCGACTTCGACCGCGCCCGGAAGTCGTTGTTCGAGGAGGGGATCTCCAGCTCCCGACAGCTGCTCGACCCCGCGCGCCCCGGGGTGGAAGACGTGCTCGACGCGATCTGCAGCGGGATCCGCTCCGCCTGCACCTACGCCGGCGCCCGCACCCTCGCCGAGTTCCACGACCGTGCCGTCCTGGGCGTCCAGACCCCCTCCGGCTTCACGGAAGGCACCCCCCACGGCCTGTGACCCACCCGGGGTTCCGCCCCTCGGAGCCCTGGCCCCCGGGTGCCTCCTCTTGCAGGAACGGCACTTTCGAAGGCGGGCACCCCGGGGCGCCCACCTCACGGCAGGCGTCCCGGGGTCTGACCGTCAGGCCGAGGGGCCCTCCAGCATCTCCGTCACCAGGGCGGCGATGGGGCTGCGTTCGCTGCGGGTGAGGGTCACGTGGGCGAAGAGGGGGTGGCCCTTCAGCTTCTCGATGACCGCGGCGACGCCGTCGTGACGGCCGACCATCAGGTTGTCGCGCTGGGCGACGTCGTGGGTGAGCACGACCCGGGAGGCGGTGCCCAGCCGGGAGAGCACCGTGAGCAGGACGTTGCGTTCCAACGACTGTGCCTCGTCGACGATCACGAAGCTGTCGTGCAGGGACCGGCCGCGGATGTGGGTCAGGGGGAGCACCTCGAGCATGCCGCGCGCGAGGATCTCGTCCATGACGTCCTGGCTGACCAGCGCGCCGAGGGTGTCGAAGACGGCCTGGGCCCAGGGGGCCATCTTCTCGCTCTCGCTGCCGGGCAGGTAGCCGAGCTCCTGGCCGCCGACGGCGTAGAGGGGCCGGAAGACGACGACCTTGCGGTGCTGCTGGCGTTCCAGCACGGCTTCGAGTCCGGCGCAGAGCGCGAGCGCGGACTTGCCGGTTCCGGCGCGGCCGCCCAGCGACACGATCCCGACCTCGGGATCGAGCAGCAGGTCGAGGGCGATGCGCTGTTCGGCGGAGCGTCCGTGCAGCCCGAACGCTTCCCGGTCGCCCCGGACCAGGCGGATGCGCTTGTCCGCGGCGACGCGCCCGAGTGCGGCGCCGGAGCCGCCGAGGAGGCGGATCCCGGTGTTGCAGGGCAGGTCGCGGGCGGCGTCGTGGTCGAGGCTGCCGTCACGGAAGAGGGCGTCGACCTCGTCCTGGGTGACGTCGAGGTCGGCCATGCCCGTGAACCCGGAGCTGACGACGTCCTGGGCGTGGTACTCGTCGGCCGGCAGGCCGACCGCGGCGGCCTTGACCCGCAGCGGCATGTCCTTGGTGACGAGCACGATCTCCCGGGTGCCGCGGGCCTCGGCCTGCAGGTTGAGCGCGCAGGCGAGGATGCGGCTGTCGTTGCTGTCGGTCCGGAATCCGGCCGGCAGCACGCTCGGGTCGGTGTGGTTGAGCTCGACGTGGAGGGTGCCGCCTGCGGTCCCGACCGGGATCGGGGCGTCGAGGCGGCCGTACTGGATGCGCAGCTCGTCGAGCTGGCGCAGCGCCGTACGCGCGAACCACCCGAGCTCGGGGTGGTTGCGCTTGCCTTCGAGTTCAGAGATCACCACGAGCGGCAGGACGACCTCGTGCTCGTCGAACCGGGTCAGGGACCACGGGTCGGACAGCAGCACGGAGGTGTCGAGCACGTAGCAGCGGGACGGAGTGCCAGACGGGGCGTCGGTGCTCTCCGGAACGAAGGCGTTGCGACGGTCGGTCACGGGTGCTCCTTGTGGGCGCGACACCA
Source organism: Pseudonocardia sp. (assembly GCF_050250275.1). Taxonomy (GTDB): domain Bacteria; phylum Actinomycetota; class Actinomycetes; order Mycobacteriales; family Pseudonocardiaceae; genus Pseudonocardia. The sequence continues at coordinate 34,896 of NZ_JBFWOY010000037.1, forward strand.
CGCCCAACTCACTGGTGGGCCGGCCGGCCCCTGACGGGTCACCCGACGACTTGCTGCTCGTCGTCCAGCGCCCGTAAGGGCCGGGTGCCGGCCCCCTCGGGTGCAACACACCACGACCAGGGCCTCCCCGGGCGGTTCGCATCGGGTGCGCCCCGCCACCATGAACGCTACTAGCGGTCACCCGGGTGCGGTCAACAGCAACACCGCGTGGCGAAGAACGCGAAGCGGCAGATTTAACACTTCGGACTACCGCTCGTCGCTCTCTGCTCACCGTTGATCGGCGGGTTCGCGGACCGTGACGGGCCGTTGGTCCCGGATGGCGGCCGCCCGTCCGGAGCAACGGGGACTGCGCCGGACGCTGCGGCGGTGAGGTCGGCGCGCAGCTGTGCGGGGACGCGCGGGGCGTCGAGGAGGCGTCGGTAGCGGTCGACGGGGTCGGGTCCGGCGGCGAGCCAGGCGCGGACGAGGGCCTCGCCCTCGACGTAGGCGGTCGTGTACCCGCGCCATCGGGGGTCGACGACGAAGCGCAGCAGGGTGTGGGCGCGGGCGTCGTCGACGAGGAGCCAGCGGCGCAGGTGGGCGGCCGCGTCGGCGACCGACCGGCCGCGGTCGTGGATCATGAGCGCGGCGTCCTGCCGGACGGCGGCGAGGTCGCGCAGCGTGGTGTCGACGGCCTGCGCGAGCGGGCCGTCGCAGCGGATGCCGGTGTCGGCGAGGACGTCGGCGACCCAGGCGCCCCAGTCCGGTCCGGCGACGACGTCGAGCCCGGTGTCGGCGGCGCCCTCGGTGACGAGGCTGTGCGGGGACGGGGTGACGACGAGGTCGCGTTCCGGTTCGCCGGTGTGGCGGACGCCGCGGACGAGGCAGTGCTCGGTGTGGTGGCCGGGGTAGGTCTCGTGGGCGACGAGTGCGGCGAGCTGGGTGGCGCGCAGGCCGGCGCCGGCGGCGATGCGGACGTGGGAGCGCAGTCCGCCGAGGTGACGGGTGAGCCCGGTCCAGGGCCGGTCGTGGACGAGCTCGACGTCGACGTGTTCGTCGTCGGGGAGCCCGTAGTGGGCGCGGGTGCGGTCGCGCAGGGCCGCGAGGAGTGTGTCGACGGCGGCGCGGGTGCGGGCGGGCGGCACGGTCTCGCGGCGACGGTGGACGGCGAGGCGGTCGGCGAGGCTGCCGCGGCCGGGGAGCAGCGCGTCGAGCCGGGTGTGGGCGTCGCGGTAGCGGTCCTCGTCGGGGGTGACGCCGTCGAGGTCGACGTCGAGGGTGGTGCGGACGTGTTCGACGAACCCGATGTGGTCGCCGGCGGCCCGCCGGGCGTGTGTGTGGAGGGCGCCCAGCTGGGCGTCGAGGAGGCTGGTGCGGGCGGGGCCGAGTTCCGCGTCGGGTAGCCGGCGGCGGAGGTGGGTGGCCGCACGGGCGAGGTCGGCGGGGTCGGGCGCGGGTCCGTCGTCGGCGTGTGCGCGCAGTGCCCGGTCACCGGTCCAGGTGTCGACGATGCCCGGGACGAGCCGGTCGAGCCTCAGCGCGAGCAACACGTAGTCACGAGGGACCAGGCTCGGCTGCATCGGGGCACCGTACGCGCAGCCGACGGGTGGTGCCCCGCCGTTGCGTAACCGGGCCTGAACTACACAGCGTGTACCCGTGAAAGGTTACTGGTCCGTTCGTGGAAACCTTACTGACTCTCAGTGCACGAACATGCGCCGACATCGCCTCACGCGGTCCAGAACTGCACTCGATCGAGTGCGTAACTAAACGTAAAGTACTTGCCTCACACGATAGTGGTACGGAAGTTGGTGTAGGGGAAGGCGGCGGATAGCTTTTCCTCAGTCAGCGCGGGCTCCCCGGTCGGGCGTTGACACGGACGGCGTCGGCTTCGGTCGACACCAGAAGACCAACAGGAGATAAACGTGCTGAAGAAGGCTGGAATCGTCGCGGCCACCGCCACCGCGGGTCTGCTCGCGGTCAGCCCCCTCGCCTTCGCCGGCGAGGCCGGCCACGGCCACGGCCACGGCGGTCACCACCACGGTGGCGCCGACCAGGTGAACTCGAGCTCCGAGGTCCACCAGGGTCTGGTCAACGTCTCGGACAACAACATCAACATCCCGGTCACCGCCTGTGGCAACGACCTGCCGATCAACGTGCTGGGCGTTCAGGTCTCGGACGTCACCGCCGACCTGACCGGCGCCCTGGGCCTGCTGGCCCCGGCCGAGGCCAAGAGCCTGGCCGACCAGTCGCAGGACCGCTCCTGTGGCGTTGCGGCTGCGGCCGGCGACACCTCGTCGCAGAGCAACGACTGAGCTTTTCCAGCTCCGCGCGTAGGGCCCCGGACGATCGTCCGGGGCCCTACGTCTGCGTCGAGCGGATTCGCGTCGCATTTCCACCGTCCCGAGTTCACTCGAACGTGGGACGTAACCCTCGGGCCGACACGTCAATTACACGATCGGGTTACCCGGTTTGGTTCCCGGGAACGAGCCGGATACATTTTCCCCAGTCAGCACGGCTCCCCCGTCAGGTGCTGACAAACGTCCAGGAATCGAGTTTCGGTTCCAGATGACCAACAGGAGATAAACGTGCTGAAGAAGGTCGGAATCGTCGCGGCCACCGCCACCGCGGGCCTGCTCGCCGTCGCCCCGCTCGCCTTCGCCCACGAGAGCGGCGACCAGGTCAACTCCAACAAGGAGCTGCACCAGGGCCTCGTGAACGTGTCTGACAACAACGTCAACGTTCCCGTCACCGCCTGCGGCAACAACCTGCCGATCAACGTTCTGGGCGTTCAGGTCTCCGACATCACCGCCGACCTGACCGGCGCCCTGGGCCTGCTGGCGCCGGCCGAGGCCAAGAGCGCGGCCGACCAGTCGCAGGACCGCTCCTGCGACGTCGCGGCTGCGGCCGGCGACACCTCGTCGCAGAGCAACGACTGAGCTTTCTAGCTCAGCACGAAGGGCCCCGGACGATCGTCCGGGGCCCTTCGTCTGTTCCCGGTCACGATTCGTGTCGACGGAATACACCTGATCGGGTGCGTAACCCGGCCGCCGACACGTCAATTACACGATCGGGTTACGGAGTTTGGTTCGGACCCGACACGGCGGATAAGTTTTTCTCAGCCAGCACGGCTCCCCCGTCAGGTGCTGGCACGTTCTAGGAGTCGGCGAGAGCCGACCCGAAGACCAACAGGAGATAACGTGCTGAAGAAGGTCGGAATCGTCGCGGCCACCGCCACCGCGGGCCTGCTCGCCGTCGCCCCGCTCGCCTTCGCCCACGAGAGCGGCGACCAGGTCAACTCCAACAAGGAGCTGCACCAGGGCCTCGTCAACGTGTCGGACAACAACCTCAACGTGCCGGTCACGGCGTGTGGCAACAACCTCCCGATCAACGGCGTCCTCGCCGTTCAGGTCTCGGACGTCGTCGCCGACCTGACCGGTGCCGCGAACGGCTCGGCCGCCTCGAAGGCCGACCAGTCGGAGAACCGCTCGTGCGACGTGGCCGCCGCCGCCGGCGACACCTCGGCGCAGAGCAACGACTGAGCGCCTTCACTCAGCAGCGCCTGACGCGGAATGGCGCCGGACCTTCGGGTCCGGCGCCATTTTCGTGGGTGCGGGAAAAGTATTTGTACGGAGAACGATCAGGAACCGAAACGACGGTGCCGGGCGGCGTAGTCGCGTAGTGCACGAAGGAAGTCGACACGCCGGAACTCGGGCCAGTAGGCCTCGCAGAACCAGAACTCCGAATGCGCCGACTGCCACAACAGGAAGCCCGAGAGCCGCTGCTCCCCGGACGTCCTGATGATCAGGTCCGGATCGGGCTGGCCCGAGGTGTAGAGGTGGGCGGCGATGTGGTCGACGTCGAGGACGTCGGCCAGCTCCTCGATCGAGGTCCCGGACTCGGCGTGCTGGAGCAGGAGCTTGCGCACGGCGTCGGCGATCTCCTGCCGTCCCCCGTAGCCGACCGCGACGTTGACCTGCAGGCCCGTGCGGCCCACGGTCCGGGTGGTGGCGGCGGCCAGCCGTGACGCGATCTCGGTGGGCAGCAGTTCCAGGGCGCCGACGACACGCAGCTGCCACGGCAGTCCGGGCCCGGCGAGGTCGTCGACGACGTCGGCGATGATCTCGAGCAAGGGTTCCAGCTCGTCGGCGGCCCGGGTGAGGTTGTCGGTGGAGAGCAGGAAGAGGGTGACGACCTCGACGTCGGCGTCACGACACCATTCGAGCAGGTCACCGATCTTGGCCGCGCCGACCCGGTGTCCGTCGTTGACGTCGACGAGGCCGGCGTCGCGAGCCCAGCGACGGTTGCCGTCGAGCATGAGGGCGACGTGCCGCGGCCGCTCGGCGCTCTCGAGGCGCCGGGTCAGGCTGCGTTCGTAGACCGAGTAGAGGAGGTCGCGCACGCCCACGGCGGGAGAGCCTACGCGCGCAGCGGGACGGCGCGGAGATCCGGAGTGGCGAGTTCACCTCCGTGGCACGTCGGCGACACGGTCGGTGCCGTAATCTCGGACAGGTGACAGCAGGGACCATGGCCCAGCCACCGGTACCCCCGTTCGTCAAACCACGGATGCGTGGCTGGCTGCACTTCTGGTCGTTCGCGGTGTCGATCCTGGCGGCCGCGGCGCTGATCTCCGTGGCCGCGTCGCTGGTCGGCGCGGCTGCGGCGCTGGCGACGGCGGTGTACAGCCTCACGATCCTGGGGCTGTTCGGGGTGAGCGCGCTCTACCATCGCCGCACGTGGGCGACGGTCCGCTCCCGGATGATCATGAAGCGGCTCGACCACTCCATGATCTTCCTGTTCATCGCGGGCACGTACACACCGGTCGCGGTGCAGACGATGCAGCCGTCGACGGCCCGCTGGGTGTTGTTGACGGTGTGGGGCGGTGCGATCGCCGGTGTCGTGCTGAAGATGGCGTGGCCGGCCGCCCCGTCGTGGCTCGCGGTGCCCATCTACGTGGCGCTGGGCTGGGTCGCGGTGTTCGTGTTCCCCGAGATGCTCCGCACGGGTGGCGTGGCGGCGTTCGTGCTGGTGGTGGCGGGCGGCCTGCTGTACACGGCGGGCGCGGTGTTCTACGCGACGAAGTGGCCGAACCCGTGGCCCGCGACGTTCGGGTACCACGAGTTCTTCCATGCGGCGACGGTGCTGGCCGCCGCCTGCCACTACGTCGCGATCTGGCTGGTGCTGTTCGCGGGCTGACCGGGCGCGGTCACTCGCCGGTGGGGCCCTTGGTGCGCAGCTCGTCGACCTTCGCCATCGCGTCGCGCAGCTCGCCCAGCCACTCCTCGGCGTGCTCGCCGACGAGCCGGACCGCCCAGGCGAGCGCGTCGGACCGTGAGCGCGCGACGCCGGAGTCGACCAGGGTGTCGAGCACGATCCGCTCGGGCTGACGCAGCCGCGTCATGACGGGGACCGACGCCGTCGTGAACAGTTCGGTGACGTCGCCGATCCGGGCACCCCAGGCGACCTTGCGCTGGTAGCGGTGTTCGGCCTGGCGGGCGATGTCGATGCGTTCGTCGCGGGTCTCCTCGCGGAATCGCGAGATGCGGCCGGACGCGGCGGCGGCGCGCTCGGCGCGGCCGGCGTCGGTGTCGTCGAAATCGCCCTCGGGGGCGGTGAGCTCGCCGACGACGACGATCTCCTCGCGGTCGACGGTGACCTCCGGTGCGCCGACGAACCAGCCGTCGGGCAGCCGGCCGGAGAGCCAGGCGGCGGCGTCGTCGGCGCCGGGGAGGTCGGACTGCTGCCAGCCGCCCCGTCCGGGGCCCCGGCCCCGTCCCCCGCCGTGCCATCCGCGGTGCATGCGTCCAGACATGGGGTCCTCCTCGTATGTCGAGCCCCCTACCATCGGCGATTCGATTACGAGATTACACAGCAACACTTGCAACGGCGACGTGTTCGCCGGTGGCGGACGCTGCAGACCTCGTCGGTGCCGGCGCCCGTCGCTCACAGGTGCTCGGTGAGGGGCGCCTCGAGGTCGGCGACACCGGTCACCGGTCGGTCGCACACGAACCCCCGGCACACGTAGGCCGCGGCGGCGCCGTCGACGAGCGGGCGGTCGGCCAGCAGCGGCACCCCGGCGGCGTCCGGCGCCCCGGCGACGACGACCGTCCCGCCGACCGCCACCCGCCGTGCCGTCGCGACCAGGGGAGAGCGACCCTCCGCTCCGACCACCGCCACCTGCACCGGCCCCGACGCCATGGCCTCCGCCGCGGTGAGCCAGTGCCCTGCGAAGCGGGGATGACGCTCGGCGAGCGTGCCGATCGCCGCCACTGCGGCCTCGGCGGCCGCGCGGTAGCGGGCGGAGTCGGCGGGCGCCGCCAGCACCGACGCCGTCACCAGGGCGTTGGCCAGCGCGGACGCCCCGCAGGGCGACGCGTTGTCGGTCAGCTCGCGCGGGCGGTGCAGCAGTTGCTCGGCGTCGTCGGCGGTGTCGAACCAGCTGCCGGGCGCCGACGGGTCGGGGAAACGGGTGAGCGCGAGGTCGAGCAGCCCGGTGGCGGCGGTCAGCGGGGCCGGGTCGCCGGTCGCCTGGTGCAGCGCGAGCAGGCCGTCGGCCAGCAGCGCATGGTCCTCCAGCACCGCCGCCGCGCTGCCGACGACGCCGCCCCGCGACGACCGGCGCAGCCTGCCGTCGACGACGTGCAGCCGCAGCAGCAGGTCGGCGACCTCACCTGCGGCGACGACCCAGTCGGGCCGGTCGAGCACGGCGCCCGCCTCGGCGAGGGCGAGGATCGCCATCCCGTTCCACGACGTCACGACCTTGTCGTCACGCGCGGGCTGCGGACGGCGGTCCCGCGCCGCGAGCAGCCGCGTCCGCACCGCGTCCCAGCGCGGCAGGTCGGGCGGGTCGGCGCGCAGCTGCAACGTCGAGGAGCCGTGCTCGAAGGTCCCGCCCTCGGTGACGGTGAGCAGCGAGGCGGCCCAGTCGGCGTCCTCCCCCAGCACCTCACGCAGCTGGAAGGGCGTCCAGGCGTAGGTGAGCCCCTCCACGCCGTCGGTGTCGGCGTCGAGCGCGGAGGCGAAGCCGCCCTCGGGGGTGCGCAGGTCGCGCAGCAGGAACGCGGCGGTCTCCTCGGCGACCCGGCGGGCGAACGCGGAGCCGGTCCGGCGCGCCAGGTGTGCGTAGACCCGCAGCAGCAGCGCGTTGTCGTACAACATCTTCTCGAAGTGCGGCACCACCCAGTCGGCGTCGACGCTGTAGCGGGCGAAGCCGCCGGCGAGCTGGTCGTAGAGGCCACCGCGGGCCATCCGCTCGGCGGTGAGCTCGACCATCGACAGGGCGGGTACCGAGCCGGTGCGCTCGTGATGGCGCAGCAGGAACTCCAGCACCATCGACGGCGGGAACTTGGGCGCACCGCCGAACCCGCCGGTGCCGGCGTCGAACCCCTGGGCGAGCCCCGCGACCGCGGCGTCGAGCGTGCCCTCCCCGACCACCGACGGCGGCAGCGTCGTGACCGCCGACTCCGCGAGCCGGGCCGCGATCTCCCCCGCGGCGCCCCGGACGCGGTCGCGGTCGTCGTTCCAGGCGGTCGTGACGGCGTCGAGCAGCTGACGGAACGACGGCAAGCCGTGGCCGGGGGCCGACGGGTAGTAGGTCCCACAGTGGAACGGCTCACCGACCGGGGTGAGAAAGCACGTCATCGGCCAACCACCCTGCCCGGTCATGGCCTGGGTGGCGTTCATGTAGACGGCGTCGATGTCGGGCCGCTCCTCGCGGTCGACCTTGATCGCGACGAACGCCTCGTTGACCTGGGCGGCCGTGGCCTCGTCGGAGAACGACTCGTGAGCCATGACGTGGCACCAGTGGCAGGCGGCGTAGCCGACGGACAGCAGGATCGGGACGTCACGACGCTGGGCCTCGGCGAAGGCCTCCTCGGACCATTCCCACCAGTCGATGGGGTTGTCGGCGTGCTGGAGCAGGTACGGGCTGGTCGCCGCGGCGAGGCGGTTCGGCATGGTCAGAGCCTGTCAAACACGCCGGGCGGAAGCTTGTCGGGGACGGCCGCACCGACGAGAGTGACACCCATGGCCGCGAAGCGTTGGAACGACCTCAGCCCGGGAGTCCGGAAGCTCCTCGTCGTGGCCGGCTCGGCCGACGCCGCGCTGCGGGCCGCGGCGTTGTTCGACCTGCGGCGCCGCCCGGCCGAACAGATCCGCGGCCCGAAATGGGTGTGGGTCACCGCGCTGAGCGTCGTCAGCTCGGCCGGGCTCCTGCCGCTGGCCTGGTTCGTCGTGGGACGACGGCGCTGACGGTTCAGTCCTTGCGCGTCTCGGAGGAGGTGTCCTCGCCGGGGACGGCATCGTCGGCGGCGGGCTCCTCGTCGAACGACTTCGGCAGCTTCTTGAGCCGCCGGCTCATCGAGACGATGAGCAGCACCGTCGAGATGCCCAGCAGGATGATGACGACGAGCGCGATCGGCGACGCCTTGCCGAACTCCTCGCCCTTGCCGGGCGGGGGCTCCGGGTCCTGGGCGGGAACGACGACCGCAGCGACCTGGGCGTCCACGGGCACCATCCCGAGATCGACCAGCAGCACCGCACACCTCCGTGACGACGTACCGCCGACCGGCGGCACACACCGACAACCTACGCACCCGCCGCGGCCTCGCGCGTGGCGGCCCTGCACGGCGGCAGGCAGGCCTCGGCGTGGCACGCTCCGCCGATCCCGACCGGACGGACGCAGGAGGTCGACGTGGGCTCACCGTTGACGACGACCCGCCGCTCGCTGCACGGCGTCGCGGAGCTGCTGCTGGCGGGGCCGCAGTACCGGTCGTCGGGAACCATCCGGCTGCAGGTGACGGCGGGCGGGTTCGGCCAGGTCGCGGGTCCGCTCCGGGTGCAGGGTGCCGCCCTGGTGTGGGAGGGCGACCAGGTCCCGCTCGGCGGCACGATCCGCGATCTCGCGATGTGGGCGGGCGTCGAGGCGGGCGGGCCGGACGGGCTCTACTCCGACGGCGCCGGGGTCGACCTCGACGAGGCGCTGAGTGTCGACCCGGCCGAGGCCGACGTGATCCACGGCTGGTTCGCGCTCGGCGACGCCGCGCTGCGGACCCTCGACGGCGACGCCGATCCGGTGCTGTGGCCGGAGCACTTCGACCTGGCCGTCGCGGTGGACCGGGTCAACTACGGCGTCTCCCCCGGCGACGCGTCACTCGCCGAGCCGTACGCCTACGTCGGCCCGTGGGAGGTACCGGACGGCGACTTCTGGAACGCACCGTTCGGTGCGTTCCGCACGATGGCGGAGCTCCCCGACGCCGGCGCGCTCGCCGACTTCTTCCGCGCGGGCCAGGCCGCGGCGCGCCCGTGACGCCCCGCGGTCAGCCGACCTTCGCCTTGTCGGCCGCCGTCACCAGGCCCGCGAACAGGTCGTCCTCGGGCACCGGGGCGTCGACCAGCGAGCGGACGAGCTCGTAGTCCTCCGTCGGCCACACCTCGCTCTGGATCTCCGGCGGCACGAAGAACCAGCGGCTCGTGGGGTCGATCTGGGTGGCGTGCGCCTTCAGTGCCTCGTCGCGGACGGGGAACCACTGGTCGCACCGCACCCGGGTGGTGACGCGCAGTCCCGGGTCCTTGCGGTCGCCGTCGTCCCAGCGATCCAGCCACTCCGCGTAGGGCGACTCGAGGCCCCGGGCCAGCAGCGCCTCGTGGAAGGCGACCAACCGGGCCTTGGAGAAGCCGTGCGAGAAGTACAGCTTCAGCGGCTGCCACGGCTCCCCGGCGTCGGGGAAGCGGTCGGGGTCGCCCGCGGCCTCCCACGCCGCCATCGACACCTCGTGGGTGCGGATGTGGTCGGGGTGGGGGTAGCCGCCGTTCTCGTCGTAGGTGACCAGGACGTGCGGGCGCTCGGCGCGGACGAGCCGGACGAGGCGCTCGGTGGCCTCCTCCAGGTCGACCACGGCGAAGCAGTCCTCCGGCAGCGGCGGCTTGGGGTCGCCCTCCGGCAGCCCGGAGTCGACGAAGCCGAGCCAGTGGTGACGGACGCCGAGGATCTCGGCGGCGCGGGCCATCTCGGCCTTGCGCACGTTCGTGAGGTCGGCCACGACCTCGGGCCGGTCCATCGCCGGGTTGAGGATGCTGCCGCGTTCGCCGCCGGTACAGGTCACGACGGTGACCTCGTGTCCCTCGGCGATGTAGCGGGCACTGGTGGCCGCGCCCTTGCTGGACTCGTCGTCCGGGTGGGCGTGCACGGTCATCAGCCGGAAGCGCGGCCCGGCCGCGTCAGCGGCTCGCATCTCGGGGTGGCTCATGGGTGGGACGTCGGTCCTTCCGGTCACGTCGGTGTGGCAGCGGGACCTGTGGCCCCGCGCCTGCGCCGATGGTCGCAGACCCCACCGACACCTTCTGCGAGGACCAACGCGCGACGGTCGCGACCTCTTCCCGCCGGCTGCCGGCACCGGATCCCGGGCGGTCCGACCGCAACCGTCCGACGTGCCGTTCGTCGCCGAACGACGTGGCCGACGACGTCGCCATATCGTCCGACAGGACCCTTCTACCTGCGAATACACTAGTTCCGGGAACTCGGTTGGAACCCCGACCGTTCATCGAAAGAATGCGACGAACGGCAAGCCCCGTGTTACGGTGAGCAACACACGGCCCGCACCGCGGGTCGTGTTTTTCCTTACTCGGGGCCTGCCGCAACGCGGCGGGCCCGGACTGTGCCGCGGCAACCGGTCCTTGCCCATGCACGGACCCGGACGGCTGGAGGAGTGATGACCGTGACGGACACCCAGGTGACCTGGTTGACCCAGGACGCTTACGATCGGCTCAAGAGCGAGCTCGACCAGCTGATCGCGAACCGCCCCGTCATCGCCGCCGAGATCAACGCCCGCCGCGAGGAGGGTGACCTCAAGGAGAACGGCGGTTATCACGCCGCGCGCGAGGAGCAGGGCCAGCAGGAGGCGCGCATCCGCCAGCTCCAGGAGCTGCTCCGCACCGCCCAGGTCGGCACCGCCCCCGCCAGCACCGACACCGCCTCCCCCGGCACCGTCCTCACCGTGAAGTACGACGACGACGACACCGAGAAGGTGCTGCTGGGCTCCCGCGAGGAGGGCTCCCACGGCGACCTTCAGGTCATCTCGCCCAACTCCCCGCTCGGTGCGGCCCTGCTCGGCGCGAAGGTCGGCGAGACCCGCGAGTACGCCCTGCCCGACGGCGGCACCATGAAGGTCACGCTCGCCGGCGTCGAGCCCTTCACCGGCTGACCTCCTAGGACACCGCACCCCACGGCGCTCCGGCCACGTCGAACACGGCGTGGCCGGAGTCCCGCAGGGCGCCCACGATCGTGGCGCAGTGCGCGGCCCCACGCGTCTCCAGGCTGATCTCCACGTCGACGTCGCCCAACGGGATCGCGGCCGAGATCCGGGTGTGCTCGACGTCGACGACATTGGCCCCCAGTCCCCCCACCTGCGTCAACAGCTCCGCCAGCGCGCCGGGCCGGTCGTCGACGCGCACCCGCATCGACAGGTACCGCTGCGCCGCCGCCATGCCGTGCTCGATGACGTGCAGCAGCACCAGCGGGTCGATGTTGCCGCCCGACAGGACGGCGACGGCAGGCGTCGGGAACCGGTCGGGGTACTCCAGCAGGGCAGCGACAGCAGCCGCGCCGGCAGGCTCGACGAGCACCTTCGCGCGCTCCAGGCAGTGCAGCAGCGCGCGGGCCAGCGCGTCCTCCCCCACGACGACGAACTCGTCGACCAGCGCGGCGACCTGCGGGTACGTGACCCGGCCGGGGACGCCGACCGCGATGCCGTCGGCGATGGTGCGCATGCGGTCGAGTGCGACGGGCCCGCCGCGGTCCAGCGACGCCGGCCACGCGGCGGCGGCCTCGGCCTGCACACCGACGATCCGCGCCGCGGGCCTGTGGGCCCGGATCGCGGCGGCGACCCCGCCGAGCAGGCCGCCGCCACCCGTGGGGACCAGCACCGTCGCGACGTCGGGCACGACCTCCAGGATCTCCAGGCCGACGGTGCCCTGGCCGGCGATGACGTCGACGTGGTCGAACGGGTGCACGAGCACCGCGCCCGTCTCGGCGGCGAACGCGGTGGCGGCGGCGAGGCTGCCGTCGATCGTCTCCCCCACGAGGCGGACGTGGGCGCCGTAACCGCGGGTGGCGTCGACCTTGGGCAGCGCCGCGCGCTCCGGCATGAACACGGTGGCGTCCACGCCGAGCAGCCGCGCCGCGAGCGCGACGCCCTGGGCGTGGTTCCCGGCGCTGGCGGCGACGACGCCGCGGGCACGCTCGTCGGCGTCGAGCCGCGCGAGCCGGGTGTAGGCGCCGCGGATCTTGAACGACCCCGTCCGCTGCTGGTTCTCGCACTTGAGCCACACCGGGCCGCCGACCTTCTCGCCGAGCGCCCGCGCCGGCAGCGTCGGGGTGCGCCGGACGACGCCGACGAGCAGGTCACGAGCGGCCTCGACGTCGGAGAGCGCGACCGGGGGCGGCACGGGCCGGGGGTTGGCGGTCACCGAGGCATCCTCGCAGGCGGGCCCGGGACGGCGCGGGTAGCCTCGGGCGCACACTCGGCGACGGATGCCGGCGTGATCAGGAGGTCGCCATGACTCGGCTGCGGGCAGCGGTCCCGCTGCTGGCCGCCGGCGTGCTGGCGGTGCTGGCGATCCTCACGGTGCGCAGCGCGGGCTGCGACGATCCCGGCCGCTACGAGCTGCGGGGCGGCAGCTACGAGCTCGTCGGCGGCTGCATCGCGCCGGGCGACGTGCTGGTCCCGCAGCCGACGCCGGCGCCCCCGCCGGACGCCGACGCCCCCGCCAAGTCCTAGAGCCGTCCCAACGCCCCGCGCAGGTCCTGCAGCAGGTCGTCGACGTCCTCGATGCCGACCGAGAGCCGGACCAGGTCGTCGGGCACCTCCAGCGCCGACCCGGCGACCGACGCGTGCGTCATCGCGGCCGGGTGCTCGATCAGCGACTCGACGCCACCGAGCGACTCGGCGAGCGTGAACAGCTCCGTCCCGGCGCACACGGCGAGCGCGGCCTCCCGGCCGGCGGCGACGCGGAACGACACCATGCCGCCGAAGCGGCGCATCTGCTTGGCGGCGACCTCGTGGCCGGGGTGGGTGGGCAGCCCCGGGTAGAGGACCTGCGACACCGCCGGGTGCGCGGCGAGCATCTCGGCGACGCGCTCGGCGTTGTCGCTGTGACGTTCCATCCGCACGGCCAGCGTCTTGGCACCGCGCAGGGTCAGCCAGGTGTCGAACGGCCCGGGCACCGAGCCGACCGAGTTCTGCGTGAACCGGATCTGCTCGGCCATCTCGTCGTCGCTGGTCACCAGCGCGCCACCGACGACGTCGGAGTGGCCGCCGACATACTTGGTCGTCGAGTGCAGGACGACGTCGGCGCCCAGCGTCAGCGGGGTCTGCAGGTACGGCGACGCGAACGTGTTGTCGACGACGAGCTTCGCCCCGACCGCGTGGGCGGCCTCGGCGACGGCGGTGATGTCGGCGATGCCCAGCAGCGGGTTCGTCGGCGTCTCGCACCACACGACCTTCGTCGTCGGCCGCAGCGCCGCCTGCAGGGCGGCGACGTCACCGAGGTCGGCCGTGGAGTACTCGATGCCCCACTGCGTCAGGACCTTGTCGACGAGGCGGAAGGTGCCGCCGTAGGCGTCGTGCGGGATGACGATGTGGTCGCCGGGGCGCAGCATGACGCGCAGCAGCACGTCGGAGGCGCCCATCCCGGAGCCGAACGCGAAGCCGTGCCGGCCGCCCTCGAGCGCGGCGAGACACTCCTGCAGCGCGGTCCGCGTGGGGTTGGCGCTGCGGGAGTACTCGTAGCCGTTGCGGAGCCCGCCCACCCCGTCCTGGGCGAACGTCGACGACGCGTGGATCGGGACGATGACCGCACCCGTCGTGGGGTCCGGTTCCTGGCCCGCGTGGATGGCGTTGGTGGAGAAACCGCGCATGACGGCACGGTACGCGCGACCCCCGACCACCCGGGCAACGGCTCTCGTGGGCGGCGACGGTCGCCACGGCGACCACCGCCGCCCACCGCGGATCAGTGCAGGGACCCCAGGAACGCCAGGACGTCCGAGCGCGTCACGACGCCGGCGGGCATGCCGTCGACGATGACCAGCGCCGCGTCGGCGGAGACGAACGCGCTCATCGCGCTCTCCAGCGACTCCCCGGACCCGAGCGTCGGCAGCGCGGGCGACATGTGCTTGTCGAGCCGGTCGGTGAGCTGGGCGCGGCCGGTGAACAGCGCGTCGAGCAGGTCCCGCTCGACGACGGCGCCCGCGACCTCGGCCGCCATCACCGGCGGCTCGGCCTTGACGACGGGCATCTGCGAGACGTGGAACTCGCGCAGGTAGTGCACCGCGTCGGCGACGGTCTCGTTCGGGTGGGCGTGCACGAGGTCGGGGATCGAGCCGTCCTTGCGGCGCAGCACGTCGCCCACGGTGGCGCCCTCCGTCGGCGGGAGGAACCCGTAGCCCGACATCCAGGCGTCGTTGAAGACCTTGCCGAGGTAGCCGCGGCCGCCGTCGGGCAGCAGCACGACGACGACCGAACCCTCCGGCGCCCGCTCCGCGACCCGCAGCGCGGCCACGGTGGCCATGCCGCACGAGCCCCCGACGAGCAGCGCCTCCTCCCGGGCGAGGCGACGCGTCATCTCGAAGGAGTCGCCGTCGGTGACGGCGAGGATCTCGTCGCAGATGTCCTTGTCGTAGGTCGACGGCCAGAAGTCCTCGCCGACGCCCTCCACCAGGTAGGGACGCCCCGTGCCGCCGCTGTAGACCGAGCCGACGGGGTCGGCGCCGATGATCTGGACGCGGCCGTCGGACACCTCCTTGAGGTAGCGGCCGGTGCCGCTGATGGTGCCGCCGGTGCCGATGCCCGCGACGAAGTGCGTGATCCGCCCCTCGGTCTGCTCCCACAGCTCCGGGCCCGTCGCCCGGTAGTGCGACTCGGGGTTCGCGGGGTTGGCGTACTGGTTGGGCTTCCAGGCGCCCTCGATCTCGGTGACGAGCCGGTCGGACACGTTGTAGTAGGAGTCCGGGTGCTCGGGCTCGACGGCCGTCGGGCAGACGACGACCTCGGCGCCGTAGGCCTTGAGGACGTTGCGCTTGTCCTCGCCGACCTTGTCCGGGCAGACGAACACGCAGCGGTAGCCGCGGCGCTGGGCGATCATGGCCAGCCCGACCCCGGTGTTGCCCGAGGTGGGCTCGACGATCGTGCCGCCGGGGCGCAGCTCGCCCGACTTCTCGGCAGCGTCGATCATGCGCTCGGCGATCCGGTCCTTCACGCTGCCGCCGGGGTTGAGGTACTCGACCTTGGCCAGGACGGGCACGGCGATTCCGGCACTGACCTTCCCGAGTTTGACCAGCGGGGTGTTGCCGACCAGCTCTGAGACATGCTCGACGTAACGCATGGGCACATTCAACACGGGTTGCGGTACGGCGTGTCCGGGAGGAACCGGACCCACTCGGCCGGGGTGACGGCGTCACCCGCGTTCGCGCAGACCATCGCGGCGGCGGCGTCCGGGTCGGTGCCCCACAGGGTGACCCGGCCGTCGGCGCCCGCGGCCGCCAGCCGGGACCCGTCGGGGCTGAACACCGCCGTCCACACCGTCGCGGTGAGCCCGCCGTGCAGCGTCGCCCACGGCACCGGGTGCGCCGGGTCGCGCACGTCCCAGATCCGGACCGAGCCGTCGCCGCTGGCCGCGGCGAGGAACCGGCCGTCACGGCTGTGGTCGAGCCCGAAGACGGTGTTGCCCGGACCGGTCAGCGGCTCACCGACGGGCCGCGGGTGCGCCGGGTCGGCGACGTCCCAGAGGCGGACGGTCCGGTCGGCAGTGCCGGTCGCGACGCGCCTGCCGTCGGGGCTGAACGACACCCCGTAGGCGTAGCCCGCACCGGCGGGCACCGGGTCGCCCGAGGACCGTGCCCGCGCCGGGTCGGTGACGTCCCACAGTCTCAGGGTGCCGTCGGCGGACACGGCGGCCAACGTCCGCGAGTCCGGGCTCCACGCCGCCCCGAACACGTAGCTGCCCGGCCCGGTCAGCGTCGCGACGGGCGGGCCGGGCGGGCGGGTCATGTCGAAGAGCCGGACCGCGTCGTCGTCCCCGGCCGCGGCGAGGGTGCGCCCGTCGGGGCTCCACATCACCTGTTCGACGAGCGCGCCGTCGCCGGGCAGCGGTGGCCGCGCGACCGCGCCGCCGGGCCCGAGGTCCCAGACCCGCACGCCGCCGTCGGTGGTCCCGGAGGCGACGACGCGCCCGTCCGGGCTGGTCGCCACCGACCCGGACAGCCCGGGGGCGCCGGCACCGCCGACGCCGAGCGCGACGGAGCGCCCGTCGGGCAGCCAGTTCAGGGCGAAGACGGTGTCGTGGGGGTCGCGGATCCGGGCGTCACCCGCGTCCCACACCCGGACGGTGCCGTCGCCGCCGACGGTGACGAGCCCACCGGCGCCGGCGCCGGGGCCGGTGTCGTAGCCGACCTGCACGACCGTCGACGGGTGCGGTCTGGCGCCGGTCGGGGCCCCCGTCGCGACGTCCCAGGTCCACACCCGGTCGTCGGAGGAGGCGGCGGCCAGGGTGGCGCCGTCGGGGCTGACCGCCAGGCTGTTGACCTGTGCGGTCGGCCCCGCGAGCGGCGCACCCGCCGCCGCGGGCAGCGCCGGGTCGGTGATGTTCCACAAGGTCACCGTGCGGGCCGCGCCGGACACGGCGAGCCGGGTCCCGTCGGGGGTGAACGCGAGCGCGAGGACGGCCTTGCCGTCGCCGAACGGGGTGCCGACGGGCCGCGGCGCGGCCGGGTCCGTGAGGTCCCAGAGCCGGACGAGACCGTCGGCGCCGCCGGTGGCCACCAGCCGGCCCGCCGGCGCGAACGCCAGCACCCGCACGGCCCCCGCGCCGACCGCGAGCGCGGTGCCCGCGGCGGCGGGCCGGGCGGGGTCGGTGACGTCGAGGCGGGTGAGGGAGCCGGCGGCGTCGGCCACGGCGAGGACCCGGTTGTCGGCGGAGAACGCGACGCCGTACACGGTGTCGGCGGGCCCGGGCAGCGGCTCGGACAGGGGGCGCGGCGCCCCGCCCGCGGCCAGGTCCCACAGCCGGACGGTCCGGTCGGTGCCCGCGGTGGCGGCGGTGCGCCCGTCGGGGCTGACGGCCAGCGCGTAGTCGGCGCCCGCCTGTCCGGTGTCGACGGCGTCGCCCAGCGGCGTCGGCCGTCCCGGGCCGGAGACGTCCCAGCGCTGCAGCGCGGCGTGCGCGGCGCCCTCGGCGGCGTCGACGGTGAGCATCGTGCGCCCGTCGCCGGACACCACCGCCTGGCGGGCCTTCCCGCCCGGGGACAGCAGCCGGGTCGCGGTGGACGCCGTCGTCGACTCCAGCAGGCTCGACCTCGCGGCGTCGGTCGGGGCGATCCGGTAGGCCGCCACCGCGAGCTGGGCGGCGAGCCCCGGGTCGGACTCCCGCAAGGTCTGCGCCTGCACGGCGAGCTCGCGCGACGTCGCGATGTCGCGGGCGGTGACGGCCGAGACGCGCTGCACCGTCGCGACGACGGCGAGGACCCCCACCGCCAGCACGAGGACGACGAGCACCGCGACCGCGGACCGCAGCCTCCTGGTCCCGCGCCGGCTGTCGGCCGCCTCCCGGTCGCGGCGGGCCACGCTCGCGCGCAGGAACTCGCCCTCGGCGGGCAGCAGGTCGTCGGCGGCCGCGGCACGCTCGACGTCGTCGAGGACCCGCCCGCGCAGCAGCGCGCCGTCGTCCCGGCCGGTGTCGCGCCAGATCCGGGCGCCCTCGGTGAGCCGGCCCCGCGCCGACCGGGCCTCCCGGCCCTCGCTCAGCCAGCCCGCGAGCCGCGGCCACGCCCGCAGCAGCACCTCGTGGGCGATCTGGACGACGCCCGCGTCGAGGCTCACCAGGCGCGCAGCCACGAACCGGTCGACGATGCCGGCGACGACGGAGTCCTCCTCCTCCGGCGGCCCGAGGAGCTCCTCCCGGGTGGCCAGGCGCCGGGTGTCGGCCATCTCGGGCGTCGTGCGCACCAGCCGCAGCAGCACCTTGCGGGTCAGGTCGTGCAGCTCGGGCGGCAGCCCGCTCCACACCCGTTCCGCGGTGTCGGCGACGGCCTCCCGCAGCCCACCGGCGTCCCGGTAGGCCTCGACCGTCATCCGGCCGCCGCTGCGCTCCCACGTCGACGCCAGTGCGTGCGACAGCAGCGGCAACGACGCCACCGGCAGCTCGTCGTCCGCGCGCAGCTCGGCGACCAGCAGTTCGACGAGCCCGACCTCGATCTCGACGCCGACGTCGCGGGCCGGGCCGGTGATGACGGCGCGCAGCTCGTCGTCGGACATGGGTCCGACGGTCACCTGGGCCACCGACAGCGGCCGCAGCAGGTACTCGTTCGACAGCGCCTGGGCGTAGAAGTCGGCCCGCAGCCCCAGCACGGTGATCACGGGGGCGCCCGCCCCGCCCTCCCCGACCTCGCTGACCATGCGCAGGAACGCGTCGCGCCCGGCCGCGCCCGTCGCGCCGGTGAAGACCTGTTCGAGCTGGTCGACGACGATCACGGCGGGCCCGCCGCCGGCGGACACGATGTGCTCGGCGAGGGTCGTCGCCGGGTCCTCCCCCGGTACGAAGACGGCGACGTGCCACGGCGTCCCGTCCGGTGCCGGGACCTCCCCGCGCAGCAGCGCGGGCACCAGCCCGGCGTGCAGCAGCGACGACTTGCCCGACCCCGACGGTCCGACGACCGTCAGCAGGCCGCCTGTCGTGGCGAGCGGCCGGAGCCGGCGCAGCAGGTCGGCCAGCAGCCGGTCGCGCCCGTGGAACAGCGCCGCGTCCTCGATCCGGTAGGCGGCCAGCCCCCGGTAGGGGCACGGCGCCACTGACCCTCCCGTCAGGGCCGACCCGGGTAATGGTTCGTCGGCGGCGGGTGCCGGCGCGCGGGCGGCGTCGCGTACCCGGCGCAGCGCCGCCCGCCAGCCCTCGACCGCGGTCTCGTTCTCCCCCAGCGCCCGGACGATCCGGTCGAGCCGGTTCGCGGGCGGCAGGGAGGTGCCGCTGACGTAGTCGCGGATCGAGGTGAAGGGCAGCGGGTGCTCACCCTTCCCGTCGCCCGTGCCGCGGGCGATGTCGCGGAAGCTGAGGCCGCTGCGGTCCTTCAGGAGCTGGAGCTCGCGGGCGAAGCCGTCCCGGTCCCGGACCCGGGAGGGGTCGGCCCGGTCGGGGCGGTTCGGGACCGAACTCTGCACGTCGTGCGCCATCAGGCTCCCTCGGACCATTCGTGGGCGACGATCCTATGACCCCGGGAGGTGTGGTCCCGAACGGTGTCCACCGACTGTACGAATCTGTACGGATCCGCATCACCGACGGGTGGAGCACCCCCGGAAGGGTGTCCGAGCGGCTACGCTCTGCCTCCTCACGGTGGCGGTGTCCGCGGGAGTGGCACGCCGAGGGGGAACGCCACCGCCGTGTCCCCACCGTTCGTGCGCCGACGGCCCGGCCACGGACGGACCGCGACTCCGCGGCGCCCGTCCACCGCCGGGCGTCGCGGGACCTCCGGACCACGGCCGACGCTCCCCGCGTGCCGGCGAACGACGAAGGGCAGGTGGCCCGCCGGTGTACCCGATCGGCGGCTTCGAGGGCGACGACGACCCCGAGAACGTCGGGCCGCCCCATGGCGGCGCACGGTTCCCGGGTCCGCGCCTGCCCGGCCAAGCGATCGGCCCCGCAGGACCCGGGGCCGGGCCCCGGCGCGGCCGCCGGACCGGTCCCGTGCGGGCCCAGCACGACGGCGGCGACGGGAGCCGCCCAGGCCGGTTCGACCATCCGGACTCCGGCTCCGGCGCGGGCGGGGGCCGCGCCGGCGCCGGTCCCACCCCGCCGCCCCCGGCCCCGGCCCCGGCCGGCCGGCGCGGCACGGCCCCGACCGGCGGGCGCGGCACGACCGAGGACCCCGGCCCGGCCCGGCCCGACCCCGGGCCGGACGTCGCCCACCCCGAGGAGCAGGCACCCGAGGACGGCCCGACGGCCGCACTGCCCGCCGACCTCGTCGCGGGCGGGCTCCTCGACGGCCTGCTCGGCGCGCGCGCCGACCCCGCGCCCGAGGACACGGTGGACCCCGCGAACGGCCGCTCCGTCGAGGCCGCCGCGCCCGCGAACGGCCGGCGCTCCGCCCACTCCCGCGACGACGCACTCATCGACGACCTCGCCCGCCGGGCCGCCACCGGCGACCGCGCCGCGCTCCACGAGCTGCTGCGCCTCGTCGACCCCCTCGTGGTGCGCTACTGCCGCGCCCACCTCGGCGGCAACCGGATCGGCCTGGCCGGGCCCGACGACGTCGCCCAGGAGGTCATGGTCGCGGTCTGCAAGGCGCTGCCGAGCTTCGACCGGAGCCGCAGCGTCTTCATGGCGTTCGTCTACGGCATCGCGGGCAACAAGATCGCCGACGCCTTCCGGGCCGCGGCCCGCGACCGGTCGGTGAGCACCGACGAGCTCCCCGAGGGGGTCGACCTCGCGGGCGGTCCCGAGGCCGAGGCGTTGCGCGACGACGCCGCCCGCCAGATCGCGAAGCTGCTCGCGAGGCTGCCCGAGTCGGCCCGGCTGATCCTCGTCCACCGGCTCGCCCTCAACTACTCCGCGGAGGAGACGGCCGCGCTCGTGGGCATGACGCCGGGGGCCGTCCGTGTCGCCCAGCACCGTGCGCTGCAGAAGCTTCGCGAGTGGATCGCGAAGGGCGAGTTCTAGAGCCTGCGCCACGGCCGGTCACGGAGCGGGCGGCGTCACCTCGCCGAGACGGCCGCGCAGGAAGTCGCGCTCCGCGTCGTTGCCGACGAGCTCCAGGGCCGCCCGGTACTCCGCCGCGGCCTCGCCGGTGCGGCCGAGGCGGCGCAGCAGGTCGGCCCGGGCGGCGGGCAGCAGGTGCCCGCCCCGCAGCCGCGGTTCGTCGCGCAGTTCGTCGAGCACCGCCAGGCCCGCGGCGGGCCCGTCGCGCATGGCGAGGGCGACCGCCCGGTTGAGGTCGACCGCCGGCGAGGGCTCGATCCGCGCGAGGACGTCGTAGAGCGCGACGATCTGCGGCCAGTCGGTCGTCTCGACGTCGGCGGCCTCGTCGTGCAGGGCCGCGATCGCCGCCTGCACCCCGTAGGGGCCGGGGTCACCACCGGTCAGGGCCCGCACGACCAGCGTCCGCCCCTCCTCGATCCGGGCGCGGTCCCAGCGGCCGCGGTCCTGGTCGGCGAGCAGGACGAGCCGGCCGTCGGCGTCGACGCGGGCGTCGCGGCGGGCGTCGACCAGCAGCATGAGCGCGAGCAGGCCCGCGACCTCGCGTTCGGCGGGCAGCAGCCGCGCCAGGATGCGGGTGAGGCGGACGGCCTCGTCGACGAGGTCGAGCCGCTGCAGCCCGGCGCCGGTCCCGGCGGCGTAGCCCTCGGTGAACACGAGGTAGAGCACCCGCAGGACGCCGATCAGCCGGTCGCCCAGCTCGTCGGCGGCAGGGACGCGGAAGGGGATGCGGGCGTCGCGGATCTTGCGTTTGGCCCGGACGACCCGCTGCGCCATCGTCGCCGTCGGGACCAGGAACAGCCGCGCGACCTGCGGGGTGTCCATGCCCCCGAGGCAGCGCAGCGTCAGCGCCGTCCGCGCCTCCATCGGCAGTGCCGGGTGGCAGCAGGCGAAGAACAGCCGCAGTCGTTCGTCGGGAACGTCCTCGTCGTCGACGGCCGGTGCGGCGACCGGGTCGGCGCGTTCGGCGTCGGCGCGCAGCAGGGCGAGCCGGGCCGCGTATCCCTTGTCGCGGCGGATCCGGTCGACGGCCTTGCGCCGCGCCGTCGTCAGCAGCCAGGCGCCCGGTCTGCGGGGGACACCGTCGCGGGGCCAGTGCACGAGCGCGGCCTCGATGGCCTCGGCGGCGACCTCTTCGGCGAGGTCGAGGTCGCCGAAGCCACGGACGAGCGTCGCGAGGAGGCGGCCGTGCTCCTCGCGGAACACGGCCTCCACCCCCGCGACGGCCCGTCCGTCGTCGGGCACGTGCTCAGCCCGCGGCGAAATCGACGACCGGGCGCAGCTCGATGCTGCCGCCGTTCTGCGAGCCGGGGCAGCGGGCGGCCCAGTCGAGCGCGGAGTCGAGGTCGGGGACGTCGAGGATGTAGTAGCCGCCGAGGACCTCGCGCGTCTCGGCGAACGGGCCGTCGGTGACCAGGCGGGTGCCGCTGTCGTCGACCTTGACGGTGGTGGCGGTGTCGGTGCCGTGCAGGGCGTCGCCGGCGATCCAGACGCCGGCCTCCGCGACGGCCTTGTTGAAGCTCTCGTAGGCCTCCATCATCCGGGCGCCGTCGGTGGGCGACGGGGCGGTGGTGGCCGGGGTGACGTAGATGAGCAGCATGTACTTCACGGGGTGCCTCCGGTTCGTCGTGCCGCGGCGGGGGTGCCGCACATCATGACGACGATCGGTGCCGGCCGGAATCGACATCGCGGCGCGGTCATTCGCGTTCGACGGTGCGCAGCCCCTTCCCGGGGTGCCAGAACTCGATCACCAGCCGGTCGCCCGCCTCGTTGAGGTGGGTGAGGACGACCTCGTGGAGGTCGGCGGTGAACGCCAGGCCCTCGGTGGCACCCTCCAGCGCCCCGGTGCACCGCGCCAGACCGGCGATCTTCGCCTCGCCGGGCCAGCCGGCGGGGGCGTCCCCGGGTGGGTCGACGGTGGCGCTGTGCAGCGCGAACCGGGGGTCGCGCAGGAGGTCGGCGCCCTTGCGCGCGTTCGGCATCGACCCGAACGTGAGCTCGCCGTCGGTGATGTCGATCTCGATTCCGCTGATGCGCGGCGACCCGTCGGCGCGCAGCGTAGCCAGGGTAAGGTGCCGGTACGCCGTGAGGATGCGCCGCGCCCTTGCGGCGAAGTCCGGTTCGGCCTGCTCCACGTCGCTCCACGAGGTCATCCGGTCATCCTCGTGCCCTTCCCTGACAGTTCCCGTCAGGGATGTGCGGACTCCTTCCGCGACGTAGGCTCGCCTCAACCGGCCGACCGTTCGTTCGGCTCAGCCCGACTTCCGAGGAGTATCGATGCCCGACGCCGTCATCGTCGCCGCCGCCAGGTCCCCGATCGGCCGCGCCCACAAGGGGTCGCTGGCCACCATCCGCCCCGACGACCTCACCGCGCAGATCGTCACCGCCGCGCTCGCGCAGGTCCCGGGCCTCGACCCCACGACGATCGACGACCTGATGCTCGGCTGCGGCCTCCCCGGCGGGGAGCAGGGCTTCAACATGGCCCGCGCCGTCGCCGTCGAGCTCGGCCTCGACACCGTCCCCGGCACGACGATCACCCGCTACTGCTCGTCGTCGGTTCAGACGACCCGCATGGCCCTGCACGCCATCCGCGCCGGCGAGGGCGACGTGTTCGTCTCGGCGGGCGTCGAGACCGTCTCCCGGTTCACCAAGGGCAGCTCCGACAGCCTCCCCGACACCCAGAACCCGCTGTTCGCCGACGCCGAGGCCCGTACCCTCGCCACCGCCGAGTCCGGCACCGACACCTGGACCGACCCGCGCCTGGACGGGCAGCTCCCCGACGTCTACATCGCGATG
Source organism: Pseudonocardia sp. (assembly GCF_050250275.1). GTDB lineage: Bacteria > Actinomycetota > Actinomycetes > Mycobacteriales > Pseudonocardiaceae > Pseudonocardia. The sequence continues at coordinate 58,404 of NZ_JBFWOY010000037.1, forward strand.
GGCCAGACCGCGGAGAACGTCGCCCGCCTGGAGAACGTGACCCGCGAGGACATGGACCGCTTCGCCGTCCGCTCCCAGAACCTCGCCGAGCAGGCCATCGCCGACGGCTTCTACGCGCGCGAGATCACGCCCGTCACGCTGCCCGACGGCACCGTCGTCGCCACCGACGACGGCCCCCGCGCCGGCGTCACCTACGAGGGCGTCGCCGGCCTCAAGCCCGTCTTCCGGCCCGACGGCCGGATCACCGCCGGCAACTGCTGTCCGCTCAACGACGGCGCCGCCGCCCTGGTCGTCATGTCCGACACCCGCGCCCGCGACCTCGGCATCACCCCGCTGGCCCGGGTCCTCGCCACCGGCGTCACCGGTCTGTCGCCCGAGATCATGGGGCTGGGCCCGATCGAGGCCAGCCGCCAGGCGCTCGCCCGCGCCGGCATGACCATCGACGACGTCGACCTCGTCGAGATCAACGAGGCCTTCGCCGCCCAGGTCATCCCCTCGGCGCGCCACCTCGGCATCGACCCGCTCGACAGCGACAAGCTCAACGTCCACGGCGGCGCGATCGCCGTCGGCCACCCCTTCGGCATGACCGGCGCCCGCATCACCACGACGCTGCTCAACGGCCTGCGCACCAAGGACGCCACCATCGGTCTGGAGACGATGTGCGTCGGCGGCGGGCAGGGCATGGCGATCCTGTTCGAGCGCCTCAGCTGACCGCAGCCCGTGGGTGGCGACGGTCGCCGACCATCGCCACCCACGGCCGCTGACCCGGGTGGACGGCCCCGGAAACGGCGAACGCCGCGGACCCGGCTCGGATGAGCGGGGTCCGCGGCGCCGTCAGCCGGGAAGGGGGGATTTCCCCGGCCGGCCTCGGATCGGGGGCCGGGACTAGTTCGACCGGAAGTACGACAGCAGGCGCAGGATCTCGATGTAGAGCCAGACCAACGTGGTCATCAGGCCGAAGGCGATGTACCAGGCGAACGTCGCCGGGGCGCCCTCCTTGACCGCGCGGTCGGCCTGGTCGAAGTCCATCAGCAGGCTGAAGGCCGCGACTCCGATGCAGACGATGCTGAACAGGTAGGCGAGCGGCGAGCCGTCGCGCAGCCCCAGGCCACCGGTGGTGAAGAAGCTGACCACGAGGTTCACCAGCATCAGCGCGACGACGCCGATCATGGCGCCCATCAGCCACTTGGTGAACCGCGGCGTCACCCGCACCGCACCCGTCTTGTAGACGATCAGCATGCCGATGAAGACACCGACGGTGCCGACGACGGCCTGGAATCCGATGCCCTCGAACTGGGTGCCGGACAGCTCGAGCGCGCCGGTGATGCCGCCGAGGGCGATACCCATCGCGGCGCTGTAGACGAGCACGAGCGCGGGGTTGCTGCTCTGCTTGAAGATGACGATCAGCGAGACGACGAAGCCGACGATGAACGCCGGCAGCGTCAGGAAGAAGGCACCGGACAGGGCCGTCGCGATGCCGGCCGCGAGCGCGACGCCACCGGTGATCGCCGTCTTCATGACGACGTCGTCGATGGTCAGCCGCCGCTCACCAGCGGCGGCGGGGCCGAAGCCACCCTGCGAGGCGCGTGCGTCGGCCGCGGCGGCGCCGGCGCCCATGGCGCCTGCGTTGCGGTCGAAGTTGGCGTATCCGCCCTGCTGGGGCAGGTTGCGGAACGCCGGGTTGCTGGTGGTGCGCACCTGGTCCTCCTACAGAACGGTCGTGCCGTACATGCCGTTCAACGCACTGTTGCGGTGATCGGTTCCCGCATCGTAAAGGTCACTTTACCGACGGGCGGTGACGCCGGTCATGCCACGGCGCGGCCTCCGCCCGCCGGGTCGAGCTCGATCCCCCACGACTCGAGGTCGGCCTCGGCGACGAGCCGGGCGAAGGCACGTGCGGATCCCTGCTCCGGGGTGGCGGCGAGCCGCGCGGTGTCGACGCCGACGGCCTCGCACACCTCGACCAGCACGTCGTCGTAGGCCGACTGCAGCGCGACGCGCCGCACCCGGCTGCGCGCGGTGCCCGCCTGCAGGTTGCGACGCAGCCGGCGCAGGTCGGCGACCAGCTCCTCGATGGGCGGGTGGGTCGGCAGCGCGGTGGCGGCCCGGCGGCGGCGCGCGGCGAGGACGGACGGCACCCGCAGGGCCGCCCAGAAGATCAGCGTCGGCGCGAGCGTGACCAGCGCGTACACCGTCAGCCCCACCCACAGCGGACTGGTTTCCGCCACGCCCGCGAGACTACCGTGCGCCACGCCGCCGGAAACCCCCTCCGACCGGCGCTTTCCCCGTCAGCCGCGGGACTCGGCGGTGTCGCGGTGGCGGCGCAGCTCCTGGCGGGCGATGGCCCGCTTGTGAACCTCGTCGGGTCCGTCGGCCAACCTCAGGGTGCGGACGTGGGCGTACGCCGCGGCGAGTGGGAAGTCACCGGTCACGCCGCCTGCGCCGTGCACCTGGATGGCGCGGTCGATGATCGTCAACGCGATGTTCGGCGCGGCGACCTTGATCGCGGCGATCTCGGTGCGCGCCGCCTTGTTGCCGACGGTGTCCATCAGGTGGGCGGCCTTGAGGGTCAGCAGCCGGATCATCTCGATGTCGATGCGGGCCTCCGCGATCCAGTCCTGGATGTTCGCGCGCTCGGAGACCGGCTGACCCCAGGTGACGCGGGAGTCGGCGCGGCGGCACATGAGCTCCAGCGCGCGCTCGGCGACGCCGATGGTGCGCATGCAGTGGTGGATGCGGCCGGGGCCCAGGCGCGCCTGGGCGATCGCGAAGCCCTCCCCCTCACCCTTGAGGACGTCCTTCTCCGGGACGCGGACGTCGGTGAAGGTGATCTCGGCGTGGCCCTCGCGGTCGGCGTAGCCGAACACCGTGAGGTTGCGGACGACCTCGACACCCGGCGCGTCGATCGGGACGACCATCATCGACTGCTGACGATGCGGGAGCGCGTCGGGATCGGTCTTGCCCATGACGATGAGCACCCTGCAGTGGGCGTGCAGCGCGTTGGACGCGAACCACTTGCGCCCGTTGAGGACGTACTCGTCGCCGTCGCGCACCATGCTCATCTCGACGTTCGTCGCGTCCGAGCTGGCCACGGCCGGCTCGGTCATCGCGAACGCCGAACGGATCGTGCCGTCGAGCAGCGGGCGCAGCCAGCGTTCCTTGTGCTCGTCGCTGCCGAAGAGGGTGAACACCTCCATGTTGCCGGTGTCCGGTGCGCTGCAGTTGAAGACCTCCGGCGCGAGGAACGCGCTGCGCCCCATGATCTCGCACAGCGGGGCGTACTCGAGGTTGGTCAGGCCCGGGCCCCAGTCGGGGTGCGGGTGGAACAGGTTCCACAGCCCGCGCTGCTTGGCCAGCTCCTTGAGGTCCTCCAGGATCTGCGGGTGGTGGTGCGGGTCGCCGGCCTCGCGCATCTGCTGCTCGTACACGGCCTCGGCCGGGTAGACGAAGGAGTCCATGAACTCCCGCAGCTCGGCCTCGATCGCCTTGGCACGGTCGGAGATCTCGAACATCGACATCTGGTGCGCTCCTCGGATTCGGGATCAGGACCGGGGTCCGAGCAGCGACGCCTGGTAGCGGCGCATCCCGCGCAGCCAGCGGTCGTAGTCGGAGCCCTTGCGGCGGTACATCTCGAGCACTTCCGGGTGGGGCAGCACGAGGAAGCGCTCGTCGTCGATCGCGGCGAGCACGGTATCGGCGACCTCGGCGGGCTGCAGGACGGTGCCCGCCTCGACGACCGACCGGCCGGCCGCGGCGCCCATCGGGTCGGCGGAACCGGTCGCGGCGCGCAGCATGTCGGTGTCGACGCCCATCGGGCACAGGCAGCTCACCCGCACCCCCGCGTCGCCGTAGGTGATGGAGAGCCACTCGGCGAAGCCGACGACGGCGTGCTTGGTGACGGCGTAGGCCGCCGACCCGATCTGGGTGAGCAGCCCGGCCGCCGACGCCGTCGCGACGAAGTACCCCTCCCCGCGCTCGACCCAGCCGGGGACCAGCAGCTTCGCGGCGCGGACGTGGGCGCGGACGTTGACCTCGATCGCGCGGTCCCACTCGGACTCGTCGGCGTCGAGGCCGCCCCTGGGGCCGATGCCGGCATTGGCGCAGTAGAGGTCGACGGGCCCGAACTCCGCACCGGCGAGCGCGATCAGGGCGGCGATCGCGTCGGCGTCGGCGGCGTCCGCGGCCGCACCCACCGCCACGTGGGCCCCGGCGGCCGCGTCGGCGGCGGCGGCGACCCGCTCGGCGGCGGTCCCGTCGATGTCGGAGACGACGACGCGCGCCCCCGCCCCGGCCAGTGCGGCCGCGAGCGCAGCCCCGATCCCGCCACCCCCGCCGGTGACGACGGCGACCTTCCCCGCGACCTGCACTGCGACCTCCTCGTCGACGACGGCGCGATGCCCTGAGCCTAAGATGAAACTTGATTCAACTTCAATGCGGTGACGGCGTGATACGCAACGCGTTCGTCCACAGCCGCGTGAGGCCATCGACGAGCTCGTCGAGCTCCCACGGCTCCCCCTGTACGAACGCCATCTGCGCCATCCGGCTGACCATCGACGACAGCGCCGTGGCGGCCAGCAGCGGGTCGAGGTCCGGGTCGGCGACGCCGCGCACCTGGAGGTCGCGGATCGCCCGGGCGTTGCGGGTGGTGAAGGCCTCGCTGCGCCGCCGCCGCAGGGCGCGGACGCCGTCGTCGATGTCGGCGACCTGGTCGAGCAGGCGCATCAGCTTCGCGTTGCGCGCGTATGACTGCAGGTAGGCCTGGTTGGCGGCGCGGATGACGGTGACCGGGTCGTCGGTGCCCGTCATCTCCCGGACGTTCGGGTGGAGCATCTCCTCCTTGGCCTCCTCCAGGACCGCGGCGAAGATCTCCTCCTTGTTCGCGAAGTAGGTGTAGAACGAGCCGACGGCACACCGCGCCTCGCGCGTGATGTCGGTGAGCTTGGCGTCGAGGTAGCCCTGCCGCTCGAACACCCGCCGCGCCGCGGCGACCAGCGCCGCCCGGGTCCGCAGCCCGCGCGCCGTGCGCGGCAGCTCGCGGACCTCCCGTTCCAGGTCCATCCGCCCAGCCTATCCTGAATCCGAGTTCATCTTCGTGATGGCGTTGCCGACGACGGTGCGCACCGTGACGATGACCGAGACCCCGACGCCGGCTCCCGCCCGCCCGGACGTCCGCACCGTCACGGCCGTTCGGGTGCCGGCGTCCCGGCGCGGCGGTCCGGCCCCGCGATCGCCGCCTGCTCCACCGGACACGTGGCGGCCAGCCGGTGGGCGAGGGCGTCGAGGATCAGGTCGAGGCCGTAGCCGAACTCCGACCCGAACTCGTAGCCCTCCTGCCGCACGTGCTCGGCGCTGAGCTCGGCGAGGTGCGGGTACCGCGCGGCGTGCTCGCCCAGCATCTGCTGCACGAGCTCGGCGGCCTGCTCGCCGTCGTCGAAGGGCAGGCTCGTCTCCTGCAGGACGAAGCCGTAGAGGTAGCTGTCGATCGCGGAGAACGCGTGGGCGGCGAGCGCGACGGGGAACCCCTCGGCGCGCAGGGCGCCGAGGACGGCGTCGTGGTGGCGAAGGGTCTCGGGCCCCGGGGTGGTGCGCGACTCCATGAGCCCTACGGCCCAGCGGTGCCGGTTGAGAACCTCGCGGGCCGAGTGGGCGCGTCGGCGCATCGCCTCCCGCCAGTCGGCGCCGACGGGCAGGTCGATCTCGGCGAAGACGGCGTCGATCATGCCGTCGAGCAGGTCGCCCTTGTCGGAGACGTGGTTGTAGAGCGACATGGCCTCGACGCCGACGGCCCGGCCGAGCCGCCGCATGCTCACCGCCGTGATGCCCTCGACATCGGCGATGGCGACGGCCTCGGCGACGACCTTGTCGCGCGTGAGCCCGGCGCGGCGACCCCGGTCGACCATGCGTGCTCTCCGTTCGTTGACGTACTTACGGCGTAAGTGTAGAACCGACCCTAGAAACTTACGCCGTAAGTATCCAGGGGGAGCCATGCAGCAGGAGTCCACGACCGGGGTGGCGACGATGCGCGCCGTCGTCCAGGAGCGCTAAGGCGAGGCGGGCCAGGTCATGCGGCCCGCCCGCATCCCGCGGCCGACACCCGGCCCCGGGGAGGTGCTCGTCCGGGTGCACGCCGCCGGGGTCGACCGCAGCGTCTGGCACCTGACGGCCGGGCTGCCCTACCCAGCGCGGCTCGCCGGGTTCGGGGTCCGGGCGCCCAAGACCCCGGTCCGGGGCGCCGACCTGGCCGGGATCGTGGAGGAGACCGGTCCCGGCACCCGGGAGTTCGCGCCGGGCGACGCGGTCTTCGGCGTCGGCGCGGGCACCTACGCGGAGTTCGCCGTCGCCTCCCCCGCGAAACTCGCCCCCATGCCCGAGGGACTGTCGTTCGAGGCCGCGTCGACGCTGCCGATCTCGGGGCTGACCGCGCTGCAGGCGGTCCGCGACCACGGCCGCGTCACCGAGGGCCGATCGGTGCTCGTGCTCGGTGCGTCCGGCGGCGTCGGGGTGTTCGCGACGCAGATCGCGCGTGCCCACGGCGGCGTCGTCACCGGGGTGTGCGGGCCGGGCAAGGCCGACGTCGTCCGGGCCGCGGGCGCCATCCACGTGCTCGACCACACCCGCGACGAGATCACCGGCCGCTACGACGTGGTCATCGACATCGGCGGCAACCGCACCCTGCGCGCGTTGCGCCGGCTGCTGACCCCCCGCGGGACGCTGGTGATCGTCGGCGGCGAGAACGCCGGACCGGTCGTCGGCGGGATCGACCGGCAGCTCCGGGCACTGGCCCTGTCCCCCTTCGTGTCCCAGCGACTGACGATGTTCCTCTCGAAGGAGACCGCGGCCGACCTGCGGATCCTCGCGCGGATGGCCGAGGAGGGAACGGTGGCGCCGATCATCGATCGCGTGTACCCCCTGGAGCAGGCGCCCGCGGCGATCGACGACCTGGTGGCGGGGCGCGTCCGCGGCAAGCTCGTCGTCCGGGTCACGGAGCCGTGACCGGCGCCCGCAGGCCCGCGGGACACCGACGGCCGCCCGGGCCACACCGTCACGGCGAGACCTCGGTGACCTCCTCCGCCGCAGCCGGGTCCGGCCCTGCTGCGGTCAGTTCGGCGAGGAGCCGCGCGTAGATCGGGGTGTTCGCCACGTCGGTGGCAGTGGGCTCCGGAACGATCTCGGGAACCGTGTCCGGAACCATCTCGGGCGCGAGCTCGGGGGCGGGGCTGTCGTCGATCATCGGTTCGGGTCCGTCCATCGGGGAGTCGTCCGGGCGGGGTCGGCGGCGGTCGGATCGGGCACCACGCTCGCGAGCCTGTCGGCCAGGACCTCGGCCAGATCACGCACCGCGTCCCTGCCGTAGACGTCGGTCAGCCAGCCGAGGACCCCGCGCGCCGCCCGCCGCCGCGCGTCGGGGTCGTCGATGTCGCGCAACGCCGTGACCATGTCGTACGCCGCGCTCGACAGGGCCTGCTCATAGGCGGGCGATCCATCCTCTCGTGCTGTCCGTGCCATACCCGTCCCATCACGGCGCGCGGTCCCTGCCCAGCGCGCCGCTGTCGTCGTCCTGCCGGTCTGTGTCGAGCTGTCAGACACCGGACGCGCGAAATCGTCACCCTTCGATCGATGTGGCACTCGTCACTTTCCGTGTGCAGAACGGCCGCTACCGTGTCGGAGGTACTGCCCGGCGACACCGGGCCGGCCGACCGGACGTCCGGTAGGCGAACACCCGGTGACAGGACGAGGGCGGAGGCAGGTGAAGTGGACGGGCTGGACGCGGCGGCCGACGACTGGCTGGTCGCGCAGGCGAAGACCGGCTCGATCGACGCCTGGGAAGTCCTCATCCAGCGCCACCGAGACCGGATCTACCGCATCGCGCTGCGCATGACCGGCAACCCCCACGATGCGGAGGACGTCACCCAGGATGTCGTCCTGCAGGTGTGGACCGCACTTGCAGGGTTCGCCGGAACCAGCCTGTTCACGACCTGGCTCTACCGGATCGTCGTCAACAGGTGCATCAACTTCACCTCGCGGCAACGCACGCACGACGTCCTCGACGAGGCCGACGTGCGGCCGTCGCCCGGCGCCGACGACCACGCGGTCGCCCGGGGCCGACTGCGCGCGGCGTTCGCCGCGATCCTCGCCCTCCCGCCCGACCTCCGCGCCCCGGTCGTCCTCGTCGACGCCGAGCGACTCAGCTACCGCGACGCCGCCGCGATCCTCGGCGTCTCCGAGGCCACGGTCCGCGGCCGGCTGCACCGGGCACGGCGCTCGCTCATCGACAGCCTCCGGGAGTGGGAATGACAGGCACCGGGAGGCCGGCCGACCGGCTCCACTGCGGCCGGAGCGTCGACGAGCTCATCGAGCAGGTGGCGCGCGGGGCGGCCGACCAGCGCGACGACCACCAACGCGGGTGCGTGCACTGCCAGGCGGCGCTGGCGGAGTTCGAACGGCTGTGGGCACCGATGGCCGAGCTGGCCGCGGAGACCGTCACGGCACCGCCGGGTCGCCTGGACGCCCTCCTGCGCCGGTTGCGCGGAGCGCTCGACACACCCGACTTCGCGAGCCTCCCCGGGCCCGACGGCGTCCTGCGCATCGCCGCCCGGGTCATCGTGGCCGTGGCGCGCCGGTCGGCGCAGGAGGTGCCGGGGGTACGCGTCGCGCTGAGCAGGCGGAAGGACGGAGGCGAGCCGTCGGTCGCGGCGGGGGTGGCCGGCGCTCACGCCGCCATCGAGATCACCCTCGCCGCGGACTACGGCAGCGACCTCGTCGCCCTCGCCGAGCAGGTCCGCGACCACGTCGCGCGCGTGGTCGAGGACATCACCGGGCTCACAACAGTCGAGATCACCGTCGTCGTCGACGACGTGCTGTCCTGACTGTGAGGCTGGCGGTACCGGCCTGGTGATGGTGGGTTGGTGCGTGAGGACAGCGGGTGTGGCCCTTGCCCTGACTGGCCCTTCGGGTGCCTTCGAGGGGACTTGCCCGCCTGCTGTCCTCGGCGCCGGCCCCGGTCGGAGCAGCTGGCCTGATCAGGAGCTTGACCGCCGGTAGCCGCCGGCGTGTCCCGTCACAGTCTTGCCGACTCCGAACCGGGACCGGGACCTTCCACGTCCCTCCCGGCAAGGAGAACGCAGATGCCCATGCTGACAGAACCACCCGGCAAGTCCAGGCTCGCCCAGACCGTCGACGTCGTGATCGGCGTCGATACTCACACCGACACCCACACCGCCGCCGCGGTCACTACGGCCACCGGGGCGCTCGTGGCGACGGTGACGGTGTCCGCAGACGCCGACGGGTACGCCGAGTTGGTTGAGTTCGCCGACGCCCACGCTGGGCTGCGGGCCTGGGCGATCGAGGGCACCGGCGGGTACGGCGCCGGGCTGACCCGCCACCTCGCCCAGGCCGAGGAGCTGGTGGTCGAGCTCGACCGGCCCGGGCGCCCGGCGCGTCGTGGTGGGCGTAAGTCCGATCCGCTCGACGCCGCACGTGCCGCACGCGAGGCCCTGTCCCGCACCCGCCTGGCCTAGCCCAAGACCGGCAAGCAGCGAGCGGCGTTGCAGATGCTGCTGACCGTGCGCCGCGGCGCCGTCGAGGCGGGCGCCGACGCGCAACGACAGCTACGCGCCCTGGTCATCACCGCCCCCGAGCAGGTCCGGGACCGCTTCCGCGGGCAGAGCATCGTCGTCATGACCTCGACCGCGGCCAAGCTGCGCCCGCACACCGCCGTCGACGACGTCGAGGTGTTCACCGCGATGACCGCGCTCAAGGTTCTGGCCCGCCGCATCCGCGACCTCGAAGCCGAGGCCGGCGCGCACGAGAAGGCGATCCGGGCGATCGTGGGTTCCTGGCGCCCGGACCTGCTCCCCCTGCCCGGGGTCGGCCCGATCACCGCTGCCGCCGTCCTCGCGGCCTGGTCCCACGCCGGGCGTTGCCGCGACGACGGCGCGTTCGCCATGCTCGCCGGCGCCGCACCCATCCCTGCCAGCAGCGGCAAGACGGTGCGCTACCGGCTCAACCGCTCCGGCGACCGCCAGCTCAACCGAGCCCTGCACACCATCGCCGTCTCACGGCTGCGCTACGACCCCGACACCCGCGCCTACGCCGAACGACGCCGCGCCCAGGGCAAGACCGACCCCGAGATCCGCCGCTGCCTCAAGCGCTACATCACCCGCCAGCTCTACCGACAGCTCGAACACCCACAAGCGACTTGACGAACCATAGGAGCGTCC
>NZ_JBFWOY010000038.1:0-48252 GCF_050250275.1 Pseudonocardia sp.
AGGGCCATTCCCGGCCTCCCGCCACCGTCGTCACGAGGACGAGGAGCAGGAAAGCCGATCAGGCCCGGACGTCAAGCATCAGGTGAGACCGGAACGTCAAGCATCAGCCGAGACCCGACAGCGCGGCGTCAGCGTGCCGTGTTCAGACTTTCTCTTCCTGATCAAGGCGGCGCCATCGGCGCCGCGCCGCTTCCCGCCGGCCGGGGCGTGCGGCCTCCGGCCGGTCCCCGCCCGGCGACGCGGCCTGTCTGAGGAATAGCCAATCACTCAGAGGGGCGTGCATTGGCACGTCAGGTCCTGACCGCGTTTGGTCGCCGCACCTGCACTCCAATAGTCTTGGCCCAAGATCGCACATTCTTTCCTATTCCGTATGCAGTTGCGTCGGACCACTGCGCCTTTAGTACCTCTCCTACGATTCTTCCAACTTCAAGGAGGCCGAGGGAGCCGTCAGAATCTAGGGCGTCGAGTGCTGCACGCAGACCGCCCACTTCGGAGAGGAGATCTCGCAGGACTGAACGATTCCAAGAGTCACCTTGGAGGACGTCGGGTGCAAGAAGTGCAACGGAACCGTCGCGTTTGAGAGACACAGCGCGTAATGTGGCCAACTCGCGGCACACTCGGCGATCACGAGTGGGCAAATCGTTGATCGAGGTGACCGCCGAGTCTCGGACACGGAGCAGCATCGCGAGTGCGGGGCCTGCCGGAATCTGAGGGAACACCCCGGTCCGTCGAACAGACGTCTGCGCTGATAGCAGGTTAGTGGAACTCGCATACCCCTCGGGCGCAATCTCGGCAGTCTGTCCGTACACGGTCGCCAGATTCGCATACTCAAACCAGTGCGCGTATACCCGTGCATACGCGACCCAAGTGGTGTCTGCAACAGCGACAGCCGGGAACACGCCGCGAAGTGCCCGCCCTAACGAGACGAAGGAGGCGCTTCCGCCACCTCGTTCGCAGACTGAGAGAAAGGAGGAGTAGGCGCGATGTCGACGCAGCGACCGGCCTACTCGGTTTCTCAGGGCCGCTTCTCGGTCTCCTGCTGTCCAGATCTCAGGCAAGAGATTCGCACGATTCGGCTCGGACGAGCTAGCGCCGAGCAGTCGAAGCTCTCTCACTAGGTTTCGCAGGGTGTTTTCACTCGTAGAGAGGCGTTGTGCAACGTCTGGTAAGTAGCTGTCGCCACCGTCGCGCTCGATCTCTGTCAGCAGGCGTGCAACTGAGATCGGTGCCATTCGAAGAATGTAGGAATCTTCAATTGGGACTCGTCCGCTCACCAGGAAGTCGCGGAAGATGTCCCAGTAAGTATCGAGCCTCTCTCCAACCTGGACGATCAGTCTGCGGTCGAGGAGAGATTGCAGAACTGCAGGCTCGACGCGATCCATTACATCGACCAGATTGATTGGAGCGAAACGCGCTACATGTCGAAGTGCCTCTTGCTGATGAGGATTCAGCTCTGAGAGGTCTGCCTCGAAAAGGCTTTGTACGTTGAGTGCTTCAGACAGAAGCTGCTCTTGGCTAGTGCCCGCACGAACCTCGGCAATGACATGTCCTGCCAGTTTCTTGAAAAGCCACGGCAATCCTTGCGAATATTCACGCAGTCTCTGTCGAAGTTCGCGCGACAAGCGCGTACCAGCAGCCTTTTCAAGCCGTCTGAGCAGAGTTTCGACGTCGCGCGGGCCGAAAGGCTCCAGGCGGACAACTTGCGCAACGGCCCGGATCTCGTCGCGAAGCTGGTACGGGTGACCTTCGGTCCATCCGACGTAGTCAGTCTTCCACGAGAATCCAATAATTAGATTCGTCGGAATCTCTGCAACGCTAAGTGCGAGATCTCGAAACTCTCGAGTGAGAGACTCGTCTCGGAAGACATTCTCAAACTGATCAAAAAGCAGCAGGAGCGTCGCCCCAGGCTTTATGGTGGAGTTTGCGAGGCTGCGTAGCGCTCCAGGTAGTGTGGCCCAACTCGAATCTTCAGGAAGAGTTAGAAGGCCTTTGCGGCTAGAATCTATGGCAAGCCGCCGCAGAACTGAACTGACGTACGCCTTGCTTGAGGCGGTCCGAGCGTCAAGTACCATGGCGTGGCCGCTTGTGTCCTCGACGAGCTGCTTGAAGCGGAGGGCGAGCGAACTCTTCCCCCACCCAGACTGAGCATTCAATACAATGACGCGGCCACGGTTCTCAAGTATTGAGTCGAGGTCTCGAATCGCGTCCCGCCGGCCGACAAAGTATTTCGGCGCGGCCGGCAGCTGATATTCGAAGTCAGAACTGCTGCCGGTCACAGTTGCGATGACGGGCTCGGTCTCGTGCAGAGGGCCCTCTCTCAGGGCAGGTGCCGCCGACGGGGCGTCAGTCTGATGCGAAAGAACTGGCAACCCGCGGGCGTACTCTGACTGCTCAAGCAACTTGATTACAGGATGCGGGGCCGCCAGTCCATGCTCGCCAGCAACCCTTACGGCGGTTCCGAGGCGAGTCGCCTCGTCCAACTCGATTGCTGCTGCGAACGCACCATGCTCGGTGATGACCAAGGCGGGATCTGCGAGGCGGGCATCTGAGCTTGGTAAGTCAACAACTAGATCGCGAGAACTAATTGCTTCAGCGACGTCATTTGCCACAAGTACACGTAGATTCTTGTCGGTAGCTTGAACCTTGTCGGCAAAAGACCTTGCCTCGGCTGTAAGGCGAGGAAGTGCGACGAAGAACCCTTGAGTTGCAGGATGGTCGAGCTTCTCGGCGCTTAGCTTGCCGTAAAAGCTGGTAACTGCTGCTGCGTTTACCGGCGACGAGTAGGCTTTGCATTCGATGATTGCCGTACTGCCGGACAATTTGTGTCGAAGTCGCAGGTCAAGTTCGATTCCATGGGAATAAACCTGTAAGCGATCGGTAGTCGGCTCTTCGTAGCCAAACTGCTCGAATAGGCGCCCGATGAACTGTTCAAACAAATGTCCGCGCTTATGTGAGACGGCGCCATCAGAGTCAGCCTCGGCAAGGACGAGAATGACCGGATCAGGTCGCGCCGTCGTATCCATGCACCCTCCGCTCACTGACTGACGTGATCATGCCACGGGTGGGTGACGACTGAGGTGCGGGGCACGCCCCAAAAGCTCGCCCTCGCCGGGCGGCAGATCAACAGGATGGTGGCCCGTGCCATCCCGACGACCTCCCCGAGGGCTACCACACGGCCACCCGTGGGCGGAGCCTCCGGAGGTCGGCCGGCGGTGGCGTCGAGGGCCGCCCACGGGCGTCCGTGCGGTCGGGCTGCGCCAGGTCGACGGGATGGCACTCGGATGCGGGCAGAGGCGCGTTCAGGGGTGATCGCGGGCCGTCTGCGGGCCGTCCGGGCCGTGGCTGGGCCGTGAAAATTCGCCCGACAACGAAAAACGACGCTGACCCACGAGAAGCTATCCCCGCTGGTCAGCGCCGCTTTCAGCGCCTGGATCAGGCAGCCTGCTTGGTCTCCCAGAAGATCTTGTCGATCTGGGCGATGTAGTCGAGCAGGGCCTGGCCGGTGGCGGGGTCGTTGGACCCCTTGGTGCCGGCGGCACCGGCGGCCTTGGTGGCCTTGTTGAACAGCTCGTGGAGCTCGGGGTACTTCTCGAAGTGCGGGGGCTTGAAGTAGTCGGTCCACAGCACCCACAGGTGGTGCTTGACGAGGTCGGAGCGCTGCTCCTTGATCTCGACGGCGCGGGCGCGGAAGTCGACGTCGTCGTTGCCCTGGTACTTCTCCTGGATCGCCTTGACCGACTCGGCCTCGATCCGGGCCTGGGCGGGGTCGTAGACGCCGCAGGGGAGGTCGCAGTGCGCGGTGGCCTCGAGCTGCGGGCGGAAGATGCGGGACAGCCGCATAGGTCCTCCCAAGATTGGGGGTCAATGGTGATCGTTCTGGCGTGGCCAACCCTACCCTCGGTGCCCTCGGGGTTCAGCGTGACGGCGGGAGGAGATGCGCGGTGTCGAGGTGGCGGCGGGTGGCGGTGCGGGGTCCGTCGATGTCACCTGCGCTTTCCGACGGTGATGTCGTCATCGTCCGGTTCGGGGCGCCGGTCGCGGCGGGCGACGTGGTGCTCGTCAGGTGGGCGTCGCGGCCGGGGCAGCTGTCGGTGAAGCGCGCCGTGCGCGAGGAGGCCGGGGGCTGGTGGGTCGAGGGTGACAACCCGTTCGGATCGACGGACTCGCGCACCCTCGGTCCGGCGATGGTGGACGCGGTCGTCAGGGCGCGGATGTGGCCGAGGCCGGGGACGTTGCGAAGGAGACGGTGAAGCACGCCCCACCCTCGGGTGCGGGGGAGGCGCTGCCGGAGTCGCAGCCGGCGAGGACGAGCACGCCGACCGCTGCGGCGACGGCGGCGGCGGGGAACCTCACGAGCAGTCGTTCGTCCGGATGTCCTCGACGGTCCGCTTCGCGGCGGCGAGCCGGTCGAGGCGGTCCTGGCGTTTCGACAGGCGAGCGGTGACGAGGTCGGCCGGCGCGTCGCCGCCGGCGGCGCGCGCGGTCGACTCCTTGTTCGTGAGCCAGGCGGATGCCGAGCGGGGGTGAAGCGTCGGTGCGGGCCGTGTTCGGGTCGTGTCAGGGCGCAGTCTCACCCGTGAGACACCGCTGGGATCAGGTGTGCGGTATGCCTTCGTTCCGAAGAGGACCGGACCCAGGAGGCCCTGCATGATCTTCATCGTCTTCAGGCTCGACGCCCGACCGGACAAGCGCGACGACTTCCTCGACGGGATCGTCCGCTACTCGGAGCAGGTGCGCGCCGAGCCCGGGAACCTGGTGTTCAGCTGCTACGAGAGCGTCGAGCGTGCCAACGAGTTCACGGTGCTGGCCAACTACGTCGACCAGGCGGCGGGGGAGGCGCACGTGTCGTCGGAGCACGCGAAGTGGTTCTTCGGCTGGCTGCCGTCGGTGGTGACGGCGCAGCCGAAGATCGTCTTCACGGAGCTGCCGGGCGACGGCTGGGGGCCGATGGGCGAGGTCGTGATGGACGAGGCCTAGCGGGCCGCGTAGACGACGACGGTGTTCCCCCACGGGTCACGCGCGACCGCGCGGACCTCGTGGGGGCCTTCCTCGGGGGCGCGGACGACGGTGCCGCCCGCCTCGAGCAGCGCCGTGAGTGCCGACGGCACGTCGGCGACCTTGATCGACGCCGCGGGGACGCCGCCGGTGACGTCCTCCTCGGGCGCGGCGAGGGCGAGGGTGGTGCCGCCGGCGTCGAGGGCGGCGTAGCGCTCGCCGTCGACGAACTTGGTCGCGAACCCGAAGACGGAGCCGTAGAACGTCACGGCCGCGCCGATGTCGGCGACGGGGTGCAGGACATTGCCGATGCGGGCGGGGGTGTCGGACACGGGTGTCTCCCTCTGGTCGGAACGGTGATCGCATCCTGTCCGGGCGGGGGGCCGCGAGGGCAGGCGGGTGTGGCGCACGCCTCCCCGCCGGATCGGCGGAGTGCGTGCAGGGTGGGTGGATGACGACCGTCACGACCTCCGACGGAACCCGCCTGTACGTCAAGGAGCAGGGCGGGGGTGACCCGCTGATCCTGTTGCCCGGTCAGGGATCGAGTCACCTGATGTGGGGGCGCACGATCGGCCTGCTGGCGGCGCGGCACCGTGTCGTCGTGTTCGACTACCGCGGCACGGGGCGGAGCGACACGCCGGCGGACGGGTACTCGACGCGGGGGTTCGCGGGCGACGCCGTCGCGGTGCTCGACGGGCTCGGGATCGGGCGGGCGCACGTGTACGGGTTCTCGATGGGCGGGCGGGTCGCCCAGTGGGTGGCGATCGACCATCCCGAGCGGGTGGGTGCGCTGGTGCTGGGCGCGACGACACCCGGTGACGCGCACGGCGTCCCGCGCCCGGCGCACGTGGACGAGCGGCTCGGCGCGGGCGGTGACCTGACGGAGTTCCTGCACAACCCGGGCTGGGCGCGGGCCCGGCTGCGCGTCGAGGGTGTGTGCGGGGACTGGCGGGCCGGCACGTCGCAGCGGGCGGCGCTGAGGCACTACCGGGCCAGCCAGGCGCACGACTCGTGGGACGGGCTGGCGTCGGTCACGGCGCCGACGCTGTGCGTGCACGGCACCGAGGACGTGCTGAACGTCGCCGCCAACAGCGATCTGCTGGCCGAGCGCATCCCCGGTGCGCGGGTGCACCGCATCCCGGGCGCACAGCACGCCTACTTCGAGGAGCAGGAGGCCGAGGCGGCGGAGGTCGTCCTCGACTTCCTGGCGCAGCATCCGATCGGGTAGGGGTGACGAACGCGACCGTGCCCGTCGTCGGCGGGTCTGGGTAGCATCGGCGGCGAACCCGACCGCCTCCACGGCCGGCAGTGACCGCGACATCCGCGGTGACCGGCAGGTGGGGCAGTCCGGCACCGCGAGCGGGAGACCACCCGCCACCTCCGGTGTACGGAACGCGCGATGTCGTCGCGCACACCCACCGCACCCGAGGACGAGGGACCCCTGTCATGACCACCGCGCCCGAGCGCGCCCTGTCGACCCCTACCCGCGACGAGATCTTCGACGCCCACCGTGGCGGCAAGCTGTCCACCGGGCTGACCGCCGCCCTGCGTGACCAGCGCGACCTGGCGATCGCCTACAGCCCCGGTGTGGCCGAGGTCAGCCGGGCCATCGCCGCCGACGCGGCCGTCGCCCGCACCCACACCTGGGCCGACCGGCTCGTCGCCGTCGTCAGCGACGGGACCGCGGTGCTGGGCCTGGGCGACATCGGTCCCCGTGCCGCGCTGCCGGTGATGGAGGGCAAGTCGGCGCTGTTCAAGACGTTCGGCGGGCTCGACTCGATCCCGCTGGTCCTCGACACGACCGATGTCGAGGAGATCGTGGAGACGCTGGTGCGGCTGCGGCCGAGCTTCGGCGCGGTCAACCTGGAGGACGTGTCGGCCCCGCGC
The DNA here is from genome assembly GCF_050250275.1 of Pseudonocardia sp. Taxonomy (GTDB): domain Bacteria; phylum Actinomycetota; class Actinomycetes; order Mycobacteriales; family Pseudonocardiaceae; genus Pseudonocardia. Next base: position 6,883 of record NZ_JBFWOY010000038.1, read on the forward strand.
TGCTTCGAGCTGGAGGCCCGGCTGATCGAGGCGCTCGACTGCCCGGTCATGCACGACGACCAGCACGGCACCGCGATCGTGCTGCTGGCGGCGGTGCGGGGGGCGTGCGAGGTGACCGGTCGCGACCTGTCGGCGTTGCGGTTCGTCGTGTCGGGTGCAGGTGCGGCGGGCATCGCGTGCGCGCGGATCCTGCTGGCGGCCGGCGCGCGCGACGTGGTCCTGCTCGACTCGCGCGGCATCGTCGACGCGGCGCGTGGGGGCGAGAAGGCGGCGCTCGCCGCGCTCACCAACCCGCGGGGGGTCTCCGGTGGGATCGCGGACGCGATGGTGGGTGCGGACGTGTTCGTCGGGCTGTCGGGTGCGTTGCTGTCCGAGGGCCTGCTGGCGGCGATGAACCCGGGCGGGATGGTGTTCGCACTGTCCAACCCGGACCCGGAGGTGCACCCGGACGTGGCGGGCCGGTACGCCCCGATCGTGGCGACCGGGCGCAGCGACTTCCCGAACCAGATCAACAATGTGCTCGCCTTCCCCGGTGTGTTCCGGGGTGCTCTCGACGCCGGGGCGCGCCGCATCACCGAGGCGATGAAGCTCGCCGCGGCCGATGCGATCGTCGCCGTCGCCCGCGACGACCTGGCGCTGGACCGCATCGTTCCCGGCCCGTTCGACCCGCGGGTGGCCCCTGCGGTCGCCGCGGCGGTCGCGGAGGCCGCGGAACGCGGGTGAGCACGATCCGGGGGTCCACCGATCACGCAACGCAGCGTGAACGAGCCCTGGACCCCCACCTGGGGCTATTCAACCGGTCGGCCCTCGTGATCACAGCCTGTGCGTGTTCCTTCGGTCCCTCACTCGGGGCGGCGTAGTCCGTCCGTGTGAAGTCGGCGCATCGAGTGGACGAGTCCCTCGTTGTTCCCAGTGCACCGTCGGCGCACTTGGTGGGGGAAGCCCGTGAGCGAGTTCGGACGTGGTCCCCGCGACGAGCGGGACGAGAACCGGGACGACATCCCGGTCACGGAGGCCGTCGTCATGGCCGACCTGCGTCGGTCGCGGCAGGCGGTCCGCGGCCCGGTCGACCCCGGTGCGGCGCGGTTCGCCGAGAACCTCGCACGGGCGATCGACCGGGCCCCCGGCCACCCCGACGACGACGTGGACGTCGCGGAGCGCGACGTCGCGATCGCGGCCGTCGCGCCCGCCCCGGCGGTCGCCGAGCCGCTCACCGACCCGCGCCGCGAACGGTCGTCCGGCCCCGCGTCGCTGCCGCCCGGCACGATCCACCCCGGACACCAGGTGCCCCGGTCGTCCGGCCCCGACGCACCGGCCCGCCCCGGCGTGCCGCCGGGCCTGCGGGAGTCGGCGTTCGGCCGGGCGGCGCCGTCGGGGGTCGACATGCTGCCGCTGCCGGCGGCCGCAGCCGCGGTGGTCGTCGACCGGTCCGACCGGATCGTGCGGGTCAACGCCGCGTTCGCCCGCCTCGCGGGCCGCATGTCCGGTGACGCCGACAACGGCCCGCTCGGGATGCCGTTGCGCCGGCTCGTCGTCGGGGCCGACGGTGACGCCCGGCTGATCCGCGCCGACGGCACGCTCGCGCGTGTCCGCGTCGTCCGCTGGGACCTCGCGATGGACCTGCAGGCGGTCGTGTTCGTGGAGCTGGGTTCGGCATCGGACGCGCGTCGCATCGCGGAGCTGGAGCGGATGGCCCGGGTCGGCACCTGGACCTACGAGCTCGCGTCCGCGACGCTGCGCCGCAGCGAGTCGCTGGAGGACCTCTACCGCGCGGCCGGTGTCGTCGCCGACGGCCCCGACGGGCCGGTCGAGGGCGAGCAGGTCGCGCTGCTGTGCCAGGGCCTGCGGGGCGGCAACCGCCCCGGCGACCACCACGTGGACCTGCGCCTGCCCGGCGGCCGGCTGCTGGGCTGCCGCGCCGTCGTCGAGCGCGCGGAGGACGGCACCCCGGTCCGGCTGGTCGGCACGGTGCGCGACCTGTCGGCCCAGCGCATGGCCGAGAACCGGCACCGGGCCGCGGGCGCCCGCTTCGCCGACCTCGTCGCGTTGCTGCCCACCGGCGTCCTGCTGCTCGACGCGGCGGGCCGCGTCCTCGATGCCAACCCGGCGGTGTGCACCATCCTCGACACCGCGCCCGAGGACCTGCGCGGCGTCTCCGCGGCCGCGCTGTCGGCCGAGCCGGAGCCGCTGTCGGCCGACGGCCTGCCCGACTGGCTGCGCCGCGTTCCCGAGGGCGCCGAGCACGGCTACCGGATCGACGCGCTGCCGCTGTTGCGCGCCGACGGCACGCGCGTCTGGTGCGGCGTCGGCGTCACCGTCACCCGTGCCGACGACGGCGCCCCGCTGTTCCTCGTCACCTGCGAGGACGTCGACGACCGCCGCCGTGCCGCCGAGGTGCTGCGCAGCGCGGGCACGGTCGACCCGCTGACCCGGCTGCTCAACCGGGCCGCCGCGCTCGACGCGGTCGACCGGCTGCTGGTCGGCCCGGCCCGCGACGGTGTCGTCCTGGTCTGCGGCGACCTCGACGACTTCGCCCGCGTCAACTCGTCGCTGGGCCACGACGCCGGCGACGACGTGCTCGTCACCCTGGCGGGCCGGCTGCAGCGGGAGCTGCCGTTCGGGTGCACCGCGGCCCGCCTCTCCGGCGACGAGTTCGTCGTCATCTGCTCCGACCACTCCGAGGCGGGCGGACCGGAACGGCTGGGGCACATCGTCGCCGATCTGCTGCGCACGTCGGTGACGGTCGCGGGCCGTCCCGTCGAGGTCACCGCCTCGGTCGGGCTGGCGACGCCGACGCCCGACCCCGGGCTGCGCGCCGCCGACATGCTGCGCTTCGCCGAGGTCGCCATGCAGGAGGCGAAGAAGCGTTCCCGCGGCGGTGTGGGCGTGGCCACCGAGGTGGTGATGAGGTCGGCGACGAGCCAGCTCGTCGTCGAGGCGGAGCTGCGGGCGGCGATCGCCGACGACCGGCTCGTCCTGGAGTACCAGCCCGTCGTCGCCGCCGACGGCACCGTCCGCAGCAGCGAGGCGCTGATCCGCTGGCCGCACCCCGAGCGCGGGATGATCCCGCCCGGCGAGTTCCTGCCCGTCGCGCAGCGCGGCGGCCTGATGCGCGAGCTCGACATGTGGGTGCTGCGCACCGCGGCCCGGGAGGCGGCGTCGTGGGCGCCGCTGGCCGAGGTCGCCGTCGCGGTCAACCTGGCGGGGCTGCTGCCCGGCGACCCGGAGTTCGCCGACGTCGTCAACGCCACCCTGGCCGAGACCGGGCTCGACCACTCGCGGCTGATCCTCGAGCTGGTCGAGACGAGCCTGGTCGCGCTGCCGCCGCACGCCCTGTCGGCCATGGCCGATCTCGTGGCGCGCGGCGTGCGCTTCGCCGTCGACGACTTCGGCACCGGCTACTCCTCGCTGGCCCGGCTCAAGGAGCTGCCCGCCCAGACGGTCAAGGTCGACCGCGCCTTCGTCACGGGCGTCGCCGACGACCCGGTCGACCACGCCGTCGCCCGCGCGGTCGTCGACATGGCGCGGGCCATGGGGCGCACCACGGTCGCGGAGGGCGTCGAGACGTCGGCCCAGTTCGAGGCGTTGCGCGCCATCGGTGTCGACGCGTTCCAGGGCTGGCTCTTCGCCCGCCCGCTGGCGGCCGAGGCCATGCGTGACGTGCTGCGCGCGGGCCGGTTGCGGGTGCCGCCGCGGACCGACGTCGCCTGATCGGCCGGGGGTTCCGTGGGCCGTTCGGGGGCGGCGCGGCAGTGTCGCGGTCAGGTCACATCGGTCGCGGCTGTCGGTGCGCCGGGCTAGATTCGCGGAACTGCGGCGGCCGACAAGAGGCCGTCGGCGACGACGGGGGTACCCGGATGATCGAGTTCCGGGGCGTGACGAAGCGCTACCCGGACGGCACCATCGCGGTGGACGATCTCGACCTCGTCGTCGATTCGGGTCGCATCACCGTGTTCGTGGGGCCGTCCGGCTGTGGGAAGACCACGTCGTTGCGGATGATCAACCGCATGATCGAGCCGACCGGCGGCACGATCTCGGTGGAGGGCAAGGACATCATGTCCTGCGACGCGGCCGAGCTGCGCCGGGGCATCGGCTACGTCATCCAGCAGGCCGGCCTGTTCCCGCACCGCACGATCCTCGACAACATCGCGACGGTCCCGTTGCTGCTGGGCTGGAACAAGAAGCAGGCCCGCGAGCGGGCGGCCGAGCTGATGGACACGGTCGGGCTCGCCCCGGAGATGTCCAAGCGCTACCCGGCGCAGCTCTCGGGTGGTCAGCAGCAGCGCGTCGGCGTGGCCCGGGCCCTGGCGGCCGACCCACCGGTGCTGCTCATGGACGAGCCGTTCAGCGCGGTCGACCCCATCGTGCGCGAGACGCTGCAGGACGAGCTGCTGCGGCTGCAGGACGAGCTGAGCAAGACGATCGTGTTCGTCACCCACGACATCGACGAGGCGATCAAGCTGGGCGACAAGGTCGCGGTGTTCCGCACCGGCGGCAAGCTCGCCCAGTACGACGAGCCGGGCGTGCTGCTGGCCCGCCCGGCCGACGACTTCGTCGACTCGTTCGTCGGCCGCGACCGCGGCTACCGGGGCCTGGGTTTCCTGTCCTCGGACGGGCTGCCGATCGGGGACCTGCCCGTCGTCGCGGTGGGCGACCGGATGCCCACCGACGGCTGGGCGCTGGTCGTCGACGGCGAACGGCGCCCGCTCGGCTGGGTCGCCCGCGGCACCGGCACCGTCGCCGAGGACGCACTGGTCCCCGGCGGCTCGCTGTACGACGCGGGTGCCGGCTCGCTGCGCGCCGCGCTCGACGCGGCGTTGTCCTCGCCGTCGGGGCGCGGTGTCGCCGTCGACGGCGACGGCCGGGTGCTGGGCTCGATCGGCGCCGACGACGTGCTGCGTGGCCTCGCCGACTCCCGTGAGGCCGAGGGCGCCCCCGGCGCCGAGGTCGCTCCGGGGCCCGGCGCGAGCGACCGGGTCGGCTGAGGCGGCACGTCGTGAACTGGGTGATCGAGAACCTCGGGTTCATCGCGAGCCTGCTGACCGACCACATCGTGTTCTCGCTGGTGCCGGTGGTCATCGGGCTCGTCATCGCCGTCCCGCTGGGGTGGCTGGCCAACCGGGCCGGGTTCGGTCGCGCCGTCGTGGTCAACCTGGCCGGGCTGCTGTACACGATCCCGTCGCTGGCGCTGTTCGTGTTCCTGCCGGTGATCCTCGGTACGGGCATCCTCGACCCGATCAACGTGATCGTGGCGCTGTCGGTCTACACGGTCGCGCTGCTGGTGCGCACGGTCGCCGACGCGCTGGAGGCGGTCCCGCCGCTGGTGGTCGACGCCGCCACCGCGATGGGCTTCAAGCCCTTCCGCCGGTTCGTCGCCGCCGAGCTGCCCATCTCGGTGCCGGTCATCCTGGCGGGGGTCCGGGTGGCGGCGGTGTCGTCGATCAGCCTGGTCACGGTCGGGTCCGTGATCGGCTTCGGCGGGCTGGGCCAGCTGTTCACCGACGGCTTCCAGCGCAGCATCACCGCCGAGGTCGTCGCCGGCATCGTGCTGGTCGTCGCCCTGGCGCTGGTCGTCGACGCGATCCTGCTGCTCATCGGGCGCCTGCTCACGCCGTGGGACCGGGCCGCCCGCGCGGTGGCGAAGGGGGCGACGGCGTGAACGTCTTCGGGTGGCTGTTCGACCCGGCGCACTGGACGGGCGCCGGGTCCATCCCGCAGCGGCTGGTCGAGCACGTCGGCTACACGGCGCTGACCATGTTGATCGCCGTCGTCATCGCCGTGCCGCTCGGCGCGTACATCGGGCACACCGGCAAGGGCAGCTTCCTGGTCGTCGGCTCGGCCAACGGGCTCCGTGCGCTGCCGACGCTGGGTGTGCTGATCCTGCTGGTGCAGTGGACCGGGCTGGGCCTCACGGGGCCGCTCATCGCCCTGGTGCTCCTCGCGATCCCGCCGGTACTGGCCGGCACCTACGCGGGGGTGCGCAACGTCGACGCCTCGGTGGTCGACGCCGCACGCGGCATGGGCATGCGTGGGCGCGAGATCCTGTTCGGCGTCGAGCTCCCCAACGCCCTGCCCCTGATCATCGGCGGTATCCGCAGCTCGGTGCTGCAGGTCATCTCGACGGCCACGATCGCCGCCTACGTCGGCCTCGACGGCCTGGGCCGCTACATCATCGACGGCCTGTCGACGCGCGACTTCCCACAGATGATCGCCGGTTCCATCCTCGTCGCCCTGCTCGCCGTCGCCGCCGACCTGGTGCTCGCCGGCCTGCAGCGGCTCCTCGTCTCACCCGGCCTGCAGACCGCCGGCACGGGCCGCCGGGTGCGCGCCCTGGCCACCCGCCCCACCGACACGGCCGCTCAGGCGGCCTGAGCCCCGACCGAACCGCCGGAGGAACAACCATGAAGCGCAGTCTGATCGCCCGGATCGCGGTGGTCGCCACCGCCGCACTGGCGCTCGCCGCCTGCGGCGGAGGCGGCGACCCGCTGCAGAACGGCGGCTCGGGGGGCTCCGCTCCCTCGGGCGACACCGTCGTCATCGGGTCGGCCAACTTCACCGAGAGCCAGATCATCGCCAACATCTACGCCCAGGCCCTGGAGGCCAAGGGTGTGAAGGTCGACCTGCGGCCGCCGATCGGCAGCCGGGAGACCTACTACCCGGCGATCCAGGAGGGCTCGATCGACCTCATCCCCGAGTACACGGGGACGTTGCTGCAGTACATCAACAAGAACGCCACCGAGACCGAGCCGGACGCGGTCTACGACGCCCTCAAGGCGGCCCTGCCCGCCAACCTCACGGTGCTCGACAAGTCGGCCGCCGAGGACAAGGACGCCGTCGTCGTCACCCAGGAGACGGCGACGAAGTACAACGCCAAGTCGATCGAGGACCTCGCCGCCAACTGCGGCCAGCTCGTGTTCGGTGGGCCGCCGGAGTTCCAGACCCGTCCCGACGGCATCCCGGGCATCCAGAAGACGTACAACTGCACGTTCAAGGAGTACAAGGCGCTCGACGCCGGCGGCCCGCTCACGGTCGCCGCGCTGAAGAACGGCGACATCCAGGCCGCCGACATCTTCACCACCGATGCCTCGATCGTCACCAACAACTTCGTCGTGCTCACCGACCCGAAGGACAACTTCGCGGCGCAGAACGTCGTCCCGTTGATCACCAAGGCCAAGGCCACCGGGGCCACGCTCGACGTGCTGAACCAGATCTCGGCGAAGCTCACCACCGACGGGCTGACCAAGCTGAACGCGGAGGCGTCCTCCGACGCCAAGCCGTCGCTGGCGACGGTCGCGAAGAACTGGTTGTCGCAGAACGGTTTCTGACCGCACCGACCGGGGCCCGTCCGCGTTGCGCGGGCGGGCCCCGTCGTGTGTCCGGGGGGCGCTCGGCGCACCGATCGCCCCGGGTTGTGATTCCGGTCACCTGATGGGAGCATCGCGGCGCCAGGAGTTCGCCACGTCGACCTTGGGGGCACCGTTGGCCGAGCTCGAACCGAGGAACTTCCTGCAACCGTGCCTGCTCCTGCTGCTGCGCGAGCAGCCCGACCACGGCTACGAGCTGGCGGCGCGGCTGCGCCCGATGCACGACGGCGACGGTGACGCGGGCGGGGTGTACCGGGCGTTGCGCGGCTTGGAGAAGCGCGGGCTGGTCCGGTCGCAGTGGGAGTCGTCGGAGGTCGGCCCGGCGCGGCGGATCTACCACATCACGTCGGAGGGCCTCGCCTGTCTCGACGCGCAGGCCCGCGGGCTGCGCCACGTCGACGACGCCCTGCACGTCTTCCTGGACCGCTACGCGAAGGCGACCGGAGCCGGTGGTCCGGGCGGCCCGCGGGGCGCGGTGCAGCGCGCGCACGCCGGGGCGTCGAACGGCCGTCCGCGCTGATCGTCAGCGGTAGCCGGTGACGTCGGCAGGCCGGCCGGCGTCCTGCACCTCGACGACGTAGCGCCACGCGTCGGGGGCCGATCCGTCGAGGTCGGTGAACCCGTACTCCTTGGCGAGCCCGCCCGACGACAGCGACCGCCCGTTCCAGCGGTGCCGGTCGTCGTCGGCGGCGAGCGCGGCGACGGCCCGCCCGACGAACCGTGGCGTCTCCGAGATCGCGAAGTGCGGTTCGGCCCCGCACGCGTCGCGCCAGGTGTCCTCGGTGACGCCGTAGTGGTCGAGCATGCCTTCGGAGCGCAGCCAGCCCGGCGTGATCGCGACGGACGTGGCGCCGTGGTCGCGCAGCTCGTGGGCCCAGCTGCGGGACAGCCGGATCGGCGCGACCTTGGCCAGGTCGTAGTAGAGGTTGAGCCGGTAGTTGTCGTCGTTGTACTCGGCGGTGCCGTCGGTCACCTCGACGACGAGCCCGCCCGGGTTGCGGATCATCAGCGCGAGCGCGAAGTGCGCGGTGACGATGTGGGTGTCGATCGCCAGGTGCAGCAGGTGCAGGCCGTTGTCGAGCGAGTGCTCCCAGACGGGGGTGTCCCACTCGGTGAGCGGGTCGCCGCCGAAGATGTCGTTGACCAGGATGTCGAGGCGGCCCCGCTCGGCGTCGATGCGCTCGACGAGCGCACGGACCTGGTCGGGGACGAGGTGGTCGGTCGGGACGGCGATGCCGGTGCCGCCGGCGGCGGTGACGAGGTCGGCGGTGTCCTCGACGGTCTCGGCGCGGCCGTACTCCGAGGGGGCGCCGCGGCGGCTGCGCCCGGTGACGTAGACGGTCGCGCCGGCGGCGCCGAGCTCGACGGCGATGCCGCGGCCGGCTCCTCGGGTGGCACCGGCGACGAGGGCGACACGGCCGGTCAGGGGGCGTTCTGGTGTCGTCATGAGCTCATCGTGGCGCCGTCCCCTGACACCTCCTGTCAGGGATCGTGGGCCGTCCAGGAATTGAACAGGTCACGCTGCCGTGTGACTTCGCATACTGGGGTCGTGGGCGGTGCGGGGCTCCACCGGTCAGCGACGACCGGGCCCGGGACGGCCGGTGGGGGTGCGATGGACAGGCGACGGGAGTGGGAGACGTTCGTGTCCGGTGCGGAACCGGGCGGTGTCGGCTCCGGGCTGCTGGCGTCGTGGCGGCGATCGCGGTGGAGCGGCGTCGACCCCGTGGACACCGACATCCCGCAGGTCACCGTCGACGCCGACACCCCGTTCGTGCGGGTCGCGTCCCCGGTGATGCACGCGCTCGCCGACCAGCTCGTCGGCACGTCGAGCTGCCTGGCCCTCGCCGACCCGCGCGGCACCGTCGTCTGGCGCTGGGTGTCCGACGCCGCCATCGCCGGCGAGCTCGACGACGTCGGCGTCGTCCGCGGGGGCATGTTCGCCGAGGAGGCCATCGGCACGAACGGGATCGGCACCGCGCTGGAGAGCGGCGCCGCCGCGGTGGTGCTCGGCGCCGACCACTACGTCGAGGCGTTCCACCGCTGGGCGTGCGTCGCCGCGCCGGTCGTGCACCCGGTGACACGCAAGGTGTGCGGCGCCGTCAACATCACCTGCCACGCGCGGGACGCGAGCGGGTTCCTGACCCTGGCCGCGTCCGCGATGGTGCAGGGTGTCGTCGAGGCGCTGCGGGCCGACGCGACCGTGCCGGAACGCCGGTTGCTCGACGCCTTCCGCACCGCGCGCTCGCGCACGACCGCACCCGTCGTCGCCCTCGACGCGTCGACCCTGCTCGCCGCCGACAGCACCGGTGGTGTCGGCCTCGACCACGCCGAGCTGTGGGCGCTGGTCACCGAGGCGGGCCCGGGGGAGGACATCGATGTCGCCGACGGGCTGCGCGCCCAGATCTGGCCGCTCACCCCGGGCACGACCGCCGACGGCGTCGTCCTGACGCTTCGGCCCGACCCGATGGCCGTCGCGCCGGTGGGCGGGCACGACCCGCTCGCCGGCCTCGGGCCGCTCGAACACGCGGAGGCCGAGGTCGTCGCCGGGGTGCTCGCGGAGTGCGGAGGCAACAAGGCCGCCGCGGCCGCCCGGCTCGGTATCTCCCGCGGAACCCTGTACGCCAAGCTCCGCCGCTACCGCCTGACCGCCGCGCCGACCCGCGGCGCGCACCGCCCCGTCTGAGGCAGACCGCCGTCCCCGAGGAGAGCCATGCCCGTGAACCCCGTCAACAAGCTGCGGTTCGGGATCTTCATGCCCCCGTTCAACAGCCCGTCCACCCAGAACCCGACGACGTCGTTGCAGCGCAACATCGAGACGATCCAGCTGCTGGACCGCCTCGGCTACGACGAGGCGTGGATCGGCGAACACCACAGCGCGGGGACGGAGATCATCGCCGACCCGCTGACGTTCATCGCCCACGTCGGTGCGGTGACCCGCCACATCAAGCTCGGCACCGGCGTCGTGTCGCTGCCCTACCACCATCCGCTGTGGATCGCCGACCGCGCGATCCTGGTCGACCACCTGCTCCGGGGCCGGCTGATGCTCGGGGTCGGGCCCGGGTCGCTGCCGACCGACTCCGAGATGATCGGGCTGGAACCCTCCCAGCTGCGCCCGGCGCTGGGCGAGGACCTCGACGTCCTGCTGCGGCTGCTGCTGACCGAGGAGCGGGTCACGCACCGGACCGACCGGTACTCCGTCGTCGACGCCCGCACCCAGCTCGCGCCGTTCTCCGACCCGTGCTTCGAGATCGCCGTCGCCGCGACGGTGTCCCCGGCGGGCCCGATCCTCGCGGGCAAGCACGGGCTCGGCCTGCTGTCGCTGGGGGCCACGACCCGTGAGGGCTTCGACGTGCTCGCCCACCACTGGGACGTCGTCGAGGCGGAGGCCGCGAAGGCGGGACAGCCGACCGACCGGTCGCGGTGGCGCCTCGTCGGCCCGATGCACATCGCGGAGACCAAGCAGCAGGCGATCGAGGACGTCCGCTACGGCTTCGACCTGTTCTGCGAGTACACACAGAAGACGCTGGCCCTGCCGACGTTCCGCGCGGTGGGGGAGACGTTCGAGGAGCGGGTGGCCTGGATCAACGAGACCGGCCTGGGCGTCATCGGCACCCCGGACGAGGCGGTCACCCAGATCCAGCGGCTGATGGACCAGTCCGACGGCGGGTTCGGCTGCTACATGATGATGCAGCACGACTGGGCCAACTGGGAGGCGACGCAGCGCCACTACGAGCTGTTCGCCCGCCACGTCATCCCGGCGTTCCAGCCGTCGCAGCGGCGGCTGCTCGCCGCACAGGACTGGGCCCGTAGCCGCCACGGCGAGCTGGACGAGAAGAACGGTGCGGCGATCCAGGCGTGGTCGGAGAAGTACGCGGCCGAGAAGGAGGCCGCCGGTCAGGCGTGATCAGCGCCCGTGCGTGGCGGTGGCCGCCAGGCGGCTACCGCCACGCACAGGGGTTGCGGGAGGTCCCCCGGGTATGGACCAGCATCCGGTGCGCCCTGGTGACCGAGCGGACCAGCAGCGCCAGGACCGAAGCGGTCGCGACGTACCCGGCGACGTGGGCGCCCCCGCCGTGCGGACCGAGCACGGCCATGCCGAGCGCGGCGCCGACGCACAGGGTCGGGGTGAGCACCCCGAGCGTCGTGACCAGCATCAGGACGCGCCGCGGGGGGCCGTGGCGCAGTGCGACGAGGGCGCCGAGGGCGAGGACGCCGGCCACGAGGCTCGTGATGTCCTCCAGCCGCGACAGGAACGAGAACATCGGCGTCGACGGCGCCACGGTGCCGGGCACGACCGACCACAGCAGGTTCCCCGACAGGAGCCGCGGGGGGAACGCGACGCCCATCAGCGTGGCGGTCCGCCGGCAGTGGGCGGCCGACAGCTCGTCCTGGTCGCCGTCGGCGACCTCGCGGCCCGGTCCGACGTCCGCGACCGCCTGGCGGCGCGCCTGCGCAGGCGCGCTCCCGCTGTCGCACAATGCCTCGGCCGCGTCCTCCAGACCGTCACGGGCCTCGGCGAGCAGGCTCGCGCACGCCCGGCCGGGACCGTGCAGCACGGCGCGGAGCTCCCGGATGTGCGCCTCGATCGGGTCGGTGCCCGGCCCGGCGGTCGCGGTCAGCCCGTCGCCGGCCACGACCCACCTCCCAGGACCCGGCTCACGACGTCGCGGAACTCCTCCCACTCGCCGCGCTGCGCGGCGAGCGCGTGCATGCCGGCGCGGGTGAGCCGGTAGGTGCGACGCTCGCGGCCGCCGACCGTGCTCCACGTCCCGGCCAGGTGCCCGGCGCGCTCGAGGCGGCGCAGCGCGGGGTACACGGTTCCGGTGGGCAGGTCGAGTGCGCCCCCACTGCGGGCCTGCAGCGCCTCGATGATCGCGTAGCCGTGCAGCGGGCCGGACTCGAGTACCGCGAGGATCAGGCCGTCGAGGTGGCCGCGCACGCTGTCGGGTCTCACGGGTAGCGAGTCTACGCAGCCTCGCCTCGCGGAGGCGGGTATCGGTATCAGGGGGATCCCTGATGCATGAGTAGGCTGCCAACCTATAGCGTTCCTGGTCGTGGACACCAGCGCACCCGCACCACCCGACGTCGCCACCCCGGCCCGGCGGCCCCGCGTCAGCCTCTGGCTCCTGCGCGGGATCCTCGCCGTGCACCTGGTCGCGGTCCTCTGCCAGCCGGTCCTCGCCGGGTTGTTCCTCTCCGGCGACGTCGCCGCCATCGAGATCCACGGCGTCATCGGCACGGTCATGGGCTTGCTGACCCTGGTCGCCCTCGGAGCGGCCGTCGCCTACGTCATCGCCGGGCGCGGCCGCCTGTGGGTGCTGCCCGTCGGCGTCGTGCTCCTGCTGGCCGAGGGCGCCCAGATCGGCCTCGGGTACGCCCACGAGCTGCAGCTTCACATCCCCCTCGGGGTGGCGATCGTCGTGGCGTCGGTCCTGCTCGCGATCTGGGCGTGGACCCCGTCGGCGGCGGCGCCGCGCCGAGGCCGGTCATGAGGCCGGTACCGTCCCCGCGCCTGTCGCGCCGGGGCTTCCTCGGCGTCCTCGGCGGCGCCGCCGCCGTCGCCGGGCTCGCCGGCTGCGGCGCACTCGGCCTCGACACCCCCGCAGGCCAGACGGGCGAGACCCTGACCAGCGCCGTTCCCCTGCCCGCGCCCTACCGCGTCCCGCTGCCGATCCCCGCCGTCGCGGCGCCGACCGGCACCGTCGACGGCGCCGACCTCTACGAGATCACCCAGCGCGCCACCGACGTCGAGATCCTCCCCGGCCTGCGCACCACGATCTGGGGCTACGACGGGACCTTCCCCGGACCGACGTTCGAGACCCGGTCGGGCCGACCGGTCGTGGTGCGCCACACCAACCGGCTACCCGTCCCGACCGTCGCGCACCTGCACGGCGGCCACACCCCGGCCGACTCCGACGGCTGGCCCCTGGACCTGGTGCTCCCCGTCGGCGACACCTCCGACTGGGCCCACGCGCACAACGGCGTCGCCATGGTCGGCGACCTCGCCGCGGGCATGCGCGAGCACCGCTACCCGATGACGCAGCGCGCGGCCACCCTCTGGTACCACGACCACCGCATGGACTTCACCGGCCCGTCGATGTACCGGGGCCTGGTGGGGCTGCACATCGTCCGCGACGACGCCGAGGACGCGCTCGGCCTCCCCGCGGGCGACCGCGAGCTGCCGCTGATGATCTGCGACCGGGCCTTCGCCGCCGACGGGTCGTTCGCCTACCCCTCCCTCGACCGCACCCTGCGCACCGTGCCCGGCGTCGAGGACCACTGGATGCCCGGCGTGCTCGGCGACGTCGTCCTCGTCAACGGCGCGCCCTGGCCCGTCCACGACGTCGACGCCGCCCGGTACCGGCTGCGGATCGTCAACGCCGCCAACGCCCGCCGCTTCGTCCTCGCCCTGCGCGTCCCCGGCGGCCCGGACCTGCCGTTCACCCAGATCGGGTCCGACGGCGGCCTGCTCGGCGCACCGCAGCAGCTGGCGACCGTCGAGACGGCGCCCGGCGAACGGTTCGACGTCGTCGTCGACTTCGCCGCCGTCCCCGTCGGCACCGAGGTCACGCTCGTGAACACGCTCGGCACCGGGTCCACGGCCGACGTCATGCGGTTCCGCGTGGTGCGCGCCGCCACCGACGACAGCCGCGTCCCCGACCGGCTCGCCGACGACGTCGCGCCCCTCGTCCCGGGCCCGGTGCTGCGCGAATTCGTGTTCCGCCGCGGCGACGTCGCCCCGAGCCATCGCGGGTGGACGATCAACGACCTCGCCTTCGACCCGCAGACGTCCATCGCCGACGTCCCGCTCGGGCAGGTCGAGACGTGGCGCTTCCGCACCGACGTCCACCATCCGGTGCACGTGCACCTCGACCACTTCCAGGTGCTCGCCCGCGGGGGCCGCGAACCGAGGCCGAGCGACGCCGGCTGGAAGGACACCGTCGACGTGCTGCCCGCCGAGATCGTCGACGTCGCCGTCCGGTTCACGCAGTACGCGGGCCGCTACGTCTTCCACTGCCACAACCTCGAACACGAGGACATGGCGATGATGGCGACGATCCGCACGATCTGAGCCCGGTCCCTGCACGTCCGGGCCGGGATGTCACTACCCCCTGGACGTATGGATTCGCAGGGTGACGGTCCCTTACCGTTCTGGGCGACACAGGCTTGGACGGGTGAGGGGGTCCCGCGGATGGAGTGGGTCCACGTCCTCCTGGCCATGGGCTGCCTCGGGCTGGGCGTCCTGCACCTGGCGCGACTGCTGCTGATGCGTGGCGACCGCGTCGGCGAGGCGTCCCACGCCGCGATGGGGTTCGGCATGGCGGCCATGTACTCGCCGCTGGGCGACCCGGTACCCGACGCCGTCTGGCTCGTCGTGTTCGCCGCCACGGGGCTGTGGTTCGCCGCGCTCGCCGTCCGCGCCGGACTCGGCACCCGCGACGCCGGCTACCACGTCGTCTGCGCCGTGGCGATGCTGTTCATGCTGACCATGGGCGGCCACGAGGCGGCCGGCGGCCACGGCGGGCGCGGCGGCATCGGGCTGCTCCCGGTCGCCGCGCTGGCGCTCGCCGGGTTCTTCGCCTGGCACGCGCTGCGCTGCGGTGACCGGCTCCTCGCCGCGGCCCGCGGCGAGGCCGACTGCGCCTGCGGACCCGACGCCGGCACCGACCTCGCCGCCCGCACCGGGAGCCCGTTGCGGGCCGGCGTCTCCACCCGCGAGCTCACCGCCGCTCCCGCCGCCGCGAGGATGGCGCGGCTGCGGTCGGCGCGCACCGCGACCGGAGCCCACATCGCGATGGCCGGGGCCATGACCGTGATGTGTCTCGGGATGCTCTGAACCTGCCCGCCGGCACCCGCAGACGTAGCATCGCAAGGGGATGACCCGGACGGGTACGACCGCGGCGGGCCGCTAGATTTCACGCCTGCACCGGCGGACCCCGACCGCGCGGTGGAACGAGCGGAAGTGAGGCGCCCCGCCATGGCGAGCATCGAAGAGGTCCGGGCCGGGATCGCACTGGCCAACGACAAGGCCTCCGAGAGCCTCGGGGCGCTGCAGCAGGCGCAGTCGTGCATCGAGCAGGCACAGTCCGCGCTGCAGCAGGTCACGGCAGGGAGCAGCCAGTCCGACGTCGACTCCGCCAACGCCGCCTACGCCGAGGCCGCCCGCAGCATCGGCGAGGTGCAGCAGGCCGTCGCCTCGGCGATCCAGGAGTCCGAGGGCGTCGCGGCCCGGCTGTGAGGGCCGGGACCGCCGAGGACGGGAGCGCGACGTGTCGCTCGCCGAGGTGAAGGCCGTCGTCGCCGACGTGGCCGACCAGACGCGCACGGCCGCGGAACTGGTCCGCCGCGCCCGCGACGGAGTCGCCGAGTCCGTCCGCATCCTCACCGACCTGAGCCGTCAGCACCCGGAGTCGTTGGTGCCCGTCGTCCTCAGCCGGGCCGTCGACGAGCTCGACCGCTGCCACGACCACGTCGCAGGCGCGCTGCAGGCCGTCGGCGACCTCGACGCGCGGCTGTAGCCGATGACGGCCGGCCACGAACCCCCCGCGGCGGCGGCGGCGACCGCGCACCCCCGGCGGCGGCGGTGAGGGCGCGCCGCGGTCGCCGCGACCGCATCAGCGACGCCTTCGACGCGTTCGTCGACGCCGTGGAGGCGACGCTGCGTGCCGCCGGCGGCGCCCGCGAGGAGGCCGTCCACGCCCACGCCCGCACGATGCTCGAGCTCTGGCTGCGTGACGAGGGCATCGACGCCGCCCGCGCCGACCCCGGCCTCGCCGCCGCGCTCGGCTCGCCCGCATTCGCCTCCGTCGTCGAACGCGTCGAGGCCGACCGGGCCGCCGCCTTCGACGGCTGGCAGGCCGACGGCCCCGCCGACCTGCGCGCGGTCTTCGCCTCCGCCGCGCCCGGCGTCGCCGGCGACGACCCGCGTCGCTGGCTCGGCGAACCCGGCAAGGACGACGCCGCCGGCGCCGTGCCCCGGCTGTGGCGCATCGGCTCGGCGTCGGTGGCGGGCGGGCCCGGGTTCCCCGTCGGCGTCCCCCTGCTCGACGACTCCCACCTGCAGATCTCGTCCGACCACGCCACCCGCGGCGCCGCCGAGGCCCTCGTCGAGGGCCTGCTCGTGCGCGTGCTCTCCCACTTCCGGCCCGGCCTGGTCACCGTGCACGTCTGGGACGTCGGACAGTTCACCGGCTCGCTGCCCGGGCTCTACCCCCTGACGGGCAGCGGACTGCTCACCGTCCACGACCCCACCCGGCTGCCGGCCCTGCTCGAGGAGCTCTCCGACCGCATTCGCCGCGTCCACACCCGGGTCCTCGTCGACGGCCAACCGTCGCTGCGCGCCCTCGCCCGCGAGACCGGCGACCCCCGCACCGAACCGTGGGTCGTCGCCGTCCTCGTGGGCAACCGGTCGGCGCTGTCCGAGGACGACCACCGCCAGCTCCAGCGCGTCGCCCGCGGCGGCCTGGCCTGCGGCATCTCCCTCGTCCTGCTCGACGTGCCCGTCACCCTCAGCGCCGCCGTCGAGACCGTCGACGTGGCGCCCGAACGGGTGCGCTGCTCCATGACCGGCCCGCACGTCGACGTCGCCCTCGACGCCCAGCTCGAACGCGACCGCGTCGTCGCCGCCTGCCACGAGATCAGCCGTGAACACGAGGAGTGGCGCAGCCGCGTCGGCACCTTCGCCGACCTCCTGCCCCGGCACGCCCCCGAGTCCCGCCCGCACACCACCCACGCCGGCGTGCACGCCCCCATCGGGTTCGCCGACGGCGTCGCCAAGGACCTCGTCCTCGCCGACGCGTCCCCGCACGCGCTCGTCGGCGGGCCCAGCGGCACCGGCAAGACCAACCTGCTGCTCGCCATGATCGGCTCCATGGCCGCCAAGTACGGCCCCGACGAGCTGGAGTTCTACCTCCTCGACTTCAAGGAGGGCGTCTCCTTCGCGCAGTTCGCACCCGGGCAGCGCGACCCGACGTGGCTGCCCCACGCCCGGCTCATCGGTGTCAACGTCAACACCGACCGCGAGTTCGGCCTCGCCCTGCTGCGCTTCCTGTCCGACGAGATGCGCCGCCGCGCCGAGGCCGCCAAGCACCACGAGGTCACCAAGCTCGAAGAGCTGCGCCGCCACGACCCCGGCGGGCGGTGGCCCCGCATCGTCGCCGTCGTCGACGAGTTCCAGTACCTGTTCGCCGAACGCGACGACGTCACCCGCGCCGCCACCACGCTGCTCGAGGACGTCGCCCGCCGCGGCCGCTCCCAGGGCATCCACCTCGTCCTGGCCAGCCAGGACGTCTCCGGCATCGAAGCCTTCTGGGGGCGGCCCGCGATCTTCGAGCAGTTCGTCCTGCGCATCGCCCTGCCCCGCGCCCGACGCGTCCTCGCCGACCTCAACGACGCCGCCCTCGACCTCCCGCGCTGGCACGCCGTCCTCAACCACGAGTCCGGCATCCGGCACGGCAACGAGACCGTCCGCATCCCCGACGCCACCGCCCCCGGCACCGTCGACGTCGTACAGCGCAGCGCGTTCGACGCCCGCCCGCCCGGACTCGCCCCACCCACCCTGTTCGACGGCTCCCGCGCGCCGCGGTACTGCGACCTCGCGCGCCGGTCCACCCCCGGCGCCGGTCCGCGCGCGGTGCTCGGCCAGGTCATCGACGTCGAGGGCAGCCCGGCCACCGTCGCGCTGCCCGACGCCCCCGGGCGCAACCTCGCGGTCCTCGGCGCGAGCGCGGGCGACGCCCTCGCCGTCCTCGGCGCGGCCACGATGTCCGTCGTCGCCGACGGCGACGCCGTCATCCTCGCGCCGCTCGTCGCCGACGCGACCGACGTGGCGGCCGCCGTCGCCGCCCACCTGCCCGGGGAGGTCGACACGATCGGGATCCGCGACGTCCGCGCCCGCGTCGAGGAGCTCGCCGCCGAGGTCACCGCCCGGCTCGCCGGCGGGCCCCGCAGCCCCCTCTACCTCGTGCTCTTCGCCGCCGACGCCGCCGACCACGTCCTCGACCGCCCCGGCACCGAGGCCCTGCGCCGCGTCCTGCACTTCGGCCCCGAGACCGGCGTCCACGTCCTCGGCTGGTGGCGCAGCGTCGCCCGGCTCAAGACCCTGCTCACCCTCGGCGCCGCACCCGACGACGTCGGCGCCTGGGTCGCCCTCGACGTCCAGGGCGCCGAGCTCGGCGCGCTCGGCACCGGTGCCGTCGCGTGGGCGCCCCGGCCCGGGCGCGGCCTGTTCTTCGACCGCACCCAGCACGCACGCCCGCAGGTCGTCATCGTGCCCGAGCTGGACCGGGGGACACCGTGACCGAGCCCGCTACCGACCCGATCCGCGAGTACAAGGCCATCACCGCCGCGGTCACCGACGCCGTCGACGCCCTGCGCGACCGCGACCTGGCCCGTGCCGCCGAGCTCACCCATCTCCTGTCGACCCTCGACGCCGCGATGGCGCGCGTCGGTGACCGCGTCGCGCTCTCCCGCGCGGGCGTGGAGCTGCTGTGGGAGGCGGCGCTGGAGATGCTGTGGTCGGAGTCGTGGATGACGTTGCGCCCCATGCCCTGGCCGGAGCCCGCCGGGCCCGCCACGGGCCTGCGCAAGGCCCTGGACCTCGACGCCCTCGACGCCGAGGTCGCCGCCCGCTTCGCCGAGCTCGCCGACGCTGTCCGCCGCCGGGGCCTGAGTCTGCGCCGCTGACCCCGCTGCTGACCCCGCCGCCGTCGGTCAGCCGGCGGCCGTCGGTGACGCTCGGGGCCGGACCGGCGCGACGGTCAGTCCTGGTCGTCGCGGGCGAGGAAGCTGGCGAGGCGCTCGACCGCGTCCTCGAAGGTGGGGTTGAGGTCGACGAAGGCGCGCAGCCGGTCGGCCAGCCACTCGACGCTGACCTGCTCCTCGCCACGCCTGTCGACGAGCTCCTCGATACCCCGGTCGGTGAAGTACACGCCTGCATCCTAGGAAGCAGGCGTGCACCTCACCGAAAGAGGTCGGGTCAGGCCAGGGCTTCCTCGATCAACGCGGCCTGCTCGAACTCGTGGACCTTCGACGACCCGGCGGCCGGCGCGGCCATCCGCCGCCGCGAGACCCGCTTGAGCCCGGCCATGCGCTCGATCTTCTCCGGCAGGGCGAGCCCGTAGAACGGCCAGGCGCCCTGGTTGGCCGGCTCCTCCTGCACCCACCGGATGTCGGCGGCGTTGGGGTAGCGGTCCAGGATCGCCTCGAGCTGGCGGTGCGGCACCGGGTAGAGCTGCTCGACGCGGACGAGCGCGATGTCGTCGGGGTTGCCCTGCTTCTCCAGTGCGGCGGCGAGCTCCCAGTAGATCTTGCCGGAGCACAGCCGCAGCTTGCGGACGCTCGCCGCCGGTCCGTCGCCCCCGCGGAAGCGGGGGTCGTCGATGACGGTGCGGAAGCGGCCGCCGGTGAAGTCGGTCAGCGGGCTGACGACCTGCTTGGCGCGCAGCATCCACTTCGGGGTGAACACCACCAGCGGGCGGCGGACACCGTCGAGGGTGTGGCGGCGCAGCAGGTGGAAGTAGTTCGCCGGCTCCGACGGCATGGCGACGGTCATGGAGCCCTCGGCGCACAGCTGCAGGAACCGCTCGATGCGGCCGGAGCTGTGGTCGGGGCCCTGGCCCTCGAGGCCGTGCGGCAGCAGCAGCACGACGTCGGACATCTGCCCCCACTTGGCCTCGCCGGAGGAGATGAACTCGTCGATGATCGACTGCGCGCCGTTGACGAAGTCGCCGAACTGCGCCTCCCACAGCACGAGGGCGTCGGGGTTGGCGACGGAGTAGCCGTACTCGAAGCCGACCGCCGCGTACTCCGAGAGGGCCGAGTCGTAGGGCAGGAAGCGGCCCTGGTCCTCGGCGAGGTTGCGCAGCGGGAAGTACTCCTCGCCGGTCTTGCGGTCGATCAGCACGGAGTGGCGCTGCACGAACGTGCCGCGTCGCGAGTCCTGACCCGACAGCCGGACGAGCTTGCCGTCGAGGGCGAGCGAGCCCATGGCGAGGAGCTCGCCGAAGGCCCAGTCGACGCCACCCTCGCGCGACATCTTCTCCCGCTTGGCCAGCACCGGCTTGACGCGCTGGTGGACGGTGAAGCCCTCGGGCAGCTGGACGTGCGCGTCGCCGATGCGGTGGACGACCTCCAGCGGCACGGACGTGTCGAGGTCGCTGGGGACGTGCTGCTCGTCCTCGACCGACGGTGACGCGGTGGGCGGGGTGCGCTCCAGCTCGCGGACCTCGTTGAAGACGTGCTCGAGCTGGTTGGAGAAGTCCTTGAGCGCGGCCTCGGCCTCGCCCACGGTGATGTCGCCGCGACCGATCAGGGACTCGGTGTAGATCTTGCGGACGCTGCGCTTGGCGTCGATGACGTCGTACATCGCCGGCTGGGTCATCGAGGGGTCGTCGCCCTCGTTGTGGCCGCGGCGGCGGTAGCAGATCATGTCGATCACGACGTCGTTGTGCCAGCGCTCGCGGTACTCCACGGCGAGCTTGGCGACCCAGACGCAGGCCTCGGGGTCGTCGCCGTTGACGTGGAAGACCGGCGCGCCGATCATCTTCGCGACGTCGGTCGAGTACTGCGACGAACGCGACGCCTCGGGGGCGGTGGTGAACCCGACCTGGTTGTTGACGACGACGTGGACGGTGCCGCCGGTGCGGTAGCCGCGCAGCAGCGCCAGGTTCAGCGTCTCGGCGACCACGCCCTGCCCGGCGAACGCGGCGTCGCCGTGCATCAGCAACGGCAGCACGGTGAACGCGCCGTCGCCGTGGTCGAGCAGGTCCTGCTTGGCCCGCACGATGCCTTCGAGGACCGGGTCGACAGCCTCGAGGTGCGACGGGTTGGACGCCAGCGACACCACGGTCTCGCCGTCGCCGAACATCCGGAAGTACTTGCCCTCGGCGCCGAGGTGGTACTTGACGTCGCCGGAGCCGTGGGCCTGGCCGGGGTCGAGGTTGCCCTCGAACTCGCGGAAGATCTGGCTGATGGGCTTACCGACGATGTTGGCGAGCACGTTGAGCCGGCCGCGGTGCGGCATGCCGATGACGACCTCGTCGAGCTCCTGCTCGGCGGCCTTGTCGAGCACCGCGTCGAGCAGCGGGATGACGGTCTCGCCGCCTTCCAGCGAGAACCGCTTCTGGCCGACGTACTTCGTCTGCAGGAAGGTCTCGAACGCCTCGGCGGCGTTGAGCTTGGACAGGATGTACTTCTGCTCGACGACCGGGGGCTTCTGGTGCGGGACCTCGATGCGCTCCTGCAGCCAGGCCCGCTGCTCCGGATCGGCGATGTGCATGTACTCGGTGCCGATGGTGCGGCAGTAGGCGTCGCGCAGCACACCGAGGACGTCGCGCAGCTTCATCCGTGACTGACCGGAGAACCCGCCGACGGCGAACTCCCGGTCGAGGTCCCACAACGTGAGCCCGTGGGAGAGCACGTCGAGGTCGGGGTGGCGGCGCTGGCGGTAGTTGAGCGGGTCGGTGTCGGCCATGAGGTGGCCGCGCGTGCGGTAGGACTCGATCAGCTCGAGCACCCGGGCGGTCTTGTCGACGGCGCCCTCGGGGATGTCCTGCACCCAGCGGACCGGCTCGTAGGGAACCCGCAGCGAGCGGAAGATGTCGTCGTAGAAGCCGTCGCCACCGAGGAGCAGGTGGTGCACGCGGCGCAGGAAGTCGCCCGACTCGGCGCCCTGGATGATGCGGTGGTCGTACGTCGAGGTCAGCGTGATGATCTTGCTGACGCCGATCTCGGCGAGCCGCTCCTCGCTGGCGCCCTGGAACTCGGCGGGGTACTCCATCGCGCCGACGCCGATGATCGCGCCCTGGCCCTGCATCAGCCGCGGCACCGAGTGGTTCGTGCCGAGCGTGCCGGGGTTGGTGAGGCTGATCGTCGTGCCCGCGAAGTCCTCCGCGGTGAGCGACCCGTTGCGGGCCTTGTGGATCATCGCCTCGTAGGCGGACCAGAACTGCGCGAAGGTCATCGACTCGCAGCCCTTGATCGACGCGACGACGAGCGAGCGCTGACCGTTCTTGCCCTGCAGGTCGATCGCGAGACCGAGGTTGACGTGCTCGGGCTGCGCCACGGCGGGCCTGCCGTCGGCCTCGGTGTAGTACCGGTTCATCACCGGGAAGTCGGCCAGGGCCTTGACCAGCGCGTAGCCGATGAGGTGGGTGAACGACAGCTTGCCGCCGCGGGTGCGCTTGAGCTGGTTGTTGATGACGATGCGGTTGTCGGCCAGCAGCTTGGCCGGGACCGCCCGGACGCTCGTCGCCGTGGGCACGGTCAGCGACGCGTTCATGTTCTTGACCACGGCGTTCGCCGCACCCCGCAGCGGGGTGAGTGCGCCGGCCGGGGCCGCGGGAGCCGGCTTCGCGGCGGCGCGCGACGTGGTGCCGGCAGCGGGCTTCGCGGGCGCGGCGGCAGGCTTCGCGGGGGCGGCGGGCTTCGTCGCGGGCGCGGCAGCCGGGGCGGCGCTGTGGTTGTTCGTGGGGGTCGACGCACGGGCGGCAGGTTCGGCGGCCGGGCGCTGCTCCGTCGCGGCCGTCCCGGAGGCGGCGGCGGAACGCGTCGAGCCGGCCGGCGAGCCGTCGGCGGTGGTGGTCGTGGTGGTGGATCCGTTGCCTGCGGGGGCGTCACCCTCCGGCGGCCGGTAGTCGGCGAAGAACTCGTGCCAGGCGGCGTCGACGGCGCCCGGATCGTCGAGGAATCGCTGGTACATCTCCTCGACGAGCCATTCGTTCGGGCCGAACTGGCTCGCCTGATCGGAGGTACTGCTGGTGGACACGCTGAATCGCCTCGGTTCGCTCGATCGTCGTCACTCCGCCGGGACGGCTACCACGGTAGTCCTCCCCCGCAGGGGGAGGTACCGCACGGAGGTACCTCTGGGTGTCGTGTTGGTCGCCCCCGACGTTTCTCGGCGGCGGTCAGGGGCGTGATCAGGACGAACGCGACCGGAACCGGCCCGGCGCGCGCCTCCCGCACGGGGGAGGCGGAGGGTGGGACGGGCACCCCCGCGCAGGGGAGGCGGCGGTGGGCGCGACGGGCCCGGCCGGCGACGTCAGCCGAGCCACTCCCGGACCTGGCCCAGCAGCCCCACCGGGTCCTCCGACACCGGTGTGACGTGCAGGTGCGTCACCCCGGCCGCGGCCAGCGACGCGAAGCGCTCCTTGATCCTCCCGGGCGGGCCGGTGAGCGTCATGCCGTCGATGAACTCGTCCGGCAGCGCCGCGGCCGCCTCCTTCTTGCGGCCCTCCAGGTAGAGGTCCTGCACGATCGTCGCCTCGTCGGCCCACCCCTGGCGGGCGAAGACGGTGTTGTAGAAGTTCTTCCCGCGCGCGCCCATCCCGCCGATGTAGAGCGCGTACATCGCCCGGGCGGCGTTGCGCGCGTGGACGATCATGTCGTCGTCGACGGCCAGGAACCCACCGCCGGTCATCTGCAACGGGCCGAGCGCCGGGTCGCGCTTCGCGAGGCCCTTCCGCAGGGCGTCGGCGAAGACGTCGTGCGCCTTCTCCGGGATCACGACGTGCGGCAGCCACCCCTGCGCGATCTCCGCCGTCATCGCGACGTTGCGCTCGCCCAGCGAGGCGATCCACACCGGGATGTCGGCGCGGACGGGGTGGTTGATCAGCTTGAGCGGCTTGCCCAGCCCGGTGCCCTGCTCCGCGGGGAGCGGGATCTCGTAGAGCCCGTGGTGCTCCACCCGCTCGCGCGCCCACACCTTGCGGCAGATCTCGACGACCTCGCGGGTCCGCGTGACCGGCTTGTCGTACGCGACGCCGTGGAAGCCCTCGATCACCTGCGGGCCCGACGCGCCCAGCCCCAGCAGGAACCGCCCGCCCGACAGCGCGTCCAACGACGCCGCCGTCATCGCCGTCAGCGTGGGGGTGCGGCTGTAGATCGGCAGGATCGCGGACCCGATCTCGAGCCGCTCCGTGCGTGCGGCGAGATAGCCCATCGTCGAGACGGCGTCGAAGCTGTAGGCCTCGGCGACCCACACGACGTCGAGGCCCGCCTTCTCCATCTCGACCACGGACTCGGCCGTCCTGCGCGGGTCGTCGCCGTAGGCGACCTGGGTCGAGAGCTTCATCGCCGACATGGTCGACAGTTAGCCGCAGAAGTTACTCGCGGGTCAAGTTCGGGTCGGTCACCCGTCAGGACCACGGCGTCGGGTGGCGCTCGGCCGGCACACCGTCGACCTCGATGTCGACGCGCTCGCCGAAGAACGCGACGAGACCGGTCAGCTGGGCGGCGTCGGGCAGCGGGGCGGGATAGGTCCAGGCGACGTCGCGCCGGGTCGACGACGACAGGTACGAGGCCCTGCCCTTGTAGGCGCACGTCGTCACCGTGTCGCTGGGGTGCAGGTCGGCGACGACGTCCGCACGCGGCAGGTAGTGGCGGACCGGCAGGTTCGTCTCGAAGACCAGCATCGGCCGGGTGCTGTCGGCCAGCACCTGCTCGCCGTCGCGGACCACGACGTGGCGTGAGCTGCGGCGGGCGTCGACCCGGTGGAAGGGGTCACGCGGGTGCCCGACGACGTCCTCGTCCTCCTCGGCCCAGCGGTCGGGCGCGGTGAAGTCGACGACGACGTGCCCCGCCAGCTCCGGGTCCTCGGGCCGGAACCCCGCGCCGCGCAAGGGCTCCGCGCCGCCCGTGCTCAACGTCAGGACCGCGCCGGGGCAGGTGTGCATGCCGAAGCCGGTCTCGGGCGTCAGCCATCGGGCACCGCCCGGCCCGGCCGGGACCGGCCCCGGCCCCTCGCGGCGGCCGGAGAAGCCGGGATCGGGGGTGAGGTGGGTGCGGACGTCGTCGACCGGTACGGCGTACTGCGGCACGATCCGACCCGGCTCCCACACGAGCAGGGCGTGGGTCGAGTCGAGCAGCAGTCGGTCGCTCGCCCAGGCGCGCACCCGTCGTTCGATCGGCTCGTAGCGCAGCCCGGTGAGGCTCGCGGCGAGGTGCTCGCCGACCCGAAGTGCCATGGCGGTCTCCGTCCGTCGGGCCCGCCACCGGTGACGGGGTCAGGGCCTTCGCAGCGTGAAGTATGCGTAGCGGCGGTCGAGATCGTCCTGCGGGCGCAGCTCCACGAGCTCGGGGACGAAGCCGACGCGCGTCGCCAGCTCCCAGAACTCCTCGACCCGGTAGGCCGTCATGCCCGCGACCGAGGACCGGTAACCCCAGCGCCGCGGGCGGGTCGCCCACGTCCCGTCGCTGTACTTGATCTGGACGCTCGCAATGCCGCCCGGGCGCAGCATGCGGTGGGCCAGCGCCAGGAGCCGGGCGCCGTACTCGCGCGACGGCAGCAGCTCGAAGACGTAGTAGGACAGCCACAGGTCGCACGGGCCGATGCCCGCCACGGCGTCCTCGGGGTGCGCGACGTCGACGAGGACGGGCTTCCACGGGGTGTCGCACACGGCCCGGACCTGGCTCCCGCACTCGTCCAGGCTCTCGGCGGCGACGTCGACGCCGACGAACTCGTCGGCACGGGGCGCGAAGTGGATGGCGTTCGCGCCTCCGCCGCAGCCCCATTCGACGACGCGTCCCCACCGGCCGGCGGGGCGGCCGAGGGCGCGTTCGCCGCGCTCGACCATGTCGAGATGACGCAGGCCGAGGTGTGACCAGAGGTCGTTGCCGGTGAACACGTCGGCGTCGCGCCAGTGCGAGTCGGACCGCCAGCGGTCACCGTCGGGGCGCGTCCAGTAGGCGCCGGCCTGGGCGGCGAGAGTCTCCTGGGACTGCCGGACGCCGGCGGCGGTGAGGATGCGCAGCGCCCGGTCCTCGACTCCGCGTACGACCTGCTTCATCGCGGGAACGAGCACGGCTGCCGCCTCTCGGTCGTCGGTCACCGGGAGACGGGCTCGCTCCGGACGCTCCTCGTGCTACCCGTATGTGACGTGCATCACTCCGTCGGCTCCGGGGGCCTCACACGGTCTGGCGGTCGCGACCCTCCCAGTACGGCGCGCGCAGGTCCTTCTTCAGGATCTTGCCCGTCGGGTTGCGGGGCAGCTCGGCGACCACGTCGACACTCTTGGGGCACTTGAACGACGCCAGGTGGTCGCGGCAGTACGCCAGCAGCGCCTCGCGGTCGACCGTCGCCCCCGGCGCGGCGACGACGACGGCCTTGCCGACCTCGCCCCAGCGGTCGTCGGGAACCCCGATGACGGCGACGTCGCCCACGTCCGGGTGCTCGGCGAGGACCCGTTCGATCTCGGCCGGGTAGATGTTCTCGCCGCCGCTGATGATCATGTCCTTGATCCGGTCGGTCACGTAGACGTAGCCGTCGGCGTCCATGTGCCCGCCGTCGCCGGAGCGCAGCCACCCGTCGTCGGTGATGGCGTCGGCGGTGGCGTCGGGCTTGTGCCAGTAGCCCGCCATGAGCTGCTCCGTGCGCACCCAGATCTCGCCGGGCGCGCCCGTCGGCACCCGGTCGCCGGTCCCGGGGTCGCGGATCTCGATCTCCACCCCCGGGATCGGCAGCCCCGCCGACACCAGCCGGTGCGCGACGTCGGGGTTCTCGTGGTCGGCCGGGCCGAGCGCGGTGACGACGCCGCACGCCTCGGTCATCCCGTACACCTGCTGCAACGTGCCCGGGAACAGCGCGACGCAGGCCCGCAGCACCGGCAGCGGGATCGGGGAGGCGCCGTAGGACAGCACCTGCAGCGCCGAGTAGTCGCGACCGGCGGCGCCGGGGACCGCGGCGACCCCCGCCATCAGCGCGGGGACCAGGAAGGTGTGGGTGATCCGTTCGGCGACGAGCATGTCGAGCACCGCGGCCGGGTCGGGGATGCGCAGCATCACCAACCGTGCCCCCGCGGTCAGTGCGACGAACGCGTAGCTGGTCCCGCCGACGTGGAACAGCGGCATCGCGACCTGCACGACCGCCTCCGCGGCCATCGGGATGTCGGCCAGCACGTTCGTGGCGTGGGCGAGCATCCCGTGGTGGGTGAGCATGGCGCCCTTGGGGAAACCCGTCGTCCCGGAGGTGTAGAGCTGCACGAAGCAGTCGTCCGGGGCCGGGGGATGGACGTCGGTGTCGGGATCGTGCGCGGCGAGCAGCGCCTCGTACTCGTCGCCGTCGCCGCCGATGCGCACCAGCCGCTGCACCGTCGGCACCTTGTCGGCCAACGACTCCGCGGCGGCCGCGAACTCCGGGCCGACGAACAGCAGCTTCGCCTCCGCGTCGTTGATCACGTAGACGATCTCCGGCGGGGCCAGCCGGAAGTTGACGACCGCGTTGGCCGCCCCGATCTGCGCACACGCCAGGGTGAGCTCGAGGCACGACGGGTGGTTGAGGTCGAGGACGGCGATCCGGTCACCGGGGCCGATACCGGCTGCCCGCAGCGCCCCGGCCAGCCGGTGCACCCGCTCCTGCAGCTGCCGCCACGTCCACGTGCGCTCACCCGCGCGGAGAACCTCGTCGTCGGCGCGTTCGCCGGCCCAGTGGGCGAGCAGCGCGGGGATGTCGGAGAACTGCGGCGTCATCGGCGCTCCCGGTGTCCGGCGGTGTGTCCCGGTGTGTCGCACGCCACGCTAGCGCCGTGGCCCGGTCACCGGAACCGGACGTTCGTGGCATCGGCGACGTAGGTGTCGAGCGCGCGCAGGTGCTCCCGCTTCTCCTCCTCGGGCAGGAACGACGAGCGGAACGAGTTGGCGGCCAGGGTGTGCAGCTCGTCGTCGGTGAGGGCGAGGGTCTCGCGGACGGCGTCGAGGTTGTCGCCGACGTACCCGCCGAAGTAGGCGGGGTCGTCGGAGTTCACCGACACGGTCAGCCCCAGCCGCAGCATCCGGGCCAGCGGATGGTCGGCGAGCGTGGCGCAGCCGCGCAGGCGCACCGTCGAGAAGGGGCACACCGTCAACGGCATCCGGGACTCGACGAGGTGCGCCACCAGCGCGTCGTCCTCCAGCGACCGCAGCCCGTGGTCGACGCGCTCCACCCGCAGCGTGCGGATCGCCTCCCACACGTACCCGGGCGGCCCCTCCTCGCCGGCGTGCGCGACGACGTGCAGCCCGGCGGCGCGGGCATCGCCGAACACGTCGGCGAACAACCCGGGCGGGAACCCGACCTCGGCGGAGTCCAGCCCCACACCCACCAGCTTGCCGACGTGCGGCAGCGCCGCGGCGAGGGTGGCGGCCGCGTCGGCGACGGGCCGGTCGCGCATGAAGCACAGGATCAGTCCGGCGCTGACCCCGTGCCGCTCCCGCGCCGCCGACGTGGCCGCGTACAGGCCGTCGATCACCGACCCGATCGGCACCCCGCGGGCCACGTGGGCCTGCGGGTCGAAGAACAGCTCGACGTGGCGGACCCCCTGAGCCGCGGCACGGCCCAGGTAGGCGTCGGCGACGTCGGTGAAGTCGGCCGGGGTGCGCAGCACCGCCATGACCGCGTAGTAGACGTCGAGGAACGACTGCAGGTCGTCGAA
Organism: Pseudonocardia sp.; assembly: GCF_050250275.1. Classification (GTDB taxonomy): domain Bacteria; phylum Actinomycetota; class Actinomycetes; order Mycobacteriales; family Pseudonocardiaceae; genus Pseudonocardia. Next base: position 35,648 of record NZ_JBFWOY010000038.1, read on the forward strand.
CTCCAGCGCACCGGCCAGCGCGGCCGGCGTCGGCCAGGGCAGCGTCACCCCGTTGCGGTCGGCGAGGGCGAACGCGGTCGCCGGTTCGATCGTGCCCTCGACGTGGACGTGCAGCTCCGCCTTGGGCAACCCCATCACGAACTCGCGCACCGGGGGAACCTACTCCCGCCGGTCCGGCCTCAGCCGCCGTTGAACGCGTCGGGGTCCGGTCCGATCCGGCTGCCGCGGTCCAGCGCCGACAGCGCAGCGACGTCGTCGTCGGACAGGGCGAACCCGAACACGTCGAAGTTCTCCGCGATCCGCGACGGCGTGACCGACTTGGGGATCACGACGTTGCCCAGCTGCAGGTGCCAGCGCAGGATCACCTGCGCCGCGGTGCGTCCGTGCGCGGCCGCGATCTTGCCGACGACCGGGTCCTCCAGCAGGCCGCCGCGGGCGAGGGGGCTCCACGCCTCGGTGGCGATGCCGTGCTCGGTGTGGAAGGCGCGCAACGGCTCCTGCGTCAGGTTCGGGTGCAGCTCCACCTGGTTGACCGACGGCACGACGCCCGTCTCGTCGATGACCCGCTGCAGGTGCGGGACCTGGAAGTTGGAGACGCCGACCGAGCGCACCCGGCCCGCGTCGCGCAGCTCCACGAGCGCCCGGAACGTGTCGACGTAGCGGTCGCGCGCCGGCGTCGGCCAGTGGATGAGGTACAGGTCGAGGGTGTCGAGGCCGAGCCGGTCGAGGCTCGCGTCGAACGCGGCCAGGGTCGCGTCACGGCCCTGGTCGGCGTTCCAGACCTTGGTGGTGACGAACAGCTCGTCGCGCGGGACGCCCGACTCCGCGACGGCCTCGCCGACCTCGCGCTCGTTGTCGTAGATGCGGGCGGTGTCGATGTGGCGGTAGCCGACGCGCAGCGCCTCGGCCACCGACGCCTTCGTCTCGCCGGGCGGGACGAGGAACACCCCGAACCCCAGCTGGGGGATCTCGACGCCGTCGTTGAGTGCGATGTGCGGTACCTGGGTCACGGAAGGCTCCAACGTGTGCACGGCGCGGCACCTTCCGGATCGTGCGGTGACTCACCGTCGGCGACGGGCAGGATGTCGGTGGCCGGGCATAACCTGCTCGGGTGGTGGGGGCAGGGGTCGGCACGGAGGCGGTCGACAAGACGGTCGGCACGGCGGGGACCGTCGAGGAGCAGGCGCCCCGCGAGGGACCCGGCTGGATCCGCAAGCTCGTGCGCGCCTGCATGCGCCACCGCGGGGTGACCGTCGGAGCGCTCGCGGCATCGGTGTGCGGGGTCGGCCTCGACGCGGTGGGCCCGCTGCTCACCCGCGTCGCCGTCGACGACGCGGTCCGCGGCGTCACCGACGTGCTCGTCCCCGTCGTCGTCGCGATCCTGGCCCTGGCCACCATCCGGTTCGGTGCGTCGTTCCTGCGCCGCTACCTCGCCGGCCGGATGGCCCTCGACGTCCAGCACGACCTGCGCCGCCAGGTGTTCGCCGCCGTCCAGCGCCTCGACGGGCAGCGCCAGGACCAGATGCGCACCGGCCAGGTCGTGTCCCGCGCCATCACCGACCTGCAGCTCGTGCAGGGCCTGCTCGCCATGGTGCCGCTCGCCGCCGGGACGGTCGTGCTCGTCGTCGCGTCGATCGTCGCCATGCTGTGGCTGTCGCCGCTGCTCACGCTCGTCGCGCTGGTCATGCTGCCGCTCGCGGCATTCGTCACCAACCGCACCCGCCGCACCCTGTTCCCCGCCACGTGGTCGGCCCAGCAGCGCGCCGCCGACGTCGCCCAGCAGGTCGAGGAGACCGTCACCGGCGTCCGCGTCGTCAAGGGGTTCGGGCAGGAGGACCGCGAGGTCGCCACCCTCGAACGCATCTCGCGACGGCTGTTCGCGGAGCGGATGCGCGCCGCCCGGATGACCGCCCGGCTCAACCCGACACTGCTCGCCCTGCCCACCCTCGGCCAGGTCGCCGTCATCGGCGTCGGCGGGATGCTCGCCCTCGACGGCTCGATCACCATCGGCACCTTCCTGGCGTTCACCACGTACGTCGCGCAGCTCGTCGGGCCGGCCCGGCTCGTCGGCTCCCTGATCGTGTCGGCCCAGCTCGCCCGCGCCGGCGTCGAACGCGTCTACGACCTCGTCGACGCCTCCTCCGACGTCACCGACCCCGACGACCCCGAGCCACTGCCCGACGGCCCGCTCGGCGTCGAGCTCGACGACGTCTTCTTCGGCTACACCCGTCGCGACCCTGTGCTCGACGGCGTCAGCCTCACCGTCGCCCCGGGGGAGACCCTCGCGATCGTCGGCGGCGCCGGCTCCGGGAAGTCGACGGTGGCGCTGCTCCTCCCACGCTTCTACGACCCCCAGGCCGGGGCGCTGCGCCTCGGTGGCGTCGACCTCCGCCGGCTCCGCCTGGCCGACCTGCGCTCCGAGCTCGGCGTCGTGTTCGAGGAAGCGTTCCTGTTCTCCGACACCATCCGCGCCAACATCGCCTACGCCCGCCCCGGCGCGAGTGACGACGAGATCCGCGCCGCCGCCGACGCCGCGCAGGTCGCCTCGTTCGTCGAGGCCCTGCCCGACGGCTACGACACCCTCGTCGGCGAGCGCGGCCTCACCCTCTCCGGCGGGCAACGCCAGCGCATCGCCCTCGCCCGGGCCATGCTCACCGCCCCGCGCGTCCTGGTCCTCGACGACGCCACCTCCGCCGTCGACACCGCCACCGAGGCCGCGATCCACGCCACCCTGGGGGAGCTCACCGCGGGCCGCACCACGCTGCTCGTCGCGCACCGCCGCTCCACCCTCGCCCTCGCCGACCGCATCGCCGTCCTCGACGAGGGGCGCGTCGTCGACATCGGCACCGAGGCCGAGCTCGTCGCCCGCAGCCCGCTGTTCCGCAGCCTGCTCGCCGCCGACGGCCCCGAGCTCGGCGCCACCGACGTGCCCGTCTTCGAACCCGCGTCCACCCCCGCCGACGGGGTCACCCCCGAGCTGTGGCCCGAACCCGTCACCGGGCCGGCCGCCGGATCCGACGGCGCCGTGCGTGCTGCCGCCGCCGCATCCGGGAGCGGCGGTGGGATGCGCGGCAGCGCCGGGGCGACCGCCATGGTCGGCGGTATCCCCGCCACCCCCGAACTGCTCGCCCGCGTCGACGCCCTCCCACCGGCCACCGAGACGCCCCGCCTCGGCGACACCGACCCCACCACCCCGCAGGACGGCGCCCGCCTCGCCCGCATCCTCGCGCCCGTCCGCGGCCTGCTCGCCCTCGGCCTGCTGCTCGTCACCCTCGACGCGCTCACCTCGCTGGCGTTCCCCACCATCGCCCGCTACGCCGTCGACAACGGCATCACCGCCCGCTCCGCGCACGCCGTCCTCGTCGCCACCCTCCTCGGGGTCGGGCTCGTCGCCGTCGCCTGGTTCGTCGTCGCCGCCGAAACCCTGGTCACCTCACGCACCGGCGAGAGCCTGCTGTACTCGCTGCGCGTCCGCAGCTACGCCCACCTGCAGCGACTCGGCCTCGACTACTACGAGCGCGAGCTCTCCGGCCGCATCATGACGCGGATGACCACCGACGTCGACGCCCTCTCGACGTTCCTGCAGACCGGGCTCACCCAGGCCGTCGTCAGCCTCCTCACCGTCGTCGGCGTCGCCGTCGCACTGCTGCTCACCGACCCCCAGCTCGCCCTCGTCGCACTGTCCGTGGTGCCCCTGCTCGTCGTCGCCACCATCGTGTTCCGACGCCTGTCCTCGCGCGCCTACGCCGAGGCCCGCGAGAAGGTCTCCGCCGTCAACGCCGACATGCAGGAGAACGTCTCCGGCGTCCGCGTCGCCCAGGCCTTCGTCCGCGAGGAGCACAGCGCCCAGGCCTTCGGCGTCCGCAGCGACGCCTACCGCCGCACCCGGCTGCGCGCCCAGCGCTACATCGCCACCTACTTCCCCGGCGTCGCCTACCTCTCCGACATTGCCCAGGCCGCCGTCCTCGGTGTCGGTGCCGCCCGCGTCGCCTCCGGCGACCTCAGCACCGGCGTCCTCACCGCGTTCCTGCTCTACCTCGGCATGTTCTTCGCCCCCGTCCAGGCGCTGTCCCAGGTCTTCGACGGCTACCAGCAGGCCCGCGTCGGCCTCACCCGCATCTCCGAGCTGCTGCGCACCCGCACCTCCGTCCCCGCCGCGCCCGACCCCCGCCTCGGCGCCCCCGCCGCCGTCCCCGCCCGGCTGCGCGGCGACGTCGAGCTGCGCGACGTCTGCTTCCGCTACGACGCCGGCGCCGACCCCGCCGTCGTCGGGATCGACCTGCACGTCGCGCCGGGGGAGACCGTCGCGCTTGTCGGCGCCACCGGCGCCGGCAAGTCCACCCTGGTCAAGCTCGTCACCCGGTTCTACGACGTCCGGGCGGGCGCGGTCCTCGTCGACGGCGTCGACATCCGCCGCTACCCGCTGTCGGCCTACCGGCAACGCCTCGGCGTCGTCCCCCAGGAACCGCACCTGTTCACCGGCGACCTCGCCGCCAACATCGCCTACGGCCGCCCCGACGCCACCCCCGCCGACATCGAACGCGCCGCCCGCGCCGTCGGCGCCCTGCCTCTGGTCCGGTCGCTGCCCGGTGGGTTCCGCCACCCCGTCGGGGAACGCGGGCAGGGCCTGTCCGCCGGGCAGCGCCAGCTCGTCGCGCTCGCCCGCGCCGAGCTCGTCGACCCCGACATCCTGGTGTTCGACGAGGCCACCGCCGCCCTCGACCCCGCCACCGAGGCTGCCGTCCTCGCCGCCGGCGACCACGTCACCTCGCGACGCACCGCCTTCGTCGTCGCCCACCGCCTGGCCACCGCCGCCCGCGCCGACCGGATCGTCGTCCTCGACGGCGGCCGCATCGTCGAGCAGGGCGCCCACGCCGACCTCCTCGCCGCAGGAGGGCGCTACGCCGCCCTCTGGGCCGCGGGCGAGCTGGAACCCGCCGCCCCCGACCCCGCCGCCCCCGACCCCGCCTCCCCGGGCCCCGCCGCCCCGGACCCCGCCTCCCCGGGCCCGACGGCCGCCCGCTCGGCCTGACCCGCTCCGTCGCGACCCGGCCGGGGCGTCGCCGGTTCGGTGGTGATCGCCGGGATGGGGACATGAGCGCCACCAGTGACGGCCATGTCCCGCTTCCGCTCGACGGGTCGGCGGAGTGGCACATGCCCCGTGGTGATCATCAAATGCGGGACATGGACGTCACCTGTGACGCTCGTGTCCCTGTTCACGCGGCGCGGGCGAGGGTGGTGCGGATCGTCGCGACGACCTGATCCGGGTCGGACGTGAGGTCGTGCCACGTGAAGCGCAGGAGCGTCCAGCCTTCCGAGACCAGGGCGTTGCCCTTGCGGCGGTCGGCGCGGAACCGGTCGATGTCGACGTGCCACGCCCACCCGTCGACCTCCACCGCCACCCGGCGCCGCGGGAACGCCAGGTCGACGACCCAGGCGCCGAACGGGTGCCCGAGGCGCCAGCCCGTGACGCCTGCCTCGCGCAGGAGTCGGACGAGGATCCGCTCGGCCGCCGAGCCCGCCCGGTCGGCCGCCGCCACCAGCAACCGGCCCGCCACCGGCGATCCGCGCCGCCCCAACGTCCGGCAGTGCGCCCGGTGCAGCTGCTCGAAGCCGACGTGCCGCTGGAGGGCGCGGTCCAGGAACGCAGCCCCGTCCGCCACCGCGACGGCAGTCTCCAGAACGGTCAGCGCCGCCTCCGTCACCCATACTCCTCGGAGCCCGACCCGGTCGGAATGCCCCAGGTCCCGGCGCCGCAGCTGCAGGCCGGGCTGCGGCCGCGGCTTGGCCCCGGCCGCGACGGTGACCTGCACGATGTGCGGCGCCGCAGGCAGCATCCCGTGCCAGTGCGCCGCCGCGGGGCCGGACACGGTTGCCTCATCACCGGCCCAGAGAGCGGCCGCGCGGACGCGGGCCTCATCGGTCAGGCGGTGACCGGCGGCCAGATAGGTCCCGGGGTGCAGACGCCTCCAGCCCCCGTGCGCGGCGCGCCGCTGCAGGGTGCGGGGCGAGAACCCGTACTCCCGCGCCTGCGCGACGCCGACCACGCCGGCCTGGAGCTGGAGCAGCGCGTCGATCGACATGCGCGGATGGTGCCCCGCGCAGGACCGACGCCCGGCGACTCGGGCCGAACCGTTCGCACCGGCCAACGCCGCGGGCGCGCACCGAACCCCGGCCCGGCCCAGGGCGGGGGCGATCCCCGGGCGTCTACGGGAACGCTCGCCACGGGCGACGCTGAGTGGCCAGGCACGAGGGGATCGAGGGTGCGCCTCGCCCCACACCCTCGTCCGCGGGACATGAGCGTCAGTGGTGACGCCACGGTCCCGGTGTCGGTGATCAACCCGGTTGGCCTCGACGAGGCAGGCGCCGACCGAGTGTCGGAACGGAGTCCCCCACGCACGGGCGAACACGATCGACGATCCAGAGTCGCCGGCGGCCGTCGCCCACGTGTGAGAGGGACATGAGCGACGCCGGTGACGTTCATGTCCCCTGTTCGACGATCAGCACGGTCGGGCCACGCAGGAGTAGGCCGTCAGCGGTCGTCCTCGGGACATGAGCGCCACCAGTGACGCCCATGTCCCTCATTCGGCGATCACCGCGGGGGAGAGGCCCACTGTGCAGGCCTCAGGGTCCGCCCAGGCGGGCGAAACGCGGCGAGGCTCGAGTGCGAATCCATATGCGGGCGGCGGGTGAGCGGCGCGTCCGGAGCGGGTAACGGCGCGGGCTTGCCCGATTTCGGGCAGGATTTTGGCGTTTCGCGCCGGGGTCGGGCACCATCGCGGGGTGCCCGCTGACCCCCTCGACGCTCATGTGGAGCTCGTGGAGCACCTGGTGCAGAGCACGCCGTTGTCGGCGGGGGAGGCACAGCGGGTGGTGGCCGAGGTTCTCGGCTACTTCGCCGAGTCGACGGAACGCTACGTGCGGCGTCGGCACGGCGAGCTGCAACGTCGGGGGATGACCAACGACCGCATCTTCGAGCGGGTGGGCGCCGAGCTGGCTGCCCGCCGGGTCGCGCCGCCGGCGCTGTCCGCCCGCCAGCTGCGTCGGATCGTCTACGGATAGGAGCCGCACGTGTGCGGGATCGTCGGATACGTCGGGGCGCAGGACGCCGCCCCGATCCTGTTGGAGGGCCTCGGCCGGCTGGAGTACCGCGGGTACGACTCGGCCGGTCTCGCGGTGCTGCAGCGCGGTGCGCTGAAGGTGCGCAAGGTCAGCGGCAGGGTGGCCGACCTCGCGGGTGATCTGCCCGCCCGGTTCAAGGGTTCGCCCGGCATCGGGCACACCCGCTGGGCGACGCACGGCGAGCCGAGTGTGGCGAACGCGCATCCGCACACCGACACGTCGGGCCGGATCGCGGTGGTGCACAACGGCATCATCGAGAACGCCGAGGAGCTGCGGGCGAAGCTGACCGCGGACGGCGTGGAGTTCGCGTCGCAGACCGACACCGAGACGGTGGCGCACCTGATCGCGGCGGCGTTCGCGGCGGGCGCGGAGACGCTGGAGCAGGCGGTGCGCCTCGCGCTGCGCCAGGTCGTCGGCGCGTACGGGCTGGCGGTGCTCGACACCCAGCACCCGGACCGGATCGTCGTGGCGCGCAACGGGTCGCCGGTGCTGCTGGGCGTCGGAGAGAAGGAGATGTTCGTCGCGTCGGACGCGGCGGCGCTGGTGGGCTACACCCGCCAGGTCGTGTACCTCGACGACGGCGAACTGGCGACGATCACGGCGAGCGGCTACCGGACGTTCACGATCGACGACCGCTCGACGGCGAAGAGCCCGTCGACGATCGACTGGGACATCATCGGTGCTGAGATCGGCGACCACGCCCACTTCCTGATCAAGGAGATCCTGGAGCAGCCGCGGTCGATCGAGCGGGCGCTGTCGGGCCGGCTGGACGAGCGGTTCTCGACGGCGCACCTGGGTGGGCTGAACCTGACGGTCCGCGAGGCGCGGGAGTTCCGGCGGGTGAAGATCCTGGGCTGCGGGTCGGCCTGCTACGCCGGTGACCTGGGCGCGCAGCTGATCGAGGACCTGGCGCGGGTGCCGGCGTCGGCGGAGTCGGCGTCGGAGTTCCGTTACCGCAACCCGGTGGTGGAGCCGGACACGTTGTACGTGGCGGTGAGCCAGTCCGGCGAGACGAGCGACACCCTGGCCGCGGTGCAGGAGATCCAGCGCAAGGGCGGCAAGGTCATCGGCGTGATCAACGTCGTGGGCTCGACGATCGCGCGTCAGGTCGACGGCGGCATCTACCTGCACGCGGGTGCGGAGATGTCGGTGGCGGCGACGAAGTCGTTCACCTCGACGGTGGCGGCGTTCGCGCTGCTGGCGCTGCACCTGGGCCGGATCCGGGACCTGTCACCGACCGAGGGTGCGCGCATCCTCGCGGGCCTGGCGAAGCTGCCGGAGCAGATCTCCGCGATCCTGGAGGCGGAGAAGGAGACGGGCGCGATCGCGGCCGCCGCGAAGGAGATCGCGGCGCGCGACAGCGTGTTGTTCATCGGGCGCCGTCGCGGCTTCCCGGTGGCGCGTGAGGGTGCGCAGAAGCTGAAGGAGATCTCCTACGTCCACGCGGAGGGTTACGCGTCGGCGGAGCTCAAGCACGGGCCGTTGGCGCTGGTGAGCCCGGAGCTGCCGACGGTCGCGGTGGTGCCCGACGACGACCTGTTCGACAAGAACACGTCGACGCTGGCGGAGATCAAGGCGCGGCGTGGCCCGATCTATGCGGTGGCGCACCGGGAGCTGCCGGTGGACATCGCCGACCGCACGATCGTCATCCCGGCGAACGAGCCGGAGCTGGACCCGATCCTGCAGTCGGTGCCGTTGCAGCTGTTGGCCTATCACGCCGCGGTGGCGCTGGACCGGGACGTGGACCGGCCGCGGAACCTCGCGAAGAGCGTGACCGTCGAGTAGCGGCTGCGGACGTGGAAAGGGGCGGGCCCGCGATCGCGGACCCGCCCCTCGTTCGTGGGGAGCGGTCAGGCGCCGGGGCGCTTGCCGATCTGCAGCAGCGGCGCCGACGTCGGGCCGCCGGCGGGGGCGCCGAACGAGCCGCACGCGGGGGCGTTGCCGGCCTGCTGGACGAGGTTGAGGCTGGAGCACGCCTGGCAGCGCGCGCAGCCGGCGACGGCGGTGTCGGCGCCGAGGCCCTTCTCCTCGAGGAAGCCGGCGACCTTGCGGTAGATCGGCTCGGTGTACTCGCGCGACGGCGCGGGCAGGTCCTCGAGCAGCGACCCGGCGACGGGCCGCAGCGGCACGACGAACGGGTAGACGCCGATGTCGACGGCGCGGCGGCACATCTCGACCGTCAGGTCGGGGTCCTCGCCGAGGCCGAGGATGACATACGTCGACACCCGGCCCTCGCCGAACAGGTTGACCGCGTACTCCCAGGTGCGGAAGTAGGTGTCCATGCCGGTGCGGAACTTGCCGGGGGCGACCCTGGCCAGCACCTTCGGGTCGAACGACTCGATGTGGATGCCGAGCGCGTCGACCCCCATGTCGTGGACCTGGTCGATGTAGCTGAGGTCGCGCGGCGGCTCGAACTGGACCTCGACGGGCAGCCCGGCCTGCTCCTTGACGGCCTGACCGCACTTGGCGACGTACAGCGCGCCGCGGTCGGGGGCCACCGACGAGCCCGTGGTCAGCGTCGCGTCGACCGCACCGTCGAGCTCCTTGGCCGCGAGGGCGACCTCGGCGAGCATCTCGGGGGTCTTCTTGGCGATGGTACGCCCGGCCTTGAGCGACAGACCGATGCCGCAGAAGCCGCACTGGTCGGAGTTGCCCCAGTAGTTGCAGGCCTGCACGACCGTCGACGCCAGCGAGTCGAGGTGCAGCAGCGCGATCTGCTCGTACGGGATGCCGTCGGCGGTCTTGAGGTCGTAGAAGCGCGGGCGGCGGGTGCCGGACACGTTCGCGACCTTGACGCCGCCGCGGTAGATGCCCTGGCCCTCGTCCTCGGCGCGCAGCGAGTACGGCGAGGAGTCGCTGGGCGGCACGGTGACCGGCACGCCCTCGACCCACAGGAAGCCCGAGTCGGAGGGGCCGGCGCCGCCCTGCCGACCGGTCTCCAGCCGCGTCTCGATCCGCAGGCCCACCGACTGCAGGTCCATGATCAGTTCGGCCACGGCTGCGGAGTCGGTCGAGTCGACCGGGGTCGGAACCTCGGCACTCGGCCGCGCGGGAGCGGAGTCCAGCACGTCGGTCATACGACAACCACCTCGGGATAGCGAGCAGTTCCGTCCACTATAGGAGGTGAGGTGTCGGATGCGATACGAGTCGGTGAACTGAATTCCCGAGCGTCCGCCTCCGGCGCCCGCTCCGGCCGTCGCCGTGGACCCGTGCCAGCGCCATCGTAGGTGATGGCAGGGTCCGTGACCGTGGAGTTCACGGCGCCACGCGGCGAGCGGACGTGCTGTGGCTCACGGCGGGAACATCGCGGGTGAACGCGGGGTTGACCGAAGAAGTCCATGCAAACGCATGAACTGAGCTCCGGAAGGGGGCCCGCCGTGCAGTTCGGCATCTTCACCGTCGGTGACGTCACCCGTGACCCGACGACCGGCCGCGCACCCACCGAGCACGAGCGGATCAAGGCGATGGTCACCCTCGCCGAGCACGCGGAGGCCGTCGGTCTCGACGTCTTCGCCACCGGCGAGCACCACAACCCCCCGTTCGTGCCGTCGTCGCCGACCACCCTGCTCGGCCACATCGCCGCGCGCACCGAACGCCTCGTGCTGTCGACGTCCACGACGCTGATCACCACCAACGACCCGGTGAAGATCGCCGAGGACTACGCGATGCTGCAGCACCTGGCCGACGGTCGCGTCGACCTCATGCTCGGCCGCGGCAACACCGCGCCGGTGTACCCCTGGTTCGGACAGGACATCGAGCAGAGCGTCCCGCTGACCGTCGAGAACTACCAGCTGCTGCGCCGGCTGTGGGACGAGGAGGTCGTCGACTGGGAAGGCCGGTTCCGCACCCCGTTGCACGGCTTCACCTCGACACCGCGCCCACTCGACGGTGTCGCCCCCTTCGTGTGGCACGGCTCGATCCGCACGCCGGAGGTCGCGGAGATCGCCGCCTACTTCGGCGACGGCTTCTTCGCCAACAACATCTTCTGGCCGCCGTCGCACTACACCCAACTCATCAACCTCTACCGGCAGCGCTTCGAGCACTACGGCCACGGTCGCGCCGACCAGGCGATCGTCGGGCTCGGCGGGCAGTTCTTCATGCGCCGCAACTCCCAGGACGCCTGGAACGAGTTCCGGCCCTACTTCGACGAGGCCCCGGTCTACGGGCACGGTCCGTCGATGGAGGACTTCACCTCGCAGACGCCGCTGACGGTCGGCAGCCCGGCCGAGGTCGTGGAGAAGACGCTGACGTTCCGCGAGCACTTCGGTGACTACCAGCGCCAGCTGTTCCTCGTCGACCACGCGGGCCTGCCGCTCAAGACGGTGCTCGAGCAGCTCGACCTGCTCGGGGAGATCCTGCCCGAGCTGCGCAAGGGCTTCGACGAGCTGCGCGCCCCGGGCGTGCCGGCGGACCCGCCGTCACACGCCTCGCGGGTCGCCGCCGCGCGCGCCGCGGAGCAGGTCGGGGCGGACGACGATGTCGCCGTCGCCGCGGGCTGATCGTGGTCAGGGGTCGGCCCCCGTCGGGGCCGGCCCGGCCGTCGAGGCCTGGGAGTCGTTGCTGCGCAGTCAGGTCGCCGTGTGGCGGCTGCTGCAGGCCGACGACGTCTGGGACACCGTCGGCGTCCACGAGTACGACGTGCTGCACACGTTGCACCGCAGCGGCGACGGCCGCGCCCGCATCCGCGACCTCCACCGCGAGGTGCTGCTGAGCCAGCCGTCGCTGTCGCGGCTCGTCGAACGCATGGCCGAGGCCGGGCTCGTCGCGCGCGAACCGGATCCCGACGATCGGCGCGGCACCGTCGTGGTGCTCACCGATGCCGGGGACCGGGCCCGGCGACGGGTGGGCGCCCGGCACGCCGACAGCATCCGTCGGGTCGTCGGGACCTTCCTCGACGAGCGCGAGCTGCGCGCGCTGCGCATCCTCTGCGACCGGCTGCGCGCGGGTGCGACCGATCCGGGCCGGGTCAGCCCAGGCTGATGCCGAGCGTCCCCGACACCGGGGCGCCCCCGACGCCGAGCGACGCATCGGCGGACACGGACAGCAGTGACCCGCCCGGGTTCCCGGAGTCCTGGGAGGCCGGCTCCGCGGAGCCCTGCGCGTCCTGGTCCTGCGCCCCGGCCTGGTCGTCGGTGCCCTCGGTGCCGGTGCCCTCGGTGCCAGTGCCCTGGTCGGACGCGGTGTCGGCGGCCTCGGTGCCGGTGCCCTGGTCGCCGGTGCCCTCGGTTCCGGTGCTCTGGTCGGACGCGGTGCCGGCGTCACCCGAACCGCCGTCGGTCGACGTGGTGCTGTCGGTCGACGCGGTGCTGTCCGTCGGCCCGGTGTCGTCGGTCGGCCCGGTGTTGTCGGTCGGCCCGGTGTTGTCGGTCGGCCCGGTGTTGTCGGTCGGCCCGGTGTTGTCGGTCGGCCCGGTGTTGTCGGTCGGCCCGGTGTTGTCGGTCGGCCCGGTGTTGTCGGTCGGCCCGGTGTTGTCGGTCGGCCCG
>NZ_JBFWOY010000038.1:48262-62501 GCF_050250275.1 Pseudonocardia sp.
GGTGTTGTCGGTCGGCCCGGTGTTGTCGGTCGGCCCGGTGTTGTCGGTCGGCCCGGTGTTGTCGGTCGGCCCGGTGTTGTCGGTCGGCCCGGTGTTGTCGGTCGGCCCGGTGTTGTCGGTCGGCCCGATGCTGTCGGTCGATCCCGTGTTGTCGGTCGACACGGTGCCGTCGGTCGAGCCGGTACCGTCCGTCGACGCGGTGTCGAAGGGGTCCCCTGCGGCCACCGGCTGCTCGACGGCTGCGGTGTCGGTCGGCGCAGGCGGCTCGACGGGCGCCTGCGGCTGGGTGCCGCTGTCGGTGCTGCCCGCCCCGCTGTCGGTCCCGTCGCCGCCGTGGCTGTCCGGGTCGAGGGCCGGCGGGTCGAGGGCCGGCGGGTCGAGGGCCGGCGGGTCGGTGTGCGGCGGGATGTAGGGCGCCGGCTCGACCGGCGCGGTGTCGCCCGGCGGCTCGGTCGGCGGGGGCGGCTCGGTCACCGGGGGCGGCTCGACGGGAGGTGGCACGACAGGAGACGTCACCGCCGGGGGGACCTCGCTCGTCCCACCCGTGGACGGCACGGCGCCGGCGCTGGTCGGGGGCGGTGCCGACGACTGCAGGGCCTCGGTCGCCAGCGGGGCCGTGGCGGTCGGTTCGGGCAGGCCCGGCGCCCGGGGCAGGCCCAGCGCCTCGGCACCCGCGACGTCGGGGACGACGGGTGCGCGCAGCTGCGGGTCGAGCAGGGCGACGTCGGGGGTCGCGGCGACGATCGCGACGATCGAGGTGTGCTGGGCGTCGAGGGCGGCGCGTCCGTCGGCCGGCAGGATCACGGCGAGCGCGGACCGCATGTCGTTGACCTCGCGGGCGGCGTCGGCGGTGCGACCCTCGCGCAGCGCGGTGCGCGCCCGTGCGAGCCGGACGGTCACGGTGTCGGCGGCCTCCACGGACCGCGCGTGCTCACGGTAGAAGACCTTGGCCACCGGCCACAGCACGTCGCCGGGGCGGGCGGTGTCGGCGTTGCCGACGGCGATCCCGCCGGTGACCGCGATGGCGACGACGGCCGCGGCGGAGAGCCGCAGCACGTAGCCCGGCCGGTCGCGGCGGCTCCGGTGGCGCGGGGGCCGGGCGTCGGCGGGGACCGGGGCGTCGTCGGGCTCGTCGACGGTCGCGGTGGACGGCGCGGCGGCTGCGGCGACCGCGAGGGCGGCGTCGCGCGGTGCGCCGGGCTCCTGGACGGCGGCGACCCAGGACGCGAGCATGGCGGCGAGCCGGTCGTCGACGTCGCCGCTGGTGGCCAGCTCGTCGGTGGCGCGCAGCGACCCCGAGCCGAGCGCGTCGATCAACGCGTCGTCGGCCTGGATGTCGCCCAGCTGCAGCGGCGGGGCAGGCTCGTCCGGGTGCGGGCGGTGGCGGACGGGCTCGATGCCGCCATCCGACTCGTGCACGTTCTCACCTCCTGAGGGTCTGTGGACCTTCCCGACGGGCTCCTGGTGATTCGTTCGGCGCTCGTGGTCCGTTACAGGCGGTCAGATGTCCGGTACGGCCCGCAAGTCAGCATCCGCTCACCCTGATGCAGCACCGGCCGCACCCCCGAGCGGCGGTGCGGCCGATGCTGACCTGCGGAGACCTGACGGGCTACTTCTTGATGGTGATCGTCGTCACGGCCGCGTTGTCGAGGAGGTTCGGGTCGGCCACCCGGGTCGGGATCGCGGCGGCCCGGACCGGCTGCGGGCCCGTCGACCTGGCGCCGGCCGTCACCGTCACGCTGTAGGTGACCTGGGTCGACGCCGCGATCGACGGGATGAGGTAGGCCACGTTGTGGCCGTTGCGCGGCGCGATTCCGCCCGGCGCGGCCACGACGGTGAGTGCGTTCGGCGTCGTCAGCGCGGCCGAGACGCCCGCGGCGTCGAACGGGCCGTTGTTGCGGACGGTGACGATCACCTGGGTCGTGCCGTTCGGGGCGACCGTCGCCGGGGCGGACACGGCCACGGAGATGTCGGCGCGGTTCCTGCCCGTGGCGGGCGGGGCGACGACGGTCTCGCCGAACGTCACCGGGGCGAGGGTGCCGGTCGTCGCGGTCACGACGACCGGGCCGGCGTCGGTGCCCGCCGTCAGTGTGGGCGCGGTGGCGACGCCGTCGGGGCCGGTCGTGGCGGTGGCGGTGGGGCCGCCCGGGAACGATGCCGAGCCGGACGTCACGGTGTAGGTGACGGTCTGGCCGGGGGCGGGCAGGTTGCCGGCGCCGGTCACCTTCGTGGCGAGTGCGGTGGCGAAGGGCTTCCCGGTCTGCGCGGTCTGCTGGTTGCCCGCGACCACGGCCAGCGTCGTCGGCGCGACGGGGTTGTCGAAGTCGAAGATCGTGCCGTTGATGCCGAAGCGGTCGGCGCGGGCCCGCAGCCCGGGGACGCCGCTTCCCTGGTTGAGGCCGATCTGGCCGATGGTCGCCGTGGCGAGGGCGGCCTGCACCTGGGCGAACGTCGCGGTGTAGGTCGGGAAGCCGAACTTGTTCGGTGTGCCGGTCGCGGTGACGTCCCGCGATGCCCACCAGCCCTTCGACGTCGACGGCGACCAGGTCTGCCACTGCCCGGTCGTCACCTCGGTGCCGCTGTAGACGGGCTCCCACACCAGGGTGGTGAAGCCCTGGGGCGTGGTGACCTCGATGTTGAACGACGGCGCCTGTCGGGCGTCACCGGTGCCGGGCTGCTCGATGTAGGTCTCGTACGTCAGGTCGGTCAGTGCCGACAGCGGCTTGCCGTAGAAGTCGCGGTTGAAGACGGTGGCCTTCCCGCCGTCGGGGGTGTCGAGGCGGAGGAAGCCGTTGCCCTCGTCGGCGCCCGGCTCGTTGACGACCTGCGCGTTGCCGTCGTGGCAGAACCGCCCGGCGGCCGAGCAGCTCGCGGCGATGTCCGCGTCGCTGACCTTCGTCGGGGTGGCAGCGGCGGCGGTGCCGGTGAGCGTGGTCATGCCGGCGACGAGTGCGGCGGCGGTCAGCCCCGCGAGCAGGCCGGTGCGACGGCGTCGCCCGGGTCGTCGGGACGGGATGTCGGAGGATGTTGTGGTGGGAGCGCGGTGGCGCACGACTGACACCTCGATGTGGCGCGGAGGTCCCGGTTGTCCGGGCTGTCCGGACCCAGGCCCGGCCCCCGACCCGGGCCCGTGTCCTGTGTCCGATCGACCTTCGGACCCGCGCGTTCGTGTGTTACCGAACGGTCGTGACATCACTCGGACGAGTGACGGCGGGTCCGGCTACCGGCTCGGCAGCGCGTCGAGGGCCACGGCCATGGCGGCGGCGACGCGGAAGACGAGGCGCCGGTCGGGCACGGTGATCGTGTACTGGTCGCGCAGCGTCTTCCGGCGTTCGCCGACCAGCACGATGTGGACCGGGGCCGGGGTCGTCATCCGAGGTGGCAGCGCCGGTCAGCCGCGAGGGACGGCGTGCGCCTCGAGTGTCGCGGGGTGCAGGCCGACGTCGCTCCACGACCCGGGCCAGGTCAGCACGGCAACGGCCGACGTCGTCATGGGCAGGTACTCGCCGGCGAGCAGCGTCGTCAGGTCCTCGATGCCGGGGTTGTGGCCGATCAGCAGGACGCAGGCGGCGGAGTCGGGCAGGCCGCGGACGACCTCGAGCAGCTGCACCGCGGACGCGTCGTAGACGTCGTCGGTGAACTCGGGTTCGGGGGGTTCGCGCAGGGCGGCGGAGGCGAGCTCCCAGGTCTGGCGGGTCCGGGTGGACGAGGAGCAGATGACGGCGTCGGGGGTGCCGACGTTCATCCGCAGCCAGCGGCCGGCCTCGGGGCCGTCGCGGCGCCCGCGCACGTTGAGGGGACGGGTGTGGTCGGGTGCGTCCACGGACCAGTCCGACTTGGAGTGGCGCAGGACGACGAGCCGACGGTCGATCATGGTCGCGTTCCTTCCACAGTGGCGGCCGGTCCGCCTGCTGTCACGGGGCCGCGGGGTCGTCGAGTACGTACCAGGGCACCATGTTGACCGCGCCGTTCAGCCCGGGCATGGGGACACCGCGCGCGGTGAGGCCGCGGGCCATGTCGGTCGCGACCACCATGTAGCGGCCCGCGCCGTCGGAGCTGATCTCGATCTCGACGGTCTGGTCGCCCCCGTCGGGGTGTTCGCGGAACGCTCGGCAACAGCGGACGATCTCCCACACCTGCGCGTCGCGCAGGGCGGGCACGTTGCTGAGGGCATCGAGGACGTCGATGTCGGCCGCCATGAGCGGCACCGTAGCGCGATCTTCGGTGTCGGGCTGTCTCGTTTGGAGACGGCGACGATCAGTGCCGCGGGCGGGCGAGCAGAGCTGCGGTGACGACGAGCGCGATCGCGGTGCAGCCGAGGAACACCGCGAGGTCGCCGAGGTGGAGGCCGTGCTTCGGGGTGAACTTGAGGATGACCGGGCCGATGCGGGTCTCGGCCGCGACGCCGAGGGTGACGACGGCGGCCAGGGCCCACGTGACGGCGATGGCGAAGGCGGGGCTGCGCCGGGGGGTCGCCGTTCGGAGGGGCACGGTCGCGTCGTTCATGGGAGCGACGCTACCGGGTCACGGCCCGGTCGACGGCAGGCCGGGCGGTGGTTGGGGGATCGCTTCCGAAGTGTTTGCCATGAGCTTGCCTGCGGTGCGGCGGCGGTCACGCCGGTGTGGGGCGAGGGGCTCCGGTGATGCCGGCGGCGGCCAGCTCGGCGGCGAGTGCGTCGCGCAGCCGGAACTTCTGGACCTTGGTGCCCGACATCGGCCACTCGTCGACGAACCGTACGTAGCGCGGGACCTTGAACCCGGCGATGGTGCCGCGGCAGAAGGCGATCAGTTCGGCCTCGGTGGCGGTCGCGCCCGCCCGGAGCTGGACGAACGCGGCGGGCACCTCGCCGTAGTGGGCGTCGGGGGCGGCGACGACCTGGACGAGCCCGACGGCGGGGTGCTCGCTGAGGAATCCCTCCAGCTCGGCGGCGGCGACGTTCTCCCCGCCGACCTTGAGCATGTCCTTGAGCCGGGACACGAACGCGATGCGGCCGGCGGGGTCGGAGACGACGAGGTCGCCGGAGGAGTACCAGCCGTCGGCGTCGATCCGTTCGGCGGTGAGCGCGTCGTCGCGGTGGTAGCGCAGGAACCGTGAGGTGCCGCGGAACCGGAACTCGCCCGGGGTGCCGGGCGGTACGGCGGCGCCGGTCGCGGGGTCGACGACGCGGGCCTGCATGTGCCGCAACGGTTGCCCGCAGGTGGTGGCGCGCACCTCGGCGGGGTCGTCGGGGGAGCCCATGCAGCAGAAGCCGAACGACTCCGTCGAGCCCGTGCACGACATCTGCACGACGTGCGGCAGGCGCGCCTGCATCGACCGCATGCGTTCGGGGCTGCCGACGTTGAGCACCATCCGCAGTGCGGAGAGGTCGGTGTCGGCGAAGGACGGGTGGTCGAGCACGGGCACCCAGATGGTGTCGAACGCGGGGAACCCGACGGTGCAGCGTTCCTCGGCGAGCTGGGCCAGCGCGCGGCCGGGTTCGAAGGTGCCGACGTGGACCATGCCGCAGCGGCCGGCCAGCGCGCTCATGGCGACGTCGAACCCGCCGCAGTGGAACATCGGCAGTGGCGTCCAGAAGCGGTCGTCGGGGCGCAGGCCGAGCCGTTCGGTGACGGCCTCGCCCTCCTCGACGAGTGAGGCGTGGCTGTGCAGGCAGCCGCGGGGGCGTGACGTCGTCCCGGAGGTGTAGAGCATGACGACGGGGTCGTCCGGCGCGACCGCGACCTGCACGTCGGCGGCCGGGGACAGCCGGCGCTCCAGGTCGGCGCGCGGCAGCCAGCCGGCCGGGGTCTCGGCGTCGAGCGACACGACGGCCCGCAGCCGTGGGGCGGGCTGGCCGGCCAGCGCCTCGGCGAGGGCGGGCGCGAACTCCGCCGCAGCCAGCAGCACGACCATGTCGGAGTTCTCGATCATGTAGGCGAGCTCGCGAGCCTTGAGCCGCACGTTGATCGGCACGGTGACGGCGCCGATGCGGGCGGCGGCGAGCCACCACAGCACGCTGTCGAGGCGGCCGGGCAGCAGCAGTCCGACGCTCTCGCCCGCGCGGACGCCGAGGGCGTGCAGGGCCCGCGCTCCGATGCGCGACGCCGCCGCCAGCTCGGGGTAGGTCATGCGCGCGTCGGGGAAGACGACGCCCTGGTCGGGGCTGTCGGCGGCGCGGCGGTCGAGCAGGTCGGGGACGGTCGTCATGCGCGGCCTCCGGCTGTCTACCAATCGTTTGACAAGCTACCGCGGGGGCGCGGGGCCGACAAGGGAGCAGGACCGCCCGGCGTCCGTGGGATGCACCGCCGGCGTCGGGCGACGTCGGCGAGCGGCGGCGGCGACCGCAACCGGGTCCGGGTGGTCGCCGGAGGGTGGCCTCCGTGCGAGGGTCTTGCTAACGTCACCACTACCAAACGACCGGTAGACGACGATGTCCCCGGAGGTGCGCGCTGGTCGCCCGTGTCCGCGTACTCGGCACCGGTGGGGCGGGGGACGAGCTCCCCGGCAGCCCCGCCCGCGGCCGACAGCGACCGCGACCGGTGCCGTCCGACGAGCTCGTCGACGGGAAGGAACGCGTGTGAAGACCACAGGTGCACTGCTCTGGGAGCCGGGGACGAACTCCGGGTGGAGCGTCGAGGACATCGAGATCGACGCGCCGAAGCGCCGCGAGGTGATGGTCAAGCTCGCCGCGTCCGGTGTCTGCCACTCCGACCAGCACCTCGACGACGGGGTGATCCCGCTGCCGTGGGCGCCCGTCCTCGGTGGGCACGAGGGCGCGGGCGTCGTCACCGAGCTCGGCCCGGAGGTCGAGGGGCTGGCGGTCGGCGACCACGTCGTCCTGTCGTTCCTGCCGTCCTGCGGGAAGTGCACGATGTGCGTCTCGGGCCGCTCCAACATGTGCGAGCTCGGCGCGGGCGTGCTGGCCGGCTACGCACCCGACGGCACCCACCGCGTCCACGCGGGGGACAAGGGCGTCGGCTGCATGTCGTTCCTCGGGACGTTCTCGCCCTACGTCTGTGCGCCCGTCGACGCCACCATCAAGATCGACAAGGACATCCCGCTCGACAAGGCCGCCCTCATCGGCTGCGGCGTGCCCACCGGCTGGGGCTCCTCGATGTACGCCGCCGACATGCAGCTCGGCGACACCGTCGTGATCGTCGGCATCGGCGGCGTCGGCATCAACGCCGTCCAGGGCGCCCGGATGAAGGGCGCCGGCCGGATCGTCGCCGTCGACCCCGTGCCGTTCAAGCAGGAACAGGCCCAGGCGTTCGGGGCGACGCACGCCGTCGGCTCCTACGAGGAGGCCGCCACGCTCGTCGCGCAGCTGACCAACGGCCAGGGCGCCGACCGGGTCATCATCACCGTCGGTGTGGCGCACGGGAACCTGCTCAACCCCGCCCAGGAGATGACCCGCCGCGGCGGCGTCATCGTCCTCACCTCGGCCGCGCCGATCCTGCAGCGCGACGTCGAGTTCGACCTGTTCACCTTCGCCATGTCGGGCAAGCGCCTGCAGGGCTCGCTCTACGGCACCACCAACTCGCGCAACGACGTCCCGCTGCTCTGCGAGCTCTACCGCTCCGGGCAGCTCATGCTCGACGAGCTCGTCACCCGGACCTACGCGCTCGACGACATCAACCAGGCGTTCGCCGACATGCAGGAGGGCCGGAACCTCCGCGGCGTGATCATGTACGACGACTGAGGGGCTCACCGATGAGTGACAGGGCGACCGACATCCAGCAGATCATCAACGCCACCCACCTCTACGCCCGCGGCCTCGACCTCTTCCGGCCGCAGGAGGCGCTCTCGGCCTACACCGACGACGCCTACTGGGACGCGACCGCCGTCGGCCTCGAACGGTTCGAGGGAGCCGCGGAGATCCTCGGGTTCTTCGAAGCCGACGCCGCGTCGATGGCCGAGCAGTTCCACATCGTCACCAACCACGTGATCGAGTTCGACGGCCCCGACGACGCGCACGGCACCAACTACGTCTTCGCCGAGGGGAAGACGAAGAGCGGCGCCTCGATCCGGGCCGTCGCGCTCAACGAGGACGTCTACCGGCGCACCGGCGACACCTGGAAGATCTCCGGCCGCGCCATCTCGCCGCTCACCGCGCCGGAGATGGAGGGCTTCGACGCATGACCGATCCTGTCGAGAGCTACATCGAGATCATGAACCGGCTCGACATCGACGCGCTCGGCGACCTGTTCGCCGACGACGTCGTGATCCGGCTGCCGTTCGCCCCCGACCCCGTGCCGAAACGCACCGAGGGCAGGGCCGCCGCCCTCGCGCTCTACGCGGGGTTCCCGGACCTGATCTCGCCGCCGGGGTTCACCGACGTCGTGATCAGCCCGCTCGCCGACGCCGGGGAGTTCGTCGCCGAGTACCGCAGCGACTGCACGATGCTGCCCACCGGCAAGCCCTACCGCAACACCTACATCTCCCGTTTCTCCGTCCGGGACGGCAAGCTGACGCACGTGGCCGAGTTCTTCGATCCCCTCGTGTTCCGACAGGCGCTGACGCCCTCATGACCGACCTGAAAGGCCGGGTCGCGCTGGTCACCGGGGGCTCGCGCGGCGTCGGCCGCGGGATCGCCCGGCGGCTCGCGGCCGACGGCGCGACCGTGGCCGTCAACTATCGACGTGACGCGGCGGCCGCCGACGAGGTCGTCGCCGCGATCACCGCGGCAGGCGGGTCCGCGAGGGCGTACCAGGCGGCGGTGGACGACGCCGACGCCGTCGCCGCGATGGTGGCCGCGATCGAGGCCGACCTCGGCACCGTCGACCTGCTCGTCTCCAACGCCGGCACCGCCAGCCGCGGCACCGCGATCGCCGACACCGGCCCCGAGGAGTACCTGCGGCTGCTGCGGGTGCACACCCTCGGGCCGCTGGAGCTGGTCCGGCTGCTGCTGCCGGGGATGCGCACGTGCGATCGCTCCGACGTCGTCGTCATCTCCAGCTCGATCGTCGGCGAGACCCCGCCGGGGGGTGCCGCGTACACGATGGCGAAGGCCGCGTTGGAGGCCGCGGCCCGCACGCTCGCCCGCGAGGAGCGCGGGCACGGGGTGCGGGTCAACATCGTCGCGCCGGGGCTCGTCGCCACGGACATGGGTTCGCGGCTGGCCGCCGCGGCCGCGGGCCGCACCATCGAGGACCTGGACCCGTCGTACCCGTTCGGCCGCGTCGCGCGCCCCGACGACGTCGCCGGGGTCGTGGCCTTCCTCGCCTCCGCCGACGCCGACTACCTCACGGGCCAGCGCATCCAGGTCGACGCGGGCGGCCCCGACTCGACACTGCTGTGACGGGCCGGGAGCGGGTCGGTGTCTCCGATCTGGAGGACATGCGGCAGGCCCGGCTCGACCCGGCGGGTTGGGTGGAGCTGGCGACCGTGGCACGCGAGTGCACCTTCCTGTTCACCGACGCCGACGGCTGGCCCGCCGGCGTCACGATGAGCCACCTCTTCGCCGACGACGGCTTCTGGCTGACCGCGGTGACCGGGCGGGCACACGTCGCCGCCGTCGAACGCGACCCGCGCGTCGGCATGGTGATCAGCAACGCCGGGATCGAGCTGCCCGGCCGGCGGATGGTGCGGATCAAGGGGCGCGCGGTCGTGCATCGTGACCGGGCCACCCTCGACCGGGTCCTGCCGATGCTCGCCGCCCATCTCGCCCCGGCGGGCACCGACCGGATGCTGCGGCTGCTCGACAGCCCGCGCAGGGTCGTCGTACGGGTCGAGATCGTGGGAGTGCCGCAGTCGCACGACTCCCGGCGCGTGTCCGGGGACGGGCGGGGCGGCTAGCTCGGGACGACCGGCTTCGGCGCCGCCGTGACGCCCGCGGCCGCCAGCTCGGCCGCGATCCGCTCCCGCAGCACGTACTTCTTGATCTTCGTTCCGGACATCGGCCAGTCGGCGGGGCCGTCGACGAACCGGACGTAGCGCGGTACCCGGTACGTCGCGATCCGGCCGAGGCAGAAGTCGATCAGCTCCTGCTCGGTCGCCGACGCACCCGCGCGCAGCTGCACGTACGCCGCGGGCACCTCGACGTAGCGGGCGTCCGGCGCCGCCACCACCGCGACGACGGCGACCGCGGGGTGGCGCAGCAGGTGGTCCTCCACCTCGGCGGCGGCCACGTTCTCGCCGCCGACCTTGAGCATGTCCTTGAGCCGCGACCGGAACGTCAGCCTGCCGTCGTCGTCGGCCACGACCACGTCGCCGCTGTGGAACCAGCCGTCCGCGTCGATCACCGACGCCGTGTGCTCCGGGTCGCGGAAGTAGCCGGTGAACGCGTTGGGGCCACGGAAGAGCAGCTCGCCGGGGGTGCCGGGCGGCTGGTCGCGTCCCGTCTCCGGGTCGACGACGCGGCACTCCATGCCGGGCATCGGGTGCCCGCCCGTCGTGGCGCGGGCCTCCGGGGGGTCGTCGAGCCGGTTCAAGGTCAGGAACGCCGACGACTCCGTCATCGCGACACACGACACGTGCACCGCCCCCGGCAATCGGGACGCCATGTCGCGCAACCGCTTCGGCACACCCACCGCCATGACGACCCGGATGCGGGAGAGGTCGAACCCGGCGAAGTCCGGCCGGTCGAGGACCGGCATCCAGATCGTCTCGAACGCGGCGAGCGCGATCGTGACCCGCTGCTCGGTGAGGTATTCGAGCGTCGTCGAGGGATCGAAGTGGCCGGGATGCACGAACGGCGCGCCCGCGGCGAGGCAGGAGAACGCGAATGTCAGCCCGCCCCCGTGGAACAGCGGGATCGCCGTCCACACCCGGTCGTCGGAGGTGAGACGCATCCGTTCGACGATGCCGTCGGCCAGTCCCGTGAGCGCGGAGTGGGGGAGCATCGCCCCCTTCGGCGCCGCCGTCGTGCCGGAGGTGTAGACGATCACCGCGGTGTCGCCCGGGTCCGTCGTCGTGCGGCCGGGGTCGGCGTCGGGCAGCTCGTCGCGTCCCAGGACGACGACGTGCTCGAGCTCGGGGGCGTCGTCGGGCAGGGCGTGCTCGTGCTCGGCGTCGGTGACGATCACCCGCATCCCCGAGTGCACGACGATCCCGGCCAGCTCGACGGCCCGGAACCGGGCGTTGACGGGGACCGCGATCGCCCCGATCCGGGTGGCGCCGATCAGCAGGGCCAGCAGGTCCGCCGACGCCGGCAGCAGGATGCCGACGCGGTCCCCCTTCGTGACGCCGAGACCCGTCAGCCCGCGCGCGAACCGGTCGGCGCGGGCGGTCAGCTCGGCGTAGGTCGTCGCGCCGTCGGGGAAGACGACCGCCTCCGCGTCGGGCCGCTCGGCGGCACGTCGTTCGAGGAGCTCGCTGAGCGTGGTCGCGGGCATCGATGCACCTTCCAGCCGGTTGGTAGGCATTCTCGCCCAACTCTTGTGGGGGCGATAGTCGCTGTCGCAGCGGTCGCCCCACGACCTCCGGCTCCTTGACGCAACTCACGTCGAGTTCACCCTCGAGGCGGCCGGCGCCGCGACACTGCTGACCGTCGTCGAGACCGGGTTCGCCCAGCTCGCCGAGGACGTGCGCCGCACCGAGTACGACGAGCACGTCGAGGGCTGGGCCGCCGAGCCGGGCGAGCTGGTCGCACACCTGGCGGCATGAGGGTGCCCGACGACGCCGAGGCGGTCGCGGAGCAGGTCTTCGCCGCCCTGGCCGACCCGAGCCGCCGGGCGCTGCTGGCCGCGCTCGCGGCGGGCGGTCCGTCGACGGCCACGGACCTCGCGACGCGGCTGCCGATCACGCGTCAGGCGATCGCCAAGCATCTCGCGCTGCTCGCCGACGCCGGGCTGGTGACGGCCGAGCCGGGGGAGCGGCGCCGGGTCCGGTACCGGCTGCGGTCGGCGCCGATGCAGGTCGCGCAGCAGTTCCTCGCGGCCCTGGCCCGTGACTGGGACGGGCCGCTCGCGACCCTCAAGGACCACCTGGAGAAGGACGGAGGCGAACGATACCCGCCAAGCTCGGAATTCCCCTGCGGATCCGCGTGATTCCGTGACGAGGGAGTCGATCTGAAAGTGTCCGAGGGGGGACTTGAACCCTTGCCCCACGGCGTTGCGTTGATCGAGGACCTTCCAGTGGGCACACCGAGCTGATGTGGTCGAGGAATGAGCGCCCGTAGCCCGAGCCCCGCATGGGACTCATCCGTGTCCACTGATCAACTCCGCGGTCGGCTCGCTCGCTCCACGCACTTGCCGAACCTGCACATACCGCTCGGTTGGCCCTGCGGCTCAAGCTTGCACATCTGCCCAGTTGCCCGCTTCGAGAGCCTGGACGGTGACGTCGCGGTGATCGCCCGCGGTGGCAACCGGGCGGCTCGTGACCGAGGCGCAGTGCGAACGACCGCTGACAGCTCGGGCTTGACACCCGGCTTGTCGGCCGCGTTGGCCCGCCCTGGGTTCACCCCAGTGCACGACCGCGGCCGGGTGTTCGCCGACACCGCAGCATAGATCGTCGACGGCGGCCGGGTGATGTCGGACGAGGCGACGTTGCGCGACCAGCCGAGTTGTCCGGGCCGGCGGTCTCAGATCCGACCCTGTGGCACATTGAACGAAGTCGGCGAACCGCACCGCCGCAAGATCGCGCGGGTGCGTGCCTGGGTCCGGGCGCATGTGTGGTCGTTGATCGAGGCCTGGCACGGTCGGGTCCCGCCGTCGCGGGTGGCCGACCGCGGTCTCGGCCGCGCGATCGTCGCGTCTCGGTGCGCACCGCCGCATAGCCGACGTCCGCGAGGTCGTGGGGACTCGCGCAACGGCCCGTTCGACTCCGGCCGCACTGACGCGGCCCGCGTAGGCTCAAAAAGTTGTAGCGCCGCTGCGTGCCGACCGACGACCAGCAACTGCCTGTCGCGTCAGGTATTCGCGGGCTACGGGATCATGGTGGCCGAGGAGCACGCCGCCGCGGTCGAGCCCGGCGGTGGTGTTCGCCGAGCTGGCTGGCCCCCCCGGTGCAGCCGTGATCCGGCCTGGCAGAAGGTGCTGGTGGCGGCCGTGCGACGGCCCGCATCGACGCGGGCTCGGGCTGGACATGGCCCGGAGTCGCGACCGACGTGCGCGGGCTTCGTCCGCGTCAACGACGAGTAGCGCACCATCCAACTGCGACGGCCGGACGGGAGCCGGCGGCCGCGGGGGCGTATATGAAGCCCGTGAAGCCGCGAGCGGTAGTCCGCCGACCTATTGTTCCGCAATGCGGAAACATCAACCCGGGATTCGAAATATCTTCTTGCTCGGCCCGGCAGTGAGTCGTACCCTGGCCGTTGGACCGACCACGCGCGGGTCGGACCGAGGCGCGCACAGACTGCTTAGGCGGTCGGGCGCTGCACAACGGCGTGCCCATGCCTCGTCGAGTGTCAGGACGAGGCGTCCCAGGGAGGATCCTCATGACCCTGCCCGAACAAGCTCCATACCTAGTCGAGTCCGCTGCGCTGACTTGCCGGTGCAGTTGTGAGGCCGTGACGATGAGCGGCCGCGCACTTCCTCGTGCCACCGGACGAGTCGCAATCGCGGCGATGCTGCAATTCGAAGCTGTCATCCCGGTTGCGGGGCTGCCTTGTCCAACTGCTGCCTTCTCGCCGGTTGACGATAAGGCGCAGAAGATGGTTGCCTGCCGCTCCTTTGGATGCGAGCTCAAGAGCATCCATCGCGGGGGACCCTGATATATACCATTATCGCGGTAACCGCTGTTGCCGGGCTCGCATGCCTCCTGGCTCGTCGGAGCACGGTGAGACTGGCAACGGATGCTGTGTTATTGCCGCCAATCCACTCCGATCTCGAAGTCGTGGCGGTCCTCATCGACAAGAACTGCTGACGAGCTGAGTACTCGATCGCACCTACGTGCGAGAGGCTAAACGTCTGCACCTGTCGGTCGCAGTAATAGTAGACGTCGCTTCCCCTGCGTAGATGGACCGGACAGCCGCCCACATTCAAGGGCATGAGCGCTGGCTCGTGAAGCAATGCTGAAGCGCTGTCGATCGCGCCGTGACGCTGAAGAGCGTCGAAGAAATTTCGTGAACTGCCGCTAGCGCGTATGTGCTCCGTGGCCTTCGCTACCGGCGGGGCTGCGGATCGTGTCGACCTCGCCTGACTCTCGCAAGGGTGAGCAAGTTGAACCTCGATCAGGTGACTGAGTGAAGGATGGACAGTGAGCCTTTGCCAACCTGCTGGATGAGCAGGTCAGCGGGCTGCGGCGTGTCGTGGCCTCGAATGGGTGAAGCTCCTGGTAGACGGGCGATTGACTAGATCAACACGTCCTACCAGGAGCTTC
>NZ_JBFWOY010000039.1:0-57324 GCF_050250275.1 Pseudonocardia sp.
GGGCGAGGGCGGTGAAGAAGAGGGTCTGGAGCAGGGGGCGGAACTCGCCGGTGCGGCGGCAGAGGGCGGCGGCGCGGGCGAGGACGGTCTTGGCCTCGGTGAAGCGGTCGAGGTGCTGGAGCAGCGCACCGCGGTACGCCAGTGCCATCGCGCGGGTCGAGTCGTCGGGGGTGCAGTCGAGGACCTGCTCGTAGGCCCGGCCCGCACCCTCGTAGTCCCCGTCCCAGTGCCGCACCCGGCCCACCAGCAGCGTCGCGCTCGGGAGCGCCCCGGGCGCCGCGGCAGCGCTCTCGGCGACCTCCGTGGCCTGCTCGGCGAGGTCGACCGCGGCCATCGCGTCCCGGGCGTAGAGCGCCGTCCAGCCCAGCTGCTCCAGCGCCAGGGCCTCCAGCTCGGGATCGTCGCGTCCGCGCGCCAGTTCCAGCGCCTGCTCGTGGTCGGCGACCGCGTCGTCGTAGCGCCCGATCTGCGAACACGCCCGGCCCCGCCGCACGAGCGTGTGCACCAGCTGCGTGACGTCGCCCGCGCTGCGGGCCGCGCCGACGGCCTTGGACAGCAGCTCGACCGCCTCGGAGTTGGCGAACACGCGGGCCGCGGCCTCGGCGGCGTCGGTCCACGCCCGCGCCGCCGACGACCAGTCGCCCGCGGCCGCGAAGTGCCGTGCCGCCGACTCGGGCCGGGCGTCGAACAGCCGCGCCGCGCGCCGGTGCCGGCTGATCCGCACGGGCATCGGGGTGGCCTCGTAGGCGATCTGGCGGACGACGTCGTTGACGAACCGCATGCCGTCCGGCAGGGGGCGCAGCAGCCCGATCCGCACCGCCTCCGCCGCCCGCGCCGCGCACGTACCCGGCCCCGTCCCGGTGAGCTGCGCGAGCGCGTCGAGGGTGAACGCGGCCCCGAGCACGGCCGCCTGCCCCAGCAGCTCGGCGATCTCCTCGTCGGCGGCGTCGATCCGGTCGGCGACGATGTCGCGCAGCGACCGTGGCACCGGCACCGGCTCCTGGCCGGCACGGGCCGAGCCGGGGGAGCGCAGCAGCTCGGCGACGAACAGCGGTGACCCGTCGGCCCAGGAGTGCAGCCGGGCGGGGTCGTGGTCGGTCCCGGCGCGGCGGACCAGCTCGGCGACGGCGTCGACGTCGAGCGGGCCCAGCTCGATCCACCCGGTGGCCACCTCGCGCAGCGGTGCCGTCGTGGTCCCCACGCCGCGCTCGGTGACGACGACGAGCACCGGGCGGGCGCCTGCGTCGGCGGCCCACTCGCGCATCGCGAACAGCAGGGCCCCGACCGTCGAACGGCCGGCGTGGTGGGCGTCCTCGATCGTGACCAGCACCGGCCGGGTGGCGGAGAGCCGGGCGAGGAAGCCGGCGAACGCGTCGAGGGCGCGTCCGTGTTCGAGCTCGGGATCGGCGCGCTCGTAGTCGGTGGCGGCGACGATGTCGCCGACCTCGGGGACCAGCTGCGCGAGCGCCCCGAGCCGGGCGCCCGCGAGGGTCAGGACGTCGGCGGGGTCGACGCGGCGCAGCGCCGCGCGCACCAGCTGCACGAGCGGTTCGAGGTACAGCGACCGCTCGGCCTCGTGGCAGACCACCGACAACACGAGTGCCCCGTCGCGGCGCTGTTCGTCGGCGAAGCGTTCGACGAGCGCGGTGCGCCCGACGCCGCCGTCGCCGGTGACGACGACCAGGCCTGGACGCCCTTCGACGGACCGGGCCCACTGCGTGCGCAGCGTGTCGAGCTGGGTGTCGCGACCGACGATCGGTTCGGGTTCGGCGGCGGGCTCCTCGGCTGCCGGGGTGGTGTCGCGCAGCGCGTCGAGCAGGGCGCGGGTGGCGGGGGAGGGGTCGCAGCCCAGCTGCTCGGACACCGCCGCCTCGAGGGCCTCGTAGGAGGCGAGCGCGTCGGCGGGGCGGCCTGCGCGGACCAGACCCGTCATGACGAGCCGGCAGGCCTCCTCGTCGAGCGGGTCCTGGTCGAGGGCGGCGGAGGCGACGTCGACGGCGACGTCCGGGGTTCCGAGCTCCAGAGCGGCTGCGGCCCAGCAGATCCGCGCCCGGCGCCGGTAGCGCGCGACGCGCAGCCGGACGTCGGACACCCAGCGGTCGGGCTGTTCGCCCGACAGTGCGACGTCGGCGGCGAGCATCCCGGTGGCCAGCTCGGCGCTGGTGGCGGCGACGGCGAAGCGGCCGTGACCGAACTCGAGCTCGGCCCGCTCGACGTGCTCGATCGCCTCGGCGAGGTCGGTGGACACGTCGTCGGCGACGAGTCGGTAACCGGCCGGTGAGCCGTCGATGCGTTCCCGCCCCAGCACCCGGCGGAGCCTGCTGACGAGGGCGGCGATGTTGCGGTCGGCCCGTTGCGGCGCAGTGTCTTCCCAGACCGCATCGACGAGGTCGCCGACGGAGACGAACTCGCCCGGGCGCTCCGCGAGGACCACGAGGACGCGGCGTGCCTTGCCGACGGGCACGATGTCTGACGATCCGCCCTCTACGGTGAACGGACCGAGCAGGCGCAACCGCAGGTGGGCCCGGGGCACGCGCGGACTCTACCCGGGTCGTGGGGAGTGACGAGGCCAGGCGGCGTCTACTATAGTGGGCGCGCACCTCCGATGATGAAAGCCGGCCCCGCGCGACGGGACCGCCGACGGAAAGACACTCGTCCCGATGTCCAAGACCGCAGTCGTTGCGCTGGGTGGCAACGCCATCACCCGCAGCGGACAGCACGGCACGCACTCAGAACAGATGGAGAACGCGCGGGCCATGGCGTCCGCGATCCGTGGTCTGCGCGAGTCGGGCTGGAACGTCGTGCTCGTGCACGGCAACGGTCCGCAGGTCGGGAACCTCGCCATCCAGCAGCGTGCCGCATCCGACCAGGTCCCCGAGATGCCGCTGCACGTACTCGGCGCGATGACGGAGGGCCAGCTCGGCTCGCTGCTCGCGCTCGCCGTGCGCGAGGCCGGTGGCGTCGACCTACCGGGCGTCGTCACCGTCGTCACCCACGTCGTCGTCCGCAAGGACGATCCGGCGTTCGGGCTGCCCACCAAACCGATCGGGCCGTTCTACACGGTGCAGGAAGCCGCCCGGCTCGTCTCCGAGCAGGGCTGGGTCGTCGGCGAGGACGCCGGTCGCGGCTACCGCCGCCTGGTCCCCTCGCCCAAACCGGTCGAGATCGTCGAGCTCGACGCGATCCGCGGCCTCATCGACCAGGGCCTGATCGTCGTCGCCGCGGGCGGCGGCGGAATCCCCGTCGTCGAGGAGGGCGGGTCGCTGCAGGGCATCGACGCCGTCATCGACAAGGACTCGGCCGCGCAGCGGCTGGCCAACGCGCTCGGGGCCGAGGCGCTCGTGCTCGTCACCGACGTCCCCGCGGTCATGCTCGACTTCGGCAAGGACACCCAGCGCGCGATCGGCGAGATCACCGCCGACGAGGCGCAGGGCCATGCCGACGACGGCCAGTTCCCCGAGGGAAGCATGGGCCCGAAGATGCGGGCCGCCATCCAGTTCGTCCGCGAGGGCGGAGCCACGGCGGTCGTCACCAACGCCGCCCGCGCCGTCGCGTCGTTGAACCCCGGAGCAGGCGACGACGCCGAGCCGGGCACTCGAATCGTTGCCGCCGATCAGCACCTGGGAGCCGCTCCGTGAGCATCCATCGCATCACGCTGTACACCGACACCTACGTGGACTCGGTGGTACAGCTCTCCGGCACCCGAGCGATGCGCGGTCTCGACGGCGTCGTCTGGGCCTCGGCCGCGATGGCCACCCCCGCCAACGTCGAGACGCTGGCCGCCGAGGGCTTCGACACCTCCGAGATCGGGAACGCGGGCGCGAACGACCTCTTCGTCGCCGTGAACGCCGACTCCGACGAGCTCGCCGAGGCCGCCCGTGAGGCCGGCGAGTCCGCGATGTTCGCGCCGCGCACCAACGCCTCCGGCGAGGCCGCCGAGAAGCCCGCCCGCACCATGGCGCAGGCCATCGCGCGCCAGCCCGACACCAACGTCGCCGTCATCTCCGTCCCCGGCGACTACGCGACCCTCGAGGCGCACAAGGCGCTGTCCGCGGGCCTTGACGTGCTCCTCTTCAGCGACAACGTGTCCGTCGAGGACGAGATCGCGCTCAAGGAGCGCGGTAACCGGATCGGGCGGCTCATCATGGGCCCCGGCGCCGGCACCGCGATGCTGGGCCACACCTGCCTGGCGTTCGCGAACGTCGTCAAGGAAGGCAGCATCGCCGTCGTCGCCGCCGCCGGTACCGGCGCGCAGGAGGCGGCCGGCCTGGTCGACCGCTGGGGCGCGGGCGTCTCGCACGTCATCGGCCTCGGCGGCCGCGACCTCACCGCGAAGATCGGTGGCCTCACCGCCAAGCAGGCCATGGGCCGCCTCGTCGCCGACGACGCCACCGAGATCATCTTCCTGGTCTCGAAGCCGCCGAACCCGCAGGTCGCGCACGAGGTCCTCGCCGCGGCCAAGGGCAAGAAGGTCGTCGCCGCGCTGATCGGTATCGACAAGGACTTCGAGGCCCCCGAGGGCGTCATCGTCACCCGGACGCTGGAGGCCGGCGCCATCGCCGCCGCCAAGCTGGCCGGCCAGACCCCGCCCGACGTCACCGAGGGTCTCGTCGAGCAGGTCCGCGCCATCGCCGAGACACTGCCCGCCGAGCGCACGCTCGTGCGCGGCCTCTACTCCGGCGGCACCCTCTGCTACGAGTCGCTCGTCGTGCTCGGGGAGACCCTGGGCGACGTCTACTCCAACACCCCGCTCGACAAGTCGCTGGGCCTGCCCGCCCCGGAGGGCGCGCACACCTCGCTCGACCTGGGCGAGGAGGAGTACACGAAGGGCCGTCCGCACCCGATGATCGACCCGGAGGCCCGGATCGAGCTCCTGCGCGAGCAGGCCGCCGACCCGAAGGTCGCCGCGATCCTCATGGACGTCGTGCTCGGCTACGGCTCCCACGAGAACCCGGCCGGGGAGCTCGGCCCGGTCTTCAAGGAGATCCGCGACGCCGGTGGCCCCCAGGTCATCGTCTACGTCCTCGGCACCCAGCAGGACCCGCAGGGCTACGACGCGCAGAAGAAGGCGTTCGAGGAGGCCGGCGTGCTCGTCACGCAGACCGCGCAGCGGGCCGCCCTCGCCGCCGCCGCCATCGCCAGCCGCAAGCCCGAGATCGCGGCGATCTCGCTGTGAGGGAGCGGCAGCGGGCGGACCGTCGACACAGCGGGTGCGCGAAGCGCCGCCCGAGCGTGAGCGAGGGCATGCGTTGAGTGGGCGTGGGCTGGCACTCGTCTCGCACTCGACCAAGCCGCGGGGAGGGCTGGTCCACACCCTGAGCCTGGCCGAGGAGCTGCACCGGCAGGGTGTGCCGGTGCACCTGCTCACCCTCGGCGACCCGGAGGTGGGCCTGTTCCGGCACACCGACGTCCCCAACACCGTCCTGCAGCAGCCCAGGAACCCGGGCGAGACGTTGGACGAGAAGGTGTTCGCGTCGATCGACATGCTCGAGGCCGGACTCGCCGAGCTCGCGGGCGAGTACGACATCATGCACGCGCAGGACTGCATCGCCGCCCGGGCCGCCGCCCGGGTCCGCGACGCGGGGGCCCCGATCACCGTCGTGCGCACCGTGCACCACGTCGACGACTTCACGACGCCCGCCCTGATCAACTGCTCGAAGCAGGCGATCGTCGAGCCCGACCGCATCCTCGTGGTCAGCGAGCAGTGGCGGCGCATCATGAGCGACGACTACGGCCGCGACGCCGACATCGTGCCCAACGGTGTCGACCTCGGCCGGTTCGCCAAGCCCGAGGACGGCAAGATCGAGGAGCTGCGCGCGCGCATCGGCGCGGGCGAGGGCCGGTTCGTCTTCCTCGCCGTCGGCGGTGTGGAGCCCCGCAAGGGCACCGTGTACGCGTTCCGGGCGCTCGCGCAGCTCAAGCGCGAGGGCATCGACGCGACGCTGGCCGTCGTGGGCGGCCACTCGTTCCAGGACTACACGCCGTACCGGGACGCGGCGATCGCGGAGCTCGCGGAGCTGGGTCTGGAGCTGGGCCGCGACGTCCACCTGCTGGGGACGGTCAGCGAGGCCGACCTCGCGGGCTGGTACCACGCGGCGGACGCGCTGAGCTTCCCGTCGGTCAAGGAGGGCTGGGGGCTCGTCGTCTTCGAGGCGATGGCCGCCGGGCTGCCCGTGATCGCCAGCGACCTCGACGTCTTCCACGAGTACCTGGAGGACGGGGTGTCGGCACTGCTGCCGCCCGTCGAGGACGCCGACGGGCTCGCCCAGGCGATGCGCACCATGGTCCGCGACACCGCGCTGCGCGACCGGCTCCGCGCCGGCGGCGACGCGATCCTGCCGCAGTTCAGCTGGGAGGCGAGCGCCCGCAAGCACCGCGAGATCTACGACGAGATCCGGCGGGGCACCGCCTGAACCCGAGTCGCCCGAGCGGCCGCATCCCTCTCCCGGGATGCGGCCGTTCTGCGTTAGGGTCGGGGTGCGCCCCAGATGGGCCTACCGGGAAGGAGCGGCTGTACCGGCCGACGCGGCACCGCCGTCGTCGAGCACCCCGCAGGCCCAGCGGCGCAGTCCTCGTCCCGTGTGCGCGCCGGCCCTCGTGTGTGCAGCCGGCCCGGGCGCTCCTCTCCGGCGTTTCCTGCACCGACCGGGAGGACCGCAGTG
Source organism: Pseudonocardia sp. (assembly GCF_050250275.1). Lineage (GTDB taxonomy): Bacteria > Actinomycetota > Actinomycetes > Mycobacteriales > Pseudonocardiaceae > Pseudonocardia. The sequence continues at coordinate 6,663 of NZ_JBFWOY010000039.1, forward strand.
CCAGCCGCCTTCAACCACACGATCATCGCCGCCCGCGACCGCGCGGAGTCGGCCCGCTTCTTCGTCGACATCATCGAGGCCGCCGCGGTCCCGTCGTGGGGGCCGTTCACGAACCTCCAGCTCGCGGGCGGGGTCCTGATCCAGTTCGCCGACCTGCCGGTCGAGGCGTTCCCCGAGATCCAGAACCAGCACTACGCGTTCCTCGTCGACGACGCGCTCTTCGACCGCGCCTACGGCCGGTTGTGCGAGCGCGGGATCGAGCACTGGGCCGACCCGCAGATGCAGCGTCGCGGTGAGACCAACACCGAGCACGGTGGCCGCGGCGTCTACTTCCGGGACCCGGCGGGGCACTTCATCGAGATCATCACCGCGCCGTACCTGTGACCGGCGGGCCCGGCCGGCCACGCGGCCACCCGTGGGCCGTCAGCGCGTGTGGTCGCGCCCCGAGTGGCGGATCGCGAGCTCTGCGGCCCGTTGGACGACCTCGTCGGTGAACACGGTGCCGTCACCGGCGAGGACGTCCTCGAGCGCGCCGAGCCACTGCGCGTAGTACGAGTAGCACTCGCCCTCGGGATGGTGGTTCTCCCACGCGGCGATACGGGCGATCAGCGCGGCCTGGAACTGCGGCCACGCGAAGAGCCCGGCGTCGTGCAGCGAGATCGCCATCCCGAACGCGCGGGCCTCCCACGGCTCGGCGAACACGAGCTCGTCGTCGGCCCTGGGCAGGGCCGAGGCCTGGTCGGTGTCGAGGACGAGCAGCGAGGGGGCGGCGCTCGTCGCGATCCCCTGCCGGACGATGTGGGTGACGCCGTCCGTGGTGTCGCGGGGCGGCGAGCTGCTCCCCGGGCCGGTGGCCCGACCGCTGTCGGCAACGCTTCTCATGTCCGCTCCTCGTACACGATGCTGTTCGTCATTTACGATAGTGGACGAAGGCATGATCGTGTGGCCCGGAGACGGGGAGAGGCGGGGAACACCCCACCCGCAAAACCGACAACGGCGGCCCCCCGAGGGGGACCGCCGTTGCCGTGGCCGGGCCGGCGGACGGCCGGGCCGGGAAGGGTGGATGGTCAGGCCACCCGAGCTGCGAGCGCCTTGAGGGCGTCGGCGAAACAGGAGACCGGAGCGGTGGCGACACCCGCGCCGACCTGCCCGATCCCCGAGCTGGCGTGCAGGATGCCGGTGGTCACCTTGGGGGTGATGCCGGTCTCCACGACCTTGCGGACGTCGACACCCAGCGGGGCGCCGATGAAGCCCATGGCCGGCAGCGTGAAGCGGGTGCTGGCGCCGGCGCAGATGGCCTGGAACGACTCCGTCGCCGCGGCGGCGTCGGACATCGCACCGCCGAGGAACGCCGCGACCGCGGCCGAGTTGCCCGCGGCGGGACCACCCATGCCGGTCAGCTCCAGGACGGCGCTGTCACCGATGTCCTTGGCGGCGGTGTCGGGGCCGTAGCCCGAGTAGTACATCGCGTCGCCCACGGGCGGGGCGTCGGTGATGTACCAGGCGTCGTCGTTGGCGAGCTTGATGCCGAACGTCGTGCCGTTGCGCGCCATGTGCGTGACGATCGAGGAGCCCTCGACCTGGTGCGCCCACAGCTGCAACGACTTGGCGGCCGCCATCGCGAAGTTCAGGAAGAACAGGTGGTTGCCCGACAGGTACTGCGCGAACGGGACGCGAGCGGCGTCGGGCAGCGCGGCGATCGGGGCGAGCCACGTGCGGGTGAGCAGGTTCGTGGCTGCCTGGGTACGCATGTGCAGGTCGTCGCCCATGGTGATGCCCTGGGAGGCGATCGCAAGGATGTCGAGCTGCCCGGTCTCGGCCAGGATCTGCTTGACCGACGGACCGGCCGTCTCGGCCAGGAACTTCAGCCGGGCGATCGCCGCGTCGGTGTCGCGACCGAACCACGCCACCTCGCCGGGACCCTGGTTCAGCGACGAGAAGGCGCGCGTGCCGCCCTCGCGGTTCTCGACGACCAGCGCCGGCTGTGACGGGCCGATCGCACTCGCCATCGGAACGACGGCGTCGTGGTGGTTCGCGGCGTCGAGGGTGACCTCGCCGCTCCGCAGCAGCTTCTCGGCCTCGGTCACGTCGGCGGCCCAGCCCTCGGCGACCACGGCGGCGCGCATCGAGCGCTGCAGCGGGTCGGTGTGCTCGGCGTAGGGGAGCACCGGGCCGCAGTGCAGGATCATGCGGCCCTCGACGCCGGGGACGGCCTCGCCGAAGGTCGACACGTCGACGAGCTGCGGTACGCCCTCGTTGAGACGGCGGACGACCTCGGTGTTCGCCTCGTCGATCGCGGCACCCGCGTCGCCGTAGAGGTTGCTGAGAGCGCGGACGGAGTCGAGATCTCCGTCGGCGGGGATGCGCCAGTCGACGTGCTGGACGGGGCGACCCTGCGCACGCACCGCATCGGCGAACATCGGCAGCCCGACGTTGACCACCTGGACCTCGTCAGGCAGTGCCAGCGGTGTCGTCATCGGGAGGTTCCTCCTCGGGGGGTCGGCCAGTGAATCGGTACTTCATCAAAGTAGACGGGGACACACTATAGGAGACAGCCGCTCGAGGGCATCCCCCTGTCCTCCCCCCGGATCGGGGTGTTCGCCCGGCCCGGGAGTGAGTTCCATCACGTGAACCATCGACGGAGGGACATCGGCATGAGCGCTGTGGACGGTTCGTGGATCTCCCCGCCCGTGGTGGGCGACGCGCGATGAGGCCCGCGTTCACCGCGCAGGAGCGCGCCGCGGTGCGGCGCCGGTTCGACCAGGACCAGGCCGACGCCGAGTACGTCGAGTACACCGAGGCCATGGAGCGGCTCTCCACGCCGCGACGCTGGAAACGCGCCCGCGCGAAGTTCCTCCGCTCCCGGGGCTATCGCTCCCGGTAGGGAGCCCGACCGGGTCACGGCGGGCGGGGGCGGTGCGCCGTCGGGCCGCCCGGACCGCGCCACCGCCGGTCCGGGCATCGGCGATGTCAGGCCGGTGCGGTCGCCGCGGTGCTCGCCGCTGCGGCGAGCAGGTCGGCCGCCAGCCGTTCGGCGAGCCGGACCGGCTCCTCGGACCTGTCCGTCTTGGCGCCGACGAGACCGCCGTCGTAGATCAGCTGGATCGACGCCGCGAGCGTCGCCGGGTCCGCGGCGCCCGCCATCGCGGCGGCGTCGGCGATCTCGTCGCGCATCCACCGCCGGTGCCGGGTCACGAGCACGTGGACGGAGTGGTCGTCGTCGGGGAACTCGGTGAGCGCGTTGACGTACAGGCAGCCGCGGAACTGCCTGCGCCGCAGTGACGTCGCCGCCAGGTCGAAGAACGTTCGGACGCGGGTCGCGGGATCGGTGGGCGCGGCGGCGTCGCGGGCCGCCTCGCGCAGCGCGCGGTCGTAGGCCGCGCGGTCGAGCTCGTCACGACGGGTCAGCCAGGCGAGGACGAGGGCGTCCTTGGAGCCGAAGTTCTGGTAGAGGCTGGCCCGGGCGACGTCGGCCTCGGCGACGAGCCTGTCGACGCCGACGGCACGGATCCCTTCGCGGTCGAAGAGGTCGGCAGCGGCGTCGAGCAGTCGTTCGGCCGGCAGCGGCCTGCGGGGGGTTCCGCGCACCGGCCCAGCATAATCCGGAAGTCTCTACAGACCGATCGTTCTGTCTGTTACGCTCGAAAGTGATGAGCCCCGTGCTGCTGGTACAGCGCCGCCACATCGACCTCCTCCGGGTCGTTGCCGCGGCCTGTCCGGGTGCTCACCCGCGGGTCCGCTGAGTCGCCCCGCCGCCCCGTCGAGGGCCTTCCGTCCGCTGTAGCCCCACGCGCCGTCCACCGTCGCGTCCGGCCGGACATCACATCGCACGAGCTCCGATCGTCCGGGTTCCGCACCCGGCGAGCGGGGTCAGGTCCGTGCCCGGCCCAGTCCTGGCGTTCCCAGAAGGAGTTCTCATGTCCCTGTTCCTGTTCGAGCTCGTGCCCGCCACGGCCGACCGTGCCGGCGCATCCGCCGTCCTGGAGGAGGTGGACAAGGCCGCCGCCACCGCCGGCGCCGAGTTCATCGAGTCCCAGGTGACCGGAGCGCACGACCGCGTGTTCGCCGTCGTCGAGGCCGACTCGGCCGCGACCCTGGGCGACGCCTTCGCCGCGGCCCACCTCGCGAGCGCCGCCGAGGTCGTCGGCCCGGACGAGGTCCGCCTCGTCGGCGCCGAGCTCGCGCAGATCAAGGCGGCGAAGCCCACCGCCGGCTACCTCGTCGAATGGGACTTCCCCGACGGCCTCGACATGGACACCTACCTCGCCCGCAAGAAGGCCAAGGCCCCGCTCTACGCCAACGTCCCCGAGGTCAGCTTCCTGCGCACCTACGTGCGCGAGGACATGACCAAGTGCCTGTGCTTCTACGACGCCGACGACGAGGCGGGCGTGGTCAAGGCCCGCGAGGTCGTCGACACCCCGATCAACCGGCTCCACCAGCTCGCCGCGGACGACGCGTGAGCGAGCAGCCGACCCCACCATCGGCCCGGCGTCGCCCACGCGCGACGCAGCCCTCGCCCGGCCAGGGAATGCGATGAGCCCGGCGCAGGTCGTGCTCGACGCGGTCGCCCCTCCCGTCCCCGCGGAGGTGACCGACCGGTTCCGCGAGTGCGCGAAGGACATCGACCAGGGCCGGGGCGACCTGCGCGACGGACTGCGCTGGCTGGGCGGGCGCGGGTTCCTCGACGGCGAGCTCGGATGGCGCGTCGCGCTGATCGAGGCCATCGCCGCCGAGTGCATGAGCTCCGGGTTCTCGCTGTGGGCCCAAGGCATGGTGATCGACTACCTCGGCCGCGGCGGCGCCGACGACACCGTCGTCGACCCGCTCCGCCGCGGGGAGACGGTCGGCGTCACGGCGATGGCACCGGCGCTGCGCGACGTCGCCGGGATCGAACCGGTGCCGGTCCTCGGCACCCGGCTGCCCGGCGGCGGCGTCCGCCTCGACGGCCCCATCCGCTGGGCCTCCAACCTGTTCCCCGACGCCCTGGTGGTGTCACCCGTGCGGTTCGAGGAGGACGACAGCCGGGCGATCGTCCGCTTCCGGCTCTCGGCCGACGGCGTGACCGTCCGGACCTCGCCGAAACTGCTGGCGCTCGACGGCACCGCGTCGTCGTCGGTGGCGCTCGACGGCGTGCACGTCCCGGCCCCCGACGTCCTCACCGACGACCTCACCGGGTTCGTGCAGGCCGTCCGGCCCGCGTTCCTGCTCACCCAGACGGCGTTCTGCGCCGGCCTGGCCGCACGCGCCGCCACCGGCGCCGAACAACACTGCACCGGGCTCAACGCCGAGCTCCGCCCCGACATCGACGACGTGTGCGCCCGTGTCGGGTCGGTGCGCACCCGGCTGCACGCCTGGGCGTCCGCGCCCCACGAGCCCGGCCCCGCCGACCTGCTCCGGCTGCGCCTCGACGCCTCCGCCGTGGCCGGCGACGCGACCCGCCTGGAGGCCACCACACGTGGTGGCGCCGGGTACGTCGCGACCAGCGACGTGAGCCGCCGGCTGCGCGAGGCGGCATTCCTCCCCATCCAGTCACCGACGGAAGGACAGCTCCGGTGGGAACTGTCGCGCTACGCCTGACCGGCGCCACCAAGCAGTACGGCAGCAACGCCGTGCTCGCCGGCGTCGACCTCGACGTCGAGCGGGACTCCCGCCTCGTCGTGCTCGGCCACTCCGGCAGCGGGAAGTCGACGCTGCTGCGCGTCCTCGCCGGGCTCGAGGAGCTCGACGCGGGCTCGTTGACCAGGCCCGATGCCGGTGACGGCCGGGGCGCCGTCGTCGGCACCGTGTTCCAGCAGCCGCTGTTGCTGCCCTGGCTGACGGTGCGCGACAACATCGCGCTCGGCGGCCGCTACCGCGCCAACAAGGCCCGGTTCGACGCCGCGCACGTCGAGGAGCTCATCGACCTGTTCGGCCTGCGCGCCCAGGCCGACTCGCTGCCGTCGGCGCTGTCCGGCGGGCAGGCACAGCGCGTCTCGATCGCGCGCGTCGTCGCCGTGCGACCCGACATCCTGCTGCTCGACGAGCCGTTCTCCGCCCTCGACCCGGCCACCCGCCGCAGCCTCCAGGTGTGGCTGCGCGACGCGGCGGCCGCGCTGGGGCTCACGCTCGTCATGGTCACCCACGACGTCGACGAGGCGCTCTACCTCGCCACCGAGGTGACGCTGCTCGACGGCTCCGGCCGCGCCGCCGGGCACTGGCACAGCGACGCCCCGGCCGGCCACGACGACCTCGCCGACCATCCCCTGCGGGCGACCCTGCTGGCGGGTTACCGCTCCCAGCTGGGTGCTGCGGCCGCCTCCTGATGGCCGGGTTCGACCGCCGCACCCTGCTCCGCGGCGGCATCGCGCTCGGCGCCGCCGCGGCGGCGGTGGGTGGCGTCGCCGGTATCGCCGACCTGGCGACGGCCTCACGGCCCACCGCCAAGAAGGGCACCGCGCCGCGCATCGGCTACCTGCCGATCACCGACGCCGCCCCGCTGCTCGTCGCGCACGGCCAGAACCGCTACGCGCAGGCCGGCGTCGAGATCCCGCGGCCGGTGCTGTTCCGCGGCTGGGAGTCGCTGGCGCAGGCGTTCGTCGCCGGCGAGGTCGACGTCGTCCACCTGCTCATGCCGTTCGCGCTGCAGCTGCGCTACCAGCTCGGCGCGCAGGTCCGCATGGTCGCGTGGAACCACACCAACGGCTCGGCGCTGACCGTCCGCCCGGAGATCGACGACGTCCGCCAGCTCGCCGGGACGTCGGTGGCGATCCCGTTCTGGTGGTCGATCCACAACATCCTGCTGCAGCGCAAGCTGCGCGCGGCCGGGCTGACCCCGGTGGTGCGGACGACACCGTCGGCGTCCGACGGCACCGTCCAGCTCGTCGTCATGGCGCCGGCCGACATGGTCCCCGCGCTCGACACCGGCACCATCTCCGGCTACATCGTCGCCGACCCGTTCAACGCGGTCGCCGAGGTCAAGAAGGTCGGCAAGGTGCTGTGGTTCACCGGCGACGCCTGGCGCGACAACGCCTGCTGCGTCGTCATGGTGCGCCAGGACCTGATCGACAGCTCGCCGCAGACCGTGCAGGCCCTGACCGACGGCGTCGCCGGTGCGCAGCAGTGGATCGAAGGCAACCGCCCCGACGCGGCGAAGCTGTTGAGCGGCAACAGGTACATGCCCCAGCCGCTGCCCGCGATCACCAAGACGCTCACCCGGGCGGAGGGCGACTACACCTCCGTCCTCACCCGCCCGCAGTGGCACGGCGAGCGGATCGGCTACACGCCCTACCCGTTCCCCGGCTACACGACGGCCCTCGTCGAGGCGATGCGCGGCACCGTCGTGGACGGCGACGCGAGCTTCGTCGACCGGCTCGACCCGGCGACCGTGCACCGCGACCTCGTCGACGACCGGTTCGTCCGCAGGAGCATCACCACCCTCGGCGGACCCGCCGCCTTCGGGCTGCCCGACTCGCTGACCCGCACCGAACAGGATGTCCTGGCATGACCGCCGAGACGATCTCCCCAGTGACCACCTCCCCCCGGAAGCCGCAGCGCTCGTGGGCGTCCAGGCTCGGGCTGCAGCTCGTCGCGGTCGTCGTCGCCGTCGCGATCTGGTGGCTGATCACGACGGTCCTGGCGTCGCCGACGTCGATGCTGCAGGACTTCGCGCCCCAGCACGCGATCCCCGCGATCGGCGCCCTCGCCGCGCAGGGCGTGCTCCTGCCCGACATCTGGACGAGCCTGTGGCGGCTGCTCGTCGGGCTGCTGATCGCCGTCGTCCTCGGCGTCGTGACGGGCCTGGCGATCGGGACGTGGCAGAGCCTGGAGACGGCGTCGCGGCCGGTGTTCCAGTTCCTGCGCATGGTGTCGCCGCTGTCGTGGGCGCCCGTCGCGATCGGTCTGTTCGGCATCGGCGACCGCCCGGTGTTCTTCCTGGTCGCGGCGGCCGCGGTGTGGCCGATCGTGCTCAACACCGCCGCGGGTGTGCGCTCGATCGACCAGGGTTTCCTACTCGCCGCCCGCTCCCTGGGGGCGACACCGGCGGAGACGCTGGTGTCGGTCGTGCTGCCGGCCATCCGGCCGCACGTCCTCACCGGTCTGCGGCTGGCGCTGGGCATCGGCTGGGTCGTGCTCGTCCCGGCGGAGATGCTGGGTGTCACGTCGGGGCTGGGCTACGAGATCCTCAACTCCCGCGACCAGCTGGCCTACGACAAGGTCATGGCCGTGATCCTGGTGATCGGCCTGCTGGGCTCGATCCTCGACGCCCTGGCCCGCCGCGCCCTGGGCACGGGCAACCGCCAGGCGGTGTAGCGCGCTCCGAGAACCGGACGAACGGCCCGGTCGCGCAACTCGGTTGCGCGACCGGGTCGTTCGCTCGACGGCGGGCCGGCGGCGTGGCGCGCGGCCGGCTACGAGGTCGTGAGCGGTCCCGCCGAGCCCGTCGCCGAGCCGGCCGCCCCGCTCGCACTGCCCGGCACCGCCCACGGCTGGGCGACGATCGACGACGTGGGGGCCGTCGTCGACGGGGGACCGGGCACGCTGGTGTGCGCGCTCGGGGAGGGTCGGTTCGCCGGTGTCGAGCCCACCCGGTACCCCAGGCCGGGCCACGTCCCGGGCAGCGTCAACCTCCCCGCACACCGCGTCCGCGATGCGGACGGGCGGCTCGCCGACGCCGACCTCGTCCGGGCCGCCGCCGGCCTCGTGCGGCGGCCGTCGCCGGCGCGCGCCGCGTCGGTCAGTCGTCACCCGCCGGGCGGTTCGCGGGCCGCCAGCCCAGCTCGCGATGGGTCAGCAGGTGGCGGACCAGCAGGTTCGTCGCAGCGGTGGCCGTCGGCTGGCTGACGACGTGCCACGCCCGCTGCATCGGTGTCCCCGGCACCCGCAGCTCGACGAGCGCGCCCGACTCCAGATGGCGGCGGACCGACTGTCGCGACACCAACGTCACCCCGAGCCCGGCGACGGCCCCGGCGACGACGGCGCCGTGCGAGCCCAGCGACAGCTGCGGGGGAGCGACGTCGAGGGTGTCGAGCAGCGACACGGCGGTGGCGCGGATGCCGGAGCCGGTCTCGCGCTGCAGCCACGTGGTGTGGCCGGGATCGAAGTCGTCGCGGAGATCGGGCGGGCCGACGACGACGAGGGTGTTGGGGCTGACCGCGCGGACCAGGGCGTCGAGCCCGTCGGGCGGGCGGCCGGCGACGACGAGGTCGACCTCGTGCGCGGCGAGCATCGGCCACACCACCCCGCGCGGGCCGACCTCGAGGCCGAGCGCGATGTGCGGGTAGCGGCTGCGGAACGACGTCAGCAGGTCCGGGAGCATGTGCTCGCCCGCGGTGGTCACCGCCGCGAGGCGGATGGTGCCGTGTTCGGGATCGGCCTCGCCGCGGGCGGCGCTGAGGGCCTCGGCGTGCAGGCCCAGGATGCGGCGGGCGTAGTCGGCGTAGCGCTCGCCCGCAGGGGTGAGCCGGACGCCGCGCCCGTCACGGTCGACGAGGGGGACGCCGATCTCGGCGGCGAGCGCGGAGATGGCCGAGGACACCGATGACTCGGTGACGACGAGGCGCTGTGCCGCGGCCCGGACGGAGCCGGTTGCAGCCAGCTCCACCAGGGCACGGAGGCGTGCGTTCGTCGTCACCGAGTCATCATGGCAATCGGTGTGGGCGCAGGGGGATCAGCCCCTGACGTTGTACTCCTCGGCCGTCAGCACCTCGTCCGGGGCGGAGTCGAAGACCCGGCTCGCGAGCAGGTCCGCCGCCTCGATGGTGGTGAGGGCCGCGAGGTCGACCTTGGCGTCGCCGGTCTCCAGCAGGCGCTTGGCCTGCCGCAGACGTGCTCGCTCCACAGCGTTACGCACACTGCGGGCGTTGGCGAACCAGGGCTGACCGACACGCCGTTCCAGGTAGCGCTTGAGTACGTCCTGTGCCTCGTCGGAGAAGGTGTAGCCAATGTCCCTGGTCATCAGGACACCGATCTGCTCCAGCTCCGGGACCGTGTAGTCCGGGAACGTGACGTGGTGCGCCACCCGGGACTGCATGCCCGGGTTGGCGGCGAAGAACGTGTCCATCCGGTCCTGGTAGCCGGCCAGGATCACCACGAGGTCGTCGCGGTTGTTCTCCATGACCTGCAGGAGGATCTCGATGGACTCGCCGCCGTAGTCGCGCTCGTTCTCGACCTTGTAGAGGTAGTAGGCCTCGTCGATGAACAGCACGCCGCCCATGGCCCGCTTGATGACCTCTTTGGTCTTCGGAGCGGTGTGGCCGACGTACTCGCCCACCAGGTCGTCACGGGTGACCGCGACCAGGTTGCCGCGACGCAGATAGCCGAGCCGGTGGAGCAGGTCGGCCATCCGCATCGCGACGGTGGTCTTGCCGGTGCCGGGGTTGCCGGTGAAGCTCATGTGCAGGGTCGGCTGCGGGGCGGTGATGCCGAACTTCGCCCGGGTGCGGTCGACCAGCAGCAGCGCGGCGATCTCCGCGATGCGTGTCTTCACCGGTGCCAGCCCGACGAGCTCCTGATCGAGCTTGGCGAGGACCTCGTCGATCCCCGACTCGGCACGGAGCGCGGCCAGGTCGACCACGGTGTCCGCGGGGAGGTACTCGACCTCGGGCTCGTCGGACGGGTCGGCCTCGAGCTGGGGCCCGGAGACCGAACCCGGCTTGAATCCGAAGGCGGTTCCGGAGCTCATGATCAGCCCTGGTTGTAGCGGTCGCCGACGGGACGCTCGGTGGCGTACGAGTGCGTCGCGTACTGGATGGCGCGACCGCGGACCTCGGTGCGGTCGACACGGAAGCCGGGCTCGTCGGCCGGGCGCTGCACGATGAACGACAGCGCCGTGGTCTGGCGGCCGAGGCTCGCGTCGTAGGCGTTCAGCTTGACGTAGGCGTTGGGGTTGGCCTTACGGCAGGCGTTGACCTCGAGCAGGACGCCGGCGGGGTCCTTCAGGTCGAACATCGGCAGGCCCCACATCTCCCAGTAGGTGTTGCGGGGGTGCGGGTCGTCGGTGAACTCGACCGACAGCGGCCAGTCGTTGCTCAGGGCGTAGTTGATCTGGGCCGTGATCTCCTCGTCCGTGAAATCCGGAAGGTACGAGAAGGTGCCCTGCGTGATACGCATTCGTCAGTCTCCTGGTGCCTGTGCGGGGATCAGGCGTTGGTCGGCGTCGCGACGACGTCGGGGGTGTCGGTGGACTCGTAGTTGAAGGTGATGTCGCCCCAGGTCGCGAGCGCCGTGTCGAGCGCGCGGTTGCGGGAGGCCGCCTTCTTGAGGATCTCCGGACCCTCCTTGTAGTAGTCGACACCCTCGTTGCGGGCCTTGATCATGGCCTCGAGCGCGACACGGTTCGCCTCGGCGCCCGCGGCGATGCCCATCGGGTGGCCGATCGTGCCGCCACCGAACTGAAGGATGACGTCCTCACCCAGGTAGTGGATGAGCTGGTGCATCTGGCCGGCGTGGATACCACCGGACGCGACCGGCATGACGCCGGGCATCGAGGCCCACTCCTGGTCGAAGTACAGCCCCTTGCTCAGGTCGGCCTTGATCTTGTCGTCGCGCAGCGTCTCGTAGAAGCCCGCGGTGGTCATCGGGTCGCCCTCGAGCTTGCCGACGACGGTGCCCGCGTGGATGTGGTCGACACCGGCGAGGCGCATCCACTTGGAGATCACGCGGAAGCTGACACCGTGGTTCTTCTGGCGCGTGTAGGTGCCGTGGCCCGCGCGGTGCAGGTGCAGGATCACGTTGTTGTCGCGGGCCCACTTGGCCATCGACTGGATCGCGGTGTAACCGACCGTGAGGTCGATCATCACGATGACGGAGCCGAGCTCGGCGGCGAAGTTCGCCCGCTCGTACATCTCCTCCATCGTGCCGGCGGTCACGTTGAGGTAGTGACCCTTGATCTCGCCGGTCGCGGCCTGGGCGCGGTTGACGGCCTCCATGCAGAACAGGAAGCGGTCACGCCAGCGCATGAACGGCTGCGAGTTGATGTTCTCGTCGTCCTTGGTGAAGTCCAGACCACCGCGGAGCGCCTCGTACACGACGCGGCCGTAGTTGCGGGCCGACAGGCCCAGCTTCGGCTTGGTGGTGGCGCCGAGGATCGGGCGACCGAACTTGCCGAGGTGCTCGCGCTCGGTGACGATGCCGTGCGCGGGGCCCTGGAAGGTCTTCACGTAGTGCGTGGGGATGCGCATGTCCTCGAGGCGCAGGGCCTTGAGCGGCTTGAAGCCGAAGACGTTACCGATGATCGAGCTGGTGAGGTTGGCGATGGAGCCTTCCTCGAACAGGTCGATGTCGTAGGCGATGTACGCGATCCACTGACCCGGGGTGTTCGGCACCGGGTCGACCTTGTAGCACTTGGCCTGGTAGTGCTCGAAGGTGGTGAGGCGGTCGGTCCACACGACCGTCCAGGTCGCGGTGCTCGACTCACCGGCGACGGCGGCGCCGGCCTCCTCCGGGGGGACGCCCTCCTGGGGCGTGATGCGGAAGGCACACAGAATGTCCGTGTCCTTCGGCTCGTAGTCGGGCTGCCAGTACCCCATCTCGGCGTAGGGGATGACACCTGCGTTCCAGCGATCTGCCATGGCTCAGAGCTTGCGCGACAATCGTGAAACTGTCTATCAAGAGTTGCGCGGTGATTCTGAAGTAAACGCTCAAGTGTTGGGTGCCCCCCGCGGTCTCCACCACGCGGGTGAGGCGACCCGGCTCGACACGCTCTTACGGTGCCCGCCGGGTGTCACTACAGGAGGACTTACGTATGAGCACGTGCAGGGAGATCGCGGCGCGCATGGTGGCGCCGGGCAAGGGCGTCCTCGCCGCCGACGAGAGCATCGGAACGATGTCGTCGCGCCTGGAGAACGTCGGCGTCGAGGCCACCGCCGAGAACCGGCGCATCTACCGGGAGCTGCTCTCGGCCACGCCCAACCTGTCCGACGGCGTGTCGGGCATCATCTACTGCGACGAGACGCTGCGGCAGACCTTCGCCGACGGCACGCCGTTCGCGCAGGCCGTGCACGCACTGGGCATCCTGCCCGGCATCAAGGTCGACGCGGGTGCCAAGCCGCTGCCGGGTGGCCTCGCGGGCGAGACCATCACCGAGGGCCTCGACGGGCTGCCCGCCCGCCTGGCCGAGTACGCCGCGATCGGCGCCGCCTTCGCCAAGTGGCGCGCCGTGTACGTCATCGGCGACGGAACCCCCAGCGCCGGTGCGATCCGCGCCAACGCCAACGCGCTCGCCCGCTACGCCGCCGCCTGCCAGGCCGCCGGCATCGTGCCGATCGTCGAGCCCGAGGTGCTGATGGACGGCACCCACTCGATCGAGCGCTGCGCCGAGGTCACCGCCACCGTGCATGCCGCCGTCCGCGAGGAGCTGGCGCTGCTGGACGTCGACCTCGCCGGCATCGTGCTCAAGCCCAACATGATCGTCGAGGGCAACGGCAACACCGAGCAGTCCTCGCCCGAGGCCGTCGCCGCCGCGACCGTCGAGGTGCTCAAGGCGTGGCCGGCCGAGCTGGCCGGCGTCGCCTTCCTCTCCGGTGGCATGTCGCCGGAGCGGGCCACCGCCAACCTCGAGGCCATGCAGGCCATCGAGACCCCGTGGCCGCTGACCTTCTCCTTCGGCCGCGCGCTCGTCGACCCCGCCCTCAAGGCGTGGGTCGGCAAGGACGACCGGATCGCCGACGGCCAGGCGGCCCTCGCCGACCGCGTCGGTGCCAACGCCGCCGCGGTCCGCCGCCGCGGTGAGCTGCAGCCCGCCTGATCAGCACGCACGCCCGACGCGGCCGGTCCCCGATCCGGGGGCCGGCCGCGTCGCGTCGTGCACCGGCCACGCGCAACCTGGCGGTCGTCGATCCGGCCCCGCAGGGCAGTGAGGTTGCGGCCGGACGAGCGGGCGCAACCTGACGGTCGTCCGGGTGGCCGGGGGCAGCAGTGAGGTTGCGGCCGTGCACACCCGGGGCGCCGGGGCGGGGGCGCCGGGGTGGGAACGGTCAGGCGTCCGCGGGTGCGTCCGCGTCGGACGGGGCGAGCGGGACCGTCGCGATGATCGTCGTCCCCGAACCGCGGCGCGAGATCACCCGCAGCCGCCCGCCGACGAGCTCCGCACGCTCCGCCATCGACTGCATCCCGTAGCCGGGGGAGTGCGGGTCCACCGACGGCGCGGGCGCGACGTCGAACCCGACGCCGTCGTCGATGACCTCGAGCCACGCCGTGCCGCGGTGCACCCGGAACCGGATGCGCGCGAGCGTGGCACGGGCGTGCTTGGTGATGTTCTGCAGACACTCCTGGGCGATCCGGTAGAGCGCGATCTCGACGTGCTCGGGGAGCCGGTCGTCATCGAGCTCCAGCTCGATCTCGAACTGCGGCACCGACCGCGCGAGGCTGGCGAGGCCGCCGGCGAGGCCGAGGTCGTCGAGCACGGGCGGGCGCAGGCCGCCGATCGCGGCGCGCGCCTCGTCGAGTGTCAGGTTGACGAGATCCCGGGCCAGGCCGAGCTGTTCCACGGCGACCTCGGGGTCGGCGGTGATGCTGTGGCCGGCGGCGTCGAGGTGGTACGAGAGCGTGACCAGGCGTTGGGAGATGCCGTCGTGGATGTCGCCGGCGAGCCGCCGGCGTTCGGCCTCCTGAGCGGCGATGACCTGCTCGGCGAAACGTTCGTGAGCGCGTTCGCGGGCCTCGAGCTTGCGGTGCACGCGGGCCTGGTGCAGCGCCCCGGCGACGAGCCGGCCGATGACGCCGAGCAGCTGCAGGTCGCTGTCGGTGAACTGGCGCCGGCGGACGGTGTGCACGTTGAGCACCCCGACCAGCCCGGAGGGGCCGCTCTCCATCGGGATCGAGGCCATGGAGGTGTAGTCGGTTCCGCGCAGGGCCGGGATCGGCATGTAGCGCGGGTCCTCCTCCTTGCGCTCGACGATCACGGCGGGTTCGCGGTGGCTGGCCACCCACCCGGCGACGCCGGACCCGATGGGGAGCTGGATCTCGCCGACGTACTGGTCGAACGGCGGGGTGGCCCCCGCGAGGGTCAGTGAGCGTTCGGTGTCGTCGAGGACGTGGACGAAGCAGACGTCGGTGGCGGTGGCCTCGGTGATGAGCCGGGCGACGGCGGCGGCCAGGGGCTCGACGTGGGGGCCGCTGGAGGTGGCCTCGACGATGCCGAGCAGGAGGGCGTTCGCGCTCTCGGCCGAGGTGAGCCCGAGGACGCTGCCCTCCTGGTAGGGGCCGAGCAGGGCGTGTCCCGGTTCGCGCCCGAAGGACGTCACCGCCGGGTCCCGGTCATTGGAAGATCCCTTCGCGCAGCGCGGTGGCGACGGCGCCGGTGCGGTCGCCGACGCCGAGCTTGCGGTAGATCGAGCGCAGATGGCTCTTGACGGTCTCGTCGCTGACGACGAGGCGGGTGGCGATGCCGCGGTTGGACAGCCCGGTGACCATGAGCGAGAGAACCTCCGACTCGCGGTGGGTGAGGCCGTGGCGGGCGCCGGGCCAGAACTCGTCGCTCTGCAGCCGGGCAGCGGTGTCGACCGCACGACCCGCGAGGGACGCGTCGATGACCGTGGTGCCGGTGGCGGCGAGCTCGAGCTGGCGGACGAGCTCCTCGCCGCTGATCTTCTTGAGCAGGTAGCCGGACGCACCCGCGCGCAGCGCCTGGAAGAGGTACTGCTCGTCGTCGTACACCGAGAGCAGCACGACCTTGGCGTCCGGGTCACGCTCGCGCAGGCTGCGGCACAGGTCGAGGCCGCTCGCCCCCTGCATGCGGACGTCGCACAGGACGATGTCGGGCGTCAGGCTGGCGACCGTCGACATCGCCCGCTCGGCCCCGATGGCCTCGCCGACGACGCGGACGCGCCCGCGGAACGGCGACAGCATCGCCTTCAGACCGGCGATCACCATCTCGTGGTCGTCCACGAGAACGATCCGCAATGGACCTGCTGACGTCGGCGCACTCATGCCGAGACTCTAGGCCGTCGTCAGGGGTCGTGAGGTTCAACCCTGGCCTCCCCCGCTGCGGGGAGGGCACAGGAGCGCTCCGGGCATAGCGTCCGGGGCCGAATCTCGAACAGGTGTGCGCCCGTTCCCCGCTGTCGGGGGCCGGGCCGCATCGACGGTGTGACTCCTATCAGTGCGGAGGTTGCGGCATGAGCACCGCTCCCAGCGTTCCGGCCGAGCGTGCCGGCCAGTCGGCGGACACCGACGAGCTCGGCGTCGCGACGCTGCGGTTCCTCGCCGCGGACGCGGTCCAGGCGGCCAACAGCGGTCACCCCGGCCTGCCTCTCGGCACGGCCCCGGCGGCGTGGACCCTGTGGTCGCGGCACCTGCGGCACGACCCGGCGGCGCCCGACTGGGCCGACCGCGACCGCTTCGTGCTGTCGGCCGGTCACGGCTCGATGCTGCTGTACGGCCTGCTGCACGTGTTCGGCTACGACCTGCCCATCGAGGAGCTGAAGAACTTCCGTCAGCTCGGGTCGCGCACGCCGGGGCATCCGGAGTTCGGGCACACGGTCGGCGTGGAGACGACGACGGGCCCGCTGGGCCAGGGCATCGCGACGGCGGTCGGCCTGGCGCTGGCCGAGCGCATGCTGGCAGCACGCTGCAACACCGCCGAGCACACGGTCGTCGACCACCGCACGTGGGTGCTCGCGGGCGACGGCGACCTGATGGAGGGCATCAGCCACGAGGCGGCGTCGCTCGCCGGCAAGCTGAGGCTCGGCCGGCTCACCGTCATCTACGACGACAACGACATCACGATCGACGGCTCGGCCGGCCAGAGCTGCGCCGACGACGCGGCGGCCCGCTTCGCCTCCTACGGCTGGCGCACCCTGTGGGTCGACGACGGCAACGACATCGAGGCGCTGGACCGCGCGTTCGCGGAGGCGGCGGCGACCGAGGACCGGCCGACCTTCATCACGGTGAAGACGACGATCGGCTACGGCGCCCCGGGCGTCGAGGGCACGTCGAAGGCGCACGGCAGCCCGCTGGGCAACGAGACGATCGCCGCGATGCGCGAGCGGTTCGGCTGGCCCGACGAGGCGTTCCACGTGCCGGCGGAGGTGCGGATGGCCACGGCCGAGCGCGCCGCGCAGGCCGCGAAGACCCGCCTGGACTGGACGCGCACCCACGAGGAGTGGGCGGCGGCGAACCCGGAGACGGCCGAGGCGTTCACGCTGGGCCGGATCCCGGTGGCCGACAAGGCCGTCGAGGCGCTGGCGCCGCTGGCCGACGGGGCCGTGGCCGAGGGCCGCGCGGCGACCCGCAAGGCGTCGGGCGCGGCGCTGAACGCGCTGGCCGCGGTGTACCCGGCGCTCGTCGGCGGTTCGGCCGACCTGGCGTCGTCGACCAACACGGCCATCCCGGGCGGCGCGGTCACCCCGGACGACGCGTCGGGCCGCACCATCCACTTCGGTATCCGCGAGCACGGCATGGCCGCGGCGATGAACGGCATCTCGCTGCACGGCGGGCTGCGGGTGTTCGGCAGCACGTTCCTGGTGTTCGCCGACTACCTGCGCCCGGCGCTGCGGCTCGCGGCGCTGATGAAGCAGCCCGTCGTGCACATCCTCACCCACGACTCGGTGCACGTCGGCGAGGACGGCCCGACCCACCAGCCGGTCGAACACGTCGAGTCGCTGCGGATCATCCCGGGCGTCACGGTGCTGCGCCCGGCCGACTCGGCCGAGACCGCAGCCGCGTGGGGGATCGCCGCGGCCACCCTCGACGGGCCCACGGCCCTGATCCTGAGCCGCCAGGACCTGCCCAACCTGGGCGGCGCCGGTCTCGACGACGTCCGCGCCCACGGTGCCCGCACGGTTCGCGCCGCGCAGGGAGACCCGGCGGTGGTGCTGGTCGCGAGTGGTTCGGAGGTGTCGCTGGCGCTGGTGGCGGCCGAGCTGCTGGCCGACCGTGGCGTCGAGGCGACCGTCGTGTCGGTGCCGTGGCGTGAGCGGCTGGAGGCGTCGCTGCGGGAGGGCTCCTACCGCCTTCCCGACGCGCCGGCGGTGTTCGTCGAGGCGGGCGTGACCGTCGGGTGGCGGGCGCTGGCAGGGCCGCGTGACGCGGTGATCGGCATCGACCGGTTCGGGGAGAGCGGCCCGGGCCACGAGGTCGCCGACCACCTGGGGCTGTCGGCGTCGGCCGTCGCGCGGGTCGCGCTGGCCACCGCCGGGGCCGAAGACGCATAGGGCAGCCGGCGGTGCCGGACAAGACGTTGCGCATCCACCGGGCCGCGGGCCGGTCGTCGGTCAACCGGCGACCGGTCATGCTGGCCATCGCGGGTGACTCGGCGTCGGGGAAGACGACACTGGCGGCCGGGCTGGTCGAGGCGCTCGGCCCGGAGCGGTGCGTGTCGCTGTGCACCGACGACTACCACCGCTACGACCGTGTGGAGCGGCAGTCGCTGCCCTTCACGGCGTTGCACCCCGACTGCAACCACCTCGGGATCATGGAGCAGCACCTGCAGCTCCTGGCGAGCGGCCAACCGATCCTCAAGCCGGTGTACGACCACTCGGCGGGGCGGCTGACGCACACGGAGCTGTTGGAGCCTGGCGACTTCATCATCGTCGAGGGGCTCTTCCCGCTGTACAGCAAGCTGGCCCGGGCCTGCTTCGACGTGACGGTGTTCCTCGACCCGCACGAGCGGACGCGGCGGGCGTGGAAGGTCGAGCGTGACGCGCGCGACCGCGGCTACACCGCCGAGCAGGTGCTGAGCGAGCTCGACCTGCGGGAGCCGGAGTCGGGGGCCTACATCCGGCCGCAGCGCCAGCACGCCGACATCGTGGTGCGGTTCGCGCCGGTGGAGGGGCGCGACGACCCGTCGGTACCGCTGTCGGCGGAGCTGCTGCTGCGCCCGACGATCCACCATCCCGACCTGAGCGAGGTCATGCAGCCCGGTGTGCACCGGGCGATGCACCTGAAGCTGGAGCGGGACACCGACGGTCGCCCGGTCGACTCGCTCCATGTCCACGGCTACGTGGACCCCGAGGAGAGCATCGCGGTGGAGAAGGCGATCTGGGCGTCGATCGGGGAGCCGGAGCGCTGTGCCCCGGAGTCACTGGGTGGCATCGGGGGCGGGGAGCGCAGCGAGCCGCTCGCCATCACCCAGTTGTTGCTCCTGCACCACCTGATCGAGGCCGGTCGCTGACCGGTTCGACGTGAACGCCCCGGACGGTTCGCCGTCCGGGGCGTTCGTCGTCGTGGCGGTGGTCAGCCGGTCGCGCGGCGGGTGGCCTCGCCGGCGCCGGCCCGGACGACGGCACCCACGGAGGTGAACCGGGTGATGAGCTCGGTGTGGGCGTGGAGAACCCGTTCGGGTTTCCCGCCCCAGGCCCGGGCCACGGTGCCGAGGGTGCTGCGCCCGAGGCAGTAGCCGACGGGCATGCGCGGACCGAGCCACTGGACAGCGGCGAGGTGGGCGGTGAGCCGGTCGGGGCGGCCACCCGGGGTGAAGACGACGCCGGCGAGCTCCTCGGCTCCGGCGGAGTGCAGGCCGCGCAGTGTCGCCCGGGCGACGTCCTCGGCGGTCGCGACGTCGGAGGCGCGCCTGCCGGGGGTGACGATGCTGGACCCGAGGACCACGTCGTCGAGGTGGACACGCTCGACCCGCAGTGCGTCGAGGACGGTCCGGACCGCTGCGCCGTGAGCGATGGCGGCCTCGTGCAGACCGTCGCGGGGATCGGGTATCGCGACGACGTCGACGAACGGTGTGAGCCCGCCGGTGACGCAGGCGGCCGCCCACCCGGCGACGAGCCGCGCGCGGGCGCGGACCTCGGTGGTCGCGGTGTCGGCCGTCGCGACGATGCGCCACCGCGCGAAGCTCGCGCCGGCGCGACGGTGGCGGTCGATCTCGTCGGCGATCCCGTCGACGGAACCGGCGACGTCGAAGCTGCGGAGGTTCTCGTCGCCCATCCGCACCCCGAGGGGAACCCACACGCGGTGCAATGCCGGGGTGGGTCCGGAATCGGTGACTCTGTGCAATGTCGCGGGGTCGAGCAGGATGCCGTTCACCGCGCGATCCAGGCCGGGGGTGGCGAGCACGAGGTCGCGGAATGCGTGGACGGTGCCGGGGGCGAGCGGCACAGCGGCGTCGCGGAGCATCCCGACCGTGTTGGTGTGGGGCTGATCGAGGGCCAGGAGCCCACGTGCCGCAGCGAACAGGCGAGCAGATGGAGCAGTGATGTCACCCATATGGGCCTCCTGAAGGGTTTTGGGCACCGACTGTGAGTGCGTAATCCGGATCACCACACTGACGAGGAATTGCGATCAATGGGATGCGACAGGGCGTTCTGTCGCTCGATCTCGCTGGTCGGACCAGGCCGTCACAGTTCAGTAACGCAGTGTTGCATTTGTGGACTATAGTAGGGCCGCCGTTTACGATCCGACACGTTCAGCGAACTCTCAGGACACCCTCGTCTCGAAGGGGAGGCCATGCCGCCCGTCATTCTCGTATTCACAGTCACCGGCGCCGCACTGTTCGTCATTTCCTGCTTCTTCCTCGGTTGGGGAGCGAAGGCGGACGACTCGGGTTCCAACCCGCTGAAGACCGTCGGTTGGATCGCGATGGTCGCCGGCATCGTCGACCTGCTCTCCGCGCTCTACATCGTGTCCCGCAGCGGCCTCCCCGCCGCTGCCGGCACCAGTGCTGCTGACGCTGCGACCGCCTCCAACGGCGCGCTCCTCCTCGGTGGTCTGGTCGGCTTCTACGGCCTGTTCTTCACCTCGGTCGGTGCCGCCGCGTACTTCGGTCTCGACCTGCGCCCCGTCGCGAACCTGGCCATCCCCGTCGGCCTCGTTCCGATCGCGTTCTGGCAGTTCTTCGACGGCAGCGTCCTGCTGCACTCGATCCTGATCGTCTGGCTGATCGCCTTCTGGTCGGTGACCGCCACCGTCTACGGCAAGCTCCCCGCCAAGGTTCTCGGCGGGATCCTGATGATCACCGCGATCTGGACGTTCTTCCTCCCGGTCGTCCTGCTCGTCACGCGCGGCGAGCTGTTCTGATCTCCTGAAACGAAGAAGGGGCTCGCACCGGAATGGTGCGAGCCCCTTCTTCATTCGCCGCTTTTCGACGTCGTGAAGGGGATCACGCCTCGACGGTGGCGTCCGCGGCGACGATGCGGGTGCCCACGCGGGCAGCCTCGTCGTCGGCCAGGGCGTCGGCGGCGAACTCCGGGGTGGTCACGACGACGGTCCGGCCACCGTTGCGCAGGAACGCGATCCCGGCACGGACCTTCGGTCCCATCGAACCCTCGGGGAACTGGCCGTCGGACAGGTGGACCTCGACCTCGTCGACGCCGACCTCCTCGATGGCGCGCTGGGTGGGCTTGCCGAAGTCGACCATCACGTTCTTGACACCGGTGACGAGGACCAGAGCGTCGGCGCCGAGCTGGTTGGCCAGCTGCTGCGCGGCGTAGTCCTTGTCGATGACGGCGTCGACGCCCACGAGGCCGTTGCCCTCGTCGACGACCGGGACGCCGCCGCCACCCGCGGCGACCACGACGACACCCGCGTCGGCCAGCACCCGGATCGAGGCGGCCTCGAGGATCGCCTGCGGCTTCGGTGAGGGCACGACGCGGCGGTGGCCACGGCCCGAGTCCTCGATCATCGTCCAGCCGCGGGTCTCGACCATCTCGTTGACGGCGTCACCGTGGAAGAACGGGCCGATCGGCTTGCGGGGGTCGTCGAACGCCGGGTCGTCGGAGGCGACGGCGACGTGGGTGACGATGGTGGCGATGTCGATGTCGTCGCCGGCCCGCGCGGTCTGGCGCAGCGCGATCGAGATGAGGCTGCCCAGCTGGCCCTGGGTCATCGCACCGAGCGCGGAGAGCGGGAGCGCCGGTACGACGGAGGACCCCTCCTCCTGCTGGATCGCCAGGTTGCCGACCTGCGGGCCGTTCCCGTGCACGATCACGACGTTCCACCCGCTGCGGCGCAGCGCATGCACCGTGTTCGCCATGGTGCGGGCGTTCGCCGCCAGCTCCTCGAAGGTGCCCTTCTGGTCCTCGCGGGTGAAGGCGTTCCCCCCGAGTGCGACGACAGCGGTCCTCGACATGCGTTTCCTTCTTCCTTCGTGACCGGCGTGTGGGCAGGGGCCCGAGGCCGGTCCGACTTTCCGCGGCTCGTGAGAACCGGCCCTGGAACGGGTTGTTGATATGCAGAGTGACCTGCGTCGTTGCAGGGGTGTTGCGTGGGACACAGCGACGGGCCGGTCAGGAACCGGGGGCCGCCGCGAGGGCCTGCCCGCCCAGTGCCGCGCAGGCCGTGGTGAGTCCGTCGCGGAGGGCCTGGTGCCCGGCGCGCACGGAGCCGGTCCGTCCCCGCCAGGCCAGCAGCGCCGGTCGGGTCACCTCCCGGCCGAGGTAGAACGTGACCGGCCACGGCGGGTCGGCCTCGCAGACGGCGGTGACGGCCGCGACGGCCGTGGAGAGGGCGTTGTCGCCCGCGGTCAGGGCGACGCCGCCGAGCCGGTCGGGCAGTGCGACGAGCGGCCCACCGGTGACGGGGTCGGCGTCGTGCACGCACTCGGCCTCCGTGCTCAGCACGACCGACGGCAGGTCGACCTCGATGTCCTCGAGGTGGCCGCACACGCTGAGCAGCGCGGCCGCGCGGGCGGCGCTGCGCTGGGCGGGTGTGCCGTCGCGCATCCGGGTCCCGACGCGGATCACCGGCACGACCCCCAGGGTCTGGCACGTGTAGGCGAACCGGGCGGCAGCCTGGCAGTTGACCGTCAGCGTGCGGAGCGCGCCGTAGTCGATCGCCGAGCCCGACGACATGGCCCACACCGCGAAGCTCGCGCCGAGTGCCTGGAAGCGGCGCAGCCGGTCGGACAGGCCGTCGAGCCCGGTGGTGACGAGCTCGTCGCGGCCCCCGGACAGCGACTCGGCGCCGCTGTCGGCCCGCACCCCCAGCAGCACACCGGCCGCGGCGACCCGGTCGAGCAGGCCGCGGCCGCGGGGGCCGGCGGCGGAACCGACGGCGCGCAGCCGGGGCGACCCGCTCGCGGCGGGGCCGAACGCCTCCGGCGGCAGGACGACCGCGCTCGTGGTGGACGCGAGGTTCGGGGTACCGAGCACCATGTCCCGGTAGGCGGCCGCGTCGGGCGCCGGACCGGTGGAGCCCGCCGAGCTGAACCGCAGGCTCAACTGGTCGGGCGCGGTATCGAGCGCCAGGATCCCCTTGCGGAACGCGAACATCCGCCGGGTCCGCCGCTGTAACGCCTCCATGGACTGCACCTCCGGATCACCGCTGGTCCCGCCTCTTGCCGTGGCCTCGGAACGGCGGGCCGAACGTGGCCGGATGGTCGCGCCGGCCGGACCGGCCCGACGGCGCGCCGACCACGGTGCTCGCACACATCCGGAACGAGCAGGGTCTCGACCCGCAGGGCAGGTCACCTCCCCTGCGCGGGGGATGCCCCGGGGCATCCCGTGGCAGGCCCCGGCCGGACACCCCGGGTGGCCCCCCGCCCGGGGGATGGGCCGTTTCGGGACGGCACGAACACTCCTCGCAGGTGGCGGGGCCCTCGACACGCCCCGCCCGACAGGGCGCGCGGTCCGGCGACGTGCGCAGGAAGCGGGTTTCGGTGCAGGGAACGGGCGACGCGACAGCGACGACCACCGTCGGGGCCGGGCGCCTGGAGGCGGTGATCTTCGACGTCGACGGCACGCTGGCCGACACCGAGCGCGACGGCCACCGCCCGGCGTTCAACGAGGCCTTCGGACGTCACGGCGTCGACCTGGACTGGGACGTCGAGCACTACGGGACGCTGCTGCGCATCACCGGCGGCCACCGCCGGGTCGCGGCCGACCTGAAGGACCGCGGCTGGGACCCCGACGACGCCGACCGCGTCGCGCTCGACATCCACAGGACGAAGACGGCGCTGTTCGTCGAGCGGGTCACCGCGGGGGCGTTCGACCCGCGGCCCGGCCTCACCGAGTTCGTCGGCGGCCTCGTCGACGCCGGCATCCGCATCGCCGTGGCCACCACGGGCCGCCGCGACTGGGCGGTGCCGCTGGTGCGCCACCTGATCGGCGACGTCGTCGAGGTCATGGTCACCGGCGACGAGGTCGAACGGCTCAAGCCCGACCCCGAGGCCTATCTCCTCGCGCTGCAGGGTCTGGGCCTCGACGCCTCGGCCGCGCTGGCGCTGGAGGACTCCGGCGTGGGCACGGCGGCCGCGACGGGTGCAGGGCTCGCGACGATCGTCGTCACCAACGGCTACACCGCAACGCAGGACTTCTCGGCCGCGGCCCTGGTACTGCCGGGCTACGACGAGGGCGCAGCGCAGGGCGACGCGGGGCCGCTGACCGCGCAGCGCGCGATCGACGTGCACGCGGCCTGGTGGCGCGACCGCTGAGCGCGCCGGCCGGCGCCGCCGCGCCCCGGCCGAACTGGACCTATCCCGGCCGCAGGGTGCGGCCGGCAGTCAGGGATGGAGTGAGCGTGACGCTTCGGGTTGGCGTGAACGGCTTCGGTCGGATCGGCCGCAATTTCTGGCGGGCTGTCGACGCCCAGCGCACCGCCGGGACCAGTGACATCGAGATCGTCGCGGTGAACGACCTCACCGACACCGCGACGCTGGCGCACCTGCTGAAGTACGACTCGATCCTGGGCCGGCTGCCCTACGAGGTCAGCACGTCGGGCGAGGACATCATCGTCGACGGTGCGCCGCTGAAGGTGCTCTCGGAGCGCGACCCGGCGAACCTGCCGTGGAAGGACCTGGGCGTCGACGTGGTCGTCGAGTCCACCGGCATCTTCACCAAGCGCGACGGCGCGGACAAACACCTCGACGCCGGGGCGAAGAAGGTCGTCATCTCCGCGCCGGCCACCGGTGAGGACATCACGATCGTCAAGGGCGTCAACGACGGCGACTACGACGGCTCGCAGGTCGTCGTCTCCAACGCCTCCTGTACCACGAACTGCCTGGCCCCGATGGCGAAGGTCCTCGACGACCTCGTCGGCATCGAGCGTGGCCTGATGACCACGATCCACGCCTACACCCAGGACCAGAACCTGCAGGACGGCCCGCACGGCGACCTGCGCCGGGCCCGTGCCGCCGCGTTGAACATCGTGCCGACCTCGACCGGTGCGGCCAAGGCCATCTCGCTGGTGCTGCCGCACCTCAAGGGCAAGCTCGACGGCTACGCGCTGCGGGTACCGATCCCCACGGGCTCGGCCACCGACCTCACCGCGAACGTCGGCCGCGACACCACGGCCGAGGAGGTCAACGCCGCGATGAAGGCCGCCGCCGAGGGCCCGCTCAAGGGCGTCCTCAAGTACACCGAGGACCCGATCGTGTCCTCGGACATCGTGACCGACCCGCACTCGTGCATCTTCGACGCCGGGCTCACCAAGGTGTCGGGCAACCTGGTGAAGATCGTCGGCTGGTACGACAACGAGTGGGGCTACTCCAACCGGCTCGCCGACATCACCGCGCTCGTCGGCTCGAAGCTGTGAGGTCGCTCGACGACCTGCTCACCGAGGGGGTCGCCGGCCGGACGGTGCTGGTGCGTTCGGACCTCAACGTCCCCCTCGACGGTGACCGGATCACCGACGACGGCCGCATCCGGGCGTCCGTCCCGACGATCTCGGCGCTCACCGGGGCGGGTGCGCGGGTGATCGTGACCGCGCACCTGGGGCGCCCGGAGGGCGACGCCGACCTGCGGTTCTCCCTCGGCCCGGTCGCGGCCAGGCTCGCCGAGCTCCTCGGGAGGTCGGTCACCCTGGCGACGATCGACACCGTGCCGGCGACGGCCGACGGCAGCGTCGTGCTGCTGGAGAACATCCGGTTCGACCCGCGCGAGACCAGCAAGGACGACGCCGAGCGCGGTGCGTTCGCCGACGAGCTCGTCGCCCTCACCGGTGGGAACGGGGCGTTCGTGTCCGACGGGTTCGGCGTCGTGCACCGCAAGCAGGCCTCGGTCTACGACGTCGCGAACCGGTTGCCCGCCTACACGGGCACGCTTGTGGCGGCCGAGGCCGACGTGCTGGCCCGGCTGACCGAGCAGTCGGCCCGGCCGTACGCGGTCGTGCTCGGCGGCTCGAAGGTCTCCGACAAGCTGGCCGTCATCGAGGCGCTGCTGCCGCGTGTCGACACCCTGGTCGTCGGCGGTGGCATGTGCTTCACGTTCCTCGCCGCGCAGGGGCACTCGGTGGGCGCGTCGCTGCTGCAGGCCGAGCAGATCGAGAACGCGAAGGCGCTGCTGGAGTCGGGCAGGATCGTGCTGCCCGTCGACGTCGTCGTCGCCGACTCGTTCTCCGCCGACGCGACGACCCGCGTCGTCCCGGTCGACGCGATCCCCGACGGCTGGATGGGCCTCGATGTCGGGCCCGACTCCGTCGGCGTGTTCACCACGGCGCTCGACGGCGCGAAGACGATCTTCTGGAACGGCCCGATGGGTGTGTTCGAGATGGCGCCCTTCGCCGAGGGCACCCGCGGTGTCGCGCAGGCGATCGTCGACGCCACCTCCGCGGGCGCGTTCAGCGTCGTCGGCGGTGGCGACTCGGCGGCCGCGGTGCGGGCACTGGGGCTGCCCGAGGCCGGCTTCTCCCACATCTCCACCGGCGGCGGCGCGTCGCTGGAGTACCTCGAGGGCAAGTCGCTGCCGGGCCTCTCGGTCCTGGCGGGCTGACCGCGGGGACACGCGACGGGTTCGCGTGGACGGGGCCGGGCGCCGACGTCCGGCCCCGTTCACCGCTGCGGCCCGGGAGCCGGAGCCGGTCCACCGGATTCCGTGAACGGCCTGGTCGACGGCCCCCCCGACGGATACCGTCGACAGTCGTGGAATGGACCGGGGCCAGGTACGCCGACGCGCCGACCGTCGAGCTGGCGATCTGGATCGACTCCCCGCCCGAGCGGGTCTGGGCCGTCGTCACGGCCCTCGAGGAGCTACCGGCCCTCAGCGACGAGCTGCAGGCGATCGAGTGGTGCGACGGCGCCACCGCCCCCGCCCTGGGCGCCCGCTTCGTCGGCCACAGCGAGCACCGCGCGATCGGCACCTGGTCCACGACGTCGACGATCGTCGAGTGCGACCCGCCGACGGCGCTGGCGTGGGCCGTGGGCGACCCCCGACGAACCCGCCGCCGTCTGGCGGTTCTCGTCGGAACCACAGGACGACGGCGGCACCTGGCTGACCTACCGGGCCCAGCTCGGGCCCGGCTGTTCCGGGCTCACCTCCGCGATCGAACGGATGCCCGACAAGGAGCAGCAGATCGTCCACGGCCGGCTGCGCGAGTTCGAGGCCGGCATCTCGCGGACCCTGTCGGGGATCAAGGAGAGCGCCGAGGCGATCGGCCGGTGAGCATGCGCGAGCTGGTCCGCGAGGTGTAGGCGCTCAGCTCTCGCGCGCCCGCCGCGCCTCGTAGGCCTTCGCGGCGACGTAGACGGTGCGCAGCGCCTCGACCGGGCGGTCCCCGGCGCGGGCGAGCAGGTCGCCGAAGACGTGGTCGGCCTCGATCCGCGCGCCGGACTCCATGTCGCGCAGCATCGACGCCGTCATCGTCGAACCGGCCTGGGTGAGCGTCCCGCGAATCTGCTCGCGCGCGGCCGGGCGCGGCGCCCGGCCCTGCGCGTCGGCGACCCCGGCGACGTCGTCGAGCAGCTGCTCGATGAACGGCGTCCCGCCGGCGGCGACGACGTCGCCGATCGCGGCCCGCATCAGCGCCGTGGTCCCCGCGGCCGTCGCGAGGAAGACCCACTTCTCCCACATGTCCTGCAGGACGTCGTCGGACTCGCGGGCGTCGAACCCGGCGCCGGACAGCGCCTCCTGGACGGCGGCCGTCCGTGCCGTCCGGCCGCCCGCGCGTTCGCCCTGCACCAGCGAGTGCGTGTCACTGAGGTGGTCGATCGAGCCGTCGGGACGCAGCACCGTCGAGATCAGGCACATCCCGCCGAGGACCGAACCGGCCCCGAACCGCGCGTCCAGCGCGTCGAGGTGGCGGATGCCGTTGAGCAGCGGGAGCACGGCGGTGTCGGGGCCGACGGCGGGAGCGACGGAGTCGATCGCGGAGTCGAGGTCGTAGCTCTTGGCGCTCAGCACCACCAGGTCGTACGGACCGGGGATCGCGTCGGCGGTGACGGTCGCCGGGGCCGGGACGTCGACGTCGCCGTAGGGGCTGCGGACGTGCAGGCCGTGCTCGGCGAGCAGGGCCGCCCGCGCGGGCCGGACCAGGAAGGTGACATCGCGTCCCGCGGCGACCAACCGGCCGCCGAAGTAGCCGCCGACGGCGCCGGCGCCGAGCACGAGGATCTTCACGCGCCGAATCTAGCCCCCCGGCGTGCCCTGCCGGGGAAGCCCGGTGACGAGGAACTCGTCGAGCCGCAGCACGAGTTTCCGCTCGGCACCGCGACGCAGGGCCAGTTCGCCCGAATCGTCCAGGGTGCCGACGACGGCGGCCGCCAGGTCGCGCTCGGCGAACGCGGCGAGGCACGCGTCCTCACGGCCCGCGGGCACGCACAGCAGGAACCCGAAACTGGGGAAGCAGTTGAACCAGCGGGTCAGCGGGACACCGTCGGGGGCGGGGACGGCGTCGACGTCGACGGTCACGCCCAGCCCGCGCGCCTCCAGCAGCATCGCGAGGGAGCCGACCAGCCCGGCCATCGAGATGTCCTTGGCCGCGACGACGACACCCTCGCGCGCCAGCCGCGGCATCAGCCGGACATCGCCCGCGCAGCGCGCGCCGCGGTCCTCGAAGGCCCGGAAGAACGGGAAGTTCGGGTTGAGCGTGCCCGTCGTGGCCGCCGCGACGACCAGCGACTGGCCCGCCTCCGCCCGCGTCACCGACAGCGCCAGCGCCGGATCGGTCACGGACCCGACGGCGAACGCGGAGATCGACGGCTCGCCGTCGTGCGCGGTGAGGTGGCCGCCGACGATCGGCACGTCGAGCAGCCCGGCCGCGGTGCGCATCCCGGCGAGGGCGAGCTGGGCGGCCTCCGCGGACGTCGCGATGGTGTCGACGATGCCCATCGGCTCGGCGCCCATCGCGGCGATGTCGTTGACGTTGGCGAGCACCGCGGCGAACCCGGCGCCGCGCGGGTCGGCCCTCACGAACGCCGGCAGGATCGCCTCGCCGCACACCACCACGCCTGCGTCCGAGCCCACCGTCGGCGCCAACGGCAGCACGGCGCCGTCGTCGCCGGGGCCGCCGACCCAGTCGGTGTCGCCGAGGACCTCGCCGACGACGGCGATGTCGGCCTTCGCGCTCAGGCCGGGGTTGGCGAGCACCGACCCGACGAGCTCGTCGAGGGTTTCGCTGTTCGTCACGGACGCATCGTGCCTTCTGCTCGGGACCTTCCGGCCGCGCGGGTCAGCCGCGCAGCAGCCACCAGACCGCTGTGACGGGGTCGGGGCCGGGGTTGTGCCAGGAGTGCGGCCGATCGGCCGGGAAGTGCAGCGAGTCGCCCGCCTCGAGGCGGTACCGCTCGCCCGCGACGTCGACGGCCAGGACTCCCTTGGTGACCAGCACGAGCTCCTCGCCGGACCGGACCGACCGGCCTTCGCCGCTGGTGCCGCCCGGCTCGATCTCGGCCCACACACCGCCGCAGCGCAACCGCTCGTTGGGGACCGCGATGGCGGTGGCCCCGACCCCGGTGGCCTCGGGGGCCCAGTCGCTCGGGGCGGGCGGACGCTCGTCCGCGCGGACGTGGACGCCCGCCGGGCCGGCCCAGTCGGCGTCGTCGACGAAGAAGCCGATCGGCCGGCCGAGGGCGGCGGACAGCTTGAGCAGCGTGGTGATCGTCGGCACCATGTCGCCGCGCTCGACCTTGTGGATGGCGGCGGCGGAGACCTCGGAACGGCCGGCGAGCTGCTGCAAGGACAGGCCCAGCAGCTGGCGGACCTCACGGACCTTGGGTCCGATGGCGACGACGATCGGTTCCCAGCTCGCGACGACGGCGGACTTGTCGCCGCTGATGTCCGGGGTGGCCATCATGTGTCCTCCTCGCTCGTCGCCGTACAGCATCATAAACGGCTTTCACCTATCGTGGACGACTTCGACGCGAAGACGAGACGTCCGAAGGGTTGACGGCGTGGCGTCGTCACCTCATGCGGGGAACCCGGGTGTGGGATGTGGCGCCGTGGGTACGGCCGGCCCCCGACGCGGATCGGCACCGCCCGGTCCGGTGTCGGCGACCCGTGCCCACTCCTGCCGCGACCCCGCCGACGTCTCGTAGGATGCCGCGGCACCCGCCGCATCGAGAGGAACCGCCGTGTCCGAGATCGCGCTCCCCGACGCGCTGGGCTACACCGCCGAACACGAATGGATCGCCGTCGCCCCCGGCTCCGACATCCCGTCCGGCCCCGTCCGCGTCGGCATCTCCGCGGTCGCCGTCGAGGCCCTCGGGGAGATCGTCTACGTCGAGCTGCCCGAGGTCGGCACAGCCGTCACCGCGGGCGAGCCCTGCGGCGAGATCGAGTCGACCAAGTCGGTGTCGGAGCTGTTCAGCCCGGCCACCGGCACCATCGCCGAGGTCAACACCGCGCTCGCCGACGACCCCGCGGTCGTCGGCACCGACCCCTACGGCGCGGGCTGGCTCTTCGCCGTCGAGATCACCGCCCTCGGCGACCTCCTCACGGCCGACGCCTACCGCGCCGCCAACACCGACTGACCCGGCCGGGCCGACCGCTCAGTCGTTCGCCCCGCACAGCACCAGACACGGCCGCTCACCGGGCACCCGCCCGGCCAACCACGCCGCGAACGGCGCCGCCGCGGCCGGTTCGACGCGCAGCCGGAACTCCTCCCACAGCAGGTCGCGGGCCGCGACGATCTCGGCGTCCGACACCAGCAGCGCAACCGCGGCGGCAGCCGTCAGCAGCTCGAAGGCGAGATCGCCGATCCGTGTCGCGCCCAGCGCCGACGCCGCGACCGAGTCGATCCCGACGTCCACCGGCGCCCCCGCCGCGAGCGCGGCGTGGACCGCCCGGCAGTGCTCCGGCTCGACCGTGACCGTGCGCCGGCCGGCGGCGGCCAGCGTCGTCCCCGCCGCCAGCCCACCACCCCCGGCCGCGACGACGATCGCGTCGACCTCCGGCGCCGCCGCCACGATCTCCGCCGCCACCGTCCCCTGGCCGGCGACGACCTCCGGCTGGTCGTAGGCGTGCAGGTAGCGGCCCGGCTCCGCATGCGCCGCCGCGGCCGCGTCGGCGTAGGTCGCACCGTGGCGGACCAGCTTCGCCCCGGCCGCCTCGATCCGCCGGGCCTTCGCCTCCGGCACGGACCCCGGCACGAACACCGTCGCCGGAATCCCCAGCCGGGCCGCCGCCGTCGCCACCCCGAGCCCGTGGTTGCCACCCGACGCCGTCACCACACGGTCGGGCCGCTCGCCCGCCAGGAGCGCGTTCGTCGCACCCCGCATCTTGAACGACCCGCTGCGCTGCAGATGCTCCAGCTTGAGCAGCAACGGCCGGCCGTCGAGCTCGGTGACGAACAGCGGCGTGCGACGGACGTGCGGTGCGATGCGGGTGGCCGCGGCGGTGACGTCGGCGGACGAGAGGCTCACAACGCCTAGTCTCGGCGACGATGACCGCCGACGCCGCACCGCAGCCCGGTTCGCCGGGCGGCAGGCTGCTGCGTGTCGCCGGCCGGGTCGTCGCCGCGGTGATCTGGCAGGCGCCGCGGCCCGACGCCCGCTGGCCCTTCCCGCGCGGGCGCCGGCTGACCCGCTGGCTGACGGTCGCGTTCGTCGTCCACGGCCTGATCGTCGCGATCGCCGCCGCCGGCGCGGTCTTCAACGAGGACAGGCGCATGGTCGGGGGTCTCGCGTTCCTGATGCTGCTGCCGTTCGTGCTGGCGCTGTGGCTGGCCAACCGCCGCCCGATGGACGCGTGGCGGCTCATGGCCGTCTGGGTGATCGTCCTACCGTTCCTCGTCGGGCCACCGGTGCCGACGGTCCCGGTGCTCGAGGTGTGGGAGTGGCTGCTCGTCCTGCCCGTCGTCCTGATGGCCGCATGGGCGGGCCCGGCCGCGGTGTCGCTCGGTGTCGGGGTGCTGACGTGCGTGCTGATCGTCGTCGTCACCGTCGTCGGACCGTGGCCGCGCGACGCCTCGTACCTGCTGGTGTCGGTCGTCGTCGTCGCGGCCACCGTCGCGGTCGGGATGGCGTTCGGGGCGCGTTGGGACGCCCGCCGTGCCCTCGAGGCCGAGCGGATCCGGGTCGCGCAGGCGCAGGCCGAACGGGGCGCGCTGGCCGAACGGGCGCGCATCGCGCGGGAGATGCACGACGTCGTCGCCCATCACATGTCGATGATCGCGGTGCGCTGCGAGACGGCGCCCTACCGGCTCGCCGACCTGCCCGAGAACGCCCGCGCGGAGC
The DNA here is from genome assembly GCF_050250275.1 of Pseudonocardia sp. GTDB lineage: Bacteria > Actinomycetota > Actinomycetes > Mycobacteriales > Pseudonocardiaceae > Pseudonocardia. The sequence continues at coordinate 38,911 of NZ_JBFWOY010000039.1, forward strand.
TGGCCGAGGTCGCGGCCGCCGCCCGGGAGGCGCTCGGGGACCTGCAGAACCTGTTGGGGGTCCTGCGCCCGACGTCCGCGGAGGGTGGCGAGCGGGCGCCGCAGCCGGGCGTCGACCAGCTGGAGGCGTTGCTGTCCGACGCCCGCGACGCCGGCGCCGACGTCACCTGGCGGCTCGATCCGGGCGGCCCGGTCGCGGCGCCGCTCGGGCTCACCGTCTACCGGGTCGTGCAGCAGGGGCTGGCCAACGCCGCGCAGCACGCGGGGGGTGCGCCCGTGCGGGTCGGGGTGTCACGGACCGGCGACGTGCTGGTGGTCGCGGTCCACAACGGACCGGGGACCACGCCCGACGTCCCCGGCAGCGGGCACGGCCTGCGCGGCATGCGCGAACGCGTCGAGGTGCACGGCGGCACGTTGCACGCCGCGCCCGCCGCCGACGGCGGCTTCGAGCTGCGTGCCGAACTGCCGATCGGGGGACGTCCGTGATCCGGGTGCTCGTCGTCGACGACCAGGCGATGGTCCGGGAGGGGTTCGCCGCGCTGCTCGACGCGCAACCCGACATGGAGGTCGTCGGTACCGCCGGTGACGGTCGCGCGGCGCTGTCGGTCGCGTCCGCGCAGACGCCCGACGTCGTCCTCATGGACATCCGGATGCCCGGGATGGACGGCCTGACGGCGACCCGCGCGCTCCTGTCCGGGGACACCACCGCGAAGGTCCTCGTGCTCACCACGTTCGACCTCGACGACTACATCTTCGACGCCCTCGCCGCCGGCGCCAGCGGGTTCCTGCTCAAGCACGCCCCCGCGACCGACCTGCTGCACGCCGTCCGGGTCGTCGCCGCGGGCGAGGCACTGCTCGCGCCCGAGGTGACGCGCCGGCTCATCGGGCACTTCGTCGCCGCGCGGCCCGACCCGGCCACCGCCGCGCCCCGGCCCGACCGGCTCGCGTCCCTGACCGACCGTGAGACCGAGGTACTGGGGCTCGTCGCCCGCGGGCGCTCCAACAGCGAGATCGCCGGCGACCTCGTCCTCGCCGAACAGACCGTGAAGACGCACGTCAGCCGCATCTTCGCGAAGCTCGGGCTGCGCGACCGGGCCCAGGCCGTCGTCGTCGCCTACGAGTGCGGGCTGGTGCGACCACAGGGGTAGTACCCCGCCGGTACGGGACCCCGGTAGGGGTCGAAGACGGCTCCGCAGCGTGACGATTCGGCACCGTTTCGTTTTTAACGTCGACCAGCGTGACCTTCCGCCGGTTGTACCCCTTCGCCGCCCTCGCGATGCTGTTCAGCCTGCTCGTGGCGCTCGCGCAGTCGGCGCCGGCCGCGCCGGCCGGACCCGTCGCCCGGGACGCCGCGTGTGCGGCCTCGCTCACCGCCTCGTACGCGCAGGGTGACGACCTGCGGGTGCTCGGCTGCGACCCCGCCGGGCGCGGGCTCGCCGTCGTCGCGGTCGGGGACCCCGCCACCGCGCGGTCGGTCGCGGTGATCGTCCCCGGCTCCGACACCGACCTCCACACGATCGCCAAGCCCCTCTCGTGGGCCCGCGCGCTGCGGGCCGCGTCCGGGCCGGACACCGCCGTCGTCGTCTGGGTCGGGTACACCACACCGCAGGGACTCGGGATCGACGCCGCCTCCGGCGCGCTCGCCCGGGCCGGGGCCCCCGCGCTCGCCGAATTCGTCGACGGGCTGCGCGCCCCGCACCTCACCGTTGTCGCCCACAGCTACGGCACCGTCGTCGCCGCACTGGCCGCCCCCGGCCTCGACGCCGACGACCTCGTCCTGCTCGGCAGCCCCGGCGTCCGCACCGACGACGTCGCCGACCTCCACACCCGCGCCCACGTCTTCGCCGCCCGCGCCGCCGCCGACTGGACGAGATGGGTGCCCCCGGTCGGGATCGGCGACCTCGGGCACGGCACCGACCCCACCTCCCCGGCGTTCGGGGCGACCCTGCTGCCGACCGCCGGTGTCACCGCCCACGACGGCTACCTGACACCCGGGACGGCGTCGCTCGCCGCGGTCGCCGCGGTCGTCGGCGCACCCGCGACCGACGCCGGGACCGCGGCATGACCACGCTGACCCTGGTCCGGCCGCTACCGCGGCCCGCGGCCGGCCCGACCGGCTGGGCCGTCGGCGCCACCGCGGGTGTCGCGTCGCTGACGATGCCGTACGTGCTCGAACCGGGACCGGTGCTGCGACTCGCCGTCGCGGTGCTGGTCGTGCTGCAGGTACGGCTCGCGTTCGCGATCCCCGCCGTGGTCGCGCGCGTCGTCGCGTGGACACGGTCGAGGCGGCTGCACGCGGCCGTGTGCGTCGCGGTGCTGGCCGCGTCACCGCTCGTCGCGGCCGGGGCCCGGCCGCCGGCCGCGGGCGGGTCGCCCCCGCCGGCCGCGTCGGCCGCGGGCGCCGAGTTCCTCGCCGGGACCACCGGCGCCGACCGGATCGCGCACGTCACCGGCGCCCCCGCCACGACCCCGGTCCGCGCCTACGCCGCACTCACCGACGGCACCACCGACGCCGCCCGCGCCGCCGTCGCGATCGACCGGCTGCGCCGCGCCGGCGGGTTCACCCGCGCGACGATCCTCGTCGCCGCCCCGACGGGCTCCGGCTGGGTCGATCCCGCCGCCGTCGCGACGATGGAGTACCTGGCCGGTGGGAACGTCGCGACGGTCGCCGCGCAGTACGCCGACCGCCCCAGCTGGATCGAGTACCTCCTCGGGACCGGACCGGCGCAACGGTCCGCGGCCGCGCTGGTCACGGCACTGCGCACCACGATCGACGCCCTGCCCGCCGGGCCCCGGCCGAGGCTCGTGCTCTACGGGGAGAGCCTCGGGGCGATCGCGGCGTCCGGCGTCGCTGGCGCGGCCGACGCGACCCTGCTCGCGGGGCTGCCCGGCGGTGCGGGCCGGCCGGCGCCACCGCACACCACGTCGATCGTCAACGCCGACGACCCCGTCGGACGCTGGTCGCCGCGCCTGCTCCTCGCTCCCGACGGCTCCGGGGCCTGGCTGCCGATCGTGACGTTCTGGCAGGTCACCGGAAGCCTCCCGGGCGCCCTCGACGTCCCCGCGGGCCATGGCCACCGCTACGGCGGTGCGCTGGCCCAGGGCTTCGTCGACGCCGGCGCCGTCGCGTCCCCCGGCGCCGCGCGGGTGGCGGCGATCGCCCGCGCCGTCGACCGGTGAGCGATCACGCGGTGCCGCGCCCAGCTTCGCGACGTTCGACCGCAGGTGGTCCTGCACCGTCCCCGTGGCGTCCACGCCAGCCGCCTCCACGGCGCGGCGATCCCGTGACCGTTCGACCGGTCGGACGTCACGAAACCTGCGCGCAGGCTGTGATCCGGGCTACGTTGGACAGATCAGGTTGGGCGGGCAACGTCCCACGGCATCGGTTCCGGCCGCTGCGGGTTGCCGTCTGGCAACACCGGCCGCGTCAGCGGCCCCGCCCCTCGGAGGATCAGCCGATGTCAGCACTGCGTAGCCGCCAGGACAACACCGTCGGAGCCTGGGCCCGCGCCCAGGAGACGGCGCGCGAGAACTGCGAGGTGCAGGACCAGCAGGCGGCGCGTGTCGTCGCAGGCCAGGCCGTCGACGCCGACGACTGCCGCGAACTGCTGGCGATGCTCGGTCTGTCCGCCCGGGCCGCCGGCTGACCTACCCGGCCGGGATCACAGCGACGCGCCGCCGTCGACGGACAGTTCCTGCAGCGTGACGTGGCGGGCCGCGTCGGAGGCCAGGTAGGCGACGGCCTCGGCGATGTCGACGGGATCGGCGACGCGGCGCAGCGGGATGCCGATGCGGTGGTGCGGCAGGAAACCGGTGATCGCCCGGTCCACGGCCTCGTCCACGACCCCCGGCACGGGCAGGGCCCGCAGCATTGTCGTGTCCGTCGACCCGGGGGACACCACGTTGGCGCGAACGCCGAACTCGGCCAGCTCCAGGCCGGCGCAGCGGGTGAGGTGGGTCGTCGCGGCCTTGGACGTCGCGTAGCCGACGATCCCGGTGCGCGGGACGCTTCCCGCGTTGGAGGCGACGACCACGATCGATCCCCGCCGCCGCTCGGCCATCCGCCGACCCACGGCCCGCAGCATCCGCAGCACCCCGGTGGTGTTGACGTCGAGCATGGTGGCCCAGTCGTCGTCGCGGGTGTCGAGGATGCCGCCGGGGCGGATGACGCCCGCGGTGCAGACGAGCACGTCGACGGGTCCGTGCGTCGCCTCGACGTCCCCGACGACCCGCTCCACGCCCGCGGTGTCGGTGACGTCGAGCGCGACACCGGTGGCGTCGGGGAGGTCGGGGGCGGTGACGTCGGTGGCGACGACGAGGTGGCCGCGGGCGGCGAGCGTCGCGACGACGGCGCGGCCGATGCCGCCGCCCGCGCCGGTGACGAGCGCGACGTGGGGGGCGTGGTCCGGGTCGGTCATGCGATCAACGTAGGTCCTCGGTGCCGACTCCAGCCGTGGAGGCGGTCGAACTCCGTCGCGAGCCGGTGGCCCTGGCGGCCGAGTAGCCGGGCAGGCTGCAGGCGAGCAGGAACGTCCGGAAGCCGGGGACGAGCGCGGCGGCTCGTTCGGCCACGACCTGCAGCGTGACCGTCCCGAAGGTGTCGGGAACCATGCGGACATCCTGGCGTGGGGGCCGGGCGGATGGAAAGCACGGGCCGCCACGCGCAGGCTCTACGGTGTCGGCGTGACGGCGGCACGGGCGACGGTGACGAGTGAGGCCGTCGTCGACGCTGCGTTGACGCTGTTCGCGGAGCGCGGCTATCACGGGACGGCGCTGAGCCAGATCGCCGGGGCGTTGGGTATTCGCACGCCGAGTCTGTACAACCACATGCGTTCCAAGCACGACCTGTTGCGGGTGATCGTCGACCGGACGACGGCGGCGGTGCTGGCCGACTTCCACGGGGCCGTCGAGGGGGTCGGGGATCCGGCCGAGAAGCTGCGCCGGGCCACGCGGGTGTACGCGTACCGGCACGCGACGCATCGGCGGGAGGCGCTCGTGGTCAACCGGGACACGGGCAGCCTCGAGGAGCCGCACCGCACGCAGCTGCAGGAGCGGCGTCGTGAGCACGAGCACGCGATCCGCGCGCTCATCGCCGACGGGAAGCGTGCGGGGGTGTTCGGGGTCGAGTCGCCGCGGCTGGCGTCGTTCGCGATCCGGGAGATGTGTGTGTCGGTGGCGCGCTGGTTCTCCGACGACGGCCCGCTGGACGCGGCGGAGGTGGCGGACCAGTACGCGGGGTTCGCGGTCACGATCGCCCGTGGCGGGCGACCCTTGCAGAGCTAACGAGCGTTAGCTAGCCTCGGGGTGTCGCGGGGGAGGGAAGCTGTCGCGGGCCACGGTGCACGCGGATCAGCACACACCGGATCGGGGACGATCCTGAGGTTCCGCCGGCAACAGCGACTCACAGGGGAGTCCTCGTGAAGATCGGATCGCTCGACGTGGCACCCGTCCTCGACGGTGTGGGCCACGAGACGAAGGACGCGCTCACCCGGCCGGGGGTCGACGATCCCTGGGCCTGCCATCCAGGACAGGTCGAGGCCGACGGCCGCCTGCACTTCGACCTCGGCGGCTTCCTGGTCCGGACCGGAGACCGCGTGATCCTCGTGGACGTGGGCGTCGGCGGGGTCAGCAACGACAGCTACACCGGCGGGGACTTCCTGGACTCGTTGCGCGCGTACGGCGTCGCTCCCGAGGACGTCACCGACGTGCTGTTCACCCATCTGCACTTCGACCACGTCGGCTGGGCCACGCGCAAGGGCGAGATCGTCTTCCCCAACGCGACTTACCGCGTCCACGCCGCCGACTGGGCCCATTTCGTGGACGCCGCCGACGCCGCCCCGGGCGCGGTCCGCAAGCTCGGGCCGCTGCGGGACCGGTTGGCACCCTTCGACTCCGACGTGACGATCGCCCCCGGGCTCGACGCCCGGCACACCCCCGGCCACACCCCGGGATCGACCGTCTACGTGCTCTCCGGCGACGACGGCCGGCGCGCGCTGCTGCTGGGCGACGTCGTGCACTCCGTCGTCGAGCTCGCCGAGCCCGACTGGCAGGCCGTGTTCGACGTCGATCCCGTCGCCGCGAGCGCCGCCCGCAACGCCCTCGCCGACGAGGTCCGCGACGGGCCGGACCTCGTGGTCGGCGCCCACTTCCCGGGACTGCGGTTCGGCCGCGTCGTGACGGTCGACGGGGCCCGCCGGTTCCGGGCACTCTGACAGGAGGGAACGGCATGGATCTCGGACTCGCCGGCACGACGGTACTGGTCACCGGCGCGGGCCAGGGCCTGGGTCGCGCGATCGGGCTGGCCTTCGCCGCGGAGGGCGCCCACGTCGCGTTCCATTTCCACTCCTCGGGCGCGGGCGCGGAGAAGGCCGCCGCCGAGGCCGCGGAGCTGGGGGTGCGGGCGCTGGCGGTCGGCGCGGACCTGCGCGACGAGGCCGAGGTCGCGGCAATGGTCGAGCGGGTCGAGGCCGAGGTCGGGCCGATCGGGGTGCTGGTCAACAACTCCGCCGCCACCCGCAAGCAACGCTTCCTGGAGTCGACGCCCGCCGACTGGGCCCCGCAGATCGATGTCACCGTCACCGGGACGTTGCAGGTCACGCACGCCGTCGCGACGTGCATGGCGTCCCGCAAGGCGGGGGCGATCGTCAACCTGATGGGCGACTCGGGGCGCGTCGGCGAGTCGGGCCTGCTGGTCACCGCCACGGCCCGGTCGACGACGGTCGGGCTCACCAGGTCCCTCGCGAAAGAGCTGGCGCGCAACGGGATCCGGGCCAACGCGGTGTCGCTGGCACTGGTGCGCACCGACAACATCGACGCCCACTCCGGCAATGCCGACGACGAGCAGATGCGCAGGATCCTCGCGATGTACCCGCTCCGCCGCCTCGGCCGCCCCGACGACGTGACGCCGATGGTGCTGCTGCTCGCCTCCCCGCTCTCGTCGTGGACGACGGGCCAGGTCGTGTCGGTCAACGGCGGGTACGCGATGCCGTGAGCTCCCTCGGAACCTCGCCGCCGCGCAAGGAGGACCGTCGTCTCGTCACCGGGCGCGGCCGGTTCGTCGGCGACCTCCAGCTGCCGCGGATGCGTCACGTCGCGTTCGTGCGCAGCCCGATCGCGCACGCGCGGATCGAGTCACTGGCCGCCGGACCGGCCCGCGACGCCGGGTACCGCGTCTTCACCCAGGCCGACCTGGGCGGGATCGTGCTGCGGGCCAAGAGCGCGCTGCCGTCCTATGTGGAGACGGGTCAGCCCGTGCTCGCCGACGGCAAGGTGCGGTTCGCGGGGGAGCCGGTCGCGGCCGTCGTCGCCGCGGACCGGTACCGCGCCGAGGACGGCGCGGAGCTGGTGGAGGTGGACTACGCACCCCTACCCCTCCTGGTGAAGGCATGGGACCCGCCCGGACCCGTGCCGGTCCACGACGAGGCTCCCGACAATGTCCTGCTGGAGCGGACGTTCGACGCGGGCGACACCGACGCCGTCCTCGCCGATGCCCACCTCGTCGTCAGCCGGGAGCTCACCACCAACCGCCATGCGGGCAACCCCATGGAGTGCCGCGCGGGCGTCGCGCTGTTCGACCCCGCCGACCGCCGGCTGACGTTCTGGTCCGGCACCCAGGTCCCGCACCTGGTGCGCAACATGATCGCCGAGCTGCTCGGGCTCTCGGAGGGCAACGTGCGGGTCGTCGCGCCCGACGTCGGCGGCGGGTTCGGGGTGAAGTCGGTGCTCAACCCCGAGGACGTCGCCCTCTGCGCGATCGCCCTGGCGCTGCCCGGCACGCCGGTGAAGTGGGTCGAGGACCGCGTCGAACACCTCGCCGCCGCCACCCACGCCCGCGACCACCGCTACCTGCTCACCGCGGGCTTCGCCGCCGACGGCACCCTGCTCGCGCTGCAGGCCGACATCACCTGCAACGTCGGCGCCTACTCCGTCTACCCCTGGACCGCGGGCATCGAGCCGCTCATGGCCGGCGGCCTGCTCACCGGCCCGTACAAGCTGGAGCACTACCGCGCGACGGTGCGAGGCGTCGCCACCAACACCGCCCCGTCGGGCCCGTACCGCGGGGTCGCCCGGCCCGCGAGCGTGTTCGCGATGGAGACCCTCCTCGACGACGCCGCCGCGCGGCTCGGCATGACGGGCGTCGACATCCGGCGGCGCAACGTGATCCGCCCCGAGGACATCCCGTACAGGATGCCGTCACGGCTCGTCGACGACTCCGGGCACTACGACGAGTGCCTCACCAAGGCCCTCGACGCCGCCGGCTACGACGACCTCGTCGAGGAGCAGCGGCGCCGCCGCGGCACCGGTGAGCCGCAGATCGGCATCGGCTTCGCCTGCTACAACGAGCTCACCGGGCTCGGCCGGGCCGCGTCGGCGGGTCCGCGGATGCCGTTCCGCACCGGGCACGACGCCTGCACCGTGCGGGTCAACCCCGACGGGCGGGTCACCGTGTTCTCCGGGGTCACGTCGCAGGGCCAGGGTCTGGAGACGACGGTCGCGCAGATCGTCGCCGACGCGCTCGGCGTGGGCTACGACGACGTCGACGTCCGGATCGGCGACACCGACGCGTCGCTCTGGGGGTTCGGCGCGTTCTCGTCGCGGCAGGCCGTCATCGGGGGCGGGGCGGCGCACCGGTCGGCCCTCGCCGCGCGGACGAAGGTGCTGCGGCTGGCGGCCGGTCTGCTGGAGACCGACCCGTCCGACCTGACGATCCAGGACGGCCTCATCTCGGTCGTCGGCTCCCCCGACACCACGATCGGGCTCCCGGAGGTCGCCCGCGTCGCCTACCTGGAGTCCAACCGGCTCCCCGACGGCATCGAGCCCGGCCTGGAGGCCACCGAGTTCTACGACCCCGTCCGCGGTGCCTTCGCCGCGGGCGCGCAGGTCGCCGCCGTCGAGGTCGACCGGACGACGGGCGCGGTGCGCATCCTGCGCTATGCCTGCGTCGAGGACGCCGGTCGCGCGCTGAACCCGCAGATCGTCGACGGCCAGATCGCCGGCTCCATCGCGCAGGGCATCGGCGGCGCGCTGTACGAGCACCTCGTCTACGACACCGACGGGAACCTGTCGACCGGCACCGTGCTCGACTACCTGATGCCGACCAGCGCGGAGATCCCCGAGCTGGTCATCGGCCACGTGCAGCGGCCCGCGGCCAACCCGCTGGGCGTCCGCGGCGTCGGGGAGGGCGGCACGCTGGGCCCGAACGCCGTCCTCGCCGGGGCGGTGTCCGACGCGCTGGGCGTGCGCATCGACGAGTTGCCGTTGTCACCCTCGGTGGTGTGGACGGCGGCGCAGCGCGCCGCAGAGGATCGCGGGAACCGACCCGGAGGCCTTCGTGACTGAACTGCTGGACCTGTCGACCCGCGGCCGCACCGCCGTGATCACCCTGCAGCGGCAGGCCAAACGCAACGCGTTGACCATCGAGCTGTGCGACCTGGTCCGCGACGCCGCGACGACCGCGGTGGCCGACGGGGCGCGCTCGCTCGTCGTGACCGGGGAGGGCACGTCGTTCTGCTCCGGCGCCGACCTCGATGCCGTCTACGGCGACACGTTCCGCGACGCCCTCTACGGGATGCTGCACACCCTCACGGCGCTGCCGGTCCCGGTCGTCGCCGCGGTCAACGGCCCGGCCATCGGCGCGGGCACCCAGATCGCGATCGCCTGCGACGTCCGCGTCGCCGCTCCCACCGCGGCGTTCGCGATCCCGACCGCGGGCAACGCGCTCGCCGTCGACCCGTGGACGATCCGCCGGTTCTCGCTGCTGGCGGGCAACGGCGCCGCCCGCGCGGCGCTGCTCGGCCTGGAGAAGATCGACGCCTCGCGCGCCCACGCGCTGGGCCTGGCCGACCGCCTCGGCGACGTCGACGACGCGATCGCGTGGGCCGAGCAGATGGCCGAGCTCGCCCCGCTGACACTCGCGTACTCGAAGCAGGTGCTGAACACGGTCTTCGAGCCCTCGCTCGACCCGGCGGTGGAGAAGACGCTCGGCGAGGCGTTCGACGCCTGCTGGACCAGCGAGGACTTCGCCGAGGGCCGCGCCGCGCGGCAGGAGAAGCGGAAGCCGGTGTTCAAGGGCTTGTGAGCCGACCGCAGGGAGGCAACGCGTGAAGTGCGCGCCGTTCGAGTACGTGCGACCGTCGTCGGTCGACGACGTGCTCACCGCGCTCGCCGAGGCCGGCGGGGAGGGCAGGATCCTCGCGGGCGGCCAGAGCCTCGTGCCCGTGATGGCCCTGCGGCTGGCGCGCCCGGCGGTGCTGGTCGACGTCAACCGTGTCGACGGGCTGGCCACCCTCGAGCGGGGTGGGCGGGACGTGCACGTCGGCGCCCTGGTCCGGCACGCGGCGCTGGCCGAGCAGACCGCGCACCCGCTGCTCGCCGAGGCCGCCGCGCACATCGGCCACGCCGCGATCCGCTCCCGGGGCACGGCCGGTGGCAGCATCGCCCACGCCGACCCGGCCGCCGAGCTGCCGGTCGTCGCCGTCGCGACCGGGGCCACGGTGACGGTCGCGGGCCCGCGCGGTGATCGCCGGATCGCCGCCGAGGACCTGTTCACCGGCCCCCTGACGACGACGCTCGACCCCGGCGAGATGGTCACCGGCATCGACTTCCCGGTCCCGGCACGCTGGGGGTTCGCCGAGTTCACCCGCCGCCACGGCGACTTCGCGCTGGTCACCGTGGTCGTGGCGGAGGTGGACGCGCAGGTGCGGATCGCCGTCGGCGGGGTGGGGCCGGTGCCGGTGCGGGCGCACGCAGCCGAGGACACCCTGCACGCCGAGGCGGTCGGGGACGCGGTCGGCCCCAGCGGCGACCTGCACGGCACGGCGGACTTCCGGCGCGGCGTCGCCGTCGAGATGGCACGCCGGGCGCTCGCGTCGGCAGGGATGTAGGGGAGGCCCGGTGGAGCTCGGACTCACGGTGGACGGCGAGCGGTTCGAGATCGACGTCGAACCCCGCCACACCCTTGCCGACGTGCTGCGCGAGCGGTGCGGCCGCACCGGCACCCACGTCGGCTGCGAGCACGGCGTCTGCGGGGCGTGCACCGTCCTGGTCGACGACGAACCCGTCCGCTCCTGCCTGATGTTCGCGGTGCAGGCCGAGGGATCGGCGATCCGCACGGTCGAGGGCCTCGCCGGCGAGGACGGGACCCTGCACCCGTTGCAGCAGGCGTTCCTCGACCGTCACGGGCTGCAGTGCGGCTTCTGCACGCCCGGCATGCTGATGACGGCCGTGCACCTGCTCGACAGGTGCCCCGGCGCCGACCGCGACACGATCCGGGAGGAGATGTCGGGCAACATCTGCCGCTGCACCGGCTACGCCGGCATCGTCGACGCGATCGAGGCGGCCGCCCGGTCCCGGTAGCCCGACCGACCACGGGCGGGCGCGGCCCGGCGCGCCGACCGTTGCCGAACGGCCCCTCTAGAGTCGCCGAGGTGTCGGCCCGCGAGCTCGTCGTCCTCGGAACGGCCAGCCAGGCGCCGACCCGCCACCGCAACCACAACGGCTACCTGCTGCGCTGGGACCGCGAGGGGCTGCTGTTCGACCCCGGTGAGGGCACGCAGCGGCAGATGCTCTTCGCGGGCGTCGCGAGCAGCGCGGTCACCCGGATCTGCCTGACGCACTTCCACGGCGACCACTGCCTCGGGGTGCCGGGTGTCGTGCAGCGGCTGTCGCTGGACAGGGTCGCCCACCCCGTCGTCGCGCACTACCCGGAGTCCGGCGCGCACTGGTTCGCGCGGCTGCGCCACGCCACCTCGTTCCACGAGGTGGCCGAGCTGCGCGAGGAACCCGTCGCCGCCGACGGGCCGATCGCCACCGGCGCGTTCGGCACGCTCACCGCGCGGCGGCTCGACCATCCCGTGGAGTCGTTCGGGTACCGGCTCGACGAACCCGACGGCCGCCGCATGCTTCCCGACCGGCTCGCCGCCGCGGGGGTCACGGGCCCGGCGGTGTCGCGGCTCGCCCGCGACGGGAGCGTCGACGCCGGCGGGCGGACGGTGCGGTTGACCGACGTCAGCGCGCCGCGGCCGGGCCAGTCGTTCGCGTTCGTGATGGACACCCGGCTCCGTGCGGGCGTCGACGAACTGGCCGCGGGCGTGGACATGCTGGTCATCGAGTCGACGTTCCTGCACGCCGACGCGGGTCTCGCGGACAGCTTCGGGCACCTGACGGCCCGGGAGGCGGGGGAGGTGGCGGCCCGCGCGGGCGTCGGCACGCTGGTGCTGACCCACTTCTCGCAGCGCTACCGTGACCCCCTGGCGTTCGCCGCGGAGGCCGCGGAGGTGTTCGACGGCCCGGTCGTCGTGGCCACGGACCTGATGCGCATCCCGGTCCCGCCGCGGCGGCTGCGCTGATGCGGCTGTTCGTCGCGCTGCTGCCCGCCCCGGCGACGGTCGAGGCGATCGACGCCGCCGTCGCGCCGGTCCGGGCCGCGCGGCCGGGGCTGCGCTGGGTCACCCCGGACAGGTGGCACGTGACGCTGGCGTTCCTCGGTGAGGTGCCCGACGAGCGTCGTGACGACCTGGCGGAACGCCTCGGCCGCGCCGCCCGCAGGGCCGCGCCGTTGCGGCTGGTGGTCGACGGCGCCGGCCGGTTCGGCGACCGCACGCTCTGTGCGCGCGTCGACGGTGACCGTGAGCGACTGCGCCGCCTCGCCGAGGCCGCGCAGGCCGCCGCCGCCCGGGCGCGGATCCGGGTGGAGCGCACCAGGTTCCGGGCGCACCTCACGCTCGCGTCGGCACGCCCGCCCGACTCCGTCCGTGACGCCGCCGCGGAGCTGGACCCGTTGCTGCGCAACGGCCCGGAGGAGACCGTCACCCAGCTGTGTGTGGTGTGGAGCCGGCTGGGGAGAGGACCCGGCGGAACTCCCCGTCACGAGACGGTGGCCACGTGGCGTCTCGGTGGTGACCACTAGTCGAACAGTCGTTCGAGTTGTCCACAGGATCGTCCACAGCTGTGGAACGGCACTCGCCCCGATCAGGCGCCCGGGCCAGGATGTGGACCATGGCAACGGAGAAGACGGCGGGACGCGGGACCGTCAGGTGGGGGATCATCGGCCCCGGCCGCATCGCGGCGAAGGTGGTGCGCGACTTCGGCCACCTCGACGCCGCCGAACCCGTCGCGGTCGCGTCCCGCTCCGCCCATCGTGCGGCCGCGTTCGCGGCCACGCACGGCATCGCCCGGCCCCACGGCTCCTACCGCGCGATCCTCGACGACGACGGGGTCGACGCCGTGTACATCGCCACGCCGCACCCGCAGCACCGGGCGATCGCGCTGGCGGCGATCGCCGCGGGCAAGGCCGTCCTCGTCGAGAAGGCGTTCACCGTCACCCCGGCCGCGACCCGGGAGGTGGCCGACGCGGCGCGCGCCGCGGGGGTGTTCGCGATGGAGGCGATGTGGACCCGGTTCCAGCCGGCGATCGTCCGGCTCCGTGAGCTGATCGCCGACGGCGCGATCGGCGAGGTCCGGTCCGTCCAGGCGGATCTGGGGGTGAGCCAGCCCTACGACCCGGACGACCGGTACTACGACCCGAGGGTCGGCGGTGGCGCCCTGTTCGACCTGACCGTCTACCCGATCTCGTTCGCGCAGATGGTCCTCGGCGAGCCCGACGAGGTCGTCGCGCGCGGCCTGCTCGCCCCGTCCGGGGTCGACACCGAGGAGTCGGTGCTGCTCACCTTCCCGGGGGGCCGGACGGCGACGCTGTTCACCAGCCTGCAGTGCCCGACGCCGGGGCACGCGCGGGTCGTCGGCACCGAGGGCTGGATCGACGTGCCGCCCCGGTTCCACCATCCCGACCGGGTCGTCCTGCGCCGGCACGGGAAGGACCCCGAGGAGCTCGTCGCGCCCGCCACCGGCGGTGGCTACTTCCACGAGCTGGAGGAGGTCACCGCCTGCCTGCTCGCGGGGCGTACCGAGAGCGCGGTGATGCCGCTCGCCGACACGATCGCGGTCCAGGACGTGATGGGCCTGGTCGCCGAGCAGCTCGGCATCGACCCGCAGGAGGGCCCCGCCGAGCTGTGAGCCGGGGTCGGCGGGTCAGACGCGGCGGGCGCTCGTCATCGGGAAGTCGCTGAGCGGGGAGACCTGTACGGGCTCGCCCTCGGTCGTCGCGTTCACGACCTTGCCGTCGCCGATGTAGATCCCGACGTGGCTGATCGGTGAGTAGAAGAACACCAGGTCGCCCGGCTTCAGCTCGGACCTCGACACCGGGGTGCCGACCTGCGACATCGCTGCCGCCGTGCGCGGCAGGGTCACACCCATCTGCTGGAACGCGTAGTGGACGAGCCCGGAGCAGTCGAACGCCGAGGGTCCCGCGGCGCCCCACACGTAGGGCTTGCCGACCTGCTGCAGCGCGACCTGCGCGGCGGCGGCGCTCTTCCCGGACGCGGTGACCGCGGGTACGGCGCGGGCGGCGGCCGGGGCGCGGGTCGTGGTGGTCGTGGCCCGGGTCGACGGGCCTGCCCCGGTGCTGCTGCCGTCGCCCCGGGCGGACGCGGTGGTGCGGTCGCCGGCGCCCGCCGTCGGCAGCGCCTGCGTGATCGGGGACGGCGGGGCGGACGACGGGGAGCGCACCGGGTCCGGCCGCGTCGGCAGGGCGGCCTGGTGCGCGAGGTCGAGGTCGGAGGAGGCGTTGTCGGCGGGTGACGGTCCGCTGTTGGACAGCGACACGACCGCGGCCGCGGCGGCGCCGACGATCGCGACCGATGCCATCGTCGCCGTGACGACGGCCAACTGCCGGGTGGGCCGGCCACGACCGGCGTTGCCGAGGGTGGTCGGCGACCCGGTCCTGCCGGTGACGGGCCGGTCGATGTCGGAGTAGGGCTCGTCCTGGGTGACGAGCGCGGTGTCCTCGGCGTCGGGGACGGCCCGGTGGACCGTGGTGACGTCGGCGGCCGCGGTCACGGTGGTGGCGGCGACACCGAACGGATCGGTCTCGGGCTCGTCGTCCGGGCCGGAGCGGGGCCCGACGAACCGGGTCGCGCCACCCGTGGCGCCGGGCGCCCACGGGTCGTCGTCGACGGGGCCGCGCGGCTGCAGGGGCAGGACCGTCGTGTGGGGAGCGACGTCGTCGTGGTGGCGGCGCGGGGCGGGGACCGCGGTGGTCGGGTCGGCGGCCGGGGCCCATGCATCGTGGGCCGCGCGCGGGGCCGGGGGCGGGGGCAGCGGCGGGCCGAAGGCGAGGCGGCGGGCCTTGGCCAGCACCTCGGGCGCGACGGCGACGGTGCGGCCGACACCGAACTCGGCGACCGGGCCCATGTGCGAACGGGCGGGCCACTCGGCGAGGCGGTGTGCACCGGACGAGCTGTCCGGGCGTCGGGGCCCGGGGACGGCGGGCAGTTCGAGACCGAACGACAGGATGACGTCGGCGACCTGACGGACGGGCACGGCGTCGGTGGTCGCGTCGGCCACGCGCTGGGTCATGGAGGCGTCCTCGCCGTCGGCCGCGCGACGCTGCGCGGCTCCGCCCCTGTCTCGCGGGCGCCCGGGGGAGCGATCGGCGGGGCGTGTGACGGCCGATCGGGCGCGCCGTCCCGGGAACTACTCCGGGCGACGTCCTGACCCTATCTCCACGATCGAGTGATCCGAAGTGGGCTCGGCGCGTGTCTTCGGCGACCGGTCGTGTTCGCGCGACGGCGAACGAGTGGCGATCAGCGCTCCCACTCGGTGACCGGGTGGAGCGTCAGAGCCGACGCGCGCTGTTGAACGGCATGTTCGCCATCTTCGAGATCTTGACGGGCTGGCCCGCCGTCGACGCGTGGAGGATGTTGCCGTTGCCCATGTAGATGCCGACGTGGCTGACCGGGGAGTAGAAGAACACCAGGTCGCCGGGCTGCAGCTGGGACTTGCTCACCGGGGTGCCCATCCGCGACTGCGCCGCCGACGAGTGCGGCAGGCTCATGCCGACCTGCTTGAACGCCCACAGCACCAGGCCGGAGCAGTCGTAGGCGGACGGACCCGCGGCGCCCCACACGTAGGGCTTGCCCTGCTGGGTCAGCGCGGCGCGCAGCGCCGCGGCACCCTTGCTGCTGCCGGCGACGACGGTCCCGGCACCACCGGCGTCGCCGCCTGCGCCGGCGCCGGCGCCGTGGGTGGTGCGCTGCGGGGCCCGGGCGGCGGCGATGATCTGCGTGGCGTCGGCGCGGTGCTTGTCGGCCGCCTCGGCGACCTTCTTGGCCACCGTGTCGGAGACGCCGCTGAGCTGCACCTGCGGCACGGCGTCGGCGGGCTTGGCCAGCTCGATGCGCTGGGTGGCCTGGTCGACGGCCGCGGAGAGGTCGGCGGCGGTGTCGTGGGCGGTGAACCCGCCGGTGGCGGCGACGATGGCGGCGGTCGCGCCGAGCACGGTCGCGGACGCGGCGGCCACGGCACCCTGGTGCGGGATGCCACCGAGGCGGGTGCGGCGGGCCTGCTCGACGGCGAAGGCCGCGGTGGAGCCGGCGAGCCCGGCAGGCGCGGCGGAGGCGCGACGGACGCCGGTGCGGTCGGTCGCGATCGAGTGCAGCTCGGCAGCGCTCGTGGCGTCGCCGCGGGCTCCGCTGTCGTCGGTGGAGTCCTCGACCGCCGAGTGCTCGACCGTGGAGTTCTCGGCCGCGGACCCGTCGGCCGCCGGGACCACGGTGAGCGGGGCCCGGTCGTGCGCGTCGAACAGCGCGTCGCCGGCGAGCCCGGTGTCGTCGGTCGCGGGGAACTCGGCGAGCAGCGCGGCGACCCGGGCACGGACCTCGTCGCTCGCGGCCTGCGCTGCCTCGTCGGCCCGGACGGGATCGAGGGCCGGGGCGCTCCACCCGGTCGCGAACCAGTCGGGCCGCCCGGTCGGCTGGGCGGGGATGAGCGGGGTGTCGATCAGGGGGTGAGCGGGGCGGTCGACGTCGGCACGCGGCGACGGCACGGCGGTGCCGTGGCGCGGACGGCCGGTGGGGGCCGACGGCAGCTCGATGCCGAACTGTGCGATCAGCTCGCTGGCGGGGCGGGGGGTACGGGTAGCGCCGGGTTTGTCGAGCAGGGCGACAGCACGGTGCGTAGCCATGTAGCGGTCCTTGCCGTCATACGGGCGAGGAGGTTGGGGAGCGACCTCGTCCGTACCTGCCCCGGGAAGCGCGGGCACCTGGGGGAGTGTCGGCGGGCAGGTGGAGACGGCCGACCAGGCGCGTCGCCCGGCATGAGCACCGGGCGGCGACATGAAAGTAACCACTCCGTGATGAGATCTGCAGCAACCACGCCGATGTGATGCGGCGACCGGTGGTGACTGCACGTCAGCGTATGGACGTACTGCGACGAGCGGTCAACGGCGTGCGTGTCGGTGCGACGAACGGTCGACTGACCGCTTGCAGTGCGGGATCACCCGCTCGTCGTGGAGTCGCTCCAGTGGCCGGCGCGCTCGTAGAGCGGACGCAACGACTCGAGGTGCTGCCGCATGGCCGACTCGGCCTGGTCCGCCCGGCCGGACGCGATGTGGTCCGCGACGACGGCGTGATCGGCATCGACGGAGGCCCATTCGGCCTGGTCTACGGCGGTGCGGTCGAGGCTGGTGCGCAGCACGTCGGACACCGGCTGGCCCATCAGCGTGAACATGAGGTTCCCGGTGGCCATGAGGATCGTCGTGTGGAAGTCGAGGTGCGGCACGAAGCCGCTGGGGTCGCGCGGATCGTGCGGGGCCCGCACGGCGGCCCGCACGGCCTCGACGGTGTCCGGGTCGGCGCGTTCGGCGGCGAGCCGCGCGGCGGCGGGTTCGAGGAGCAGCCGGGCCTCGAGCAGGTCGGCGAGCCCGAGCCGCGGGGTGCGGACGAGGACCCCGAGCGACTCGCCGAGCGCGGTGACGACCCGCTGCGGATCGGGCGCGGCGACGAACGAGCCGCCGTGCACCCCGCGCCGGGTCTCGACGAGGTGCTGGCTCGTCAGTGAGCGCAGCGCCTCGCGGACGGTGCTGCGGCTGACCGCGAAGGAGTGGCTGAGCTCGGCCTCGTTGGGGAGTCGCGACCCGGCCGGGAGCAGCCCGCCGACGATCTGGGTGCGCAGCTCGTCCGCGACCTGCTGGTATGCGGGCCGGTCGCGGCGCACCTGCAGCCGCGGGGCGCGGTCGGACGGGTCGGCGGGCACGGCTGAAAGCCTATCTGCCGGTTGACCCCAAAATGTCAGACGTTTAGCGTGAGTTGCGTTGCGCCGACGTGGAGGTGGTCGTGGTGAGGCCGTTGGAGGACGTGCGGATCATCTCTTTGGAGCAGTACGGCGCGGGGCCGTTCGGGTCGATGCATCTGGCCGAGCTGGGTGCGGACATTGTGAAGGTCGAGGACCCGGCTGTTGGTGGGGACGTGGGCCGGCACGTCCCGCCGTTTGCCGAGGACGGGGACTCGTTGTTCTTCGAGTCGTTCAACCGGGACAAGTCGTCGGTCACTCTCGACATCCGCACCCGGGAGGGTCGTGG
>NZ_JBFWOY010000040.1:0-56177 GCF_050250275.1 Pseudonocardia sp.
CGAACGACGCCGCGCCCAGGGCAAGACCGACCCCGAGATCCGCCGCTGCCTCAAGCGCTACATCACCCGCCAGCTCTACCGACAGCTCGAACACCCACAAGCGACTTGACGAACCATAGGAGCGTCCGGTGGGTGGGGGCCGGGCCCCGCCGCACACCCTTCGCCAGCGAATGCCGACGGCGGCGTTGCGGCGTACGGTCCCCGTCTCATGACGGCAGAGGACGTGCGGCCCGCGACGCAGCGCAGCGGGGTGTTCCGGACCAAGAGTGTCGAGCAGTCCATGAAGGACACCGACGAGCCGGACAGCAAGCTGCGCAAGGACCTCGGCACCTGGGATCTGATCGTCTTCGGCGTCGCCGTCGTCGTCGGGGCGGGCATCTTCACGATCACCGCGACCACGGCCGGGAATGTCGCGGGGCCGTCGGTGTCGATCGCGTTCGTGATCGCGGCGGTGGCCTGCGGGCTGGCG
Organism: Pseudonocardia sp.; assembly: GCF_050250275.1. Classification (GTDB taxonomy): domain Bacteria; phylum Actinomycetota; class Actinomycetes; order Mycobacteriales; family Pseudonocardiaceae; genus Pseudonocardia. The sequence goes on from NZ_JBFWOY010000040.1 coordinate 470, forward strand.
GCGCTCTGCTACGCGGAGTTCGCGTCCACGGTCCCCGTCGCGGGCAGCGCGTACACGTTCTCCTACGCCACGTTCGGCGAGATCGTGGCGTGGATCATCGGCTGGGACCTCATCCTCGAGCTCGCGGTGGGCAGCGCGGTCGTCTCCAAGAGCTGGTCGAAGTACCTCAACCAGACGTTCGAGCAGTTCGGCCTCGACGTCCCCACACAGTTCTCCCTCGGCGGGTCGTTCACCCTCGACTGGGGCGCGTTGCTGCTCGTCGTCGTCCTGACGACCCTGCTGGCCCTCGGCACCAAGCTGTCGAGCCGGGTCAGCCTCGTGTTCACGACGATCAAGGTCGCCATCGTGCTGCTGGTGATCATCGTCGGCATCGGGTTCGTGAAGGCCTCGAACTACTCCCCGTTCATCCCCCCGGCCGCCCCGGGCGGCGAGGGCGAGAGTGGGCTGACGCAGTCGTTGCTGTCGCTGTTCGGCGGCGCCGGGAGCAGCAACTTCGGCGTGTACGGGCTGCTGGCCGCGGCGTCGGTGGTGTTCTTCGCGTTCATCGGGTTCGACGTCGTCGCCACCACGGCGGAGGAGACCAGGGACCCGCAGAAGTCGCTGCCCCGCGGCATCCTCGGCTCGCTCGCCATCGTGACCGTGCTGTACGTGGCGGTCTCGCTGGTGCTCACCGGCATGGTCAAGTACACCCAGCTCGCCGACCGTCCCGACGGCACGCAGGCCACGCTGGCCACGGCGTTCTCCGAGCTCGGCGTCGACTGGGCGGCGACGGTCATCGCGGTCGGGGCGCTCGCGGGCCTCACGACCGTCGTCATGGTGCTGATGCTGGGCCAGATCCGGATCATCTACGCGATGGGCCGCGACAACCTGCTGCCACGGTCGCTGGCGCGCACCGGCTCGCGCGGCACCCCGACGCGGGCGACCGTCATCGTCGGCGCGCTCGTCGCGGTCGGGGCGACGTTCTTCCCGGCGGGCGACCTCGAGCAGATGGTCAACATCGGCACGCTGTTCGCGTTCGTGCTCGTCGCGATCGGCGTCATCATCCTGCGCCGCACCCGGCCCGACCTGAAGCGCTCGTTCCGCACCCCGCTGGTGCCGCTGGTGCCGATCCTCGCCGTCCTGGCCTGCGTGTGGCTGATGCTCAACCTGTCGGTCGAGACGTGGCTCCGGTTCGTCGTCTGGATGGTCATCGGCGTCGTCGTCTACTTCGTGTACGGGCGTACGCACTCCCGGGTGCGTACGGAGCAGGCGGCCGGGAAGAGCCGGGACTAGAGGGTCCCGGTCAGGACCTGCAGTCCCAGGCTCGCCCCGGCGACCGCCACCCACAGCAGCCCGCCGAGCAGCAGCGGCCGCGCCCCCGCGCCGCGGATCTCGGCGGGCCGCAGGGTCAGCCCGACGCCGGCCAGCGCGACGGTGATCAGAAACGTCCCGATCAGCGACAGCGTCGGGTGCCAGCCGTCGGGGATCAGCCCCAGGGTGTCGAGTGTGGCGGCGGCGAGGAAGCCGATCAGGAACAGCGGCACGACGCGGCGCCACGGCACGTCGCGCAGGTTGCGCTGCCCGCCGCCGGCTGCCCGGGCGGAGCGGTGTGCCGTCCAGATCGCCAGTGCCAGCACGATCGGCACCAGCAGGAGCGTGCGGGTCAGCTTCACGACGATCGCGTACGAGGACGCGTCCCCGCCGTAGGACACCGCCGACGCCACGACCGACGACGTGTCGTTGACGGCCGTGCCCGCCCACAGGCCGAACGCCTGGTCGCTCATGCCCATGAGGTGGCCGAGCGCGGGGAAGGTGAGGACGGCGACGACGTTGAAGACGAAGATCGTGCCCAGGGCGTAGGCGATCTCGTGGCGCTTCGCGTCGATGACCGCGGTGGTGGCGGCGATGGCGGACGCCCCGCAGATGCCGGTGCCGACGGAGATCAGGATCCGCGTCCCGCCGCCGACGCCGAGTGCCCGGCCGAGCAGCCAGCCGCCGACCAGCGCGACGGCCAGCGTCCCGAGCATGACCGGCAACGAGCCCGCGCCGACCTGCACGACCTGCTGCAGCGAGAGCCCGGTGCCGAGTACCACGATCGACAGCTGGAGTACGGGCTTGGCGGCGACGCCGATGCCCGGGACGAGGCGGTCACCCGGCTTGATCAGGACGCCGGCCGCGGCGCCGAGGACGATCGCGAACACGGGTCCGCCGACGACCGGCACGAGCCGCCCGAGTCCCGTCGCGACCAGCGCGACCGCGACGGCCAGTGCGAGGCCGGGGGCGACCCGGCGACCCTTGCGCCCGGCCCCGGCGAGCCAGGCCGGCCTCGGCAGGTGCCATGTGCCCTCGGAGTGGTTCGCCCAGGTGCTCATCCGCCCCCCGATGCCGACGATGTCGGTGTCCGTACCGAGGGCGTCCGTCATGTAAGACGCCCGGCAGTAAATGTATGGACATTAGCGCACGACAGGCTGATCCGCCCGCCGCCGGGGACGGTTCATCGGGGGAGGACCGTGACGCCGCCGGGCGCACACGACGACGGCCCGCGTCGCGAGGTGCGACACGGGCCGTCGGTCGAGGGGGTGGAGTGGGTCAGGCCTTACCGTCGGGCGCGTCGATCCGATAGCCGGAGAACTTGTCGCGCAACGTCTTCTTCGAGAACTTGCCCACCGACGTCTTGGGCACCTCGTCGATGAGCTCGACGGCGTCGGGCAGCCACCACTTCGCCACCCGCGGCTCCAGGAAGGCGACGAGCTCGTCCTTGGTCACCGACTGCCCCGGCTTCACCACGATGCACGCCAGCGGCCGCTCCACCCACTTCTCGTGCGGGATCGCGATGACCGCGGCCTCCGCGACCGCCGGATGGGCCATGATCTCGTTCTCCAGCTCGACCGACGAGATCCACTCGCCACCGGACTTGATCAGGTCCTTCGTGCGGTCGACGAGCCGGAAGCTGCCGTAGCGGTCGACGCTCGCGACGTCGCCGGTGCGCAGCCAGCCGTCCTCGGTGAACTGGGCACCGCCACCCTCGCCGCGGTAGTACTCCGACGCGATCCACGGCCCCGCGGCCTGGACCTCACCGGTCGCGGTGTCGTCCCAGGGCTGCTCCTCGCCGGTCTCGGGGTCGACGATCCGCAGCTCGACCAGCGGAACCGGGTGGCCCTGCCGGGCGCGCATGTCGGCGCGGCCGTCCTCGTCGAGCTCGTCGTGGTGCGAGCGGGAGGTGCCCGTGGTGGCGATGGGGCTGGTCTCGGTCATGCCCCAGGCCTGGAACATGGGGACGCCGATCGCCTCGCGGTAGGCCTCCGACAGCGAGCGCGGCACCGCCGAGCCACCGCACAGGATGGTCCGCAGCGACGACAGGTCGTGGTCGGCGAGCTTGGGAAGTGCACCCATCCAGATGGTGGGGACGCCGCCGGTGACGGTCACCTTCTCCGACGCCAGGAGCTCCAGGATCGCGTCCGGGGTCATGTTGGGACCGGGGAAGACGGCGTCGGCGCCGGCCATCAGGACGCCGTAGGGCAGCCCCCAGGCGTTGGCGTGGAACATCGGCACCACCGGCATGACGACGTCGCGCTCGGACAGCGCCGGCCCGTCGGTGGTGAGGGTGAAGAACGAGTGCAGCACCGACGAGCGGTGCGAGTACACGACACCCTTCGGGTTGCCCGTGGTGCCGGACGTGTAGCACATGGCCGCCGCGGTGTTCTCGTCGTCGACGCGGAAACGGCCCTCGAACGGCGCGGACGCCGCGAGGAGCTCCTCGTAGTCGAGGAAACGCTCGTCGTCGGGGACCGCGTGGTCGGCGCCGTCGTCGATGACGATGTAGCGCCGCACCGTGGGCATCTTGTCGATCAGCGGCAGCAGCAGCGGCAGCAGCGACCGGTCGACGAAGACGACCTCGTCCTCGGCGTGCTCGGCGATGTAGACCAGCTGCTCGGGGAACAGCCGGATGTTGAGGGTGTGCAGGACCCGGCCCGTGCACGGCGCCGCCAGGTACAGCTCGAGGTGGCGCGCGGTGTTCCAGCAGAAGGTGCCGACCCGGCCGTCGGCGCTCACTCCCAGGGTGTCGAGGGCGGTGGCGAGCCGGCGCACCCGGACCGCCCAGTCGGCGATCGTCGTGCGGGTGCGCCCGGTGACGGTGGCGGTCACGATCGTCTTGTGCCCGAACAGCTGCTCGGCCCGGTGGAAGACGTGGGGCAGGGAGAGCGGCCTGTCCTGCATGAGCCCGCGCATGGAACCTCCTGACGGCGCATCCGGCGGCCTCGACGCCGCCGTGGGCCGAACGTTACCGGCTCCGCCGCAGCGACCACGGGTCGTTCGGCCCCGGCGGGCTCCCAGCATGTGGACGGCCCCGGGAAGTCGGTGTCGCCCGGGGTGCCGGGGCCGCAACGGTCGGTAGGCTCGTCCGCCATGACCCGGGACCGCCCCGCCGGCGCCGCCGTGTGCCTCGACGTGGGCTCGACCTGGACCAAGGCGGTCCTCGTCCGCGCCGACGGAACCATCCAGGGTTTCGCCGAGCACCCGACCACGACCGGTGACGTGCTCGCAGGCGTCGACGCGGCCGTCGGGGCGGTCACCGCGGCCACCCGGGTCGACGGCGAGGCCGAGGTACTGGCCGCGTCGTCGGCGGGGGGTGGCCTGCGGCTGGCGGTGATCGGCACCGACGCCCTCACCACGTCCGACGCCGGGCACCACGTCGCGCGGACCGTCGGGTCGCGGGTCGTCCACGTGCACGCCGGGCCGCTCGCCGCCGAGGACGTCCGCACCGTGCGCGGGAGCCGGCCCGGGGCCCTGCTGCTCATGGGCGGCGCCGACGGCGACGACCCCTCGGTGCTGCTGCACAACGCCGGGCGCCTCGCCCGGGCCAGGGTCCGCTACCCGATCGTGCTCGCGGGCAACACCGAGGCCCGCGACGACGCGATGGCCCTGCTCCGCGGCACCGGCCGCACCGTCGTGGCCTGCGACAACGTGGCCCCGGCGATCGGCACCGTCGTGGCCGGGCCGGCGCGGCAGGCGGTCGCGGACGTCTTCGCCGGGCACGTGCTCGGCGACCGCGGACCCGCCGCCGCACCCCGGTTCCGCCGGCTCGTCCGGTCCACGACACTCGACGCCGTCGCCCGCGGCGCCGCCGAGATCGCCCGGATCACCGGGTCGCGGGTGCTGCTCGTCGACGTCGGCTGCGCCACCACCGACGTGCACGCCGCCACCCCCGACGGCGGGCTGCACCGCACCGTCGAGGGCGACCTGGGGCTGCGGTCCGCCGCCGCGGGCGTGCTCACCGAAGGGCAGGCCGAAGGGCTCGTCGACCCCATCGAGGCCGACCTGCTGGCACCCGCCGTCGAGCGGATGGCCGCCGAGCCCGGCTGGATCCCGCGCGACGCGGGCGGCGCCGCCGAGGACCGGCGGATCGCCGCGCTCGCCGCGGCCGTCGCCGTCCGGCGCCACCTCGCGTCCGTGCCTGCGTCCGGGGACCCCGAGAGCCGGCCGGGGGTCGTCGTCCTGTCCGGTGGGGTGTTCCGGCAGCGCGAGGGTGACGCGCTGCGGTCGGTGGTGTCGACGCTGAGGTTCGACCCCGTGCTGGCGCCGGTCCTCGCCGACGCGCGGGTCGTCGTCGACAACGACGTCGTCCTCGCCGCGGCGGGGCTGCTCGCCGCCCACGACCGCGAGGTGGCGGCCGAGGCACTGCTGCAGGACCACCTGCTGGACTGAGCGCCCCTCACCGGGGCGGCGGCGCCCCCAGTTGCACTACGACCCGCTCGTGAGCGCCGTCACACGCCCGACCTGCGAGTCCGCACCACGGGAACGCGAGTTGACACCGGCCGCACCCGGCGACGAAAGTGGAAGGCGCGATCGCTGTGTCGGGGTCGAGGGGCGCTGCGACGGACGATGTCCGCCACGCTCGACCACCGGGCCATTGCTGAACGAAGGGCGCCTCACTCGTCGGAGGAGGCCGCCCACATGTCGTCCCTTCTGCGCGGCCTCCCCGTCGCGGCGTCGCCGGTCGCCACCACGCCGCCCCCACCGCACCATGACGGAACACCGCCGCGCGCACGCGGCCCACGAGGAGGACTGACCACCCGATGAGCGTGACCGACACGACGACCGACCCCGGAGCCCGGCGCCAGGAGCGCAACGGCCTGGAGTTCGCCGTCGCCGATCTGGAGCTTGCCGACTTCGGGCGCAAGGAGCTCCGGCTCGCCGAGCACGAGATGCCGGGTCTCATGGCGCTGCGCCGTGAGTACGCCGAGGCGCAGCCGCTGCGCGGCGCCCGCATCGCCGGCTCCCTGCACATGACCGTGCAGACCGCGGTGCTGATCGAGACCCTGACCGCACTGGGCGCCGACGTCCGCTGGGTCAGCTGCAACATCTTCTCCACCCAGGACCACGCCGCCGCCGCGACCGTCGTCGGCCCGCACGGCACCGTCGAGGCGCCCACCGGCGTCCCCGTCTTCGCCTGGAAGGGCGAGACGCTCGAGGAGTACTGGTGGTGCACGGAGCAGCTGTTCAAGTTCCGTGACGACAACGGCCAGGTCGTCGGCCCGAACATGATCCTCGACGACGGCGGCGACGCCACCCTGCTCGTGCACAAGGGCGTCGAGTTCGAGAAGACCGGCGTCGTCCCGACCGTCGAGAAGGACGACCTCACGGTCGCCGACGAGTTCCGGATCATCCTCGACACGCTGCGCCGCAGCCTGGCCGCCGACGGCCAGTACTGGACGCGCGTCGCGTCCGACATCCGCGGCGTCACCGAGGAGACCACCACCGGCGTCCACCGGCTCTACCAGCTCGCCGAGCAGGAGCTGCTGCTGTTCCCGGCGATCAACGTCAACGACTCCGTCACCAAGAGCAAGTTCGACAACAAGTACGGCATCCGCCACTCGCTCATCGACGGGCTCAACCGCGGCACCGACGTCCTCATCGGCGGCAAGGTCGCCGTCGTCGCCGGCTACGGCGACGTGGGCAAGGGTTCGGCGGAGGCGCTGGCCGGGCAGGGCGCCCGCGTCATCGTCGCCGAGGTCGACCCGATCTGCGCCCTGCAGGCGCTGCTCGAAGGCTTCCAGGTCGCGCGCCTGGAGGACGTCATCGGCCGGGCCGACATCGTCATCACCACGACGGGCAACAAGGACATCGTCACCGTCGAGCTGCTCAAGAAGATGAAGCACCAGGCGATCCTGGGCAACGTCGGGCACTTCGACAACGAGATCGACATGGCCGGGCTCGGCCGCATCCCGGGCATCAAGAAGGTCAACATCAAGCCGCAGGTCGACGAGTGGGTCTTCCCCGACGGCCACACCATCCTCGTGCTGTCCGAGGGCCGGCTGATGAACCTGGGCAACGCGACCGGCCACCCGTCGTTCGTGATGAGCAACAGCTTCGCCAACCAGGTCATCGCGCAGATCGAGCTGTACACCAAGCACGAGGAGTACAACAAGGACGTCTACCGGCTGCCGAAGATCCTCGACGAGAAGGTCGCGAAGATCCACGTCGAGGCGCTCGGCGGGGAGCTGACGAAGCTCACGAAGGACCAGGCCGAGTACATCGGTGTCGACGTCGAGGGCCCCTTCAAGCCCGAGCACTACCGCTACTGATCGGCGCCCCGAGGTGACCGCCGGGGTCGCGCCCACCACGTCGGGCGACGGCTGGACCTACTGCGCCCAGGGCCACAAGCACTGGGGGATCCACGGTGCGGCCGGCCTGCTCGCCCGTCATCGCGACCCCGGTGGCACCGAATGGGTGCTGCTGCAGCACCGCGCCGCCTGGAGCCACCACGGCGGCACCTGGGGCATCCCCGGCGGGGCCCGTGACCTCGGCGAGTCCGCCGAGGACGCGGCCCGCCGGGAGGTCACGGAGGAATCCGACCTCGACGTCACCGACGTCCGCGCCGCGGGCGAGTTCGTCGACGACCACGGCGGCTGGACCTACACCACCGTCGCCCTGTGGCTGCCCGCGATGGCGGCCGTCGCGGTCCGCGGGGCCGAGAGCGTGGAGTTCGCCTGGGCCCCCGTCCCGGATCTCGGCGAGATGTCCCTGCACCCCGGGTTCGCCGCGAGCTGGCCCGCGGTCAGGTCGGTCGGGGCCGCCGGATAGGTTCCGCCCGTGGGGCGGCTGGTCGTGATCGAAGGGCTCGACGGGGCCGGCAAGCGGACGTTGACCGACGGGTTGTGTGCCGCGCTGGCCGCGCAGGGTACGTCGACGGCCCGGCTCGCGTTCCCCCGCTACGACGACGACGTGCACGCCGAGCTGGCACGCGACGCCCTCTACGGGCGCCTCGGCGACCTGTCGGACTCCGTCCACGGCATGGCCGTGCTGTTCGCCCTCGACCGGCGCGCCGCGATCCCCGAGCTCCGTGAGCTGCTCGCGGCCGTCGACGTCGTGATCGTCGATCGCTACGTCGCGTCCAACGCCGCCTACAACGCCGCGCGGCTGCACCAGGACGCGGCCGGTGAGGTCGTCGGATGGGTGCGGGAGCTGGAGATCGAGCGGTTCGGCCTGCCGGTGCCCGACCTGCAGCTCCTCCTGCAGGTGCCGCCGGAGGTCGCCGCCGAGCGGGCGGTCGGCCGCGCGCGCACCGAGACCGGCCGCCACCGCGACCGCTACGAGTCCGACGACGACCTGCAGGCCCGCACGGGCGCCGTCTACGCCCGGCTCGCCGCCGCGTCGTGGCTGTCGGAGTGGGTGGTCGTCGACGGCACCACCCATGTCGACACCGCCGCCCTCGCCGCCCGCATCACCCGGGCGTGAGTCGAGCCCCTCACCGGCGTGTCGCACGGTGATGGGATGCTGCGCGCATGAAGTCGCGCGTTCTGGTGGTCGACGACGACCCGGCACTGGCCGAGATGCTGACCATCGTTCTGCGCGGGGAGGGCTTCGACACCGCCGTCGTGGGCGACGGGACGAAGGCACTGCCCGCCGTCCGCGAGCTGCGCCCCGACGTCGTGCTGCTCGACCTGATGCTGCCCGGCATGAACGGCATCGACGTGTGCCGCGCCATCCGGTCGGAGTCCGGGGTGCCGATCGTGATGCTCACGGCCAAGAGCGACACCGTCGACATCGTGCTCGGGCTGGAGTCCGGCGCCGACGACTACGTCGTGAAGCCGTTCAAGCCCAAGGAGCTCGTCGCCCGCATCCGTGCCCGCGTGCGCCGCGTGGAGAACGAGCCCGCCGAGCAGCTCTCCATCGGCGACGTCGACATCGACGTCCCCGCCCACCAGGTCACCCGCGGCGGGGTGCCCATCGCGCTGACGCCGCTGGAGTTCGACCTGCTCGTGTCGCTGGCCCGCAAACCGCGGCAGGTGTTCACCCGCGAGGTCCTGCTCGAACAGGTGTGGGGCTACCGGCACGCCGCCGACACCCGCCTGGTCAACGTGCACGTCCAGCGCCTGCGCTCCAAGGTGGAGCGCGACCCCGAGCACCCCGAGGTCGTCCTGACGGTGCGCGGCGTCGGGTACAAGGCCGGCCCGCCGTGACGGCCCGGCCCCGGCTGTGGGACTGATCGACGGCGCCCGCGCCACCGGCAGGATGCTGGGCAGGGCCGGGCGCAGGATCGGGCGCACGGGCCCCGGACAACGGGTCGGTGCGGTCGTCCACGCCACCGTCCTGGGGGTCGTCGAGGTCCGCAACGCCTTCGCCGCGGCCTGGCGGAGCTCGCTGCAGCTGCGTGTCGCCGTGTCGACGCTCGCCCTGTCGACCGCGGTCGTCCTTGTCCTCGGCCTCGTGCTGCAGACCCAGATCGCCGACCGCCTCGTCCAGGGCAAGTTCGACGCCGCCGTCGCCCAGACCGAGGCTGCCCGCGGCGTGCTGGAACGCGACCTCGCCGGGGTCGACCCCGACCGTGAGGGCGCGCAGTCGACGTTGACCAACGCGCTCGAGCAGCTCACCAACTCCAGCATCGCCGACCAGCCCGGATCGCCCACCGCCGGTGAGTTCCGGGCGGTGCTGACGACCGGTGACACCCCCGGCGCGTCCGGGGCACCGGTGTCGGCGGGCACCGTCGCCGACATCCCCGCCGACATGGCCGCCGCCGTCACCGCGGGCGGGCTCGCGCGCAAGTACGTCACCGTCGGGGAGACGCCGACCCTGATCATCGGCCAGCCGGTCACCACCGCGGGCCGCGACCTGCAGTTCTACCTGCTCTTCCCGCTCGATGCCGAGAAGCGCACGCTCGGGCTCGTGCAGTCCACGCTCATCGTCTCCGGGCTGGTGCTGATCATCCTGCTCGCGGCCATCACGAGCCTGGTGACGCGGCAGGTCGTGCGGCCCGTGCGGCAGGCCGCCGAGGTCGCCGAACGGTTCGCCGACGGGCACCTCGACGAGCGCATGCCGGTCCGCGGCGACGACGAGATGGCCCGCCTCGGCGAGTCCTACAACGAGATGGCCTCCAGCATCCAGAGCCAGATCCGCCAGCTCGAGGAGTTCGGCGCCCTGCAGCGCCGCTTCACCTCCGACGTGTCCCACGAGCTGCGCACCCCGCTCACGACGGTCCGGATGGCCGCCGACGTCCTGTACGCGTCCCGCGACGAGCTCCTGCCCGCCCTGCGGCGCAGCTCCGAGCTGCTCGTCAACGAGCTGGACCGCTTCGAGGCCCTGCTCGCCGACCTCCTCGAGATCAGCCGTCTCGACGCCGGGGTCGCCGAGCTCGGCGCCGAACGCCTCGACATGCACGGTGTCGTGTCGAGGGCGGTCGAGGCCGTCCGCGGGCTCGCGGAGGAGAGCGGCACCCCGCTCGTGCTCGACCTGCCGACGGATGTGATGGCCGAGGTCGACTCCCGGCGCGTCGAGCGGATCGTGCGCAACCTCGTCGCCAACGCGCTCGACCACGGTGAGGGCCGCCCGGTCGAGGTGACCCTGCGCGGCGACGCGGTCGGTGTCGCCGTCGCCGTGCGCGACCACGGTGTCGGGCTGCGGCCCGGTGAGGCCGGGCTGGTGTTCAACCGGTTCTGGCGGGCCGAGGAGTCGCGGGCGCGGCGCAGCGGCGGCAGCGGCCTGGGGCTGTCGATCAGCCTGGAGGACGCGCGGCTGCACGGCGGCTGGCTGCAGGCATGGGGCACCCCCGGGCAGGGCTCGACGTTCCGGCTCACGCTGCCCCGCGAGGTCGGGGGCAAGCTCGTGTCGAGCCCGCTGCCGCTGGGCCCGGAGGGGACGAGGCCGGTCGAGACCAACTCCGTGCCGACCCCGCCGCTCGGGACGCCCATCAGCCAGTTGCGCGACGCGGCCGCCGACGCCGCCAGCGTCCACGGCGCCCCGCCCGCCTCCCGCCCGGGGGTCCACCGATGAGCCCCGGCTGCGAGCCGGGGGCCGGCCGTCGCGCGCGGGCCGTGCTGGTCGTGCTGCTCGCCGTCCTCGCGGTGGCCGCGGCCGGGTGCGCGACCGTTCCGGGTGACTCCTCGGTCCAGGTCCTGCGCAAGGTCAGCGACGGCCAGGCCCCGCCCGCGCCGCCCGGCCCGGTCGACGGCACCAACCCGCTCGACCTCGTCCGCGGGTTCGTCTACGCCTCCGGCAGCAGCGCCGACCGGCACGGCGCCGCCCGCCGGTTCCTCGCGCCCGAGGCCGGCACCTGGGACGACGGCTCGTCGGTCACGGTGCTCGACGAGCAGTTCGGCACCGTGCCCGTCGCGACCGGCACCGACACCACGACCGTGCGGATCCGCGGTACCCGGATCGGCACGCTCACGACGTCGGGGGCGTTCGAGCCCGACGAGGCCCCCGTCGAGGCCGACGTCACCGTCGTGCGCCGCGACGGCCAGTGGCGCATCTCCGCCCTCCCGCCGGGGGTGTTCGTCCGGCTGTCGGACCTGCGGTCGAACTACCGCTCGATCAAGGTGTTCTTCGTCGATCCCGTCCGCTCGACGGTCGTGCCCGACCTGCGCTACCTCCCGGCCGTCCCGGCGAAGGCCCAGGCGGCGCGGGCGGTCGACATGCTGCTCGACGGACCGTCCCCGGCGCTGGCCGGCGCGGTCGCGAGCCGGCTGCCCGGGACGGCCTCGCTGACCTCGAACGTCACCGAGGCCGCCGACGGTGGGCTCGTCGTCGACCTGACCGGCGTCGGCACCCTCGACGACGCCGGGCGCCGGTTGCTGGCCGCCCAGGTCGTGCTGACGCTGTCCGAGGTCAACGTCTCGCGCGTCCGGCTGTTGATCGACGGCTCCCCGGTCCTGCCCGCGACGCCCGACATCACCCGCGCCGCGGTCGCCTCGACCGCCGCCGACGCCGCCGACGCCGGTGCCCCGCAACAGCCGCCGCTGGTGGCGGCGGGTGGGCGCGTGCGCAAGCTGGGTGGCGACGACCCGGGTGGTGTCGTCGCGGGCCAGACGGGCAACGGCGCCTTCGACATCGCGTCGGCCGCGATCACGGTCGACGGCCGCCACCAGGCGGTCGCGTCCCGCGAGGGTGCCCGCAGCCGGCTGATCGTCGGCGAGGGCGACCTGCCGCTGCAGGCCACCGATGTCACGGGCAGCGTCCTGACCCGGCCGACGTGGGCGCCCGGCGGGACCGAGGTCTGGACGGTCGCCGACGGGACGACGGTCGCGCGGGTCGTGACCGACCCGGGTGTGCCCCCGCGGCGGGCCCAGGTCGACGCGTCGGCGCTCACCGCCGAGGGCGGGGCGATCACCTCCTTCCGGATGTCGCGCGACGGAATGCGTGTCGCCGCGGTCGTGGGCGGGCGGGTCGTGACCGCTTCGGTCGCGCGGGCGGCCGACGGGTCGGTGACGTTGCGGGGTGTGCGGCTGCTGCGTCCCGGCGAGCTCGGCGACGCCGTCGCGGTCGACTGGCGGTCGACCGACACGGTCGTCGTCGTGGGCGCACGCAGCGACCGGGCGGTGTCGCTGGTGTCGGCCGACGGGCTCGCGCTCGACTCGGTGTCGGGCAGCAACCTGACTCCGCCGTTGCGGGCGGTGGCGGCCGCTCCCAACCGGCCGTTGCTCGTGGTGGACCAGGGTGGGGTGTGGAGCTTCTCGGGCGGGCAGCTCGACACCTGGCGCCTGGTGGCGGGCGGGATGCCCGACGCGATGCCCTTCTATCCGGGCTGATCAGTTGTGCCCGGTCCGTTGTACCGGCCGGCGCGCCCGGCCGGGGGAGTTGTCCACAGGGCCACCGGGGTGAGCGCGCGCTTGTGGACAACTCGGGCCCGCGGGGGCCGGGCGCGTCCGGAGGGTCGGCGGGGCCGGGCACGCTCGCGCCATGACCCCCGCCGGAGCGACCGCCCTCCTGCCCGCGCTGCTCGACCTGCTGCTGCCCGGCGGCTGCGGCGGCTGCGCCGCCCCGGGTGACGCCTGGTGTGCGGGCTGTGCCGGCCGCACGGGCCCGCCGCGCTGGGCCCGCGGACGTGGCGGGCCCCCGGTGCTCGCGGCCGGCCGCTACGGGGGCCCGCTGCGCCGGGCGCTGCTCGTCTACAAGGAACGCGGCCGCCGCGACCTCGCCCCGGTGCTCGCGGGTCTGCTCGCCGCGGCACTCGCCACGGCGATGCCGCCGGCGACGTGGCCCGGCCCGGCGTGGACGGGAGCGCGGGGCCGCCCGGTCCGCTGGCTGGTCCCGGCCCCGTCCCGGCCGGGGGCGGCCCGCGACCGCGGGGGCGACCACGTCCTGCTGCTGTGCCATCGGCTGGCCGCGCTGCTCGCCCGTGGCGGGCACGAGGTCGCGGTCGCGCCGGCGCTCGCGCTCGCGGGCGGGGTCGCCGACTCCGTGGGTCTCGACGCCGCCGGGCGCGCCGCGAACCTGTCGGGCCGCCTGCGCGCGGTGGGGCCGGGGCTGCCGCCGCCGGGTGCGCGGGTCCTGCTCGTCGACGACGTGATCACCACGGGCGCGACGCTGCGCGCGTGCCGGCACTCCTTGGCCGCCTCGGGCGTTGTACCGGTAGCGGCTCTGGTGTTGTGCGACGCGACAGCGGGCTCCACACCACGTGACCGCACCGGCGGTGGACGTGACGGACGGACATCGACGGGGAGGGCCGAGGAGCGGAGGTGATCGGGATGCCGGTGACGCCTCGCCGACACCGGACCCGCGGTGGTGTCTGTCGGGTGGTGCGCGGTGGCGCCGGGCGCCGTCCGGTTGCTGCCTCAGGACGCGGGCCGACGGCTGCGGACGGAGCACGGTCGACGACGTTGGGCAACCGCACGAACACCGGACGTTACCGCTCCGGCAGGCCGCAGGGAATGTCATTCGTCGCTACCACACAGGTCAGCGACACTGTCAATCGACCCCTGTTGTCAAATCGTGATCCGGGCTACGGTGCTCTCCCAACAGTCCCCGTCCCCCTTCGGGAGGTTCGTCTGACGCCGTGTCAGTGACCGGGGGAACGCATCCCCGGCCGCGCAGCCAGCCCCGTCGAATCGACGTCGAAAGCGAGGGATGTCCTAGTGGAGATCGTCGTCACCGGCCGCAATGTCGAGGTTCCCGACCACTTCCGGGTCCACGTCACCGACAAGGTCGGCCGCCTCGAGCGGTACGACCACAAGATGATGGGAATGCACGTCGAGCTCTTCCACGAGCCGAACCGCCGGCAGCTCAAGACCTGCCAGCGAGTGGAGATCACCGGCCGCGGCGGCTGCGGAGCCGTCGCCCGCGCCGAGGCGACGGCGAAGGACTTCTACGCCGCCCTGGACCTCGCGATCTCCAAGCTCGAGGGCCGACTCCGCCGATCGCACGACCGTCGCAGGATCGGCAGCCGCCGCACCCGCGCAGCGGCCGGCCGCGGTGGCGCGACCATCACGGACGAGCTTCCCGACCTCATGGTCGAGGACCTGACCACGGGCGAGATCCCGATACCCACCCCCCGGGCCCACGACGAGCATCTCGACGGCCATCACGGCGACGGCGACCACGACCTCGCCGACCGCGAGGTCGCGGAGGTGGAGGCGCTGGCCGCCGCCTACAACGGCGACGGCGCCGACGATCCGGATCCGTGCCCGGGCCGTGTGGTCCGCCGCAAGGTGCACACCTCGCAACCGATGACCGTCGACGACGCCCTGGCCCGCATGGAGCTGGTCGGGCACGACTTCTACCTGTTCGCCGACTCCGACAGCGGCGAACCGAGCGTCGTCTACCGGCGCCGCGGGTACGACTACGGGCTCATCCGCCTCGGCAGCTGACACTCCACGACGATCACCCACGGGGGTGGTCCGGCCGCACCGACGTGCGTGCCGGGCCACCCCCGTCGGCGCTGCGGGGCCGCCATGACCCCGGTGCCTCTACCATGGGCCGAGCCGGGCCGCGGTCCGGCGCCCGCAACGTGGGCCCGCAGTCCGCCCGTGCCGTGTCAAGTGCCCGTGCCGCGATCGTGAATGAGGTCGACCAGTGTCGTTCCTGAACCGTCTGCTCCGAGCCGGCGAGACGAAGCTGGTCAAGCGGCTGTCCCGGATCGCCGACCACGTCGACTCGCTCGAGGCCGACCTGCAGGACCTGACCGACGCGCAGCTGCGGGCCAAGACCGAGGAGTTCCGCAAGCGCCACGAGGCCGGGGAGTCGCTCGACGAGCTGCTGCCCGAGGCGTTCGCCGTGGTCCGCGAGGGCGCGAGCCGCACGCTCGGCCAGCGCCCCTACCCGGTGCAGATCATGGGTGGCTCGGCGCTGCACCTGGGCAACGTCGCCGAGATGCGCACCGGTGAGGGCAAGACCCTGACATGTGTGCTGCCGTCCTACCTGAACGCGATCGCCGGGCAGGGCGTCCACGTCGTCACGGTGAACGACTACCTGGCCAGGCGCGACGCGGAGAAGATGGGTCGCATCCACCGCTTCCTGGGCCTCACGGTCGGGGTGATCCTCTCGGAGATGACGCCCGCCGAGCGGCGCGAGCAGTACGCCTGCGACGTCACCTACGGCACCAACAACGAGTTCGGCTTCGACTACCTGCGCGACAACATGGCGTGGAAGAAGGACGACCTCGTCCAGCGCGGCCACTTCTTCGCGATCGTCGACGAGGCGGACTCGATCCTCATCGACGAGGCCCGCACACCGCTGATCATCTCCGGCCCCGCCGAGCAGAGCGCCCGCTGGTACCAGGAGTTCGCGCGGATGGCGCCGATGTTCCAGCGCGACGTCCACTACGAGGTCGACGAGCGCAAGCGCACTGTCGGCGTCACCGAGGAGGGTGTCGAGCTGGTCGAGGACCAGCTGGGCATCGACAACCTGTACGAGGCCGCGAACACGCCCCTGGTCGGCTACCTGAACAACGCGATCAAGGCCAAGGAGCTGTTCAAGAAGGACAAGGACTACATCGTCCGCGACGGCGCGGTGATGATCGTCGACGAGTTCACCGGTCGCGTGCTGGCGGGGCGCCGCTACAACGAGGGCATGCACCAGGCGCTGGAGGCCAAGGAGGGCGTCGAGGTCCAGGCCGAGAACCAGACGCTCGCGACGATCACGCTGCAGAACTACTTCCGGCTCTACGACAAGCTCTCCGGGATGACCGGTACCGCCCAGACCGAGGCGGCGGAGCTGCACCAGATCTACAAGCTGGGCGTCGTCACCATCCCGACGAACCGGCCGATGATCCGACAGGACCAGGGCGACGTCATCTTCAAGACGGAGCAGGCGAAGTTCGCGGCGGTCGCGGAGGACATCGCCGAGAAGTTCGAGCAGCGCCAGCCGGTGCTGGTCGGCACGACGAGCGTCGAGACGTCGGAGTACCTGTCGAAGCTGCTGGTGCAGCTGCAGGTGCCGCACGAGGTGCTCAACGCCAAGCACCACGAGCGTGAGGCGACGATCGTCGCGCAGGCGGGTGTGCCGGGCGCGGTCACCGTCGCCACCAACATGGCCGGTCGTGGTACCGACATCATGCTGGGCGGCAACCCCGAGTTCATCGCGGACCTGGAGCTGCGGGCCCGCGGGCTCGACCCGGTGTCCACTCCGGAGGAGTACGAGGCCGCCTGGGACGCGGCGCTGGCGGAGGCCGAGGAGCAGGTCGCGGCCGACGCGGAGGAGGTCCGCAACGCGGGTGGCCTCTACGTCCTGGGCACCGAGCGGCACGAGTCGCGGCGTATCGACAACCAGCTGCGGGGTCGATCCGGCCGGCAGGGCGACCCGGGCGAGTCGCGGTTCTACCTGTCGCTGGGCGACGAGCTGATGCGCCGCTTCAACGGCCAGCTCGTGGAGTCGATCATGAACCGGCTCAACCTGCCCGACGACGTCCCGATCGAGGCGGGGATGGTCACCAAGGCCATCCGGTCGGCGCAGACGCAGGTCGAGCAGCAGAACTTCGAGATCCGCAAGAACGTCCTGAAGTACGACGAGGTCCTCAACCAGCAGCGCACCGTCATCTACGACGAGCGCCGCCGCGTGCTCAACGGTGAGGACGTGCGCGACGAGGTCCGCAACATGCTCGACGACGTCGTCACGGCCTACGTGCGGGGGGAGACGTCGGAGGGGTACGCCGAGGACTGGAACCTCGACCGGCTGTGGACGGCGCTGCGCACCGTCTACCCGGTGTCGCTGCGCTGGAAGGATCTGGTCGACGACGGCGACATGGACGACCTGACGTCGGAGGCGCTGCTGGCGGAGCTGCTGCCCGACGCGCGGGAGGCCTACGAGAAGCGCGAGGCCGAGATCGACACCCTGATCGGCGCGCAGGGCGGCATGCGGGAGCTGGAGCGCCAGATCCTGCTGCAGGTCATGGACCGCAAGTGGCGCGAGCACCTCTACGAGATGGACTACCTCAAGGAGGGCATCGGCCTTCGCGCGATGGCCCAGCGCGACCCGCTGATCGAGTACCAGCGCGAGGGGTTCGACATGTTCTCCCGGATGCTGGAGGGCATCAAGGAGGAGACCGTCGGGCACCTGTTCCAGGTGGAGGTGCAGGTCGCCGAGCCGGAGCCCGCCCCTGCGCCGGCGCCGGCGCCGGACGCGGCGGCCGTCACCAGGGAGGTGCCGGTGCAGCCGGCGCCCAACGGTGCGGCGAACGGGAACGGCCGCCCGCAGCCCGACGACGACGCGACCACGGTGCTGCCCGCGGTCTTCGGCGGGCCGCCGCAGCGGCAGCCGGAGAACCTGCGCTACAGCGGTCCGGACGAGGACGGTGGCGAGGCGGTGCGCGGCGGCGGCAACGGCGGTCGGCGGCCGACCAAGCCGCAGGGCGGTGGCCAGGGCAACCGGTCGGAGCGCCGGGCGGCCCAGCGGCAGGCGGAGAAGGCCCGCCGGCGCGGGAACTGACGCGGCGGCCGCCGGGGCGGGATCAGCCGAGGCGGAGCGCGACGCAGGTCCAGGGGGCCTGCCCGGAGCGCTGTTCGAATCGGGCGGCGAGCGCGCGGACGCGCTCGCCGAACCGGCACACCGCGGCGACCTCGGCAACGCCGGCGGCGGGCCGGTCGATGCGCAGCGAACACACGCGGTCGCCCGGGGCAGGCCCGGTCGGGCGGCGGGAGCCGACGCCGCGTCGCAGGTCGGCGCGGTGGGCGGCCGCGGCGGCGTAGCGCTGGACCTGCGGTGCGGCGATCCGGGCCAGCCGGGGCGCCGGTACCCGGCCGCCGATGACGTGCAGGATCAGCCCGACGGACGCGCCGATGACGCGCTGTTCGGCCCGCTCGGCGGCGTGGGCGGCCTGCACGGCGGCGGGATCGGGCGCGGACGGCTGCGGCACCGGGGCGGGCGAGGCGCCGGGCCACCAGGTGTCGGCGGCGGGGCGCGGCAGCGGCAGCGGCCAGATCGGTTCGGGATCGGGCTCGTGCTGCAGGACCCGGATCCGGAAGCTCCTGCGCGGCGGCCCGTCGACGGTCGTGGTCACGTCGCAAGCATCCGCGGCCGGTCACCGGCGGGGGCCGGTCCACGTCGATACGCCGGCATACGGTGCGCCGCCGCACGAACGCGGGTGTGAACGCCGTCGCGGAACGGCGACGGACGCGCCCACGGGGCGGCTATGGTCCGGCGGTGCCGACCTGGACCGCCACCGCCCGCCACCGCCCGGGTCTCGACCTGCTGCTCGTGAGGGCGGGTCGCGCGGTGGAGCGTCGGCGCCAGGCCGCCGCGGCCGCACACGGGCTGAGCGCCACCGGGCTGGCGGTGCTGGAGGCGCTCCTCGACGTGCCGAGCGCGTCGCACCGCGACCTCGCGGGTGCTCTCGGGCTCACCCCGGCCACGTTGACGCCGGTGCTCGACGCACTCGACGGCGCCGGCCTCGTCACGCGGGAGCGCGACGTCCGGGACCGGCGGGTCGTGCGGATCGCGGTCACCGCGACGGGTCGCACCCGTTCGGCGCTCGCCTCCCGGGCGGTGGACCGTGACGTCGCGGCATGGCTGCCCGCACCGCCGGCGGAGCTGCGCGGCTACCTGGCGCGGATCGCGGACCAGTGACGACCCGCAGGTTGCGGGGTCTGATCCTCGACGTCGGCGGCGTCCTCACCGACGGGCCGCCGGTCACCGACCTCCCGGCCCGGTCGCGCGCGGTCGGGGTGCGAACGGCGTTGCTGACGGACGCGTCGTCAGTGCCGCCGGGCCTGGCGGCCCTCGTCGACGTCGTGCGCCTCGGTTCCGACGGTCCCCGCAAGCCGCACCCGGAGGCGTTCCGGGCGGCGGCAGCGGCCCTCGGGGTGCCGATCGAGGAGTGTGTGGTCGTCGACGACGCGGAGGCCAACGTGCGCGGGGCCCGGGAGGCCGGGGCGGTCGTCGTCAGGCACGTCGCCGCCGACGCGACGGTGCTCGAGGTGGAGATCCTGCTCGACCTGCACCCCGAGCACCGGGGTCGCTGAACGGTCAGGCGTTGGGCGGCGGCGCCTGCTCCTCGTCGGGGGCGGGGGCCGGGGCGGTGGTGTCGCCGTCGCCGGTGGCGCCCTTGGCCTTGCCGACGACGCCGTCGATCTGGTCGTCGTGACCGGCGAAACGCCCCTTGGCCGCGTCACCGGCCTTGTCGAGGCCCTGGTCCACCTTGTCGTCGTGCTGGTTCAGCAGTTCCTTCGCCTTGTCGATGAGTCCCATGCCCAGCACTGTGGCCCCCCCGCGCCGGTCCCGCCACCCGGAGGCTCACCCGTTCGTGCGAAGGCGGACGTGCTCCGGGCGGAGGTCGTCGACGCGCGTGACGCCCATGAGCGCGAGGGTGCGTTCGATCTCGCCGCGCAGGATGGCGACGGTCTTCTCGACGCCGCGGCGCCCGCCCGCCATGAGCCCGTAGAGGTAGGCGCGGCCGATCAGGGCGGCGTTGGCGCCGAGCGCGATCGCGGCGACGATGTCGGCGCCGTGGGTGATCCCGGTGTCGACGAGGACGTCGGCGTCGCCGCGCAGCTCGGCGACGGTCGGCTCGATGAGCTCCAGCGGGACGGGGGCGCGGTCGAGCTGGCGGCCGCCGTGGTTGGACAGCAGCACGGCATCGGCGCCGGCGTCGACGACCCTGCGGGCGTCGGCGACGCTCTGGATGCCCTTGATCATGAGAGTGCCGGGCCAGGTCTCGCGCAGCCACTCGACGTCGGCCATCGTCAGGGCCGGGTCGAACACCCTGTTGATCATCTGGGCGATGGTGCCGTCGGTGCCCTGCAGGTTGCTGAACGCCAGGGGATCGGTGGTGAACATGTCGAACCACCAGTGCGGGTGGCGGGCGCCGTCGAGGAACGTGCGCAGGCTCAGCGCGGGCGGGATCGTGAGGCCGTTGCGGACGTCGCGCAGCCGGGCCCCGCCGACAGGGGTGTCGACGGTGAGCATGAGGGTGTCGTAGCCGGCGTCGGCGGCACGGTGCACGAGGTCCTTGGCGTACGCGCGGTCGCGCCAGAGGTAGAGCTGGAACCAGCGCCGCACGTCGGGCGCGACGTCGACGATCTGTTCGATCGTCGTGGTGCCCATCGTGGACAGCGAGAACGGAATCCCGACCTGCTGCGCGACGGAGGCCACGGCACTCTCGCCCTCGGTGTGCATCATGCGCGTGAACCCGGTGGGGGCGAACGCGAACGGCAGCGCGGAGCGGGTGCCGAGGATGGTGCGGGAGGTGTCGATCTCGGAGACGTCGCGCAGCACGGTGGGGACGAACTCGACGCGGGCGTAGGCGTCGTGGGAGCGGGACAGGCTCAGCTCGCCGTCGGCGGCGCCGTCGGTGTAGTCGAACACCGCGCGGGGGGTGCGGCGGCGGGCGATGGTGCGCAGGTCGGCGATGTTCGCGGCGCGGGCGAGGCGGCGTTCGGTCGCGTCCCAGCGGATCGGCGCCGGCCGCAGCAGCGGCAGGATCTCGGAGGGTTTCGGCATCCGACGGTGCACCATGGAGCCACCATAGGGAGTGCGCGCCTGTTCCCCTTGTCGATCCGTGCGGAATGGGTCCGGCGGACCGCCGGGGTGCCGCGCTACCCGGCCCCGACTCCGGCCCCGGCCGCCGGGTCGCGGCGCCGCCGCACGTCCACGGCGAGGGCGACGGCCGTCGACGCCAGGGCCAGGACCGTCGCGTCGACGAGGTACGCCGCCGGCCAGACGTGCTTGGCGATCTCGAAGTAGCCGTCGCCGAGGACCGCCGTGAGCGCCAGCGCGACCGACGTGGCCGCGCAGAGACCGGCGACCCGGGCGGTGGTCGCGGCGGCCGGGAACCTCCTGCGCAGCGGTCCACCCAGCCCGGCCACGGCGGCGAGCACACCGGTGAGCAGCACCGCCGACGGCCACCACGGCACCGCCATGGAGTCGAGCCAGACGCGCAGTGTCGCCGTGTCGGAGCCCACGGCGCCGGCGGCGTGCCCGAGGGCCTGCGGCGGCGTCGTCGGTGTCCACGGCGTCGACGGGAGGTAGCCGATCCCGCGGCCCTCGGTCGCCTGGACGGCCACCCCCGCCGACCGCAGCAGCGCGCCCGGCGTCGTGGCCAGCTCGGCCCAGGCGGCGTTGCGGACCGCCGTCGGGTCCGCGGCGACGGCGGCGTTGCCGGGCAGGGAACCGTCGGCGCGCGGGAACCAGGCCTGGCCGGACTGCGCGGCGGCGCCGGCGGGCAGACCGAGCGGGCCGATCGCGTCGTGACCGATCTCGGGCAGCACGGTCGTGAAGACGATGTCGACGGTGTTGACCGTCGAGTAGTGCCGGGCCTGCCACTGCGCGGCGTCGAGGACCGGGCCGACGGTCACCGCGGCGAGGGCGACGGCCACGAGTACGCCCGGGACGCGGGCGCGTCGGCCGGGGGCACCCACCGGGATGAGGAGGCAGACCAGGACCGCGACGGCGAGGACGGGCACGAACCCGGTCTTGGCGGTGGCCGCGAACACCCCACCGGCGGCGACGAGGAGCAGCGCGACGACACGCTCGGCCCGATCGGCCCGGTGGGTGACAGCGGCCGTGACCACGCCCGTGAGCAGGACGAACAGGCCGACCAGACCGGCGGGCTCGCTGAACGTCGAGATCAGGAAACGGCTGAACGCGGGCTCGGTGAGCGGCAGCACCGGCACGGCGAGCAGGGCCGCCCGCCACGGTCCGCGCGCCGACGCCGCCCATCCCGCGACGGCCGCTGCGGCAACGGCGATCACGAGGTAGGCCCAGCCGAGCGACGTCAGTGACCAGGTGCCGGGGCCCGCGGGGGTGACGGCCCGCAGCACCGCCAGCGCCGACGACGGCAGCGGGTCGGCGCAGGCGGGCGCCCCGGTCGTGAAGTCGAGGACGACGCCGCCCTTCCAGGCCGACGTGCCGTCCGGGGTGTGCGGCACGAGCCCGGCCCCGCACCACAGCCGGGCACCGTCGCCGTTGTCGCCGGCCCCGGCGGGGTTGCCGAGCAGCAGCCCCGTCGACGCGCCCAGCACGAGAAGGGTGAGCAGCCCGGCGGCCGCCGCCGGGACGAGCCGCGCGCGCCCGGAGCGGCGCCGGGCCGGACCGCTGCGGGCCGGCGGCGCGCCGCGGGTGGCGTGCGGGGTCACGCGCCCCATTGAACTGCGTCTGCGGCGCGGCGTCCGGCTCCGTCACCCGGCGGGTGTGTCAGCGCACCCGGCGCTCAGCGTCGCCGGCGCAGCAGCTCGTAGGCGGCGACGGCGCCGGCACTCGCGACGTTGAGCGACTCGACGCCGCCGAACATCGGGATCGACAGCGTGCCGTCGAGGTGGTCGCGGACGTCGGCGGACAGGCCGTCGGTCTCGTTGCCCAGCACCAGCGCGACCCGCTCGGGCAGCTCGGCGTCGAGCAGCGAGTCGCCGCCGGCGGCGAGCCCGAACACCGCGAACCCGGCGGCGCGCAGGGTCGCACACCCCTCCGCGGCGGTCGAGGACCGCAGCACCGGCGCGGAGAACGCGACGCCGGCGGAGGCCTTGATCACCAGCGGGTCGATGGACGGGACCCCGCGCCGGGGCACGAGCACCCCGTCGAGCCCGGCGGCGGTGGCGCTGCGCAGGATCATGCCGACGTTGGCGGGGTTGGTGACGGCGTCGAGCACGAGTACGGAGGCGCCGCGGCGGGTGCCCAGGTCGCCGACGAACTCCTCGACGGGCGCCATCCGCGGGGCGACGACGTCGGCGAGCACCCCCTGGTCGTGCCGGCCGTTGCCCGCCAGCACCTTGACCCGGTGCGCCGACGCCGTCTGCACCGGCACACCGCGGGAGCGGGCGGCGTCGCGGATCGCGCGGACCGGCTCGCCGCGCGAGCCCTCGGCGAGCAGCACCTTGTCGACGCGCAGCGACTCGTCCTGCAACGCCTCCAGGACCGGCTTGCGGCCGTACACCGTGATGAAGGTGTCCTTGGGCGATCGGGTCGATGAACGCGGTTCGGGCACGGCAGAAGCCTCCCACGCGACCGTAGGATCACCGGCATGCCGCCCCGGCTCTCCGCGCTCGACGCCTCGTTCCTCTACCTGGAGGAGGCGTCCACGCCCATGCACGTCGGCGGGGTCGCCGTCTTCGAGCGGCCCGGGACGGGGTTCGACTACGACGGCCTCGTCGACCTCGTCGAGCAGCGCATCGCCCTGGTGCCCCGCTACCGGCAGAAGGTGCGCCACGTTCCGGGCAACATCGCCCGCCCGGTGTGGGTCGACGACCAAGACTTCGACATCGCCTACCACGTGCGGCGGTCGGCGCTGCCCCGCCCGGGGTCCGACGAGGCGCTGGCCGAGCTGGTGGCGCGGCTGATGTCGCGCCCGCTCGACCACACGCGTCCGTTGTGGGAGATGTACCTGGTCGAGGGGCTCGCCGGCAACCGGGCGGCCGTCATCACCAAGACCCACCAGGCGATGGTCGACGGGATCAGCGCGATCGACATCGGCCAGGTCATCCTCGACGTCTCCCCGGACCCTCGCGAGGTCCCCGAGGAGCTGTGGATGCCCCACCCGGAGCCCAGCGCGCCGACGCTCCTGCTGGAGGCGTTGGGGGACATGGTGGCGCGGCCCCAGGAGCTGGTCGAGAACGTCCGGACGGCGACGGGTGACGCGATCGCGACGGTGGGCAAGGTCGCCGGGGTCGCGACGAAGCTGTTCACGATGGCGCGCACCGCGTCCCGGCGGGCCCCGGGGACGCCGCTGAACGTCGACATCTCCACGCAGCGCCGGTTCGCGGTGGCGCGCACCGACCTGCAGGCCTACCGGCGGATCCGCGCGGTGCACGGCTGCACCGTCAACGACGCGGTGCTCAGCGTCATCTCCGGTGCCCTGCGCGACTGGCTGCTCTCCCGCGGCGAGCCGGTCACGGCGTCGGCGTCGGTCCGGGCGATGGTCCCGCTGTCGGTGCGGGGCGAGGCCGATGTCCCCAGCTCCGCGACGGCGGGTTCGCTGGGCAACCGGGTGTCGTCGTTCCTGGTCGACCTGCCGGTCGGTGAGGCGAGCCCGCTCGTGCGGCTGCGCCACGTCTCGCACGCGATGGCCGAGCACACGGCGGGCGGCCAGTCGGTCGGTGCGGACACGTTGGTGCGCATCGGCGGGTTCGCGCCGCCGACGCTGCACGCGCTGGGCGCCCGCGCCGCGAGCGGGTTCTCCAAACGCATCTTCAACCTGGTCGTGACGAACGTCCCCGGCCCGCAGTTCCCCCTCTACGCCGCGGGGGCGCGCATGCTGGAGATGTTCCCCGTCGTGCCGCTGGCCAAGGGACAGGCGCTCTCGATCGGGCTGACCAGTTACGACGGCGGGGTGTACTACGGGTTCAACGGTGATCGCGACGCGATGCACGACGTCGACGTGCTCGCAGGCCTCGTGGACGAGGCGCTCGACGAACTGCTGGCCACCGCCGGCTGACGAACAGCTCCGGAAGGGCGAACGTGCGGATCTACCTGCCAGGGACGTGGCCGATGCTGGCGCGGCTGGTCAAGACGGGCAAGTTCGAGCCCATCGGCGGCACCGCGTTCGCGTTGACGCCGCGGCTGCGTGAGGCCTACGTCGCCGGTGACGACGAGGAGCTCGAGTACGCGGCGATGCTGGAGGCGGCACGGGCGTCGCTGCGGCTGCTCGCCGTCGAGTTCGGGCTGGGCGAGGACGACACCCCGGCGCGGCGCGTCGTGGTGGCCGCCGACATCGACGACGTCACCCTGCGCCCCGATCTCGACGACGGCGCCGTGCGCGTCACCGGCGCGGTACCGATGGAGGCGATCGCGGCGGTGCACGTCGACGTCGCCGACGCCGAGCACGCCGTCCGCCAGGCCGCGGGCGCGGTCGATGCCGCCGACCTGGGCGACCTGGACGCCGAGTTCCTCATCGGTGAGGCCGAGGACCACGAGCTGGCCTGGTACGCGCCGGGGGAGGTCGCCTTCGTCGTCGAGCTGGGCTGATCCCCCGCGGGGGTGATCCGCGCACGCCGTCGGGCAGCGACCCTGGACGGGTGCACCTGCCTGACGCCGTCCTGTTCGACCTCGACGGCACCGTCGTCGACTCCGCCGACTCGATCCTCGGTTGCCTCGCCGAGGCGTTCGCCGAGATCGGGGTGGTCGCGCCTGCCGCGGCGCTGGACCGCGGCATCCTCGGCCCGCCGCTGTCGACGGCACTGCCGCCGCTGGTCGGCGACGACGTCACCGCCGCGGTCCTGTCCGTCTACCGCACGCTCTACGCCGACCACGGGGCGGAGGCGGTGCGGGTCTTCCCGGGTGTCGACGAGGTCGTGCGGCGGCTGCACGCCGCGGGCGTCGTCGTCGCGGTGGCGACGAGCAAGTCGCAGGTCAACGCCGATCTCATCGTCGCCCACGTCGGGCTCGACGACGTGTTCGCGACGGTCTGCGGAGACACCCCCGAGCACGCCCGCCCCACCAAGGCCCACGTCATCGCCGAGGTGTTGCGCCGCATCGGCAACCCTTCGGCGATGATGGTGGGGGACCGGCATCTCGACGTGGTCGGTGCCCGTGTGCACGGCATCCCGTTCGTGGGGGCCGGTTGGGGTTACGGTCTGCCCGGTGAGCTGCTCGCCGCGGGCGCCGAGGTGATCTGCGCCGACGCGGCTGCCCTCGCCGTTGCGCTCGGCGTCGAGATGGGCACGGCTGCTCAGGCCCGGTGACGGCGCTCCTCGGAGACTTTGTGCGGTACCTGGAGCAGCCGCAGCATCGTCACCAGCAGCAGGCCGCCGAGCATGTTCCCCAGGGCGGCGAAGGCGGCCAGTCCTGCCCAGTCGCCGTAGCCGAAGGGGGCGCCGGCGTGGAGGGCGGCGAAGCACAGCAGTGACGCCACGACGGCGTGGTTGACCGAGCCGGCGCCGAGCAGGAACCCCATCCCGACGGCGGGGACGAGCCGCACGCCGTCGGAGTTGGTGGAGTGCTGCATGTGCGTCATCAGCGTGATGAGGAACCCGCCGGTGAGGGCCAGCGCGAACGCCTGCCACCCGATGCCGAGCCGTATGTAGGTGCCCGCCGACTCGATCGCCGTCTCGTGCAGCGACGGGAACCCGGCCATCAGGATCCAGGTGATGACCCAGCCGCCCGCGAGGTTGGTGGCCAGCGTGACCACCCACAGGCGCAGCAGCGCCGTCAACGGGCTGGCCTTGGCGACGACCGCGGCGACCGGCACCAGGAAGTCCTCGGTGAACAGCTCCGAGCGGGCCAGGGTGAGCGCGACGAACCCGATCGCGAACGCCAGCCCGCCCAGCAGCGTGCTGCCCGTGGCGTGCTCGACCAGCAGCAGGCCCAGCACACCGACGCCGATGTCCAGCCCGCCGAGCGTCCCGGTGGCGAGCAGCCCCGACCACGACCGGCCGAGCCGTTGGGTGCCCTCGTCGACCAGCCGGTCGAAGGTCCGCTCGGTGTCGGCCTGGGCGACGTCCGGTTCCCCGGCACTTCGTGCGTGCATCGCCGGAGATTAGGTCGGATGTCCGGGTCGCGCCGGGCGGGCGGTGATCGCGCGCCGCGCCCGGATCGGCTAGACCTGAGGGGTCCCCGACGAGGAGGAGCCCGTTGTCCTACACCGAGATCGCCTACGAGGTCGCCGACGGCGTCGCGACGATCACCCTCGACCGCCCGGCGAAGCTCAACGCGTTCACCAGCACGATGGCCGACGAGATCGTCGCCGCCTTCGACGCGACCGACGCCGACCCGGGGGTCCGCGTGGTCGTCGTGACGGGCCGGGGCCGCGGGTTCTGCGCCGGTGCCGACCTCGGGCGGGGCGCCTCGACCTTCGACTCCTCCGACGGCGCCCGCGCCGCCGACCAGACCCACGGCACCGTCGACGGCGTCCCCCGCGACCGCGGCGGCGTGACCTCATTGCGGATCGCGGCGTCGCGCAAGCCGGTCATCGGGGCGATCAACGGCCCGGCCGTCGGCATCGGCGCCACCATGACGCTGCCCATGGACGTGCGGATCGCGGCCGAGTCCGCCCGGTTCGGGTTCGTCTTCGCCCGTCGCGGGCTCGTGCCGGAGGCGGCGTCGAGCTGGTTCCTGCCGCGGGTCGTCGGCATCTCGCGAGCGATGGAGTGGGTCGCGACCGGCCGCGTGTTCGACGCCGCCGAGGCCCTCGCCGGTGGGCTCGTGTCCCGCGTCGTGCCGGATGCCGACCTCGCAGACACCGTGCGCACGCTGGCGGCGGAGATCGTCGACAACACCTCGGCGGTGTCGGTGGCGGTGTCACGGCAGCTGCTGTGGTCGATGCTGGGCGCACCGGGGCCGTGGGAGGCCCACCGGCTCGACTCGCGCGCCATCGACGCCCTGGGCCGCACCCCCGACGCCGCGGAGGGTGTCACGTCGTTCCTGGAGAAGCGGGCCGCCGCCTTCCCCGGCCGGGTCCCCGCCGACTACCCGGACGTCGTCCCGCCCTGGCCGCCGCGCACGTCCTGACCCGTTCGCGCCGTGCAGGGCGGTGAGCTAGTCGTGGTCGCCGCGGCGCAGCTCCCGGCGGTCGTCCCGGTCGAGGAGGCGCCGGTCGCGGTCCCGGCCACGGTCGCCGCCGTAGACGATGCCACCGACCAGCGGGACCAGCAGGAAGAAGATCCACGCCTGCGCGAACACGCCGTTGAGTGCCAGGAAGAGCACGAGCGCGACGATCGGGGTGACCGCGACGATCCGCGGCCCCCACCCGGAGAACCCGCCCCGGGACTCGGGCTCGCGGGAGGTCGCGTCGATGACGGGGAGCCGCGACGTGGGAGGCGGCTCGGTCGTCGGCTGCCCCGGCAGCCGCGGGTGCGGCGCCGGGAGGTCGGTGAACAGGGCCTGGATCTCGCTGGCGACGGTCGCGCCCGCGGCGGCGGCCGACCGGTCGGCGTACTCCTCGACGCCGAGCCGTCCCGCCTCCAGGTGCGCGTCGAGCGCCTTCGCCGCGGCATCGCGTTCGGCCGTCCCGATCCGCAGCGCGGGCGGTCCGGAGGTGCCGGCCCGCTGCGGAGTCGGGTCCGGCGCCGCGGCGTCCTCGGTTCCCCCCGTGGTCATGGGGCCGAGCTTGCCATCCAGGGCGCCCTCCCGTGTAGGGGATCGGCGGATGACAGCCGGGTCCGACGGGGCCACCCTGGGGACATGCCCGAGTTGACCGGAGTCACCGACGTCCCCGCTCCGCGCAACGAGCCCGTCCTCGGTCACGCACCCGGCAGCCCCGAGCGTTCGGCGTTGGCGGCGCGGCTCGCCGAGCTGGGGGCGACCGGGCACGAGCTCACCGGGACCGTCGCCGGGCGGGAGCGGATGGGCGGTGGCGAGCGGGTCGAGGTGGTGTCACCGCACCGGCGTCGTCGCGTCCTCGGGGTGTCCGCACAGGCCACCGCCGCCGACGTGGAGGCCGCGGTCGCCGCGGCCCGCGCCGCCGCCCCCGCGTGGCGGGACCTGCCGTTCGACGAGCGGGCCGCGGTGTTCCTGCGCGCGGCGGACCTGCTGTCCGGGCCGTGGCGGCACACCCTCAACGCGGCCACGATCCTCGGCAAGTCGAAGTCGGTGCAGCAGGCCGAGATCGACTCCGCGTGCGAGCTGATCGACTTCTGGCGCTGGAACGTCCACTACGCCCGGCGGCTGCTCGCGGAGCAGCCGGTCTCCTCGCCGGGGGTGTGGAACCGCTTCGACCACCGCCCCCTGGAGGGCTTCGTCCTCGCGATCACGCCGTTCAACTTCACCGCGATCGCCGCGAACCTGCCGACGGCGCCCGCGCTGATGGGCAACACCGTCGTCTGGAAGCCGAGCCCGACCCAGACCCTGGCCGCCTGGTACACGATGCGGCTGCTGGAGGCCGCCGGGCTGCCACCCGGCGTGGTCAACATGGTCACCGGTGACGGGACGGCGGTCTCCGAGGTCGCGCTCACCTCGCCCGACCTGGCCGGCGTGCACTTCACCGGTTCCACGGCGACGTTCCGGCACCTGTGGCGGTCGGTCGCCGGCAACCTGGAGCGCTACCGCACCTACCCGCGCCTCGTCGGCGAGACCGGCGGCAAGGACTTCGTCGTCGCCCATCCCAGCGCCGACCCGGACGCCCTGGTGACCGCGCTGGTCCGCGGCGCGTTCGAGTACCAGGGGCAGAAGTGCTCGGCGGCGTCGCGGGCATTCGTGCCGGCGTCGCTGTGGCGGGGTGGCGTGCGTGACGCCCTGGCCGACACGACCCGCGCCGTGTCCTTCGGCGACGTCGAGGACCTGTCGACGTTCGGCGGTGCGGTGATCGACGCCCGCGCCTACGCCCGGCTGGCGAAGGTCCTGGGCGACACCGGGGGGCTGGAGGTCCTCGCGGGCGGCGGCTGCGACGACTCCGACGGCTGGTTCGTCGAGCCCACCGTGCTCGTCGGCGACGACCCCACTGACGAGGTGTTCACCACCGAGCTGTTCGGGCCGGTGCTCGCCGTCCACGTGTGGGACGACTCCGCGCCGGGGGCGTGGGCCGACGTGCTGCGCACCGTCGACACCGCCACGCCCTACGCCCTGACCGGGTCGGTGTTCGCGACGGACCGCACCGCCGTCGTCGCGGCCCAGGAGTCACTGCGCTTCGCCGCGGGGAACTTCTACGTCAACGACAAGCCGACCGGCGCGGTCGTCGGCCAGCAGCCGTTCGGCGGGGCGCGGGCGTCGGGCACCAACGACAAGGCGGGCTCGATCTACAACCTGCAGCGCTGGACGAGCCCCCGTGCGATCAAGGAGACGCTGGTGCCGCCCACCGACCACCGGTACCCGCACATGGGCTGACCCTGTGCGTGGCCGGCAGCTCACGACACGAGCAGCAGCACGGCGATCACGACCATGACCGCGGCCGTCGCCCAGTGGACACCGAACGCGGCGGCGCGCGGGCCCTTGCTGCGCAGCACGATCGACCCGTCGCCGAGCGGGATCAGGGCGGCGGCCAGCATGAACCAGCCGAGGACGTGCGGTGTGGCGGTCAGCAGCAGGACGACGACGAAGAGGCCGCTGGCGATGTCGCGCACGCCCTTGACGGTCAGCCAGGCCTGGAAGGTGTGGTCGTCGGTGGGCGTGGCGGGGATGCCGAACCCGGCCGCGGCGCGGGGGGCCCAGAAGGCGCATGCCCCGACGACGATGATGCCGACGGCAATCAGTACGGCGAGCACGTTCGCGATGGTGACGAGCATGGCGGGGCCCTCCAGAATCTAGCGTTGCTAGCGATGAGATCGACGCTAATCTGCCGCCGACAGAATGTCTAGCACTGCTAGAATCCGGCGATGTCGACCACTTCGGAGCGTCGTGAACGCGAACGCGCCCAGCGCCACCAGCTGATCGTCACGGCCGCGCGTGAGCTCGCGGAGGCCGAGGGCTGGGAGGCGGTGACGACGCGGCGGCTCGCCGACCGCGTCGAGTACAGCCAGCCGGTCCTCTACAGCCACTTCGCGGGCAAGGACGCCATCGTGCGTGCCGTCGCCCTCGACGGGTTCGCCGAGCTCGCCGACCAGTTGGGGCGTGCGCGGGGGAGCGTGCCCGTGCCCGGTGGCCGGGCGCTGCGCGCCGTCTGCGGCGCCTACCTGACGTTCGCGGTCGAGCGCCCCGCCCTCTACCAGGCGATGTTCGTGCTGCCGACCGATCTCGCGTTCGCGAGCGACGCGACGCCCGCGCCGATGCGGGCGGGTTTCGACGCGTTCGTCGGCTGCTTCCGCGCCGACGACGAACGTCGCGAACCGCGGGCGGAGGTCGTCTGGAGCGCGGTGCACGGCATGGCCGTCCTCGCCGGCAGCGGCCGCATCCCGCCGGCCGGCCGGACGGCGCGGCTGGAGGTCCTCGTCGCCGCGTTCGCGGACGGGGCCTGAGGACCCTCAGAAGAACTGGTACGCGCCCTTGGACAGCGAGAAGCCGTGCCCGCTGGAGCCGACCCTGCACTCGACGCCCGAGGTCCGGCTCGTGCAGGTCACGTCGCCGACGCGCAGGGAGCGGCCGTAGTCGAGGATCGCCCCGGTGCCGAAGACGGTGTCGCCGTGGCAGGTGAACGTGGGGCGGTCGGCGCCGCTGACGGTGAGGGAGTCGCCCCACACCTGCTGGCAGTTCGCGGGGCGGGCGGGGACCGTCGAGGGGTCCCAGGTGCTCTCGGCGACGTCGCAGCGCGCCGAGTTGGGCGTCAGGTAGCAGGCGATGTTGTTCGACGGCGTGCTGAACCCGGTCGCGACCGGGGAGGTGGTGACGTCGGCGGCGGCGACGGTGCCGGTCGGCGGCAGCGTCGGGATGGTGACAACCGTCGGCAGCGTCACCGCCGCCGTGGGCGGGATCGACAGCCCGGTCGGGAACGTCGTCGGGGGCGACGCCGGGTCGCCGGGATCGGGGCGCAGCGCGAGCACGAGGCCCCCGACCAGGGCGATGACCGCGGCGACGGCCCCGATCGCGAGGACGGGGGACAACCGGCGACGGGCGACGGGCCGCGGCGGTGTCGGCTCCAGCCGGGCGGGGAGCCAGCCGCTGGTGGGGCGGTCGCGGTCGCCGCCGAGGGAGTCGCGGATCTGCGCGGGCGTGGGCCGGCGGGCGGGGTCGCGGTCGAGGCATGCCCGCACGACGGACGCGATCGGGGCGGGGACGCCGGTGAGATCGGGTTCGACGTTGACGGCCCGGAACAGCAGGACGGCGGCCTCGCCCTCGCCGAACGGCGCCCGGCCGGTGGCCGCGTAGAGCAGGACCCCGCCCAGGGCGAACACGTCGGAGGCCGGCCCGGCGCGCTCGTGGGTGAGCACCTCGGGCGCGATGAAACCGGGGGTGCCGATGACGGCGCCGGTGCGGGTCAGGGTGGTGGCGTCGGCGGCGCGGGCGATCCCGAAGTCGATGACCTTGGGGCCGTCGTGGGCGAGCAGCACGTTGCCGGGCTTGAGGTCGCGGTGCACGACGCCCACCGCGTGGATGGCGGCGAGCGCGTCGGCGAGCCCGATGCCCAGGCGCCGCACCGGTTCGGCGGGCATGGGCCCGTGCTCGCCGACCGCGTCGCGCAACGACGGCGCCGGCACGTACTCCGTCGCCATCCACGGCGCGGGGGCGTCGGGGTCGGCGCCGAGCAGCGCGGCGGTGTAGGCGCCGTGGACGCGTGCGGCGGCGGCGACCTCCTGGCGGAACCGGGCCCGGAACTCGGGGTCGTCGGCCAGCGCGGCGCGGACCACCTTGACGGCGGCCTCGCGCCCGTCGCGTGAGCGGCCGAGGTAGACGCGGCCCATGCCGCCCTCGCCGAGGACGCGGCGGATCGTGAACGGTCCGACCGACCGCGGGTCCGGTGCGGTCATCGCACCTCGGCCGCGGCGGGCGGGGTGATGGTGACGGGTGTGCCCCACGACTTGTAGACGCCGGTCATCGCGAGCGTGCCCAGGCCGGGCAGCTCCTGGCGCTGGCGGGTGCGGACAGGCCGGGTGTCGGCGTCGACCCACAGCGTCGAGGTGATGCGGGTGAGCCCGCTCGCGACCTGCTGCTCGAGCTGGGCGCGGACGGCGTCGTCGGGTTCGATCGCGGCGGCCCGGGTGAGGTCGACGACGAGGGTGTAGCGGATCGTCGCCACCCCGTCGACGGTCTCGTCCGAGGCGTCGGAGACGAGCGTGGCGTCGGCGTAGCGGGACAGGTTGGCTGTGGGGTCGGTGGTGTCGCCCAACGCTTCGGCGATGGCGGCGCGCATCCGGTCGGCGCCGGTGGTGGCGGAGGTGCCGCGCAGCCACGGGGTGCCGCCGTCGAGGGAGCGCAGCCACACCTGGCCGTCGCGCAGCACGAAGCCGGAGGTCTGGGGCTGGCCGCCGGGCCAGGTGATGGTCTGGTCGAGGGCGAGCGCCGGGGTGGGGCCCTCCAGGCTGACCGCGCCCTGCGCGCTGAACGTGACGGGCGCCGACCCGGTGACGTCGCCGGCGACGGCGAGCTGCGCGGTGCGGTCGGCGGCGCGGCGCTCGACCAGGACGTTGAGCAGCTGCGTCGCGTCGTAGTAGCGGGGCAGCCCGTTCTCGCTCGTGTCGCCGCCGGGGCCCGACCCGCACGCGGACACGACGACGGCGACGACCGCGAGCAGGGCGAGCAGCACGGACCGGGGCCCGCCCGCCGACCTCACCGCCATGCCCCGGAACGCTAGCGAACGCCGGTCAGCGCAGGGCGACCAGGACCCGCCGCAGTGCCTCGAGCCGGGCGGGGCGCAACGCGCCGGCGGCGACGAGCGTGTCGAGGGCGCACTCCGGATCGGCGGGCGGGCCGAGGTGCCCGCAGCCGCGGGGGCAGTCCTCCACGGCCGCGGCCATGTCGTCGAAGGCCGCGATGACCTCGTCGGACGTGACGTGGGCGAGCCCGAACGACCGCACCCCGGGGGTGTCGACGACCCAGCCCTGCCCGTCGGGCAGCGGCAGCGCCAGCGCCGCGGTGGTGGTGTGGCGGCCCTTGCCGACCCCCGACACCACCCCGACCGCACGCTCGGCGTCCGGCACCAGCGCGTTGACCAGCGTCGACTTCCCGACGCCCGAGTGCCCGACGAGGGCGGACACCTTGCCTTGCAGGAGCGCGGCGAGCTCGTCCGGCGGCTCGTCGCGGCGGGTCACGACCACCGGGAACTCCAGCTCCGCGTAGGTCGAGGCGAACGGTCCGGGATCGGCGAGGTCCGACTTGGTCAGGCACAGCACCGGGGTGAGTCCGCCGGCGAAGGCGGCGACGAGACAGCGGTCGACGAACCCGGTCCGCGGCTCCGGGTCGGCCAGCGCCGTCACGATGACCAGCTGCGCCGCGTTGGCGACGACGATCCGCTCGTAGGGGTCGGTGTCGTCGGCGGTGCGGCGCAGCACGGTGTCGCGGTCCTCGACGCGGACGATGCGCGCCAACGTGTCGACGGTGCCGGACACGTCCCCGGAGAGGCCGACCCGGTCGCCGACGACGATCGGTGTCCGGCCCAGCTCCCGGGCCCGCATCGCGATGACCGGCGGGCGGGCGGCGTCGCCGTCGGGGGCGCACGTCCAGCGGCCCCGGTCGACGCCGATGACCATCGCCTCGGCCGCGTCGGCGTGCTCGGGGCGGCGCTTGCTGCGCGGCCGCGACCCGCGCCGGCCCGGCCGGACCCGGACGTCGGTCTCGTCGTACTCGCGCGGCCTGCCCGGGCTCATCGGACGCCCGTGCCGGAGCGCGCCCGGACGACGCCCATGCTCACGTCCGGCTCATGCGAGCAGCGCCGTCCAGCTCCCCGGGAAGTCGGGGAACGTCTTGCTGGTGGCGCCGATGTCGTCGATCTCCACGCCGGGGACGACGAGCCCGACGAGCGCGCCCGCGGTCGCCATCCGGTGGTCGGCATAGGCGCGCCACGGCCGGTCGGTGGGCGCGGTGAGCGTGGCGGGCCGGATCTCCAGCCCGTCGGGGGTCTCGTCGACGTCGCCGCCCAGCGCGGTGATCTCCGCGGCGAGCGCGGCGATCCGGTCGGTCTCGTGGCCACGCAGGTGCGCGACCCCGCGCAGCCGTGACGGCGTCGGGGCCAGGGCCGCGACGGCGGCGACCGTGGGGGTCAGCTCGCCGACGTCGTGCAGGTCGACGTCGACACCACGCAGCAGATCGGGACCGGTGACGGTCAGCCCGTCCGCCCCGGGGGAGACGGTGCAGCCGAACTCGCGCAGCACCGGGAGGATGCCGATGCCCGGCTGCGTCGACTCGGCCGGCCAGCCGGCGACGGTGACCGTCCCGGCGGTGACGGCCGCGGCCGCGAGGAACACCGAGGCGTTGGACAGGTCGGGCTCGACGACCCATTGCCGCGGCTCGATCCGCCCGTGCTCGACGCGCCAGGTGTTCGGCTCGGAGTCGTCGACGACGACGCCCGCGTGGCGCAGCATCGCGACCGTCATGTCGATGTGCGGCAGCGAGGGGACGGGTTTGCCGTCGTGGTGGACGGTGACGCCCTTGTCGAACAGCGCCGCCGACAGGAGCAGGCCCGACACGAACTGGGAGGACTCCGACGCGTCGATCGTGACCGTGCCGCCCTCGATCCCGCGCTCGCCGACGACGACGAACGGCAGCGAGTCGCCGACGATGACGGCGCCGAGCGAGCGCAGCGCGTCGAGGACCGGGCCCATCGGGCGTTCCCGGGCGCGTTCGTCGCCGTCGAAGCGCACGGCGCCCTCGACCAGCGTCGCCGCGGGCGGCATGAACCGCATGACCGTGCCCGCGAGACCGCAGTCGATCGAGCCGGCCGCGAGGCCCGTGTGCCGGTCGACGGTGATGTGCTCGCCGTCGACGTGGATCGGCACGTGCAGGGCGCGCAAGGCCTCGACCATCAGCATGGTGTCGCGCGTCGCGGGCGCGCCGTCCACCGACGCGGGGCCACCGGAGAGCGCGGCGAGCAGGATCGCGCGGTTGGTCATCGACTTCGAGCCCGGCACGGTGACCCGGCCGTGGACGGGTGCTGTCGCGTGCGGGGCGGGCCAGGTGCCGGTCACGACGTCATGGTTTCACGAGAGGCGTGGAACGATGGAGGCATGTGCGGCCGCTATTCCTCCACGAAGGCCCCCGCCGACCTCGCCGACGAGTTCCGGGCCGTCGACGCCACCGAGGACGAGGGCACGCCCGACTTCAACGTGGCTCCGACCAAGCAGGTCACGACGGTCGTGGAACGCCACCCCCGCGACGACGACGGTGCGCCGATCCGCGACGAGACCCAGCGGACGCTGCGCCGGGTCCGGTGGGGGCTCGTCCCGTCGTGGTCGAAGGACCCCTCGGGCGGCGCCCGGATGATCAACGCCCGTTCCGAGACCGCCGCCGACAAGCCCGCGTTCCGCCGCGCCCTGGCGTCGCGACGCTGCATCCTGCCCGCCGACGGCTGGTACGAGTGGCAGCGCCGCGACACCGACACCGGGAAGACGAAGCAGCCGTACTTCACGACGTACGGCGACGGCTCGTCGGTCGCGATGGCCGGGCTGTGGGAGTACTGGAAGCCCAAGGACGAGAAGCTGCTCGCCGAGTACCCCGACGGCCTGGTCACCGTCGCCGTCCTGACGACGGAGGCCGTCGGCCCGCTCGCCGACATCCACGACCGGATGCCGCTGGTGCTCGACCCGGCCGACTGGGACGCCTGGCTGAACCCGGACGCCGACGCCGCGGACGCGTCGGTGGCGCGCCTGCTGGCCCCGCCGTCGGCGGCGCTGGTCGACCGGATGGAGCTGCGGCCGGTGTCGAACCGGGTCAACAACGTCCGCAACAACGGGCCCGAGCTGCTGGAACCGGTGCGCCCCGAGGACGTCGAGGAGGCGCTGCAGCTCGACCTGCTCAACTCCGGCCGTAACCCGCAGTGAGCGTCACGGCGAGCGAGGTGCGGGAGGTCGGGACCCCGCACGGTCCGGCCCGCGTCCACCTCCTGCCCGGCGACGGGCGCGGCGTCCTGCTCATCGGCCACGGCGCCGGGGGCGGCGTGGCCGCGCCCGACATCGTCGCCGCCGCCGGTGTCGCCGGGGCCCTCGGGCTGCACGTCGGGCTGGTCGAACAGCCCTACCGCGTCGCCGGCCGCCGGGCCCCCGCTCCCGCCGCGCAGCTCGACGCGGCCTGGACGGCCGTGTGCGCCGACGTCCGCGGCTTCTGGGAGGAGGTCCCGTTCCTCGTGGGCGGCCGCAGCTCGGGCGCGCGGGTCGCGTGCCGGACCGCCGCCGCCACCGGCGCGGACGGGGTGCTCTGCCTGGCGTTCCCCGAGCACCCGCCGGGCAGGCCGGAGAAGACCCGCGCCCCGGAGATCGACGCCGTCACCGTCCCGGTGCTCGTCGTGCAGGGCGAGCGCGACCCCTTCGGCCGCCCGGGCCCGGCCCCCGGCCGCGAGGTCGTCGTCATCCGGGGCGACCACTCGCTGAAGGCCGACGTCGCCGGGCTGCGGAGCGCCGTCGAGTCCTGGCTCACCGGCGTGCTCGGCGGCCGCATTCCGTGAGGTGCGGGCGGCCCGGTGCTGTGGAGCTCGCTGTGACGGCCCCGTCGGGTCCTGGTTGGAGTGTGAGCCGGCCCACTACTGTTCGGCCCATCGCGACGCGGCGAGGGGGAACCATGCTGATCACCACCATGAACGACGTCCCGGGCAGGACCGTCCAGCGGGTGCACGGCGAGGTGTTCGGGCTGACCGTCAGGTCCCGCCACGTCGGGTCCCAGATCGGGGCGGCGCTCAAGTCGCTGGCCGGCGGCGAGCTCAAGGGCATGACGAAGAACCTGGAGTCCAGCCGCCAGGAGGCCATCGAGCGTCTCACCGCCGCGGCGGAGGCGTTGGGCGCCAACGCCGTCGTGGCCATGCGGTTCGACACCACGGAGATGGGCGACACCTGGACCGAGGTGTGTGCCTACGGCACGGCCTGCACGGTCGTCTGACGGCGCCCGGTCAGGGTGCTGCGATCGCTGCGACCGTCGCGTTCGCGGCGCGGGCCAGGTCGGCCGGGGCGAGCTCGACCTCCAGCCCACGGCGGCCGCCGCTGCAGAACACCGTCTCGAACTCGTCGGCCGACGCGTCGAGCACCGTGCGGAGCCGTTTGCGCTGGCCGAGCGGGGAGATGCCGCCCGCGACGTAGCCGGTGGCGCGCTCGGCGTCGGCCACCTGGGCCATCCTCGCCCGCTTGCCGCCGACGGCCGCCGCGAGGGCCTTGAGGTCGAGGCTGCCGGCGACCGGCACTATCCCGACGGTCAGCACACCGTCGACGTCGGCCACCAGGGTCTTGAACACCCGGCCGGGGTCGACGCCCATGGCTTCGGCGGCCTCGGTGCCGTAGGCCTGCCCGTCGCCGTGGACGTAGGTGTGCACGGTGTGCGCGATCCGCTGCGTGGTCAGCAGCGCGGTCGCGGGTGTTCCCTTCCCTGCCACGCTGTGAGACTAAGCGTGCCGGGAACGGGAATCCGGGACGGGAGGGTGGCGTTCGGCAGAACGTGACGTACGCAGTGATGGACCCGCCCACGCGAGGGAGGGGCGTACCCTTCCCCGCAGACCTGACCACGGCCGACGTGGTCGGGCGCGACCTGTTCCCGGGGGTGACGAGCCTCCGGCCCGGAAGGAGCGCGGTGCCCGCCACCCCGGCGTCACCCGAACCGGCTGCCGACGGCACCGCACCCGCCGAGCGGGAGGCCGACGACACGGCCGCTGCCGGCGTGCGCGCGGACGAGACCGCCGACGAGCGTGCCGCCCGCTTCGAGCGCGACGCGATGCCGCTGCTCGACCAGCTCTACGGCGCGGCACTGCGGATGACGCGCAACCCCGCCGACGCCGAGGACCTCGTCCAGGAGACGTTCCTCAAGGCGTACTCGGCGTTCCACACGTTCCGTGAGGGCACGAACCTCAAGGCGTGGCTGTACCGGATCCTCACCAACACCTACATCAACGGCTACCGCAAGCGGCAGCGCCAGCCGCTGCAGTCGCCGACCGACGAGATCACCGACTGGCAGCTCGCGCAGGCCGGTGAGCACAGTTCGACGGGTCTGCGGTCGGCCGAGGTCGAGGCGATGGACAACCTCCCCGACGACGACGTGAAGGCCGCGTTGCAGGCGCTGCCGGAGGACTTCCGGATGGCGGTGTACCTGGCCGACGTCGAGGGCTTCGCCTACAAGGAGATCGCCGAGATCATGGGCACTCCGATCGGGACGGTCATGTCGCGGCTGCACCGTGGTCGTCGCCAGCTGCGCGACATGCTGACCGACACGGCGCGCGAGCGCGGGTTCATCCGCGGCGAGCAGCAGGAGGCGAGCCGATGAACTGCGAGGGGTCCCACGAGACCGACTGCTCGGAGGTGCTCGCGGAGGTGTGGTTGTTCCTCGACCACGAGTGCGACCAGCAGCGCCGGGCGCTGCTGGCCCGCCACCTCGACGAGTGCGCGCCGTGCCTGGCCGAGTACGGCATCGACGAGAAGCTGAAGGCGTTGCTGGCCAACAAGTGCGGCGGCGAGCACGCGCCCGACGGGCTGCGCGACCGGTTGCGCCGCCAGATTCGGCACGCGGTGCTGGAGCAGGCCGAGGTGACGATGGAGCGGGGCCCGGACGGCACGACCGTCGAGGTGCGTACGACGCGGGTCGAGCGCTTCGGCTGACCTCCACCGGACACACGAGAGCCGGCCCCCTGCACGGGGGCCGGCTCTCGACGTTCGTGGCGCGTCACATCAGGTGTTGGGACGCTTGCCGTGGTTCGCGCCGCTCTTCTTGCGGTCGCGCTTCTTCCGGGCCCGCTTCGACATGGTTCCTCCTCACAGCAACTCGTCGTGGAATGGTTCCAGTCTCCCACGTGGTTGGATGGACGCTTCGCCGGTGGGCCCCACGCCGCGGGTGACGAGAGCAGAGCTGGACGACCGGACGGGACGGTGACGGGTGTCGACGCTGAGCGAGCTGCTCGCGGCCCACACACAGCTGCCCGGCGAGGCCGTCGACCACCTGCAACGCGTCGTCGCGGAGTGGCAGCTGCTGGCCGACATGTCGTTCGCCGACTTCCTGCTGTGGATCCCGCTGCCCGACGCCGACCACGCGCTCGCCGGTGGTGCCACCGAGTTCCTGTGTGTCGCGCAGGCCCGCCCCGACACCGCTCCGACCGCGCACCCGCAGGACATCGTCGCGGCGCGGGTCTCGGCGGTCGACAACCCGCACCTGCGCCGGGCGGTCGTCGAGGGCCGGATCTGCCGCGAGGAGGATCCGCGCTGGCACCTGGAGGTGCCGGTGCGGCGCGAGACGATTCCCGTGCGGCACAACGGCCGTGTCCTCGCTGTGCTGTCGCGCGACACCAACCTCGCGATGCCGCGGGTGCCCAGCCCGCTGGAGATCGCCTACCTGGGCAGCGCCTCGGACCTGTGCCAGATGATCGCCGACGGCACGTTCCCGCCCACGGCGGGCGTCGCCGGTGCCGACACGAGCCCGCGCGCGGGCGACGGCCTGATCCGGCTCGACTCCCGCGGCCTCGTCGCCTACGCCAGCCCCAACGCGCTCTCGGCCTACCACCGGATGGGTCACGCCAGTGACCTCGTCGGGCTGCCGCTCGCCGAGGCCACCCGCAAGCTGGTCCGCGACCCCTTCGATGCCGCGGAAGTGGTGGCGCGCATCGAGTCCGCGCTCGCCGGCCGCTCGTCGCTGCGCCTGGAGATCCGCGCGCGCGGGGCCGTGATGCTGGTGCGCGCGTTGCCGTTGCGCCCGCGCGGGGATGCGGCCGGCGCGCTCGTGCTGGTCCGTGACGTCACCGACCTGCGCCGACGTGATCTCGCCCTGCTCAGCAAGGACGCGACGATCAGGGAGATCCACCACCGCGTCAAGAACAACCTGCAGACGGTCGCGGCGCTGCTGCGGCTGCAGGCTCGCCGCACGTCGATCCCGGAGGCCAGGCAGGCCCTGTCCGAGAGCGTGCGGCGGGTCAGCTCGATCGCGCTCGTGCACGAGGCGCTGGCGTACTCGGTGGCCGAGCAGGTCGACATCGACGGGCTGATCGACACGGTGCTGCCCGCGATCGGCGACGGTGCGACGGCGGAGGTGCGCGCCAAGGTCCGCCGCGAGGGCAGCTTCGGGACGCACCCTGCCGCGATGGCGACGCCGCTCGTCCTCATCGTCACCGAGCTGGTGCACAACGCGCTGCGGCACGCCTTCGACGCCGGGCAGGCGGGCGAGGTGGTCGTGTCGGCCACGAGGTCGGCCGGGAAGATCGTCGTGGTCATCGCCGACGACGGCCGGGGCCTGCCGGAGGGCTTCGACCCGGAGCAGGCCAACGGGCTGGGCCTGCAGATCGTGCGGACCCTGCTGCACTCAGAGCTCGACTCGTCGCTGCAGCTCAGACCCCGTGCGGGCGGCGGTACGGAGGCCGTTCTCGAGCTCCCTCTGGGGGGGAGATAGCCTGACACTGTGATCCCAGGTACCGGTGCCGTGGTCGCGCTGGTTCCGTGGCCCGGGATCGCCCCACACCTGGAGCGCTCCCGCGAGGTGAGCGCCCGGTGAACGCACCGCGGGCCCGAAGCCGGTGGCGTCCGGCATTCGGGCCCGCGGTCAGGGAGCTCCGTACTTCTCTGCTCTGTACTTCTTCGCTCTCTGAGTTCTTCTCGTTCTGAGTCCTTCTCGTTCTCGGCCGCGTAGGCGTCGCAGCCGGTCGGAGGCGGAAGTCAGGCGGTACGAGCGCGCGTGCGAGCGTTGCGGCGCTTCAGCGCACGACGCTCGTCCTCGCTCAGCCCGCCCCAGACGCCCGCATCCTGGCCGCTCTCGAGCGCCCACGCGAGGCATTCGGTGACGGCCGGGCAACGACGGCAAACCGTCTTCGCCTCGGCGATCTGAAGCAACGCCGGGCCGCTGGTGCCGACCGGGAAGAAAAGCTCCGGGTCCTCGTCGCGGCAAACGGCGTGGTGACGCCAGTCCATTTCGCTAGCTCCTCGGTATTGCGCGATCGGGGTCGCGCCGATCGTCTGCTCTGTCACGGTGTTTCCGCGCTTGTGAATGATTTCACGAGCACGGCGGGTCTTCAAGGGTCCAGGTCCGCCCGGGTGAGCATCCTCACCCACTCAACCCAACGAGGTCCACCGGATTTGGTTACCGGAGGGCATTCCCGTCACGAAGAGCGACAAACCCATACCCGGTTCACTGCTTTCCGGGTACCCGGTCTGCAACGAACCAAAGGTGCGGGGGGTTCCCGCTGTGGTGCCGTGGTGCTCGTCTAGATTGAAGGACTGTTTCCCCAGGTGCGAGACCCTTGCGGCTCGACGGTCCACCGCGAGCGGTGAATGGACCACCTGCGTCACTCCGTCGAGTGGCCGCGCCGTTCGGCTACGACGAGCAGCCCGTCTCACACGACGACGCGCAACGCCCGCGGCACCGCGTGGAACTCCATCTCGGTCCTCGCGCCGATGTGGTCACCGTCGATCTGCAGCGCCAATGGCCTGTCGGAGCGCACCTTCACCCAGGCCACGGCGTCCTGGCGGGCAACGTGGCGCCCCCGCGGGTCACCGTCGGGGCGCAGCGCCTGCCGCAGCACACCCGTGATCGTCGGCAGCCCCAGGTCCTTCAACGCGAACAACGCCAGCCCGTCGGTGAAGGACGCACCCGGATGCAGCCGCACCGCCCGCCCGTCCAGATACGTCCACGGGTCGGTGTTG
The DNA here is from genome assembly GCF_050250275.1 of Pseudonocardia sp. Taxonomy (GTDB): domain Bacteria; phylum Actinomycetota; class Actinomycetes; order Mycobacteriales; family Pseudonocardiaceae; genus Pseudonocardia. Next base: position 43,129 of record NZ_JBFWOY010000040.1, read on the forward strand.
CTGACGAACGCCAGCCGCACCCCCTCCAACGGGGCCGCCCCCGGAATCTCCACCGTCATCGACGGCGGCCGGCGGCGCTCGTTCCAGTACTCCCGCAACGCCGTGCGTGCGTAGCGCATCGGCGTCGCCTCCAGACCCTGCGCCCGCGCCCGCTCCACCGCCGCCACGACCTCCGCGTCGAGCCCCAGGCCCGCGTTGAAGGTGAAGAAGCGGTCGGCGGTGCGACCCAGCCCCACGAGCCTGCTGCGCTGTTCCTCCAACGCGTTGAGGATCGCGCCGGTGGCCTCCATCGGGTCGCGCGGCATCCCCAGCGCCCGCGCGAAGACGTTGGCCGACCCTCCCGGCACCACCGCGAGCGCCGGCGCCGACTCCGGATCCGAGGGCAGCCCGTGCGCCAGCATCCCGTTGACGACCTCGTTGACCGTCCCGTCGCCACCCAGGGCGACGACGAGCTCGATGCCGTCGGCGACCGCCTGCGCGGTCATCTCCGCCGCGTGCCCCCGGTAGTCGGTGAGCAGGACGTCGAGCTTCAGCTCGCTCGCCAGGGCGTGCGCCAGCACGTCACGTCCCGCCGGAGTGGTGGACGTGGCCTGCGGGTTGACCACGAGCAGCGCGCGCACCGGCCCGAGGGTAGTCGGGCCTATCCTGCGGACGTGACGAGCGAGCCCGAGCCCACAGCACGCCCCCTGCCGGACACACCACCGCAGGTCCGGCTCGCCGGGGTCGTCGTCGCGCTGCAGGGCCTCGTCGGCATCGTGTTCGGCGTGGTCCTGCTCGTCCGGGGCCTGGGCGCCGACGTCGGCATCCGCTACGTCCTCGGCGAGACGGGCTACTTCGTCGTCATCGGCGCCGCCTGCGTCGCCATCGGCATCGGACTGCTCCGCGGCAGGCGCTGGGCGCGCAGCCCCGCCATCGTCGTCGAGCTCCTGCTGCTGCCCGTCGTCTACTCCCTGCTCGGCCCGTCCAGGCAGATCGTGTGGGGCATCGTCGTCGGCGCCGTCGTGATCGCGACGTTCCTGCTCCTGATCAGCGAGCGCTCCCGGACGTGGGCGCTCGACCTGCACGACCGCTCAACGCGGTGAGTGCCTCGCCGTCCAGCCGAAAGTTCGTCCACTCGTCCATGCCGACGGCGCCCAGCGCCCGGTAGAACTCGATCGACGGCGTGTTCCAGTCGAGCACCGACCACTCCAGCCGGGCGAACCCGCGCCGGGTGCACTCCGCCGCCAGCGTCGCCAGCAGCCGCAGCCCCAGCCCGCCGCCGCGATGGGCCGGCCGCACGTACAGGTCCTCCAGGTGGATCCCGTGCACGCCCTCCCACGTCGAGAAGTTCAGGAACCACAGCGCGCAGCCCACGACCCGCCCGTCGACGACCGCGACGTGCCCGAACAACGCCGGCGCGGGCCCGAACAGTGCGGCGTCCAGCTGGTCGGCGGTCAGCCGGCACGACTCGGGCTCGCGCTCGTAGTCGGCCAGCTCGTGGACCAGCTCCACGACGGTCGCGACGTCGTCGCGCTCGACCGGGCGGACGGAACCGGAGGAAGAGGATGCGCTCACGTGCCGACCGTAACCGCGGGCCCCGGTGATCACCCGGGAGCAGGACGGGTGAACCCGTGGGCCGGACGGCGCAACCTCCATGCCTCCCATTCGTCTAATCAGAGGGGCAGGACGGAAGGGGAACCGTGGGACGGCACTCGAAGGTCGGGGCGTTGCGGATGCGTTGGCGGCTCACCGCCGCGACGGTCGGCGCGGTCGGCCTCGGCTCGATGCTCATCGCACCCGTCGCCCAGGCCGCGCCCGGCCCGGCGGGTGGCAACCCCCAGCCCGGCGGCACGACGTCACTCGTCGAGGGCACGCCCTGCACCGTCACCGCGAAGGCCTGCGTGGACCTCGCGAGCCGCCAGTCGTGGCTCATCACCGACGGCAAGGTCGACGGCGGGCCCGTTCCGATGATGCCGGGCGCCCCCGACCAGCCCACCCCGGTCGGCACCTTCCACGTGGAGTGGAAGGACCCCCACCACGTCAACACCCAGAACCAGCCCATGCCGTGGTCGGTGTTCTTCGCCGACGGCGGCATCGCCTTCCACGAGGGCAGCCTGCAGCGCTACTCCGCCGGGTGCGTCCACCTCACCGACGCCGACGCCCAGCACTACTACCAGACGCTGCAGGTCGGCGACGAGGTCCAGGTCCACTGACCCGTCGTCATCATCCCGCGAGGTCGGGGGTGAGGTTCGTCGCCGCCAGCTGGTGCGCCTCACGCTCGAAGCCCAGCACCGCCCACGCCGCCGGGTCCATCGCGATGTGCTGCCCGCCCGCCGCGGACAGCCCGATCCAGCGCGCCATCAGCACCCGGCTGAACTGGCCGTGCCCCACCAGTACGACGTCGCCGTCGCCGAGGTGGGTCGCCGCCTCGGCGAGCATCGCGTCGGCGCGCGCCGTGACCTGCGCTGCCGTCTCGCCGCCCGGCGTCGGATGCGTCCACACCGTCCACCCCGGCACCGACTCGCGGATCTCCGGTGTCGTCACACCCTCGTACTCGCCGTAGTCCCACTCGGCGAGCCGGTCGTCGATCCGGTCGACGTGCAGGCCCGCCAGCTCGGCCGTCACCCGCGCCCGGACACGTGGGCTCGCGACGACCAGCGCCGGCGGCCCGGTCGTGCCGCGCAGGCGGGGGAGCAGTGCCCCCGTCGTGACCGCACGTTCGCGGCCGCGGTCGGTCAGCTCGATGTCGGTTCGGCCCGTGTGCCTCCCCGACTTCGACCACTCCGTCTCGCCGTGGCGCAGCAGGTAGATCCGGCCGGTGCTCGAGGTCACGGCGGAAGCCTATGGGCTGCGGCGCCCGCCGTCAGGTCGTCGGGACGTGGCGGTGGGCGCGCAGGACCGTGTCGGTGATCGTCCACTCACGACCCTCGCCGTCCGTCCACGGCCGCGTCCGCGCCTGCGAGGTGTCGACCGTCCACTCCTGCGGGTCCAGCACCGCGGCCACGTCGTCGGCGGTGAAGAACAGCTCGGGGATCGGCGGCCGCGGCACACCGGCGGCGAGATCGTCGGGATGGTGCCCGACCACCAGCAGCGTCCCGCCCGGCGCCGTCGCCGCCGCGAGCCGGCGGTTCAGGTCGTCGCGCATCCCCGGTCGCAGGTGTACGAAGTGGGCGCTGACCAGGTCATAGGTTCCCGGAAGCGGGTCCGCGGTGGCGTCGAGGTGCAGCCACGTCGCCCGGTCGGCCACGCCTGCCGCCCGCGTATGCTCCGCGGCCCGCTCCAGCGCCACCCGCGAGATCTCGACGCCCGTCACCGTCCACCCGCGGCTCGCGAGCCAGACGGCGTCCGCCCCCTCGCCGCAGCCCACGTCGACCGCGGTGCCCGGCGCGAGGCCGCTCACCTCGTCGACGAGCTGCTGGTTGGGCCTACCGCTCCAGATCGTGGGCGCGGCCCGGTAGCGACCGTCCCAGAAGGCCTCGTCGAAGACCATGTCGGCGAGGTCGGGGATCTCGCGCATGTCCCGGTGGTCGGCGTGCGTCTCGTTCACGCCTGCGACCCTGTCCCCGCGGGCCGCGGCACGGCAAGCCGTCGTGCCGGAACGGCAACACCCGCTGCGGTGATCGCCGTTCGCGGGACATGGGCGTCACGGGTGGCGCTCATGTCCCGATCCGGCACGTCCGGTCCGGCCCCGGCTGGCGTGGCGGCGCGCGAACACCTCGGCGATGCGGGGCGCGACGGCCGCGAACTCCTCCCAGGAGGCCATGCGGGCACCCTAGGGCGAACGTGACGTGCACCGCAGTCAGAGGACGAGATCGGGCGCGCCCGCGAGCGTCAGCCGCACCCCGGGAGGTCCCTCCACAAACGTCACGCCGTGGACGGTGATCCCCGGCGGTGTCGGGCAGCTGAGCCGCACGGACACGAGGTCACGGGCGCCGCTCGAATGCCGCAGCGCCCCCGCCGGGGCGCGCCGCTCGGGCCGCAGCGCGTCGGGATCGCCGGTGACGAACACGCCGACGAACGGCAACGTCAGGTCGGTCAGCGAGGCCGACAGCAGGCTCAACGCCGGCCCGCCGCCCGGCACCGTGTAACCGGTGAACCCGCCCACGGGCAGGTCGCCGCGCGCGACGATCCCGTAGCCCGTGCCCTCACCCGCGCACCGCCGGGAGAAGCCCAGGCCCGCGACCGCCGGCTCGTCGACCCACAGGAACTCGACGTACGCACTCGGGAACAGCAGCCGCCGGTTGCGTGTGCCCTGCCCCTCGTGGCGGGTGCCCGCGTCGAGGCCGAAGCCGTCGAGCGCGGGCACGGCGTCGGGACCGGGCAGGAAGACGATGACGTGGTCCAGATCGGGCACCTGCCCGAGTGAACTACCGCTCGCGCGCGCGGTCCACGAGGTCACCGGCGACGGCAGCGGGAACCGGCGCCCAGAAGTCGTCGGGCGGCACGGCCTCGACCGTCACGTCCTCACCCGCGGGGGAGCGGAACCCGACGCGGAACGAGTGCAGGTACGTCCGCGGCTGCGGCGGGTCGGTCTTGCGCAGGAACAGCGGGTCGCCGACGATCGCGTGCCCCACCCACGCCAGGTGCACCCGGATCTGGTGCCGGCGGCCCGTCACCGGGTCGGCCCGCACCACCACCGACTCGCCGTCGTCGAACAACGACGTGCACTCCGTCCGCGAGGCGAAGCTCTTGCGGGAGTGCTCGTCCTCGGGGCGGACGAACCAGCGTCCCTCGTCGAACCTGATGTGGTCGCGGTCGGCCGCCACCCGGATCCTCCCGCTGCCCGCGGTCATCAACGGCAGCTCGACGACCGCCTTCCCGGGGAAGCCGCCGGGCCGGCAGACCGCCAGGTACGTCTTCGCGACGGTCCGCTGCTGGAACTGCCGCGTCAGCGCCCCGTGCGCCTCCTTCGTCTTGGCCAGCAGCACCGCGCCCGAGGTGACCTTGTCGATGCGGTTGACCCAGCGCAGCTCCTCACCGCCGTCGGCGGCGATGGTCACCAGATCGGTGTCGTGGCGCTCGCCCATCACCGACAGACCGGACGGCTTGTCGACGACGAGGCACGACCCGTCCTCCCACAGGACTGTCTCGGCGCGCAGCTCGGACCAGCGACTCACGCCGCGATCCTCTCAGGGCGCCCGCACCTGCCACGCCCCGGTCATGATCGCCGCGGCCCGGTGGGCGCTCGCCGGATCTGCCCGGGCGCTGCTGCGCCGCGCGACGCTCTCCCCAAGGGCACCGCCGCCGCGCCCTCGTCTGCCGCCGGAGATGCGACGCGCCCCCCGGCAACGGAAACGGCGCCGACCCGCGAGCCGCGGGTCGGCGCCGTCCGTGGAGCGCCTGGATCAGGCAGCCTGCTTGGTCTCCCAGAAGATCTTGTCGATCTGATGTCATGTTGGGTCTGACCTGGCATTACTGGTCGCTGTCAGAGCCCTGGGCCGTCGCTGGGCCGTCGGAGTCGGTCGGGCCGTCCTGCTCGTCGTAGGCGTCCGCGATCGCCGAGCGGGTCTTGTCGTCGCTGCTGGGCATCAGGTGCGTGTACGTCGCGAGCGTGAATGCGGCGTCGGTGTGGCCCAGCCACTCGGCCACGGCCTTGATCGACAGGCCGTGTTCGAGCAGCACCGAGGCGAAGAAGTGGCGGAGGTCGTGCATACCGTTCTCGTAGCGGCCGTGCGGGACGTCGACGTCCGCGAGCGCCTTCTTCCAGTAGTTCCGGTTGAAGTCGTTGGCCGCGATCGCGTGGTGCCACATCGACGTCACGACGAGCGTGTGCGCTTGCTGCTTGCCGCCGGGCACGTCCCACGGCAGCTCGATGGGGTCCGGAGGGAACCGGCGCAGGTGCGCAGCGAGGGCGAGCTTGACCGGCTCCGGTAGCGGGACCTCCCGCGTCTTGTCGTACTTCGGCAGCGCGAACACTCGCGCATTGCGAACGGTCTTGACCTGCCGCCGGACCGTGACGACCTCACGGAGGAAGTCGACGTCGCTCACCGCGAGCCCGAAGCACTCACCTTGACGAAGGCCGAGGCCGGCGGCGAGGTCGACGAGGACGCGGAACCGCTCGGGGAGCACGGCCCTGACCGCCCACACTTGCTTTGCAGGCCACGGGACGACCTTGTCCTTGACCGGGCGCGGCTTGCGGACCGACTTGCCGCTGAACGGGTTCTTCCCGATCAGGCCGTCGTCGGCGGCGGCCGTGAACAGCGCGGAGAGGTTCGTGAACAGCGTGTGCCGGTACCGGTCGGACATGCCGGCCTCGCGCAGATGGCGATCCCAACCGCGGATCGTGCTCGACGTGACGGCTGCGAGTTGCAGTGAGCCCAGCTCAGGCAGGATTCGCGAGCGGAAGCGCATCTCCAACGCCTCACGCGACATCTCGTCGACGTCGAGATCGGCCAGCCATCGCGCCGCGAAGGCGCGGACCGTGATCTTTCCGGCGCGTGGGTCGACGAACACTCCGAGTGCTTGGTCGACCTGCTGCTTGGCGAGCCACTGCTTGGCGACCTTGAGCTGACCATCGGCGAACGATCGGGACACCTCGTTGCCGTCTGGCGCGACGAATCGTGCCTTGTAGCGGTGGCCCTGCCCGTGGCGTGCGGTCTGTTCGCGCAGGGTCTTGTCGGGGTTGTCGGGGTCCGGGCGCGTGCGGAACCACCGATCCTGGACGTGGGCCATCAGGCCACCTCGTGAGCGAGCGACGTCAGCCACTTCTCGACGTCGGCGGGGCGGTAGCGGACGTGCTTGCCCACCCGCAGCCCGCGCGGGCCGTAGCCCTTTGAACGCCACTGGTAGACGGTCGCCTCCGGGACCCCGAGGAGTTCCGCAAGCTGCTGCAGCGTCAGGAGCTTGTCCATCGTGCTCACTGGGTCCTCCGAGTCGATCGGATGCGTTCGGCGTGGGCTATCGCGAGTTCGCGATCGGTCTGGTCGCGGTGGCCGATGCCGACGAGGTGCCAGTTGTTGACGACGATCACCGGCTCGGTGGCGGGGTCGTGGCCGAGCTCGTCGAGCTGCTCGGCAAGACGCCAGGTGCGCTGGTCGTGGTGGATGGCGCGGAACGTCGTGGAGTAGCGGCGGGACTTGGTGAGGAAATGGCCGCAGAACCCGAGCATGTGCGCCCACTTCCGCAGGTTGAGCGGCTCGTAGGTGTCGAGGCCGCCGAGCTGCCAGGCGGTTTCGATGATCCGCCGGTAGTGCGGGTGCAGCCGGAGGTGGTCGAGGTGGGCCAGCGATCGGATGGGGCGGTCGGGGTGCTGGTCGGTCTTGCCGGTGCCCTTGGTGGCGTACTTGGCGATGTAGCCGGCCAACCGCTGGTCGGTGATCTCGCCGCGGTCGTCGGTGACCTCGGCCGCTGCGGTGGCGGTGATGCGGCGGGCGTCGACCTGCGCCCCCCAGGCGAGCGCGAGTGATTCGCCGTCGGGTCGGGCGACCTCGAGCAGCACCGACCGGGCGGCGTCACGGACCGCGTCGGCGAGCAGGTCGTGTGTGGCGCCGGAGGGCGGCGGGTCGGTGGGTCCGTCGGGGCCGTCGAGGCGGATCGCGGCGTGGAAGTGGACCAGCCCGCGACGTTGGTACTCGGCGACCTTGGCGTAGGACAGCCGGGCACGTCCGGCGAACTCGCGGGCGGAGAGTCCGAGCCCGGCGGCCAGGGCGCGGCGCAGGGCGATGGTGAAGCGGTGCCACAGCTTCCCGGCGTGGGCCTGCCAGAGCACCGACCCGACGTAGTCGTAGGTGTCTCGGTCGAGCGGGGTCCCGATATTCGGGTCGCCGTCACGATGGTGGGTGCCGCAGGGACACGGAATGACCCGCCCACGAGCCGAGAGGCGTCGGGAGTGGACCGAGCCGAACGAGGGCGCGGTGAGGGTCAGGAACAGGCGGGGCCGGTCGGTGACGGTGGTCGGGACGCCCTTGTCGCCGCCTGCGAGTCCGGCGCGGATGAGGTGGAAGGCGTTGGCGGCGTAGCGGTCCGAGCAGGCGGGGCACACGGTTTCGCGGCGGTTCCCGCACGGTGCCCAGACCTCGCCGGTGCGCTCGACGAGGACGCGGCCGGAGGTGGTGGTGATGGTGGAGGAGCCGCGGAGCCGGACGGGGTGGGCGCATCCGCCGGTGGCTTCGACGCGGGCCCGCCAGGTCGGGTAGTCGAACGAGCGCAGCCGGGCGGACAACGCGCTGTCGGTGTCGTGGGTGGTGGTCATGGGTAGACCTCGCGTTCGTGCTCGATCTCGACGGCACCGGGTCGGCGCTGGTGGTGGCGGGCCAAGCGGGCGGCCCCAGCCCGGTAGGACGAGGCCCGGCCGATGACGTCGCCGTGTTCGGTCTCCACGAGGTAGGCGCCGTCCTGGCGGACGATTGACCCGGAGAACGTCCCGTCGGCGGCGGTGACCAGGCCCAGGCCGGGCCGGACGACGTCGACGAGCAGCCGGACCAGGCCGTCCGGGGCGGGGGCGGTGGTCGCGGTGGCGGGGACGTCGACCAGGACGGCGGGTTCGGGTTCCCGGCGGCTGTCGAGCAGGACCGCCACCCGTGCACCGTGCAGGAGTCGCCCGGCGGCGAGCAGCTGGGCCACGGTGGCGGCCTCGTCGGGTCGGGCCGGGATCGCCATCTCCGCGGCGCGGGTGCCGACCGCGCGGCTGTGGACCTTCTCTGCGATGCCGACCAGCACGTAGCCGGGGTCCCGTGCCTCGCGCAGGACCCGGTGGGTCAGGTCGTCGTCGAAGAGCAGGGCTTGCCCGGCGGATTCGGGGTGCCGGGTCATCGGTGCCACCACCAGGAGCTACGGGCCTCCGAGGCCCACTCAGCGGCCAGTGCGCGGACCGACCACAGCTCGACCAGAGCGGCGGTGAGGAGGATCAGCGGGAACCAGCCGGAGCCGGTGGGCAGCAGCCACCACGCGGCGCCGACCGCGACGGCGAGAAACAGGGTGAGCTTGAGCCAGACGGCGACCGCCCAACCGGTCACGGTCCACATCACGCCACCCCCTCATCGTCGTCGGCGGGCAGCCCGATCGCCTGCAGACGGGGCCGTGGGGTGCAGCGGTCAACGAGCTCGTCGATCTCGGTGTCGCTCACGTAGGCGGCACGGAACCGCACGGGCAGCCGCGAGCCCTGGTCGATGACGAACCCGATCCCGGCGTGGCGGGGGTCGCCAGGAATCTCATCGGCCAGCGCACCCCGCTCCCGCGCTCCGTCGCCGAGCACCATGTCGACGTGGGAGGCGGCGGTGACCCCGAGGCAGACCCGGGTGGGGAACAGCTCACGGACGTCCACGACGTCCTTGGAGGGCTCCTGGACGTAGCCCATGACGCTGATGAGGCAGGCCCGGCCCTGGGTGAGCAGCTCGGCGAGCAGGCGGAGGGCGTCGCGGACGTCGGAGCGTTCGCCGTAGGCGGTGAGCATGGCCATCTCGTCGATCACCACGACATCGAGAGGCCGGTCGGTGGAGACGTCGAGGCGGCGGAGGTTGTTGGCGCGCATGTGTTCCTGGCGGTTCTTGAGGACGTCGCGGACGTCGTGCAGGACGCGCAGGGCGTCGGTCATGGTGGTGGCGTGGCGGTGGAACAGTGGGGCGCCGCGTGAGGTCTCGGCGCCGCCCTTGAGGTCGATCACCCACAGCCGGACCAGGCCGTCACGGATCGCGGGTCCCATGGCGCGCATGGGCGCCCACAACAGCGACCCCTTGCCCGAGCCGGAGGCGCCGGCGACGAGGACGTGGGTGCCGAGGACGCGCAGGGTGAACGGCTGGCCGTGTTCGTTGTCGCCGACGTCGAGGGCCGACAGGTCTGCGTCAGCAGCGTCGACGGGGATGGCGGGGGCGGGGATGACGTGGTCGAACGGCATGTCCCGCTCGACGACGATGGCCAGGACGCCGGGGCGGGTGCGGGTGATCGCGACCCGATGCGCCGTGAGTGCGTCGGCGAGGGCGTCGGCGCGGTCGGTCCAGGTGCGCAGGTCCTGACCACGGGCGGGGCGGACGTAGAGGGTGTCGATCGACAGCGTGGCGGAGCGGACGCGCAGGATGCGGGGGATGACGAGGCGACCGGTGCGCCGGTTCTCCCGGGCGAGGTCGCAGTCGGCGAGGGTGTCGGCCCAGCGGCGGCCGCGGTAGCAGGTCCAGCGTCGCCAGAGCGGGCGCAGGATCGGGGCGGCCCAGCGGTCGAAGCTGGCGGGGTGGCAGCGGCCCCACACGAGCACGGCGAGGACCAGGGCGCCGAGCACGGCGCCGGTGAGGACCGGTCCGACGAGCACCAGTGCAGCGATGATCGCGGCGAGGACGAGCAGGAACGCGGGGTGGCGGGCCAGCCAGGCGAGTGCGCGCCACTCGGCGCCTGCGGTGCGCGAGGACGGGCGGTGGTTGCGGCCGTGGGGGTAGACGCGGGTCAGCGACGTCGTGGACGCGTGGGCCATCGCTCAGACCCCCTTGCGGATCGCGAGCGCGGCCAGGCGGAGACCTTCGGCGATCCCGGCGCGCCAGGCCTGTTCGGTGGGCAGCTCCGGGCCGTCCGGGACGATCCATTGGCGCCGCTCGCGTTCCAACCGGCGGACCAGGCGGCCGACGCCGAAGGTCGTGGGGCGGGTACGGCCGCCGGGGCGGGTCGTGGTGATCACCTGCATGTCAGGACCTCCTGAGTCGTGACGGGCTGAGTCGTGCAGGGGTGGGTGGTGCCGTGGCAGGTCGAGCAGGCGCCTGTGGCGTCGCAGGCCGGGCAGTCGGTCCCGTCCTCGGCGCCGGGGTAGGTGTCGGCGGTGGTGCCGTAGCCCTGGCAGCAGTCACAAGCGCCGCTGCCGGAGCAGTCCGTGCAGGTCATCGCTGATGTCCTTCCGGATTTGGGCATGGGGGTAGCCACAGCCGAATTCGGCGAATTGCGGGATGGGTGCGCAGAAATGGCGCGGACGAGATTCGGGGTGGCTACCCCGCAGGCCGGGAAAAGGTCAGGCGGCCGGGTTGTGGCGGGCGGCGTCGAGCTGGGCCACGACCTTGGCCAGGATGTCGCGCAGGCGGACGAGGCCGTCGCGGGTGGCGTAGAGGGTCACCGAGCCGCCAGAGCCCTCGGCCCGCACGGTGGCCCGCTGCTCCTGCGTGTAGAGGTGTGGGATCAGCCGCGCCGTCTCGTGGACGTGCACGTTCACGTCCACCGAGGTTGAGGGCAGCCAGTCGGGGCGGCTCACTTGTCGCCACCACCACGCGGGGCCGGGGCGTGCTTGATGCCCATCGCCTTGAACGACAGCCCAGACGTGACCCGGCCCGCGCCGTTGTCGATCTGGTACTGGCTCACGCGCGCGTCGAGCAGCTCGACCCGCACGTCCTCCCCGAACCCCTCACCCGGGTCGGTCGCCAGGGTCACCTTGATCTCCTCGCCCTTCTGCGACCGCTCACCGGGGTTGGTCCGCAGCTTCGCGAACAGCGCGACGACGAACTGGGTGGCGCCGGCCTTGTCTGTCACCGGGACCTGCGCGCCGTTGGCGTCCTCGCGCATCTTCGGTGCCGGGGGCTCGACGATCACGAGCTTGTAGCCGCCGAGGTTGACCGGGATGTCACGCATGCTGTCCTCCGTCACTTGCCCTTGACTGGACGTCTAGGGGAGTTAGAAGAGGCTAACAGAACGTCTAGACAAGTCGCAACAAGTCGCGAGGATTTGTCCGTAGTCGCACGTCAGCGTGCTGGGACCTCATACTCAAGGACGTACGCGGGTGCGGCTTTGACGGTGTCGCAGACCTCGACCGGGCGGCCAGTCGTGTCGAACGCGGTCCGGACGACGACGAGCACGGGCACCCCGTCGGCCAACTCCAGGCGTCGGCGCTCGTCGGCGGTCGGCATCCGCGCGGTGACCTCTTCGACGAAGTGGTCGAGGGTGTGCCCGGCGTCTTCCAGGCGGGCGTAGATGCCACCCGGGCCGGTGTTGACCGCCGCGATCGGAGTGCCCTCAGCGATCTCGGCGGGCAGATAGGAGACGGCGACCTCGATCGGCCGGTCGTCGGCCAGGTAGCGCCGCGAGCGCACGAGCACGGCGTCACCGTCAGAGAGTCGGAGGCGTTCACGCACGTCGGGAGCCGGGGGAGCGGTGGTGACCTCAATCTGGTCGACCTGGGCGCGCACGCCGGCCTTTTCTGCCTCGGCGAGGAACGCGGCCTGTCCGGCCTCACGGTGCTTGCGCGCGAACCGGTCCGACGCCAGACGCCGTACGGGGGCCGGAAGCCGCACGAACACCCCGCGCCCGTGCTCAGCCACAACCAGGCCCTCGGTGCGCAGTTCCTGGATAGCCTGCCGCGCGGTCATGCGGGCGACGCTGTAGTGGCCGGTGAGCTCGGCCTCGGACGGGAGGCGGTCGCCGGGACGCAGCTCGCCGCGGTTGATGGCGTCGCGCAGCTGGGCCGCGATCTGCCGGTACGGCGGTCGATCATCGCCGCGGTCGATGCTCCCGAGCTGCACTTCGAACTCCTCCAGTCGTCCAGACGACTGTTACCGTAGTTGCGCGGAGTCAACGAGGGAAAGCAGGGGCATGACCGACACGCCGAAGCATTCCGTGAGCGTAGCCGGGATTGTCGTGCGCGACGACGGCCGCATTCTCGCTGTGCAGCGTCGAGACAATGCGCATTGGGAACCGCCGGGCGGCGTGCTCGAACTCGGCGAGACGTTCGAAGAAGGCGTGCGGCGCGAGGTCGCTGAAGAGACCGGTGTCGACGTCGAGGTCGAGCGGCTCACCGGCGCCTACAAGAACCTGCCTCGCGGAGTCGTCGCACTCGTGTTCCGATGCGCCGCTGTCGGTGGCGACCCGGGAGAGTCTGACGAGGCCCAGCGCGTCCGCTGGCTGACGCCCGTCGAGGTCGAGCAGCTCATGGCGCCGGCCTACGCGGTCCGCGTCCTCGACGCTCTCGGCGATGGCGTGGCTGCCCGAGCGCACGACGGTGTCCAGGTCATCTCTGACCCGTAGTCGTCGACGGCGCGGCGTCAGCGTTGTCTGGTCTCACCTGACGCTTGACGTTCCTGTCCCGGGTGATGGTTGACGTCCGGGCTAGGAAACTGAGCGGTTCTGGGCCTTGAGATTACGGATCGCTCCGCTGGTCGTGCGGGTGAAGA
>NZ_JBFWOY010000041.1:0-51098 GCF_050250275.1 Pseudonocardia sp.
GCGAGGTCGACGGCCCCGAGCGCGCCCAGTGGTGGGAGCGCTCTGTTGCGGCGTTCCCGAACTACGCCGAGTACCAGACGAAGACCGCCCGCCGGATCCCCGTCTTCGTGCTCGACCCGGCGTGACCCCCGTGAGTGGCAACGGTCGCTCCCGCGACCGTTGCCACTCACGACCCCTGTCTCAGCCGGCCAGCGCCCGGATCGGCGGGACCCGGCCGGCGCGGACCGCCGGAGCGAGCGCCGCCAGCACCGCGACGAGCACGACACCCACGGCCAGCACCGTCAGCTCCACCCCCGGCAGCGACCCGGCGCCCGCGTCCAGCCCCAGGGACCGGAGCGCGAGGAACCCGTACAGCGAGCCGAGGCCCACCCCCAGCACCGCGGCGGCCAGCGCGCTGCACGCCGCCTCCCACGCCACCATCGCGCGCACACCCCCGCGGGTCAGCCCCACCGCGCGCAGCAGCCCCGTCTCCCGGGTCCGCTCGGTGACCGACAACGTCAGCGTCACCCCCACCCCGACGATCGCCACCAGCACCGTCATCCCCACCAGGCCCAGCCCGACGCCGCGCAGCACCGCGAGCTCCCCCGCCAGGTCGGCGCGCACGTCGGCCGTGTAGACGACGACCGCGGTCGACCCCGGGCCCAGCGCACGGTCGACGGCGGCGCGCAGGGCGGCGTCGTCGACACCCGGGGCGGGGTCGACGAGCACCCGCTCCCCCCTCTCCTGCACCCGCAGCGCCGGGTCGGCGGCCAGCTGCGCGAGCGTCGCAGGCGGGTCCGCGGCACTCACCTGCACCGCGCTGGGCAGCCGCTCGGTGATCGACTGCTGCGCCGACGCGTCGACGCTCGACACCCCCACCAGCAGCGCCGACGTCAGACCCACGCCGAGGGTCAGGACCGTGACCGTCGCGGCGGTGCGGCGCGGCACCTGACCGGCGTTGGCCACGGCCATCCGCCCCGGCGCACGCCCGACCGCCGCGACGACCCGCCCGACCGTCGCCGCCAGACCGCTCATCAGCAACGGCCCCAGCGCCACGAGCGCGGCGAACGTCGCCAGCCCCGACGCGGCGGCGGCGATCAGCCCGGCCGCATCGCCGACGCCGGTCCCCACCAGCGCCAGCAACACCGCGACCACCGCCGCGCCCGCCGCCACCACGGCCCGACGGCCCCGCCGCGACGTGCCCGCCTCACTCGTCGCCGCCTCCCCGAGCGCCGCGACCGGCGGGGTCCGGCCCGCCGCGACCGCCGGCCCGACGGCGGCGACGACCGTCGCCACGACGGCGAGCAGCACACAGCCCGCGAGTCCTCCCCAGGACACCACGAGCGGCCCACCACCCACCGCCGCGACGACGATCTCCCCCACCCCGACCGCGGCGCCCGCCCCGAGCAGGCCCGCGACCAGCCCCGACACTGCCGCCTCGGCGAGCACCGCCCGCACGAGGTCGCCGCTGCGCGCCCCCACGCACCGCAGCAACGCCAGCTGGGTGCGGCGCTGGGTCAGCAGGATGCGGAACGTCGACCCCACGACGACCACCGCCGCGATCAGCGCCAGCCCGGTGAACACCGACACCCCGGTGACGACGGCCGTCGCCGTCGCCGAACCGCGCTCCCGTTCGGCGGCACGCTGCTCCTCGCCGGAGCGGACGGTGACGCCGGGCGGGAGCCCCGCGTCGGTGAATGCCCCCACCACGTCGATCTGGTCGAGCGAACCCCCAAGGGCCGCAACGGTTCCCGGCGTGGTGACGATGGTGTTGGTACCGACGCCCGGCAGGTCCACGATGCCGGTGACCGTCAGGCGGGTCTCGCCGACGGTCAGCACCGATCCCGGATGCACGTTCGCCCGGGCCGCGGTGGCCGCGGAGACCAGGGCCTCGTCGTCGGCCGCCGGGAGCCGGCCCGCGGTCGGCGGGGCGGTGAGGCGCGTCAGCGGCCCGGTCATCGGGTCCGACGTCAGCAGCCACGAGCCCGCCCCCGCGGCCCCACCGACAGGTACCGTCCCGCTCCACACACCGACGGTGTCGGTGACCCCCGGCGTGGCCGCGACCCGCGCGACCGTGGCGGCGTCGACGTCTCCCCGCACGACCACGGACGCCGCCGCCGGCGTCACCACCGACTGCGCCTCCAGGGTCGTCGACAGGGTGCCGCCGAGCAGCAGCGTGCCGGCGGCGAAGAACGTCGCGACCAGGACCGCGAGCCCGGTGAGGACGACCCGGCCCGGATGGCGGCGGGCGTCGGCGAGCAGCGCCCCCGCGGCCGCCCGCCTCCCCCCACGCCCGCCGCCCGGCTGGTTCCCGCCTGCAGGAACGGCACTTTCCCGCCGTCCGGTTGCGGGAAAGTGCCGTTCCTGCGGAATCGGCGCGCCCCCCGGCCCGCTCACGCCGCCGCCCCCGACAGCGACGACAGCGCGGCCAGCACCGTCTCCGGGCGGGGGTCGGGCAGCGACCCGGCGACCCGGCCGTCGCGCAGCAGCAGCACCCCGTCGGCGAAGGACGCCGCGACGGGGTCGTGCGTGACCATGAC
Organism: Pseudonocardia sp.; assembly: GCF_050250275.1. Classification (GTDB taxonomy): domain Bacteria; phylum Actinomycetota; class Actinomycetes; order Mycobacteriales; family Pseudonocardiaceae; genus Pseudonocardia. The sequence goes on from NZ_JBFWOY010000041.1 coordinate 2,520, forward strand.
GACGGAGCGACCCAGCTCGCGGACCGAGGTCCGGAGCAGGTCGAGCAGCTCGTGGCCGGACGCGGTGTCGAGGTTGCCGGTCGGCTCGTCGGCGAACACGATCTCGGGCCGCCCGAGCAGCGCCCGCGCGACGGCGACGCGCTGCTGCTGCCCGCCCGAGAGCTCGGAGGGCCGGTGGCCGAGCCGGTCCCCGATGCCGAGGAGGGCGATCAGGGCGGCCCGCCACATCGGGTCGGGCCTGCGGCCGGCGATCCGCGCGGGCAGGTCGATGTTCTGCGCGGCGGTGAGCTGCGGCAGCAGGTTGAACGACTGGAACACGAACCCGAGCCGGTCGCGGCGCACGGCGGTGAGCTGCGCGTCGGACAGCGTGGCGAGGTCGGTGTCGCCCAGCAGCACCCGCCCCGAGGTGGCGGTGTCGAGCCCGGCGAGGCAGTGCAGCAGCGTCGACTTGCCCGACCCCGACGGCCCCATCACCGCGGTGAACCGCCCCGCGGGGATGCGCAGCGACACGGTGTCGAGGGCGCGCACGGCGGAGCCCCCGCGACCGTGCACCTTCACCAGGTCCACGGTCGCCGCACAGACGGGCACGGTCATCGCTGCCCGCCCCCGAGCGTCTCCAACAGCGGGAGCGCGGCCATCACGACGATGACCACCAGCCCGAGAGCCCACGCGGCCGTCTCCAAGAACGTCATGCCACGACGATGTCCGGGGCGGGGTGGCACGCGCCTCGGCCAGGGGACCGATCCGGGGGCGGGCGCCTCGTACTTTCGGCCGAGGGCGGCTGTCGGCCGGACGGACCTAGGCTGATCGGCGTGATCGGCGGGACGGGTGGGGCGGAGCGGCTTCGCGCGCTGCGCTGGGCCGGGCTCGCCGTCGAGATCGTCGGCTACCTGGTGTGGATCGGCGTCGACATCCTTTTCGTGGCGGCGGGCCGTTCGCTGCCGTGGGGCGCGGCGACGGCCTTCTGCGGCGTGTGCATCGCGGTGATCGTGTTGTGGCGCAGGCGGCCCGGTGTCGACGCCCGGCACGTCGCGGCCGTCGCGTATGCGGCGTCGGCGGCGGCGACGTTGACGGGGCTGGTGCTCGGGCAGCCGGCGATGTCGTTCGGGGAGCAGCTGGCACTGGCCGTCGTGACGGTCGCGGCGCTGCGCCACGCCGATGACCGCACGACGTTGCTGCTGTGCGCGGGCGCCGGCGTCGTGATCGCGGCGTCGCCGTACCTGCGCGTCGAGATCGGCTCGACGACGACGGCGTTCACGATCCTGTCGGCGCTGGGCTGGGGCGGCACGGTCGCGATCGGGCTGCTGCTGCGTGAGGCCGGGTCACGGCGGGCGTCGCTGCTCGAGCGCGCCCGCGCCGACGAGCGCCTGGAGCTGGCCCGCGAGCTGCACGACGTCGTCGCCCACCAGGTCACCGGCATCGTGGTGGCGGCGCAGGCGGCGCGGGTCGTCGCCCCCGCGGACCCGGACGTCGCGAAGGCGTTGGCGGCCATCGAGACCGCGGGCGCCGACGCCCTCGCCGCGATGCGCGCGATGGTCGGTGTGTTGCGCGGCGGGGAGGCGGGCCGCGCGCCCGGGGCCGAGCTCGGCGCCATCCCGGAGATGGTGGCGCGCTTCGATCCCGACGGCACCCGGGCGCGCCTGATCGCCGATGCCGGCTTCGAGCATGCCGTGCTGCCGGCCGGTGTCGCGGCGACCGGTTACCGCGTCGTCCAGGAGGCGTTGACCAACGTGCGCCGGCACGCACCGGGCGCGACGCGGGTCGAGGTGGAGGTCAGGCTGCGGTCCGACGAGCTCGTCGTCGGGGTGCGCAACGACGGCGCGGGCGCCGGCGCGGGCCATCCCGCCGGGTTCGGGCTGGCGGGCATGGCCGAGCGGGTCGGCGCGCTCGACGGCACCTTGCACGCCGGGCCCGCGGGCAACGGTGTGTGGACGGTGACGGCGCGGCTGCCGGTGGGGGGACGATGACGATCAGTGTGCTGGTGGCCGACGACCAGGAGATGGTGCGCACCGGGTTCCGGCTGATCCTGTCGGCCGAGCCGGGTGTGGAGGTCGTCGGCGAGGCGGGGTCGGGCGTCGAGGCGGTGGAGCTGGCGCGTCGGCTGCGTCCCGACGTCGTCCTGATGGACATCCGGATGCCCGAGCTCGACGGCCTGGAGGCGACCCGGGCCCTGACCGCGGACCCGGTGCCGCCGCGGATCGTCGTGGTCACGACCTTCGACCTCGACGAGTACGTCTACGGCGCGCTGCGGGCCGGGGCGTGCGGGTTCCTGCTCAAGGACGCCGGTCCGCGGCTGCTCGTGGAGGCCGTGCGGGCCGCTGCGGCCGGCGACGCGCTCGTCTCCCCCTCGGTCACGGTCCGGCTCCTGGAGCACCTGACCGCCCCCGCGGCGCGGGCTCCGCGGCTGCCGGACCCGTTGTCCCCCAGGGAGCTCGACGTGGTGAGGGCGGTGGCGCGCGGCCGCACCAACAACGAGATCGCCGCCGACCTGTTCGTCTCGCTGTCGACGGTCAAGACGCACCTGACGAACGTCCACGCGAAGCTGGGGGCCCGCAACCGCGTCGAGGTCGCCGCGTGGGCGTGGGAGAACGGTCTTTTGTCGTGATCCGGTGAGCGGGTCTCAGACCTCTTCGGCCGTCTGGGTCGACGGGTCCCACGACAGGCCGGGCACGCCCCAGCCGTTGGCCTTGAGCATCTTCTTCGACGCCTTCAGGTTGCGCCCCATCAGGCGCTCGACGTAGAGGTGCCCGTCGAGGTGGTCGACCTCGTGCTGGAAGCAGCGCGCCAGGAAGCCGCGGCCCTCGACCTGCACCGGCTGCCCGTCGGCGTCGACGCCCGTGACCTTGGCCCAGTCGGCCCGGCCGGTCGGGAACTGCTCGCCGGGGACGGAGAGGCAGCCCTCCTCGTCGTCCTCCGGGTCGGGCATCGACTCGGGCAGCTCCGAGGTCTCGATGGCCGGGTTGACGACGACGCCGCGCGCCATCGACCTCGTCAGCTCGTCGGGGCAGTCGTAGACGAACACCCGCAGGCCGACGCCGACCTGGTTGGCGGCCAGCCCGACGCCGTGCGCGGCTGCCATCGTCTCGAACATGTCGTCGACGAGCTCACGCAGCGCATCGTCGAACTCCACGACCGGGGCCGTGGGGGTGTGAAGCACCGGGTCGCCGATGATGCGGATGGGGCGGACTGTCACACCTGGAGACTAGTGTCGCGCCCTGTGAGGGACGGCCCCGGGAGGCCCGTCCCCCCGGTCGGCTGATGTGCGATTCATGCCTCGGTGTGGCGCGTCCCTGCCCGGTTCGTGTCGGGCTCGCATGGTTGAATCACCCCGGTGAATGACACGTGTGTCATTCACAGCTCAACCCCGCCAGTGCATTCGTGTGCTGTGACGCCCGAGGAGCGTGATGGAGTCCGCCACGGAACACGGGGTCGCAGACCCCGCAGCCGGCCCGGCCGACGAGCTCGACCGCCGGGAGCGCGAGATCCTCGCCTTCGAAGGCCAGTGGTGGAAGTACGCCGGTGCCAAGGAACAGGCCATCCGCGAGCTGTTCGACATGTCGGCGACCCGCTACTACCAGGTGCTCAACGCGCTGATCGACAAGCCCGAGGCGCTCGCCGCCGACCCCCTGCTCGTCAAGCGGCTCCGGAGGCTCCGTACCAGCCGACAGCGCACCCGTGCGGCGCGTCGGCTGGGAATCGAGCCCTGGTGACGCCATTGTGATCACGCAACCGGTCGCCGACCGGTACCCGCTGACCCGGAGGTTGTCGTGACCACACCAGGATCGCCCGGTGGCTCGCCGCTGCGGATCGGCGGCTTCGCGCTGATCGGCGTCGGCATCGTCGCCGGCGTGATCGGTCTGGCGACGACCGCGCTCGGCAACGGGAACGGCGCCGACGGCGGCACCAACGCCGCGGCACCGACCTCGGCCACGGCCCCCGCGGAGCCCGGCCCCGGCGCCACCCCCACGGACGGCTCCGTGCCCCTTCCCTCCTTCGGACCGACCGGCAACATCGGCGCCCCGCCCACCACCGAGCCCGGCGCCGGGGGCGCGGGTGCGGCCGGCGGCGCGGGCGGGACCGGTGGCACCGGCTCCGGCGCGGCCGCCGGGGGCGGCGTCGTCAGCCCCGACACCCTGAAGGCGCCCGTCCGCGTCTACAACAACAGCACCATCGGCGGCCTCGCCGAGCGCGCCAGGACCGACTTCGAGTCGGCGGGCTGGAACGTCACCGAGGCCCGCAACTACTCCGACGGCATCATCCCGACGAGCACGGTGTACTACCGGCCCGGCACCGCCGAGCAGGGCGCCGCCGATGCGCTGGCCCGCCAGTTCGGCATGCGCTCCGAGCCCCGGTTCTCCGGGATCGAGGACGCCACGCCCGGCATCATCGTGATCGTCACCAAGGACTACCAGCAACGATGACGTCCGCTCCCCGGTCGTCTGCGCTCGTGGCGGTCAACGCCGACCGCCACGAGCGCATCGCCTCCTACGGGCGGCGTGAGGCGTAGGCCTCCAGCTGGGCCAGCTGTACCGGGTCGAGCGAGGCCGGGACCGCCTTGCGCGCCGCGTCGATGTGCGCGGCGGTGACCTGCGTGGCCTCCAACGACTCCCGCATCGCGGTCAGCGCGGCCTCCCGCAGCACCGCGGCGCAGTCGGCGGCCGAGTAGCCCTCCAGTTCCGCGCCGAGTGCGTCGAGGTCGACGTCGTCGGCCAGCGGGGTGTTCCTCCCCGCCGCGCGCAGGATGTCGGCGCGCGCCTCGGCGTCCGGCGGCGGCACGTACACCAGGCGTTCCAGGCGGCCGGGGCGCAGCAGCGCAGGGTCGATCAGCTCGGGCCGGTTCGTGGCGCCGACGACGATCACCTCCCGCAGCGGCTGCGCGCCGTCGAGCTCCGTGAGCAGCGCCGCGACCACCCGGTCGGCCACCCCGGAGTCGGTCGACCCGCCGCGCCGGGGCGCCAGCGCATCGACCTCGTCGAGGAAGATCAGCGCCGGCGCCGCGTCGGAGGCCTTGCGGAACAGCTCCCGCACCGCGCGCTCCGACTCGCCGACGTACTTGTCCAACAGCTCCGCGCCCTTGACCGACAGCACGTTCAACCGGCCCGTGCCCGCCAGCGCTCGCAGCAGGAACGTCTTGCCGCACCCGGGCGGGCCGTAGAGCAGCACCCCGCGCGGTGCCGCGACGCCCAGGCGCGCGAAGGAGTCCGGGTACTGCAGCGGCCACAGCACCGCTTCGGTCAGCGCCTGCTTGACCTCGGTCATGTCGCCCACGTCGTCGAGCCCGATGCCGCCCGTCTGCAACGTGTCCGACGACGACATCGACACCGGCCGCACCGACGACACCGCGTCGAGCAGGTCCTCCTGCCGGATCCGCGGCTCGTCGTCGGCGTCGGCCCCCGTGCGCAGCGCCGCGCGGATCGCCGCCTCACGACGCACCGCCAGCAGGTCGGCCACCACGAACCCCGGCGCCCGCTCCGCCACCGCCGCCAGGTCGACACCCTCGGCCATCGGGACCGCCGCCAGCAGCCGGCGCAGCAGATCCGTGCGCGTACGGGCGTCGGGCAGCGCCAGGCTCAGCTCCCGGTCCACCAGGTCCGGCGCGCGCAGCCGCGGATCGACGCCCTCCGGTGCCGACGTCGTCGCCACCAGCGCCACCCCCGGCGTCGCCAACGCGTTGCGCAGCACGTCGAGCACCAGCGTCGCCAGCGGCGGCGGCTCCGCCGCCGGGAGCAGGGCGTGCACGTCGGTGACCAGCAGGACCGTCGGGCTGCCCGCCCGGGCCGCGCCCACCGCCGACGCCACCGCGTCGTGCACCCGCTGCGACGCCGCCCCCGGCTCCAGCGCCGCCGCCGACGGTGCGTCCAGCTCGACACAGCCCGCCTCGACCGCGGCCGCGGCACTGCGTGCCAACGTCGCCTTCCCGACGCCCTCCGGGCCGACGACCAGCGCCCCCAGCTGCGCCGACCCACCCAGCTTCGCCAGCAGCTCGGGCCGGCGGAACGTCAGCTCCAGCCACTCGACCAGCCGCTTCGCCGGGTCCACGTTGCCGACGAGCTCGTCGATCCCGACGGCGTGCTCGGCCGGGGGCGCCGCGGGGGCCGCCGCCGCCGCCGTCCGCGCCACCGGGGCGGCCGGCGTCGACGGCGCGCCCGTCGTCGGGCCGTCGAGCCATCCCACGACCGTCGACGGCTGGACCGCCACGACACCAGCCGGCTCGGTCTCCGCGACGACCAGCAGCTCCGACGTCCATCCCCCGCCGACGGTGTTCGCCAACCTCCGGCGCGCCGCCGGCACGTCCGAGCCGGGCGGCGGCGCCAGGTCCTGCGGCAGCAACGACACCGCGTCGCCCCGCACCACGACCTTGCCCAGCAACGCCAGCCGGATCGTCTCCGGGGTCGCCGTCCGCGCGATCCGCGAGCCGCTCAGCACCACCCGCCGGGCCGCCGCCGCGACCGCCGGGGCGACCACGACGCTCGCCCCGTCGGTGAGGCCGCAGTTCGACAGCGTGACGTCGTCCACCGTGACCTGGCCGTGCGGCGTCGCCGGGTCGGCCGCGGCGGCCAGGGCCGTCGTGACCCGGGAGCCGGTCAGCGTGACCGCATGCCAGGGACGCAGGTCGAGCGCGTCGAGCACCTCCGGGTGCAGCCGCACGACCCCACGACGGGAGTCGACGGCGGACGTGGCGAGCCGGGCGACGAGCGTGATCTCCGCGGGCACCCCCGCACGCTATCGGTTGGCCCGCACCGCCGTCCGCCGAGCTGACCCGTGCCCGCGGGCGCCGCCCCGCGAACGCGGCGGGACCCACGGTGATCGCCGTGCGCGGGGCACGACCACCACCGGTGACGCGCAGGTCCCGTGTCCCGGCACCGCACACCCCGGGGCGTGGGGTCAGCGGCGGCGGAGGCCCAGGCGGCGGCGACTGCCGCTCGGCAGCGGGGCGGGGCGGGGGGATTCGGCGCCGGGGCGGCCGTTCCCGGCGACCGGGCCGTCGTCGGTGCCGAGCGACCGGACCCGGCGGGCGACGGCGGAGGCACCGCCGGCGACGCGGCGGCGCAGCGGCGGGCGCAGGCCGAGCCGGCGGGCGGAGCGGGCGGCCCGTGCGACGGCCCGACGCTGCCGCACGGGCACGTTCCAGGCCTCGGGGTGCCGGGCCAGCCAGCGGTGCCGGTACATCGTGTACGGCAGCAGCAGGAGGTAGCCCAGGGCCACGACGGCGAGCCCGAGGAACGGCGCGGTGAGCAGGACGGCCGCGGCGAGCCCGACGAGGACGAGCAGCGGGGCGATCAGCCGCGGGGGGACCCGGACGGTCTTGAGCGACAGCGTCGGGATCCGGCTGACCATGAGCGCGGCGGCGACGAGCGCCCAGAGGGCGACGGTGAGCTGCGAGGACCACCAGCCGTCGCCGAAGTGCAGCCACAGGTACAGCGGGATGCCCGCGACGAGCGCCGCGGCCGGCGCGGGGACGCCGACGAAGAACTCCTTGGCGTACGGGGGCTGGTCCTCGTCGTCGAGCAGGGTGTTGAAGCGGGCGAGCCGCAGGGCCATGCAGACGGCGAAGACGAGGGCGACGATCCAGCCGAAGCGGTTGCCCTCGAGCCCCCAGATGTAGATGACGAGGGCGGGGGCGACGCCGAAGGAGACCAGGTCGGACAGCGAGTCGAGCTCGGCGCCGATCTTGGAGCTGGCGTCGAGGAGGCGGGCGAGGCCGCCGTCGAGCGCGTCGCAGAGGGCCGCGGCGCCGACGGCCGCGACACACAGCTCGAAGCGGCCGATCAGCGCGAACTGCACGCCGGAGAGCCCGGCGCACAGCGCGAGGATCGTGACCGCGTTGGGGAGCAGCCGGATCCCGGCGGTGTAGCCGGGGACCGATCTCATCGGACGTCCGGCAGTTCGGCGAGCACCGTCTCGCCCCCGATCGTGCGCTGCCCCGGCGCGACGAGCACCCGTGACCCCGCGGGCAGGAAGGTGTCGACGCGGGAGCCGAACCGGATGAGGCCGAACGTCTCGCCGGCGGCGACCTCGTCGCCGACCTCGACCTGGCAGACGATGCGGCGGGCGAGGAGCCCGGCGATCTGCAGGACGCCGACCTGGTGGCCGTCGGCGGTGGCGAACAGGACGGCGTTGCGTTCGTTGTCCTCGCTGGCCTTGTCGAGGTCGGCGGAGAGGAAGACCCCGGGCCGGTACTCGACCGCGGCGACGCGGCCCTCGACGGGGACGCGCTGGACGTGGACGTCGAGGACGGAGAGGAACACGCTGACGCGCGGGACGGGCCCGGCGGGCAGGCCCAGCTCGGGGGCGGGCTCCACCGCGGACACGGTGGCGACGGTGCCGTCGGCGGCCGCGACGACGACGCCGGAGCGGGTGGGCGGGACGCGCCGGGGCTCGCGGAAGAAGGCGGCGACGGCGGCGGTGGCGGCGACGCCCGCGACGGTGCCGCGGCCGGTGAGCAGGCGCAGGAGCGCGGCACCGGCCGCGACGCCCGCGACGAGGGGCCGGCCTCCGGGGTGCATGGGCGGGACGGCGGCGCGGACCAGTTCGGCGACGTGCCCGATCGAGGTTCCGGACGTCGAGGGCGCGGGTTCTGCGGACGACTGTGCGGACGTGGACGCGGACATGGACGGGTCGGCTCCTGAGTGGCAACCGTGGCGCAGCCAGGCAGGCCGCGACGACGAGTCGCCACGGTAGTGCAGGGAGGGTCGGTCACCGCAGAGGGTGCGCACCGCGCAGGAGGGGGACGGCAAAGGGCCGGGGCCGTCATCCCCCGAGACGACGACCCCGGCCGTGGAACCGCTCGTCCGCTCCCCAGCGACGGGCGGTAGGTCCGTTGCGTTGAAAGGCGGTTACCCGCCTTCTACCGAAAGTATCCAGAGCAATCGCCTCACCGTCCAGATCAGCAGGTCCATAACCCTGCGAAGTGCACCGATCGGCCGAACGCTCACCAGTTAAGACGCTCTCAGGTGCCTGGTTGTTGCACTTCAAGCGTGTGATGTAGCTCACATTTCTTCCGCCGACCGTGCGGAGCCGATCGCCGGGGGACGCAGAGCGCGCCGGAGGCGCCCGCCCGAACGGCCCCGCGAGGGTCAGGCCTCGAGGAGCCAGACCTCCACACCCACACCCTTGTCGACGGCCGAGACCCCCTCGGGGACGACGATCAGGCAGTCGGCCAGCGCCAGCGACGCGAGCAGATGGGAGGCCGGGGCCCCCACCTCGCGGACGGTCCCGTCGGCGGCGTCGAGCACGCCACGGCGGAACTGCCGCTTCTCCGCAGGCGACACCACCGCCTCGCCCAGCGCCGCCGAGACGACCGGCCGCATCGGATGCGGATGCCCCATCGCAGCCCGCAACGCCGGCCGCACGAACACCTCGAACGACACCAGCGAGCTCACCGGGTTACCCGGCAGCGTCACGACGGCGGGCCCGTCGCCGTCGAGCCGACCCGCCCCCTGCGGCCCGCCGGGCTGCATCGCGACCCGCACGAACTCGACGCCCCGGTCCCGCAGCGCGTCCTTGACCACCTCGTAGGCCCCCGCGCTCACCCCGCCGGAGGTGAGGACGAGATCGACGTCCCCCGCCTTCTCCGCGAGCAGCGACGCGAAGACCTCGACGTCGTCGGGGACGAACCGCAGCAGCTCCGGCTCACCGCCCGCGTCGGCCACGGCGGCGGCGAGCATCGGCCCGTTGGACTCGAAGATCTGGCCGGGCGCCAGCTCCGACCCGGGCTCGACGAGCTCCGATCCGGTGGACAGCACCAGCACGCGCGGGGGTCGGCGGACCGCCACCACCGGCAGCCCCACGGCGGCGAGCAGCCCGATCTGCGGCGCCCCCAGGACCGCGCCGGCCTCCAGGATCGTGGTGCCGGGCATGACGTCCTCACCGGCACGCCGCACGTGCTGGCCCGCGGCCGGGCTGCCGTGGACGACGACGGTCTCGACGCCGCCGTCGGTCAGCTCGACCTGGACCACCGCGTCGGCACCGGCGGGCATCGGTGCGCCCGTCATGATCCGGTGGGCGGTGCCCCGCTGCAGCGTCGGCACGTCGGTGCGGCCCGCGGGGATGTCCTCGGGAACCGGGAGCGTCACCGGCGAGTCGGTCGAGGCACCGGCGACGTCGGCCGCGACGACCGCGTAGCCGTCCATCGCGGAGTTGTCGAAGGGCGGCAGGGCGACGGCGGAGACGACGTCGGCGGCCAGCACCCGGCCCAGCGCCCGGGAGATCGGCACCTCCACGGCCGGCATGGGCGCCAGCAGCGACGCCACGAACGCCCGGTGCTCGTCGACGGTGCGCGGACGGCGCGGGACAGACGCTTTCTCGGAGGTCGTCACCTCCCGCATCCTGCCCGATGCGGCTGCGCAGCCGTCGCCTGCCCGATCCGTCCCGTTCCGCCGCGACCTGCGGATCGTCGCGCCCCGACGGGTCCGCAACGGCCCCCCGTCGGGGGTAGCGTCGAAATCGTTCGCACGCAACAACAGGAGGTGCCGTGGCGCAGGGCACGGTCAAATGGTTCAACTCGGAAAAGGGCTACGGCTTCATCGCCACCGACGACGGGCCGGACGTCTTCGTCCACTACTCGGCGATCCAGGCGGACGGGTTCCGCACGCTCGACGAGGGTGACCGGGTGGAGTTCGAGACGACGGCAGGCCGTGACGGCCGCAGCCAGGCCGAGGCGGTCCGCCGCATCTGAGCCCGGCCGGCGGGCCCGCGGAGGGCCGCCCGTCACGACGTCGCGCACGCCCCGCCCGGGCGTCGCCGCACGCGCTCGCCCGGTCCCGGCGCCCAGCCCCCCGGGGCGCGCCCGGACGGACGGGCCTTTGTTGCACTCCCCTGTGCCGAGTGCTAAAAACGGCATTGGCACTCCGGCATGCCGAGTGCCAGTCGGGTCGGTGAGACCGGCGCAGGGTTGCCGGTCGTCCGTCGCGGGCACCGCCCGACACGAGTCATCCCAATCGGAGGGCAACAACCCCCATGGCGAAGATCATCGCTTTCGACGAGGAGGCGCGCCGCGGGCTCGAGCGCGGCATGAACACCCTCGCCGACGCCGTCAAGGTGACGCTCGGCCCGCGTGGCCGCAACGTCGTTCTGGAGAAGAAGTGGGGCGCGCCCACCATCACCAACGATGGTGTGTCGATCGCCAAGGAGATCGAGCTCGAGGACCCGTGGGAGAAGATCGGGGCCGAGCTCGTCAAGGAAGTTGCGAAGAAGACCGACGACATCGCGGGTGACGGCACCACCACCGCCACCGTGCTGGCGCAGGCGCTGGTCCGCGAGGGCCTGCGCAACGTCGCCGCCGGCGCGAACCCGATGGCGCTCAAGCGCGGCATCGAGAAGGCCGTCGAGGCCGTCTCCCAGGCGCTGCTGAAGGCCGCCAAGGAGGTCGAGACCAAGGACCAGATCGCCGCCACCGCCTCGATCTCCGCCGCCGACACCTCGATCGGCGATCTCATCGCCGAGGCGATGGACAAGGTCGGCAAGGAAGGCGTCATCACCGTCGAGGAGTCGCAGACCTTCGGGCTCGAGCTCGAGCTCACCGAGGGCATGCGCTTCGACAAGGGCTACATCTCGCCCTACTTCGTGACCGACGCGGAGCGGATGGAGGCCGAGCTCGAGGACCCGTACATCCTCCTCGTCTCGTCCAAGATCTCGACCGTCAAGGACCTGCTCCCGCTGCTGGAGAAGGTCATGCAGTCGGGCAAGCCGCTCGCGATCATCGCCGAGGACGTCGAGGGCGAGGCCCTGGCCACGCTCGTCGTCAACAAGATCCGCGGCACCTTCAAGTCCGTCGCCGTCAAGGCCCCGGGCTTCGGTGACCGCCGCGAGGCGATGCTGACCGACATGGCCATCCTCACCGGTGGCGAGGTCATCTCGGAGAAGGTCGGCCTCAAGCTGGAGAACGCCGACCTGTCGCTGCTGGGCTCCGCCCGCAAGGTCGTCGTCACCAAGGACGAGACCACCATCGTCGACGGCTCGGGCGACGCCGACCAGATCGCCGGTCGCGTCAACCAGATCCGTTCCGAGATCGACCGCACGGACTCGGACTACGACCGCGAGAAGCTGCAGGAGCGCCTGGCCAAGCTGGCCGGCGGTGTTGCGGTCATCAAGGCCGGTGCCGCGACCGAGGTCGAGCTCAAGGAGCGCAAGCACCGCATCGAGGACGCCGTTCGCAACGCGAAGGCGGCCGTCGAGGAGGGCATCGTCGCCGGTGGTGGCGTTGCGCTGATCCAGGCCGGTGCCGGCCTGTTCGAGGGTCTCGGTCTCGACGGTGACGAGGCCACCGGCGCGAACATCGTCAAGGTCGCGCTGGAGGCTCCGCTCAAGCAGATCGCCATCAACGCCGGCCTCGAGGGTGGCGTCGTCGCGGAGAAGGTGCGCTCGCTCCCCGCGGGTGAGGGCCTCGACGCCGCGACCGGCGAGTACAAGGACCTGGTCAAGGCCGGCATCATCGACCCGGCCAAGGTCACCCGCTCGGCGCTGCAGAACGCCGCGTCGATCGCGGCGCTGTTCCTCACCACCGAGGCCGTCATCGCCGACAAGCCGGAGAAGAACGCCGGCCCGGCCGGCGACCCGACCGGTGGCATGGGCGGCATGGGCGGCATGGACTTCTGAGTCCGGCCCACAGCACCACAGCACGTCCTGTCAGGGGCGGCATCCTCGGAGGATGCCGCCCCTGCGGCTTTCCCCCTCACGGTCTCGCGTGGGCGTCGGCGAACCGCTGGGCGCGGGTCCGGATCGCCTCCCGCAGCTCGGGCGGGTCCAGCGCCTCGGCATCGACGGCCAGCGACCACATGACCCGCTCCGCGTGCTGCAGGTCGCCGAACACCACGTCGACGACGAGCCACTCCCGCGCGTCCTCGACGTCGGTGACACCCGCCGAGATGCGGACGACCTCCGCACGCCGCGACGGCCGGATGCGCAGCCGAGCCCGGAACCCGGTGTGCGCGGACAGGAACTCGGTGCGGCGGCGCTGCCAGAGCGCCTCGAGGTCGACGCCGGCGGGCCGGGCCGCCGGTTCGGCGAGCACCTCGGCCTCGGTGATCCGGGAGACGCGGTAGGTGCGGTCGGCGCCGTCGTGCAGCGCCAGCAGGTACCAGCGGCCGGCGGCGCTGACCAGGCCCAGCGGGTCGACGGTCCGCCAGCTCGGCGGCGCGCCGCGGCTCGGGTAGCGAATCCGCAGCCGGTGCCCGGCGAGGACGGCACGCTGCACGGCCTCGGGATGGCGGTCGGGTTCCGGTTCGCCGATCAGCCCGCCGCGGCGGACGAGGACCCGGTCGGCGGCGTCGGTGGCCCGGGTGCGGGCGTCGTCGGGCATCGCGGCGACGAGCTTGGCCATCGCCGAGGAGAACGCCGGCGCCATCCCCAGCGCCTCCGACGTGACGCGGGAGCGGGACGTCAGCAGGGCGACGGCCTCGTCGTGGGTGAGGCCGGTCAGGTCGGTGGTGAAGCCCGGGAGCAGGGCGAAGCCGCCGTCGCGGCCGCGCTCGGAGTAGACGGGGACACCGGCGGTGGACAGCGCGTCGACGTCGCGCAGGACGGTGCGCGTCGACACCTCGAGCTCCGCGGCCAGCGCGGACGCCGTCATCCGGCCGCGGTGGCGCAGCAGCAGGACGAGCGAGAGCAACCGGTCGGCGCGCACGTCGGAGAGACTGCCACGAATACATGACACAAGGTGTCGTGATTGGCGGCCACAGTGTCCCCATGACCACTTCCACGGCACAGCAGATCGACCCCCGCCCCCTCTACCGCGACGCCCTCGGATGGGTCCGCGGCCTGGTCGACGCGGTGCCCACCGCGCGCTACGGCGACCCGACACCGTGCCCCGGGTTCGACGTCCGCACGCTGGTCGCACACGTGACCGCGACGGTCGGCCGGGCACAGGCCGTCGCGCTCGGTGCGCCCGCGGTCTCGCGGCCGTCGCTGATCGAGGGCATCCCCGACACCGACCTCGCCGCCACGTTCGCCCGCGCGGTCGACGACCTCGCCCCCCTGTGGAGCAACGACGCGATGCTCGACGCGCCCGCGCAGGTCCCGTGGGGCGAGGTCCCCGGCCGCGGCGCCGTGTGGGGCTACCTCCACGAGGCGCTCGTCCACGGCTGGGACCTCGCCGTCGCGACCGGCCAGGACGCGGAGGCAGACCCCGCACTGGCGACGGCGACCCTCGCCGCGGTCGTGCGCTTCCTGCCGGCCGAGCCGCGCGGCGGCATCGTGCCGTTCGGACCGGTCGTCGAACCGGCCGCCGGCGCGGGGCCCACCGAGCGGCTCGCCAACTGGGCGGGTCGCCGCCGCTGAGCCGGCCTCAGCCGACCTCTTCCCGCACCTCGACGATCTCTTCCGGACACCGGCGGGCAAGCCGCAGCGCCGTGTCGAGGTCGGGAGCGGAGATCATGTAGTAGCCGCCGAGCACCTCACGCACCTCGGCGTACGGCCCGTCGCTGACGACCCGGTCCGCACCGCGAACGGTCCGGGCCGTCTGCGGCGGAGCCAGGGCGGCGGCGCTCACGATCTCGGCGCCGGCCTCCGCGACGGCCTCGACGAACGCCTCGTGCTCGGCCATCCCGTCGTCCCAGGAGTCGTCGCCGACCTCCCAGTCGGTGGTCGTCGAGTAGAGCAGCAGCATGTAGTTGGGCACGTCGGCTCCTCGGCTGTAGGGATTCCTCATGATGCCGACGAACCGGACATCCGGGATTCGACAACGTGCCGTTCCTCTGCACAGGCGCAACTCCGGGCCGGCGCGCTCGTCGGCCGGGTGCCGGTGGCGGCCGAGCGGCGCACCGCGCCCGGACCGGCCGCGACAGGCGTGCCCGGCCGTCCGCGCAGGCGTCAGTCGACCTCGGGCGCCAGCACCCAGGCGGCGACGTAGAGCACCGCACCGGCGCCCGCACCGAGGATCGTCAGGGCGACGAGGCCGAGGCGCAGCAGTGACACGTCGATGTCGAGCTGGGCCGCGAGGCCGCCGCACACGCCGCCGAGCATCCGGTCGGAGCGGCTGCGGACCAGGCGGAAGGGCTTCTTCGGCGCGCCCTGCACGTCGGCGGTCGGGTCCGCCGGGACGTCCCCGGGGATGTCCGTCGTCGGGATCGAGGTGCCGGTCGAGGTGGTGTCGGTGTCCATGACACGAGACTGCCGCCGCGGGCGACCAGGATCCTCGGGGACGCCCCCGACCCGGACCCGGATCCGGCCCCTGACCCGGATCGGTGGTCCCCCTCGGCCAGGCAGGGCCGGCCGGGCTGTCAGCCGCGGCGCGTCGCGGGTCCGATGCGGGGGCGGCGGGCGCGTGGGACCGGTCGGCGCTGCTGCGGGATCCGGGGCACCTGCCGTCCGGGGAGGTCCCGGCCGGGCTCGGCCTGCGCGGAGCCGTCGGCGGGCGGAGGTGTCCTGTCGGCGACCGGCGGTCCGACGGGACGGGCGCGCCGCACGGGCATCGGCGGACGGTCCCGGCCGATGGCCTCCTCGCGCAGGTGGAACAGCCGGCCGACGAGTAGCGCGACGACCACTGCCGCCACGAGCCATCCCGCGACGCCCACGAGAACCCACGCCAGCACCGAGATCGTCATCACCTGCCCGAGGACGACGATATACCGGCTGTGAGCGTTTCGCGCCTGCTCGTGATGCTGTCGGGTGACCCTCGACCGCGGTCGTCTCGTCAGCTGTGTGACGCCATGCGATCAGGCACCACGGAGAGTCAGCGGCCGCGCAGCCGGTGCCCACGGGACGACCGGCCGACCGGTGGATCGCCGGAAGGCCCGTCGACCACGGCCGGGGGCTGCGGTGTCACCGGCTCGGCCGGACTGCGCGGGACCTGGGCGTCGCGCGCACGGATCATCCGGCCGAGGAGGATCACGACGATCACCGCCACCACGATCCACGCCGCGACGCCGACCAGGATCCAGCCGATGACCGGAACAGCCCTCACCTCCCCCGCGCAGTCGTGCCGTCAGGGGTTCGAGTGTGCCCGCCGACCGCCCCCCCGACGAGTTGACGAGCCGATCAGCTCAGTGCAGGCGCCCGATCGGGCGAATCCGGCGACCCTCAGTCGACCTCGGGGATGGCGGGACCCAGCAGATCGTCGGCGTCGACGATCCGGTAGGCGTAACCCTGCTCGGCGAGGAAGCGCTGACGGTGAGCGGCGTACTCCGTGTCGAGGGTGTCGCGCGAGACCACGGAGTAGAAATGCGCCTGCCGGCCGTCGCCCTTCGGCCGCAGCAGCCGCCCCAACCGCTGCGCCTCCTCCTGCCGCGACCCGAACGTCCCCGACACCTGGATCGCGACGGTCGCCTCCGGCAGGTCGATCGAGAAGTTCGCGACCTTGCTGACGACGAGCCGCTTGATCTCGCCCCTGCGGAACGCGTCGAACAGGGCCTCGCGCTCCTTGTTCTTGGTCGACCCCTGGATGACCGGGCTGTCGAGCGCCTCACCGAGGTCGTCGAGCTGGTCGAGGTAGGCCCCGATGACGAGCGTGGGCTCGTCGGGATGACGGTCCAGGATCGCCTTGACGACGGGCAGCTTCGTCCGCGCCGTCGACGCCAGCTTGTAGCGCTCCTCGGCGTCGGCGGTGGCGTAGCCGAGGCGCTCCGCGTCGGTCAGCGTCACCCGGACCTCGATGCACTCGGCCGGCGCGATCCAGCCCTGGGCCTCGATGTCGCGCCACGGTGCGTCGTAGCGCTTGGGGCCGATCAGGGAGAAGACGTCGCCCTCCCGGCCGTCCTCGCGGACGAGCGTGGCCGTCAGGCCGAGGCGGCGGCGCGACTGCAGGTCGGCCGTCATCCGGAAGACGGGCGCGGGCAGCAGGTGCACCTCGTCGTAGATGACCAGGCCCCAGTCGCGGGAGTCGAACAGTTCGAGGTGGCGGTACTCGCCCTTCACCCGGCGCGTGATGACCTGGTAGGTCGCGATCGTGACCGGGCGGATCTCCTTGCGCTCGCCGGAGTACTCGCCGATCTCGTCCTCGGTGAGGCTGGTGCG
The DNA here is from genome assembly GCF_050250275.1 of Pseudonocardia sp. GTDB lineage: Bacteria > Actinomycetota > Actinomycetes > Mycobacteriales > Pseudonocardiaceae > Pseudonocardia. Next base: position 19,470 of record NZ_JBFWOY010000041.1, read on the forward strand.
CGCGATCAGCTCGCGCTTCCACTGCCGCCCGGAGACGGTGTTGGTGACCAGGATCAGCGTTGTCGCCTTGGCCTGCGCCATCGCGGCCGCACCCACCAGCGTCTTGCCCGCACCGCACGGCAGCACGACGACGCCGGAGCCGCCCTGCCAGAACCCGTCGACCGCTTCCTGCTGGTACGACCGCAGGTGCCAGCCGTCCTGCGCCAGCTCGATCTCGTGCGCCTCGCCGTCGACGTACCCCGCGAGGTCCTCCGCAGGCCAGCCGATCTTGAGCAGTGCCTGCTTGAGCGGGCCGCGCTCCGAGGGGTGCACGACGACGGTGTCGTCGTCGATGCGGGCGCCGAGCATCGGGGCGATCTTCTTCTGCCGGAGGACCTCCTCCAGGACCGCGCGGTCGAAGGCCGTCATGACCAGGCCGTGGACCGGCGACTGCGACAGCTGCAGCCGCCCGTACCGCCCCATCGTGTCGACGACGTCGACCAGCAGTGGCTGCGGCACGGCGTACCGGGAGAACCGGACGAGGGCGTCGACGACCTGCTCCGCGTCGTGCCCCGCGGCACGGGCGTTCCACAACGCCAACGGGGTAACCCGGTAGGTGTGCACGTGCTCGGGCGCGCGCTCCAGCTCGGCGAACGGGGCGATCGCCGCACGGGCCTCTCCCGCTGCCGGGTGGTCGACCTCCAGCAGGAGGGTCTTGTCGGATTGGACGATGAGTGGGCCGTCGGGCACCGAGAGTCCTTTCGCACGCACAACTTGAGCCGGGCGGGCCCACGACGTCGACGAGCGGCGACAACTGGTCACTCCACGTGACAGGTGTCGGTCGAGCGGCGGACGGGGAAAGCGGGCGCCGACCTCGCGATATACTCCGCTGGCTCCGAAAGAGCAGACGTAAGCCGACGCGATCGTACCTACTCGGCGCCGCCGCGGTCGTTCCCCGACGCCCGCGTGTCGCAGTCGCGCAGGTCACGTGGTCCAGTCGGTTTCACCCGTCCGGATGACCCACCACAGAAGGTTCGACGGCTCCCCACGATGCTCCCCGTAGTTGCTCCCCGTTCCCGTTCCGGTACGCGCTGTCCATCCACCGCGGCGGACGGGCAACTCGGCTCTGCATCCCGTCGGCGGCGCAACCTCTGTCGGGGGTCCGTGTCAGGCTCGGACGGCTCGAACCCGAACGGCTCGACGCAGACCGGCAGCAGGGAGTTCTCGACGTGACCACCACCGAGCGTGGCCCATCGCGGTCCGAACGGTTGAACCCACGCAACTGGAGCCTGTCGATCAAGCTCCTGATCGTCGGTCTGGTGCCCACCCTGCTGGCCCTCGGCCTCGGTGCACTGCGCATCTCCGACCAGGCCGACGTCGCCGCGAACCTCGGCCGCAGCAACGAGCTCCTCGCCGTCCGCGACCAGGTCGAGGCCGCCGCCGGCGCGCTGCGCGCCGAGCGCGACGCCGCCGTCCGCTTCGTCGCCGCCAACCGCACGGGCGACCGCGCTCCGGTCGACGCCGCCGCCCAGACCACCGACGCCCAGCTCGACAAGGCCGTGCAGGCCCTGGCCAGCACGGAGTCCCCCGACGCCCCGGGCACCGGCGCGCAGCCCCTGCGCGAGGTCACGCTGTCCATGCAGGACCTACGCCGCGACACGACGTCGTCCGCCCTGCCTGCGGACGGCATCCTCAACCGCTACGGCGACGTCGTCTCGCAGACCGACGTCGTGTCCCGCACGCTGCTGCGCCAGGTCGCCAACCCCGAGGTCGCCGGCCTCACCGACGCGCTCGCCGCCACCGACGCGGCGGCCGAGCAGCTCGCCGTCCAGCACACCGTCGTCGCGGCCGCGGTCGCCGCCGGCCGGGTCTCCGACACCGACCTCACCCTGGTCGGCGCCACCGAGAACGCCTACAACGCGGCGTTCAACACCTACCGCCTGTCGCTCACCCCCGAGCAGCAGCAGCGGTTCGGGCTCTTCGGCACCGACCCCGCCAACGGCCCCCGGGTCCAGCTCGGCGCCACCATCCTGCAGACCACGCCGGGCCGCGCGCTGACCATCGACCCCGCCGCCTGGGACGCCGCCTACACCTCGTCGAACGACGTGGTGCAGAAGTCGGCCGACGCCGTCGCGTCCCAGCTCAAGCAGGACACCACCGCCGCCCAGGAGGCGGCCAGCAACCAGGCCGGCGTCAACTCCGTCATCCTGATGCTCGGCCTGCTGCTGGGCATCGCGATCATCGTGCTGCTCGCCCGGTCGCTGCTCAAGTCGCTGCGGCTGCTGCGCACCAGCGCGCTCGACGTCGCCGAACGCCAGCTCCCCGAGGCCGTCGAGAGCCTGCGAACCGGTGAGTCGCCCAACGCCCACGTCGAACCCGTCCCGATCGACACCCGCGACGAGGTCGGCCAGGTGGCCCGCGCCTTCGACGCCGTCCACGGCCAGGCCGTCCGCCTCGCCGCCGACCAGGCAGCGCTGCAGGCCAACGTCAACAGCATGTTCGTCAACCTCTCCCGCCGCAGCCAGGCACTGGTCGAACGGCAGCTGCAGCTGATCGAGCAGCTGGAGAGCAACGAGCAGGACCCCGACCAGCTGTCCAACCTGTTCCAGCTCGACCACCTCGCGACCCGTATGCGCCGCAACAGCGAGAACCTGCTGGTCCTCGCCGGCACCGAGCTGAGCAAGCGCAACATCGCACCGATCCCGGTCGTCGACGTCCTGCGCGCCGCCGTGTCCGAGGTCGAGCAGTACCAACGGATCGTCGTGCAGTCGCCGCCCACGGCCAACGTCGTCGGCCGCGCCGCGAACGACCTCGTCCACCTGCTCGCCGAGCTGCTCGACAACGCGACGAACTTCTCCCCGCCCGACTCCCAGGTCGTGCTGAGCAGTACCCGCACACCCGACGGCTCGATTCTCGTCGAGATCGCCGACCGCGGCGTCGGCATGGCCGAACACGAGCTCATCGACGCCAACGAACGCCTCGGCGGCCCCGCGCAGGTCGACGTCTCCGCGTCGCGGCGCATGGGTCTGTTCGTGGTCGGTCGCCTGGCCGCCCGCCACGGCATCGGCGTCCGGCTCGGCAGCACCGGATCCGGCGGCCTCACCGCGTCGGTGACCGTCCCCGGCTACCTGATCCCCGGCGCCCCCGGCGACGCCACCGGGCCGGCCGGGGCCCCGCAGATGCCGTCGATGCAGGACGGCACCGCCGGTCCCGCGCTGCCGGTCCTGCCGCAGCAGATCATCCCCAACGGGCACGCCGTACCCGCCGGCTCGCTGGCCGGCCTCGTCGTCGGCGACGACGGGACGACGTTCCCGCCGCTGCAGACGGTCGACGGGTCCGCCAACGGCTCCGGAGCCGGCCACCACTCCAACGGTTCCTCCCCGCTCCCGGCCCGTCGTCCCGGCGCCAACCTGCTGTCCGGCACCTCCGGCAACGGCCGCACCCCCGGCGAGATGTTCACGCCGAGCGAGGCAGACGACCCCGAGTCCGACGAGACCGGCTGGGCCCTGTCCGGACCGGCCCCCGGCGCCCCGGTGGTCCCCGACACCGCCGCCCCGGCCACCTCCGCCGACCCCGCCACCGGGTGGGCACTCGCCGGACCGGTCGTGCCCGAGGAGGAGCTGCGCGCAGCGCACGGCCTCACCGCCCCGCGCCCCGACACCACCGAGCCCGACCGGGGCGCGACGCCGCCCACCCGCATCGGTGGAGCCGCCGCGGCCGCCGCGGCGCTCGCCGCGGCCCGGCGACGGGCCCGTCGCCAGCCGCGCGAGGACATCACGCCCGACGGCCCGAACGACTTCTTCACCGGTACCGACGGGGCCGACGACGCCCGCGTCACCGGGTCGCGTCCCGACAGCGCCCGCGCTCTGCTGGGCCGCCCCAAGGAGCCGACACCGTCGCCGCACCACGACGACACCGGGACCGGCGAGATCCGCATCGCCACCAACCCCGGCTCGGCGCCCCTGCCCCGCCGCACGCCGCGCCCCATCGGCCCGGTCGCCACCGAGGGCCACATCCCCGACCTGCCCGTCCCCGACCTGCCCGTCCCCGACCTGCCCGTCCCTGCGCTGCCCGTCCCCGAGGCCTCGGCCGGGGAGGTCCCGGTCGACGAGGCCCGCCGCGACGAGGCCGCGGCCGACGAGCCGGTGACCGAGGCAGGGTCGAGCGCCGCGGCGACCGGCTCCACCGCAGCCGACGGGACCACCGACGTCGAGCCGGCCGACGTCGAGACAGCCGACACCGCGGCAGCCGACACCGCGGCAGCCGACAACGAGGCAGCCGACAACGAGGCAGCCGACACTCAGGCAGGGGAGGCAGCCGACACCGACCCGGGGACCGGCTCCGGGACCGTCGAGGCCACTGCGGCCGACACGTTCACCGCCTCCGGTGACGTGGTCGCCCCCGACGACGAACTCGTCGAAGAGGACAGCGCCGACGAGGCCGCGACCACCGAGGCCGCCCCCGACGACAGCGCATCCGGCGAGGCGACCGACCGCGCCGCGACCGCCGGCTCCACGGAGGACCGCGCCGCGGCCGCGACGCCGGCAGCCGACGACCGGCCCGCCCCGGCGCTGCCGCAGCCGCGCGACATCGGCGCGGCTCTCGCCGCGGGTCTCGCAGGGACCGTACGAGGCTCCGACGACGCCGCCGCCCGGCCTGCGGAACGCAGCGACGACACCCCGCCCGCCCGCCCACTCGTGTCGGGCCCGCGGGCCTCGACCGACCGTCCGGCCGACGAGATCGTCGCGGCGGCCACCGACGCCGCACCCGGCGACGGCGAGGTCACCGGGGTTCCCGGCAGCGAGGGTTCCCGGGACGACGCGGCGACCACGCCCGAGTCGGCAGCCCCTCGGCCGAACATGATACGGCCGGTCCCGCGGCCCGGCACCACGCCGTCGCCCAGTGGTCCGGCCGACCGGCAGCCGCCGTCGGCCCTGCCGCCGCCGTCGCGGCCGGCCGTCGACGGACCCGGCCGCTCCGGTCTGCTCCCGCGACGCGTCCCGGGTGCCGGGATCAACCGTGCCCTGGGTGGGCAGACGCCCGTTCCCCCGCCGACGCCGGGCACGCCGGCTCCCGACGCCCGCCCCGCCGCGCAGACGCCCGACGCCCGGCCGTCCGCGCCGGTCGCACAGGGCGGCCCGGCCGACCTGACCAAGGCCGGTCCGGACGACGCGCCCGTCCAGCCCGCAGCACAGAGCCCGGCCGCGCAGAGCCCGGCCGCGCAGACGCCTGCGCAGCACGCCCCGGCAGGACAGACGCCCCCGCAGCAGAGCGCGCCCGGTGTGTCGCCCTTGCGAGGCCCCGCAGGGCCCGTGCCGCCCCAGGGCGGCGGCGACACGGCGGGTCGTGTCCCCGTCGGCGAGCAGCCCGCCATCCCGCCGGTCGGCGAGCAGCGGGCCGCAGAGACCCCGGCGGGCGAGCAGCGCGTCGCTCCGTCGCTGCCCCAGCGGCTCGGTCCGCCGCAGCCCGCGGGCCGGCCCACCGTCCACCCCCCGACGCCGCAGGCGCCGGTCGCCCAGCCCCCGGTCGCCCAGCCCCCGGTCACCCAGCCCCCGGCGCCGGTCGGACAGGCACCCCAGCCCCAGGCGCCCCAGCCCCAGGCGCCCCAGCCGCTGGCACCGCCCGTGCCCTCGGCGGGCCCGTCGCACACCGGCGGCCTTCCGGTCCGCACCCCCGGTGCCCAGTCGTACGGCCGCCCCACCCCGCCGCAGCCGCAGCCGCAGCCGGGCCCGGCCTACCCGCAGCAGGGTCCGCCCGCCGAGGAGGCCACGTCCGAGGACGACGGCTTCTCCACGCCGATCTTCGCCGAGATCGCGTCGGCCTGGTTCCGACCCGTTGCAGGTCAGGCCGTCCCCGGTAGCCCGCCCGCCGGCGCCCGCGCCGGTTCAGCCGGTCGCGGCCGCGCCGCTGCGTGTGGCGCCCGCCGCGACAGGGCCGGGCGACCAGGCCCAGGGTGACGACGACTTCTCCAGCACCGCCGACGTCGGCTGGGAAGCCGCCGAGCGCAATGCGGAGACATCGGCGGGCGAGTACACGTCGGCCGGGCTGCCCAAGCGGCGACCCCGGGCTCGACTGGTTCCGGGCAGCGCGGGAGGATCCGCGGTACTTGCGTCGTCGACCTCGACGACGGCATCGGCGACCGCCACCGACGCCGGAGGACGGACGGCGGAGGCGGTCCGCGGACGGCTCGCCAGCTACCAGAGAGGGATCCGGCAGGGTCGGGAGAACCGGCTCCGCAGGGAACGTGAACTCGCCGAAGGCAGGATGGCGAACAGTACCGATGCGCGGCCCGCGGGGGCGGGCGCACAGGACGAGGAGACCAGGTGACCGCACCACAGACACAGCCGAGCCGGTTCGGATGGCTGGTCACGAACTTCGCGGAGCGCGTGCCGGGGGTGGCACACGCGATCGTCGTGTCCGCCGACGGTCTGCTCCTGACGTCGTCGGACCGCCTTCCGCGCGACCGTGCCGACCAGCTGGCGGCCGTGTCGTCGGGGTTGATCAGCCTGACCCAGGGGGCCGCCCGTTGCTTCGACGCGGGCGGGGTCGTGCAGACCGTCGTCGAGATGGACCGGGGCATCGTCCTGCTGATGTCGATCAGTGACGGTTCCTGCCTGTCGGTCCTCGCCTCGCCGACGTGCGACATCGGCCTCATCGGCTACGAGATGACGCTGCTGGTCGACCGTGTCGGCCAGCTGCTCACCCCGGAGCTGCGGGCCGAGCTGCAGGGCTCCTTCGGGCCCTGACCGCACGCACCACACGGCACGGCCGCAGCAGCGGCCCGAACCCTGTCCGACGTCGAGAAGCAGAGGTAGGTGATACGCGATGAGCATCGGTCCCGACGACGAACGTCGGCAGTCCGACGAGCCAACCTTTGCCGACGTCATGAACGGGTTCTCGTTCGACAGCCGTCAGGAACACGACGGCTACGACGAGCAGTACCCCGACTACGAGGCGCCCGAGCGGCGCTTCCGGACCAGGCAGCGCTCCGGTCCGCGTCCGCCGTCCCCGTACCCCCCGCACGCGGAGGCCGGGCCGACATGGGATGCCGGCAGCGCGACCCAGTTCCACGAGACGGACTGGTTGACCGGGCACGCCCCCACGGGCGGCACGGTGCAACGCCCGGAGGGCGACAGCCCACAGACCGAGTTCCTGGCCGGGATGCCGAGTATCGACGCCCCACGGCACCGCCCCCTGCGGGCGCCGCGCCAGGTGTCGGAGGTGCTGCGGCACTACTCGGGCAACCCGCAGGTGGACGCGTCGGACGAGCCCGAGCAGCCGCACGTGCAGACGTTCCAGCCGGCGGGCCCGCGGCCCTCCGCCGACGCGGCCCCGGTGGGCCGGGCCGGGCCCGACCCGGCATCGACGGCCCCCATCGACATCCGGGGTGTCGGCGAGTTCGGCGACCTGGAGGACGTGTCGTCGGGTGCGTCGTTCGTCCGCCCGTACGCGTGGACGCGGGGCCGGACCCGGTCGGGTCTCGACCTCGCGATCGAAGCCCTGGTCTCGACGAGCCGGCAGGGCCGCAGCCAGCTGGAGCTGCTGCAGATGGAACATCGGGCGATCGCCGAACTGTGCGAGGAGCCCCGCTCGGTCGCCGAGGTGGCGGCGCTGATGTCGCTCCCGCTGGGGGTGGCGCGCGTGCTGCTCGGTGACATGGCAGGACTGGGCGTCGTCACGGTGCACCAGACCGCGAGCAGTACCGGCTCGTCGCCGGACCTCGCTCTGATGGAAAGGGTGTTGAGTGGACTCCGTCGGCTCTAGGCCACAGGCCGTCGCGACGACGGCGACGATCTCGGCCAAGATCGTCGTCGCCGGTGGGTTCGGTGTGGGCAAGACGACCTTCGTCGGGTCGGTCTCCGAGATCGTGCCGCTCACGACCGAGGCCGTCATGACCGAGGCGAGCGCGGGTCACGACGATCTGTCCGCGACGCCCAACAAGACGACCACGACCGTCGCCATGGACTTCGGGCGCGTCTCGCTGGACTCGGACCTGATCCTCTACCTGTTCGGGACGCCCGGGCAGCACCGGTTCTGGTTCATGTGGGACGACCTGGTGCGGGGCGCGATCGGTGCGGTCGTCCTGGTCGACACCCGCCGGCTCGCGGACTGCTTCGGCGCGATCGACTTCTTCGAGGATCGCGGGCTGCCGTACGTGGTGGGCCTCAACGCCTTCGACGGGATGCTGCAGCACCGCATCGACGATGTGCGCGAGGCGATGGCCATCAGCCCCGACGTCCCGATCGTCACGTGCGACGCGCGCAACCGGGACTCGACGAAGCAGACGTTGATCTCGCTGGTCGAGCACGCGATGACGCAGCGGATGGCGTCGCGCTGATCCGCCGCTCACTGCCGCTGTCGTCGCCCCTGGTCAGGGCTTCGACGGCGGCAGCGGCGTGGTGACGGCCTTGCGGTAGGCCTTCATGCCGTAGCGATCGACGGCGGTCTTGACGAGCCCGAAGACGGCCCCCTGCAGGGTGGCGGCGAGCAGGACCTCGCGGGTGCTGTAGTCGGTGGAGAGCGGCTCGGGGGTCTCGGACTCCCGGGAGACGGCTTTCCACACCAGCGCGAACACCTGTCCGGCCACGAGGCCGCCGACGATGCCGGACACGACGCCCACCGGCTTGTAGGCGAGCTTGAGGACGCCGGGCAGGTCGGCCCCGGTGTCGGCGATCCGCTTCGGGGACCCGTCGCGGTCGGCGTGGCGGCTCATCGTGTCCTCCTCGTCGGTAGCGCCCGGGATGTCGGGCGACCTCGCCGCCACGTACCCGCCGACCCCCGCCCGCAACCACACTGCTGCGGATCCGCCCCGGCACAGCAGCCAGGTTGCGCACGACCAACCGCCCGCAACCCCACTGCTGCGGATCCGCCCCGGGAGAGCAGTCAGGTTGCGCACGACCAACCGCCCGCAACCTCACCGCTGCGAAACCTCCCCGCACAGCAGCCAGGCTGCGCACGACCAACCGCCCGCAACCCCACCGCTGCGAAACGTCCCCGGCACGCAGCCAGGTTGCGCACGATCGACCGGCTGCCGCCGCTTCAACGGGCCCGGCCCGCCGGCCCGGGCCCGGCCCCCACCCCCGGGGCACCCTCACCGCTGCGAGGTGCGGAGGAGGGCGTCGAGACGGGTGGCCAGAGTGCCGGGGGCGGTCAGCCGGTTGTCGATCTCCAGGTGCGGCACCGGGGGTGGGTCGTCGGGGCGCATGCGGGCGACGAAGGCGTCGAAGGCCTCGAGCTTTGCGGTGTCGCGCGGGGAGCCGCGGTGGACGAGGCGGTGTCTCAGGGTCGGGGCGTCGGAGCGGACCCAGACCAGCCGCACGTGCGGCCCACCGAGGGCGTGGACCCATTCCGCCCATCGTCGCGGGTCGCGGATCTGGCCGGTGAAGGGCCCGGACAGCAGGACGGGGCAGCCGTGGGAGCGGATCTCGCGGGCCGTGGCGGTGAGCCCTGCGTACTCGTGGGTCTTGATGTGTGCGTCGTACCAGTCGCCCTCCCGCTCCCCCGGCGGCCGCCCGGCGGCGGCGAGGGTGGCGGCGACGAAGGGGCCGTAGAGGGTGTCCTTGTCGAGCAGGGCGGGGGTGGGGTCGAGGCGGGTGAGCAGCAGGTCGGCCACGGTCGTCTTGCCCGCTCCCGGCGCCCCGGCGACGACCCACACGTCGGCGGTCACGCGTCGGCGACCGGGTCCACGAGGGCGATGGAGGTGATGCGGTGCAACGGGATCCGGCGGATCTCCCCGTCGACGGTGTCGCGGCCCTCGACGATGCCGCCGCCGGCCGAGGTGGGGACGAGGACCCGTTCCCCGGCGACTCCGTGGCTGTCGACGAACCCGATCCACACGGGCCGGCGGGCGGTGACGGCGCGCTGCAGCTCGGCGAGGGTGCTGCCGCCGGCGACCCGGGCCGAGGTCCGGGAGCGCCGGACGCCGCTGAGGGCGTCGCCCGCCCGCATCGTGGAGACGACGGCGGCGAGGCGGTTGTCGTCGGGTGCGGCGGGGCCGGAGGGGGTGCGCGCGGGCCTGCCCCGGGACTCGACGCGGCGGCCGCGGCCGGCGAGGTCGAGGACGCCGCCGGCGGCGTCCTCGGCGGCGGGGCTGAACCCGGCGGCGCGCAGGCCGTCGAGGACTTCGACCAGCGGCAGCGGGCTGATGGCGATCGTGGGCGCGAGCCGGCGCAGTTCGAGCAGGCCGGTCTGGGGATGGGCCATGACCTCGGAGAGCAGGGTCTCGTCGTCGCTGCGCAGGAAGGACGCGGCGGCGCCGCCGCGGAGCCTGCCGTGGCGGCGGGCGACGTCGTCGACGAGGTAGCCGAGTGCTTGTGGCACAGGGGTTGCGGAGCGGGCGGTGAGGAGCTGGCGCACGTCGTCGGCGGTGCGGCCTGCGTCGAGGGCGCGCCGGATGCTGGCCTCGGTGAACCGGAAGACGGTGGCCCCGCCCGCGGACTCGACGTCGGCGACGAGGGCGATCTCCGCGGCGAGCTCGGGCTGGAGGCGGCCGGGGGCGACGGCGGTGAGGTCGGCCTGGAGCAGGACGTGGTCGACGGGTTCGGGGAGCGCGTCGCGCAGCGCGGCGGCGGCTTTGCCGGGGTCGGTGAGCAGGACGCGGCCGGGGCCGGAGAGGGCGTCGAGGGCGACGACGCCGAGGACGGTGGCCTCGGTGAGGGTCCAGGTGACCATGTCGTCGCGCAGCCGCCCGCCGCGGCGGGGGGCGCGCCAGGCGAGCAGGCCGGCGAGGTCGCCGGGGGCACGGACGGCCTGTCCGGGCGGGAGCTCGCCGAGGGCGTCGAGGACGCGGCGGCGGTCGCGGACGGCGAGGGGGCGGCGCAGGGCCTCCCCGAGGGCGGGGAGGGGTTTCCCGGACTCGTCGCGGGTGCCGGTGAGCCCGGGTAGCCGGGGCAGTTCGAGCCAGGCCTGGGCGAGCTGGGACCAGCGCTGTTCGGGGCCACCGGCGGCCCAGATGTCGGATGCGGTCGTCGGCACGAACTCCGCGGGGAACCCGTCGCCGACGGCGACGAGGTCGGCCGCCACCAGGATCTCGATGACGAGGGCGGCGGTGGGTTCGTCGAGCTCCATCTCCTTGGCGGCGCGCCGGAGGTCGCGCACGCCGAGGCCGCCGGCCCGCAGCGTCGGGGGTGGGGTGTCGCTCCAGAGCGCGAGGAGGGTCTCGACCCGGCGCAGCAGTTCGAGGGCGGCGCCGCCCGCGGTGGCGTCGACGGTGTCGGCGCCGCGGTCGACGGTGTCGGGCACGGGTGGTGTGACGGCGACGCCGCCGAGGGGTCGGTCACCGCGCAGGGCGAGGCCGACCTGGCGCGGCAGTTCGACGGTCTCGGGGTCGACGCGGATGAGGAGGCCGCGGGCGAGGAGCCGGCCGACGGGGCTGTCGGGGTCGGCGCCGGCGCGGCTGCGGCCGATGGGCGGGCCGGCGGCGAGGGCGTCGAGGACGCGCCGTTCCTCGGGGGTGATGTCGGCGAGGAGCCGGGGCAGCTCGATGGAGCCCGCGGGGCCGGCGGCGGGGCGGCCGAGGCCGCCGGGGTAGCGGGAGACGACCTCGCGGGCGGCGGGGACGAGGGCCCAGCCGTCGTCGGAGGCCCAGACGATCGCGCGGGCGCGGAGCTCGTCGAGGGCGCGGTCGAGGGCGGCGTCGGGGACGTCGGGGCCGAGCAGCCGGACGAGTTCGGGCCGTTCGGCGGCCTCGCTGTCGGCGCCGACGACGACGAGCGCTTCGAGGACGGCGAGGACGAGGGTGTCGAGATCGTCACAGGCCCGGTGCACGGATGCGCGGATGCCGGCCCGGGTGGCGAGCACGGTGAGGTCGGCGGGCGCGGGAACCGCCAGGTCGGGGCGCAGGCGCAGCAGGGCGACGAGGAAGTCGTCGTCCTCGGCGCGCAGGCGGTCGACCAGCGAGGTGGGCATCCCCTCCACGGTACTTGGCCCGGCCGGGCGGGCCCGTGGCGGCGATGGGTGATAATCGGCGCCGATACCGGTCCGGTTCGCCCGGGCCGTACCCGCGAGGAGGATTCCGTGTCGCAGCCGACCCGCCCGGCCCGTATCGACCCGAACTGGCCGCAGCTGCCCGACGGTGAGCACCCCGTCTCCGAGCTCCTGGGCGACGTGCAGGGTTCGTTGTCGCCGTTCGGTGAGATCGAGTTCCCGCTCGCCGAGGTGCCCTACGTGCACCCCGTGACCGAGATCAACCGATAGCGTGCCTGCGGGCCTGTTGCTGGCGGCCGGGGCCGGCCGCCGGATGGGCGGGCCGAAGGCACTCGTGCGGCTCGACGGCCGCCCGCTCGTCCTGCGGGCCGTCGACGTGTTGCGCGCCGCGGGGTGCGCCCCGCTCGTCGTCGTGGTGGGTGCCGCGGCCGCCGAGGTGCGGGCCCTGCTCCCTGCCGATGTGACCGCGGTGGAGGCCCCGGGGTGGGCCGACGGCATGGGCGCCTCGCTGCGTGCCGGCCTGGCGGCCCTGGAGCCCTTGCCGGGTGTCACGGCCGCGATCGTGCACCTGGTCGACCTGCCCGGCGTCACGGCGGCGGCGGTGGCCCGCTTGGCGGCCTCCGGGGACACCCCCGCCGCGCTCGCCCGTGCGGCCTACGACGGCCGTGCGGGCCACCCCGTCCTGCTGGGCCGCGACCACTGGGCGGCCGTCGCCGGGGCCGCGACGGGCGATGCGGGGGCCCGTGGCTATCTCGCGGGGAATCCCGACGTCGTCCTGGTGGAGTGCGGCGACGTCGCGGAGCCCGACGACGTCGACACCCCTGAGCAGTTGGCTCGTCGAGGCTCCGCGCTGGAATCCGGCAGCTGACCCGCGCCGCTCGCCCGCGGCCGCCGCCCGCCGCCCGCCGCCCGCGGCCGCCGGCGAGCGTGTCGTGAGGGCGGCCCGACAGCCCTGACGACACGTTCGTCCCCGCGCCGCGAGCCGAGCGGGTCACCAGGACGAGCCGCCGACGCTCACCACACGCCGGGGACGGCTCCGCGCATCTGCCCGTCGCCCGGACGCCACGAGGTTCCGGGAATCGACACGCGGGGCCCGCAACCCCGGCACACGCGTCCGCGAACCCGGCAGGCCGGCCCGGGACCCGGCGCACAGACCCCGCGGACACGGCGCGGCACCGGGAACACGTGGAGCCCGGGGAACGGCACGCAGAGTCGGGGGACCAGGGTCCCGGGAGCTCGGGGCGCCGGCGGGGCGGTGAACCGCCGGCCCACGGGCGACGCCCCGGAACGGGCCGACGGCCGCCGCGGGGAGGGCCGCGACGGCCGTCGGGATGCGACACCGGACCGTGGCACCGGTCGGGGTGTCGCGCCGCAGAAGTCCGGTCAGACGGCGATCTTGTCGCCCGGGTGGATCAGGTTCGGGTTGTCGGCGCACTGCGGGTTCTTCGCGACGAGCGCCTTCCAGCCGCCGGCGACCTTGTGTGCGGTCGCGATCTCGCTGAGCGTGTCGCCTGCGACGACGGTGTAGGTGCCGGTGGCGGCGTCGGCGGGCTGGGAGGCGCGGATCTTCTCCTCGGCGGGCTTGGCGGCCTGGGTCTTCGGCGGCGCCTGCGTCGTGGTCTTCTTCGGGGCCTTGGGCGCGGTGGTGGCGGCGCTGCCGCCCGCGGGGACCTCGCGCGGGGTGGAGCCGCCGCTGGCGCCGGCCTTCTTGGAGCAGACGGGCCAGGCGCCCCAGCCCTGGCCGGCGAGGACCTTCTCGGCGACGGCGATCTGTTCGGCCTTGGTGGCCTGGTTCGCGGTCGCGGCGTAGGCGGTGCCGCCGAAGGCCTTCCAGGTCGACGCGCTGAACTGCAGGCCGCCGTAGTAGCCGTTTCCGGTGTTGATGCTCCAGTTGCCGCCGCTCTCGCAGGCCGCGACGCGGTCCCAGGTGGCGTCGGTCGCCGCGTTGGCGGCGGGCGCGAGAGCGACGAGCGGGCTGCCGACGACGACGCCGGCGAGGGCTGCGCGGCCGAGCGTGCGGGCGGTGCTGGTGGGTTTCCGGTGCTGACCGCGGTAGCGGGCCATGGCATTTCTCCGTCGCCGCGCGTGCGGATTCCGGCCGGGGGGGGTTCCGGCGGCGCGGTTCTCGGGGAACCGCGTTCTCCGTCCTGCCCAGCGGATGCTGTCGGGGAATCGGGACCGTCGGACAGGACTCGCGCAACGGTTCCGAGACCCGACCGTCAGGGGAGTTCGGAGCGGGCCGTCGGCGACGCTACGTGCCCTCTCGCGGATCGCAAACTCGATCGAGTGAAAGGAATGTCAAGGGGTTCCTGCCCCAGCCTCATGACATTCTTGTGTTTCCGCAGGTGACCGGGCGTGTATCACGGAACGACAACAGCTGGATTTCGATACGACAGGTTGCGTGAATGTGATACATGTCACATTCCTAGTTCCGGGGGGCGCCGGGGGAGCCGCGGCCGACCCGGCCCCGGTCGACACCGTAGGGTCGCGGTCGTGGAGTTCACCCACATCGACAGCGCCGGTGCCGCCCGCATGGTCGACGTCACCGGCAAGGAGCCGACCGCGCGCACCGCGGTGGCCACCGGCGTGCTGCACACCACCCGCGAGGTGGTCGAGCTGCTGCGCCGTGACGGCCTCCCGAAGGGCGACGCGCTGGCGACGGCCCGCATCGCGGGGATCATGGGCGCCAAGCGCACCCCGGATCTCGTTCCGTTGTGCCATCCGATCGCGCTGAGCGGCGTCGTCGTCGATCTCGAGCCCGACGACGACCGGGTCCGCATCCGGGCCACCGTACGCACGACCGACCGCACGGGCGTCGAGATGGAGGCGCTGACGGCCGTCGCCGTCGCCGGGCTCGCCCTGCACGACATGGTCAAGGCGGTCGACCCCGCGGCAGTGCTCGACGCCGTCCGCGTCGAGCGCAAGGACGGTGGCAAGACGGGCAGCTGGGTCCGTCCCGAGGAGCGGTCGTGAGCACCCCGCGGCGGGCGCACGTCGTCACCGCGTCCAACCGTGCCGCCGCCGGGGTCTATCCCGACCGCGGCGGCCCGATCATCGTGGAGTGGTTGCGCGCCAAGGGATATGAGTGTCCCGACGCCACTGTCGCGGCCGACGGCGAGCCGGTCGGGGAGGCGCTGCGGGGAGCGGTGGCCACGGGTGTCGACGTGGTCGTCACCACCGGCGGGACGGGCATCTCCCCCACCGACGCGACGCCCGAGGTCACCCGCGCGCTGCTCGACTACGAGGTCCCGGGCCTGGCCGACGCGATCCGCGCGGCGGGCGCCCCGAAGGTCCCGGCGGCGATCCTGTCGCGCGGGCTCGCGGGCGTGGTGGGCCGGACGCTCGTCGTCAATCTGCCCGGGTCGACCGGCGGGGTCCGCGACGGCCTGGCGGTCCTCGACGACGTCCTCGACCATGCCGTCGACCAGCTGCGAGGAGGCGATCACTGATGGCGGACGTGTTGCGCGCCATGGTCGGAGAGGAGCCGCTGGACGTCGACGAGCACGCCCGGCTCGTCGACCGTGCCCAGGCGGGAGCGGTGGTGACGTTCGCGGGGGTCGTGCGCGACCACGACGGCGGCCGGTCGGTGCGGGGGCTGGAGTACAGCGCGCACCCGACGGCCGGGCGGGTCGTGGCCGAGGTGGCCGCCGAGGTGGCGGGCCGGGCCGCGGGCGTCCGGGCGATCGCGGTGAGCCATCGCGTCGGGCTGCTGGAGATCGGTGACGTGGCGCTGGCCTGCGCCGTTGCCGCGGACCACCGTCAGGACGCGTTCGCGGTCTGCGCGGAGCTGGTGGACGAGGTGAAGCGGCTGCTGCCGGTGTGGAAGCACCAGGTCTTCACCGACGGCACCGACGAGTGGGTCAACTCGACCTGAGACCCGGCCCCGGGACGACCTCGGGCCGCCGCCCCCGGCACACCCTGCGGTGCAGGGCGAACCAGGTGCGACGGCCCGGAGGACGTCGTCAGCCGACGGCCAGGACCTGGCCCACGCCGATGAGGTTCGGGTCGTTGAGCACGTTGCGGTTCTTGTCGAACAGCGCCTGCCACGTGGTGCCGTGGGCAACCGCGATCTTCGACAGGGTGTCGCCCGCGACGACGGTGTAGGTGGCGCCCGGGGCGGCAGGGGCGACCGGGGCCTTCGGCGCGACGGGCGCCTTGGGCACGACCGGCGCCGAGGCGCGCTGCGGGGTGGTCACGGTGCCGATCTTCGGCGGGGTGCCGGAGAGGCCGAGCTTGCGCGAGCAGGCGGGCCATGCGCCCCAGCCCTGCCCGGCGAGCACCCGCTCCGCGACAGCGATCTGCTGCGCGCGGGAGGCGTTCTGCGGCATTCCGGTGCCGCCGAAGGCCTTCCAGGTGCTCAGGGTGAACTGCAGGCCACCGTAGAAACCGTTGCCGGTGTTGATGGCCCAGTTGCCGCCGCTCTCGCACTGGGCAAGGCGGTCCCACGCGTCGGCGCCGGCGGCGTTGGCCGTGCCGGCGACGGCGACCGGGGCGCCGACGACGACCGCGCCGGCGACCAGCAGGCGCGCGATGCTCCGCTTGGAGACGAGCGTCATGTCGTTGCTCTCCTACCGCTCGCCCGAGGAATTCCAGGAGGCCGGGCGGGGGGGGTGCCCGTGGACGGTCGGGACCGTCCGTGCCTCGGAACACAATTGCTTGCATTCCGGAAATTGCTTCCTCGCCCTGCCCCGTCTTTTCCACTCGACGGACCGGAAACCGCGGGACAGGGAGCCGGGAGCGGCGGTTCCGGATGTATTCGGCCACCCCATGACGGAGCGACCGAGCGGGAACGCTACGTTTTCGGAGGGCCGTTCGGTCAAATCGATCCTGAGTGACCATCGTCACTGTAACGTCCGGGAAATACTTGCCGACGGGTCGAGATCCCCAGGTCAGACTCGCTGAATCACGAAACGATCACGCCCGAAACATTAGAACCAAATCGGAAATGTTGTCGACCGGGTCACATCGAATACGTCGACAATCGGTGACCTGTCGATCACCCTCCGTGCGATGGCGACCCCCGTCACACCTGGCCCGGGGCCGCCCCGTCCGCCATGCTGGTGAGGTGAACCGACGTTCTTCCCGCACCGGGCCCGACGCGGGGGCACGGTCGTGACCGCCCCCGCGGCGCCCGCGTCCCCCACCGAGCTCGCCGATGCCCTCCGGGCCACCGGCTATCTGCCCGACGACGGCCTCGCCACCGCCGCCTTCCTCGCGATGCGAATGGGGCGGCCGCTGTTCTGCGAGGGGGAGCCGGGCACCGGCAAGACCGCGCTGGCCCAGGCGCTCGCCCAGGTGACCGGCGCCGAGCTGATCCGGCTGCAGTGCCACGACGGCATCGACGCCTCCCAGGCCCTCTACGACTGGGACTTCCCGCGCCAGCTGCTGCACCTGCGCGCCCTCGAGGCGACCGCGGGCGCCGAAGGGGCCACGCTCGACGCCGATGCCGTCGAGGCCTCGTTGTACGACCGGCGCTTCCTGCTGTCGCGGCCGATCCTGCGCGCCCTGACGACGACGCCGAGCGTGCTGCTCATCGACGAGGTCGACCGTGCCGACGACGAGTTCGAGGCCTTCCTCCTGGAGGTGCTCACCGAGCACGCGGTGACGATCCCCGAGCTCGGGGAGATCCGGGCGACGACGCCGCCGCTGGTCGTCCTGACGTCCAACCGCACGCGCGAGGTCCACGACGCCCTCAAGCGGCGCTGCCTCTACCTCTGGCTCGACCACCCCGACGTGCGTCGCGAGATCGACATCCTGCGCAGCAGGCTGCCCGGGGTGCCGGAGCGGCTGGCCACCCAGGTGGCGACGACCGTCGCGAAGCTGCGCCGGGCCGAGCTGCTCAAGCCGCCCGGGGTCGCCGAGTCGATCGACTGGGCACAGGCCCTGCAGCTGGTCGGTGCGACGACGCTCGATGTCGACAGCGCTGCCGCGACGCTGGGTGCCGTGCTCAAGTACCGCGAGGACGCCGACCGGGTGCGCGACCAGCTCGACGCCCTGCTCGCATCCTGAGCCGGGGCGGAGCGCGCCGATGATGCCCGGAGCCCCGGCCCTCAGCGACACCGACGACGACGCCGACCCGATCGCGGGGCTGGTCGGCTTCACCGCTGTGCTGCGCGGTGCCGGTCTGCCGATCACCACCGACCGCGTCGCGGCGTTTCTCAGCGCGCTCGACGAGCTCGACGTCACCAGCAGGCTGCAGACGTACTGGGCGGGGCGGCTCACGCTGTGCTCGGACCCGGACGACCTGCCGCGCTTCGACATGGCCTTCGACGCCTGGTTCTCCCCGCCGCGCGGGGGGACGACGCGGATCGTCGACGAGCGGCCCCCGCCCCCGCCGAAGCTCGCGTCGCTGACGGTGAACCCGGAGGAGGGCGGCGACGCCGAGGACGACGACGGCGAGCAGATCAAGGCGACTGCCAGCGGGAACGAGGTGCTGCGCCACCGGGACCTCGGCGACATGTCCCCGGTCGAGCGCGAGCACCTGCGGATGCTGCTGGCGATGTTGCGTCCGGAGCCGCCGACGCGCGCGTCGCGGCGGCTGCGGCCCGCCCGCCACGGCGAGCCCGACCCCGGCCGGACGCTGCGGGCGGCGCTGCGCAACCAGGGTGAGCTGCGGGAGCTGCGACGCCGGTCGCGGTCGCGGCGTCCGCGCAAGGTGGTGCTGCTCATCGACGTCTCGGGGTCGATGGAGCCCTACGCCGACTCGTTGCTGCGGTTCGCCCACGTCGTGGTGCGGCGCTCGCCGGCCTCGGTGGAGGTGTTCACGCTCGGCACCCGGCTGACTCGGGTCACCCGCGAGCTGCGGATGCGCGACCCGGAGCACGCGTTGCACGCGGCGGGCAAGGCGATCCCCGACTGGTCGGGTGGGACGCGCCTGGGCGAGGTACTGCGCGCGTTCGTCGATCGCTGGGGCCAGCGCGGGGCGGCGCGACGTGCGGTCGTCGTCGTGTTCTCCGACGGCTGGGAGCGGGGCGACACCGCCATGCTGGGCGAGCAGATGGCGCGGCTGGGACGGCTCGCGCACCGGCTGGTCTGGGTCAACCCGCACGCGGGCAAGGACGGGTACGCGCCGGTACAGGGGGGAATAGTGGCCGCTCTCCCGTACTTGGACGAGTTGTTGGCGGGCCACAGCCTGGACACGCTCGAACGACTGCTCAGGGTGGTGCAGCATGCGTGATGTGATCGATCAGCTCGAGGGCTGGTGGAAGAACGGGCAGGAGGCGGCGCTCGCGACGGTTGTCGGGACGTTCCGGTCGGCTCCGCGCCAGCCCGGAGCGTCGATGCTGGTCGGACCGGCCGGCGAGGCGGTGGGGAGCGTGTCGGGCGGCTGCGTCGAGGGCGCGGTCTACGAGCTCGGCGGCGAGGTGCTGGCCGACGGGCGGCCGCGGCTGCAGCGCTACGGCGTGTCCGACGACGACGCGTTCTCCGTGGGTCTGACGTGCGGCGGGATCCTCGACATCTACGTCGAGAAGGTGTCGCCGGAGACGTACGCGCAGCTGGGGACGGTCGCCGACGCTATCCGCGACGAGTCGCCCGTGGCGGTGGCCACGGTCGTCGCCGGCCCGGAGCAGCGGCTCGGCAAGCGCCTCATCGTGTGGCCGGAGTCGGTCGACGGCTCCACAGGCTCGGAGCGGCTCGACGAGGCCGTCCGTGACGACGTGCGCGGTCTGCTGGCCGCGGGCCGCAACGCGACGCTGCACTACGGCGTCGACGGGCAGCGCCGGGGCGAGGGGCTCGACGTGTTCGTGGAGTCGTTCGCGCCGCCGCCGCGCATGATCGTGTTCGGCGCCATCGACTTCGCGGCGGCCGTCGCCAAGATGGGCAACTTTCTCGGCTACCGCGTGACGGTGTGCGACGCCCGCCCGGTGTTCGCCACGGCGAGCCGGTTCCCGGGGGCCAACGAGGTCGTCGTCGAGTGGCCGCACCGGTACCTGGAGGCCGAGGCCAAGGCCGGCCGCGTCGACTCGCGGACCGTCATCACGGTGCTCACCCACGACCCGAAGTTCGACGTGCCCGTCCTGGAGGTCGCGCTGCGGCTGCCCGAGGTCGGCTACATCGGCGCGATGGGGTCGCGGCGCACCCACGAGGACCGGCTGGAGCGGCTGCGCGAGATCGGGTTGACCGAGGCGGAGCTGGCCCGGATGTCGAGCCCCATCGGGCTCGACCTGGGAGCCCGCACCCCGGAGGAGACGGCCGTGTCGATCGCCGCCGAGATGATCGCCCTGCACTGGGGTGGCGACGGTGTCCGGCTGGCCGACCGCGAGGGTCCCATCCACCTGGCCACGGGCTCCTGATCGGGCGCCCCCTCCTTTCGGAGGGGGCGTTCCTGACCGGGAGGTGGGGTCGTCCGCGGGGCGGCTGGCTAGCGCACGCTGATCCGCTTCGTGTCGGTCAGCGGCGCGCGTCCGGCGCCGCCCGAGGGGTCGTCCTCCGTCACGACGAGCTCGTAGTCGCCCGGTTCGAGGGTGACGGTGAACCGGTAAGGGCTGAACCGCTGTCCCTCGGCGGTCGTCGCGACGCCGGAGGTGACGACGCGCCCGTCCTGTCGGACCTCCCACGGCAGCGTCGCCTCGAACACCGCCGCCTCGCCGGTGACGACGACCTCGCGGCCGACGGTGGCGCCGTCGGCGGGCGCGTCGATCTGCACGAGCGAACGCACGGACGTCTGCTCGGCGCGGACGACGGGCACGCTGATGTCGGCGAGCTCCCACAGCTGGTCGGCGCGTTGCCCGTCGACGAGGACCCGGACCGGGTCGGTCGACTGCAGCGCCCCTTGCACGGTGTAGACGAGCTGTTGCAGCGCAAGGCGTGCGACGGCCTTCGACGCGGGCGCGCGGCCGATCCCGGTGAGGTCGACGACGATCTCGCCGCCGCCGTGGGTCACCGGTCCGCGCGGGGTGACGCCGGTCGGCCAGAGGGTGCGGTAGTCGGGGTCGATCGCCGGGGTGCCGAGCAGCTCGCGGACGGCGGTGGTGGCGGGGTCGCCGGGGGCCACGGCGTGGAACTCACGGAAGAGCCGGGTCCCGGCCGGGGTGTCGGCGGCGTAGTAGACGGGCACCGCCCGGGTCGCGGGCGGGGCGCTCGTCGGGGCGCCCGTCGGGGCGCCCGGGTTGGCCGGGATCCGGCGGTCGTCGGCGTTGCCGCTCCCGGTGCAGGCGGCGGCACCGCCGGCGAGCAGGACGACGAGGGCGGCGACGACGAGCCGTCGGACACGAGGAGGGCGCACCGGCCCAGGGTCTCGGATCGGGTGCCGACCGAGGAACACGACACACCCCCCGTCAGTGGTGAATGGTCGCGATGGCGACCATACACCACTCACGACCTCGCGGTCCCCCTCGACATGACCGCATCGTGGCGGGGCAGCGGGCGGACCCGCCGCGCACCCGCGGCCGCGGCGGCGCACAGCACGGCCGGGAGCAGGAACGCCACGTTGAGCGGCATCAGCGCCGTCAGCGGGCCGATGACCGCCGGTCCGGCGAGCATGCCCAGGTAGCCGAGTCCCGCGACCCGGGCGACGAACGTCCCGGACGTCCGCGGGTCGCCGGCGCCGGCCGCGCTGAACAGCTGCGGGACGCAGCCGGAGACGCCGAGCCCGAACACCGTCCAGCCGACGACGGCGAGCGGTACCGACGGCGCCACGACCACGACCGTCAGTCCCAGCGCCCCGGTCAGCCCGCCCCAGCGGACGACCGCGACCGGTCCGACGCGGGCCGTGACCCGGTCCGCGACGAGCCGCCCGGCCGTCATCGCCACCGAGAACCCGATGTAGGCCGCGGCGGCGAGGGCGGGCGTCGCGCCGTGCACGGACGTCAGGTCGAGGGTGCTCCAGTCGTTGGCGACGCCCTCGGCGAGGAAGAAGCACAGCCCGAGCAGGGCGAGACCCCAGATTCGGCCGGGTGTGCGGACCCGCCCGCCCGCGTGCGGGTCGGCCGTCGTGGCGTCGGGGACCTGGTCGCGCGGCAGCAGGAACGGTCGTGTCGAGGCCGCCACGGCGACACCTGTCCCGGCGACGACCAGTGCGGGGACCAGCGGCCCGGCCGCGAGGGCCTGCAGGAGCCCGCCGAGCAGCGCCGCGGCGCCCGCGCCGAGCGAGTACGTCGCGTGGAATGCCGACATGATCGGCCGGCCGGCGTGCCGTTCGACCTGCACGGCGTGGGCGTTCATCGCGACGTCGAGGGCTCCGTTGCCGAGCCCGAGCAGCAGCAGCGCGACCGCGAGGCCGATGGCGTCGCCCACGAGGGCGGGTCCGATCAGCGCGAGCGCGCAGAGCGCGGCGGCGATCGGGGCGACCAGCCGGGCGCCGACCCGGTCCGACAGCGGCCCGCACACCTGCATGCCGACGAACGCGCCCCCACCGAGGACGAGCAGCAGCAGCCCGAGCAGCGCGTGCCCGACGCCGGTCTGGCGTTCGATCGCCGGGATCTGGACGACCCACGCGCCCATGACGAGTCCGTTCGTCGCGAACAGGGCGAAGGTGGCGATGCGTGCCCTTCGCAGCTCTGTCGGTGCGACGCTCATCGAGACCTCGTGTGAGAAGAATGGTGTTTCGAACAAGATTGCTGTTCAATCTGTCGTATGGCAAGTGCGGAGCGGCAGCGTCACATCGTCGAGCTGGTCTCGGCGGCCGGTGAGGTCGGCATCGCCGAGCTCGCCGAGGCCACCGGCGCCTCCGAGATGACCATCCGCCGCGACCTCGACGTCCTCGCCGACCGCGGCGTCGTCGAGCGCTACCGCGGCGGCGCCCGCAGCCTGCTGCGCGGCACCGAACTTCCCTACGGCGCCCGCTCCGCCGACCGGCTCGACGTCAAGCGCCGCCTCGCCGGGGAGGTCGCCGCGCTCGTCGCCGACGGCGAGTCCGTGCTGGTCGACGGCGGCACGACCTGCCTCGAGGTCGCCCGGGCCCTCAACGGCCGCCGGCTCACCGTCCTCGCCCTCTCGGTCCACGCGCTCGCCTCACTGGTCCCCACGCCGTCGCTCACCGTCCTCTCCCCCGGCGGCGCCGTCCGCGCCGGCGAGCTCACGTTCATCGGCCCGATGGCCTGCGACGGCATCGACCGGCTGCGCGTCGACACCGCCGTGCTCGGCTGCTGCGGCCTCACCGCCGCCGACGGCCTCACCGCCTACGACCTCGACGAAGCCGCCGTCAAGAAGGCTGCGATCGCCTCGGCCCGCCGGGTCGTCGTCGTCACCGAGGGCGCCAAGCTCGGCCGCACGGCGCTCGCCCGGGTCTGCCCGCCGTCGGCGATCGACGTCGTCGTCACCGAGGCCGGCGCACCAGCGGCCGAGGTCGCCGCGCTCACCGAGGCCGGCACCCTGATCCGGTTCGTCGGCGACTGATCCGGCAAGCTCGGCCCATGCCGCTGTTCTCGTTCGAAGGCGTCTCGCCCACCGTGCACCCCGACGCCTGGATCGCTCCCACGGCGACGCTGGTCGGCGACGTGCACGTCGAGGCCCACGCCTCGATCTGGTACAACGCCGTGCTCCGCGCCGACTTCGGCCGGATCGTCGTCCGCGAGGGCGCGAACGTGCAGGACGGCTCCGTCCTGCACGGCGGCGACGACCCGATCACCGAGGTCGGCCCCGGCGCCACCATCGGCCACCTGTGCGTCGTGCACGGCTGCGTCATCGGCGCCGAGGCCGTCATCGGCAACGGCGCCACCATCCAGGACGGCGCCCGCATCGGCGCCCGCTGCCTCGTCGGCGCAGGCTCCACCGTGGCCCCCAACAAGGTCGTCGACGACGGCACCCTCGTCCTCGGCGACGTCACCGCCTCACCGCGGGGGCCGCTCACCGGCTCCGCCGCCTGGTGGGTGCGGACCAACCCCGAGGCGTACCGGCTGCTGGCCCGCCGCCACCGCGACGGCGTCGAGCCCGTCTAGTAGGCCGCGGACGGGTCCACGTCGGGCGACGACGCCTGCGCCCAGTACCGGCGCGGGATCCGGCCCGCACCGTGCGCGGCCCGACCCGCCTCGACGGCCAGCCGCATCGCGTGTGCCATCCGCTCCGGATCGCCCGCGCGGGTCACCGCCGTGGCCAGCAGCACGGCGTCACAGCCCAGCTCCATGGCCTGCGCCGCCTCCGACGCCGTGCCGATCCCCGCGTCCAGCACGACCGGCACCCCGGCCTGCTCGACGATCATCGCGATGTTGTGCGGGTTGCGGATGCCGAGCCCGGTGCCGATCGGCGAGCCCAGCGGCATCACCGCCGCGCACCCCACCGACTCCAGCCGCCGCGCCAGCACCGGGTCGTCGTTCGTGTACGGCAGCACGGTGAACCCGTCGTCGACGAGCTGCTCCGCCGCGTCGAGCAGCTCGATCGGGTCGGGCAGCAACGTCCGCTCGTCGGCCACAACCTCCAGCTTCACCAGGTCCGTCTCCAGCGCCTCACGGGCCAGCCGCGCCGTGAGCACCGCCTCCGCGGCGCTGCGGCAGCCCGCCGTGTTGGGCAGGACCTCGATGCCCAGGCGGCGCAGCAGGTCGAGCACCCCGGTACCGGTCGTGGCGTCGATCCGGCGCATCGCCACCGTCGTCAACGCCGTCGCCGACGCCACGAGCGCCCGTTCCAGGATCTCCAGGTTCCCGGCACCGCCGGTACCCATGATCAGCCGCGACCCGATCTTTCGGCCGCCGATGACCAGCTGGTCGTCGCCCATCACGCTCACCCTCCCTGCACCGCGGTCAGGACCTCGACGCGGCTGCCGGCCGCCAACGCCGTCGTGCCCCACTCGGCCTTCGGCACCACCTCGGCGTCGACGGCAACCGCGACACCCACCCGCGGCGCGCCCATCGCGTCCAGCGCGTCGAGCACGCTCGCGCCCTCGCCGAGCTCGTGCTCGGACCCGTTGATCCACACGGTCATCCGTTCGCCCTCCTGAGCAGACGGGCCGGGTCGGCGACCCGCACCACGTCGGTCGCCGCCCCGTCCGCCAGCAGCCCCACGATCGCCTCCGCGGTCACCGGTGCGAGCAGGATCCCGTTGCGGTGGTGCCCGCTCGCCACGAGCAGACCCGCCGGCCCGACCGGGCCGATCAGCGGCAGGTTGTCCGGGCTCCCGGGCCGCACCCCGGCCGCCACCTCGAGCAACGCGAACTCCGCGACACCGGGCAGCACCCGCTCCACGTCGCGCAGCAGGTCCCGCACGCCGCCTACCGTCGGTTCCAGGTCGAACCCCACGTCGGCCTGCGTCGCCCCGATCACCAGCCCACCCGCGTCACGCGGCACCGCGTACACCGGCCGGCCGTCGACGAGCGCGCGCACCGTCCGCGCGGGCGCCGGGAACGCACCCGCGCGATGGCCCAGCCGCAGGATCTCGCCCTTCACCGGGCGCACCATCCCGCCGAGCGCCGGGTGCAACGCCGACGACCACGCCCCCGCCGCGACCACCACCGCGTCCGCCTCGACGAACGTCCCGTCGTCGCACGTCACACCCGTGACCCGGGTGCCGCCGTCGACCACCGCGGCGGCGTTGCGGGCGACGAGACCGACGCCCGCCTTCTCCGCCGCCGCACGCAGCGCGGCGAGCAGCATCCTGTTGTCGACGGCCAGGTCGTCGGGCACCGACAGCCCGCCCCGGACTTCCGGCCCGATCGCCGGCTCCAGCCGCCGCAGCTCCCGGCCCGACAGGCGCTGCACGGGGCGGCCCAGCCCGTCGAGATACGTCGCGAGCGTCTCCAGCTCGGCGCGGTCACCGCTGCCGGTGGCGGCGACGACCGTCCCCTCCGCCCGCAGCCCCGGCTCCCTGCCCGCCGCGTCGGCGAGCCGCGCGGCGAAGCCCGGCCACAGCCGCACCGACTCCACGCCCAGCGCGAGCAGCGCCTCCTCGCCCGGCCACGCCTCCGTCACCGGGGCGAGCATCCCGCCCGCCACCCATGACGCACCCGACCCCGGTGCCGCGTCGACGAGCGTGACCCGGGCACCCTCGGCGGCCGCGCGCCAGGCGCACGAGAGCCCGACGACCCCACCGCCCACCACGGCCAGTCGCATGCTGCTGTCGATCGTCATCTCCATCCGCTCCCTGCGCCGGCATGACCCGGATCAGGTTCGACGGTCGGGACGGCTCGCGTCCCCTCTCAGCCCGCTGTCCGGGCTCCCGTGCGTCACCTGCCGGCCAGCCTACGCCGTAGGGTTTCCCGTCGTGCCCATCCCCGACGGTGATTCCCGGCGCGCCCGCCTCGCCGACGCCCGCCTGTACCTCTGCACCGACGCCCGCCGCGCCCGCGGCGACCTCGCCGAGTTCGCCGACGCCGCCCTCGCCGGCGGGGTCGACATCATCCAGCTGCGCGACAAGGGAACCGAGGGCCCCCTCGAAGCCCGCGCCGAGCTCGCCGCCCTCGAGACCCTGGCCGAGGCCTGCGCCCGCCACGGCGCGCTGCTGGCCGTCAACGACCGCGCCGACGTCGCCCTCGCCGCCGGCGCCGACGTCCTGCACCTCGGCCAGGACGACCTGCCCGTCGAGTGGGCCCGGCGCATCGTCGGCGACGACGTCGTCGTCGGCCGCTCCGCCCACAGCTCCGACGAGACCGCCACCGCCGCCGCCGAAGCGGGCGTCGACTACTTCTGCGCCGGCCCCTGCTGGCCCACGCCGACCAAACCCGGCCGCCCCGCTCCCGGCCTCGACCTGGTGCGCACCGTCGCCGGCCGCGCCCCCGACCGCCCCTGGTTCGCCATCGGCGGCATCGACCACGACCGGCTCGACGAGGTCCTCGACGCCGGCGCCCGGCGGATCGTCGTGGTCCGGGTGATCACCGAGGCCGAGGACCCGGGGGCCGCGGCGCGCGCCCTGGCCGCCCGCCTACGCCCCTGACCGGGCCGATCTCCCGATCGGTCCGGCCACGCAGCCCGCACCGGCCGGGGTGGTCACCGATCGCGGAACCTGGGCCGTCGGTGATCACCAGGTGTGGTGCACGAGCGCCGGATCCCTGCGTCCGTCCGCCGGAGACGATCGCCACAGGCGGGCCGGGTCAGCCGCCCGAGCCGCTCCCGCTGTCGCCGGCTCCCGCGCCGGACCCGTTCAGGTTCGGCAACAGGCCCCCGCCTCCGCCGCGGGGGGCGGTGGGGGTGGCTCCGGTGGTCGTCGGAGGGCTGGTGGTGCTGGTCGCGGAGCCGTCGCCGGGGCTGTTGTGCTGCCTCGGTTCCCGGGTCGGCGCGGTGTCCGGGTCGGAGTCGTTGCCCGCGCTGCCGGACCCGGGGTCCTCGGGCGCCACGGTCGTCGGCCCGCCCGAACCGCCGGAGGCGGGTTGCAGCACCCTGCCGACCGACGTGCCGGACTCGCCACCGGAGATCGGCGATCCCTTGACCCATTCGATGCCGGTGACCACGAACAGACCGATCGCGAACGCCACCACCGCGACCCCGGCCATGACCGCGATGCGCTTCGGCGTGAACCGTGACGCACGTCCGCCGGCGTCCTGGTCACCGAGCCGGATGGTGCCGTCGGCATCGGCGACCGCGCGAGTCGCGTCGGGGTCGTCGCCGCCACGTCCGCCGGCCGGCGCGGGCATGACGGCGGTGACCTCGGCTCCGGTGTCGTCGCGGCGGAGCCGGACGACGCGGGACCGGACGGTGCGCGTGGTGGTGTCGAGGCCGCGCTGGAACGTGGTGGTCACGACCGACGTCACGATCGCGGCGAGGGCGGCACCGGCCACGGTGCCCGCGACGCCGAAGTAGGAGCCGACGACGGCGGTCGTCGCCGCCGCCCCACTACTGGCGATGATCTTGGGCAGGTTGTACTCGGCCTTCGCGGCCGGCTGCGGCGCCGGGTCGGGCCGGGTGCTGGTCGTCGCGTCGTCGGGCCTGCTGCCGGCCGGGACGGGGTCGCGACGGGTCGGGCCGGGGCTGGGCGGCACGCCGGGGGCCGGGTGTCCGGTCGGCGGCGTCCGGACCCCGACGGGGGCACGGTGCCCGTGCGCGTGCCGGCCGGATCCTCCGGGCGCGAACCCGCCGGGCAGCGTCCCACCGAACCCTCCGGGGGGCGTCCCACCGAATCCTCCGGACGGCATCCCACCGAATCCTCCGGACGGCGTCCCACCACCGGGCGGCGTCGCACCGAACCCCCCGGGGGGTGTCCCGCCGGATGCGCCCGGCGTCAGGTCGCCCGGCGGACGGCGAGGGGTCGGCACGCCCGGAGTGCCGGCGGGCGGGGCCGGTGCCGGCGGCCAGGGGGCGCCGGGGCGGCCGGGCCCGGGTGGGCCCGTCGCCGCCGGGCCTGCGGGCACCGGGTCGTTCGCCTCGGGGTCGGGGTGTCGGCGCTGCTGGGGAGCGGGGTGCCGATCAGGGGCGGGGTTCGGGGGTGGGGACTGCTGGTACCGCATGGCTCCTGTTCGCGATCACGTCGGTTCGGTGCGCTCACCGTCGTCACCGGTACCAACGCAGGCGGGCCGCGGAACACGCCCGTTGATCACCGACAGTGAGTGCCTTCACTCTCCTTCGTGGGGACCGGGAGCCGTAGACGTTATCGAACCGTCACCGATCTTCCTCAGACGGGTGGCGCCGCCACGACTCTCCGTGACGATTCGGACGAGCCGGAGATACCGCCGCCACCCCGTCGACGACGGGATGCAGCAGGCCCGGGTGCTCGTCGGGCAGCGACCGGCGCAGCACGACCCAGGAGACGGCGATGCAGGCCCCGACGAGCGGCCACGTGAGCGCGATGCGGGCGATGCCGAGGGCGACGACCTGCCCGGCGGCGAAGAGCGGGAGAAAGACGGCCAGCCGCACGAGGTACTGGCCGACCCACACCCAGCTGGCGCGGCAGTACGCGCGCAACAGGTCCGGGTCACGGCGCCAGCGCATCCCCTGCCCGAGGACGAGCCCGACGACGAGCCCGAGCAGGGGCCGGCGGATGACGATCGACACCGCGAACGCGAGCGCGCTGCCGGCGTTGCTCGCGATCTGGACCAGGAAGAAGTCGACGGCCCGGCCGGTCGCGACGGCCACCACGACGGCGACGGCGACCGGGATGAGGCCGAGCAGGACCGATCGGGGCCTGCCCCCGCGCGCCATCCTGAAGCCCGCCACCAGGATCGCGGCGACGACGGCGGCACCTCCGCCCCAGGAGACGGCGGCGCTGCCTGCGGTGCGGTCGGCGACGAGCCAGGCCACGACGAAGGCGGCGACGGGGATCGTGGCGTCGAGGGCGCCGCGTCGCCCGCCCAGGATCTCGCGCAGGGTCGGCTCGGCGGGCCGAGGGGGAACGGTCACATAGGTAAGGGTGCCCTATTGCGGCGATCGGTTCACCCCCTGGCGCGCCGGACCGAACCTGGGTGATCCTGGACGCAAGCACCACCCGACGGTGGGGTGACGTGCCGGTGAACGCGTCCGGGGTGGTGCCGAAGTGGATCGAGGGGACGGCATCATGCGCGCGAGGAACACCTTCGTCGCCATCGGCGACAGCTTCACGGAGGGTCTGGACGACCTCTGGGACGACGGCTCGCCCCGTGGGTGGGCCGACCGCACCGCCGAGCGGCTCGCGGCTGGGCGTCCCGAGTTCACGTACGCCAACCTCGCGGTCCGCGGCAAGATGCTCGACCAGGTCGTCGCCGAGCAGATCCCGGTCGCCGAGCGCATGCGGCCGGATCTCGTCACGTTCTGCGCGGGCGGCAACGACATCATCGGCTTCCGCTGCGACACCGACGACCTCGCCGCGCGTTTCGACGCGGCGCTGGCCCGGCTGGTGGCCACCGGCGCCGAAGTGCTGATCTTCACGGGGTTCGACCTGCGGCGGATGCACCTGCTGATGCGCAGGCTGCGGGGGCGCGTCGCCTGCTACAACGAGCTCATGCGCGCCAGCGCCGAGCGGCACGGCTGCCGGGTCGTCGACCTGTGGGGCATGGACGTGCTGGCCGATCCCCGCGCGTGGAGCCAGGACCGGCTGCACCTGACCCCGGAGGCGCACGAGCGGGTGGCGCTGCGAGTGCTGGAGGCACTGGGCGAGCCGGTCCCGGCCGACTGGCGCACCCCGTGGCCCGCGGCGGAGACGCCCGGGTGGGGTTCGCGTCAGCGGTCGGACCTGGTGTGGGTCCGCGACCACGTGATGCCCTACGTCCGCAAGCGCCTGCGGGGCATCGCGATCGGCGACGGCTACCTGCCGAAGCGGCCCGAGCTCGCACCGGTCGTCCCGTTGGACGACAGGCTGGGCCGCCGGGTCTGAGAGACGGGACCGGCCCCACCCGGAGCGGGGCGGGGCCGGCGGCGGGACGCGACGTCCGTCAGTGCGGCACGGGCGTGAAGTCGCGGGCGCCAATGAACTCCGGCCGGCGCCCGGGTGCCGAGAACGGCTCGACGCACTCGTTCTCGACGCTGTTGAACACCACGAAGATGTTCGAGCGCGGGTAGGGCGAGATGTTGTCCGACGACCCGTGCATGCAGTTCGAGTCGAAGAACGTCGCCGACCCGGCGGAACCGGTGAGCATGGCGATGCCGTGCCGGTCGGCCAGCACCGTCAGGCTGTCCGGGTCCGGCGTGCCGATCTCCTGCTCCTTCAGCGACTCCCGGTAGTGGTCGGCCGGGGTCTCGCCGACGCAGGACACGAACGTCCGGTGCGACCCCGGCATGATCATGAGGCAGCCGTTGTACGGGAAGTTCTCCGTGAGCGAGATCGAGCAGCTGACCGCCCGCGGGACGGGCATGCCGTCCTCGGCGTGCCAGGTCTCGAAGTCGGAGTGCCAGTAGAAGCCGCCACCACCGAAACCCGGCTTGTAGTTGATCCGGCTCTGGTGGACGTAGACCTCCGAGCCCAGGATCTGGCGGGCGCGGCCGGCGACGCGTTCGTCGGCGACCAACCGCGCGATCGCGTCGCTGATGCGGTGCACCTCGAAGATCGAGCGCACCTCGTTCGACGTCTTCTCCACGACACAACGCTCGTCGCGGCGGACGTCCGGGTCCGTCGCCAGCCGGTCCAGCTCGGCGGCGTACCCGGCGACCTCGGCCGGCGTCAGGAGCTGCGGGACCTGCACGAACCCGTCGCGTTCGTGCGCCTCCAGCTCCTGGACCCCGAACATGCCATCTTCGGGGCCGCCCCGGACGGCCGGCTCCTCGCGCTCGATCAGCGACGCGGTCGTCGCGATCCGCGTGGGGTACCGGTCGCCGATCCGTCGATCACCGCCGACAACAGCGGTCATTCAGCTCGCCTCCTCCACTTTCGCCTTCCCGGTACCGGCCTTCTCGCCGGGGGTGATCGTGATCAGCGGGTACACGCCGTTCTCGTCGTGCACCTCGCGCCCCGTGACCGGCGGGTTGAACACACAGACCGTCCGCATCTCGGTGCGGGGTCGGAGTTGGTGTCGCTCGTTGCCGTCGAGCACGTAGATCGAGCCCGGCCCGAGCTGGTGGGTGGTGTCGTTGTCCTTGTCGTAGAGCTCGCCCTCACCGGCGGTGATGAACACGGCCTCGATGTGGTTGGCGTACCAGAAGTCGTTGATCGACCCCGCGTCGAGCACGGTCTCGTGAACCGAGAAGCCGACGCCGTCGTCGGCGAGGACGATGCGTTTGCTGCGCCAGTTGGGCGTCTTGACGTCGCGCTCGGTGTCGGTGATCTCATCCAGCGTCCGGACGATCATGGTCAGGCCCCCTTCACCACGGTGCGGACGGACTCGGCGATGATCGCGAGTCCCTCGTCGAGCTCGGCGTCGCTGACGGTCAGCGGCGGGAGCACCTTCATGACCTCGCTGTTCGGGCCGGAGGTCTCCATCAGCAGACCACGTTCGAACGCCGCGGCACAGACCTTGGC
>NZ_JBFWOY010000042.1:0-50702 GCF_050250275.1 Pseudonocardia sp.
CATGGGCGAGACCCCCGACGAGGTCACCGCCGCACTCCAGGACCTGCACCAGGCGGGCTGCGAGATCATCACGATCACCCAGTACCTGCGCCCCTCCCCCCGCCACCACCCCGTGGAACGCTGGGTCGAGCCCGAGGAATTCGTCGCGCACTCCGACATGGCCGAGGCGATCGGGTTCGCCGGGGTGATGGCCGGGCCGCTGGTGCGCTCGTCCTACCGGGCCGGCCGGCTCTACGCCCAGACCGTCACCGCCCGGGGTGAGGAGCTGACCCCCGCGCTGGCCCACCTCGCCGCCGAGGGCGCTGCATCGCAGGAGGCCCGCACCCTCCTCGCCGTGCGCGGAGCGACCCGATGAACGCCGGACCCACCTGCAAGCTCGTGCCCCACGGCTCCTGCCGGGAGACCGACGGCCCCGTCCGCGTCGACCGGCTCGGCGTCGTCGACTACGCCGCAGCCCGCGAGGCCCAGCGCGCCCACGCCGCCGCCCGCACGGCCGGTACCGGCCCCGACGTGCTGATGCTGCTGGAACATCCGAGCGTCTACACCGCGGGCAAGCGCACCCGCCCCGAGCACCGGCCGACCGACGGCACCCCCGTCGTCGACACCGACCGCGGCGGTGCGATCACGTGGCACGGGCCGGGCCAGCTCGTCGGCTACCCCGTCGTCGCGTTGCGCGACCGGCTCGCCGCCGCCGGGTACGTCGCCCGGCTGGAGGGCGCGCTCGTCGACGTCTGCCGACGCTCCGGGGTCGTCGGAGCCCACCGCATCACCGGCCGTCCCGGGGTGTGGGTGCCCGGCCGCGCCGGCCGGCCCGCCGCCAAGATCGCTGCGATCGGGGTGCGCATGGCCGGCCACGTCACCCAGCACGGCTTCGCCCTCAACTGCGACGCCGACCTGTCCGCGTTCGACGCGATCGTCCCTTGTGGACTCACCGATGCCACCGTCACCTCGCTGACCGTCGCCACCGGCCGGCGCATCGGTGTCGACGACGTCCGCGAGCTCGTGGCGCACGCCGTCGTCGACGCCCTGGACCGGGACTGCCCCGACGCGTAGCCGGCAGCGGTCACACCGTCCTCGCCGCACCGGTCGACGGCCCTTCGGCCGGAGGTTCGCCTCCGCCGACCCGACGGCGACCCGATCACCCTGGACGACCGCCCTGGGCGCCACGGCGCAGGACCCGCCGAGAACGCGTTGTGCCCGGCCCACGCCCGGCCTGGCATCCCCGCGTGACCGGGACGACGACGTCGGCGGGGCGCGTCCGCGGCACCCGCGAGGCAGGTGTGACCGTGTTCCGGGGCATCCCGTTCGCGGCGCCACCCGTCGGCGACCTGCGCTTCGCCGCCCCGGCCCCGCCCGTGCGGTGGGACGGGGTCCGCGAGGCGACGACGTTCGGGCCGACACCGCGCCCGCCGCCGAGCCCTACCCCGAGGTCGACTCGCGGCGGATCTGGCATGACCACGTGTTCGCGCCGCTGCCCCTGGGGTGAGCGCCCGGCGTAACGGCGACGCGTCGGCACGCGAGTTCGTGATCGTCCGAGTCGATCGCCCGAAGGGCCTCCCGTGCGCCTGAAGTTCCTCCGGCACGTCCTGCCCGCACTCCTCGCCACCGGAGCGGTCCTGCTCGCCGGCTCCACCCCGGCACTGGCCTCGGCACCCGCACACCGCGGCGGCGGCCCGGGCGGCATCGACCCGGCGCTGCGCAGCCAGATCGACGCGTTCGCGAACGCGACCGTCGGCACCAACGGGATCACCGGCGTCATCGTCGGCATCCACGACCCGGCCAAGGGCGACCTGCTCACCGCCTACGGCGACGCCGACCGTGCCGGCACCCCGATGCGCCCGAACATGCACTACCGGATCGCGAGCGTCACCAAGACGTTCACCGCCACCGCGATCCTGCAGCTCGCCGACAAGCGCAAGCTCTCCCTCGACGACCGGCTCGACACGTACGTCCCGAACATCCCCCGCGGCCGCCAGATCACCCTGCGCAACCTGCTCGACATGCGCAGCGGCCTCTACGACTACGCCACCGACCCGGCCGTCTACGCGGCCTACCAGAAGAACCCGCTGATGCCGGGCTTCACGACCGACAGCGCCCTGAAGGTCATCCGCGCGCACCCGGGCACCGCCCCCGGACAGAAGCCCGAGTACAACAACAGCAACTACCTGCTGCTCGGGCTCGTGCTGGAGAAGGTCACCGGCGAGCCGGCGCCGGCGACGATCGAGCGCCTCGCGCGGCGCAGCGGCCTCGGGTCGACCACCTTCCCGACGACGCCCGACATGCCGAAGCCCTACGCCCACGGCTACCTGCTGCCCACCGACCCCGGCCCGAACCGCGACGTCACGCGCTCGAGCATGCTCTACCCCTACACCGCCGGCGCGGTCGTCTCGACGGTGCCGGACATGCTGCGCTACGCCGAGCAGCTCGGTACCGGCTACGGCCTGTCCAGGGCGACGTTCCGGGACCGGCTGGACTGGGTCCCGCTGACCGGCGCCGGTGTCCGGCTGCAGTACGGCCTCGGCATCCTGCAGGTCGGCGACTGGATCGGGCACGACGGCTCGATCTTCGGCTACAGCGACGTGGTGTCGTACCTGCCGTCGGCGAAGGCGTCGGTCGTCGTGATGGTGAACGCCTCCAACGCCGACGCGGTCACCTCGACCGACCTGTGGGGCAAGATCGTCAAGCTCCTGTACCCGGACTCGCTGCCCACCTGGTGAGAGCGGAGCCGCCCACGCTTGCACCTATGCGCATGTCGCAATAGTTTCTGACGTCGTGAGCAGCAGTCACGACGTCGGACACGACACGGCCACGCCCTCGGGCCCCGCCGCGCACGGCCACGGCCACGGCCACGGGCACGGGGTGTCGGCGAACGCCGACCGTCGCTGGCTGACGATCGCGCTCGTCCTCATCAGCGTGTTCATGGTCGCCGAGTTCGTCGTCGGCCTCATCGCCGGTTCGCTGGCCCTGCTGTCGGACTCGGCGCACATGCTCACCGACGCCGCGGCGATCGTGCTGGCGCTCATCGCGATCCGGCTCGCGGCACGGCCCGCGAAGGGCGGCTACACCTACGGGCTGCGGCGCGCCGAGATCCTGTCCGCCCAGGCCAACGGCATCACGCTGCTGCTGCTGGCGGTGTGGTTCGTCTACGAGGGCGTCGCCCGGCTGATCGACCCGCCGCCCGTCGAGGGCGGGCTGGTCCTGGTGACGGCGCTGGTCGGGATCGTCGTCAACGTGGCGGCGACGTGGTGCATCAGCCGCGCCAACCGGTCGAGCCTCAACGTCGAGGGCGCGTTCCAGCACATCCTCAACGACCTCTTCGCGTTCATCGCGACCGCGATCGCGGGCGTCGTCCTGGTGACCACCGGCTTCACGCGTGCCGACGCGATCGCCGCACTCGTCGTCGCCGCGCTGATGATCAAAGCGGGGTGGGCGCTGGTCCGCGAGTCGGGCCGCATCTTCCTGGAGGCGGCGCCGCGCGGGACCGACCCCGACGCCCTGGGCGCCGAACTGGTCGCGGTGCCGGGCGTCGCGGAGGTGCACGACCTGCACCTGTGGGAGATCACCTCCGGCGAGGCGGCGCTGTCGGCGCACGTGATGGTGCGCCCGCAGGACGACT
This sequence comes from Pseudonocardia sp., assembly GCF_050250275.1. Lineage (GTDB taxonomy): Bacteria > Actinomycetota > Actinomycetes > Mycobacteriales > Pseudonocardiaceae > Pseudonocardia. The sequence goes on from NZ_JBFWOY010000042.1 coordinate 3,617, forward strand.
GCCACGAGGTGCAGAAGGCCGTCGAGGAGATCCTGCGGGCACGGCACGGGTTGCGGCACACGACGTTGCAGGTCGACCACGCCGAGCCGGGCGTGGACGACCACTGCGAGGAGTCGCACGGCACGGCGCACCGGGCCGTCGGGCCCGACGGCCCGGTCGCGCCCGGGGCTCCCCGCGCGTGCCGGTGACCCGCGGCCCGGGCGCACCGCGGCAGGCGACGTACCTGTCCGTCGACGGCAACGACCCCTGCCCGGGGTGAGCGGGCCCGATCGCGTCGCGGCCCACACCGCTGCTCGGCTCCCGTCCGGTGCACGGCGGCGGGCCTAGGCATCCCCGAGGAGCTCGACGTGACCGTTCGTCCCGTCGACGCGGATCCGCTGCCCGTCGCGGATCAGCCGGGTGCCGTTCTCCACCCCGACGACGGCGGGCAGCCCGTACTCGCGGGCGACGACGGCGCCGTGGGTCATGAGCCCACCGACCTCGGTGACCAGCCCCGCGATCGTCACGAACAGCGGCGACCAGCTGGGGTCGGTGTAGGCGGTGACGAGGATGTCGCCGGCGTCGAGGTCGGCGTCGGCCATGTCGAGGACGACGCGGGCGCGGCCCTCGACGGTCCCCGCGGAGACGGCGAGGCCGGGCAGGGCGCCGGCGGGCAGGTCCTCGCGCCGGTAGGCACCGGTGACGGCCTCGCCGTCGGAGGTGAGCACCCGCGGCGGGGTGAGGGTCCGGAACACGGCCTGGTCCGCGCGGCGCCTGCGGATCAGGTCGGCGTCGGCGTGGCCGGTACGGACGACCTCGTGCAGCTCCTGGAACCGCAGGTGGAACGCGTCCTCCCGGTCGGCGAGCACCCCGTCGCGGACGAGCCGGTCGGCCTCGGCGAGGATCGCCCGCTTGTAGACGAGGTAGCGGCACACCATGCCGAACTTGGGGTACTCGCGGTACCCGATGAACGTCCGCAGCCGGTCGATCATCCGCTTCGTCTCGGCGGCGCGCTCCTCGCCGCCGGGCAGGGCCCGTACGCGGTCGAGGAGGTCGCGCTCGGCCGCCGCGGCGTCGCGGCGCCCCTGCTCGAACAGCCGCCCACCGGCGCCGGGCTCGACGTTGTCGACGTTGCCGAGCAGCACCGGGACGAGCAGCGCCGGCCGTTCGCTCCAGCGCGGACGGCTGATGTCGATCTCACCGACGCACCGCATGCCGTACGCGTCGAGGAAGCCGCGGATCGCGTCGTGGGCCGGCTGCCCGCCGGCGACGGCGGGGAGGCCGTCGAGGACGTCCTCGCCCGCGCCGCGCAGGTACGCGACGACCTCGGGGTGCGGGCGGATCACGTCGGCGACGTCGAGGAGCGCGAGGCCCATCTCGGAGGTGACGTTGTGCGGCACGGACCGGGTGAGCACATCGGATGCGTTCACCTCGCCCAGCCACTCGCGCATCCGGTCGTTGATCCACTGCGCGGCGTCCATGGCCGTCATGAAGACCTGGTGGCCGCGGCGGTCGAACAGCAGCCGGCGCAGCTCCTGGAAGTCGTCGAGGACGAAGTCGAACAGGTCGGCGCCGTGGTGCCGCCCGATCTCGGCGGCGACCGTGGCCAGTGACGCCCGGCTCTCCGCGATCAGCTCCTCGACCAGCGCGGGGTCGGCGTCGATCGGGTCGAACGCGGCGACGGGCGGTGGCCCGGGGCTGTCGGAGACCGTCGGCGGTGCCAGGAAGCCCTCGCGGGCGAGGACGGTGCGCAGCGCGTCGCCCATGAGCGGGTCGGAGGTCGTCATGGTGTCGAGCAGCCAGTCACGGGTGGCCTGTGCCCCGAGGTGCCCGGTGACGTCGACGAACAGCCGCCCGCCCGCCTCGGCCATGGGCCGCGGGGTGGTCAGCTGCCAGACCGACAGGCCCAGGGGCGTCATGGCGTCGGTCATCATCTGCTGGTGTCCGACCGACACGTAGACGTGGTTGCCCTCGTCCGCGGCGGGCGGGATCGGGAACAGCGTGGTGATCGGGCGGCTCTGGACGACCCGGACGTCGTCGTCGGCCAGGCACCACTCGACGTCCTGGGGCCGGCCGAAGTGCGCCTCGATCCGGCGGCCGAGCTGCGCGAGCCGCAGCACCTGCGCGTCGGTCAGGGTCGGCACGTCCTGGCGCGCGGGCTCGATCTCCTGCGGCCGGACGCCGCCGTCCGGGGAGGCGACGAGGGCGAACTTCTTCGTCGCGACCGCGCTGTCGACGATCTCGCCGTCGCGGACGGTCCAGACGTCGGCGTTCACCAGGCCCGACACCAGCGCCTCACCCAGCCCCGGCACGGCCTCGACGGTGACCGCGGTCCGGTCGGAGGTCACGGGGTCGGCGGTGAACAGGACGCCCGCGGCCTGCGGGACCACCATCTGCTGGACGACGACGGCCATCTGCACGCGGCGGTGGTCTATTCCGGCGCGCAGCCGGTAGGTCACGGCCCGCTCGGTGAACAGCGACGCCCAGCAGGACCTGATGCGGCGCAACACCTCCGCCGGGCCGACGACGTTGAGGTAGGTGTCCTGCTGGCCGGCGAAGGAGGCCGTCGGCAGGTCCTCGGCCGTGGCGCTGGACCGGACGGCCACGGGGGTGTCCGCGCCGAGCCTGCCGAGCGGCCCGGTCAGGGCGGCGGCCACGTCGTCGGGGATCGGGAGCGCCTCGATGCCCGCGCGGGCCTCCGCCGAGAGGGCCGCGATCGCGTCCCGATCGGCCGGGTCCAGGTGCGTGAGCCGGTCGAACAGCGCGTCGAGCGCGGCCGCACGGGCCAGGACCCGGCGGTAGGCGTGCGTCGTGACGGCGTAGCCGGGCGGCACGTCGACGCCCCCGACCCGCGACAGCTCCCCCAGGTTCGCGGCCTTGCCGCCGACGACCGCGCCCCCGCTCGCGTCGATCTCCTCGAAGTCCAGCACGTACGTGTCGTGCGAGAAACTCATGTACCGCGTCCCCCAACGATGCCGGTAGCTGCTCGACACCGGGGGATCCGTGCAGGTCCCGGCGTCGGCCGCAGATTCTGCGCCGCCGACCGGGTCTTGCCGCAAGACCCCCTGTGCGCTATACGTTGGAGCAGAGGGAAGACGGTCTCGACCGGTGGCCACACCCGGTCCACACTGTGCCCATGACCGACCCGAGGGCGGCCTACGAGCGCCTGCGCGACGGGCACGTCGCGGCGGTCCGGGCCGCGCTGGAGGACCACGTCGCCCGGCTCGACTGGTCGCCCGAGCGCATCGACGCCTACCGGACGCAACGGCTGCGCGCCCTGCTCTCCTACGCGAAGGAGCGGTCGCCGTTCCACGCGGCACGACTGTCCGGTGTGGACCCGGCTCTCGCGACCGTCGACGACCTCGCCCGGATCCCGCCGATGCTCAAGGGCGACGCCCAGGGCGAGTGGGACGCGATCGTCACCACGCCGCGGATCGACCGCGCCGCCGCCGAGGACGTCCTGTTTCGGCAGGAGTGGTTCTCCTACTCCCCCGACGGCTTGCAGGTGTTCAGCTCCGGCGGCTCGACGGGCGTGCGCGGCGTCTACGTGTGGGGCTGGGACCAGTTCGTGACGCTGGCCTGCCTGGCGTGGCGCTGGCAGGTGCGCGCCGACCGCCGCGCCGGCCGGTCGGGCCCGTCGATGCTGGCGGTCCTGGAGGCGGGCGGCCCGCCGCACGCCAGCACCCCGCTGTTCGACGTCGCGACCGACCCCCTGATGTCGACCGTCGTGATCCCGGCGGCCGCACCGTTCGACGAGGTGCGGGCGGCGGTGGCCGCGGCACGGCCGACGCACCTCGTCGGGTACGCGTCGGTGGTCGGCAGGCTGGCCCGCGAGGTTGTCGCCGGCCGGCTCGACATCGCCCCCGAGCGGGTCAGCACCAACTCCGAGCCGCTGACCGACGACGACCGTGCCGCGATCGCCGCCGCGTGGGGCGCGCCCGTCCACAACCTGTGGGGATCGACGGAGATCGGCGTCCAGGCCGTCGGCTGCGGGGAGGGGGAGGGCCTGCACGTCTGCGCCGACGAGGTGATCCTCGAACGGGTCGACGCCGCAGGCCGGCCCGTGGCTCCCGACGAGCCCGCCGAGCGGACGCTGGCGACGGGGCTCGCGGGCCACACCTTCCCGTTCCTGCGCTACGACCTCGGCGACGAGGTCACGCTGCTGCCGGGCCCCTGCCCGTGCGGGAGCGCGATGCCGCGGGTCGCGGCGATCGACGGGCGGCGCGACGACGACTTCCACTACGCGGCCGCCGCCGTGCCGGCGGCGGCCTTCCGGTACGTGCTGGGCACCGACGCGACGATCTCGGAGTACCAGGTCCGCCAGACGGCGGACGGGGCGGACGTGCTGGTCGTCGGCACACCGGACATCGCCGCGGTCACCGCGGCGCTGGTGGGGTCGGTCCGGCCGCACGGGCTGAGCGCACCGGTGATCCGGGTGGAGGTCGTCGCCGCGATCCCGCGGCACGCGGCGACGGGCAAGCTGCGCCGGTTCGTGGCGCTGCCGGGCTGACACGCCAACCGCCCGCGGCGGGTGCCACGGGCGGTCCCTGCGCAGGCGGGGCTCAGGCCAGCGAACGGTCCCGGGTCTCCGGCAGGGCGAGCAGACAGCCGATCCCGGCCAGCAGCACCGCCGTCAGGTAGCACCCGAGGCCGACGCCTCCCCACACGGCGCTCAGCGGCGCGGCGATCAGCAGGACCACCGCGCCACCGGCGACGCCACCGAGGTTGTAGCTGATGCCCGCGCCGCAGTAGCGGTAGCGCGTCGCGAACAGTTCCGGCAGGTAGGCGGCGAGCGGGCCGTAGGCGACCCCGATCAGGGCGAGCAGCACCACGGCCGCGGTCCCGACGGCGAGCGGGCTGCCGACGTTCATCAGCGGGAAGAGCACGGGCGACCAGATCGCGAGCCCGACCGACCCGGCGAGAACGATGCGGCGGCGGCCGATGCGGTCCGACCACACCGAGGCGATCACCGTCGTCACGCAGGCGGCGAGCGCCGCGAGGGTGTCGATCAGCAGGATCGTCGTCATGTCCATGTGCAGCGTCTTCGTGGCGTAGGTGGTCAGGTAGACCGAGCCCACGGTCATCGCGCCGAAGATGCCGGAGGTGACGCCGATGACGAGCAGCATCGTGCGGGTCTGACGGCGCCACACCTCGACGAACGGCGCGCGGACGGTGTCGCCCTTGCGCTGCGCGGCCGTGAAGACGGGGGTCTCGCTGGTGTGCAGCCGCACGTAGAGGCCGACGGCGATGAGGACGCCGCTGAGCAGGAACGGGATGCGCCAGCCCCACGCGACGAACGCGTCGCTGGTCTCGCCGATGCTCAGGTTGACGACGAGGAAGGTCAGTGAGGCGAGGGCGAACGCGATGCAGGCGCCGAGCTGCGGGTACATCGTCAGCCGGCCGCGGCGCCCGTCGGCGGCGCTCTCGGAGGTGAACAGCGCGGCGCCGGCCCATTCGCCGCCGACGGCGAAGCCCTGCGCGGCGCGCAGCAGCACCAGCAGTACCGGTGCGACCCAGCCGATCGTCGCGGCGCCCGGCATCAGGCCGACGCCCACGGTGCACAGGCCCATCAGGGTGAGCGTGACGACCAGGGTGCGCTTGCGGCCGAGCCGGTCGCCGATGTGGCCGAACACGACCGAGCCGAGCGGCCGGAACACGAACACGACGGCAAGCGTCGCCAGCGCGGCGACCGCACCCGCCATCGGGCTCAGGTGCGGGAAGAACACCTTGTCGAACACGAGGGCGGCGGCGGTGCCGTAGATGAAGTAGTCGTAGAACTCGATGGTGGTGCCGGCGAGGCCGGCGAGCGCGACACGCCGGTCGGTGCGCTGCGGTGCGGGTGCGGGTGCCGGGGCTGCGGCCGGCTGGGTGGCGATGGCCATGTCGGGCCTTCTTCCTGGTCACGACGGTCGGGGGTCGGCCGCTGGATGGATCCAGGCTCGCGCCGGGCGGTGCCGTCCGGGATCGGCCGGTGGGTGGGGCGGGGGCCCGACCCGGGTGTCCCCCGATGGCCCGACAGCCCGTCGTCGTTGCCGTTCCGGCCCGGGCGGGTGCACCGCGCCGCGTCCTCCGATATGACTCGCGGTGCACGACGACCGAGAGGAGCTGCCATGCCCGCCCGACCGGGTCGCCGCCGCGACACCCCGCCCCCACGGACGGGCAGCAGCGAGGCCGAGGTGCTGCGCGGTTTCCTCGACCACCTGCGGACGAGCATCGTCGCGAAGGTCGAGGACGCGCCCGAGCCGCAGGTGCGCACGGCGGGCGTGCCGTCGGGCACCAACCTGCTCGGGCTGCTCAACCACCTGACGTTCGTCGAGGAGGCGACGTTCCTGGGTACGCACGTGCGGAGCTGGCCGGCCACGTTCCGGGCCTCCCCCGGCGACACCGTCGGGGAGGTCGTGGCCCGCTACCGCGACGCCGTCGCGCGTGCCGACCGCGTGCTGGACACGTGCGACGACCTGGGGGCGCCCGTGCCACGTCCGGCGTCGGGGAAGCCGGCGCCGTCGGTGCGGTGGGCGCTCGCGCACATGATCGAGGAGACCGGCCGCCATGCCGGGCACGCCGACATCCTGCGCGAGCAGATCGACGGTGCCACCGGCCGGTGACGGGCTCCCCCCGGTGCGGGCGGCGTGGCCGGGCGCGAACGCAACCGCTCGGCGCACAGGGGGCGTCGTGGTCGGGGGGCGTCGGAACCGCTCGGCGCACAGTTCCTTCTTTTGAATTGAACCAGTCAGGTCTTCGTGGTGGAATCTGCCACGTGCAGAGCAGCGCGCAGATCGAGCAGTCCATCCGTGATGCCGCGCTGCGCGTCACCGGACCGCGCAGGGCGGTGCTGGCGGCCGTGCTCGACCATCCGCACGCCGACACCGACACCCTGATCGCGGAGACCCGGCAACGGCTGGGCTCGGTGTCGCACCAGGCGGTGTACGACGTGCTGCGTGTGCTCACCGACGCCGGGCTGATCCGCCGTTTCCAACCGGCGGGTTCGGTCGCCCGGTACGAGGCGCGCGTCGGCGACAATCACCACCATCTCGTGTGCCGCTCCTGCGGCGCGGTGAACGACGTCGACTGCGCCACCGGCGATGCGCCCTGCCTGACCGCCGCCGACACGGCGGGCTTCCAGATCGACGAGGCCGAGGTCGTGTACTGGGGCGTCTGCCCCACCTGCCAGGCCCTGTCCGCCGGTACCTGACCGTCAACAGTTCGCGACACGCCGGCCGGTCCCCCCGGAACCGGCACCCACCGAGGAAGGACTCCCGTGCCCCCCGAGAGCGACAACACCACCGCGAGCCGTAGCGAGAGCGAGAACCCGGCACTCGCCGGACCGACGGACCACTCCCAGCACCGGCCGCGCACCAACCGCGACTGGTGGCCCAACCAGGTCGACCTGGGGGTCCTCACCCGGACGTCGCCCGCGTCCGACCCGCTCGGTGACGACTTCGACTACAAGAAGGCCGTCTCGCAGCTCGACTTCGAGGCCGTGAAGGCCGACATCATCGAGGTCATGCGCACGTCGCAGGACTGGTGGCCGGCCGACTGGGGTCACTACGGCCCGCTGTTCATCCGCATGTCCTGGCACGCCGCCGGCACCTACCGTCAGCACGACGGCCGCGGCGGCGCCGGCGAGGGCGCCCAGCGCTTCGCCCCGCTCAACAGCTGGCCCGACAACGGCAACCTCGACAAGGCCCGCCGGCTGCTCCTGCCGGTCAAGCAGAAGTACGGCCGCAGCCTCTCCTGGGCCGACCTGCTGGTCCTCGCCGGCAACGTCGCCCACGAGGACATGGGCTTCGAGACGTTCGGCTTCGCCTTCGGCCGCCCGGACGTGTGGCAGCCCGACGAGGTCTTCTGGGGCCCGGAGGACACCTGGCTGGGCGACGAGCGCTACAGCGACGACACCCCGCTCGAGCTCGAGGGCGCCCTCGGCGCCGTCACCATGGGGCTCATCTACGTCAACCCGGAGGGCCCGCGCGGCTCGGCCGACGCGCTCGCGTCCGGCCACGACATCCGCGTCACCTTCGGCCGGATGGCGATGAACGAGGAGGAGACCGTCGCGCTCATCGCGGGCGGCCACACCTTCGGCAAGGCGCACGGCGCCGGCAACCCCGACCTCGTCGGCCCGGAGCCCGAGGGCTGCCCGGTCCACTCCGGCGGCCTCGGCTGGCGCAACGAGAACGGCACCGGCAAGGGCGCCGACACCGTCACCAGCGGTCTCGAGGGCGCCTGGACCCCGACGCCCACCCAGTGGGACAACAGCTACTGGGAGACCCTGTTCGGCTACGAGTGGGAGCTCACCACCAGCCCCGCGGGCGCCAAGCAGTGGCAGCCCAAGGAGGCCGCGGGCCAGGAGGTCGTGCCCGACGCGCACATCGAGGGCAAGAAGAACCCGCCCATGATGTCGACCGCCGACATGGCGCTCATCGTCGACCCGGGCCTGCGCGCGATCTCCGAGCGCTTCCGCGACAACCCCGACCAGTTCGCCGACGCCTACCGCCGCGCGTGGTTCAAGCTGCTGCACCGCGACATGGGCCCGGTCTCGCGCTACGTCGGCCCGTGGGTGCCGGAGGAGGTCCAGCTCTGGCAGGACCCGATCCCCGCCGCCGAGCACGCGCCGCTGTCCGACGCCGACGCCGCCGAGCTCAAGAAGCAGATCCTCGCCTCGGGTCTGACCGTCGGCCAGCTCGTGCACACGGCCTGGTCGTCGGCCGCGTCCTTCCGGACCACCGACAAGCGCGGTGGCGCGAACGGCGCCCGGCTGCGCCTGGAGCCGCAGGCGAGCTGGCCGGTCAACGCCGGCACCGCCGAGGTCATCGCCAAGCTCGACGAGGTGCGCGCCGCGTTCGGCAAGCCCGTCTCGCTGGCCGACACGATCGTCCTGGCCGGCTCCGCCGCCGTCGAGAAGGCCGCGGCCGACGCGGGCGTGCCCGTCTCCGTGCCGTTCAGCGGGGGCCGCACCGACGCGTCGCAGGACCAGACCGACACCGAGACCTTCCAGTACCTGGAGCCGCACGCCGACGGGTTCCGCAACTGGATCGCCCCGAACGTGAAGCTCTCCCCGGAGACGCTGCTCGTCGACCGCGCCTACATGCTGGAGCTGTCGGCCAAGGAGCTGACCGTCCTGATCGGCGGCCTGCGCGTGCTGGACGCCAACACCGGCGGCGCGAAGCACGGCGTCTTCACCGACACCCCGGGCGTCCTGTCGCAGGACTTCTTCCGCAACCTGCTCGACCTCGGCGTCGAGTGGAACACGTCGAAGGACGAGGCGGGCGTCTACGAGGCTCGCGACGCGAACGGCACGGTCGTGCGCACCGCGACCGCGGCCGACCTCGTGTTCGGCTCGAACTCGATCCTGCGCGGCATCGCGGAGGTCTACTCCGCCGACGACGCGAAGGAGAAGTTCGTCGCGGACTTCGTCGCGGCATGGACCAAGGTCATGGACCTGGACCGGTTCGACCTGCGGTGATCCTGCAGGCCTGAACTGAACGGGACCCCCGGGCGTCACGTCGCCCGGGGGTCCCGTCATGTGCGCGCCCTCACGGGCCGAGCGTCGCCGCCACCGGCCGGTGGTCGGACCCGGTGGGCGGCAGCACCCATGCCCGGTCCGGGGTGAGGCCACGGACCAGGATCTGGTCCGACCGCACCACCGGGAACGACGCCGGCCAGCTGAACCCGAAACCGGCCCCGGCCGCCTCCTGGACAGGGTGCAGCTGGGCCGTCAGCGCCGCGAACGCGCGGTCGTCCATCGTGCCGTTGAGGTCGCCGAGCAGCACCACACGCTCCGCGCGGTCCGCGGCGAGCGCGCCGGCCAGAGCCTCGATGCCGCCGTCGCGGCTCTCCGTCCAGAACCCGTTGCGCGGGAACACCCGCACCGACCCGAGATGCGCGACGTACACCGTCAGCGGCCCCCGGTCCGTCGCCACGGTGGCGCGCAGCGCCCGCGTCGTGTCCGTCGCGACGTCGACCGGACGCGTGTCCGACAGCGGCAGCCTGCTCCACAGCCCGACGGTGCCCATCACGACGTGGAACGGGTAGCCGTCCGCGAGCACCTCCTCGTAGGTGCCGCGCGCGCTCCCGGTCAGCTCCTGCAGCGCCAGCACGTCCGCACCCGAGGCGGCCAGCTCGCGCGCGGTGCCGACCGGGTCGCTGTTCGCGGCGCCGACGTTGTGGCTGACGACGGTGAGACCGCCCGCCGGGCCCGACTTGTCGACGATCGCGCCCCCGAACATGCCCAGCCACACGACGGCCGGCAGCGCCGTCGCGACCGCCGCCGTGGCGGACCGGCGCAGCAGCGCACCGGCGAGCAGCAGCGGGACGAACAGACCCAGCCACGGCAGGAACGTCTCCACCAGGCTGCCGACGTTCCCGACGGCGTTCGGGACCAGCCCGTGCAGCCCCAGGACCAGCCCGAGCAGGACCGCCGCCGCCGCGAGGAGCCGGCCGCGCCGCCACGTCCCCGCGCCGCCGGCCCGGCCCGGCCGTTCCCGTTCCTCGACGGTCATCGCTGCATCCTCGGATCCTCGGTCGGGTCGGCATACGGGCGGGGGCAGCCGGCGTCGGCCGCACGCAGCTCGACGTGCCACGGTTCGTTGTGGTAGATGCGGCACAGCCCGTACCCGGCGCCGTGGCGCGACAGCCAGGCCGCGGCGGTGGGCGGGCCGACGTCGACGGCCTGCCCCGACACGTGCGGCGACGTGTCGGCGGTCGCGACCCAGCGCGCGGCCTCGTCCTCGGAGCCGTACTCGGCGACCGCGTCGCGCAGCAGCTGCTCCTGGTAGGCGCGCGACCGCCAGCCACTGTTGACGACGAGCCCGACGCCGTCACCCGCCGCGGCCGTCGCGGCGGCGCGCAGCGCCGACAACAGGCCGGGGTCGAGGTTCGTCACGGCGGCGACCTCGTCGAACACCGTGACACCGGCGCCGACGACGCCGTCGGCGCCGCCCGCCGTGCGGGGCACGTGCACCGGCGCGGGCGCTGGGAGCAGGACGAGTGCCGCGGCGGCGGCCGCGGCGACGGCGAGCAGGAGCACGACGACCGGCGACCGGTGCGGGCGCCGTCTCGAAGCGGTGGTCCGGATCATGTCGCCAGTCGACGCGAAGCGGTGTTGCCCGCCCGTATCTGCTTTCCGATACACCGCCGATATGCGCGTTCTCCTAGCCTCGGGCCCATGCGTGTGCTGATCGTGGAGGACGAGCCCTTCCTCGCGGAGGCCGTCCGCGACGGCCTGCGCCTCGAGGCGATCGCCGCCGACATCGCCGGTGACGGCGACACCGCACTGGCGCAGCTGAGCGTCAACACCTACGACATCGCCGTCCTGGACCGCGACGTCCCCGGGCCGTCCGGCGACGAGATCGCGCGGCGCATCGTGGCCTCCGGCAGCGGCATGCCGATCCTGATGCTCACCGCCGCCGACCGGCTCGACGACAAGGCCACCGGCTTCGAGCTCGGCGCCGACGACTACCTCACGAAGCCCTTCGCGATGCGTGAGCTCGTCCTGCGCCTGCGGGCGCTGGACCGGCGCCGCTCCCACCACCGGCCGCCGGTACGGGAGATCGCCGGCCTGCGGGTCGACCCGTTCCGCCGCGAGGTCTTCCGCGACGGCCGCTACGTCGCGCTCACCCGCAAACAGTTCGCCGTGCTGGAGGTCCTCGTCGCCGCGGAGCGTGGCGTCGTCAGCGCGGAGGAGCTGTTGGAACGGGCGTGGGACGAGAACGCCGACCCGTTCACCAACGCCGTCCGCATCACCGTGTCGGCGCTGCGCAAACGTCTCGGCGAACCGCCGATCATCGCGACGGTTCCCGGCGTCGGGTACCGCATCGACGCCGGGGACCCGACGTGACCCGGGAGCCGGGGACGAGCGTGCGCGTCCGGCTCGCGCTGAGCTACGCCGCGTTCCTGATGCTCGCGTGCGTGCTGCTGCTCGGGGCGGTGTGGGTGTTCCTGCTGCGTGACGTGCCGCTGCGCTACCTGGTGCCCAACCCGGCGAACCTGCCGCGCATCGTCGACCCGGGCAGCTACGGCCCGGCCGTGTTCGGCGTCGCCGTCGCCGCGATCCTGGTGTTCCTGCTGGTGTTCGGGCTCGGCGGCGGGTGGTTGCTCGCCGGCCGGATGCTCGCACCGTTGACCCGCATCACCGGCGCCACCCGCGCGGCCGCGGCCGGCTCGCTCTCGCACCGCATCGCGCTGGAGGGCCCGGGCGACGAGTTCCGCGAGCTCGCCGACGCCTTCGACACGATGCTGGGCCGCCTCGAGGCCCACGTCGAGGAGCAGCGCCGGTTCGCCGCGAACGCCTCCCACGAGCTGCGCACCCCGCTCGCGACGACCCAGGCGCTGCTCGACGTGGCCCGCGCCGACCCCGGCCACGACACGGGTGAGCTGCTGGCCCGGCTGCACGCCGTCAACACCCGCGCGATCGCGCTCACCGAGGCGTTGCTGCTGCTGGGACGGGCCGACCAGCGGTCCGTCGCCCGCGACCACGTCGACCTGTCGCTGCTGGCCGAGGACGCCGTCGAGACGCTGCTGCCGCTCGCCGAGGCGCGGCACGTGGTCTTCGGGACCGTCGACACCCCGGCGCCCGTCGTCGGCTCCCGGGCCCTCCTGCTGCAGCTGACGACGAACCTGGTGCACAACGCGATCGTCCACAACCTGGCCGGGGGCGGCGTCGTCCGGATCGCCACCGGTACCCGGGCGGCGACGGCGGTGCTGACGGTGGAGAACACCGGCACGCCGCTCGACCCGCGGCTGGTGTCCACACTGGCCGAACCCTTCCGCCGCGGTGCCGAGCGCACCCGCACCGACCACCCGGGCGTCGGCCTGGGGCTGGCGATCGTCCGCAGCATCGCCCGCGCCCACAACGGGACGCTGACGTTGGCGCCCCGCCCGGGCGGCGGCCTGCACGCCACGGTGGAGCTGCCGCTGGACCGCAGCGCATCGGCGACCGTGCCGGTGAGCGTCGGTCGCTGAGCGTCCGCGGCGGCGGACACCCATCGGCCCCGGATGCGCGCCGCCCCAGCGGCCGACCGGCCGGGGTCAGGAGCCGTCCGGCCCGATCCGCGCCAGGTCGAGCACCCGGGCCGCTGGCGTGCCGGGCCGGGCGCCCACCCCGAGCCGGACCGACCGGGCGGCGGCCAGCCGCACCAGGTCCACGATCATGCCGACGCCGGCGCTGGCCAGGTAGCCGACGCCGTCGAGGTCGAGGTGGACCTCCTGCCCCGGCCCCACGGTGTCGAGCAGTGCGAGCAGGCCCGGGCGCACGTCCTCGACCGACGCGAGGTCGATCTCGCCGCTGATCTCGACGCGCGTCCGGCCCTCCCCGCGCACGACCTCCAGGTGTGGCGCGGCCGGGGGACCACCGGGACGCGCCGCGGCCTGCCCGGCCGTCCCGTCCGGGACGACGACGAACTCGACGACGGTCCCGTCGACGCCCCGGCGGATGTCGACCTCCCGGCCGAGGGAGCGGATGAGGTCGAGGCCCCGGCCGCGGTACCCCTTGTCCGCGGGCACCGGCCGCCAGGTGCCGTGGTCGGCGACGAGGACGTGCACCGCCCCGGCGGTGCGCACCGCGACCCGCACGTCGAAGGTGCCGGGGGCGTCCGGCGGGTAGGCGTGGTCGACGGCGTTGGCCGCGGCCTCACCGAGTGCGAGCTGGAGGTCGTCGAGGAGCGGCGGGTCGAGCGCGGCCAGCCGCGCCCACGCCGCGATCCGGCGGCGCAGCCCCCGCAGCTCCCCCGCGTTCGCGGGGACCTGCAGCTCGAGGGGGTCGGGGAGCAGCCGGACGGCGACGACGGCGACGTCGTCGAGGTGGAGCCCGTGTTCGTCGAGCCGGTCGAGCAGGCCGTCGACGAGCTGCTCGGGCGGGGCGTCGGCGAGCTCGGCGGCCGCCGTGCGCAGCCGCTCCAGGCCGTCGTCGATCAGCTCGCCGCGGCGTTCGACGAGGCCGTCGGTGTAGAGCAGCAGGGTCGCGCCAGGCCGGACGACGGTCGCCCCCTCGGTGTAGGGCGGCCTGCCGCTCATGCCGAGCACCGCGCCGTGGCCGCCGTCGAGGAAGCCTGCGTCGGTGGCGTCGACGAGCAGCGGCGGCAGGTGGCCCGCGCGCGCCCAGCGCAGCGTCCGGGTCTCCCGGTCCAGGATCAGGCAGGCGGCCGTCGACGCGGCGGCGCCGGGGATCCAGCCGACGTACCCGTCGAGGGTCTCCAGCGCCTCGGCGGGCGTCCGGCCCTCACGCAGCGCACCGGACAGCGCGACCCGCAGCTGGCCCATCACGGCGGCGGCCGGCGCACCCTGGCCGACGACGTCGCCGACGGCGAGCGCGATGCCCTCACCACCACCCGGCATGGCGACCGGGAACAGGTCGTACCAGTCGCCACCCGCCTGGACACCGGCCGCGCCGGGCCGGTAGCGGGCGGCGACGGCGAGCCCGTCGAGCGGGGCGACCTCGCGGGGCAGCAGGCTGCGTTGCAGGACGGCGGCGATCTCGTGCTCGGCCTGGTGCAGCCGCGCCCGGTCGATGGCCTGGGCGCACTGGGCGGCCACCGTGAGCAGGGCGGCGCGTGCCTCGTCCGACAGTGGGGCGGCGGTGTCGGGGAACCGCAGGCCGAGGGCACCGAGGGGCGTCCCCGCGAGGACCAGCGGGACCGCGACCTGGTCGGGGAGCGCGATCTGCCCGGCCCGCAACCTGCGGTCGCGCCAGGCCTGTTCCGAGCGGTCCCCCACCCACACGGGCTGCCCCGTCCGCGACGCGTGGGCCAGCGGGTGCGCGGCGTCGAGCGGCACCCGCCGGACACCGACGGGCCCGGTCGCCGCGAGAACCTCCAGCTGCGTCTCCTGCACGAGGACCACCGCGGCCTCCGCGGCCCCGAGGTCCCCCGCGTGCTGCAGCATCACCTGCCCCACCTCGGCGGGGGTGACCGCCCGCGACAGCGCGGCGACGACCGCGGTGAACTTCTCCGCGGCCCGGCGGGCGTCGCTCTCGGCGGCCAGCAGCTCGGCCCGGCGCAGCGCCTCGCCACATTGCTCGGCCAACGACATCACGGCGGTGCGCTCGACGTCGCCGAACACCCGGTCCTCGACGAACGCCATGGACACGACGCCGATGCAGCGACCCGCGACCAGCAGCGGCACCGACGACACCGAGGCGTACCCGTACTCGCGGCGGACGAGGTCGCGGATGCCCGGGTAGCGGGTGCGCCAGTCGTCGTCGGTCTCCACCCAGGTCGGCGCGCCGGTGCGGACGGCCTCCGCCGTGGGGTCCTCGGAGTCGGTCGGCAGGGTGCTCCAGTCGCGCTCGACACGCGGGTCCCAGCCGCGCAACGCCAGTGCCTCCAGGACGCCGTCGGCGCGCAGCTCCCACAACCCGACCGCGGTGGCCCCGGTGAGCTGCTGGAACTGCTCGGTCGCCACCTCGCCCACCCGGCGCGGCGTGGGCGCGGCCGACAACGCCGCCGTGGCCTGCTGCAGCAGCGTGAGCCGCGCGGTCGTCGCCTGCTCGCTGACGAACAGCCGGGCGTTGTCCAGTGCGACGGCGGCCCGGCGGCCGAGCTCGACGAGCAGGGCGAGGTCGTCGTCGTCGTGCGGTGCGGCGGGCGCGGTCCGGCCCGCGACCAGCACGCCGGCGATGCGCCCGCGCGCCGCCAACGGGACCAGCGCGACGCTGCGCACCCCGAGCTCGCGCCAGCGTTGCCGTTGCTGCGGCGACGCGCCGGCCAGGAACCCGTCGTCACCGGGGACGACCAGCCGCGGGGCCCCCGCGACGTCGAGGAGGTGGCGGGGGTCGGCGTCGATGAGGGCGAGGAGCTCGGGGTCGCGGGCCGCCACCGCCCGGTCGGCGGGGGCGACGACCAGCCCTGCGAGGTCGGCCACGCCCTCGTCGACCAGGGCGTGGACGAGGACGTCGCGGCGCTCGTCCACCGTCGACACCGCATCCATCCCCGCCCCTACGTGCGCGACGAGCCGCTGCCGCTCCTCCCCGCGGTAGCGGGCGTCGATGTCGAGGCACCCGCCCACGTAGCCGGTCCCGGCGCCGTGGACCGGGACCCCGCGGTCGAGCACCCAGCGGTAGCGCCCGTCGCCGCCGCGGAGGCGGTACTCGACGTCGAAGCCTGCGCCGGCCGCGGTGGCCGCGGCGCGCCGCGCGTCGTAGCGGTCGACGTCGTCGGGATGGATGAGGGCGTGCCACTGCCGGGGGTCCTCGGTGCCGGTGTAGTCGCACCAGGCCCGGTTCACGAAGGCGCGGTCGCCGTCGGGGCCGTCGGCCCAGATCAGGGCGGGTGTCGCGTCGGCCAGCATGCGGAAGCGGCGCTCGGCCTCGGTCCTGGCCCGGCTCAGCCGCAGCGTGCCGTCGACCCGTGCGAGCAGCTCGGCGGCGGCGAACGGCTTCACCAGGTAGTCGTCGGCGCCCGCGGCCATCCCCTCGACGGCCGCCTCCTCCCCCGCGCGGGCGGACAGCAGCAGCACCGGCACCCGGGCGGTCCGTGGGTCGGCCCGCAGCCGCGCGAGCAGCTCCAGCCCGTCCATGCCGGGCATCATCACGTCGGACACCAGGAGGTCCGGCGGGTCGGCGAGCGCGGACGTGAGCGCGGCCCGCCCGTCGGGCACCACGTCGACGACGTGCGTGCCCGACAGCAGCCGCCGCAGGTAGTCGCGCATGTCGGCGTTGTCGTCGGCGACCAGCACCCGGGCTGCACCGACGGGGCCCTCCCCGGCGGTCGGGGCGACGGGACCGGGCAGCCAGCGCAGCGACTCCGCCACGTAGGGCTCGGCGAGGCGCGGCGCGGCGCCGACCTCCTCGGGTGCGTCGTCGATCCGGTCGGCAGGCAGGTGGGCGGTACCGAACGGCAGCTCGACGACGAACGTCGTACCGACCTCCGGGGTGCTCTCCGCGGTGATCGTGCCGCCGTGCACGCCGACGAGCTCACGCACCATGGCCAGCCCGATGCCACTGCCCTCGGTGGACCGTGACCGGACCCCGGTCACCCGGTGGAACCGCTCGAACATCCGCGGGATCTCGGCCGCCGCGACGCCGACGCCGGTGTCGGCCACGGTCAGCCTGACCACACCACCGACCTCGCGCAGCTCGACCCGGATGTCGCCGTCGAAGGTGAACTTCAGCGCGTTGGACAGCAGGTTGAGGACGATCTTCTCCCAGCTGTCCCGGTCCACGTGCACGGGCGCGGACAGCGGCGCGCAGTCGACGGCGAAGCCGATTCCGGCGCTCTCGATCGCGGAGCGGAACGCGCCCGCGAGCTCGGCGGTCAGCCGCGCCAGGTCCACCGGCACGAACCGGGCGTCGACGCGGCCCGCCTGTAGCCGGGAGTAGTCGAGCAGGCTGTTCACGAGCTTGCCCAGCCGCAACCCGTTGCGATGCACGACGTCGAGCTCCGTGCGCAGCCGCGTCGCGTCGACCGGCCCGGGGTCGGCGTCGCGGCGCAGCTCCTCGATCGGACCCATGATCAGGGTGAGCGGGGTCCGGAACTCGTGGGAGACGTTGGAGAAGAAGTCGGTCTTGGCCCGGTCCAGCTCGGCGAGCGCTTCGGCGCGGGTGCGCTCGGCCTCGTAGGCGCGTGCGTTGAGCAGCCCCGACGCGATCTGCGCGGCGAGGAGCTCGACGAACCCGCAGTAGCCCTCGTCGAGGGCCCGGTAGGGGTTGAGCCCGGCGACGACGAACCCGCTGACCACCCCGTCCTGCACGGGTCCGAGCGGCAGCACCATGGCCTGGTGGGGCGGGCGGTCCCAGGCCCCGGTGGGCAGCTCCGGGAGGAGCCGGTGCAGGTCGTCGACGACGATCGCGGCGCCGGCGCGGACCTGCGGGCTGTTCCAGGGGTGGTCGGCGCCGACCTGCGCGGGCGCCCCGGCGGTTCCCGGCGCGCCGCCCGTGCCGCACGCCAGCCGTGCGGTGTCATCGTCGGCGTCGGTCAGGTAGACCGCGGTGAACGGCAGGTCGCGGGTGGCGCCCCGGAGCTGGTCGCCGACGACCGCGACGACCTCCCGTTCGGAGCGGGCCCCGGCCAGCGCGGCCGACAGGCTGCGCAGCGTCGACATCCGGCGCTCGGACAGGACGCGGTCGGTGTTCTCGGTGACGACGCACAGGAACCCGGCGGCGACGCCGTCCTCGTCGGCGAGGGGGCTGTAGGAGAAGGTGTGGTAGGTCTCCTCGGGGTAGCCGCTGCGCTCGAGGAGCAGCAGCAGGTTCTCGTCCCAGGTGGCCTCGCCCGTCGCCAGCACCGACTCGATGCGGGGGCCGATGTCGTCCCAGATCTCCGCCCACACCTCGCGGGCGGGCCGCCCGAGTGCCCACGGGTGCTTGGCGCGCAGGGTGTCGCGCCGGTAGGCGTCGTTGTAGAAGACGGTGAGCTCGGGGCCCCAGCCCATCCACATCGAGAACCGTGACCCGAGCAGGATCCGCACGACGCTGCGCAGGGCGGACGGCCAGGTCTCGGGGGTGCCGACGGCCGTGGCGGACCAGTCGAGGCCGGCCATCACCCTGCCGAGCCCGCCGCCGCGGGCGAACGGGCTGCCGGCGCCCTCCCGCGCAACGGACATCGAACTCCCAATCGTGGCCCGGGGGACCGCCGAAGGGTATCGACGGGAGGCCGGGGCGGCCACGCGACGAGGGTCCGGTACCCCGGCGCGGTGCTCTCGATGCATGATCAGCGGGGTGAGTCGTCGGCGGGCCCGCCGACGACGTGGCGCAGCATCGGTTCCAGCCGGGAGAGCTCGGCCAGGTGCAGCTCGCTGAGCTGCGTGATGCGTTCCTCTCCGGCGTCGGTCAGGCGCAGGCGCACCGCGCGCCCGTCGTCGTCGTCGCGCACGCGCTGCAGGACGCCCGCGGTCTCGGCGCGGTCCGCGAGGCCGACGAGGCTGTGGTGGCGGACGTCGAGGTAGGCGGCGGCCTCCCTCATCGTCGGGCCCCGTGGGTCGTCGTGGCCCTTCACCGCGAGCAGCAGCTGGTGCTGGGCGTGGGTCAGCCCCACCCGGCCGGCCTGTTCGCGACTCCAGCTGTCGAACCGGCGCAGCGCGGTGCGGAAGCGCAGGAGGTTCGCGTAGTCGTCGTGCGTCAGCCCGGGCACGGCCCGACTCTGCCACGCGAAGGTTGCATCGTGATACGACACAGTCGTATCGTGAAGCGATACTCCTGAGGAGGAACCATGTGGGGAGACGTCGCCATCGCACTCGCCTGTATCGGGTTCACCGTCGCGGTCGCACTGGTCGCCGTGGAACTGGGGACGATCGGCCGGTCCACGCCACTGCTCCTCGCGGCCGACGCCCGGCGCCGCCGGACGCTCCGGCCGGGCGACCACCCACGACCGTGATCCGCCGGAGCGCGCCACGGGAGCTCTCGGCAACGCCGCTGACCGGGTTCAAGATCGCGTTCCCGATGATCTCCGCCGACGGTGCCACCACCGCGTTCAGCGGCGTCGGCGCCGGCCGCGCCCGCGTCTACCGCGCCGACGACGACGCCGTCTGCGTGAACAACGCGCACCACACCGTCCCGCACCCGTTGTGCCGGTGCGGCTTCTACTGCCTCCACACGATGGCCGCGGCACGCGACCTCACCTGCGTGCCCGAGAACCGTGACGTCGTCGTGCTGGAGGTCGCCGCCTCCGGCCGGTACCGACGCCACGAGCTGGGCCTGCGCTACGCCCACCAGCGGGTCCGGACCGTCCGGACCGGGCGCTGCCGGTGCGGCCGCGCCGCCGAGCTGTTCGTCGACTCCGGCGCCGGCCGCCTCGGCTGGCGCCGGCTCGTGGCCTGCTGCGCAGGGTGCGCCGGCGACCGCCCGACGCTGACCCTCGACACCTTCGCCGCCCTCACCGGCGACGACGCCCTGCAGGCCCGCGCCGACCACGAACCCCTCCGCCGCTTCGTGATCGCGACCGGCGGCGCGCCCCGCGACGGCGACGCCGTGGTCGAGGCCGAACTCGCCGTCGTCAACGCCCGGATCGACGAGCTGCACGCCCGGGTGGAGGACCTGCTGCGCCGGACGTGACCGGCCGCGTCGTCGTCGCGGGAACCACCGGACGGCCCTGTACGCCCAGGGGGTCGGGGCGGATGCTCCATCGCGTGACGATCCCGGGCCCGCGACTCGTCGGACGCGACGAGGAGCTGCAGGCGCTGACCGAGCGGCTCGACGCGATCGCGCACCGCGGCGTCGTGACCGGCCTGGTGGGCGAGCCCGGCGTCGGGAAGAGCGCGCTGCAGGCCGCCGTCGCCGACCACGCCCGGGCCGCCGGGTTCCGGGTGCTCACCGCGCGCGGCGCCCGGTCCGAGGCCGACCTCCCCTTCGCCGGCCTGCACCAGCTCCTGCGCCCGCTGCTCACCCGCGTCGACCGGCTCCCCGGCCGCCAGCGCGAGGCGCTGCTCGCCTGCTTCGCCATGGGCGACCCCGTCGAGGCCAACCCGTTCTTCGCGTCGCTGGCGGTCCTGGAACTGCTCGTCGACGCGGCAGCCGAGGCGCCCGTGCTCGTGTGTCTCGACGACCTCCACCAGCTCGACCGGCCCTCCGTCGACGCGATGGCCTTCGTCGCGCGCCGGATCGCCGACGAACCGATCGCGCTGCTGTGCACCACCCGCCCCGGGCTGCTCCCGTTCGTCGACGACCGGACGATCACCTGGGTCGAGCTGCGCGGCCTGGACGAGGCGGCGTCGGCGGCGCTGCTCACCGCACTGGCCCCGCACCTCGCACCGAGGGTCCGCGACCGCGTCCTGCGCACCGCCGGCGGCAACCCGCTCGCGCTCGTCGAGTTCCCCGTCGCGGTGGGGTCGGGCCGCGACACCTGGCTCGAGTCCGTCGACGACCTGCCCATGACGGCCCGCCTGGAACGGGCCTTCGTCGCACGCGCCGACGAGCTCGACACCCCCGCACGGCTGATCGTCGACGTCGCCGCGCTCGACGACGGCGACGCCGTCGACGAGGTCCTGGCCGCGGCCGGCCTGCTCCACCCCGCGGCCGGGGACCTCGCCGCGGCACAGCCCGCGCTGGACCTCGGGCTGCTGGCGGTCCAGGGCGAGACCTACCGGATCCCCCACCCCCTCGTCGCGTCCGCGCTGCGCCAGGCGATGTCGCCCGCCGCCCGGCGCGACGTGCACGCCGCGCTCGCCCGCGTCCTGTCCACCGACCACGACCGCGCCGTCTGGCACCGGGCCTCGTCGGCCGCCGGACCCGACGAGCAGGTCGCGGCCGAGCTGGAACAGGCCGCGCACGACGCCCACCGTCGCGGCGCCGTGGCCACCGCGCTCACGTGGCTGGAACGCGCGGCCGCGCTCAGCCCCGACCCCGACCGGCGGGCCGCCCGGCTGCTCGGCGCCGCCGAGCTCGGCTACGAGCTGGGCCGGTTCGCCCAGGTCGGACGCATCACGGACCAGGTCACGCGGATGACCCTGAAGACGCGGGAGCGGTCCCGGCTGACCTGGCTCGAAGGCGTCTTCCACGACGGGTCCTCGAGCGAGCCCGCCGAGATCAGCCACCTCGTCGCCCTGGCCCGGCGGGCCACCGCCGACGACGACACCGACCTGGCGCTGCAGCTGCTCACCGGTGCGGGCCGCAGGGTGTGGTGGCGCGATCCCGGCGGGGCCGTCCGGCGCGACATCGTCGATGCCACGCACGCGGTGCCCGTTCCGGCGAACGACCCCCGGCGGCTGGCGGCACTCGGGCTCGCGGAGTCCGTGGAGTCGGGCCCGGAGATCCTGGGCCACCTCGCCGGCTGGAGCCTCGACGCCGGCGGTCGCCCCGACCTCGCCGGGATGCTCGGCATCGCCGCGTTCTGCGTCGGCGACTTCGCCCGCGCCGTCACGTTCCTCTCCGCGCCCGTCCAGCAGCTGCGGGCGCAGGGCCGGCTGGGCCTGCTGGCGGAGGCCCTCGCGATCCGGGCCTGGGCCGAGATCAACCTCGGCGTCTTCGACGTGTCGAGCTCCGCCGACGAGGCCATGCGCCTCGCCGAGGAGACCGGCCAGGCGGTGTGGGCCGCCACCGCGCGCGTCGCCGTCGCCATGATCGAGGGCGTCGGCGGTGGCTGGGACGTCCGCCATCCCCTGCTCACCGAGGCCGAGGACACCGCACAGCGCATGCCCAACGCGAGCTCGTCGCTGCTCGCCGGCGTACAGCTGGCCCGCGGCGTCGCCGCGCTCGGCGCCGAGCGCCCCGAACCGGCGTTCGACGAACTGCACCGCGTCTTCGTCCGCACCGACCCGGCACACCAACGCGTGCAACAGCTCTGGACGATCAGCTACCTGACCGACGCCGCCGTCCACACCGGCCGCCGCGACGAGGCCCAGGCACTGCTGGCCACCATGGAGAAGCTCGCGGGCGACGCGCCCGCGGTCGGACCGGCGATCGCGCTGGAGTACTCGCGGGCCGTGCTGGCCGACCCCGCCGCGGCCGACGAGCTGTTCCGCGTCGCCCTCGACGGCGCCGGCCGTCCCTATCCGTGGCACCGGGCCCGGCTGCAGCTCGCCCACGGCTCGTGGCTGCGCCGGGAACGACGCACCGTCGAGTCCCGGGGCCCGCTGCGCGCGGCCCGCAACACCTTCGACGCCGCGGGCGCCCCCACCTGGGCCCAGCGCGCCGACCGCGAGCTCCGGGCGACGGGCGAACGCGGCTGGCGG
This sequence comes from Pseudonocardia sp., assembly GCF_050250275.1. Lineage (GTDB taxonomy): Bacteria > Actinomycetota > Actinomycetes > Mycobacteriales > Pseudonocardiaceae > Pseudonocardia. Next base: position 26,189 of record NZ_JBFWOY010000042.1, read on the forward strand.
CCGGCCCACAACCCGCGCGGCCTGCTGTCGCCGCAGGAGAGCCAGATCGCCGCGCTGGCCGCCCAGGGACTGTCCAACCGCGAGATCGGGCAGCGGCTGTTCCTGTCCCACCGCACCGTCGGCTCGCACCTCTACCGGATCTTCCCGAAACTCGGCGTGACCAACAGGGCCCAGCTGCCGGGTGTGCTCGACGTGCAGTCGTTCGACACTAGCGGACCGTCGGCGCCTCCGGGTGGGCCGCGGGCGGGCCGTCGCGACGACTGAAGCCCGCGCGCCGGGCCGTCCCTAACGTCGGGACCGGGGCGCGCCGGCGAGCGGAGCCGGCCGCCGGACCGAAGGAGACGCCCATGGGCACACCCGTGCTCTTCATCCACGGCCTCTGGCTGCACGCCTCGTCGTGGGAGCCGTGGATCGAGCGGTTCCGTGCCGCGGGCTACGACCCGCAGGCGCCGGGCTGGCCCGGCGACGCGGACACGGTCGAGGCGTCACGCCGCGACCCCGACGCCATCGGCGACCACGGCATCGACGACGTCGTCGGCCATTTCGCCGCGATCATCGACACGCTGCCCGCCGCCCCGATCCTCGTCGGCCACTCCTTCGGCGGCCTCATCGCCCAGAAGCTCCTCGGGCAGGACCGGGCACGGGCCGCCGTGGCCATCGACGCCGCCCAGATCAAGGGCGTCCTGCCCATCCCGCTGTCGGCGCTGCGGGCGACGCTGCCGGTGTTCAAGAACCCCGGCAACAAGCACCGGGCCGTCTCGCTGACCGCCGAGCAGTTCCGGTTCGCGTTCGGCAACGAGCTCACGCAGGAAGAGTCCGACGAGCTCCACGCCCGGTGGACGATCCCCGCGCCGGGCAAGCCCCTGTTCGAGGCCGCCTCGGCGAACTTCGCCCCGCACTCCCCGGCCAAGGTCGCCACCGGCAACGAGAACCGCGGGCCCCTGCTGCTGATCGCCAGCGGCAAGGACAACACGGTGCCGGAGTCGGTGACCCGCGCGACCCTCAAGCAGTACCGGCACTCGGCCGCCGTCACCGACATCACGACCTTCCCCGACCGCGGGCACTCCCTGATCATCGACTCCGGGTGGTCCGAGATCGCCGATGCCTGTCTGACCTGGCTCAAGGACCACGAGCTGTGAAGCTCGACCTCGGCGGCAGGACAGCGGTGGTGACCGGCGCGAGCCGGGGCATCGGGCTCGAGATCGCGCGCGCCCTGGTCCGCGAAGGTGTCCGCGTCGCCGCCGGAGCGCTCCACGGCTCCCCCGAGCTGAGTACCCTCGCCGACGACGCCGAGATGATCGTGGTCCTCGACGACCTGACGACGACGGCCGGCTGCCAGACGCTCGTCGACGAGGCCGTGGCCCGTTTCGGCGGCATCGACCTGCTGGTCAACAACGTCGGCGGCGTCCGCCCCCGCACCGACGGGTTCGTCCACGTCACCGACGACGACTGGCAGTGGGCCCTCGAGGTGAACCTGCTGTCGGCGGTCCGCGCGACGCGGGCGGCGGTGCCCCACCTCCTGCGCCGGGCCCCGTCGGCGATCGTCACCGTCTGCTCGGTCAACGCGACGCTGCCCGACCCCGGCGTGATCGACTACAGCGCGGCCAAGGCCGCCCTGCGTAGCCTCGGCAAGTCGCTGTCCAAGGAGCTGGGGCCGCAGGGGATCCGGGTCAACACCGTCAGCCCCGGGCCGGTCGAGACCGCGCTGTGGCTCGGCGCGGGCGGCGTCGCCGAGACGGTCGGTCACGCACAGGGTCTCGACCCCGCGGCCGTCAGGGCCGCCGCCGTGGCCGGGACCCCGACCGGCCGGTTCACCCGGCCGTCGGAGGTCGCGCAGGTGGTGCTGCTCCTCGCCTCGGAGACGGCCGGCAACATCACCGGTGCCGACGTCGTGATCGACGGCGGGCTGGTGACCACCGTCTGACCGCCCCCCGGACCGCGATGCGGCGGCCTCGCCCCGGCCGGCCGCGGCCCGCCGTCGTCGCGGCGACCCGCACCGCCGCAGGGTGCGGGTCGCCGGACGACCCCCCGACCGGGTGGTCCGGCGCGCCCGATTCGTCCCGGAGTCGTTGGACCGTGCAGAGATGGGCGGTGTCCTGACGCCCCGGCGACGCCGCCCATCCCTCACCGTTCCCGGGAACCGGGGGTAAACCCCCTGTCGACAACGCCTCTAATCGGGCAAAGTCTTTTTCACCGGACGAACCAACCGAACACCGCGAGATGGATCGGAAACCGAGGCCCGTGGGGGGCCGGAGGGACCGGGATCGCGACACTCGGCGGCGCAGGGCCCGTGGGGGGCCTGGCGTCACCGACCGGTTGGTCGACGAGTGCGCGCCGGACGGCCAGGGCCTGGCCCTCCGGCGCGTACTCGAACCGTTGGCCACAGGTTCAGCGGGCCGGGCAGCGGCCGGTACCTCGCGGCGACGCCCCCGACTCGCACCCTCGCGTGCGGCGCCTCCTCGGACCCCGCGAGCACTGCACCGGTCCGTCACCCGACGGTGTCGTTCCTCGGCTCGCGACGCCCGGTCGCGGCATCAGCGCTTTCCTCCGGCGTCGCGATCTCGCAGAGTGGTCGGGTACACCCCGGGAGGAGCCGACGATGGACGACCTCGACGAGCTGTGGCGCGCCCTCGACCGCATCGCCCTGACCCCACGGCTGCTCGTCGCCTGCGACTTCGACGGCGCGCTGGCCCCCGACCTCGGCGATCCCGCCGGGGCGCGTGCCGAGCAGCTCTCCTCCGAGTCGCTCAACATCCTGCTGGCGCTGGCCCACACGACGGTGGCGGTGGTGTCACGACGCGACCCCGACGAGGTCGCGGAGATGATGATGCTGTCGGGCGCCAAGGGCGGGCTGCGGTTCGTCACACCCGACCAGGTCGACGGGTTGCGCGCCGACGTCGGCGCCACCGCCGCCGTCCGGCTCGTCTGCGCCGGTGAGCAGCCACAGCCGTTGCGCGCCGGGGACCTCGGGGTCACGGTGCTCGACGACGCGGAACCACCGGAGACGCGTTCCGGGTTCCTGCTCGAGGACACCGAGGCCGCCGCCGAGGTCCTCGAGGAGCTCGCCCGCCTCCGCCGCGGCACCTGAGCGCCGGCGTGGCCCCCGGACGCACACCCGACGGCAGGTGGCTCGTCCGGCAGGCGTTGACGGACGCGCACCGCCCGGCGAGGGTGCCGACATGACATCGACGTCGTCGGCAGCCCAGATGCGTTTCGACGGCCGGGTGGCGGTGGTGACGGGCGCCGGCCGGGGGCTGGGGCGGTCCTACGCGCTCGCCCTCGCCTCGCGGGGCGCCCGTGTCGTGGTGAACGACCTGGGCGGCAGCCTGTTCGGGGAGGGTGCCGACGCCACCCCGGCCGCCACGGTCGCCGAGGAGATCCGCTCGGCCGGTGGCGAGGCCGTCGCCGACGACTCCGACGTGGCGTCCGAGGAGGGTGCCGCGTCGATCGTCCGCACCGCGGTCGAGGCGTGGGGCCGGGTGGACGTCGTCGTGAACAACGCCGGCATCCTCGTCCCGGGTGCGCTGCCCGAGCTCGGCGCCGCGGACCTGCGCCGCCATCTCGACGTGCACGTCGTCGGCTCCTTCGCCGTCACGCGCGCGGCGTGGCCGCATCTCGTCGCCCAGCGGTACGGCCGCGTCGTGCTGACGACGTCGGTCGGCATGTTCGGCGGCGGGCACCTCGTGTCGTACGCCACGGCCAAGGGCGCCTGCGTGTCGCTGGGCCGCTCGCTCGCGGACGCCGGCCGCGACCACGGGATCCTGGTCAACATGATGGCGCCCGCGGCGGACACCCGGATGGTCACCGACCCGGAGTTCCGCGCGCGGTCGGGGCTGCCGCCGCTGGCCGCCGACCACGCACCGGACCCGTCGCGGGGCCCGGGGCAGGCCGCGCCGATGCTGCTCCTGCTGGCCCACGAGTCGTGTCCGTGCACGGGTGAGGTCCTCAGCGCGGGGCTGGGGCGTTTCGCGCGGGTGATGTGGGCGGAGACGTCGGGGATCGTCGCCGACGGGCTCGGCCCGGAGGACCTCCTCTCGCGGTGGGACGCGATCGTCGACGACTCGACGTACGTGGTCCCGACGTCGACGAGCGAGGCCGTCCGCGCGCGCGAGGCCCGCGTCCGCACGGCACGCACCGCCCCCTGACCGGTGGCCGGGCCTGCCCGGGGGGCGGCCGACCCGATCAGCGCGGCGGCGGGACCGCTGCCGGCGCGTCGATCATGGCCTCGAGGGTGGCGACCAGGTGACCGAGGTCGGCCACCCCCAGCCGCGCCTCGAGATCACGGCGCACCTCGTTCTCGCGGTCGACGACCTGCTGCAGGACGGATCCGCCGCGGCGGGACAGGAAGATCAGCACGCGGCGGCGGTCGAGGGCGTCGACGCGCCGGTGGACGAGGTCCAGCCGGACGAGCCGGTCGACGATGCGGGTCAGGGTCGCCGCGGCGAGGACCGCCCGGTCGGCGACCTCGGCCATCGAGTGCCCCTGCCCACCGGCGAGCTGGAGCAGAACCCGGTACTGGTCGGCCGTGAGACCGGCCGCCCGGAGCGCGTCGTCGAGTCTGTCGGTCACGTACCGCTCGGCCCGGGTGAGCAGGGCCGCCAGGCTGACCTGCGCGGTAGGGGACCTCATGCCGCGTACGTCCTCGTTTCGAACCACCGACATCTTCGAACGGCACTATTTCACAGCGCTGGGGCCGGGAGATCGACCAGCAGCGACGAAGATCGCCGTCACCTGCTCGGCGGCCCGGACGCCGGTGCCGAACCCCCGGTGCACCGCCCGGGTGAGCGTCGCGGGGCCGCGTCAGCCCGCCCGGCTCCCCGAGTCCGGCACCCCGGCGTAGTCGGGCAGCGCCGGGCCGTTGACCGCGCGGTCGACCAGCTCCATCAGCGCCTCCATGTCGGGCTCCGGAGCAGGCCCACCGGCGTCGGCGACGTCGCGGGTCGCCGCGTGCATCCGGCCGATCTCCTGGTTGGCCTCGACGAACGGGCGCATCCACGCCTCGTACGCCGCGAACCCCACCTTCGGGTCCCAGCCGGCCGCGGCGAGCTCCCCGGCCAGTACGTAAGCCCCCACCAGGGCCAGGCCGGTGCCCTGCCCCGACATCGGCGACGAGCTGAACGCCGCGTCCCCCAGCAGCCCCACCCGGCCGCTGGACCAGCTGTCCATCACCACCTGCGCGATCTGGTCGAGGTAGAAGTCCGGGCTGTCGTCCAGGTGCGCCAGGATCTGCGGCGTCGACCAGCCCAGGCCCGCCATCCGGTCCCGCAGCAGCCGCTTCTGGGCCTCGACGTCGCGATGGTCGACGTCGAAGTCGGCCGCGGGGAACGACATCATCGCCATCACCGAGGCCGGGTCGCCGACGGGCCGCAGCCCGGCGGAGCGACCCGACTCCTTGTCCTGGTAGTCGACCAGCCAGCGGTCGATCCCGAACTCGTTGGGCACGCTGTAGAACGCCAGGACGTGGCCGAGGTGGCGGACGAACCGCTCCCGCGGCCCGAACACCATGGCCCGCAACGCCGAGTGCAGCCCGTCCGCGCCGATCACCAGATCGACCCGACGCCGGTCGCCGCCCGCGAACACCACGTCGACCCCGTCGGCGTCCTGCGAGATCTCCGCGATCCGGTCGCCGAAGACGTACTCCACGCCGTCGCGGGTGTCCTCGTACAGCACCCGGGACAGGTCCCCGCGCAGGATCTCGATGTCGGCGATGAAGCCGTCGCCGCCGTCGTCCTCCACGCTGTAGGTCTCCAGCACCGTCCCGTCGGCGTCCACCGTGTAGGCACCGGCGGTGTCGGTGCAGGCCGCGCGGACCGTCGCGTCGAGGCCCATGCGCCGGACGACCTCCTTGGTCACCCCCCGCGCGTCGACCGCCTGGCCGCCGGGACGCAGACCCGGCGCCCGCTCCACCACCGTCACCTCGGCCCCCCGCCGACGCAGCCAGTGCGCCACCGCCGGCCCCGCGATGCTCGCCCCCGCCACCAACACCCTGACACCGCTCACCTGAAGCTCCTTCGGTCGGCCCGTCGAGGACAAGACGTCGACCGGGCCGGAATCTCATCGGCCACCGGGCCGGGCCGGTGTCCGGTCCGGCCCGACACCGATGAGTTCGGGGCGCGCGCATCGTCTACACGTGCGAGCTGTCCATCCGAGCCCGGGAGGAACCATGACCGAGCAGAGCGCCGGCGCCCTGCCGCCCGTCGTCGACCAGCAGACGTGGCGGGCGGCGCTCGACGAGCTGCGGGTGCGGGAGAAGGCCGCCACCCGGGAGCTCGACGCCATCGCCGCCCAGCGTCGCAGGCTGCCGATGGTCGAGCTGCCCGACTACACGCTGATCGGCCCGGACGGCCCCGTCCGCCTCGTCGACGTGTTCGACGGTCGCTCCCAGCTCATCGTCTACAACCACATGTGGTTCGACGACGCGGAGTGGCAGTGCGGCGGCTGCACCGGGCTGACCTCGCAGTACGTCCGGCTGGGCTTCCTCGACGCCTACGACGCCCGATTCGTCGTCGTCACCCACGGGCCGATCGACGAGGCGCTGGCCTACCGGGAGAAGGTCGGCAACCGGATGGACTGGTACTCGTCGTCGGAGAGCCCGTTCAGCACCGACATGGGCGCCGGCCCCGGAGGCGGCTTCGCGGTGAACGTGTTCCTGCGCGACGGCGACACGGTCCACCGCACCTGGCACACCGACGGCCGCGGCACCGAACAGCTCAGCCACACCTTCCCGCTGGTCGACGTGCTGCCGTGGGGCCGCCAGGAGGAGTGGCAGGACTCGCCCGAGGGATGGCCGACGTCGCCCACCTACTCGAGGTGGCTCGACTCCCCCGACATCGCCCGGCTCTACGGTCCGGCGTGACCGGCCCGACACGCACGGCTCGGCTGCCGATCAACGGGCTGAGCCTGCATTACGAGGTCCACGGCGACCTCGGTTCGGCACGGACCCCGCTGCTGCTGATCCCCGGCGCGTTCATGGGGACGGGCTCGATGGCGGCCTGGGCGTCGGCGTTCGCGGACACGCGGCCCGTGATCGTCTTCGACCAGCAGGGCCACGGCCGCACCCCCGACACGGCCCGCGCGATGTCCTGCGCACAGTTCGCCGACGATGCCGCGGCGCTGCTGCGGGCGCTCGGGGTCGACCGGGCCGACGTGATGGGCTACTCGCTGGGGGGCGGCGTCGCGTTGCAGCTCGCGCTGCGCCACCCGGACCTCGTCGGCAAGCTGGTGTCGCTGTCGGCGACCTTCCGGCGCGACGGCTGGTACCCGGTGGTGGGCGAGGCCATCGCAGGGCTGAGCGCGGCGACGTTCGCGGGCACGCCCGTCGCGCTGGCGTTCGCCGAGCACACGCCCGACCCGGCGGCGTTCGAGGCGTTCGTGGCGAAGATGGCGGTCCTCAACCGCGACGACCAGGAGATCAGCGACGAGCAGATGCGGTCGATCGCGGCGCCGACCATGGTCGTCATCGGCGACGCCGACGGGGTGCGACCGGAGCACGCGGTCGAGATGTTCCGGCTGCGCGGCGGCGGCGACGAGCAGGCCGCGGCCACGGGGATGCTGGCGGGGGTTCCGGTCGCGCGGCTGGTGGTCCTGCCGGCGATGTCGCACATCGGCCTCTTCGGCGAGACGGCGGTGCTGGTCCCGATGATCACCGCGTTCCTCGACGACACGCCGCCGCCGGCGCCGGGCCTGTTCTGAGCCGCTCGGGGACAGGACCCGACCGCCTCCGGGCAGGGACCGGCGCGGCGGGCGCGCTGCTGGTGCGGCCGCGACGCCTGGTCCATGCTGGGGACGATCGGGGGATGTGACATGAAGGTTCTCGTCGCGGGAGCGGGGATCGGTGGGCTCACCACCGCCCTGCGCCTGCACCAGGACGGGATCGACTGCGCGGTCTACGAGCAGGGTCGAGGCATCGGTGAGCTCGGTGTCGGCATCAACGCGCTGCCGCACGCCGTCAAGGAGCTCGCTGCGCTGGGGCTGCTCGAACGTCTCGACGACGTCGCGATCCGCACCGCGGAACTGACCTACCTGCACCGGCTCGGGCAGGAGATCCTGCGTCGGCCGTGTGGTGTCGACGCCGGGTTCGCGCTCCCGCAGCTCTCCCTGCACCGTGGCCGGCTGCAGGGCGTGCTGCTGCGCGCGGTGCGCGAACGGCTTGGCCCCGACGCGGTGCGCACCGGGCATCGGCTGGCCGGGTTCGACCAGGACGCATCCGGGGTGCGTGCGCGGTTCGCCGGCGGGCTCGACGACGCACACGGCGACGTCCTCGTCGCCGCCGACGGAATCCACTCGACGGTCCGCGCCCTCCTGTTCCCGGACGAGGGCCCACCTCGCTGGAACGGGGTCATGATGTGGCGCGGCGCCACCGACTGGCCCTCCTTCGGCGGCGGCCGGGCCATGCTCATCGCCGGCGGCACCGCCGCCAAGCTGGTCGTCTACCCGATCGGTGAGGGCCGGACACCGGGCACGACGCTCACCAACTGGGCCATCTGCATCCGCACCGGCCGCCCCGGGGACCCGCCGCCCGAACGCCAGGACTGGTCACGTCCCGCCGACCCGGCCGACCTCGACGAGCACATCGGACGCTTCCGGCTCGGGCAGGTGGACCACGCCGCCCTCGTCCGCGCCACCCCCGAGGCGTTCGTGTTCCCGATGTGTGATCGCGACCCCCTCCCCCGCTGGACCCACGGCCGCGTCACCCTGCTCGGCGACGCCGCCCACCCCATGTACCCCATGGGTTCCAACGGCGCCGGCCAGGCCGTCCTCGACGCGGCCGCCCTCTCCGCGTGCCTCGTGCGCCGACCCGCCGACCCGGCCGCGGCGCTGGCCGCGTACGAGGACGAACGGCTGGCCGCGACCACCGAGATCGTCCTGCGCAACCGCGTCGGCGGGCCCGAGAGCGTCATCGACGAGGTCGAACGACGCGCCCCCGACGGTTTCGCCCGCCTCGACGACGTCATCGGCGCCGCCGAGCTCGACGCCGTCGTCAACGGCTACGCGCGGGTCACCGGCGCCTCCACCGACCAGGTCAACCGCTGAGTCACGCCCCCTCGACCGACCCCGGCGGCAGGAAGTCGACGTCGCACTCCGCCGACAACCGCACCACCTCGGCCGGGTCCTGCAGGTCGTGCAGCTTGTCGAACAGCTCCGCCAACCGGCCCGCCGGGCTCACCCAGAACAGCGCGCGCGTCGGCGCCTCGCTCCGGTTGTAGTAGGCGTGCGGGAGGTTGCGCGGCATCCGGACCGTGTCCCCCGGCCCCGCCGTCTCCCACTGGCCGTCGAGGTACAGGGTGAACACGCCGTCCAGGACGTAGATGTGCTCGTCCTGGGTCGGATGGACGTGCGGCGGCACACCGGTGCCGGGCGGGTCGTAGGTCTCGAAGGCGAAGCTGGAGTCGCTCGCCGCCTTCATGTAGTAGGTGTGTCCCAGGATGTTCCAGATCCGCTTCTGCACGCCCTCGTTCGCGAGCGTGATCCCCTTGGGGAGCGGGCCGAGCACGATCTCGTCGCCGAACATGACACCTCCGCGCCGCTGGTTCGCTGTCCTCGGCACTCTGCGCCATGACGGCACGGATGTACATGCACGAGTCCGACGGCACGGCCGAGGACCTCGTCGGCGACGTCACCGGTGTGGGCCGGCGCCCTCCGCGGTCAGGGCGTAGCAGGGGTCGGAGCGGTCCCGCGTACCCCGCGCGAACCCGTCGAGGGGCACACCGAGAGCCGGTGGCAGCACCTGCGGGGTGCACGACCAGTCGTGCACGACCGTCCGGCTCGCGATCCGCCACACCCCGTCGCGCCGGGCGAACAGGTCCACGTACCGGCCCGCGAACATGTCCAGCGCCTCGGCGCCTGCGCCGTCGGCGGCGTCGGTCGCCCGCCACAGGTAGGCGAAGACGTAGGTCTCGACCCGCGCCGTGTCCCCGTCGAGCTCGATCAGCTCGTTCGCCACGGCGTGCGTGGTGCGCAACGCCGCCGTCGCGAGCCGCGCGACGATGAACTCGGGGAACTCCTGGCCGGGCCCGGACCAGTAGCCGTGGTCGTCGACCGAGTCGAGGTGGTAGACGGAGCGGAGCAGCTCCACGTCGCCGCGGTCGACCCCGCGGCAGTAGCGCATCAGCACGTCGTGGATCTCCGCCCGGTCCAGCAACGGGCGCAGCCGGTCGTCCTCGATGGTCATGGGCTCACCCTCCGCGCAGGTCGGGGGCCGACGCGAGTCGGCTCCCGTGATCGTCACGCCCCAGAATCTATGAACATCATTGGGATATCAACGGCGGACCTCGGCCGGCTCTCAGGCCGGTGTCGCGTCGTGCCGTTGCAACCAGTCCAGGATCACCCGGTTCGTCTCGGCCGGCCGCTCCTGCTGGATCCAGTGGCCGCTGTCGAGGAGGGTCTCCTCGATGCCGGGCACGAAGTCCGCGAGGTTCTCGGCCCGGGCCACGGTGTCACGCGCGCCGTAGATCATGAGGGCGGGACGGCGGATGACCGGGTCGACGTCGCCGAGCAGGTGCCAGTCGCGGTCGAGGTTCCGGTACCAGTTGATGCCACCGGTGAACCCGGACCTCTCGAAGGCGGCGACGTAGACGCCCAGGTCCCCCTCGCTCATCAGGGGCTCGCCGAGGGGCACCTGCGCACGGGCGAGATCGATCATCACCATCCCCGGCTGCGGCTGCGCGGCCGGCTCGTTCTTCCGGTACAGGTTGCGCAGGAACCGGGCCGGGTCCGCGTCGAACACGGCGTCGGCGACGCCGGGCCGGCGGTTGAAGTGGACGAAGTAGTGGTCCTCGCCGAGCACCGCCTCCATGAGCTCGATCCAGGGCGTCTCCCCGCGCGCGGGGTACGGCAGGCTCAGGCAGGCCAGCGTGCGCACACGTGCCGGATGCAGCAGGGCGAGACTCCACACGACCATCGCCCCCCAGTCGTGGCCGACGAAGGTCGCGTCCGCGTAGCCGTAATGGTCCAGGAGTGCGACGAGGTCGCCGGCCAGCTGCGCCACGTCATAGGCGGTGACCTCGGCCGGGCGGGAGGAGTTGCCGTAGCCGCGCTGGTTGGGGGCGATGACGTGGTAGCCGGCCGCGACGAGAGCGGGCACCTGATGACGCCAGGTGTAGGCGAGATCCGGCCAGCCGTGGCAGAGCACGACGGCCTTGCCGGCGTTCTTCCGGCCGGCGTCGAACACCTCCAGCTCCACGCCGTTGACGGCGATCAGGGTGGGCTCGGGGAAGTCGGTGGCGTCGGTCAGCGTGTTCATGCCGTCGACCCAAGTACGCATACCGGTCAGGTCGTGACCGGTTGGCCGAAGTCGTCGCCCGGCCCCGCCACCGGCGGGCCGCGGTCCTGCCGCGAGGACCCCTACGCTCAGGTGCTCGCCAGCCCGCTCGCCACGGCATGTCGGAAGTCGTCGTCGACCAGCACGACGTCGTGCCCGTCGCGGGCCAGCACGCTCGCCGCGACCCCGGCCCGCGCCCCCGCCGCGCAATGCACCCACAGCCTGCCCTGTCCCGCCTGCCGGGTCATCGACGCGACCTCCGTCCACGGCATGTGGACCGAGCCCTGGATGGCACCCGCCGCACGCTCGTATCCCTCGCGGACGTCCAGGACGACCATGGCCTCACCGGCCCGGCGGGCCGACGCCAACTGGTCGAAGCTCGCGCACGGGTAGGAGCGCCGACGGCCGTCCGGGGCGAGGACGTCGGGCGCTCCGACGGCCGCGGCGGCGGGCCGGTCGATGCCGATGCGGGCGAGCTGGCGCTGCGCCGCTGCGACCTCCTCCAGCGAGGCCGCGACCAGCACGAGCGGTGCACCCCACGGCATCACCGATCCGAGCCTCGTCGCGAACTGGCCGTCCAACGGCACGTTCACCGTCCCGGCCACGTGCCCGGCGGCGAACGAATCCCGGTCCCTCAGGTCGACCACCCAGTCCCCGGCATCGAGGTGCCCGCGCAACCCCCGTGCGTCGACGAGGTGCGGCGGCCCGAGATCGGCCGGGCCGGGCCCGGAGAGGTTGAGCGGTCCCATGTGGACGTAGTAACGCGGGTACGGGACGAAGCCCGCCACCAGTCGCGACGAGAACGTCGCCTCGTCGTCGTCGGCGAACACGTCGTTCACCCGCAGCTCGTCGCCGAGTGTGCCGGAGTCGACGCCGGAGTCGGGGCGCGCCGAGCAGAAGCTGCCGAACCCGTGCGTGGGGAAGAGCAGCGAGTCCTGCGGGAGCGTCGCGGCCAGGCGGCGCGCCGACCGGAACTGTGCCCGTGCCAGTTCCTCGGCACGTCGTGGATCGACGAGATCGGTCCGCCCGACCGACCCGTACAGCAGCGACCCGCCGGTGAACACCGCCGCCGGCGCATCGCCCGACGTCACCACGTATGCCATGTGGCCGTCGGTGTGGCCCGGGGTCGCGACGGCGGTGAGAACCATGTCCCCGACGTCGAGATCCGTGCCGTCGGCGAGGGCTCCGCACGGGAACGCGGCGGCTTCGGCCCCCGCGACGATGTAGTCGGCACCGGTGCGCCGGGCCAGGACGAGGCCGCCGGTCACGTAGTCGTTGTGGACGTGCGTCTCCACGACGACCGCGCACTCCACGCTCCTGGCCTCGAGGACCGAGTCGATGCGGTCGACGTCGCGCTGCGGGTCGACGACGACCGCCGACGATCCGTCGTGCACCACGTAACTGCGGTCGCCCAGCTCGGGTGTCGCGACGACCTCGACGGACAGGGACACAGCGCCTCCTGGGAAACATCCGTACATTACGGCGGCCGACGTTCACATGATGAGACGAGTATCACGGTGAACCGGCTGATGGGCAACGGCCCGGCCCCGACTTCCGGGGAGCCGCCCACTCCAGGACGAACCTTCCGACCGCCGCCAACCCACCGCCGGGCGCCGCGGTACAGCGGGTGCGGTGTCGACGCGACCACCGGGACGGGCGGTCCCGCGCCCACCCACCCGGACGGATCAGGGCCGCGACGACCCCGACCGCGCAGCGGCGGTGATCACGTCTGCCACGGCCTGCGGCCTCGAGGCCATCGGCGTGTGACTGCTGTCGATCTCGTGGCGGTGGGTCGCCCGCGCGGCCATGGCCCGCTGAGCCACCGCCGGGATCGCCCGGTCCCGGCTGCACGTGAGGTACGTGCTCCCGACGGTCCGCCACGCCGCGCCCGTGAGCGGCTGGACGAACGAGGCCGTCGTCTGTGTCGTCAGACGCCCGGAGTATGCCTCGACGAGGTCTGCGGGGAGGTCCGCGTAGAACGTCGGTCCCGGCTTCGTGACGCGCGTGACCCCGCGGTCGAGGTCCGTATCCAGCCAGTCCAGCCGGTCCCCGTCGACGGCGCCGAGCAGCGAGTCGCCCTCGTCGAGCATGAAGGCGCAGATGTAGACGAGATGTCGGACGGTGGGTACGTCGACCGCCGCGGCGGTGATCACCATGCCCCCGTAGGAATGCCCGACCAGCACGGTGTCCCGGTCCTCGGCGAGGATCACCTCGCGGAGGGCCGGACGTCGTCGTTCAGGTCTCCGTCCTTCCCGGAGCTGGGCAGGTCCAGCGTGACGGGCTCGATGCCGTTGTGGCGCAGCAGCGGCAGCACCGGTTCCCACGCCCATGCGCCGTTCCATGCTCCGTGGACGAGGACCGCGCGTCGCGCGGACATGGACGCGTTGCCGGTCGCCGAGGACACCGGCCTGCCCTATGCCAGCCGGGCCCGCGGGACCGATCCCGAGGGCCGCGACGTGGCGGTCATGCACGCCTGCGGCCACGACATGCACGTCACCTGCCTGCTCGGCGCCGCCCAGGTCCTCGCGAGCGACACGGCATGGTCGGGAACGCTCGTGGCGCTGTTCCAGCCGGCCGAGGAACTGACCCGGGGCGCCGTCGCCATGGTGGACGACGGGCTCTTCTCGCCGCGATCTCACGCATCGTCGAAGGCGAGGCCCAGGTCGCCGGCGCGCCGCGGCCCCCGGACATCGTGATGGTCGAGTCATCGCCCGCGGTGGTCAACGACGAGCACGCGACCGCCCGGACCAGACCGGCCCTGGAGGGCATCACCGGGGCGGGCCGGGTGATCGACCCGGGACCGGTGACGGGCAGCGAGGACGTCGGTGTGCTGGCGTCCGCGGCCGGGGCGCCGTGCGTGTTCTGGCTTCTCGGCGGTGCGGACCAGACACCGTTCGCCCACGCCACGAGCATGGACGAGATCCGGAACCTGGTGGCGCCGATCCCGTCGAACCACTCCCCGCGCTACGCACCGGTGATCGACCCGACCATCGAGGTGGGCGTCCACGCCCTGACCCGGGCGGCCCGCACCTGGCTCGCCGAGTCCTGACCTGCACGAGCGGGTCGCCGTGGGGGCGGCTCACCTCACCCGCCTCGTGGACGATCGGTTCGGTGTGGGGCTCGGCCCCGCGCCGGGCCCCTCCCTGCGAGAACCCGTGACCCGTTCGGGTCGCGCTCCCCTCGGCCGAAGTCCCGTTCAGAGGTGTTCGGTCAACGAGATCGCCGAGCTCGGGCAGGCGGCGACAGCCTCCCGGGCCGCGAGCTCGTCCGGTTCCGAGAGGTCACCCTCGACCAGGAGCCGACCGTCCCGGTCTCGTCGTCCGTGTTTGGGCTCGACGAGACCCAGCGCGCCACCCTCGGCGACATGCGCCGGCGATTCGACTCCCCCGAGATCGCCGGCGGCGTCCGCGACACCGGGGGGCGGGTCAGTCTCGCCGTCTACCGCTGCACCAAGCCTGTCATCGCCGCGATCAACGGACCGGCCGTCGGATCGGCGCCACCATGACGTTGCCGATGGATGTCCGACTCGCATCGGCGGACGCCCGGATCGGGTTCATCTTCGGCCGGCTCGGGATCGTCCCCGAAGCGGCGTCGACCTGGTTCCTCCCCCGGCTCGTCGGGATCGGCACCGCGCTCGAGTGGGCCTACTCCGCCGACATCCTCACCGCGGCGGAAGCCCTGCGCGGAGGCCTCCTGCAGCGAACGAGGGATCATCCGGCTTCTCGAGCGCTACATCGCCCGTGAGATCTGTGCCCACCTGCCCCGACCCCGGCTCGTGACGCATCGAGCCAACTCGGCTCCGCGGCCTGACGAGGATGGACGCATCGGGTGGGTCGACCGGACCGCTCGCGGAGTGGGCCTACCAGCGGATGTTCACCTCAGAGCACGCCCGCCGTCAGAACTCTTCCGATATGTGCATTCACCCGAGCCCGGGGGCAGCCGATGCCTCGACCGATCGGGATCGGAGACCGCCGAGACGGCCCCGCACCTCATCGAGGGTGGCACCCGACATCACAGCCCGTCTGCAGGCGATGAGTGCTCGAGGCCAGTTCACGACGACAGCGCCGGCGATCGTGGCGGCGGCGTCGCTGTAGAGAACGGCGAAACAACGATCCGGGTCTTGGCCCGCCACCTCGATCTGTCGGAGATCGTCACTCGTCCGACCCACCATCTGGATTTTCCAGTCGTACTGGTCGCTCCACACGTAGTCGATGGGTATGTGTGCGCGAGGCTCGTCCGAACGCACGATGTTGTGCGCGACACATGACGCCTGATCGACTGCGTTGGTCCAGTGTTCGACCCGCCGGAACTGCTCGTGAGCGGGATGCCACCATCGCGCAACATCCCCCACCGCGTGGACGTTGGCGTGGCTGTCGACCGCGCGTCCGAACCGGTCGCAGACGACCCCGTCGTCGAGAACGAGGCCAGAACCGTCAAGCCACTCGGTGTTGGGCTGTGCACCGATTCCGACGACTGCGGAGTCGGCCTCGATCACCGACCCGTCGTCGAGATGAACACGCAGCCCTGTCTCGGAGTGGTCGATCCCGCTGACGCCGACGCCGAACCGGGTGTGGACGCCACGCGCGTTGTGCAGCTCACCGATCCGCCGTGCGACGCCTGCCGCCAGCGACCGGGAGAGCGGCACCGCGACGGGGTCGATCAGGGTTACCGGCTCCACCCCCAGCCCTCGGGCTGTCGCCGCCACCTCGGCTCCGACGAACCCGGCGCCGATGACGACGAGCGAGCCACCACGGCTCAGGGCCGCCCCCAGCGCGGTGGCATCGCCGAGGGTTCGGAGCAGATGCACGCCGGGCGGAGCTCCCCACGGAGAGGGCCGGGGTCGGGCGCCGGTCGCGACGACGAGGTCGTCGAAGTGAATACAGGTACCGTCTGCGAGCTCGACCTCGCACGCATCCAGGTCTACCCCGGTCGCAGCACGACCCAGCTCGAGTTGGATCGAGGCGGCGGCGGCCTGTTCCCTGGTCAGCAACGTAATGTCCTCGACGGCAGCGCTTCCCGCGAGCAACGACTTCGACAGCGGTGGCTTGTCGTAGGGGAGGGCGGTCTCGTCGCCGACCAGGATCACGTCGCCGGCGTATCCGGCCGTCCTCAGCGCCTTGGCGGTCCGCACCCCACCGATCGAGGCTCCAACGACGACTGTGGTCGGGCTCACCGGCACACTCTCCTCGTGTCCGAAGTAGATGATCGGTCCAACACCCGGGCGCGCCGACCGGCGTTCGCCCTGCTCGCTCGATCCGTGAGGTCCGACGTGAGTTCAGCGAGATCCGGTGGATCCCCCTGTGTCTGCCCCAGGTCTTTGCTGCTGCTCAGCGAGGCCATCGGTGAACGATCACAGGACTGCGCGGCCCCGTCTGTCGGCTTTCCCGTGGGACGCGGAGTAACGAGCCGGCGCCAGCGCGGCAACCAGCGCGGTCGGGTCTGCGCCCGGCACGAACGCATCCAGGTGCGGCAGGGCGGCTCTCATTGCGCGTGCCGTCGGTGCATAACCCGGCTCGTCGGCGACCGGATTCATCCACACGAGCCGATGAGCAGTCCGCCGTAGTCGACCGATGGTCCGGTCGACCAGGTCAGGGTCGCCGGTGTCCAAGCCATCGGAGACGATGACGCACACGCTGCCCCGCAGACGCGACAGGTTGCGAGGATCGGCGAGGAGCTGCCCCAGTGACTCACCCACGCGTGTCCCCCCGTCCCAGTCCACAACCTCGGTCGTCACCTCTGTCAATGCTTCTCGTGGTCCACGCCGGGTCAGTACCGGGGTCACCCGGCTCAGGCGCGTCGCAAAGCAAAAGACCTCGCACTCGATCCCTTTCTGCACCAAGGAATGCGCGAAGAGCGCCATGCGCTCCGAGTGCTGCGACATCGACCGCGACACATCAAGGAGAAGGACGAGGCGCCGGCTCCGCGCCCGGGACCGCGATGTCGCCAGCGGCACCGGCTCGCCCCCGGTCCGCAGCGCCTGACGCACTGTCCGTGGCAGATCGACCGGACCGGTCGCCGAAGGCCGCGTGCGCGGCGTCGTCCTGGCCGGCAACGCCACCACCAGGCGTCGATACCGGCGTTGCAGCTCGGCCAGTTCGTCAGCAGTGAGAGCCGGCCCGCTCTTGGCTCGAAGAACCTCGGCCCAACTGGTCCCGACTCCGAAGTGGAGACGCCCGTCCGGTGGGCGCTCACCGCCGGCGGCGTCGTCGACGACGAGGGACTTCTCCTGCTCCTGCGGGACGGATGACTCCACCGACGTCGAGGCCCTGCCCCGCGCCCTCCAGTAGCGGCGGAAGACCCGATCATAGGCAGGACGGTCATCCCGATCGGCGGTCAGGAGTGCCCGGCCGACCCAGAACGTGTTCTCCGGACCAAGGTCCGCAACAGCGTCGCAGAATGCCTGCATCCGACCGGAGTCGATCCGCACGCCCTCGGCCTGGAGTTGTTCGCAGAACCCGACAAGTTCTTCCAGCAGTGGGCGCTCCGGGACGAAGCCCGCCGAATCCCCACCGCCCGGGCGTGTCACTGGGCTACGCCGACGATCTCGTGCTCGAGCGCTGCTTCGACGATCTCCACGTCCTCGCGCGTCTTCACCACCCAACCCAGACTCACTCGCGCCGCCTCGACAGTGACCGCGTGGGCGCCCAGGAGGGCAAGGGCCCGGGCCCAGTCCACGGTCTCGGCGACTCCAGGCACCTTCAGCAGGCCCAGTCGGCGAATCCTCGCCACCGCTGCTGCGACGGAGTCGGCGAGACGTGGCTCGATGTCAGGCAGCCGCGCCTGCACGATTCGACTCTCCATCTCGCTCTCCGGCGGATCGATCCACACGTATGCGCATCGTCGGCGAAGGGCGTCGTGGAGCTCCCGCGTCCTGTTGGACGTGAGGATCACGGCGGGCGGCACCTCGGCTCGAAACGTCTCCCGCGTCTCCGGAACGGAGATCGTGAAGTCCGACAGCAACTCGAGTAGCAGCGCCTCGAACTGGTCGTCCGCACGGTCGATCTCATCGACCAGCAGCACGGCACCCTCGCCGGAACGAAGGGCACGCATGAGTGGACGTTCGAGGATGAAGTCGCTCCCGTAGAGGTCCTCGACACGTGGCCCGGCACCCGAGGCCCCCCCTTCATGGGCGAGCCTGGCCGTGAGCAGCTGACGCGGATAGTCCCAGTCGTAGAGCGCCTGCCGGGCATCAATGCCTTCATAGCACTGGAGCCTGACGAACTCGGCACCGAGCACGGCGCACAGAGCTTTCGCAGCCTCCGTCTTTCCTACGCCGGCCTCGCCCTCGAGCAGGAGGGGCCGCCTGGAGATCACGGCAAGATAGATGGCCGTGGCGAGGCCACGGTCGACGAAGTATCCAACCCGTTCCAGCGCGTCCGTCAGTGCGTCGATCGACCTCAGTGCGCGCGGACGGCGGGTGCCCTGCTCGCTCACGTCGCGACCCACGGAGCACCCGCCGACCCGCTCGATCACTTGTCCGAACCCGCCTCTCGCGCTCGCTCGATCAGCTCCAGGACGTCACACGGCCGCAACGGCGCCTTGTCGATGACGATGTTCCCGAAGGGGCTCAGCGCATCCGCGACGGCGTTCAACACCGGCACGCCACCGAGCGCACCTGCCTCCCCCATCCCCTTGATCCCACCTTCCGTCACCGGCGAGGGGGTCTCGATGTGCGAGATCTCCATCGGCGGCACCTCGGTGGAGGACGGGTAGAGATACTCCATCAGGCTGCCGGACACGAACTGACCGCCGGCGTCGTACACGAGATCCTCGTACAGGGCGCCGCCGATCCCCTGGGCCACTCCGCCGGCGATCTGCCCGTCGACGATCATCGGATTGATGATCACGCCGCAGTCCTCACAGATGACCATCTTCTCGATGGTGACCTCGCCCGTGGCCGGGTCGACCTCGACGATCGCCACGAACGTACCGTTCGAGTAGGCCGGGTCCGGGTCGTAGGAACGAGTCGCGGTCAACGCAGGCTCGTGACCCTCAGGCCGGTTGGTCCCGCCGTAGTAGGCGAAGGCGGCGATCTCGGCCACGGTCATGGACTGCGACGGAACACCCGAGACGGTGGCGACGCCTTCAGAGATCTCGACGTCCTCGGGGGCGACCTCCATCGCCCGCCCCGCCATACGGCGAAGGTTCTCCTTCACATCCCGGCCCGCACGCATGATCGCACCTCCGCCGATCACGGCGCTGCGGCTGCCCCACGTCCCCATTCCATAGACCGCGCGGGCGGTGTCGTTCTCGATGACGCGGACGGACTCCAACGTGACCCCGAGGGTGTCGGCCGCCACCTGCGCCATCGTCGTCTCGTGGGCCTGGCCGTGGCAGTGCATGCCCGTCGTGACCGTCACGGATCCGTCCGGCTCGACCGTGACACTTGCGGCGTCGAAGTAGGCGGCGTTCTTGAAGCCCTGTTGAACGGCCATGTCCGAGCCCCAGGCAGTCGGTTCGACGTACGCGCAGAATCCGAGGCCGATATAACGCCCCTGCTGCCGTAGTTCCCGCTGGCGCTCACGGAAGGCGTCGTAGTCGAGCATCTCCTTGACCTTGAGCAGCGAGCCCTGATAGCTGCCGCCATCGAAGGTCTGCCCTGTCACGGTCGTGAACGGACGATCCGGGATGCAGTTGCGGAGCCGGAAGTCGAGCGGGTCGATGTCCAGCGCCCGCGCGATCTCGTCCACGAACGTCTCCCGTGCCGAGGACACGACGGTCCAGCCGACGCCGCGGTACGCACCCGTGGGGCACCGATTCGTCACCGGCGTGTCCACCGTGTACCCGACGGCCTTGAGGTCGTAGATCATCGGCATGTGCTGGGCAGCGACGACCGTGTCGACCAGGGACGTCCACGGGTGCGACGGCCAGGCACCGCCGACCCCGATGAACCTGCCTCGCAGGGCCAGCAGCGTGCCGTCGTCGTCCACCGCCGCGTCGAGGTAGCAGACGGTCTCCTTGGCGTGCGACGACGCCGCAAGATTCTCGTAGCGGTCCTCGATCCACTTCACGGGCCTGCCGCTGAGCTTGGACACCGCCGGGATGATCGCCTCCTCGTCGAAGACGTGGCATTTCATGCCGAACCCGCCGCCGACGTTGTCCGCGATCACCCGGATCGTGGACTCCGGGATGCCCAGCGGCGCCGCGATCAGCGACCGCATGAAGTGGGGCACCTGCGTGGAACTCCATACCGTCAGCTCACCGGTGGACAGGTCGAAGTCGGCAAGCACTCCACGGGGTTCGAGCGGCGCGGCCATGTACCGGCCTTGGTGGAAGCGCTTGGAGAACGTGTGCGGCGCCGACGCAAAGATCCCGTCGACGTCGCCGTTCTGAAACTCGATGTGCGCGAAGTTGTTGTCCGGGAACGCGTCATGCATCGGCGGGAGCGGGTTGGTGACGAGCTCCTCCGCATCCATGAGCGGCTCCAGTACCTCCCACTCGACGTCGAGAGCGTCGACGCCGTCCTCGGCGACGTAGCGCGACGACGCCAGGACCACCGCGATCGGCTGCCCGACCCAGTATGCCTTCGTCGAGTTCAGGATCGGCCGCGTGATCGTCTTGACCTCGGGGAACGGCAACGTCGTCGTGAAATCACCGAGGACACTGCTGACCTCGGCCTGCGTATAGACAGCCTCGACGCCGTCGATCTCGAGTGCTCGAGTCGCGTCGATCGACGTGATCCGCGCATGCGCGTGCGGGCTCCGCAGGAATGCTGCGTGCAGGAGCCCGATCGGCTCCGCTACATCGTCGGTGTAACGGGCGCGCCCGGTCAGGTACCGAGGGTCTTCGGACCTCAGGATCTTCCGCCCGACGTACGGGAGCGTGGCCTTCGCCGGCTTCATGGGCTCGACAGCTACCATCGTCAGACTCCCTCGCCGTCCGTCGGTGCACTACTTGCGGCATCTCCGTTTGCGCAGCGTGCTGCGTCACGAACAGATGCGACGATTCCCACATAGCCGGTACAGCGGCAGATGTTGCCGGACAAGTACTCCCGGATCTCCTGCTCGTCGGGGTCGGGGTTCTCGGCGAGCAAGGCCTTCGTCGCCAACACCATCCCCGGCGTGCAGAATCCGCACTGCAGACCGTGCTCTCGCTGGAAGGACTCCTGGATCGGATGGAGGTCCGCACCCGACGGCGCGACGCCCTCGATGGTCTCGATATCCGACCCGAGCGCTTGCACCGCCAGGGTGATGCAGGAGCGGATCGGTGCCCCGTCCTGGAGCACCGTGCAGGACCCGCAAACTCCCTGTTCACACGCAATCTTGAGCCCGGTCAGCCCGGCGTCGTGCCTGATGACATCGGCAAGGAGCGTCCGGGGGTCGACGTCGACACGCGTCCGTCGACCGTTGAGCACGAACTCCACCGGGTACGTCTCTGTCGACTCTTGGGTCGTCATCGTCAAGCCACCTCCGCCAGCACATCGCACGCTTCCACGAACGCTCGTTCCACGAGGACTGCTGCAACCTTCTTGCGATAGTTCCCCGTCGCGTGGAAGTCGTCCCGGGGATCGAGGTCGTCTGCCACGAGATGTGCCACCTCACGGATGTGCGCCGCAGTCGGGCCCCCCTCGAGCGCAGCTTCTTCGGCGGCGATACATCGCGTCGGCACATCACTCACCCCCCCTAGGGCGATACGCACGTCGGTGAATCGACCGTCGTCGACGGTCGCCGACACTGCGGCGACGACCAGAGCGAAGTCGCCCTGACGACGTGTGATCTCGCCGAAGGCGACGCGAGCGGCCCGCCTGACGGGGAGGTTCACCTCGACGAGAACCTCGCTCGGCCGCAAGCTCGTCATGAAGGCTGTCTCGAATAGCTCCGTGGCCGGAATCGTCCGCCGACCGGAGCGGCCTTGGGCGACGACCGAGCCATCCAGAGCGAGCAGGGCGACCGGCAGCTCCGCCGCGGGATCAGCGTGCGCGATGGATCCCCCGACAGTTCCGCGGTTGCGGATCGCAACGTGCCCCACGTGCCGCAAAGCCTCGATGATCAGTGGTGCTCCGTCCACGACGTCCGGCGAACTCATCGCGACGGACTGCCGAGTCCCGGCGCCGATGATCACCTGCCCCTCGGTACGGCGGATACCTCTCAGCTCCTCCACGCCGCCGATGTCGATGACCAGCTCGGGACGGGCGAGACGGAAGTTCATCATTGGAATGAGGCTCTGCCCGCCGGCAAGAATGACGGAGTCGACCTCCTCGTTCGCCCGGAGCTCGATCAGCTCGTCAAGCGTTTCTGGTCGGACGTATCTGAATCTCGGAGGCTTCACGACGTCGTCGCTCCAGTCCGGTCGCAGAAGTGGTGGACCGGGAGTCTTGCACGAGAACCAGAGCTGCCTCCATCGTAGAATCTCAAATCGCGAGAGTACAGGATTGTGAGACGTCCTAGGTGTCGATTTACCGGCTCCCGGCTACAGTCCTGGCCCGAGGTGGGCGCGCCGCGATCGACCAGATGGTCTAATTCTTCCACGCTGCAGAAATTCTCCGGAGAGGGGCTGGCCATGTCCGCAATCGGACTCCTTTATGTGGGCGCAGTGCTGTTCGTAAACGGTTTCCTATTGATGGGCTACATCGACGGGAAGGGTGCAGCCCCGATCAACCTGTTCGTCGGCCTCCTCCAAGTAATCACCCCTACCTATCTGATCTTCACCGCCGGCGGAGACCCCGCGATCCTCCTGAACGCGTCCGGGCTCTACTTGTTCGGGTTCACCTACCTGTACGTGTCGTTCCTACTCTTCTTCGGTCTCGATGGTGGCGGATTCGGCTACTACTCCCTCTTCGTCGCGATCGCGTCGGTCGGCTACTCGATCGTGAACTTCGTCAAGTTCTCGGACCCCGTCTTCGGCGTCATCTGGCTCTACTGGGCGTTCCTCTGGACCCTGTTCTTCCTGGTCTTCGGCCGGGGAGTCGTTGCTCTCACCCGTTACACCGGCATGGTCGCCCTGATCCAGGGATGGGTCACGTGCGTGATCCCCGCTGCGGTGCTGCTTCTGGGCCTCTGGGGCCAGGGCGCCACCGGATTGACCGTTGCGTACATCGTCTTCGGCCTCATCGCTTTCGGCGGCCTCTATTCTCGAGCCCGTCGGAGTGGCACGCCGACCGCGACGGAATCGGCAAGTTCCGAACCGGCGACAACATAATAGGAAGGCCGGGGCACACCCCGAACTCGTGCCGCAGGACTGGAGACGGTCGATACAGGACGATGCGCCCGAACCATTCTGGGTCACGGCGCATCGTCCGACGAGTCCGAGTGACAGGTCACGAAACGGGCCCAACCTGTCGCTGCCGCCGGAGCGGCCACCAGCAAATCAAGAGGCACCGACCGGTGGGGACGACCGGGATTCCTGGGCCGCCGCAAACAACTGGGCCAGGGCCGGTTCGATTCGAACCGGAGTATCGATCGCAGCTGTCGGAATACCGACTCTCGTGCCAGGCGTCCGTCTGCACCCGGGCTGCGCCGACGGCGCCTGCAACCGCCGAACAAAAGCTCGGCTCCGAACGGATTACAGAGATCAAGATCAATGATGGCGATTGCACCTTGCCCCCTGGAACTGTCCGGAGAGACGATGTCGTCCAAGGCCCGGAGCATCGGCCCGACAGATCGGACAGCCCTCGCAGGGACGCATTCGGACGGAAGCGGCTGCGCTGGCCGCCTGCAACGGGCACCGCGGTCCCAGCAGCCACCGGCCGAATGTTCGTGCAGTTGGCGAACCCGCAGGACGCAGCAACACGTCGTCACGGGCGCTGAGCCGCACGAGATGCGCTGCCCTCGTCGACACCCGAAAGGACCCCGGCGACGTCATGTCGACCACATCACGGACAGCCCCACGGAGACAGCCGACACGCGCCGCCAGAATCCGGAGGCGGCGCCCGCCCGACGATCCCCGCCTCGTCGACAGCTTCGGCCGGGTGGCGACCGACCTGCGCATCTCCCTGACCGACCGCTGCAACCTGCGATGCCACTACTGCATGCCGGCCGAAGGTCTCGACTGGATGCCCCGCGAGGAACAACTCACCGACGACGAACTGCTACGCCTGATCACCATCGCGGTCACCGACCTCGGCGTCGAGGAACTCCGCTTCACCGGCGGCGAACCCCTCCTGCGCCGCGGCCTGGGAAACCTCGTCGCCGCCTCCGCCGCACTGCAGCCACGCCCCGACATCTCCCTGACCACCAACGGCGTCGGCCTCGCCCACCGCGCCCAGGCCCTCGCCGCCGCCGGGGTCAACCGGCTCAACGTCTCCCTCGACACCCT
>NZ_JBFWOY010000043.1:0-47950 GCF_050250275.1 Pseudonocardia sp.
GCCGTCGCGCCCGCCCTGGCGGCGGGCGGAGCGGGGCGCGCGGCCGGGCCTGACCGGGGGTCGTGCGCGTAGCCGTTGGACTGCAACGGGCCGTTGGACTGCACCGGGCCGTTGGACTGCAACGGGCCGTTGGACTGCAACGGGATCGCGGGCGCCCCTCGCGCGTTCTGGGGCGGCTGGGCGCGGTCGGCGACCCGCGTGTGGACCTGCTCGGCCCTGGACTGCGGCATGCCGATCTGCGCGCTGGCGCCCGGCCGCGCGCCAGGAGAGAGGAACTCGGTGACCGCAGCCGTCACCTCGGCCGCGGCGAGGTGACGGCGGGCGGCGGCGAGGTTGGAGCGGCCCCGCTGCAGGCGCAGGTACACGATCGCGGTGCGGCCGGCGACGGCGATCGGCCGCAGTACGTGGAAGTTGCGCCGAGAGGTGACGGTGACGTCGTCGACGGGGTCGTCGGCACCGTGTGCCGCGACGCCCGAGAGCTGCGTCCCGGCGGCCGCGAGCATGCCGACGGCACTCATGTCGCCATCCTCGTCGACGCCGTGAGAAATTGCGGTGAGTACCTCTCCGGAATCGCCGTCGAGCACGCACACGAAAGTTGCGCCCGGAATATCGATGAGGGCGCGGACGGCGCTCGCGAAAGCGATCACGGCGTATTTTCGCACAGCCATTTCACGGCCTGTCGATCAGCCCTTCCAGCGCAATTACGGTCTGCTTACGGACGATTACGCTGGACTATTCGGTTGTATTGTCGATGGACTGTTCGGTGGATCCGGTCGGCCCCGGGCTGCCGGGTCGGCGGCAGCGGGTCGGCGACGGGCTCTTCGGGACGGGCGCCGGGGCCCCGGTCGGCAGCGCCCGGGAACCGCTCGCGGTGCTCCGGCGCGTGCGGCCGGCCGGGTCCCGGCGGCCACGTCTACCCGCTCGGGCGAGTGCCTCGCGCGGGCCCGAACGGCGGTCTCGACCGCGTGCCGGGGTGGGGCCCCCGGCATCCGGGACCCTGGCAGCACGCGTCCGGTCGGGCGGCGGCGACTACACCCCGTCGTCGAATCCCGAGGTCATCGACGGTGTGCTGCCGAATCGGTGACTGCATTCGGGTGATCTATGCCTACTCGGCGCACCGTCACCTCGAAGGGTCACGTTGACGTCACGACCAGTTCGCGACCGGGCTCCGACCCGGCCCGTCGTGGACCACCGCGACGCCGAGAGGAGTACCCGCGGGTGCCGACCGCCTCGACCCCTCCTCCGTCACGAGGTTCCCGCACGGCAGGCCGCGGGCAGACCGACGACGACGGCCCCCGCCGGGCGCGCCCCGCCCGCGACGGTCGGCGCGACCCGCAGCACCCCCGGCCGCAGGGGGACCGGACCGATCGGCCCGACGCGGGCCGCCGCCGGTCCGCACGCCCCGCCGAGCACCCTCGCGGGGCCGAAAAAGCCCACGGAGCCGAGCAGCCGCACGGAGCCGAGCAGCCGCGCACCACCGGGCCCCGAAGCCGCGACGAGCAACCCCGCAACGCCGCGGACTCCGGCAACGGGGCAGCACCCCGCGACCGCGCCCGCCGCGTCCCCGACGACCGCCGCGCCCCCGACGAGGGCCGCGCCGACCCGCAGGCCGGACGCACAGGCGACCGCCGCGCCGACCCGCAGGCCAGACGCACGGGCGACCGGCACGACGACCGGCGGGCTGCCCGCACCGGCGACGGGCGCACCGATCCCCGCGACAACCCCGGCGGTGACCGGGCACGACGCCGGCCCCGCCGCGACGACGCCGGGGACGGCCCTCCCGGCACTGCCCGCACCCGGGGTGACCGACCTCGCCGACCGGCCGGGACCCGCCCCGCGGACCGTGACCGCCCGACCCGCGGGCCCCGGCCCGCCCGCACGCCCGGAGCCGACGAGGCGCCGACCCGCCGGAGCCCGGCGCCCGCGGGCCGCCGGTCGGGTCCCGGCTGGTGGCAGCCCCCGTCGATGCGGACCCGCGCCGGTGACACGGGGCCGCGCCGGATCGCACCGGAGTCGTCCGACGGTGCCGACACGCCCGCCGCGCGGGCCGGCAAGCGGCGGGCGTCGCGCCGGCGC
Organism: Pseudonocardia sp.; assembly: GCF_050250275.1. Lineage (GTDB taxonomy): Bacteria > Actinomycetota > Actinomycetes > Mycobacteriales > Pseudonocardiaceae > Pseudonocardia. Next base: position 2,077 of record NZ_JBFWOY010000043.1, read on the forward strand.
GGGATCGTGGAGACGCTGCGCGGCGGGTTCCGCCGCTCGAGCTCGCAGCACCTGCGTCCGCTGAGCACCGACGAGCGACGGGCGCTGCGCCGCCGCCGGATCAAGTGGTCGATCATCGGCGGTGTCGCGACGCTGGCGCTCGCCCCTGTGCTGCTGTTCGTCGTCGGCTATCTGATCTTCTCCGTGCCGACCCCGGACGAGGCGGTGAACAACCAGGTCGCGCTGGTCTCCTACGACGACGGGAGCCAGCTGGCGCGGCTCGTCCCGGAGCAGGGGAACCGGGTGAAGGTGCCGGTCGACCGCATCCCGGTGCAGGTCCGGCAGGCGGTGCTCGCGGCGGAGGACCGCACGTTCTACTCGAACCCGGGCTTCGACCTGACGGGCATCCTGCGGGCGGCGTGGAACCAGATGCGCGGGGGCGTGGGCGGCGGGTCGACGATCAGCCAGCAGTACGTCAAGACGACCCTGGTCGGGGACGAGGCGACCCTGTTCCGGAAGTGGAAGGAGATGATCGTCTCGGTCAAGATCAACCAGGAGCGGTCGAAGGACGAGATTCTGGGCGACTACCTCAACGCCATCTACTTCGGGCGCGGCGCCTACGGCATCCAGGCGGCGAGCCAGGCGTACTTCGGCAGGAACGTCGAGCAGCTGACGGTGTCCGACGGTGCGCTGCTGGCGGGGCTCATCCAGTCGCCGTCGCGCTGGGACCCGGCGATCGACCCGGCGAAGTCGTTGCAGCGCTGGCAGTTCGTGATCGACGGGATGGCGTCGCAGGGCTGGATCACGGCGGCGGACAAGGCTCAGGTGCGGTTCCCGGAGACGGTGGCGCGCAAGGTGGTCGGTGGGGGCGCGCCCGGCGACAGCCGCGGGCACGTGGTCAACTCGGTGCGCGACGAGCTGGGGGCGCTGGGCATCACCGACCAGGAGTTCAGCCAGGAGGGCCTGCGCATCACCACGACGATCGACCCGCGGCGTCAGCAGCAGGCGGTCGACGCCGCGCATGCGGGGCTGGCGGGGCAGCCGGACAACCTGCGGTCGGCGGTGGTGGCGATCGACCCGTCGACGGGTGGGATCACCGCCTACTACGGCGGGGACAACGGTGTGGGGCTCGACTACGCGAGGGTCCGCAAGCAGGCGGGGTCGACGTTCAAGCCGTTCGTGGTGCTGGCGGCGTTGATGCAGGATCCGCCGATCGGGCTGGGCGAGGTGTTCGACGGCAAGCCGGTCCGGGGTCTGCGCAACTCAGACGGGGCCGACTGCGACCGCTGCGACCTCAAGCAGGCCATGACGATCTCGAACAACGTCGTGTTCAACTCGCTGTCGAAGAAGGTCGGGCCGCAGAAGGTGGCCGACGCCGCGCGGGCGGCGGGGATCACCTCGCCCCTGACCGACCCGGACGAGCGGATCGCGCTGGGCAACAAGGAGGTCACGCCGCTGGAGCTGGCGTCGGCGTACGCGACGATCGCCGACGGCGGGGTGTACCGGGTGCCGCACCTGATCTCCAAGGTGGTGACGTCGGACGGGCGGGTGCTCTACGAGGCGCAGCCCTCGGACGGTGAGCGGCGGTTCCCCGAGCGGGTGGCGCGCAACGTCACGGAGGCGATGCTCGACGTGGCGGGCAACGACGGGCTGAGCCTGCCGGGGGTGCGCCAGGTCGCGGCGAAGACGGGCACGGTGCAGTCGCATTTCGACGGGCAGAACAACGACGCCTGGATGAGCGGGTTCACCCCGGAGGTGGCGGCGACGGTGTGGATCGGCACCGACATGAACACGCCGATCCGGACGGCCGACGGCACCCCGATCTCGGGTGGCTCCGTGCCGGGCGCGGTGTGGCGCGACTTCATGACGGACGCGGCGAGGCAGGACCCGCCGCCGGCGTTCGCGCCGTACCACGCGATCGGTGAGCCGCCGTCGGACAAGCCGCCGGGTGTCGACCCGGAGACCCCGGTGACGTCGGCCCCTGCGACATCTGCGGCCCCCACGACCGCACCGACCGACGTGTCGGGGGTGCCGACGACGGGGCCACCGGACCCGCGGGCAGCGGACCCGCGGGCGGGCGACCCGGCGCCGCCCGGCACGGCGGGGCCGTCGACGCCGCCGGCCACGACGACGACGCGCAGCACCTGCACGCTCGCCGATCCGTGCGGCTGAGCCGGTCGTCCGGCGCACTCGCCGGGCGCCGGTCGGGTGTGCCCGGCGGGCCCGCGGACGGCTACCGTGGCGACGTGGGTCCGCAGGGTGGCGAGGAGCGCCGGTTCGAGGTGGTGGCCTGGATGGCCGACCGTCGGATGGTCCTCTACGTCCCCGCCATCGAGGCGGCGACGAGCGTGCGGGACATGACCGATGCCGACGAGGCGGCGCGGGGGCTGATCGCCGACCTCACGGGTCTGGAGCCGGTCGCGATCCGCTGCGACATCCGGGTAGGCCGCGCGGGGGGCATGGGCGGGGTCGGTGGCGGTGGCGGCCCGGCGGGCTACGCCGACTGACCGCGGCCGGGGTCTACCGGTCCGTCGCCGGTGACGACGAGGTCGGCCCGGCCCGCGGTGGCGGCGACGCGGGCGGCGTTGGGGCCGTCGACCTCACGCACCCAGGCGGCCGCGTGCTCCGGGGTCTTGCCGAACTCGACGTGGCGCGCGACGAGGCGGTCGAGGCGTCGCCGTTCGTCGGGCGCGCAGAACCACACCTCGTCGAGGGTGGCGGCGACGGGGCGCCACGCGGGGTCGTCGAGGAGCAGGTAGTTCCCCTCGGTGACGACGAGGCGTGCGGTGGGTGCCACCGCGATCGCGCCGGCGAGGGGTTGTTCGAGGTCGCGTTCGAACTGGGGTGCCCACACGGTCACCGCGGGGTCGTCGGCCCGTAGCCGGGCGAGGAGCGCGGCGTAGCCGGCGGCGTCGAAGGTGTCGGGGGCGCCTTTGCGGCCGGCGCGGCCGAGCCTGTGCAGGGCGGCGTCGGCGAGGTGGAAGCCGTCCATGGGGACGTGGGCGACCCACTCCCCCGGTGTCGCGCCGGGCGGCGGGACGTCGGCGAGCGCGGCGACGAGGGCGCGGGCCAGCGTCGTCTTGCCGGCGCCGGGTGCTCCGGCGATGCCGAGCAGGGTGCGCCGGCTGCCGTCGCCTGCGAGGGTCAGTGCCCGCGCGGCGAGCTCGGCGAGTCTCATCGGGACGCGACTCTACGGGGGCGCACGTCGTAGGCTCGCCGCCATGGTCGTCACCGCTGACCCCACCGCGCAGGACGTCGCCACCACGATGGCCGAGGCCGCCGAGGCCTGGCTGGCCTCGCTCGGGACGGGGCAGCGTGCCGTCGCCACCGGGGGCACCCCGGGCGCGGACGCCGAGGCCGACGCGGAGCGGCTGCGCTGGTACTACACCCCGACCGACCACGGGGGGCTCACGCTCGGCGAGATGCGCCCGGCGCAGCAGTCGCTGGCGATGCAGCTCGTCGCGTCGGGGCTGTCGACGGCGGGGTACGTGACGGTGTCGACGATCCTCGGCCTGGAGAACGTCCTCGACCACGTCGAGGGCTGGGGGGTCGACTGGGGCCGGGAACGCGGCCGCGACCCGCAGTGCTACTACCTGCGGGTCTTCGGCCGGCCGGGCCCGTCGGGGGCGTGGGCGTGGCGCTTCGGTGGGCACCACGTCTCGCTGAACAACCTGGTCGTCGACGGCCGGGTCGTGTCGACGACGCCGTGTTTCCTGGGTGCGGATCCGGCGACGGCGCCGCTGCTGGGTCCGGTGCCGCTGCGCCCGCTCGCGGGGGCGGAGGAGCTCGCCCGGGAGCTGGTCCGGTCGCTGCCCGCGGACCTGGCCGCGGAGGCGGTGCTGCTCGACCGGGCCCCGTCGGACATCATCGGCGGGAACCGGTCGCGGGTCGGGGCGGGTGACCGGATGATCCTGCTGACCGACATCTGGCGCGGCCGCTTCGACGAGCCGCGGCTGGCCGACCGGCTCGCCATGATGAGCGAGGGTGCCGAGCGGGCCAGCGGATTCGACGACACCGACCACGCCACCCTGGCGCTCGGTGGGCCCCGCGGGGTGCCGGGCGCGGCGCTGGACCCGGCGGGGCGCGAGCTGATGACGGCCCTGCTGTCGACGTACCTGGACCGGGTGCCGGCGGGGCTCGCGGTGTGGCCCGACGTCGACGACGTGCACATCGCGTGGGCGGGGCCGCTGCAGCGGGGGGCGCCGCACTACTACCGGCTGCAGGCTCCCCGGTTCCTCGTCGAGTACGACAACACCCAGCGCCACGCCAACCACGCGCACGCGGTGTGGCGCGACCCCGAGTCGGACTTCGGCCACGACGTGCTGGCCTCGCACCGGGCGGCGCACCACCCGGCCTGACCTCGTCCCGGCGTCCTCGTCCGGAAAGGCTTGCGGTTGACGCTGCGTCAACTCCTACGGTGGGTCGCATGCGATGGTCGACGGCCGAGGTGGCGCGGATGGCCCGGGTCAGCTCACGGACGCTGCGGCACTACGACCACACCGGTCTGCTGCGGCCCGCCGGCACCGGCCACGGTGGCGTCCGGCTCTACGGACGGCCCGAGCTGAGGCGGCTGCAGCACATCCTGCTGTTGCGGGAGCTGGGCCTGGGGCTGCCCGACATCGGCGCGGTCCTCGACGGCGGGACCGACGAGACCGCGGCGCTGCGGCGCCACCACGCGCGGCTGCTGTCGGAGTCGCGGCGGCTGCGCAGGCTGGCCGCCACCGTCGCACGGACCATCGAGGAGCGGGAGGGAGGTGAGGAGATGGCAGCCGAGGAGCTGTTCGAGGGTTTCGGCGACGGCCCGTACGCCGCCGAGGCGCGCGAGCGCTGGGGTGACACGGCCGCGCGCTCGCAGCGCACGGTCGCCGGCTGGGACGCCGACCACCGGCAGGCGGTCATGGCCGAGGGCGCGGACGTCAACGCGCAGGTCGCGGAGCTGATGCGGGCGGGTACGCCCGTCGGCGACGCGGCCGTGCAGGAGGCGGTGGCCCGCCACCACGCGTGGGTCCGGCGCTTCTGGGAGCCCGACCGGCAGGCCTACATCGGGCTGGGCGAGCTCTATGTCGACGATCCGCGGTTCACCGCGTCGATCGACAGGACCGCACCGGGGCTCGCGGTGTTCCTGCGTGACGCGATGCGCGTCTACGCGGAGCGCGAGCTCGACTGACCGGCCTGGTCGACGTCGTCGTGTACGCCGGTCCGGACGGCGAGCACGACGATGTCGTCACCGGTGTCGGCGGCGGTGCGGCGCACCAGCTCGTTGCAGAACCGGTCCAGCGGCAGGTCGGCGACGGACGCGACGAGCCCGGCCAGCTCGGTGGTCGCGGTGTCGTCCGGGTCGCGGCGGCGCTCGAAGAGGCCGTCGGTGTAGAGCAGCAGCGTCGATCCCGGCGGCAGCGCGACCTCGTGGTCGTGCCGGTCGAGCCCGGCGTCGATGCCGAGGACGACGTCGACCGGGTCGTCCAGCAGCCGGGGCACGCCGTCGGCCCCGACGAGGATCGGTGTCGGGTGGCCGGCGCTCGACCACCGGAACACCGGCCCAGCCGGCGTCCACAGGACGCGGCCGTAGACGAGCGTCGTGAACCCGGTGACCTCCAGGCGGGAGGCGACCCGGTCGAGCCGGCCGAGGACGTCGGACGGCTCGCGTTCGGTGTCGTAGGCCAGGGCGCGCAGCATGCTGCGCATCTGGCCCATGGTCGCGGCGGCGGAGAGGTCGTGGCCGGACACGTCGCCGACCGCGAGCGCGAGGTCGCCGCCGGGCAGCCGGAACGCGTCGTACCAGTCGCCGCCGACCTGCAGCTCGGCGGCGGCGGGCAGGTAGCGGGCCTGGACCTCCAGGCCGGCGATGCCGATGTCGGCCGAGCTGGGCGGTTCGGTGAGCATCGCCGTCTGCAGCGCGAGGGACACCTCGCGGGTGCGCTGCACGGTGCGGGTGTGCTCGACGGCGGCCGACACCCGGGCGGCGAGCTCGACGACGAGGGCGCGGTCGTCGTCGGTGTAGGCGGGCCGGTCCCCGCAGGCCAGGAACATGACGGCGGCGACGACCTCGCCCGCGGACACCACCGGCGCGGCGAGTGTCGAGTGCATGCCGGCACGGTTGTCCCAGTCCCACATCTCGGTGGTACCCGCCCACTCGTCGCGGGGTGGCCGCGGCCCGGCGTCGAGGACCGCGGTGCGGCTGCGGACGGCCCGCGACACCGGGTGGCCTGCGCCGAAGACGAACCGCTCCGCCGCCGGGGGCGGCGGTTCGAGGCCGGGCGCGGTGCGTGTCACCGACCGCGCGCCGGTGACGACCCCGCCCGTCCCGGCCGTGGTGTCGACGAGGTACACCCGGCACAGGTCGGCGAACTCGGGGACGACCGTCTCTGCGAGCGCGGTCAGCTCGCCCTCCGGGTCGTGGGCGGCGTTGACGGCGAGCGTGGCGCGGGCGAGCACCTCGAGGCGCTGGCGGGCGCGGAACCCGGCGTCGATGTCGCTCTCGGTGCCGACCCACTCGACGACCCGGCCGTTCTCGTCGCGCACCGCGACGGCGCGGGCCCGGTGCCACTTCCAGCCGCCGTGGGCGCTGCGCAGCCGCGCGGTGTGGGCGAACCCGTGGCCCGTGGCCACGGCGTCGAGCCAGGCCGCGCGCTTGGACGCGCGGTCATCGGGGTGGATGGCGTCGAGGAACCCCCACCCCAGGTACTCCTCGCGGGACTGGCCGGTGATCGCCCGCATGCTCGGGGAGTCCTCGGCGGCGCTGCCGTCGGCGGCCCGGATCCACACGGCGGCGCTGGTGGCCTCGACGAGGCTCTGGTAGCGGGTGAGCAGGCGCTGGCGTTCCGCTGCGACGGCGGCGAGCTGGTCGCGGGTCTGTTCGGCCTCGGTGACGTCGACGACGACGAGGCCGACCCCGACGACCGCGCCGGACTCGTCGCGCACCGGGTAGGCGTCCATCGTCCACGACTGGTCGTGGCTGCTGCCGTGCCACAGCCGCCCGCGGACCCGGTGGCGGGTGCGGGGCCTGCCGTCGGCGAGGACCTCGCGCAGGAAGGCGACGACGCGGGCGCCGGTCTCGCCGTGCGCCTCGTCGGGGGTCAGACCGAGCCGGTCCTCGACGGTGCCGCCGTCGATGGCGGCGATGTGGCCGTTGGCGCGGCGGAACCGCAGGTCGGTGTCGAAGTAGGCGAGGCCGACGGGTGCGGTCTCCCACAGCGCGTCGAGCAGCGCGAAGGCCTCGTCGCCGGGGCGGGTCTCCGACAGGTCGCGCAGCACCCCCACGACGGCGGGCCCGGGCCCGGGCCGCGGCACCGCGCGGAACCACAGCACCCGCCCCGACGGGACGGCGGCGGGAAACCGGCCCTCGACCCGGCGCCCGGCGCGCAGGTCGGCCAGTACGGCGGCGGCCGAGACGGCGTCGACGGTCGCGCCCCCCGGGGACGAGGGGGTACCGAAGCCGTTGCGCCCCAGGACCCGCTCGGCGGGCAGACCGGTCAGCTCGGCGGCGACGGGGTTCCAGAGGAGGACGCAGCCCTGCTCGTCGAGGGCGAACAGCCCGACGGGAGCGGCGTCGATCATCGCGGCGGTCAGCGCGTCTGTCGCCTGCAGCGTCGCCTCCCTCCGACGAGACGCGCCGAGGCGCGTCGGGCGCCCATCGTAAGGGGCGCGACCGTCGCCCACGAGTCGTCGGGGGTTGGCGCGGCACCCGGCACGCGCCAGGGTGGTGGGATGGAGCCGACCGCCGATCCCCTCCCCCGGCTGCGCGCGCTGTGCATGGCGTTGCCCGAGGTCACCGAGAAGGTCAGCCACGGCGAGCCGACGTGGTTCGTGCGCCGGGTGTTCGTCTCCTACGCCGACCGCCATCACGACGACCGGCTCGGCTTCTGGTGTGCCGCACCGCCCGGCGTGCAGGAGGAGCTGGTGGCGGCCGACCCGGACCGGTTCTTCCGGCCGCCCTACGTCGGTGGGCGGGGCTGGCTCGGGGTGCGCCTCGACGTCGAGGTGGACTGGGACGAGATCGCGGAGATCGTCACCGACGCCTACCGGCAGATCGCACCGAGGAAGCTCGTCGCGCAGCTCGACTAGTATCGGGGCCGTGCACGCGCGGTTCCTCGACGTCGCCGGCGGGCGGGTCGAGTTCGAGGAGATCCCCGGCGCGGGCCCCGCGATCGTGATGTTGCACGAGGGCCTCGGTTCGGTCGGGTTGTGGCGCGGGTTCCACCACGACCTCGCCGCCGCGACCGGGCGCCGCACCATCGCGTTCTCCCGGTTCGGCCACGGCCGCTCCTCGCCGCCCGGGCAGCGGCGCACGCCCGACTTCATGCACTCCGAGGCGCGCGATGTGCTGCCCGCCGTCCTGGACGCGCTCGGCATCGGCTCCCCGGTCCTGCTGGGGCACAGCGACGGCGCCTCGATCGCGCTGCTGGCCGCCGCGTCCGGGCTGCCGCTGACGGGTGCGGTCGTCCTCGCGCCGCACGTGTTCGTCGAGGACGACGGGCTGGCCACCATCGCCGCCACCCGCGCGGCGTTCGACGGCGGCGACCTGCGCACCCGGATGGCCCGCCACCACGACGACCCGGACGTCGTGTTCGGCAACTGGGTCGGGGTGTGGCTCGACCCGGCGTTCCGGTCGTGGGACGTCACCGCCGAGCTGCCGGCCATCACCTGCCCGGTCCTGGCCGTGCAGGGCACCGCCGACCCCTACGGCACCGTCGCGCACGTCGAGGCGGTGCGCGACCGCTCGTCGGGCCCCGTGGAGCTGGTGCTGCTCGACTGCGGCCACTCCCCGCACCTGGAACGCCGCGCGGAGACCCTCGCCGCGGTGGCCCGGTTCGTCGCCGGTGTCACCGCGCGGTCCAGCCCGCCCAGCTCACCGGGGTGACCACCAGCACCGGTCCCGGCGGCCGGGCGTCGCGGTAGCGCGGGTACTTCGTGACGAGCGCGTCGAGCGCCGCCGGGCAGTCCGCCGCGTCGCGCACCTCGGCGGTGCCGTCGATGCGCACCCACCACAGCCGGTCCCAGTCGTCGTCGTAGCGGTCGACGAGCACGCCCACCCGCGGGTCCCGGTCGACGTCGGCGAGCCGGGCGAGTGTGCGGCCGCTCTTGGGCTTGACGTCGTCGACCGCGCTCCAGAGGAGGCCGTCGAGCAGGACGAAGGTGAAGGGGACCAGGCGGGGGGTGCCGTCGGCGCGCAGGGTCGCGAGCCGGGCCACCGGGGACGCCTCGACGTGGGCGCGCTGCTCGTCCTCGCTCAGGGTGGGCACGGCGCCCAGTGTGGCTAGGCTCCGGCGACATGGCACAACAGGCCGCCGTCCCGCTGGCCGACGGGGCCTGGCGGATCCCCACGGTCCCCGGTCCCTGGCTCAACACCTTCGTGTTCGCCCACGCCGACGGCACGGGGGTGACGCTCGTCGACACCGGGCTGCCGGGCGCGCCGGCGCGGGTGCTCGCGGGGCTCGCGTCGATCGGCCGCCGGCCCGCGGACGTGCGGCGCATCGTCGTCACCCATGCCCATCCCGACCATGCGGGCGGGGCGGCCGCACTCGCCGCGGCGACCGGCGCCCCGGTCGCGCTGCACGGGGACGACGTGTCGTTCGCGCTGGCCGGGGCGGGTCCCCGGCCCGACCCGTCGACCCGGGGCGGGCGGATCATGGCGCGGCTGGGCAAGGCGAGGTTCCCGCCGGTCGCGGTCGACCAGGAGCTCTCCGACGGCGAGGTGCTCGACGGCGGGCTGCACGTGCTGGCGTCGGCCGGGCACACGCCGGGGCATGTCGCGCTGCTGCACGAGCCGAGCGGGGTGCTGGTGGTCGGGGACGCACTGATGAACGTCGGCCGGATGCGGGTCTCGCCGGCCGCGTTGTGCGTCGACGCGCGGCGCTGCCGGGAGTCGGTCCGGCGCCTCGCCGCCGTCGACCACTCGGTGCTGGCGTTCAGCCACGGCCCGCCGATCGTGGACGGCACCGCGCTGGCGGCGTTGCCGGGGTGAGCCGGGGTGAGGGTGCGGGAATGTCCGGGCCCCACGGCCCGTTCCACAAGATAGTTGCACGCTCAATCGTGTAGGAGGTCACCATGCCGGCCATCACCGTCGCCGACGTCACCACCCTGGCGCGCGTTCCCGAACCGGGCCCGACCGACCTGGACCGCGGCGTCCGCTCGGTCACCACCGCACCCGTCGGGTACGAGGGCGAGGGCTTCCCGGTCCGGCGCGCCTTCGCCGGGGTCGACCTGCGCGACCTCGACCCGTTCCTGCACATGGACCAGATGGGCGAGGTCGAGTACGCGCCCGGCGAGCCCAAGGGCACCCCCTGGCACCCGCACCGCGGCTTCGAGACCGTCACCTACATCATCGACGGCACCTTCGAGCACATGGACTCCCACGGCGGCGGCGGCACGATCGCCGACGGCGACACCCAGTGGATGACCGCCGGCAGCGGCCTGCTGCACATCGAACGGCCACCGGAGGCGCTCGTCGCGAGCGGCGGGCTGTTCCACGGCCTGCAGCTGTGGGTGAACCTGCCGAAGGCCGAGAAGTGGGTCGAGCCCAAGTACCAGGACCTGCGCGCTGCCGAGGCGGCCCTGCTGACCACCGGTGACGGCGGCGCCCTGATCCGCGTCATCGCCGGCGAGCTGGCCGGGCACGCCGGCCCCGGGTCCACCCGGACCCCGATGGCGATGATGCACGCGACGATCAGCCCCGGCGCGCAGCTGCGGCTGCCGTGGCGGCGTGACTTCAACGCGCTCGTCTACGTCCTCTCCGGCGCGGGCAGCATCGGACCCGACGGCCGGCCGATCGAGACCGGGCAGCTCGTCGTACTCGGACCGGGCGACGTCATCACCGTCAACGGGGCGAACCACCAGGAGTCGCGGCTCGCGGGCCTCGACGTCGTCGTCCTGGGCGGGCTGCCGATCCAGGAGCCCGTCGCCTGGGCCGGCCCGTTCGTGATGAACACGAAGGCGGAGGTCATGGCCGCCTACGAGGACTACCAGAAGGGCAAGCTCGGCGTGATCCCCGCGACCTACGTGCCCCACGGCGGGCTGGGCGGGGCGTCCTCGTGAGCGAGCCCGTCGTCGTCGACCGGCCCGAGCGCTCGCGCTTCGAGATCCTGGTCGACGACGAGGTCGCCGGGCGGGCGCACTACCGGCTGCGCGACGGCGTGCTGGCCTTCACCCACACCGAGGTCGAGGACCGCTTCGGTGGCCGGGGCATCGGCGGGGCGCTGGCCCGCGGCGCCCTCGACGCAGCCCGGTCGCGGGGCCTGCGTGTCCGGCCCGACTGTCCGTTCGTCAAGGGCTGGATCGACAAGCACCCGGAGTACCAGGACCTGCTGTGAGCCACTCACGACCCCGGTTCGCGCCGGAGATCGTCGGTGGGCAGCCGTAGCCTGTCGGGGTGTTCGTCGTCCATGCCCTGTGGTCCCCCGGCCGGGGTGTGCTGCTGTGGGCCGAGGACGGCGAACGCCCGGCCACCACCAGCGCCCGGTCGTTGCGCACCGCGCGCCCGCACCCGTTCGCGGCGACGTCCGGCGAGCTGGCCGCGCTGCACCCCGGCAAGGCGGCGTCGCTGGTGCTGCTGCTGCCGGGTCGGCCGTCGGGGCCGCTGGCCTCGCCCGAGCTGGTCCGCGCCGGGCCGGTGCGGCGTCCCCGGTCGGCGCCCGAGCTGCTGGCCTGGACGGTCCCGGCCCTGCTGGTCGACGCGGCGGAGCTGCGCGACCCCGACCCGGCGGTGCGCTACGGCTCGTCGGTCGTGCACCTGCGCGCGGTGCTCGACCTCGCCGAAGGTCTCGCCGCCCGCGGTCGCGTGCTGCCGGCCCTCGACCGCACCGGCTCCCCCCGGGCGCGGTGGCGACCGGTCGTCCAGGGTCTCGACGCCGTGGTGTTCGACAGCCTGGTCGCGGCGGTCCCGCCGGTGGCCCGCGCCGAACGACGCCCCCGGCCGGCACCCGGTGCCCCGCCCGACATGCACGGGCACGACCCGCGCGCCCTGCTCACCGACGCCGTGGGCGTACTGGCCGACGCCGCGGTCCGCGACCGGCTGGCCCGCGCCGACGAACCGGTCGACGTGCTGCCCCCGCGGCGCGGCCGCGCGCCCGCCACCACCCCGGCCGCCGAGGCGTGGCTCGCCGCCCTGGTCACCCCGGACGACCGGGTGGGCGGTGCCGCCGGGGTCGGCCACACGGAGCTCGACGAGCTGGCCCGCGCCGTCGCCGCCTGGGACGAGGTGGGCGCCGGGGCGAGCGGGCCGGCGCGGGCGTCGTTCCGGCTCGCCGAGGTCAAGGTCCTCGACGACCCGGCCGACCCGGACTCCCCCGGCACCGACCAGACCGGCGACGGCACCCGCTGGGAGCTGCAGTTCTCGTTGCGCTCCACCGAGGACCCGAGCCTGCTCGTGCCCGCCGCCCGAATCTGGGACGGCGCCGGCGCCACCTTGACGCGGCTGATCGGCGAGCCGCAGGAGCTGCTGCTGGCCGAGCTGGGCCGGGCCGCGCTGGTCTACCCGCGGCTCACCCGGGCGCTGCGCTCGGCGTGCCCGGAGCTGCTGGCCCTCGACGTCGACGGCGCGGCGGAGTTCCTCACCGACATCGCGGGCCGGCTGCTCGCCGAGGGGTTCGACGTCGAGCTGCCCGCGGGCTGGGACGGCAGCCGCCGGCTCGGCCTGCGGCTGTCGGCGAGCTCCACGGCGGCACCGGGCGTCGTCACCCGGGGCGGGCTGGGCCGGGAGGAGCTGGCCGCGTTCCGCTGGCACCTCGCGGTGGGCGACGACGTGCTCGACGAGGACGAGATCGCCGAGCTCGTCGCCACGAAGGCGCCGCTGGTGCGGCTGCGCGGGCAGTGGGTCACGATCGACCGCGAGCAGCTGCGCACCGGCCTGGAGTTCATGCGCCGCAACGCGAACCGCCGCCGCCCGACGGCCGGGGAGGTCGTCGCGATGGCCGCGGCCCCACCGGCCGAGGTGCCGCTGCCCGTCGTCGGGGTCGACGCCACGGGCTGGCTGGGCGACCTGCTCGACGGGTCGGCCGAGCACACGCTCGCCCCCGTCGAGCCCCCGTCGTGGTTCACCGCGACCCTGCGGCCCTACCAGCAGCGGGGCGTCTCGTGGCTCGCGTTCCTCGCCCGGCTGGGGCTGGGGGCGTGCCTGGCCGACGACATGGGCCTCGGCAAGACGGTGCAGCTGCTGGCGCTGGAAGCGGCCGAGCGTGCTGCGAGCACCCACGGACCGACCGTGCTGGTGTGCCCGATGTCGCTGGTCGGGACGTGGGAACGGGAGGCCGCGCGGTTCGCGCCGCGGCTGCGGGTCCTCGTCCACCACGGCCCCGACCGGGCGGCGGGTGCGCAGTTCACCGCGGCCGCCGCGGGCGCGGACCTCGTCGTCACCACCTACGGCACCGTGGTCCGCGACGCCGACCTGCTCGAACCGTTCGAATGGCACCGCGTCGTGCTCGACGAGGCGCAGCTGGTGAAGAACAGCCTGGCCGCGTCGGCGCGGGCGGTGCGGCGGCTGCGCGCCGGGCACCGGATCGCGCTCACCGGCACCCCGATGGAGAACCGGCTGGCCGAGCTGTGGTCGGTCATGGACTTCCTCAACCCCGGCATGCTCGGCAGCCCCGAACGCTTCCGGCAGCGCTTCGCCATCCCTGTCGAACGCTACGGCGACGACGAGGCCGCCGCCCTGCTGCGCCGCATCGTCCGCCCGTACCTGCTGCGCCGGGTGAAGACCGACCCCGGCGTGATCGACGACCTGCCGGAGAAGATCGAGATCACCCAGCACTACCGGCTCACCCGGGAGCAGGCGTCGCTGTACCGCACGGTCGTCGACGACATGCTGGAACGGATCGAGGGCAGCGACGGGATCGCGCGGCGCGGCAACGTCCTCGCCGCGATGGCCAAGCTCAAGCAGGTGTGCAACCACCCGGCGCAGCTGCTGCACGACGGATCCCCCATCGGCCGGCGCTCGGGCAAGGTCGTGCGGCTGGAGGAGATCCTGGAGACGATCCTCGCCGAGGGCGACAAGGTGCTGTGCTTCACCCAGTACGCCGAGTTCGCCTCGATGCTGGTGCCGCACCTGTCGGCCCGGTTCGACCAGGAGATCCTCTACCTGCACGGCGGCACCCCGAAGACGCGGCGCGACGAGATGGTCGAGCGGTTCCAGTCCGCCGACGGGCCGTCGATCTTCCTGCTCTCGCTCAGGGCGGGCGGCACCGGGCTGACACTCACGGCGGCCTCACACGTCGTGCACCTCGACCGCTGGTGGAACCCGGCCGTGGAGAACCAGGCCACCGACCGGGCGTTCCGCATCGGGCAGCGGCGCAACGTGCAGGTCCGCACCCTGGTGTGCCGGGGCACCGTCGAGGAACGCATCGACGAGCTCATCACGTCGAAGAAGGCGTTGTCGGGCAGGGTGATCGGCAACGGCGAGAACTGGGTGGGCGACCTCGCCGACCTGTCGACCGCGCAGCTGCGCGAGGTGTTCGCGCTCGGCGGTGAAGCCCTCGCCGAGGACGGCCCCGACGGCTCGGACCCGGAGGTGCCCCGTGGCGCGTGAACCCGACCCGTTCTGGTGGCGCGACGCCGAGGCCGGCGGCAGGCCGCGCAAGGTCACCGGCGGCATCCAGATCCACGCCGGCCGCGGGGCCGTCGCCCGCAGCTGGTGGTCGGCCCGGTTCCTCGAGGTGGTGGAGGAGGTCGTCGCCGGGGGCCGGCTGGCGCGCGGACGCACCTACGCCCGCGCCGGGCAGACCCTGGAGCTGCGGCTGGCCCCGGGCTCGGTCACGGCGAGCGTGCAGGGCAGCCGGGAGCAGCCGTACCGGGTCCGGATCGGCGTCACCACCTACGGCAAGCCCGAGTGGTCACGCGTCGAGGAGGCCCTGGCCGGCGACGCCTGGTACGCGGCCGCCCTGCTGGCCGGGTCGATGCCGCCCGAGATCGAGGGCCTGTTCGCCTCGCTCGGCCTCGCGTTGTTCCCGGCCGACGCCCGCGACCTGGTGATGGACTGCTCGTGCCCCGACCACGCCGTGCCCTGCAAGCACCTGGCGGCGGTGTTCTACCTGCTCGCCGAACGTTTCGACGCCGATCCCTTCGAGGTCCTCGCGCTGCGCGGCCGCGACCGGGAGACGCTGCTGGCCAACCTGCGGTCCCGCCGCGCGGCCGCGGCCGCGGCCGAGGACCGGCCGGCCGCGCGCCCGGCCGAGCCCGCCGAGCCCGCGGCTCCCCCGCTCGCCGACGTCCTCGACGCGTTCTTCAGCGCGGGCCCCGGTCTCGACGACGCACGCCGGGTGGTCCCGGTGCCGACGGCACCCGACGCCCTGCTCGACCAGGTTCCGCCGTTCGCGATCACCGTCCGCGGCACGCCGGTCGTCGACCTGCTGCGCCCGGTCTACGAGGTGCTCGCCGCCCCGACGGATCGCCGGCCCTGAGCTGCCTGTCCTCGCGTCCGGCGCCGCTGCAATATGTCGCGGCGCGGGCCACGGTGGCGGCGACGGCCCGGACCAGACGTGCCCGGTCAGCAGATCGGGCGGGCAGATGCGGCCGCGTCCCGGCAACGACGTCCTGAATGCCGTTAACGGGTCGATGATCCGGTTCGAGTCAGCGAGCGGACCGTTCCGCGCGGTCCCCGACGCCCGACCCGAGCGAGGTGCTGATGACCACTCCGGACGCGACGTTCAGCGAACGCCCCTCTGCGCCGCCGGAGCTCCTGCCCGGCCTCATCGGTGCGGTCACGAGCAGCGTGCGGTTCACGAGCTTCGTCCGGGACGTGGAGCTGCGCGGGCTCGTGATCGACGTCGACGCCGATTGCGCGGTCGACCTGCCGATCGGGACGCTCGCGAAGCAGCCCAGCTCGTTGTCGGAGATCTTCACCGGGCTGCGGTGCCCGGTGGTGCGCCTCGGCTTCCTCACCGGCCACCGGCAGAGCTGGGAGAACCGCGGTACCCACCTGGGCGAGGTCGTACACAGCATCGCGCTCGGCCCCGGGGAGTCCCGCAGCATCGCGTTCGTCAACTGGCGGCGCCGGCAGCTGACCGCGCTGGAGGAGCGGACGACCGTCGACGAGCGGGTGACCGCCGTCTTCGTGCAGAACCGTGCCCTGGAGGAGATCACCACCGCGGTCGCGACCGAGCACCAGGGGGGCGAGACGCAGACAGAGGCAGGCACCGCGGTGACCGCGGGCAGCTTCGTCGGCGCGGGCGCGGCCGTCGGTAGCGTCGCCGGCGCGGTGATCGGGACCATCGCCGAGCCCGGTGGCGGCACGATCCTGGGTGCGCTCGTCGGTGGCGCGGTGGGGACGATCGCGGGCGGGGTCGTCTACAGCGGCTCGAAGGCGCTGGGGATGATCGAGTCGCAGACCGACGGCGATCGCGACATCGTCGCCGACGTCAACCAGCGCATCGCGCTGAGCACCAGCCAGACAGCCTCGGCCGTGCGCTCACTGTGGTCGACGGCCGTCGTCGAGGACGCACAGGGCGAGAGTGTGTCGGCGACGACGTCGAACATCACCAACTACAACCACATGCATGCGCTCAACATCGAGTACTTCGAGGTGTTGCAGCACTACCAGGCACGGCTGCATGCCGAGAGGCTGCAGCCGCTGCTGTACCTGCCGTTCACGTTCCTCGACTTCACCGGCTTCCGGTTCGTCCGCGACTACTGGGAGATCGTCCGCGTGCACATCGACGACGCGGCGCTACGCGAGCAGGGCGACAGCTATTTCGTCACCGAGGACGTCCCCGACGCACCCGACCTCCTGCCGGTCCCGATCGAGCCGCAGGAGCCACCACCCGCCGAGCCGCTGCGGATCACCGCCCTCGTCATCGACGTGCTGTTCGACGGCATCCCGTTCAACCTCGACGTGGGTCTGACCGTCGTGCGCGACGGCCAGGAGATCTTCGGGCAGGAGCAGACGAACGGCGTCCCCTCCCAAGCGCTCGCCGGCTTCGACTTCGGCAACCGCTACACGTTCGACGCCGACCTCGACGACGCCGAGCGGATCACCGCTGTCGTGCTGTCGCGCAACCAGGTCCTCGACATCGAGGACACCCGCTTCCGCATCCGCGTCTCCCGCGGTGCCGTGCGGCGGGGCGCGGCATCGGTGCGCAATCTGGCCGGCACGACGATCCTGGGGCAGGGTCTGATCGAGTCGGACGGGCCGCGCAACACGACCGTGGCGTGGCTACCGGCTGGGGGCGTGGCCGCCGCGGACGTGGCGGCGCGTGAGGAGTACGAGGCCGCACTGTTCGAACGGGACCAGATCCTGGCCGAGAACGAGCGGCGGCGGGCGGCGTTCGAGGCACTCACCCAGGACATCGAACGGTTCCGCAACCGTCTGCAGAAGCTGGTCCTCCGCCGCCGGCACTTCTTCACCCGCGTGATCCTCGACGCGGTCGAGCCCGAGGAGATCACCCAGCTCCTGGAGTCGGTCACCATCGGGCACGCGGACAGCGGCGCGGAGCGGCTGCGGCTGAGCGACCTCGCGCACACGATCCCGCTCGGGACCACGGCGGGCGCCTTCGTGCTCAAGCTCAAGCGACTCGATCCGGCGGCCGTGAAGGGGCTGTTCGGCGCCCTCGGGCTCACCGACGTGCCGGCCGAGCTCGACATCCTCGCCGGCTTCGCCGACACCACCCTGCGCTCGTTCGAGAAGCGTCACGACCAGCTCAGCCGTGTCGACGACATCTACGTACCCACGGGTGGGCTGTTCGCCGAGGCGGTGCTGGGCCGCTCCAACAGCGCCGAGTACCTCGACATGCAGCGCTACTTCAACTGGCAGGACTCGCCGATCCCGCACCAGCCGCCGGCGATCGACCCGGTGAGTACCGCGAGCCGGTTCCAGCGCGGGGACGTCAGCGTCACGGTGCCGGAGGGCGATCTGCAGGTGATCAACCCGGTGACCTTCCCCGACCCGACCGGGCTGTCCGGAGTCCTGGCAGCCGTGCAGAACCCCGCGATCTTCCGCGACATGTCCGGCGCGAGCCAGCTCGCCGGAGTCCTGGGCAGCCTCTCCACCCTCGCCGGTCAGATCGGGCAGGTTGCCACGACGATGACCGGCCAGGCGGCCCAGGACGCGTTGCGCGCCGCGACCGACGTGAGCCAGGCCGCGGCCGGGCTCGCCCAGGCGATGGTGGACGCCCCGGTGACGTCCGGCCCGCCGTCCACCATCACCAACGACGGCGCCGCACTCAATGCCTCACGCGATCTCGACGCCCAGACCGTCGCCGCGCTCGCCCCGCCAGGCGGCGCACCGCCGCCCGTCGAGCCGTCGGACACGACACGCGACATCCCTCGCAACGTCGCCGGGCTGCCGACGACCGCGCCTCGACGTCCTCGTCAGGGGCGCAGCCCGGCGCTGACCACGAGCCTGGTCGTCCGGGACCCGAACGGCCGGCCGATCCTGTTCGACCGACTCGCCGACGTCCGCAAGGTGTTCCGCCTGTACCACCCGCAGCTGGAGCCGCAGCTGCACGAGTTCACGTCCGCGACCGAGGCAGCCAACCCGTTCTACACGCTGCCGGTCGAGTGGCCGCGGCCGAACGGGATGATCACCATGGCGCTGGAGGTCGCCGGCTTCGCGTTCACGAACTCGGCACAGTTCACGATCCCGGACGGCGGGGACCAGATGCTCATCACCGCGACGTTCGCGACGAAGCCGGTCACGATCACCCGTCAGGAGAACGAGAGCCACTCCGACGCCGTCACGCGCACGATCCAGGGCAAGCTGGGCGTCTCGATCGACGCCGCCGAGACTGTCAAGGTCCTGCTCGAGGGCGGCGGCGGGGTGAGCGGCACCGGCACCGACACCGACGGGTCGAGCGACTCGCGGAGCGAGATCGTGCGTGTGCCGATCGACGGGCTGATCGACCTGGCCCTCGGCTTCACGTCGGGGTGAGCGCGCCCCCGGCTCAGGCCGTGGCGTTGCGCGTGGTGCCCGCGCCGGCGCCGTGCAGCTTGCCGGTGCGCAGTGCCCAACGCTCGAACCACAGCGTGAACAGCGGCGGGATGCTCGCGGCGAGCGCGAGCAGCGTCGTGGGCAGCGACCAGCCGAGGCGGCGGGCGGCGACGAGCGTGATCGCCACGTAGGCGACGAACAGCGCGCCGTGGATCGGGCCGAAGATCGTCACCCCGATGTCGTCGAAGACGACGACGTACTTGAAGAACATGCCGATGAGCAGACCCGTCCAGGAGCAGGCCTCGGCGACGGCGATCACGCGGAAGGCGCGCGCGGGTCCGGACAGCGCGGTCGGGGAGGTCATCGCAACGGCTCCAGGCTCGGGGTCGGTTGTGGCTGTCTCCACTGTGCCCGACCCGCCCCCGAAACCTTCTACCGGGTGTCGAACTTTCCGCCGTGATTCCCGCCATGCGGCCACGACGTCGTCGGCGCGGACCGGCGCGAGCGGCACCTGCGGCGGGGTCGGAGCGAGCAGCCAGGCCGCGATCCGCATGTTCAGATGCGACACCGCGGCCCGGACCGCGGCCTCGTCCGGCAGCGGCGCCACCGTCTGCGGCAGCCGCTGGACCTCCTTGCGCAGCGCGAGCGACGTCGGCAGCAGCGCATCGCCCGACAGGCCTTCGCGCTCGACCCAGCCGCGCACCCACCAGTTGTCGTCGTCGGGTCCGTCCAGGCGCAACGGCTGCCCCTTGCCGGGCAGGTCGTCGAACTCGCCGCGCTCGGCGGCCAGCCGGATCTGCTCCTCGACGACGGACTCGTGCCGCTCGCGCACCGCTCCCCCTCCGTGTCGCGCCCGAGGGTAGGCCCGCTCGGGGCAGGCGGGCTCAGCCCAGGTCGGCGAGGCTGACGTCCGGGTCGGCCAGGTGTGCGGGCTCGGGCGTGGCGGCGGCGCGGACGAGCCGGGTCAGGTGCTCGGTCACGTCCCACACGTTGACGTTCATCGCCGCCGCGACGCGGTCCTCGACCAGCCAGAACGCGACGAACTCGCGGGCGGCGAGATCACCGCGGACGACGACCTCGTAGGGCTGCGACGGGTCGAACCAGCCGGTGAACTCCATGCCCAGGTCGTACTGGTCGGTGTAGAAGTACGGCGGCCGGTCGTAGGAGGCGTCGATCCCGAGCGCGGTGCGGGCCGCGACCACCGGCTGGTTGAGCGCGTTGGCCCAGTGCTCGACGCGGATCCGCCGGCCCAGCGCCGGGTGCCACGCGTGCGCGATGTCCCCGACGGCGAGCACGTCGGGGTGCGAGCTGCGCAGGTGCTCGTCGACGAGGACGCCGTTGTCGACGTCCAGCCCGGCGGCGACCGCCGCGTCGACGTTCGGCTGCGCCCCGATGCCGACGACGACCACGTCCGCGGGCAGCGCGGTGCCGTCGTCGACGTGCACGGTGTTGCGGCCCCCACCTGCCGCGTCGGCGACCACCTCGCGCACCTGCCGGCCGCAGCGCAGGTCGACGCCGTTGGCCCGGTGCAGGTCGGCGAACACCTGGGCGATCTCGGGGCCGAGGACCCGCACGAGCGGCAGCTCGGCGACCTCGACGACGGTGACCTGCGCGCCCGCGGCCACGGCCGCCGCGGCGGTCTCCAGCCCGATCCAGCCGCCGCCGACGACCACGACGCGCGCGCCGGGGCGCAGCGCGGCGCGCAACCGGTCGCTGTCGGCGAGGTCGCGCAGGTGGTGCAGCCCGGCCGGGTCGGCGCGGGGCAGGTCGAGGCGGCGGGCCCGGGAGCCGGTCGCGAGGACGAGGGTGTCGTAGCGGAACCGGTCGCCGCCGGCGGTGCCGATCTCGTGGGCGGCGGCGTCGATGGCGGCGACGGGTGAGCCGGGCCGCAGGTCGACGGCGTTGTCGGCGTACCACTGCCGGGGGTGGACCTCGACGGAGTCCCGCGCGTCGTCCCCCTTGAGGTAGCCCTTCGACAGGGCGGGCCGCTCGTAGGGCACCTCGGTCTCGGCACCGACCAGCACGATCGCGCCGTCGAACCCCTCGGCGCGCAGCGCCTCGGCCGTCTTCGCCGCCGCGAGCCCGCCCCCGGCGACGACGATCGTCGACTCAGCCATGGACGCCTCCCGGTCGCGGCATGGTCAGCGCCAGGAACTCCGAGCGGGAGCGCGGGTCCTCGCGCAGGGTCCCCAGCAGCGTCGAGGTGATCGTGCTGGTGCCCTCGCTGCGGACCCCGCGCAGCGACATGCACATGTGTTCGGCCTCCACGACGACCCCGACGCCGCGCGGCGAGAGGTGCTCGTCGAGCCAGTCGGCCACCTGCTTGGTGAGCCGTTCCTGCACCTGCGGGCGGCGGGCGAACAGCTCGACGACGCGGGCGAGCTTCGACAGGCCCAGGATCCGCTCCCCGGGCAGGTAGCCGACGTGGGCGACGCCGACGAACGGCAGCATGTGGTGTTCGCACACCGACGCGACGGGGATGCGGCGGGCGAGGACGAGCTCGTCGTAGCCTTCGTCGTTGTCGAAGGTCGTGAGGTCGAAGGGGCGTGGGGCCAGCATCTCGGCGTAGGCGCGGGCCATCCGGCCGGGGGTGCCCGCGGTGGCCTCGCCGTCGGTGGGGACGCCGAGTGCGGTGAGGAAGTCGCGGGCCGCGCGCTCGGCCCCGGCGAGGTCGACGCCGGCCTCGGGTGCGGTGACCCGCAGCGGCCGGACGACGGCATCCAGCCGGGTGTCGGCCAGGGCGATCTCGGGTGTCGTCACGGAATCCTCCGGGTCTATCGGACGCAGGACTGGACGTTAGAACTGTCCAGGCTCTAATGTCAATGAGACTGTCCGATAGAAGGAGGTCGCGCGGATGACCGATCCGACCACCCAGATCGAGACCGTCAGCGCCCTCGCCGAACCGCAGCGTCGCCGCCTCTACCGCTACGTCGTCGCCCAGGCCGACGCCGTCAGCCGCGACCAGGCCGCCGCCGCGACCGGCCTGCCCCGCCACACCGCGAAGTTCCACCTCGACCGCCTGGTCGACGACGAGCTGCTCGTCGCCGAGTTCCGCCGGCTCGGAACCCGGCGCGGCCCCGGCGCCGGCCGGCCCACCAAGCTCTACCGCCGCTCGAGCCGCGAGTTCGAGGTGAGCCTGCCCGCACGCCGCTACGACCTCGCCGCCGCCGTCCTCGCCGCCGCCGCGGAGGAGACCCTCACCCACGGCACCCACCTCGCCGACGCCGTCCGCGCCGCCGCCGCGGCCGCAGGCACCCGCGCCGCCCGGTCCTCCGACGGCGACGTGCTCGCGACCCTGGCCGATCTCGGCTTCGAACCCCGCACCTCCGCCGCCGTCACCACCCTGGTCAACTGCCCGTTCCACCGGCTCGCCGCCACCCACCCCGCGCTCACCTGCGGCATGAGCCTGGACCTGGTCCGCGCCGTCCTCGACGTCCGCGGCGAACCCGCCGACCACGCCGTCCTCGACCCCGGGACCGGCCGGTGCTGCGTGGTGCTGCACGACATCGCGACCGCGCCACCGTCAGCCGGGAGTCACGACGACCCGCCGCCGGCCGGGCCTCACGACGAGCCGCCCGTCAGGTAGCGGGGGTCCGGCGGCGGCAGCGGCAGCACCGGCTGCCCGGCGAGGATGTCCCCGACACCCCGGTAGAACGTCCTCGCCGGCACCTTGCCGCCGTAGATGTTGCCCGACCCGCAGCTGACCGGCGGGCTGCCGTCGCAGATGGGCCGTGGGGCGTTGCTGTCGTCGAACACGATCGACGAGCCCGCCAGCTGCGGCGTCGCCCCCACGAACGCCGCCGACTTGTACTGCTGCGTCGTCCCCGTCTTCGCCGCGACCGGCCGGTCCCAGCCCATCGCCCCCGCCGCCGCCGCCGACGTACCGCCCGGGCCGTCGTCGTGGCTGAGCGCGTTCATCATGCTGTCGGCGATCCCGGGGTCGAGGACCTGCTTGCACGCCGGCTGCGTCACCGTCACCGGCGCGCCCGACCGGTCGGTCACCGACAGCACCGGGCTGGGCGGGCACCACGTGCCGTGGCTCGCCAGCGTCGCCATCACGTTGGCCAGCTCCAGCGAGCTCGTCGGCGACACACCGAGGGTGAACGACGCCTGCCGCTGCGACTTCGCGACGTCACCGATCGACCGCGACCCCTGCGTGCGCGTCGCCGGCGTCGTCGCGAGCGAGGTCAGCCCCAGCCGCTCGGCCATGTCGACGACCGGGGGGATGCCCGTCGACTCCTCCAGCTTCACGAACGCCGTGTTCGGGGACTCGGCGAGCGCCTGGGTCAGCGAGAGCTGCGCGGCGTAGTTGCCGTCGTTGCGGACCGGGATCGGGGTCCCGCTCGGACCCCGGTAGATCGGTGAGGTGTAGCCGCTGGCGGGGACGTCGATGATCGAGTCGATGCCCAGCCGGCCCTGCTCCAGGGCGGTGGCCGCGGTGAAGATCTTGTAGACCGACCCGGCGCCCATGTTCTCCGGGACGTAGGGCAGGCCGTAGCTCGACTCGCCCGGCTTGTTGCCGTACGTGCGGTTGGCCGCCATGGCCAGCACCCGGTGCGCGTCGGCACCCGGCTCGATCACGGAGATGACGTCGGCGACGTGCGGCTGCGTCGGCGGGACCTGTTCGTCGACGGCGGCCTTGAGCTTGTCGAGCGCGCCCCGGTCCAGCGTGGTCCTGATGGTGTAGCCGCCGGTCTCCAGCTGGTCGCCGGTGATGCCCGACTGCGCCAGGTAGGACAGCACGTACGCGCAGAAGAAGCCCGCGTCGCCGGCGCCGATGCAGCCCTCCGCGGGCGCCGCGAGCGGGGACCGGACCCCCAACGGGGACTGCAGGGCCACGTTCGCCTGGTCCGGCGTGATCGAGCCCTGGTCGCGCAGCTGCCCGAGCACGACGTCGCGCCGCCCCTTCGCCGCGTCGGGGTGCAGCACCGGGTCGAAGTCCGTGGGGCTCTGCACCATCCCCGCCAGCAGCGCCGCCTGCGGGACGGTGAGCTGGTCGGCGGTCGTCCCGAAGTAGATGCGCGCCGCGGCGCCGACACCGTAGGCGCCGTTGCCGAAGTACACGACGTTGAGGTAGTCGGCGAGGATGTCGTCCTTGCTCACCTTGTGGTCGAGGCTGATCGCGAGCTCGGCCTCCTTGAGCTTGCGCGCGTAGCTCGGCGCGACCGCGGCCCGGCGCTGCGCGTCGGTGGTCGCGGCGACGTAGAGGTCGTAGTTCTTCACGTACTGCTCGGTCAGCGTCGACGCGCCCTGCGTCGCGCCACCGTTGGAGTTGTTCACCAGCGCCCGGGCGGCGCCGAGCGGGTCGAACCCGCCGTGTTCGTAGAAGCGTTTGTCCTCGATCGCGACGATCGCCGCTTTCATCGCCGGCGATATCTGTGCCGCTCTCACCGGCATCCGGTACTGGCCGAACAGATAGGCGATCGGATTTCCGGTGGAATCGGTGACGGTCGACGCGGCCGGCAGGACCCCCGACTCGAGATCGCTCGTCGAGCCGACGGCGGACTCCACGACCTGCCCCGCGAACGCCCCCGCGCCGCCGACGACCGGGAACACCGCCGCCGCGAGCACGAGGCCCGCCGCCACGACCATGACGACGAGCCTCCCCAGCAGCTTTCGTGCACTCACCGGTGCGTGTCTACCAGGCCCGGACCGGGTGCCGGCGGCGGCCCACGGCGCCCCGCACCGGCGTCCGCGACGAACTCCCGGAAACGGACTCCATCGCTCACAGCACCTTTTCCGGACCTGTCGGCACTATTCTCCGGACCATTTCCGGTACTGCGGACGAATGGCCTGAGAAGCGGCTGAGAATTGTGGAGCCGATGCCGGGTGGATTCACCGCGGGAGGCACACTGACAGGTATGGGTGAGCTGAGCTGGTGGCACTGGCTGATCGTCCTCGGGGTCGCGGTCCTGCTCTTCGGCGCGAAGCGGCTCCCCGACGCCGCCCGCAGCCTCGGCCAGTCGACGCGCATCCTGAAGGCCGAGCTGCGCGCCGACTCCCCGGCGCCCGCGACCGCCCCGCCCGCGACCCCTCCGGCCGCCACACCGCACGCCGCCGCGCCTGTCACCGACGCCCCGCCGTCCGCCGGCTGACGACACCCGCGCGCAACCTCACTGCCCCACTCCGCCGCCGGTGCGACCGTCAGGTTGCGCCCGAACACCCGCGCGCAACCTCACTGCCCCACTCCGGCCGCCCGCACGACCCTCAGGTTGCGCCCGAACAGCAGCGCGCAACCTCACCGCTGCACCCGCGCCGCCCACACGACCCTCAGGTTGCGCCCGAACAGCAGGCAGGGCAGGTCAGCGCGGGATGCGGCGCCACACCGCGCGGGGCAGCAGCCGCATCCCGAAGAACACCGGCCGCAGCACCGCCGGGACCCAGAGCTCACGACGGCCCTTGCGCAGCGCGGCGACCGTCGCGTCGGCCACCTGCTCGGGGGTGCTCGACAGGGGCGCGGGCGTCATCCCCGCGGTCATCCGGCCGACGACGAACCCGGGCCGCACCAGCAGGGTCCGCACCCCGCTGCCGTGCAGGGCGTCGGCCATCCCGCTCGCGAAGCCGTCGAGGCCCGCCTTGGCCGAGCCGTAGACGTAGTTCGCCCGGCGGACCCGCCACCCCGCGACGGAGGAGTACACGACGAGCGTGCCGTTGCCCTGCGCCCGCAGCACTTGCGCCAGATGGGTGAGCACGTGGACGTGGGCGACGTAGTCGGTGTGCACGATCTCGACGGCGTGGGCGGCGTCGGCCTCGGCGCGGTCCTGCCGGCCGAGGATGCCGAAGGCGACGATCACGGTGTCGAGGCGGCCGTGGCGGGCGACGAGGTCGTCGAGCAGCGGCCGGTGCGACGCCAGGTCGTCGGCGTCGAACTCGACCCGTTCGACCTCGGCGCCACCGGCGCGGACGCGGCGTTCCTCGTCGTCGAGGTCGTGGGCGCGGCGCGCGGCGAGCACGACCGTGCCCGCTCCGGCGGCCGACAGCCGTTCCGCGACGGCCACCCCGATCTCGCTGCGGCCACCGAGCACGAGCACCGTCGATCCCGATCTCACGGGGGCAGTGTCCCGGGCCGGGCTGCGGGCGGAACCGCCGGGGCGGGCCGGGGACTAACCTGTGCGTGATCGCCGACGTCGCCGGTCACGTCCCCGACCCCGCGCACCTCGAGGAGAGCCGTGCCCGATGTTGTGTTCGACGTCCGCTGGCCGGACGGGTCGACGCAGTCGTTCTACTCGCCGTCGCTGATCGTCAAGGACTACTTCGAGGCGGGCGCCGAGTACACGCTCGACGACTTCGTCGCGCGTACCCGCGAGGCCATGACGCTGGCCGACGAGCGGGTCCGCGCCAAGTACGGCATGGGCTGTTCGGAGTCCGCGATGACGCTCGCGGGCGTCGAGTACGGGGCGCGGCGGTTCGCGACGCGTGGGGACGCGGGCGCGGCCGACGGCGCGGCCGGCACGGTCACCGTGGAGCGGTTCCGCAGCTGGGGCCCGCCGCAGGGGTACTGATCAGGGGTGCCGGGCGCGGTGCGCATACTGCGGCCATGCCTGCGGAACCGACCCGCCCGGAACCGACCCGCCCGGGATCGAGGAGACGCGCGGCCGTGCTCGGCTCCCCGGTCGCGCACTCGCTGTCGCCGGTCCTGCACCGGGCCGCCTACGACGCGCTGGGTCTGGACGGCTGGCACTACGGCCTGCACGAGTGCGACGAGGCGGGGCTGCCCGGTTTCGTCGACGACCTGGACGGCTCGTGGGCGGGGCTGTCGCTGACGATGCCGCTCAAGCGGGTCGCGATCGACGTCGCCGACCGCGTGTCGGCGCTGGCCACGGCCACCGGGGCGGCGAACACGCTGGTGTTCGGCCCGCAGGGGCGGTTCGCCGACAACACCGACGTGGCCGGGATCGTCGAGGCGCTGCGGGAGGCGGGGGTGGCGACGGCGCGGGACGCGGTCGTCCTGGGCGCGGGCGGCACGGCCCGGGCTGCGCTCGCGGCGCTGCGCGAGCTGGGCGACCCGGCGCCGCGGGTGCTGGTGCGCGACACCGGCCGGGCCGCGGCGTTGCGCGAGGCGGCGCAGCGGCTGGGTGTCACCCCGGACGTCCGGGCCGATCTGGCCGATCCCGCCGACGCGGCCCGCGCCCTCTCCGGTGCGGGGGTGGTGATCTCGACGCTGCCCCACGGCGCGGCGGACGTGCTGGTCGGGACGCGGTGGTCGGCGTCGACGGCCGTCCTGGACGCCGTGTACGCGGGCTGGCCGACCCCGTTCGCCGCGTCGGCGGCCGCGGCGGGCTGCCGCGTGGTGAGTGGGCTGTCGATGCTGCTGCACCAGGCAGTCGAGCAGGTGACCCTGATGACGGGGCGGCCGGGCCCGGTCGGTCCGATGCGGACGGCGCTGGACCAGGAGGTGGGTGCTCGTGCCTGAGACCCCGGACGTGTACACCCACGGCCACGCCGACAGCGTCCTGCGCTCGCATCGCAACCGGACCGCGGCCAACTCGGCCGCCTACCTGCTCCCCCACCTGCGGCCGGGCCTGTCGCTGCTCGACGTCGGCAGCGGCCCGGGGACGATCACGGCCGACCTGGCGCGGCTCGTCGCGCCGGGACCGGTCGTCGGCATCGAACCGGTGGAGGACCCGCTCGCCGAGGCGCGCGCGACGGGCGCGGGTATCCCGACGCTGCGGTTCGAGGTCGCCGACGTGTACCGGCTGGACCCGGCGGCGGGCCGGTACGACGTCGTGCACGCCCACCAGGTGCTGCAGCACCTCACCGACCCGGTCGCGGCGTTGCGGGCGATGGGCTCGGTGCTGGCCGACGGCGGGGTCGTCGCGGTCCGTGACGCCGACTACGCGGCGATGACGTGGTTCCCGGCCGACGAGCGGCTCGATGCCTGGCTCGCGACCTACCGGGCGGTCGCCCGGTCCAACGGCGCCGAGCCCGACGCCGGGCGCAGGCTGTACGCGTGGGCCCGCCGGGCGGGGTTCGCCGAGGTCACGGCGTCGGCCTCGGTGTGGTGCTATGCCACGCCCGAGGAGCGGCAGTGGTGGGGCGGCGCGTGGGCCGAGCGGATCACGGGCTCGAGGGTGGCGGAGCAGGCCGTCGAGCGCGGGATCGCCGACCGGGGCGATCTGGCGGAGATGGCTGCGGGCTGGCAGGCCTGGGCATCCGATCCCGACGGTTGGTTCGCCCTGCTGCACGGCGAGGTCCTCGCACGTCGGCCCTCGTGAGCGGCCGAGCCGAGCGACCTCAGACCGTGTGGGGGCCGTCGAGCAGCGCGCGCAGTGCGTCGCGGTGCGCGGTGTAGGCGGTGCGGCCCCGCGCGGTGAGCGCGAACGTCGTGGTGGCGCCGCGGCCGCGGCCGCTCTTGTGGACGCTGACGTAGCCGGCCTGTTCCAGCGCGGACATGTGCTTGGACAGGTCCGAGTCGCTGACCTGCATGAAGTCCTTGAGGAACCGGAAGCTGACCGAGGGGGCGTTGGCCAGCACCGCCATGGCCGCGAGGCGTTTCGGCGTGTGGATCGCGGGGTCGAGGCCCTCGATCACGAGCGTCCCGCGATCCCCAGCCGGGCGCGGGTCCGCGCGGCGGCCCGCTCGTAGCGCCGGTCGTACTCGGCGAGGCCGCCGGTGACCAGCACGAACGTCGTCAGGGCTGCGGCCGCGACACCGAGCAGCCACCACAGGAGCCCGACCGCGGCCACGACGACGGCGACGCCGAGGAAGTAGCCGCGCCACACGGGCACGAGCTCCGTCGGGGGTGTGGCGCGCCCGGGCATCGGCAGGGCGCCGTGGCTGCGGGAGAGCCACGTGAGGTAGCCGGCCTCGATCGCCACGAGCGCGATCATCGCCGCCACGAACAGCAGGGCGTTCTCCCGCCACCAGGTGAACGCGCCGACCATCGCGGCGGCCCACAGGCCCATGAGCGGGAAGTGCCACCAGGGCGTGGCGGGGTGGATCACGAAGGGGGCGGCCTCGGCGCGTTCGAGCTCGTCGAGCACGTCCCGGGGGTCGCGGTGCCGGTCGTCGGTCATGCCGCGAGAATACTTTCCACTTTCGAAAGTGACAACTTCCCATACCGGCTCACCGCGGACGTGAACGCTGTCGGTACCGTGGCCACGGCACGCACCGACCGGCACGACGCACACCGACGGTCACGCTGCACACCGACGGGCACGACGCACACCGACGAGCACGACGCACACCGACGAGCAGGAGCGCAGGCGATGAGTGGGACCGGGCGAGCCAGCGAGGCCGAGCCGCAGCGTGGCATCGCGCAGTCCGACACCCTCGCCGTGGCCGGCACGATCCTCGGCATCGCGGGCGTCATCGGCGGACTGTTCATGCCGCTCGCCGCGTGGGCGCTGGGCCTGGCGGCGATCGTCCTCGGCGTCGTCGGCCGGACCCGCGGCGCGGGTGGGGCGTGGATCGCGGCCGTCGTGGTCGGCGTGCTGTCGATCGCGTGCGGTGTCGTCGTGCAGCTGGTCGTCCTCAACCAGTAGTGGGTGGTACGCGGTTCGGGATCGTGTGCTCGCGGCAATAGCTCTGTGACGGAGGTAAGGTCGCCCGCGTGACCCCTCCCCGCGGCGACGAGCTCATGGCAGCCGTCCTGGGCCTGCGCCGGGTCGTCCGCCGCCGGGTGCGCGAGACGTCGACCGATCCCGTGCTCCTGCGCGGCGCCCAGCTGGAGCTGCTGCAGCTCGTCGAGTCCGACCCCGACGTCGGCGTCGCCGCCGCGGCCCGCGGCCTGCACCTGGCGGCCAACACCGTCAGCACCCTGGTCAACCAGCTCGTCGCAGCCGACCTGCTGCGACGCACCCCCGACCCCGCCGACCGCCGCGCCGCACAGCTGCAGCTCACCGACGCGGCCCGGGCCCGGCTCGCCCGCTGGCGCGCCGCCCGCAGTGCCCTCGTCACCGCCGGCATCGCCGGGCTCGGCCCCGCCGACCAGGACGCGCTGGCGGCGGCGCTGCCCGCGCTGGCCCGGCTCACCGAGCTGCTGACCGACCAGCCCCACCCGCACGGCCCGATCGCCGAGGAGCCCCGATGACCGCGCCGCCACCCGCGGTCCGCTGCACCGGACTGCGTCAGGAGTTCGGCGACACCGTCGCCGTCGACGGACTCGACCTCACGGTGCACCCCGGTGAGGTGTTCGGCCTGCTGGGCCCCAACGGTGCCGGCAAGACCACCACCATCCGCATGATCACCACGTTGCTGCCGGCACCGCCCGGGGCGATCGAGGTCTTCGGTGTCGACGTCGCGCGCCGCCGCAGCGCCGTGCGCCGGATGCTCGGCTACGTCCCGCAGCAGCTCTCGGCCGACGGCACCCTGTCCGGCCGGGAGAACGTCGCCCTCTTCGCGCGGCTCTTCGACGTCCCGCGCCGCGACCGCGCCACCCAGGTCGACGCGGTGCTCGCCGCCGTCGACCTGCTCGACGTCGCCGACAAGCAGGTCAAGACCTACTCCGGCGGCATGGTGCGGCGCCTGGAGATCGCGCAGGCGCTGGTCAGCGCACCGCGGGTACTGGTACTCGACGAGCCGACCGTCGGGCTCGACCCCGTCGCCCGCGACGGCGTGTGGGACCGCATCACCGCGATCCGCGAGGCCACCGGGATGACCGTCCTGGTGACCACGCACGCCATGGGAGAGGCCGACGCCGAGTGCGACCGGATCGCGCTGATGCACCGCGGCCGCATCCGCGCCCTGGGCACGCCCGCCGAGCTGCGCGGCGCCATCGGACCCGACGCCACCCTCGACGACGTGTTCCGCCGCCACACCGGCGACACCCTCGCCGACCGATCCGGAGGACTGCGCGATGTCCGTGCTGCCCGTCGCACCGCCGGCCGCCTCGGCTGAGGACCCCGGCCCGTTCGGGACGCTCGCCATCGCGGTCCGCCGCGTCGCGACGATGTGCCTGGTCGAGCTGCAGCGGCTGCGCCACGACCGCTCCGAGCTGCTCACCCGTGCCGTCCAGCCCGCGCTGTGGCTGCTCGTGTTCGGGCAGGTGTTCACCCGCATCCACGCGATCCCGACCGGGGACACCCCGTACCTGGACTACCTCGCGCCCGGCATCCTCGCCCAGTCGGCGCTGTTCATCGCGATCTTCTACGGCATCCAGATCATCTGGGAACGCGACGCCGGGGTGCTGTCCAAGCTGCTGGTGACGCCGACGCCGCGGATCGCGCTCGTCGCCGCCAAGGCGTTCGCGGCAGGGATCCGGGCGGTGGCGCAGGCGGTCGTCGTCCTGGTGCTCGCGCTCGTCCTCGGGGTGTCGTTGTCGCCCGACCCGTTGCACTGGCTCGGTGTGATCGCCGCGCTGCTGCTCGGATCGGCCTTCTTCTGCTGCCTGTCCATCACCATCGCCGGGCTCGTGCTGTCGCGGGACCGGCTGATGGGCATCGGGCAGGCCATCACGATGCCGCTGTTCTTCGCCTCCAACGCGCTCTATCCCGTCGAGCTGATGCCGGGTTGGCTGCAGGTGGTCAACCACGTCAACCCGCTCAGCTACGAGGTGGAGGCGCTGCGGGGGCTGCTCGTCGGCACCCCGGCACGGCTGTGGCTCGACTTCGGGGTCCTCCTCGTCGCCGCGGCGGCGATGATCACGATCGCGTCGGCGCTGCTCCCCCGGCTGGTGCGCGGCTGATGCCGCGCACCACTTGCGCGCCAGCCGGCATGCGGCAGGCTGTGCCCCAAGGCCCCGCACCCGCGCGCCGGCACCCCCGCGCGCCCCGAGGACCTCGTCGACCTCGACGAGCTGTTCACCGCCTACCGCGACCGCCATCCCGACCCGGCGGTCGTCGCCGAACGCGTCGCGTTCGGCACCTCCGGCCATCGCGGGTCGTCGCTGCTCACCACGTTCAACGACGACCACATCGCCGCCACGAGCCAGGCGATCGTCGAGTACCGCACCGCCCAGGGCACCGACGGCCCGCTCTACCTGGGCCGCGACACCCACGCGCTGTCCGAGCCGGCGTGGACGACCGCGGTCGAGGTGTTCGCCGCCAACGATGTCGACGTGCTGGTCGACGCCGACGGCCGCTACACCCCCACCCCCGCCGTCTCGTTCGCGATCCTCACCCACAACAGCGGCCGCACCGCCGGCCTCGCCGACGGTGTCGTCGTCACCCCCTCGCACAACCCGCCCGCCGACGGCGGCTTCAAGTACAACCCGCCCCACGGCGGACCCGCCGGCACCGACGCCACCGGCTGGATCGCGAACCGCGCCAACGAGCTGCTCGAAGCAGGCCTGAAGGGCGTGGCGCGGGTCCCGCTCGAACGGGCGCGGACGCGCCCGTTCGACTTCCTCGGCACCTACGTCGACGCGCTGCCCGCCGTCGTCGACCTCGACGCCGTCCGCCAGGCCGGGGTCCGCATCGGCGCCGACCCCCTCGGCGGCGCCTCCGTCGACTACTGGGCCGCGATCGCCGACCGGCACCGCCTCGACCTGACCGTCGTCAACCCGGACGTCGACCCGCGGTTCGCGTTCATGACGCTGGACTGGGACGGCAGGATCCGGATGGACTGCTCGTCCCCGTACGCCATGGCGTCGCTGGTGTCGCGCATGGCCGAGAACCCCAAGTACCGCATCGCCACCGGCAACGACGCCGACTCCGACCGGCACGGCATCGTCACCGCCGACGGCGGGCTGATGAACCCGAACCACTACCTGTCGGTCGCCATCGGCTACCTGTTCGCGCACCGGCCCGGCTGGCCCGGGGGCGCCGCCGTCGGCAAGACCGCGGTCAGCTCGTCGATGATCGACCGGGTCACCGCCGACCTCGGCCGCACGCTGCTGGAGGTGCCGGTCGGGTTCAAGTGGTTCGTGCCCGGCCTGCTCGACGGGTCCGTCGGCTTCGGCGGCGAGGAGAGCGCGGGGGCCTCGTTCCTGCGGTTCGACGGCTCGCCGTGGTCCACCGACAAGGACGGCATCATCCTGGCGCTGCTCGCCTCGGAGATCACCGCCGTCACCGGGGCGACACCCAGCGAGCACTACCGCGAGCTGACGGGCCGCTTCGGCGACCCCGCCTACGCCCGCACCGACGTGGCGGCGACCCGCGAGCAGAAGAGCCGGCTGGGCAAGCTCGCGGCCGAGGACGTCACCGCCACCGAGCTCGCGGGCGAGCCGATCACCGCGCGGCTCACCAGCGCACCCGGCAACGGCGAGCCGATCGGCGGACTGAAGGTGACGACGGAGTCCGGGTGGTTCGCCGCGCGCCCGTCGGGCACCGAGGACGTCTACAAGATCTACGCGGAGAGCTTCCGCGGCGCGGAGCACCTGGCGCGCATCCAGGAGGAGGCCCGCGACGTGGTCTCCGCGGCACTCGGAGGAGCCTGACATGTCGAGCAAGTCCAAGCACGACAAGCACATCGGGTTCGGCATCGACATCGGCGGCTCGGGCATCAAGGGCGCCCCGGTCGACCTGCGCCAGGGCGAGCTGGCCGACGACCGGCTGCGCATCCCGACGCCGCAGCCGGCCACGCCCGACGCCGTCGCCGAGGTCGTCGCGAAGGTGCTCGACCACTTCGGCTGGGAACGCGAGTTCGGCTGCACACTCCCCGCGGTCGTGCAGCACGGCGTCGTGCGCACCGCCGCGAACATCGATCACAGCTGGATCGGCACCGACGCCCACGAGCTGATGAAGAAGGCCACCGGCCGCACCGCGCTGGTCGTCAACGACGCCGACGCCGCCGGTGTGGCCGAGGTCCGCTTCGGCGCGGCCAAGGGCAACTCCGGCGTCGTGCTGGTCAGCACCCTGGGCACCGGCATCGGGTCGGCACTGGTCATCGACGGGAAGCTGTGGCCCAACACCGAGCTGGGCCACCTGGAGATCGACGGCCACGACGCCGAGAAGCGCGCCGCCGACTCCGCCCGCGAGCGCGACGACCTCGACTGGGACGCCTGGGCCGAACGGCTGACCCGCTACTACGGCGTCGTCGAGGCGCTGCTGTGGCCGGACCTGATCGTCGTCGGCGGTGGCGTCAGCAAGAAGTCGGCGAAGTGGATGTCGAAGGTGGACATCCACACGAAGATGGTGCCCGCCGAACTGCTCAACGAGGCCGGGATCGTCGGCGCCGCGCTGCTCGCCGCCGGGAAGTGACGTGAGACGTCGTCGCGGCCGTGCCCCGGCGCCGGCCGCGTCGACGGCGTGGTCGGGTCAGCCGGCGAGGACCGAGGTGCGGCGCAGCCCCGCGCGCGGGGCCGGGACCGCCGCCGGGGTGGTCCGGGTCGCCTCGGTGTAGGCCGCGAAGACGTCGAGCAGGCTGGGCTCCTGCGGGGCCGCCGCGGCGCCTTCCACCAGCAGCCAGCCGCCGCGGGCCTGCAGCCGCGTCCGCAACGGGTCCAGCGCGCCACGCAGCGCCGCGGGTGCGTCGGGCGAGGCCACCGCGTCGACGATGACGTGCCGGGCGCCCTCGACCTCGACGACCGCGAGCAGCCGCGTCGCGCGGCGGACGGCGGCGGCGTCGAGCGGCCCCCGCACCGACACGACCACGTCGTCGTCACCGTGGAAGGCCACGGCCACGCTGCCCGCGGTGGCGGCCCCGGCGGGGGTGAGCTGCGTCGGCGCGGAACGGGTCACGGCGGGGTGGGGGGAGCGCACGGGTCCTCCTGTACGAGCTGCCGGGAACGTCCCGGGACGGGCGGCGCGCACCTGCTCCGCCGCTCCCCCACGTGAGGAACGTGCCCCCGAGCGACCAGGCGCCGCTGCCGACGGGGAGTCCATACCCGGGACCGGTCGGCCCGGTAGGGACCAACGGCCCCGGAACGCCGGGCGGCCCGGAGCGGGCGCCGTGGCGCCCGGCGAGCCGGGCGCGGCGCGTGGCCCGGTGAGCCGCACCCGACAGCGGGTGACTCGCCCGCACCTGCCGTCAGCCGCGGGCGCCGGGACGCGGGTGCGCCAGTGCGGCGACGGCCTCCTCGGTGCTGAGCCCGGTGATCGGGAGCACCGCGTCCAGGCCCGTCCGGGCGAGGACGCGGGCGACCGCGCCGTGGTCGGTGCCGGTGATCCGCAGCCGCAGCCCACGGCGCTGAGCCGCGTCGTGGACCCCGAGCAGGACCTGCAGCGCGTTCGACGTCAGCAGCTCGACGTCGCGCAGGTCGAGCACGACGTGGCGCTGCTGGTCGAGGTGGAACTCGACGCGGAGCACGAGTTCGGGGGCGGTCACCATGTCGAGCTCGCCCTCTGGACGCAGGACGGCCACCGCCGGCGCCGGGATGTGTGCCCGGACCTCGAAACCACCTGGTGCCGGACTGGTCATCGGACTCATCGTCACTCCCGGCGGACGTCATGTGGGAACGGCGCGCATGCTGCCTGCTCAACACGATGCGTCTCGCCGGGTACTTTGACCGACCGCGACCCCCTCGGCAACCGCGGACGGGTCCGGATCGGTTCAGCGGCCGCGCATCTTCCCGCGTGGCGCAGACAACAGTGCGAACTCGTCTCGAAATGAGACACTTCACCCGGCTGCGGTGTCCCGACCCGCACCGCACGGGTGGACCGACACCACCGTCGACGTCGACGCGGCACCCTCCCCGACACGTCCGCGGCGACGCGGGCCCGGCCGCTGGAGACCCTTCGATGATCCGCATCTGCGAGCGCTGCTACGGCCACGTGGCCGCCCACGAACCGCATGTCGCGCTGGCGCACATCGACCACGCCCGAAGTGACGGCAGCATCGTGTGGAACCACTCCTACGTGCACACGACGTCGTGCACGGCGGCCGGCACGGGCCGGTCGCCGGTCGAGGTCCCCGACCGCGGCAGCTGGGACGACCGCCGTCGTGGACTGTCGCCCGCCGCCGCGTCGCACATCGCCCGCCGCAGCCAGCGGGTCCCGTACCGCGCCTGAGCCCGCGCCCAGGTCTACTCGCGGCGCGGCAGGTCCGCGCCGCAGCGCCAGCATGCCGTCGCGCCGGCCTCCGGGACCGCGGCGCACTCCGGGCACAGCAGGTGCGCGAAGCACGCGGGTGAACCGCCGACGTCGTCACCCTCGTCGGCGACGGGATCGGGCTCGGGGTCGGAGTCGTCCACGACGTCAGTGTCCTCCCCCGGACAGTGTCCTCCCCCGGACAGTGTCCTCCCCGGGGCCCGGCGGGCCGAACCGGTGGCTCGGCGCCGTGTCGGGCCCGGGGGTGCGCAGCGCCTCGTGGAGGCGTCGGTGTCCGGGCGCCGCGCGGACGGCCTCCGCGCCGGCGCGTTCGCCCAGGATCGACGCCCTGCGTCCCTGGTCGCGGGCGTGCGGGCCTGCGCGCTCGGCGGAGCGTGCGTAGCGTCCGGTCCGCACCCGCGTCGTCCACACCGGAGGCTGTCCCGTGACCCCAGCCGACCTGCTCGCCGAGGCGTTCGGCCGCATCCCCGACACCGTCGGTGCCGTGCTCGACGGTATCGGTGAGACGGGCCCCGACCCCGTCCTGTTCCGGCGCGCCGACCCCACGGCCAACACCGTCGCCTGGCTGGTCTGGCACCTCGTCCGGGTCCAGGACGACCACGTCAGCGAGGTCGCCGGGACCGAGCAGGCCTGGACGGCCGACGGCTGGGCCGACCGGTTCGCCCTCCCGCTGCCCGACGCCGCGACCGCCACCGGGTACGGGCACACCCCCGACGACGTCGCGGCCGTCCGGCCCTCGGCCGAGCTGTTGCGCGGCTACCTCGCCGCCGTCACCGAGCGCACCATGGCGTACCTGCGCACCGTCGACGAGGACGACCTGGACCGGGTCGTCGACGAGCGCTGGGACCCGCCCGTCACGCTGGGCGTGCGGCTCGTGTCCGTGGTCGACGACGACGCCCAGCACGCCGGCCAGGCCGCGCTGCTGCGCGGCCTCCTGGAGCGCGCCGGCGACCCCGCGGTTTGACACCGGTCCGGCCACGGGTATCCGCGCCCCGGGACGGCGACATCGGAGGAGTGGGGGCACGATGACGGGGGCAGGGGCGGTGTCGTGGCCGGTCCCCTGCGACCCCGGTTCGCTCGAACCCGTGCGCCGCAACCTGGGCCGGTGGCTCGCGGCCGCGGGCTGGCCCGCCGAGGCGGCGGCCGACGTCGTCCTCGCCGTCAACGAGGCCGTCTCCAACGCGGTCGAGCACGGGTGCGCGCAGCGTTGCGACGGGGTCCGTCTCGACGCGCGGCTCTCCTCCGCCGCCGGCGCCCATCGCCTCGACTGCACCGTGCACGACTGCGGGAACTGGGACGGCATCCCCCGGCGCTGCGCCCACCGTGGGTTCGGGCTCTCGATGATGCGCGCGTTGTCGGGCGAGGTCCGCATCGAGCACGGCGCTGTGGGCACGACGATCCACCTGACCTCGTTCGACCCGACCTGCTGAGCGGTGCCGCCGGGCGGCCCGCACCGCCCGCCGCTCCCGGTCCCGCCGCCCGGCCGTTCGACGCGGGCGTCTTGTCGGTGTGGCTCCCTATGCTGGCCCCACGTCCGCACGGGCGGTGCTGCGCCCGTGTCCGATACCTGGGGGTTCGAGCCATGACCGACCTGGCGATGCAGCCGGCGGCATCCGACGCCGCGGCCCACGGTGGCCTCGATCCGCGCCTGGAGGAGCACCGGCGCGAGCTCACGGCCTACAGCTACCGGATGCTCGGCTCCGCGTTCGAGGCCGAGGACGCCGTCCAGGAGACCATGATCCGCGCGTGGCGCGGGCTCGACCGGTTCGACGGGCGGGCGTCGCTGAGGTCGTGGATGTACCGGATCGCCACGAACGTCTGCCTGGACATGTTGAAGGGGCGCAACCGTCGGGCGCTGCCCATGGACCTCACGGCCGCCGGTGAGCCGGTCGCCGAGGCGCTGGGCGAGCCGCTCAACGCCCGGGCGTGGGTGGAGCCCATGGCCGACTCGCGGGTGCTGGCGTCGGCGGCCGATCCGGCCGAGACGGCGGTGGCGCGCGAGTCGATCCGGCTGGCGTTCGTCGCCGCCCTGCAGTACCTGCCGCCGCGCCAGCGCGCCGTGCTGATCCTGCGCGAGGTCCTGGCGTGGTCGGCCGCGGAGACGGCGGAGCTGCTCGACACGTCGGTCGCCTCGGTGAACAGCGCCCTGCAGCGGGCGCGCGCCACGATGGGCTCGCGCGACACCACCGACGACCGGCCCGACCCGATGAAC
This sequence comes from Pseudonocardia sp., assembly GCF_050250275.1. Classification (GTDB taxonomy): domain Bacteria; phylum Actinomycetota; class Actinomycetes; order Mycobacteriales; family Pseudonocardiaceae; genus Pseudonocardia. Next base: position 39,989 of record NZ_JBFWOY010000043.1, read on the forward strand.
GACGCGAACCGTGCGCTGCTGGAGCGCTACGTGGCGGCGTTCGAGGCGTTCGACATGGAGGCGCTCGTCGGGCTCATCGCCGAGGACGCCGTCCAGGTCATGCCGCCGTTCGCGCTGTGGATGCGGGGCCGCGACGACATCATCATGTGGATGGCCGACGGCCGGCCCGGCGCGGAGTGCCGCGGGTCGCGGCTGCTGCCGTTCGAGGCCAACGGCCAGCCGGCGTTCGCCGCGTACCGGCCGAGTGGGCCGAACGGGCTGCACCAGCCCTTCTCCGTCCAGGTGCTGCACGTGCAGGACGACCGGATCGTCGGGTTCAGCCATTTCCTCGACACGAACCTGTTCCCGTTGTTCGGGCTGCCCCAGCACCCCGACGGTGAGATCGGGGCCGGTCCCACGACCGGCTGAGCCCGCCGACACGCCCTGCCCGCCCGGGTCGCGGCGACGCCGGCATCGCTAGGGTCGACGCCTCCGGCGGGCCGTCCGGCCCGGCATCGGTTGCAGCGCACGAGGAGCACGTGGTGAACGATCGACCGGCGGGTGGACGCGGGACGTCACAGGACGACCCGCCGGCACCCGACCTGAGCAGGCCGTCGATCGCGCGTGTCTACGACTACGTCCTGGGCGGCAAGCAGCATTTCGAGATCGACCGCCGCGCCGCGCAGGGCTTCATGGACGCCCTGCCCGACGCACCCGTCATCGCGAAGGACAACCGCAACCTGCTGCGGCGCGGTGTGCGTCATCTGGTCGAGGAGGCCGGCATCCGCCAGATCCTCGACATCGGGTCGGGGCTGCCCACCGAGGGCAACGTCCACGATCTCGCGCACGCGGTCGACCCGTCGACGCGCGTGGTCTACGTCGACAACGATCCCGGTGTCCTCGCCCACGGGCGGGCGCTGCTGGCGGGCGACCCGACCACCGCCGTGATCACGGCCGACCTGCGTGAGCCGGCGGCGATCCTCGCCGACCCGGTGGTGACCGGCCTGCTCGACCTGTCGCGGCCCTACGCGCTGCTGCTGTCGGGCATCGTGCAGCACCTGGCCGACGAGGAGGACCCGTGGGGCGTCGTCGGCACGCTGCGCGAGGCGCTGCCGGTCGGGGGCTACATGCTGCTGTCGCACTTCCTCGACGACGACGAGCCGCGTGCGGCGAAACTGGAGCGCGGCTTCCTCGACGGTGGTCTGGGCACCGGCCGGTTCCGGGGCTGGGAGGAGATCCGCCGGTTCTTCGACGGGCTGGAGATGGTCGAGCCGGGTCTGGTCTACGCCAACGACTGGCGCCCCGACGCGGCCACACCCGCCGACAGCCCGGTCCACACGCTGTACGCGGGCGGGGTCGGCCGCAAGGTCTGAGCCACCCTCGTCGGGCCCGTCAGAGGTCCTGGCGGATCCGCATCAGCATCTCGGCGCTGCGGGCCGGGGTCTCGGCCTGCACGCACACCCGTTCCATGACGGCGAGGTAGCTCTCCACCTCGGAGCGCTTCTCCAGGTAGACCGCGCTGGTGAGCTGTTCGAGGTAGACGATGTCGGGCAGGTCGGGCTCGGCGAAGCGCAGGATCGTGAAGGGCCCGCCCGCGGCGGCGTGCCCGCCGAAGCGGAACGGCAGCACCTGCACCGACACGTTGGGCATCTCGACCATCCGCATCAGGTGGTCGAGCTGGCTGCGCATGACGCGGGGCGGGCCGAAGGGCCGGCGCAGCGCCGCCTCGTCGACGACCGCCCACAGCCGCGGCGAGCCGGGCTCGGTGAGCAGCTTCTGCCGGGTCATGCGCAGCTGGACGCGGCGGTCGATGTCCTCGACGGACTCGCCCTGGTGCCCGGCGACGATGACCGAGCGGGCGTAGTCCTCGGTCTGGAGCAGGCCGGGGACGAACTGGACCTGGAAGGTGCGGATCACCGAGGCGGCCTGTTCGAGCCGCAGGTACATCTCGAACCAGCTGGGCAGCATGTCGCCGTAGTGCTGCCACCAGCCGGGCGCGTTGGCCTGGGTGACGAGGTCCATGAACTCGTCGCGCTCCCGCTGGTCGGTGACGCCGTAGAGGGTGAGCAGGTCGGCGATGTCGCGTTCCTTGAACCCGACCCGGCCGAGCTCGAGCCGGCTGATCTTGGCGTGAGAGGCCCGGATGTGGTCGCCCGCCTGTTCGCGGGTGACGCCGTTGGCCTCACGCATCCGGCGCAGCTGGGTACCCAGGACGATGCGCAGGACGGTCGGGCCGCTGTAGCCGGGATCGGGCAGCCGCGGCGGCGGTCCGGGTGTGGTCACGGGACAGGCTCCAGACGCCGGGAACGCACGGTCGGTCACGCAGCATAGCGACGCGTGCGCGCTCCGCAGCGGCCCACGGAGTGCGGGTCGGCGAACGGCACCACCGGTCCGGGGCCGCGCGCTGCGCCGGGGGCGGGTCAGGAAGCGAGGTCGTCGAACTCCCCGCCGCGCACGCCGGCGACGAACGCCGCGAGCTCGGCCCGGGTGTAGACCAGCGCGGGACCGTGCGGTGCCCGGGAGTTGCGCAGGGCGACGTCGCCGTCGGGCAAGACGGCGACCTCCACGCAGTCGCCACTGGGGTTGCTCGCGGTGGCCTTGCGCCACGCGAGGTCGGGGAGGGCGGTGGCGGGCAACCATGCCGCGCCCCCGGGAATCCCGTGCGGGTCTGTGTCCGATGTCGCCATACTCGTCCCCCGATGCGCCGGACTGCCGGATCGTGCGTGCAGATGCACGTGCAGATGACCTTGCAGACACCTGTCGAGGCGGGAACGATAGCGTGCGTCGAGCGGGCCGGAATCCGGCCGGGGCGGGAACGGACGGGACGTGGCAGTGGGTCGAGCGGGACGGCGGCAGGGCGTGGACCCGGCCGCCACGGCGGCGGTCGGCGATGCGCCGGGAAGCGTGCCGTCTGCGGTGGTGACGGTCGCGGTGACGTGCCGGCTCGACTCCCGGTCCCATGCCGTCCCCGACACCGAGCTCACCCGCACCGCGGCCGCCGACACCGGCCGCTACCAGGCGATCTGCGGCCACGTCGTGTCCCCGGCGTCACTCGTGGCGCCCGACGGGAAGCCCTGCGACGCGTGCTCGGTGGCCACTCCCGCCGCCGGCACCAGAGGCCGCCGGCGCCGCCGCCCGGCCTGACCCGGCGGCCGCTCCCCCGCCGGTCCCCGACGTCGGCGACGCCTGTTCCTGCCCCGCCGCGGCGGTCTCGGTAGGGTCCGCGACGGACATCACCCGACGGGGTGACAGCGACGTGGCACCGTGGGCGTCGCCGCCCCCGGCCCGGGTGCCGACCGGCCGGAGCAGGAGGCCCGCCCCGTGCGCGTTGCCCATGTCGTCGCGTCGCTGCATCCCGACGAACCCGAGAACGGTCTGGTCGACCTCGCCCGGGCGGCACCCGCGGCCGGAATGGAGATGGTCGTCGTCGCGATCTCGACGGCGACGCGCTCGCCCGTCGCGGCCGAGCTGCACCGCCTCGGCGTGCCCGTCGAGGATCTGGGCAGCGCCCCCTGGGACCCGCGGGCGGTGACCCGCACCATCGAGGTGCTGCGCCGCCGCCGCGTCGACATCGTGCACACCCACGTCGGCAACGCCGACGTCGTCGGGGGCGCGGCCGGGGCCCGGCTCAGGCTTCCGGTGGTGTCGACGCTGCACCGCATCGAGTCCCAGCCCGCGGACGTCGGCGACCGGGCCAGGCGGGCCGCGAAGCTCCTCGCGCGCCGCCGGTTCGTCACCCGCACGATCGCGATCTCGCAGCTGCAGCGGGACTGGTACGCGGGGGCCGCGGCCGACCTCGTCGTACTTCCCAACGGCGTCACCGACCCGGGGCCGGGTGACGCGGCCGAGCGGGAGCGGCTGCGCGACCGCCTCGGCGTCGCGCCCGGCACGGTGCTGGTGGCGTCGGTCGCGCCGATGCGCCGCGGCAAGGGCCAGGACCTGCTGCTCGACGCCGTCGCCGCGCTCCCCGACAGTGCGCCCGTCACCGTCGTGCTCGGCGGCGACGGACCTCTCCGGCCCTGGCTGGAGTCGCGCGTCGACCGCGACGACGAGCTCGCCGCGCGGATCGTCTTCCACCCCAGCCCCGCCCGGCTGCCGCTGCTGCGGGCCGCCGACGTCATGGTGCACGCCACCCGCAACGACGCGATGCCGCGCGCGCTCGTCGAGGGCCTCGCCGCGGGGGTCCCCGCCGTCGCCAGCACGAGCGGCGGCATCCCCGAGATCGTCACCCGCGACACCGGTGTCCTCGTGCCGTTGGAGGCCGCGCGGATCGCCGCGGTCGTCGCGGAGCTGGCGGCCGACCCGCAGCGCCGCGAGCGGCTCGGGGCGGCCGCGCGCCGCCGGTTCCTCGACCGGTTCGAGGCCGGGCGGTGGGCGCGCGAGCTGGCGTCGATCTACGCGGGCCTGCTCGACGCGCGGTCCTCGGCGCTCAGCCGCCGCTGATCCGGTGCGCCCCCGCCGACGGGGTGGCGGGCACCGGCCGCGGCGGCGCGAACCCGCGGGCGGCGAAGGCCGCGGCGACGGTGTCGGTGACCGCGGCGGCGTCGGCGGACCGGGCGAGGATCACGACGCTGCCACCGAACCCGCCGCCGGTCATCCGGGCGCCGAGCGCCCCCGCGCCCAGCGCGGCCTCGACCGCGGTGTCCAGCTCGGGGACGGTCACCTCGAAGTCGTCGCGCAGCGACACGTGGGAGTCGGTGAGCAGCGGCCCGATCTCGCCGGGGCGACCGGCGTCGAGGAGCCCGACGACGTCGAGCACCCGCGCGTTCTCGGTGACGACGTGGCGGACCCGGCGGCGGACGACGTCGGCGTCGGCACCGGGGCCGGTGCCGGCGGCCGCGTCGAGCCGGGCCAGCGCCTCGTCCAGCCGGGCGAGCGCCGCGTCGAGGCCGGCGGGCGGGATGTCGCGCAGCGCCGCCACCCCCAGGGCCCGGGCGGCCCTCGCGCAGGCACGCTGGCGGTCGGCGTACTCGCCGTCGACGAGCTGGTGGGGGGCGTTGGTGTCGACGAGGAGCAGCGTCAGCCCTCCGCCGTCGCCGGTGTCGAGGTCGAGGGGGACCTGGCGGGTGGCCATGCTCCGGGTGTCGAGGAACAGCACGCTGCCCTCGGCGCACATCAGCGACGCCATCTGGTCCATGACCCCGCTGGGCACGCCGACGAACTCGTTCTCCGCGCCGCGGGCGTGTGCGGCGGCCTCGGGACCGGACAGGCCGAGGCCGAGCACGTCGTCGATCGCGCGCACGACGGCGCACTCCAGCGCCGCCGACGACGACAGCCCCGCCCCGGCGGGCACGTCGCCGTCGACGACGAGGTCGAACCCCTGACCGGCGAGCAGGCCGGCCTCGCGCAGCCGCCACACGACCCCCGCCGGGTAGCCGGCCCAGCCGTCGACCGAGCCGGGTTCCAGCCCTGCGACGGCGACCTCCACGACGGCGCCGCCCGGGCCGCCGTGCTGGCGCGACACCATCCGCAGCACCCCGGAGTCGTTGCGCCGCAGGGCCGCCGTGACGCCGAGCGGGAGCGCCCACGGCAGCACGAAGCCGTCGTTGTAGTCGGTGTGCTCGCCGATCAGGTTGACCCGGCCGGGGGCGTGCCAGACGACGTCGGGTCGGCCGCCGAAGACGTCGGAGAAGCCGGGCGTCACCGCACGTCCCGCAGCCGCTGCGCCACGGACTCGGCGAGGACGTCGGACACGAACGCCCCCGCGCCCGTCTCGGACCCGGCGAGGTACTTGAGCTTGCCCGGCGCCCGGCGGATCGAGGAGATGCGCAGGTGCAGGTGGGCGAGCTCGCGGTCGCCGTCGTGCTCCGGCCGGACCGGTGCCTGCTGCCAGCCGGCGACGTAGGGCAGCGGGTCGCCGTAGAGGGCGTCGAGGCGGCCGAGGACGTCGAGGTAGACGTGCGCGAACTCGTCGCGCTCGGCGGCGGTGAGGGAGGGGATGTCGGGGACCTGCCGGTGCGGGTAGAGGTGCACCTCCACCGGGTAGCGCGCCGCCTCCGGGACGAACGCCGTCCAGTGCTGCCCCGCGGCGACGACACGTTCGCCCGCCCGTTCGGCGCGCAGCACGTCGGCGAAGAGGTTGCGGCCGGTCGCGGCCTCGTGGGCGCGGGCCCGGTCGAGCATGCGCGCCGGGATCGGCGGCACGTAGGGGTAGGCGTAGATCTGGCCGTGCGGGTGGGCGAGGGTCACCCCGATCTCGGCGCCGCGGTTCTCGAACGGGAACACCTGCGCCACACCGGGGAGCGCCCCCAGCTCGGCGGTGCGGTCGGCCCACACGTCGACGACCAGGCGCACCCGCGCGACGGTCAGCTCCCCGAACGACGACGCGTGGTCGCTGGTGAAGCAGACGACCTCGCAGCGTCCGGCCGCCGGGTCGGGCGTCGCGCCCGAGGGCGCGGCGCCGCCCCCGAACGACGGGAAGCGGTTCTCGAACACGACGACCTGGTAGTCCGGGGTCGGGATCTCGGTGTGGTGCTCGCCGTGGGTGGGGTCGAGGGGGCACTGGTCGGCGGGGGGCTGGTAGGTGCGGTCCTGGCGGTGGGAGGCCACCGCCACCCACTCGCCGGCGAGGGTGTCGTAGCGCAGCTGTGAGGCCGAGACCGTGTGCGGCAGGTCGCGGTGGTCGACCAGGGACGCCGGGTCGCGCTCGGGCGTGCCGTCCTCGTCGAACCACATGATGTGCCTGCCGTCGGCGAGCGTGCCGTCGGTGCGCCTCATGCGTCGGCTCCGCGCGCCGGGCGGCTCACGGGGGCGACGACCAGCTCGTCGACCTCCCCGGCGAGGACCGCCCGGGCGTCGTCGGCGAGTCCGTCGTCGGTGACGAGCACGTCGGCGTCGGAGAGCGCCGCGATCGTCGAGATGCCCACTGTCCCCCATTTCGTGTGGTCGGCGACGACGACGAGGCGCTGACCGGCCTCGACGAGCGCCCGGTCGGTCTCGGACTCGGTGAGGTTGGGTGTGGTGAACCCGGCGGCGGCCGACATGCCGTGCACGCCGAGGAACACCGCGTCGAGGTTGAGGCTGCGCAGCGACGCCACCGCCACCGGCCCCACCAGCGCCTCGGACGGGGTGCGGATGCCGCCGGTGAGGATGACGGTCAGGTCGGGCCGCGGGGCGGCGCGGAAGACGTCGGCGACGGCCATCGAGTTGGTGACGATCGTCAGGCCCGGGACGTCGCCCAGCAGCCGGGCCAGCGCCCACGTCGTCGTGCCGGCGGACAGGCCGATCGCCGAGCCGGGTTCGACCAGCCGGGCGGCGGCGCGGGCGACGGCCTCCTTCTCGGCGAGCTGGCGCTGGGACTTCACGACGAAGCCCGGCTCCTCGGTGCTCGGCGCCCCGACGGCGGTGGCGCCGCCGTGGACCTTGTCGACGAGCCGTTGGCGCGCAAGGACATCCAGGTCACGGCGGACGGTCATGTCGGACACGCCGAAGTGGCCGGCGAGATCGCTGACACGGACGGCGCCGCGGGCACGGACCTGTTCGAGGATCAGCTCCCGCCGCTGTTGCGCGAGCAGACCCACGATCCCTCCCCCGGAGGATGACACCGCACGAGTTCGCACAGAATGCAACGCGATCCCCCAGCCGTCAACGCCCTCGGCCCGCTGCAGGTGGCAGGGGTCACCGATCCCGCCCCACGCGGCGCATCAGTGCCGGATCGTTACGTCGACAATTGTTGGATTGTGTCCGAGGCCGCTACCTTGCACTGCACAACTGTTTCCCGGACATCGACGGACACGCGGGAGTCGCGATGATGCGAAGCGGACGGCACGGACCACGCCACTCCGCGAGGAGGGTGGCATGACGAGCCTCCTCGCCCAGGCCAGCGCCGACGTACGGCTCGACGCCAACCTCGTCGACTACCTGCTCGTCGCCTTCTACTTCCTGCTGGTGCTGGGCATCGGCTACGTGGAGCGGCGGTCGGTGTCCTCCAGCCTCGACTTCCTGCTCTCGGGCCGCTCGATGCCCGCCTGGGTCACCGGCCTC
>NZ_JBFWOY010000044.1:0-45176 GCF_050250275.1 Pseudonocardia sp.
CGCTCGCCGTGCCCACTGAGTGAGCTGGTCACGGTCGGCGTCGGTCAGGGTCACTGCAGGAGCCACGGGGTCCGGCATGAACCTAAGACTACCCAGCTAGCAAAGAAATAACGACTCACGACACTAGCCTTCCAGCGCCGCCCGTCCACCGGCGGCCGCCCTGCTCGCCGCCTCGGCGAGCGGCAGCGCGTTGTGGTCGCGCGACAGCACCTCGACCGCGAGTGGCACGTCGATGCCCAGGTGGTCGAGCTCGATCAGCCAGCTGTGCAGGTCGATCACCCCGTCGCCGGGGGTGAGCCGGAACTCCAGCGCGTCCTCGACCGGATCGGGCCGCGGAGTCGCGAGCATGTCGTTGAGCTGCACCGACACCACCATGTGTGCATAGGGTGCGAGATCCACGGGACCCGCCCGGTGCATGTGATAGGCGTCCAGCACGATCCCGGCGTTCGACGCGCCGGACGTCGTGATCAGCGCCGCGGCCTGCGCAGGCGTCGACACGGGTGAGTTGGCGCGCGGCTCGAACCCGACGGTCAGCCCGTGCTCCGCGGCCCGTGCGCACATGCCCGCGAAGCGCTCCGCGAGCCGGGGTTCTTCCACGCCGACGAGCTGGATCGTCGTCACCTGGCGGCAGCCTAGCGCGTCGGCCAGCGCGAACACGGCCTCCTCGTCGTCGCGGCTGCCCGAGTCCCAGCCCTTGAGCGGCTCGATCTCCGGCGCGGGGAAGCCGTCGAGAGCGGCGACCACGGCGTCGATCCCCGCCGCGACCACCTCGGCCGGTGCGAGCGCCAGCCCGGTGAACCCTGCGTCCGACGCGGCGCGGGCCCTGTCGCGCAACGTGTGTCGCGGCGGCTTGCTCATGTGCTCGCCGGTCAGCGTGAAGTAGCTGGCGACGAGGTCGGTGCGGTCGAGGAGTCCCATCAGCTCTTACCCGGCACGAGCGCCATCCCGTGCGTCCCGCCGAAGCCCGGCCCGATGTTGTTGTCCAGCGTCGTGACGACCTCGTACGACGTCAGGTCGATCACGCTCACGGAGCCCGTCTTCAGGTTGGCGACGAATGCCGTGTCCCCGTCGGCGGAGAAGCGGGTGGTGAACGGCAGCTCGTCGACCTCGACGGCCGCGAGCAGCGTCATCGAGTCGGGGTCGACGACGTTCACCCGGCCGCTGACCGGCCCCGGCGGGCTGTCGGGGGAGGGGAACAAGAACTCGGTGACGACGACGCGCCCGTCCGGCGCCACCCGCAGCGCCGAGACGTACTCGTCGAAGTCCAGCTGACCGACGACCTCGTCGGTCGCGACGTCGATCTTCAGCAGCCGCGGGGTCGGGGTGCCGGGCGGCGGCGTGGCCTTGTTGAGCTGCCCCTGCGAGACGTTGATGACCAGGCTCATCATCGGCGTCGCGACGAACGCGAACCGGCCGTCGGGGGAGCAGTCGATCTCCTCGGCGCCGCCGGGTGAGGCGATCTCGGTGAGCTGACGACGTTCCCGCAGGTCGGCGACCGAGATGACCGGCGCTTCCTTGTGCGCCACGTAGGCCTTCGACCCGTCGGGGGTGATCGCCATCCAGTGCGCGTTGCGGGCCTGCAGTGGGATGTCGGCGACGACCCGCCGGGTCGCGGCGTCGAGTACGACGATGCCGTTGCCGCCGTCGCCGGTCTCGACGCCGGTGTAGATGAGGTCGGCCGCCGGGTCGAACTCGACGTCGTGCGGCGCCTCGTACGGGCTGAGGTCGATGACGTCGACGACCTTGCGCGCGTCGACGTCGATCACCGAGATCTCGTGCGCCTTCGGCTTGCCCTCGTTGTAGGCGCCGGCCCGGTAGGTGTGGGCGAGATAGGCCAGCCGGCGGCCGGCGTCGAAGGCCATCTCGTGCGGCTGGGCGACGAGGCCCTCGACCGTCTCGAGCTTCTCCAGCGTCGTGGCGTCGAAGAAGTCGAGGGTGCAGCCGAACTGACTGCACACCATCAGGACGTCGCCGCTGCTCACGCGGGCACCTCCAGGTTCAGGGCCGGGTCGGCGAGGCCCGCCGTGAACTGCACCAGCTGGTAGGTCGCGGTGCCGTCGACGACGAACGGGTCACCGTCGAACAGGGCGCGGGCGGCGTCGGGATCGGTGCCGTGGGCGACGATCACACCCCCGGTGGCGCCGACGCGCGGGCCCGAGAACAGGAACCGGTGCGCGTCGACGTTCTCCTGCACGAACGCCTTGTGGGCCGCGAACAGCGGGCCGTCCCGGTCGATCTCGCGGTGGTACGTCAGCAGGCACACGAACATGGCGGTCGTCCTCGACTCGTCCGGCGGGTACGCGCCCGATCATTCCCTCGGCGACGCCGCCGCGTCCAGCGCTCACGGCTTCCAATTCTCATGGAATGGTTGTTACGCTCACTCAGCGAGTGATAGATGTGAGGACCGCGATCGAGGCCGGCACCGACGACGGCCGGAAGAAGGAGGCAGCGTGTCCGCAGGCCGGCCCAAGGAGATCCGCTTCAACGCGCTCGAGCAGGGCAACCCGAGCTTCCAGTCGTTCGGGCTGTGGGCCCACCCGCGCGACAAGGCGGTCGACTACACGTCGATCCGTTACTGGGCCGAGTACGCGCAGTTGCTGGAGCGCGGCCTGTTCGACAACCTCTTCATCGCCGACGTCTACGGCATGCCCGACGTCTACCGCGGCAACGCCGACGGCGCCCTGCGCAACGGCTCGCAGGCGCCCAGCGTCGACCCCGCCGTCCTGCTCCCCGGCATGGCCGCGGTGACGCAGAACCTTTGCTTCACGATGACGGGCAGCGCCACCTACGAGCGGCCGTACCAGTTCGCGCGCCGCCTCTCCACGCTCGACCACCTGCTCGAGGGCCGGCTGGGCTGGAACATCGTCACCAGCTACCTGGGCAGCGGCGCCCGCGCGATGGGCCTCGACGGGCTCATCCCGCACGACCGCCGCTACGACATGGCCGACGAGTTCTGCGACGGCGTCTACCGGCTGTGGGAGGAGTCCTGGGCCGAGGGGTCGCTGCCCAAGGACAAGGCCACCCGTGTCTACGCCGACCCGTCGAAGATCCGCCGCATCGACTTCGACGGCGAGTTCCACCGCTTCAGCGCCATCCACGCAGTCGAGCCGTCGCCGCAGCGCACCCCGGTGCTGTTCCAGGCCGGTGGCTCCACGCGCGGCCGGCAGTTCGCCGCCACCCACGCCGAGGGCATCTACCTCAACGGCACGACGATCGACATCGTCCGCGACAAGATCGCCGTGATGACCAAGGAGCTGGAGGCGGCCGGCCGCCCCCGCGACAGCGTGCGGTTCTTCGCCGGTGTGTCCGTCTTCGTCGACGAGACCGAGGAGCTGGCCCGCGCCCGCTACAACGACTACCTGAAGTACACGAGCTTCGAGGGCCTGATCTCGACGATGTCGGGCCTCATGGGCATCGACCTGTCGGAGTACCCCGTCGACAAGCCGATCGAGTACGAGGAGAACGACTCCAACCGCTCCGCGCTGGAGATGTTCACCCGCGGCAACTCGTGGACGGTCCGTCAGGTCCTCGAGGAGAAGGCCCTGTGCGGCACCAACATGGCGCTCATCGGCAGCCCCACGCAGATCGCCGACGAGCTCATCCACTGGATGGACGAGACCGACCTCGACGGCTTCAACATCGCGCGCATCGTGGCGCACGAGACCTACGAGAACTTCATCGACATGGTCGTCCCGGTCCTGCAGGAGCGCGGCCGGTACAAGACCGAGTACGCCCCCGGCACCTTCCGGGAGAAGCTCTTCGGCACCACCCGCATCCCGGAGACGCACCGGGCAGGTTCGTTCCGCCGCTGATCACCCCACCCCGTGAGCGGCGACGGTCGTCGCTCACGGGGCCTTTCGTCGCACCACCTCAACGTGGAGGTTCTGTGTTCAACGACGACCGCATCCTGACGACCCACACCGGGAGCCTGCCGCGCCCGGAGGACCTGACGGCGATGGTCTACGACCAGATCGACGGCAAGCCCGTCGACGCCGAGGCCCTGGACGCCCGGATCGACGCTGCCGTCGCCGAGGCCGTCGCGCAGCAGCGCGCGGCGGGCATCGACATCGTCTCCGACGGGGAGATGGCCAAGCCCGGCTTCATGAACTACGCGGCCAACCGGCTCAGCGGGTTCTCCGGCGCAGCCGCCCCGTTCGCCCTGCTCGACATGGACGACGCCCCCGAGCTGCTCGTCGCGCAGTACGGCGGCGAAGCGGGGGCGCACATCCGGCTGCCCAAGTGCACCGGCGACGTCACGTATGCGGGTCACGACGCCGTTGCCGCCGACATCGCCCGATTCACCGCGGTCCTCGGCGACTCGGGCGCGGCGGCCGGGTTCTTGCCCGCCATCTCGCCCGGCTGCGTCGCGCTCTTCACCCCCGACGAGCACTACGGCGACTACGAGGCCTACCTCTTCGCCGTCGCCGACGCGATGCGCGAGGAGTACAAGGCGATCGTCGAGGCCGGGCTCATGCTGCAGATCGACTCGCCCGACGTCCCGGGCGGCAAGCACTTCTCGACGTGGTGCACCTACGTCGCCGACAAGGGTTATGCGGCCTACGTCGAGCTGCACCTCGCGGCGCTCATCCGGGCGCTCGACGGGCTGCCGGCCGACCGCGTCCGGCTGCACATGTGCTGGGGCAACTACGCCGGTCCGCACCTGATGGACGTCGCGCTGGAGGAGGTCCTGGTCCCCGCGCTGAAGGCACCGGTCGGGTCGATCTCCTTCGAGGGCGCGAACCCCGCGCACGAGCACGAATGGGAGCTGTTCGAGCGCATCACGCTGCCCGACGACAAGGTCATCAGCCCCGGCGTCATCGACACCAAGACCAACGTCGTCGAGCGGCCCGAACTGGTGGCGCAGCGCATCGAGCGGTACGCGGGGCTGGTCGGCAAGGAGCGGGTGCAGCCCAGCACCGACTGCGGCTTCGGGACGTTCGTCGGCTTCGGCCCGGTGCTGCCCAAGGTCTCCTGGCTGAAGCTGAACGCCCTGGGCGCGGGAGCGGAACTGGCCTCGCGGCGCCTCTGGTGAGCGCCCTGAGTGGCAATGCCTGCCATGGCGACCATTGCCACTCACAGGCTCACTCGGTCGGGTGGACTTGGGTGCACGGCTGTCCTCTCGCGGAGACATCTTGCGGAAGCAAACACAGGGCCTGACCCGCGGATGTGCTGTGTGTACCGCTGAGTAACCAACAATTCGGTGTCGACGCGTCACGTCACCGTCGAATCCCGTCCTCGTTGTCGGACTCGTACCCGGTCACCCCCCGCGACCGGGTCGTCCCCAGAGCAGAGGACACGCATGGCCAACCACCGACTCGCGTCCCCGCCCGCGGAGACCGGCCTGCGCAGGTCGGTCGGACGGCGGAAGTTCCTCGGGTACCTCATCGCCGCACCGACGCTCGTCGTCGCCGCCGAACTGGCGCGCGAGCAGGTGTTCGGCGCGTCCCAGGCCGCCGCGGCGATCCCGTCCGTACCGCAGACCCCCGAGGCCTACGACCTCCTCGACGCGCTGCGCGACGCCATGCGTCCCACCGCCAACCTGATCCGCATCGAGGTCAACCGCGACGGCACCGTCTCGTTCGCGCTGCCCCGCTCGGACAACGGGCAGGGCATCGTCACCTCGACCCAGATGATCATCGCCGAGGAGATGGACCTCGACGTCGACCAGGTCCGTGTCACCCTTGCCGACGCCCGCCCCGAACTCCTGTTCAACCAGATCACCGGCGGCTCCAGCACCACCTTCACGACGTACACGCCGATCCGGGTCGCCGCGGCCCTGGCCCGCGGCCGGCTGCTGGAGGCGGGCGCCCAGCTGCTCGCCCAGGACGTCCGCACCGTCACCTCCCGCAAGGGCCTCGTCCTCGGCGCCGGGGGTCGTTCCATCCCCTTCGGCGACCTCGCCGAGAAGGCCGCGAGCGCGACGACGAAGCAGGTCGAGGTCACGCTCAAGGCGCGCGAGAAGTTCACGGTCATCGGCACGCCCCACAACAAGACCGACGCCCGCGACATCGTCACCGGCCGCAAGGTCTTCGCCACGGACCTTCAGATCCCCGACGCGCTGCCGACCGTGATCTGCCGGGCACCCGACCTCAACGGCACCCCCGACGACGTCGACAACCTCGACGACGTGCGCTCCATGCCGGGCGTGACCGACGTCGAGGTCGTCTCCACGGGCGTCGCCGTCCGGGCACGCACCTTCGGTCAGGCCATCGACGCGGTCAACGCGCTGCAGGTCAGCTGGAACCGCGGCACCGTCGCGGGCGAGGACGACGAGTCGATCCTGCGCCGGGTCCGGGCCGGCGAGCTGCCGATGGCGGTGCCCGCCGGGGTGGGAAAGACGATCGACAGGGCGTTCACGTTCTACACCGCCAGCAACAGCTCGCTGGAGACCAACTGCGCGCTCGCCGACGTCCGCTCCGACCGGGCCGAGATCTGGGGTCCGATGAAGAACCCCATCGCGGCGCAGGGCGACGTCGCCAAGATCGTCGACCTGCCGATCAGCAAGGTCACCGTGCACGTCACCCAGGGTGGCGGGTCGTTCGGGCGCAAGCTGTTCTACGACGCCGCGCTCGAGGCGGCCGAGTGCTCCAAGGTGTTCGGCAAGCCCGTCAAGCTGATGTGGACCCGCGCCGACGACTCCCGCCAGGGCCGCGTCCACCCGATGGCGACGAGCCGGGTGCGCGCGCAGGTGGGCGGCGACGCCGTCCTGAGCTACGAGCAGCGCCACACCAGCGTCGCCACCCAGATCAACCCCGGCCTCGGTGAGCCCGTCTCCGCGGCCGCGGTCAAGGCCCCGCTCGGGAACCTGACGCTCTCGGAGAGCATCTTCGAGCTCACCCAGGTCACCCCGTACGAGTTCGGCGCCTCGACGCGGCTGCTCAACGAGGTCGACATGCGCTTCAACACGAGCGCGATGCGCAACATCTACTCGCCCAACGTCGCCACCGCCCGTGAGCTGATGGTCGACGAGATCGCCGCGGCGATGGGCAAGGATCCGTACGAGTTCCGCCGGGAGTTCCTGCGCGGGGCCCGGCTGCGCGGCGTGCTCGACGCCGTCGCCAAGGAAGGCCGCTGGGGCCGCTCGATGAAGAAGGGCACCGCGCAGGGCCTCGGCGTCCACACCGAGTACAAGGCGGCGACCGCGGCGCTCGTCGAGATCGACTGCAGGCCCGAGACGGTCGGCCGGCCCATCCGCGAAGGCGTGACGGGCCCGCGCGTCACCCGGGTCACCTTCGCCGTCGACGTCGGGCTCGTGATCAACCCCAGGGGCCTCGAGGCGCAGATGATGGGCGGGATCAACGACGCCATCGCGCTGATCCTCACGTCGAGCCTGCACCTCACCGACGGCCACTTCGTCGAGGCCAGCTGGGACAACTACTTCTACACGCGGCAGTGGAACACCCCGCCCGAGCTCAACGTCGTGATCGTCGAGTCCGACGCGCCGGAACCGGGCGGGGCCGGTGAGCTCGGACTCAGCGCGGCGTGTGGCGCCATCGCGAACGCCTACGTGCGGGCCACGGGGATCGTCCCGGAGTACTTCCCGATCAACCACAAGGACCCGTTCCCGTTCGAGCCGAAGCCGACGGTCCCGCCGATCCCCGAGTCGCCGACCGACGGCCTCGACTTCACGTACTGAGAGGCGCCAGGTCATGGGTACGCACACCTTCACGCTCAACGGCGAACGCGTCACCGTCGACGTCGAGGACGACGTCCGCCTGCTCTGGGTCATCCGCGACATGCTCGGGGTGACCGGCCCGAAGTACGGCTGCGGCATCAACGTCTGCAAGGCGTGCACCAGCCACATCAACGGCAAGGCGTTCAACCCCTGCTCGGTTCCGGTCGGGGCGATCTCCGAGGACGACGAGGTCACCACGATCGAGGGCCTCGCCGACGGCGACACGCTCCACCCGATGCAGGAGGCGTGGCTCGACCGCGACGTCGCCCAGTGCGGCTACTGCCAGCCCGGCCAGATCATGGCCGCGGTCGCGAAGGTCCGGCAGTGCCGGGAGGAGGGTCGCGACGTCGACGACGACGCGATCGAGGAGATCCGCAACATCTGCCGCTGCGGCACCTACAACCGGATCCGTGAGGCCATCAAGGCCGGCGCGGAGAACATGTGAGGCACCCCGTGAAGAAGGCGATCATCGCAGCGCTCGCGCTCGGCGGCGCGGTCCTGCCCACCGGCACGGCGTTCGCCGACGAGGCACCTCCCAGCGACGCGGCCCAGGCGGTCAGCGCCGTCGGGGCGACCGGTGCGACGGCGGCCGCATCGTTCCTCGACGCCGCCGACGGCAACGGCCCGGTCGGCGCCGACGGCACCGAGTCCGAGGTCCCGGTGCCCAGCTACAACTGGGTCGACGGTCCGGTCAGCGGCCTGCTGGACGGTCCCTTCGACTGACGTCCTTGGGGAAGCGCCGCCACCCTGGACGTACTGAACGGTCCCGGGTGGCGTGACGGCGGCCGCCTCCGTGGTGCGGAGGCGGCCGGTCGGATACGCGGAACCGGTGAATCCGGCGACGGAGCCCCTCTCCCGTGGTGTCATGGAACGGCACGCGGGTGAGGTGGATGCGCATGCCGGACGGCGGAGTCGGTCGCCACGGCCACGGGCCCGGCGGACAGCCGTGGGGTCACGGCGGTCCGGGAGGCTTCGGGCCGCCCGGCTGGGACGGTCCGGACCTGCACTGGATGATGGGGCCGGTCGCCGTTCTCGTGACGGTTCTCGTCGTCACGCTGGTGTTCCGGCTGGTCAGGGCGGCGTGGGACCGGGCGCGGCGCGAACCTGTCCGTGACGACGTCCGTGCCCGCTGGGACGCCGCCGTCACCCGACACGCCGAGACGGCCCGGGCCTACGCGGAGTTCGAGTGCGATCCCGCCGAGGTCCTGGCCCGCCCCGCACTGTGCGACGTGACGTGGCCCGCGACCGCCCGGTTCGTCGACGCCTTCGCCGAGGCCTCCGCGCTGCACACCGAGACCTACCCGGGCGCCGCCGCGGCCGCCGGGTTCATCCGTGCCGCCGACGTCGCCGCCCGCGCATGGACCGCGACCCGCGACGCCGCCGAGCGGGCCCGGTGGGCGCGCTTCGACGCCGCCGAACGCGCCCTGCTCGACCAGGCCGTGCGGCTGCTCGACGTCGCGCAGGAGTCGCCGTTCGAGGAGGAACGCCGCCTCGCCTACGCGCGCCTCGCCCGGCGCCTCGCCGACCTGGAACGCCGCACCGGCTGGGCGGCACCGCGACCGGTCACGGCCTCGCTGGCCGCGCGCGCCCGGCCCCTGCTCGAACGCGGCGGCGGTCGGCATCGGCGCGCCGGCGACGCCGAACCCCGCCCGGCCGCGCAGGCACTCTGACCTGCTGTTCGAGCATCACCTGGTCACGGCTGTCGGGAGACACGCCCTAGCTCTGCGGAGCGTCCGAGTGGACCAGGAGCCCGAACTTCGCAGGGTCGTGGTCGCTGTCGTCGCGTGGAACGAGGAAGTACTCGGCCCCGGCCGGAATCAACGTCAGCAGGAGTCGAGCCGACTCCCCGCGCACCTTGACCCCGTGTGACACGCCCTTCGGCAGAGCTGCGTAGGAGCCCGCCTCGACCTCGATCTCCTGGTCACCGACGAACGCGGTGACCGCACCCTCGAGGACGTAGACGGTCTCGTCCTCGCGCGTGTGGGTGTGGATCGGGCCTTCGCCGCCCGCCCGCACGTTCCACTCGACCACCGACCACTGCCCCCCGGTGTGGTCGCCCTCGACCTTCAACTCGGCCGTCGAGCCGTCGGCGGACGTGACCGTTCGACCACCCTGCGGGCCGGTGAGAACAGCATCGTTCAGGGCCATTGCGACTCCTTCGTCGATCATGAACACGTAACTGGACTTGTACGACCCAGAAACTATACCCATCGACGGGTCATCACACGCGAGCCTGCCGGTGTAAAGGTGTTCAATTGCAGGTGAGCGACCATATGTGTCGGCCCACACGATGCTGACATGTTGGACTCAATGGTCCTACTTCATGCGCGGGGTCGGCCGAGGGGTTCGTCGGGTTCGTGGTGCTCTCGCGCAGCCGGCCGACGTCGCCGGGCTCGGCCGTCCGGGGCACTCGCCGACGGTGACCGTCTCGTGACACAGGACGTCACCCGTTCGTGTGACGACGGCGGGTTCCGGGTACGCCGGTCGTCACACCCGACGAGGAGGCGCCCCCATGGCCGTGCACCGGGACGAGGCCTGGAACACGCGGCACCGCTCGGAAGGGCCGCTGAACAGGGCCGACCGGAACTTCGCCGAACTGCTGCAGGAGCTGCGCGTCGTCTTCACCGGCGTGCCGATCCTGTTCGGGTTCCTGCTGACGCTGTCGTTCAGCGAACGCTTCCGGTCCCTCGACGGCTTCCAGCACATCCTGTTCGTCGCCACCCTCGGCTGCGCGGCGATCTCGGCGACACTCGTCGTCGCACCCGTCGCCGCCCACCGCGTGACCTTCCAGCGCAACCGCAAACGCGAACTGGTCCGCCTCGGCCACCGCATGGTCATCGCCGGTCTCGCCGCGTTCGCGCTGACGCTGTGCTCCGGGGTCCTGCTCGTCCTCGACATCGCGATCGGGCGCGTCCCGGCGCTGGTCGGGGCGGGTGTCCTCGTGCTGCTGACCGTCGTGCTGTGGGTCGGGATCCCGATGCGGCTGCGGCACCCGTCGCAGGCCGACGCCCGCCTCCCGGAGCCCGCGCGGAACCTGTCCGACGCCCGGCCGCGCGGGCTGAGCCGCCGGTCCGGCCGGGAGGTCGCCGGCCGCCTCGGCGCCGAGACCTGAGAGTTGACCTGTCCCTCGGCGGTGGGGGAGTCTCGCCCCGGGCCCCGACCCGGAAGGTGGAACGACGTGGACGTCGCCGAACTGCTTGCGCGCGAGGAGATCCGGGACGTGCTGCTGCGCTACTGCCGCGGTGTCGACCGCGGCGACCTCGACCTGTTGCGCTCGGCGTACCACCCCGACGGCACCGACGACCACGGCATCTTCTCGGGCAACGCCCACGAGTTCGCCGAGTGGATCCTCGACCGGCCCGGCCGCGGCGACCTCGTCACGCAGCACCACCTGACCAACGTCTCGATCGAGGTCGACGGCGACGAGGCCCGCGCGGAGACCTACTTCGTCGCCGTGCACCGCCGCCCCGGCCCACCGGTCTCGGTCGGCCAGTTCGGCGGCCGCTACGTCGACCGGCTCACCTGCCGCGACGGGCAGTGGCGCATCGCCGAGCGCACCGTCGTCCACGACTGGAGCCTGGGCGAGATCGTCGGTCCGGAATGGGGCGGGCTCGACTCCTTCGCCCGCGGTGGCCAGGCCCCCGACGACCCCGGCCACCGCCTCCTCGCCTAGAAGCCCGGGAACGCCACGCAGACCGGGTTGGCCGTGGCCAGGGTGGCGAGGTGGGTCAGCGTGCCGGTGTCGTCGTCGAAGGTGAAGGCGACGAGCTCGTCGCTGTTCTGGTTGCCCAGCAGCACGATCCGGCCGTCGGGGGAGAGTGCGAGCTCCCGGGGGTAGCGGCCGCGGCCGGGTTCGGTGTGGACGAGCACCGGCGCGTCCCCGTCGACGCGCAGGACGGCGATGCTGTCGTGTCCGCGGTTGGACACCAGCAGGTGCCGGCCCGACGTGCCGACGCGGATCGCGGCGGTCAGGTTGGGCTCGGTGGAACCCGCCGGGAGCGTCGGGACGACGGCCGTCCGGCGGAAGCCGTCGCCGTCCCGGCGCAGCGCGAGGACTGTGCTGTCGAGCTCGCAGAGGACGTAGAGCCGTTCGCCGTCGGGATGGAAGACGAGGTGGCGGGGGCCGGCGCCCGCGGGCGCGTCGATGCGCAGCTCGGGGCGTTCGGTGAGGGTGCCGTCGTCGCCGAGGGTGTAGCCCAGGACGGCGTCCATGCCGAGGTCGGGGACGAGGACGTCGCCGGTGCGGGGGTCGAGGCCGATCATGTGCGCGTGCGCGGCGGTCTGGCGGCGCGGGTGGACGCTCGTGCCCTCGTGCTGGACGACGGCGGTGGGTTCACCGATGTCGCCGTCGGCACCGATGGGGAAGACGGACACCGATCCGGAGACGTAGTTGGCGGCGAGGACGTACCGGCCGCTCGGGTCGAGGACGACGTGGCAGGCGCCGGCGCCGGAGGGGCGGCAGGTCTGCGGGGTGAGGGCGCCGGTGCCGGGGTCGCGGGCGAACGCGGTGACGGTGCCGCCGGTGCGGTCGCCGTCGTCGGCGGACTCGTCGCAGGCGTAGAGGGCTCGGCCGTCGGGGGAGAGGGCCAGGTAGGACGGGTTGCGGGTGCGGGCGAGCAATGTCACCGGCCCGAACCTGCCGGTCGTGGTGTCGAGGCTGGTGCCGAGGATGCCCTCGTTGTGGCCGTCGACGTGGCCGAGCGCGGTGGTGTAGGTGCCGATGATCAGCGGCAGGACGGGCACGGGGGGCCTCCGGTGGTCGGGCCATTGCGGGCGTCACGCTACTCCGACTTGTTTGCTTAGCGGCAAGCAAATACTGTGGCCGCATGCTGCGCGTCGCTCCCGCTTCCCGAACGGCACCCGCCGCGGGATCGGTCCTGTCCGACGAGCCGCTCCCCGGTCGATGGCTCGTCTTCGGTGTCGTCGGCCTCGCGCTGCTGCTCGGTTCCATCGACCAGACGTCCGTCGCCACCGCGCTCCCGACGATGCAGGCCGACCTCGGCGGCTCACTCGGCTGGATCGGCTGGACGATCACGATCTACTCCGTCGGCCAGATCGTCGCCCTGCCCATCGCGGGCCGGCTGTCCGACCAGTTCGGCCGGCGCACCGTCTTCCTCACCGCCGTCGCCGTGTTCACCGTGACCTCGCTGCTCGCGGGACTCGCCGGCAACGTCGCGCTCCTCATCGCCGCTCGCGCCGTCCAGGGCCTCGCCGCGGGCGCGATCATGCCCGCCGCCACCGGCATCGTCGCCGAACGGTTCGGCCGCAACCGCGACCGTGCGATCGGCCTGTTCACCAGCATCTTCCCGATCGGTGCGATCGTGGGACCGGTCGTCGGCGGCATCCTCGTCACCTACACGTCGTGGCGCGCGATCTTCTTCGTCAACCTCCCGCTCGGCGTGATCATCGTGATCGGCGGGCTGCTGCTCATCGGCCGTGGCGGCGCCCGCCGCGTCCAGGCATCGGCCATCGACTTCGGCGGCATCGGGCTGCTCACCCTCGTCCTCGTCGCCGGGATGACGACGATCACCGCTCTCGGCGGGAGCGGCGACCCCCTCCTGCGCTGGGGGCTGGTCGGCGGCGCGGCCGCGGCCACCGCGATCGCGGTCTGGCGGTTCCTGCACCACGCGCGCGTCAAGGAGGACGCGGTCGTCCCCATGCGGCTGCTGCGCGGCAGCGTGTTCGGCCCGCTCAACATCATCAACGTCATGTTCGGCGCCGGGGCCCTCGGCTTCTCGACGCTCGTCCCGCTCTACGCCGAACACCGCTACGGGCTCGGCCCGCTCGTCGCCGGCAGCCTGCTGTCGGTCCGGGCGATCGCGATGATCGCGACGTCGTCGCTGTCGGTGGCGCTGCTGCGCACCGTCGGCACCCGGCGCCTGATGCTCATCGGCTACGCGGGCATGGCCGTCGGCACCGGGCTGCTCGCCGTCCCCCCGCCCGGCGGGATGTCCGCCGAGCTGTGGCTGTCGATCACCGCCGGTGTCGCCGGACTGGGCATGGGCGCCGCCGCGCCGTCGAGCAACAACGCCTCGATGCACCTGGCCAAGCAGGAGATCTCCGCGATCGCCGGGCTGCGGGCCATGTTCCGCCAGACCGGCGGCATCGCCGGCATCTCGATGACGACGGCGATCATCTCGCTCGCCGCCAACCCAGGGGTGGCTCAGGGCTACGCGTTCCTCGGCTTCGCCGTGCTGCTGCTCGTCGCCCTGCCGGTGATCTTCCGCCTCCCCGACCACCGCGGCTCGTGGTGACCGGGCAGGCCGGCTGACCGCCACCACGGCCCGGACCGGCGGATCGCGCAGCTCAGCCGAGGAGCTCCCGCAGCCGCTCCGCGTCGCCGCCGTCCACGTCGACGATCTTGGTGCGTGCGGTGGCACCGGTCACCAGCCGCACCGCGGCGCGCGGAACGCCGAACGCCTTGGCCACGGCCCGCAGCGCTGCGGCGGTCGCGGCGCCGTCGACAGCTCGTTCACTCACCCGCACGACGAGGGCGTCGGCGTGCGCGCCGCCGACCACGGTCCGCGGTGCGCCGGGCCGGACACGGATCGTCAGCCGCAGCGTCGTCACCCGCACAGTGTGTGTCATCGACGGAGCGGTACGCGGCGCCGGACCCGGTCACGCGTCGGCAGCACCCCCGAGCATCCGAGCGCGGTCGCCGCGAGAACCGGGCACCCGCCGCTCAGCGGTTGACGGTGTCGGCATCGCACGCGAGCGAGTCCTGCGGGGCGACCGGCCACGCCTCGAGTGCCGGGCAGGCGAGTACCGCGTCGACGAGTCGGTGCGGACCCCCGACCAGTGTGGAGTCGAAGTCCACCTCCGTGGCCACACACCACGAGCGGTCGACGGGCCAGAACAGGTTCGGCGACTGCGGCCATCGACCACGCGGGTCCCCGAGTTCCGCCGCGGCGCCGAGCCGACCGGTGAACAGCAGATGGTTCCGCCCGGGCAGCGACAGCCGCGGCCCGTCGAGGACCTCGAGCGGGAACGCCGAGGGCGGTTCGCCCTCCTCCAGCACGGTGCCGTCGGCGGCGATCCGGCGGAACCAGGCGCCGCGCCCGTCGACCCAGCCCAGGCCCTCCCACAGCGCGAACACGCATCGCTGGTCGCCGGTGGGCTCCCCGAGGACATCGAGGAGCGCGGCCAGCGGCTCCGCCGGCAGGTTCCCGATGTCCGGCGGGGACCCTGACCAGATCCGACGACGGGCGTCCGCCCCGTCATCGCCTGCGACCTCGTGGGTGCGGGAGATCTCCCGCCACTGCATCAGCGGGTGGGCAGTCGTCCCGGCCGCCCCACACACCTGCGCCCACGAACTGGACGCACCGGCCGCGGTGTGCGGCGGGTGGAGAACGCGGGCGTAGGCGTCGAAGACCGCAGGGATGCACTGACCGACGGTGCCGTCCAGCCGGACGAGGTGGTCGGCGATCCAATCCCCGGCGCTGACGTCCGGGAGCCAGTCCGGTCCCATGCACCCATGATCGCCACCGACAGGTGCGGCGGCCACCGGTTTGTGCGTAGCTGCCTGCCCGCGGATCCGTAACGATCGAACGGCTCCTGCCGAGTGGATCCTCGCGAGCGCCGGCCCTGCCGGGACGGCCCCGGCGAGACGAGGACGTCCACATGGGCAGCGCGACCGCGAACTCCACCGACGTCCTGGTCGTCGGCGCCGGACCGATCGGGCTGACCGCCGCGTTGGAACTGCGCAGGCGCGGGGTGGAGTGCCGGCTCGTCGACAAGCTGGTCGAGCCGCCGCAGTACGCCAAGGCGGTCGGGGTGCAGGCCCGCACGTTGGAGCTGTGGGAGAAGTCGGGTGTCCTGCCCGCGATGCTCGACGCGGCGACGTCGATGTTCGGCCAGTACGTGTACCGCAACGGCGAGCGCGTCGCGCGCCTCGAGATGCGGCTGCCGCCGGACATGTCCTACGGCTTCATGGCCCTGCCGCAGTACGAGACCGAGAGGCTGCTTCGCGAGGCCCTCGCCCGCCTCGGGACGGCCCCCGAGCGGGGGGTGGAGCTGCTGTCGTTCACCCAGGACGACGACGGTGTCACGGCCGAGCTGGCCGGTCCCGGGGGGCCGGAGTCCGTGCGGGCGCGGTACCTCGTCGGTGGCGACGGCGCGCACAGCACGGTCCGCAAGGCGCTCGGGCTGAGCTTCGAGGGCGGGGCGTTCGCCGAGGAGTACATGCTGGGGGACGTGGAGGTCGACTGGTCGATCCCGCGCGGCTGGAGCGTGCGCGCTACGACGGAGCAGGACGGCAAGGTCGTCGACGCGCTGGTGTGCATCCCGCTGCCCGGGCACAAGCGCTACCGGATGTCGATGCTCGTCCCCCACGACCTGTCGACGGCCGCGCCCGGCGCGAACGAGATCGCCCACGGATTCGAGGGCGGGCGTGCGCCGGAGCTGCACCACATCCAGGCCGTCCTCGACCGGCTCTCCCCCGAGCCGACGACGGCGCGGAACCTGCGCTGGTCGTCGGTGTTCCGGATCAGCCACCGGATCGCGGGGGCGTACTCAGGCGGGCGCGCGTTCGTCGCGGGCGACGCCGCGCACATCCACCCGCCGACGGGCGCCCAGGGCATGAACACCGGCATCCAGGATGCGGTCAACCTGGCCTGGAAACTGGCCGCGGCCGTCCACGGCACCGCTGCGCCGGGGCTGCTCGACAGCTACGACGCCGAACGCCGGCCGGTGGGCGAGGAGGTCGTCGGCCGCACGGTGAAGGCCGCCGCGACCGGCATCAGGATCGACTCCTCCGACCCCTACGCCGTGATCCGCCGCGAGGCACAGATGCTGGTGGGCTACCGCGGCAGCCCGATCGTCGGCGCCGTCGACGAGACGTTGCCGGCGGCCGCGCCCCAGCCCGGCGACCGTGCCCCCGATGCCCGGGGGCTGGTCCGCGACATCGTGCTCTATCCGGTCCGGCTCTTCGAGCTGCTGCGCGGCCCCGGTTCCGCCGTGCTCGTCTACGCCGACACCGACGCGACGGCGGCGCGCATCGACGCGGTCGTCGACGCGGCACGGACGGCGCTCGGTGACGTCGCCGCCTACGCGGTGCTGGCCGACGGCGTCGACGCCCCCGACCTGCAGGCCCCGACGGTCCGCGACGCCGCCGGCGGCTTCCGCGAGGCGTACGCGGCCACCGACGGGACAGTCCTGGTCGTGCGGCCGGACGGTTACGTCGGCCATCGCGGAACGGTCGCCGACGTCGCCGGGATCATCGGGTACGCGGCGCTCGTGGTCGCCCCGGAGAGGAGCGGGGTGCTCGCCCCGGGGTGAGGAGCGGGGTGCTCGCCGCGGGGTGATCCGGATCACGATCTCCCCGGTTGTGTCGGTGCCCGCCGCAGGAAAGGCTCGATCGGAAACGATTCCGGCGACCCCGTGAGGAACAAGAGTGAGCCTCTCCAGTGGCGACACGATCCCCGACGTCACCCTGACGACGATGACCAAGGACGGGCCCGCTCCCGTCGGCAGCCGCGAGGCCCTCGGCACGGGAACCGTCGTGCTGTTCGCCGTGCCCGGCGCGTTCACGCCCGCGTGCTCCGACCAGCACCTGCCCGAGTACGTGCTGCGGGCCGACGAGCTGCGCGCCAAGGGTGTCGACAAGATCGCCTGCATCGCGGTGAACGACGTGTTCGTCCTCGACGCCTGGGGCCGCTCCCGTGAGACGGGCGACTCCGTGGTCATGCTCGCCGACGGCAACGGCGACTTCGCCAAGGCCGTGGGCCTGGAGCTCGACGCCACCGGCTTCGGCCTGGGCGTGCGGTCGCAGCGCTACGCGGCCGTCCTGAAGGACGGCGTCGTGAGCGACATCTGGGTGGAGTCCGTTCCCTCCGACGTGACGGTCAGCTCGGCCGACGCGGTGCTCAAGACCCTCTGACGCCACTGCCGCACACCTTCCGTCCCTGTCGCACCGCTTGCAGAGGGTGCGGCGCGCACCGAAGGTGTGCGGCAGCTCAGCGGCGGAGCACCGCGCGGAGGCGCTGCGCCGTCGGGCCGAAGTCGGTGAGGTCGGCCCACGTCCAGCGGACGACGTGCAGCCCCGCCGCGCGCAGCGCGTCCTCCCGGCGCTTCTCCGCCCACACGACGTCGGCCGGGGCCTCCCCGGAGATCGCCGGGACGCCCCGGCGCCCGTACTTCACCCGGCCGTCGAACTCGCCCACCACGCGCTGCCCGGGCCAACCGAAGTCGGTGCGGCCCAGCAGCCGGCCGCTGTCGCGCACCTCCCACTGCAGCCGCGGTGCCGGCAGCCCCGCCTCGTGCAGCGCGACCCGGCTCCGGGACTCGCCGACGCTCGCGGACCGTCCGTCGGCGAACGCGACGACGCGGGACGCGGCCGGACCGCCCCGCCGCCCGCCCGCGCGTCCGACGGCGACCGCGAGGGAGGCCGTGGAGACGAGCCCGGCACCGAGTGCGGCGTCGGCGGCCACGACGGCCGCCTCGAACGCGAGCGTGCGGGCCAGGTCGACGACGGTCCGCGCGACCGTCGTGACCGCCACGCCGTCGACCTCGGTCACCTCGTCCGGGCGCAGCGGTGCGGCGTGGACGTGGCGGAGCCTCTCGCGGCGCCCGCCGCCCGGCCGGTCGCGGGTGAGGTGGACGAGGCTCGTGGGCAGGCCCCAGGTCGGCAGGCCGTGCAGGAGCGCGGCGGAGGCATGGCTCGCGACCGCCCCGGGCGCCGCCCGGCGCAGCGCGGCACGGACCCGCAGGCGGTGCCGCGCGGCGGCGTCCACGACGCGCGGGTCGTCGCCGGCCGCGTAGCTGCCCCGGGCGACGCGGTGCAGCCGCCCGTCGCGTCGTCGTCGCCGGAGCTCACCGTCGGTGAACCCCGCGCCGACGAGCTCGGCCCGGGTCGCCAGTCCGTACCTGTCCATGTGCCGAGCCTGCTGCCGGGCCCGCCCCGGGGCCACCCCCGCCCCGGCTGCCTGTGGACAACCCCCTGCCGCACACCTTCGGTGCGCGTCGCACACGCCGCACACAGTGCGGCGGGTACGGAAGGTGTGCGGCGGTGGACCCCGATGGCGGGCGGCCGGCCGGATACGTCTCCGCATTCGGACTCGCGAAATGCAGGAATCGGTGCCGGTAAATCCTCTTCCGGTCGTCGCCGAGCCGTGGCATTGTCGGCGAAATGGACGCGCGCGCGATTCGCCAGGCGTATCTCGATCTGCTCGCCGGACACGAGCACGTGGTGATCGAGCGAGCGCCGCTCGTCCTGCGTGACGACCCGACGACGCTGTTCACCGGCAGCGGGATGCAACCACTTCTGCCGTACCTGCTGGGTGCCGAGCACCCGGACGGCCCGCGCCTCGCCGACGTGCAGCCGTGCCTGCGGGCGCAGGACATGGGCGAGGTCGGCGACAACCGGCACACCACGTTCTTCGAGATGCTCGGCAACTGGAGCCTGGGCGACTACTCGAAGGCCGAACAGATTCCGATGGTGTGGCACTTCCTCGTCGACGTCGTGGGGCTCGACCCGGAACGCATCTACGTCACCGCGTTCATCGGCGACGACGCGCACGGCATCCCGCGCGACGAGGAGAGCGCCGACATCTGGGAACGGCTGTTCCGGGATCGGGGCATCAGCTTCGACCGGATCGACCTCGACACCGAGGAGTACGGAAACGAGCACGGCAACCAGGGCGCGCGGATCGCGTTCTACGGCCACAAGAACTGGTGGAGCCGGTTCGGCGGGCCCGACGACATGCCCGTCGGCGACCCGGGCGGCCCGGACTCGGAGATCTTCTACTACTTCCCGCAGGTCGAGCACGACACCGCGTACGGGAGGTATCCGCACCAGAACTCCGACGGTGGACAGTTCATGGAGATCGGCAACTCCGTCTTCATGACCTACCGCCGCACCGAGACGGGCGTGGTCGACCTGCCCAAGCACAACGTCGACTTCGGTGGCGGGCTGGAACGGATCGCGGCGGCGTCCATCGACAACCCGGACGTCTATCACGTGAGCCTGCTGTGGCCGATGGTCGAGCAGCTGCAGAAGGTCACCGGCCGGCGCTACGAGGAGGCGACGACGGCGATGCGGGTCGTCGTCGACCACCTGCGCGGCGCGGTGTTCCTGGCAGCCGACGGGGTGAAGCCCAGCAACTCGAAGCAGGGCTACGTGATGCGGCGGCTGCTGCGCCGTGCGATGCGGTTCGGGCTCGACCTGGAGCTGACGGCCGGTGTGGCGGCCGAACTGGTTCCGGTCGTGGCGTCGGTGTACTCCGACGTCTATCCCGAGATCGCGGCGAAGGAGGGCGAGATCGTCGCGATCATCGCGAAGGAGGAGAAGCTGTTCGCGCGGACGCTGCGCAAGGGGTTGTCGATGGTGCGCAGGCTCGGCCGTACCCAGCCCGCGATCACGGGTGCGAACCTGTTCGAGCTGCACGACACGTTCGGTATGCCGATCGAGCTGTCCGTCGAGGAGGCGCGTCGTCAGGGCATCGCGTTGGAGGACACCTGGCAGGCCGACTTCGACGGGCTGATGGAGGCGCAGAAGGCGCGCTCGCGCGCCGCGGGCTGACCCGGCGGACCCCGACACCTAAACCAAGAATGGGCCGCCCGGAATGCCGGACGGCCCATTCTTCGACGTTTGGTGGAGGACTCAGGAATTGAACCTGACAAGGCGTCCCAAGTACGCATCCCCCTTGCAGGCCGAAACTTACCGCGCTGATCGTCCAGCGGCAAGACCGTGTTTCACCGCTGTTCGTGACCCCCCGATCGGGTCGCCGCGAGCAGTTGCCAGGCGGTCGCGTCGGGCAGATAGGCGCGGGTGAGCGCGACGCCGATGCGGGGCAGGTCGGCCTCGTCGCGGAAGGCGAGGTGGACCGGCTCGTAGCGGGGCTGGAACTTCGCCTTGAAGGCGTGCAGCGACCGGAACCCGTAGAACGGCTCCAGGGCGCCGCCGAGGCGGTCGAGCAACCGGTCGGTGCGGTCGAGCTCGGCCGGCGACACGTCGCCACGCGCGAGCGGCGCCCCCGACAGCGACACGAACGCGGCGCCCTGCTCGCGGAACTGCAGGCACGCCGACGCGATCATGAACTCCATGACGGACCGGAAGCCGTCGGTGCGCCGCCGCATGACGTCGAGGGTCCAGCCGCGGACCTCGCCGCCCTCGGAGTAGACGGGCAGCCACGACGTCACGCCGTGCAGCGAGCCCGTCGCGTCGATCGCGATGCCGACGCGCACCTTCGGGTCGAGCGCCTCGTCGACACCCCCGAGGGTGAAGCCCATCTCGGGCAGCTCCTTGTCGCCCACCCACTCCTGCGAGATGGCGCGGACCTGGGCGAGGATCGCGTACGGCTGCTCGGCGAGCGTCACGATCCGGAACTCGATGGACTCCTTGCGTGCCTTGTTCAACGCCGACCGGACGTCCTGCCAGGCCTTGCCCTTGAACTCCAGCCCGGGCAGGTCGATGAGGGTGTCCTCGGCGATCTGGACGGTGCGCCAGCCCGCGGCCCGGGCGGCGTCGGCGGCGGCGTCGGTGACGGAGAACAGGGCGGGGATGAGGCCGCCGCGTTCGGCCATCGTCGTGAACTCGGTGACGGCGTCGGCGATCGTCGCAGGTGGGACGACGGGATCGGCGAGGGCGAGGGCCACACCGGCGTGGCGTTCGTAGCCGATGTAGCCGCGGCCGTCGGCGGTGAACAGGTAGCGCATGGCGGGCCACGTCGTCATCCACGACATCGTCGAGCCGCCGACGGACTCGAGCATCGCCTTGGCCCGGGCCATGCCCTCGCCGCCGGCGTCGAGGGCGCCCACCCCGCCGGGCACGCGCCGCTTGAAGGGGGACCGGAACGCCTGCCGGTTCACGACGAGCAGGGCCAGCTCGCCGAGCCACAGCAGCCCGCCCGCCAGCGAGATGGGGGCGCCGAGGGGGAGCCGGCCGGCGACGATCAGGACTAGCGCCACGATCGCGAGGGCGATGTTGAGCAGCCCGAGCACGAGGGCGGCCCACCAGGCCCAGCGCTTGCCGTTGCGCAGCGCGTTGGCCACCAACGCGATCAGGACCAGCTCGATGAGGACGTCGGCGATCCCGGCGGCCTGCCCCGACGTCGCGCCGAAGGGCCCGCGGCCGGGGAAGAGCAGGACGATGAGCTGGGTGAGGCCGATGAGGATCAGGCCGCCGAACGCCGTCATCCGGGTCTCGCGCGGGGTGCGGGGCCCGAAGCCGGGTTCGACGCCGTAGCGCCACTGCCCGACCAGGAACCCGGCGCCGACGGCGACGGCGTGCGAGACGTCGGACAGTGTGCCCTCGAACAGGAACGCCGCGGTGACGTAGAACCAGAGCAGGGCGCGGACCCGCAGCCGCCACGGCGAGCGCAGGGTGGCCGAGGTGACGGCGACGACCGTCAGCATCCCGGTGGTGAAGCCGACGTCGCGGGCGCCTGCGAGGTCGCGGGCCCACACCCACGTGGTGGCCGAGAGCGCCCACACCAGCAGCGACGCGACCAGCACGCCGCCCACCTGGCCGGTGATCGCGACGACCGCGGTCCGCCGGGTGCCCAGCCGCAGCTCGCACGCCCCGACGAGGACGGCGAACATGATCGTGCCGGAGACGTACTGCGCCGGGCTGATCGCGAAGAGCCAGCCGGTGAACAGCGTCCAGACCTTGCCCTCCTGCAGGGCGGGGACCCCGTAGGCGACCTGCGGGAACCAGACCGCCTGCCAGATCGGCTGCCAGATCGTCCGCACCGCGACACCGACGACGAGCGTCAGCCCCACGACGGTCAGCGTGAAGGGGATGCGCCGCAGCGCGTGCGGTGTCGCGGCGGCGATCCGGCTGGCCCAGACCTCGAACCCGCCGGCCTGCCCCGGCGTGGCGGGCGGAACGGCGGTGGCGGTCATGTCGTGAATCCCATCCGTGGCGACAGGAAGTCGAGGGCGGGCACGAGGGTGGCGGTCGGGACGCCCCACGAGTGGCCCTGACCCGGGACGATCTGCGTCGTGACGGTCATGCCGGCGTTCTTGGCGGCCGTCGACACCTCGGTCATCCACTGCTGTGTCGTCGGCTCGTCGCCACCGGCGGCGAAGAAGCCCCACGAGTCCGGGTAGGTCTTCTGCGACAGCAGGGTCAGCGGGGTCAACGCGTCGAACGCGGCGGTGTCGCCGTGGAAGGCCTGCTGGACCGTCTGGCTGCGGTCGGCGCTGATCGCGGGCTCGCGCTCACCGGCGAGGTCGATGAACGACGGGAACAGGTCGGGGTGGCGCGTCGCCATCTGGATCGAGCAGGTGCCACCGAACGACCAGCCGCCGAACGCCCAGTGCGCATGGTTGGAGTCGACGCCGACGTTGGTGGTGACCCAGTCGACGACGTCGCGGGTCAGGTAGGTGTCGGCCTTCGCGATGTCGGAGTCCATGCACATGGTGTTGCCGTCCTCGGCGCCGTTGGGGTCGACGACGACGGTGACGGGGGCGAGCCCGCCGTGGGTGGCGGCGAACCCGTCGAGGAGCTCCTGCAGCCGCCCGGAGACGACCCAGTCCTGCGGGCCACCGGGCTGGCCGGACACGAGGATCAGCACGGGCAGCAGCGGCGGCTTCGGGCTCGTGTAGGCGGGCGGCAGGTAGATCCATGCGGGCCGGGCGGTGAAGCCGGACACCGTGCCGGGGATGGGCGCCGACTCGACGCGGCTGCGGCCCGGGTTGCCCTTCCACCGGGTCACGACGGGTGTGGTCTCCGACGCCGACTTCACCCCGGACGCCGCGGCGAAGGCGGAGACGTCGTTCTCGTCGCTGGAGACCAGCGTCCCGACGGTCGGGTACTCCTCGAAGTAGACGTTGATCTGCGACGCGGCGGTGGCGAGTGCGACGACCGTGCACACGATCGCGGTGACCTTGCGCCCCACCGAGGAGCCGAACATGCTGCCGACGCCGAGCGCGAACACGCCCACGCCGACGGCGATCCACAGCCGGACGGTGCCCGGCAACGGCTCGGGCAGCAGGTCGAACACGGTGAGGACGAGCCAGTTCAGCAGGAGGTACGTGAGCAGCGCGAGGACGGCCGCGACGGCGATCGTGGTCACCGACGCGCGCCCGCCACGGGCGAACAGCACGAACAGCGCGATGCCGCCGAGCACCAGCAGCAGGACCGGGAACCACCCGTTGATCAATGACCAGTCAGCCACGACGCACCCTGGATCCGTTGCAGGCCATGCTCGATCACGTCCCCTCGGCGGTGGTCGCGGTGCGCACCCGGGTGGGGGCGAACCGGTCGGACCACCGCGCCGTGCCGGAGGGTCCGTACTCGGTTACTCGCCGATGATGACCTTGGCGTTTCGGACCACTCGCGCGCGAGACCTCCGTCGGGTGATGCTGAGCGCGACCCGAGGAGGACGCCCGTGACCCGGCCCCCGTTCCACCTGGCGATTCCCGTCGACGACCTCGCCGCCGCCCGGGCCTTCTACGGCGGGGTGCTGGGCTTGCCGGAGGGCCGCTCCGCGCCGCGCTGGGTGGACTGGGACATGGAGGGCCACCAGGTCGTGACCCACGTCGTCGAGTCCGCGGGCCGGCGGCGGGCCGGGTCCAACCCGGTCGACGGGCACGAGGTGCCGGTTCCCCATTTCGGGTTGGTGCTCGACGTCGACCGGTTCGGCGAGCTGGCCGAGCGGCTGCGGGCCGCCGGGACCCGGTTCGTCATCGAGCCCCACGTCCGGTTCCCGGGCGAGCCGGGGGAACAGTGGACGATGTTCCTGCTGGACCCGGCCGGGAACGCGTTGGAGTTCAAGGCGTTCGCCGATCCCGGCCGGCTGTTCGCCACCTGATCGTCCGGAGCGCGACGGGTCAGCTGATCTCGACGCAGTCGGCCGCGCAGGTGGCGTCGGCCGGTGCGGGGGCCGTCGCCGCCCGGTGCAGCACCGCGCGCGTCACCGTCGCGGCCAGCTGCTCGCCGTCGACCGCGCCCGTGGCGTCGACGATCAGCGAGTGTCCGGCCGGGTCGGCCGGGGGCCACACCAGCGTGACGTCGGGGCGCGCCGCCACGTTGGCCCGGGTCCGGCGGCCGAGGTCGCCCACCCGCAGGTGCCGGCCGTCCCAGACGGGGGAGACGGCGGTGACGTGCGGGCGCGCGTCGTCGCCGATCGTCAGCAGGTAGGCGAAGCGGAAGTCGGCGAGGGTGCGGCCCAGCTCGTCGGTGGTCACGGCGATGCTCATCCCGACGATGCTACGAGCTGTCGCGGGCGGGCGGGCGGGTTCAGCAGAGCCGGGTGGGGTCGGTGACGTCGAGTGAGGCGGCGAGCGTCGTCTCCCGGCTCGTCTTGTCCGAGTAGGCCGAGATCGACCACACGAAGGGCCGGTTGCGGTAGATGAACACGACGAGGTCGACGGGCCGGTTGTCGGTGTCGGTGTAGCTCGTCAGGTACTCGTCGGCGCAGCCCTGGGTGTCCTGGCCGATCTTGTTCCACGGTGTCGTGAACGTGCGCTTCAGGGCGGCGAGGTACTCGTCGGGCGACGCCGCCTTGTTCTTCATCAACGACTGCGTGTACTGCGGCTGCGCGCAGATGACCGCCTCGACGTCGAGGTCGGTGAGGCCCGAGCCCTGGGTGCACTTCCGGTCGGGGTCGAGGATGATCTCCGAGGCCGAGTACGGGCTGGTGTAGGCCGCGGGGGCGGTCGTCGTGGTGCGGGTCGGGCCGGTTGTCGTCGACGTCGCCGTCGTGGTGGTGCCGCCGGCCCCGCCGCCGTCGCGGACCAGCGCCCACACCCCGACCCCGGCACCGGCCAGGACGACGACCGCCGCCAGCGCCACCGCGATCCACTTGGCGCGGCCCGACCCCGTCGGCCGCCGGCCCGGGTCGGCGAACCCTTGCGGGGTGGCACCCCACGGCGGCTGCCCGCCGCCTCCGCCGTGGGCCGGGGGCGCGGTCGGTCCGGCGTGGATCGGGCCGCCGTGACCGGCACCGGCGACGACCGGCGGTACGGTCCCGGCGCCCGCGTACTGCGGTGCGCCGGGGGCGGGCCGGCCGACGGCCGGCTGCGCGGCCGCGGCCGCCGACGCCGCTCCCAGCGCGACGACGAGCTTCGGGTCGTCGAGCGTCGCGGGCGTGCGGCCCAGGATCGCAGCCAGCCGGCGCTGCACCAGCGGGATCAGCGACGTCCCGCCCGTCAGGTAGAAGCCGGCGAGGTCGTCGGGACCCTTCGTGCCCGCGTCGGCGAGGACCGTCGTCGCCAGCGCGACGGCCCGGTCGATGTCGGGCGCGATGATCTGCTCGAACTCCTCGACGGTGATCAGCAACGACGCCGTGCCCTGCACCGTCCGCACCGCGATGTGGGCCGACGGGTACTCCGAGAGCGCATGCTTGGCCGCGCGGACCTGGTCACGCAGGGTCAGCCAGCCCGCGACCTCGTCGGGCGACTCGAGGCGTTCCGCGATGTCGGTGCGGCCGCTGCGGCGCAGCTCGGCGTCGACCCAGTCGAGCAGCCTGCGGTCGATGTGCTCGCCGCCGAGCTGGTCCTCGCCCGCCGACGCCGCGATCACGAACCCGGTCTGCTCGCCCGGGTCGGTGCGCAGCACGGCGACGTCGAGGGTGCCGCCGCCGAAGTCGAAGACGGCGATGCGGCGGCCCGGCGGCAGCCGCGTGGTCCGCAGGTACCAGCTGGCCGCCGCGACGGGCTCGGACAGCAGGCTCAGCCGCGTCGGCATGACGAGCTGCGCGGCCTGCGCGAGCTGCTCGCGCCGCCGCGCCCCCCACGCCTCGGGGTGGGTGAGCACGACCTGCTCGGGCGGCGTGCCCCCCGCGGTGGCGACCGCCCGCGTCGCCACCTGCCGCAGCACGGCCGCGACGAGGTTGACGACGGGGACCTGCCGGTTGTCGAGGCGGACCGTGTCGTCGCCGATGCGGCGTTTGGGTGTGGCCTCGAACCGGGTCGGCGCCGACATCGCCCGCGACGCCGCCGGCTGCCCGACGACGATCTCGCGGCCCTCGACGAACACGCACGACGGCATCTGGTCGGCGTCGCTGCTCAGCCGCACCGAACGGATCTCTCCGCCCGGCATGCGTACCGCGGCGACGGTGTTGGTCGTGCCGAAGTCGATGGACAGGATCCAGCCGGCGCTCATGAGAACTGCTCCACACGTGAGGTGGTCGGGGTGGTGGCGGCGCTGCTCATTCCGCCGCCTCCACGTAGACGATGACCTGGGCAGGGCGGATGATCGAGGAGCCGTCGGCCCACCCGGACCGGGCGACGCCGGCGACCGTCCCGATCTCGGCGGGCGACGTGGCCGGTGCCGTCCCGACCACCTCGGCGTGCTCCAGCGGGCTGCCCGGCGCGGGGAGGACCGGGACGATCCCGCTGCGGCGCAGGACCTGTTCGAGGTGGCGCTGCTGAGCCTCGTCGGAGGCGAGGTCGTGCGCCCCGATCATGCCGTCGACGAGCGTGGCCTCGCGGCCCCCGGGCCGCGGCGCTCCCGTGGGAGGGGCGACCGGGATCGGGCCCGGCACGTGCGTTCCCCGCCGCGGCGCGGTCAGCCGGCCGGCCAGGAACGCGAGCGCCGCGAGCACCACGGCCCCGAGCGCGATCCACAGCGGCCCGGCCCCGCCGGCGGACTCCGCCGTGGTCGGCACCGGGCCGCCCCCGATCGTGGCGACCGGGGACACCGCGCCGCCCGTGGGCTCCGGCGCCTGCTGCGGGAGGACTCCCCGCGACAGCCCGGTCCCGGTCACCGCCGGCGCGCCCGGATTCCGCGGCTCGCCGGCGAGGGGGCCTTCGGGTGCGACGGTCTGCACCGTGATCTGCGGGCGTTCCGGGGCGCCCGCGAGGCGGCTGCCCTCCTGGCCGCCGGGGGCCGCACCCTGCAACGGGGCGCCCTGCCGGACGCTCGCCGTGGCCGGGGTGACCTGGTCACCAGCATCACCGCAGGCGGCGACGAGCCCGAGGGCCGCGGCGGTGACCAGCACCGCAGCCGCCCTGCGGACCGGGTGAAGCGACCTCTGCACGCCGTCCTCCCACGCCCCGCCCGGTCCTGACCCCGACCCCGTCACGTCACCGTCACGGTCACCGGAAGCATCGCCCACGGACGGGTGAACACCGCATCGAGGCCCGGCCCGGATGCCGTGGTCCCGCCGTCGGCGCCCCCCGGGCCGTCGGTGAGCGCCGCGGCCGGCTCGTCGCAGGCGATCATCTCGTACCGGCTGTCGGCCCAGGCGTCCGTGAACACCGAGATCGGGACCTCCTCGAGGTTGCCGTTCGGGTTGCCCGGGTCGGACAGCAGCACGACGCCGCGGTCGGGGTCGATCCCCGCGACGACTACGGCGTGGTCGAGCACGTGGTCCTCGGTCGTCTCGCCGTACCAGACCTCGCCGCTGTCGATCGTCACGATGACACCGCGGCCGTCGCCCAGGGCCTGGTCCAGCGCTTCCAGGGCGTGGTCGCCGCCGCCGCCGCCGTCGTGCGTGACGTCGATCAGGTCGTCGGACATCGCAGGTCTCGCTCTCGTGTCGGGTGGCCCGCGAACCGAGGCCGGGCGGACAGGGGTGACCGGGTGGCCGGGGTCAGACGGCGCGACCGCCGGTGCCGGAGCCGCCGCGCGGGTCGAGGGCGTCGGCCAGTCCCGGGACGGCCTGGTCGAGCTGGGTGCGGGTCGCGGTCTCCTCGCGGTCGATCCGGCCGTCTCCGTCGTCGTCGTAGCCGATCACGAAGCCACCCCGGCCGTCGGGCGCGACCATCGTGTCGAGCGAGCCGTCGCCGCTCAGGTCGATCAGCACGGCGTCGAACCGGCCGTCCTCGTCGGGGTCGACCGCGACGGCCTGGACGCCGGGCGCGATCTGGAACGCCACCGCGTCGGCGACACCGTTCTCGTTCGTGTCGAGCTCCTGCACGTCGGACGGCGCGCCCACCGCCCCGTCCGAGACGGTCGTGTCGTGGCCGCCGGTCGACGGGTCGAGCACGTCGGCCAGGCCGGGGACGGCGGCGTCGAGCTGTTCGCGGCTGATCGGCTCCTGCCGGTCGACCTTGCCGTCCTCGTCGTCGTCGTAGCCGACGACGAAGTCGCCACTGCCGTCGGCCTTGATCATCGTGTCGATCCGGCCGTTGCCGTCGAGGTCGATCATGACGACGTCGGGGGTGCCGTCCTCGTTCACGTCGACGATCAGGCCCTGCACGCCGGGCGCGAGCTCCACCACGACGGTGTCGGCGATGCCGTTGTCGTCGGTGTCGTACACGACCGGCTGTCCGGACCCGCCGCCGGTGTCGGAGACGGTGCCGGTGTGGACACCGGTGCCGGACGGGTCGAGCACCTCGGCCAGGCCGGGGAGTACGGCGTCGAGCTCGTCGCGGCCGACGGTGCGGGACTCGTCGGGGCGACCGTCGCCGTCGGTGTCGACGGAGACGACGAAGCCGCCCTTGCCGTCGGGCTGGATGGAGGCGTCGTAGCTGCCGTTGCCGTCGATGTCGACGAGTACGACGTCGGGGGTGCCGTCCTCGTTCACGTCGACGATCGCGCCCTGCAGCCCCGGGGCCAGCTCCACGAGCACCGTGTCGGCGATGCCGTTGTCGTTGCTGTCGACGACCTGGTACCCGGAGCCGTAGCCCGAGTCGTAGCCGCTGTCGTCGTGGGTCGTGGTGTCGGAGTAGCCGGGGTCGGCGTGGTCGCTGCCCTGATCGGACGCGGGAACGATCGCGGTGTGGTCCTCGGTGAAGGTCGGGTCGCTCATCGCCGGCTCCGTCTCGTCGTGTCTGCGGTCGGTCCGCGTGGCGCGGACAGTGATTGGAGACGGGCGGCGGCGCGTTTGTTCCGCCGAGTTCCGAACTTCTTCAGCCCAGCAGCGTGGCGAGCTCCTTCTGCTGGTCGCGCAGCGCCGTGAGCTGCAGCTGTAGGCCGGAGACAGTGATCCCGCGCTCGCGGGCGTCGGCGCGGTCGGCGGCCTGCGCCTCCTTGATGACCCGGTCGAGCGTCGCGATCCGCGCCGAGAGCACCGCCCGGTAGGCGACGATGATCTCGGGCTTCACGTCGTTGACGAGGTCGTCGAGGGCGGCGGTCGTGGCGGTCCGCACCCGGACGACCTCCTCCGACGCCCAGTCGGCGAGCCGGCGCTGCGCGGTCTGGCCCTGCCGGAACAACGTCATCAGCACGAGGGCCGAGACGCCGCCGGCGATCGCCAGTGTCAGCGGCAGCACCATCGCCCCGGCCGCGGCGGCCGCCGCCCCGGCGGGTGCCGCGATGTGGAACGCCGTCGTCCCCGCCGAGTTGGAGATGAACAGCAGCGACGGGTCGAACAGCTTCCGCATCCCCGACGGGGCGGTGCGGCCCGCGTCCACGGCGTCGACGACGGACCGTGCGCCGCTCGCCGGGAGCATCATCGCCGCCTGCTCCGGCCCGACCAGCTCCTCGACCACGGCCGTCACCGCGTCCCGGAACTCGAGCGCCGCGGCGCCGGCCATGGCGGAGAGGTCGCCGCGCAGCTCGCTCGTCGCCTGCTCGGCGGCGGCGCGGCTGTAGGCCATCCGCCGCTTCTCCAGCCGCTCGCGCCACACGACGCGCAGCCGGTCGCCCTCCCGGCCCAGCGTCTCGACGGCCCGGCCGCGCGCGTGCCGCAGGTCGCGGTCCAGGTACAGCGACCACGTCCCCTGCCGTTCGCGCAGCTCGACGAGCTCCTCGCGTTCGCGGTCGGCCGCGCTCTCGGCGCCGGGCGTCTGCCTGACCGCCTCGATGGTCCGCCCGATCTCGTCGGCGATCTCGCCGAGCGCGTGGTCGGCGGTGCGCAGCGCGTTGCGGACCGCGAGCCCGGACGCGTCGGCCAGCCCTTCGGTGATCGCCCCGACCAGCGCGGGGACACCGGAGAACGCGTCGAGGTCCGCCGCGAGCGCCGGCGGGGACGTCGTCGCCTGCAGCGCCAGCTCCGCCGACACCGGCACCACCGGCGACGCCGCGAACCGCGGCGCGTGCCGGGCCAGCAGGCCCCGGATCTCGTCGACCACCTGCTCGTAGGACGGGTACTTGTCGATCTTCGTGACGGCGATGACGACCCGCTCCACCGACCGTGACGCCTCGGTGAGGAACGCCAGTTCCGGCCCGGGCAGGGGCTGACCGGCGTCGGTGACGAACACCAGCAGCGCGGCGCTGCGGCAGGCCTGCAGGGCGAGCCTCGCGTGTCCGCTGTCCAGCCCGCCCGCACCGGGGGTGTCGACGATCGTGGCGCCCGGCAGCCGCCCGTGGCCCGACCGCATCCGGACACCCACGACGTCGGGCCCCTGGCCCCCGTCCGGGCGCGCGCCGACGGCGACCCAGTCCCGCACCCGTCCCGACGGGACGGTGCGGACCGTCCCGTCGGCGAACACGACGTTCGCCCCGCCAGGCGGTGGCAGCGCGGCGGCGTCCGTCTCCGTCGCCGTGGCGGCGGGGTCGTCGCAGCGCACCTCGACGAACACCGCTGTGGTGATGTCGGCGCCCGTCGGGACGATCTCCCGGCGCCCGAGCAGGGCGTTTACCAGGGAGCTCTTGCCGCGCTTGGCCTCGCCGACGACGGCCACCACGGGCGGGCCGGGCGTCGCGGCCAGCCGCGCCTCGAGCCGTTCGAGGAGGTCGGTGCGCTTGTGCTGGTTGAGCAGCTTGCGGGTCTCGCGCATCGCGCGGCCCTGGGCGGCGTCGAGCGGCAGCCCGGACCGGACGAGGCTCCCCCCGAGCAGCGACGCGCGGCCGCGCGTCGCCCCGGCCGCGCCCGCCGTCGTCGGCCGGCCCGCCACCTGCTCCACGGGGTCATCGGAGGCCATCGCGTCGCTCCCCTCCTCGTCGCGCAGCCGCTCGCGCCCCCCGCCGGGTCGAGGTGGGCGCGCATAGGATTCGCTCATGGTGCCTCCTGCCGGGGCCGGCCCGACCGACCGGATGACGCGCACCGTCCTGGCACTGTGCGACGAGGCGCCCGCCCTGCTCGCCTCCGGCGCCCGAGCCGAGCTGGCCGCGTTGCGGGCCTCGGTCACCGAGCCGCTGCGGGTGGCCGTCGTCGGCCGCGTGTCGGCGGGGAAGTCGACGCTGGTCAACGCCCTGATCGGGCGCCGGGTGGCGCCGACGGCCGCGGGGGAGTGCACGCGCGTCGTCACCTGGTACCGGTTCGGTGCCCCCGACCGTGCCCAGCTCGTGCTGCGTGACGGCACCGTGCACCCGCTGCCGTTCGACGGCGCGCTGCCCGAGACGCCGGCCGTCCCCGCGGAGCGGATCGAGCGGATCGAGGTGTTCCTGCAGGCCGGCGCGCTGCGGCAGATGACCCTGATCGACACGCCGGGTCTCGGCTCGCTCGACCGTCCCGGTGACGAGGCGGTGCGCCGCGTCGCGATCGGCGAGGGCGCGGCGGGGGAGACACCGTCGAGTCGCGCGGTGGAGCAGGCGAGCGCGCTGCTCTACCTGTTCCGCGACGTGGAGAAGCAGGACGACATCGACTTCATCCGCGCACACCAGGCCGCGACGGGTCCGATGGGCTCGACCGCGGCGGGGGTCATCGGTGTGCTGTCGCACGCCGACCTGTTCGGGTCCGGGCCGTGGTCGCCGCGCGACCCCCTCGTCGAGGCGCGGACCGTCGCCGACCGCATCGCGGGCGACCATCCGACGCTGCTCACCGCGGTCGTGCCCGTCGCCGCTCTGCTCGGCCAGGCCGCTCGGACGGGGCTGGTCACCGAGACGAAGGCACGCACCCTGGCTGCACTGCAGCCCGTCGAGACGGCACGCCTGCAGATGCTGCCGCGCTTCGGCGTCCCCCCGGGTGTCGACGCCGCCGCGGTCGGCGACGTCCTGCACGAGCTGGGCCCGTACGCGGTCAACTACGCCCGTGGCGTTGCCGGGGCCGGGGCGGGCGCCCTGCAGAACTGGCTGTCGCACCGCAGCGGGCTCAGCCCCGTCGAGGACCTGGTCGGCACCCGGTTCGTCCGCCGCTGCGTGCCGTTGACCGTGGAGCGGATGCTGCGCGGGCTGCGCGGCCTGTCCCGCAGCATGCCCGCGTCGTACGAGGCGGGCGCACGGCTGCGTGACCGCATCGAGCAGGTCGAGCTGCAGCCGGCGATGCACCGCATCGCGGAGCTGCGGGCCCTGCAGCTGCTCGCCGGCCGCTCGGGTGCGCTGGCCCGCGACCTGACCCGTGAGCTCGACCTCATGATCGACAACGACGATCCGTGGCGTCGCCTCGGCGCCGGCCGACCGCTGTCGTCGCCCGAGCTGCGGGCCGAGCTCACCCGGCGCTGGGACCGCGCCCAGACGGCGACCACCACCGCCCGCGACCCCCGCGTCGGCGAGGCCGCCCGCGTCCTGACCAGGTCGTACGCGCTCGTCGGGGCCGATCTCTGACACCCGCCGG
This sequence comes from Pseudonocardia sp., assembly GCF_050250275.1. Lineage (GTDB taxonomy): Bacteria > Actinomycetota > Actinomycetes > Mycobacteriales > Pseudonocardiaceae > Pseudonocardia. The sequence continues at coordinate 32,944 of NZ_JBFWOY010000044.1, forward strand.
AGAAATGTCGCGGGTCTCGGGAACATCCGGGACCCCACGCGGCTCCAACAAGCGTGCACACCATCGGAGGGGAGGGGCGACCATGAGCGACCTCGCTCGGTCATCGGTCCTGCAGCAGCGTCGCCACGGCGCGGCGGGCCCGGTTCAGCCTGCTCTTCACGGTCTGGATGTTGACGCCCTGGGCGTCGGCGATCTCCGCGTAGGACATGTCGGCGTACTCGCGCAGCACGAGCGCGGCGCGGAAGTCCGGTGGGAGCAGTGCGAGCGCCGCGTCGAGGGCGTCACGATCGGCGATCCCGGGCGCGAAGTCGGAGCCACTGTCGGCGACCTCGGGGGCCTCGTCGACCGGAGTGTCGCGGCGGCGGGACACCAGCTTGAGCGCGGCGTTGGCCGCGATGCGGTGCAGCCACGTCCCGAAGCGGGCGTCGCCGCGGAACGTCGGCAGGTGACGCCAGGCCGCGGTCAGCGCGTCCTGCAGGGCGTCCTCGGCGTCGTACTGGTGCCCGGTGATGCGCACGCACACCGCCCACGCACGGTCACGGTGCGCGTCGACGAGCGTCGCGAAGGCGCGGGTGTCGCCCGCGCCGGCGCGGCGCACCAGTTCCAGCTCGGCGGCGCGTCCCGCATCGCCCGGCCCGGTGTCCTCCGAGTGGAGGGGTGATCCCATGACCGAACTCCCGCTGGGTGCCGACGGATACCTGGACATGGACAGCGTCCCCGATGACGATCTCGACGAGTCGGAGACCGCCGACCTGTTCGCCGAGCCCGACCCGATGCCGGACGCGGTGTGGAGCCGGATGGTGTCGGCGGCCGTGACCGACACCGACGCCGACGTCGACGACCTCGTCCCGCCCGCGGGCGCGGGCGGGCGGGCCGACCCCGCCGGACACGACGCTGCCGCCGGCTACGACGACCCCGCCGGCCGTGACGACCCCGCCGGCCGTGACGACCCCGGTCAGGACGGCGCCGGGTCCGTGGCGTCCGGGGGGCACGCCGGAGCGGACACCAACGACTGGCACGACGATCACGTCGACGCCGGTGCCGACGGGACCCACGACGTCGCCGACGACGGGTCGCTCGACGGCTGGCACGACAGCGGCTACTGACGCGGGACGGGCCGGGACGGCACCGGACAGCACCCGGCTCACGGTCCTGCGCCTCCCCCGGCCCCGGCGACAGGAGGCCTCTTCCCGGTTGTCGCGCGAGGGCCTGCCGGGGTTACACGGTTCGCGCCGTCCGTCCGTTCAGCCGGCGGAGGTGCGGTCGGTGGGCCGGACCGGACCCCCGCGCCACGGTGCGGTCCGCGGGGCCGCGGCGCGCAGTGCGGCGCCGCGACGGATGCCGGTGCGCTCCCAGCGGGCCCGGTGGGTCAGCAGTTCTCCCACATCGACACCACCACGGCGCCCACGTCCTTGAGCACGTCGAACACCCCGGTGACGTCGGCGATCGGCACGTAGTTGACGTACGCGGCGACGACGCACTCGCGCCCGCTCTTCGACGTCATGTACCCGGCGTTGCCCCGCACCATGATCATGCCGCGGCCGTTCATGGCGTCGCCGGCGACGGTGGTGCCCGACTTGGCCTGGACCTTCCCGGCCGCCGGGCTGTCCGGCGCGACGGTCGTCGACTCGGTGCCGTCGACACCGAAGATCGGCATCGACGCCTTGTACACCGGGAAGTCGGGGCGGGTCGCCATGTAGCGCAACAGGGTCGCGACGGTGCGCGGCGAGAACAGGTCGGAGTAGTCGTTGCCGCGGCCGTCGGCCAGCGACAGCGACGCCGGGTCGATCCCCGCCTTGCGGATGAACGGCTGCAGCAGCGGCATGCTGTCGTCGAGCGTGCGCTTCCCGTTCTTCGCGCCGATGAGCACGACGAGGGTGTCGGCCTGACGGTTCATGCTGACCTTGTTGACCAGCTTGATGTTCTCCGAGAACGGCAGCGACCGGTGCAGGGCCACCCGGTCACCCGGCGCGTAGGAGCCGGGCGCGGGCAGCGCGGCGACGGGGTTGGGGCCCGTCGGGGTGGCGGACACGGCGACACCCGCGCGCACCAGGGCCTCGATGAACAGCGTCCGCGCGAACGACGGCGGGTCCTCGACCTCGGCGATGCGCAGGATCGGCTCGCCCGCCGGGACGGTGCCCGAGACGGTGATCCTGCCGCCGTCCTCGGTGACGGTGACGGCGGCGGGCTGGTCGGCGGCCGACGTCGTCACCGTCGAGTCGACGGTGACGGCCGCGGTGACCGGTCGCGAGACCAGCGTCGCGGCGGCGCCGACCGCACCCGGGGTGATCGTCAGATCGACGAGATTGTCGTTGATCATGATGGGGGACAGGACGTAGGTGTCCTTGGTGGCCTGGTCGAACATTCGCGCGTCGATCACCACGTCGCCGGTGACCTGCGTGATCCCGGCCGCCCTGACCTGCGCGGCCAGATCGTCGAGCCCCGCCAGCGGGTCCTGCGGGGTCAGCGACGCGCCGGGGATGTCGTTGGCCTCGGCGTGGTCGAGCGGGCGGAAGTCGATCGTTCCCTGCGGGGTGTCGCGGCCGCCCATCGTCAGGTCCCCGACGGCCACCAGCACCAGGTCCGCACCGTTGCGGTACACCGGTGTCTCGAAGCGGAAGTCCGGGCCGAACGTGTCGAGCGCTGCCGCCGTCGACCACAGCTTCGTGGTCGACGCCGCCAACGTCAGGTCGCCGGCGTCGAGCGCGAACAGCTCCTCACCGGTCCTCAGGTCGGAGGTGTGGGCGAGCCAGCGGCTGATCGCGTACTTCGGGCCCTTGGTGACGGCGTCGCCCGACGGGGGCAGTGGGGCGGGCGTACCGGTCGTCTGCGCCGTGGTGCCCACCGGCGTCGTCGACGGGGAGCTGCTGCAGGCGACGACGCCGAGGACCGCGGCTCCCACACCGGCCGTGCGGAGGAACGCGCGGCGGGACGGTGCCGGGCGTCCGCTCTCCTGGACCATGAGGACTCCCGGGTCTCGGCGGTTGCTCACCCCCTACTCGGGCAAGTCCGCGTGGCGTTACTGCACCACGGGGACCGCGGCGTCCCGCACCACCCCGGCGAACACCGCCGGGGCCTCCACCGGCACGAAATGCCCCGCCCCGTCGACGGGCCGGACCTCCGCCGCCGCGAACCACTCCCCGACCCGGTCCGACCACGCCCGCGGGAACAGCGGATCGTGCTCGGGCCACAGCACCGTCGTCGGCGCCGCGATCCGCACCTCCGGCGGCTGCTCCACCAGCGCCCGCGCCGCCGTCCCCGACCCGCCGCGGTACCAGCCGATCGACGCCGTGAACGCCCCCGCTGCCGAGTAGCGCCCGGCCAGGTGGTCCAGGCGGGCGTCCGACGGGGAGAACGCCGGCCCGCTCCAGTGGTTCCAGAAGTGCGCGAGGTAGGCGCGGACCGCGTCCGGCTTCCCGTCGAGGAGCTGCTCGGCCAGCTCCAGCTGGTGGAACGCCTGGTACCAGAACTCGCGCTGAGCCTGCGGCTCCAGGACACGCCGCCCCGCACCGGGCAACGGCGGCGTCACGACGAGCGCGCGCACCCGGTCGGGATGCTCGACGGCGAGCTGTTGCGCCACACGGCTCCCGATGTCGTACCCGCCGAACACGGCATCGGCGAGCCCGAGGTGGTCCATCAGCTCGACGACGGCGCCCACCTGGGCGCCCATCGCATGGTCGCCACCCGGGTCACGGTCGGACTCCCCGAAGCCGCGCAGGTCCGGCACCACCACGTCGACCCCGCCGTCGCCCCCGCAGAGCTGCGCGACGACGTCGGTGTAGTCGGTGCGGTCGCCGGGCCAGCCGTGCAGCAGGACCACGGGAGCCCCGGTCCCGGCGCGGTCATGGGCCAGCATCATCGCCCCTTCGGCAGCAGAGTCTTCTGGACCTTGCCCATCGCGTTGCGCGGCAACGACTCCAGCACCCGCACCTCGCGCGGCCGCTTGTGCGTGGACAACCCGCCCGCCACGTGGGCGATCAGCTCGTCGGGCCGGACGTCGTCGCCGACGACGTAGGCGACGATCCGCTGCCCGAGATCGTCGTCGGGCTCGCCCACCACCGCCGCCTCCCGCACCGAGGGATGGTCGAGCAACGCGGCCTCGATCTCCCCGGCCCCCACGCGATAGCCGCCCGTCTTGATCAGGTCCACCGAGATCCGGCCGACGATCCGGTGCCGCCCGTCCTCGGCGATCACGGCGGCGTCGCCGGTGCGGAACCAGCCGTCGTCGGTCCACGACGCGGCCGTCGCCTCGGGCAGGCCGAGGTAGCCCTCGAACATCGTGGCGCCGCGGACCTGCAGGTCACCGACCGTGGCGCCGTCATGGGCGACGGGGTCGCCGTGCTCGGTGCGCAGCCGCGACTCGACGCCCGCCACCGGCGTCCCGACCCACCCGGTGTGGACCGGCGCATCCGCCCGCGCGGCCACGGTGATCAACGTTTCCGTCATCCCGTAGCGCTCGACCGGCGACTTCCCGCACAGTGCCGTCAGCGTCCCGGCGACGCGGTCGGGCAGACCGGCGCTGCCGGAGACGAGCAGCCGCGCGCCACTCAACGCACGGGCCGCACCCGGGTCGTCGGCCACCCGGGACCAGACCGTCGGCACCCCGAAGTACAGCGTGCCGCCCGCCGCCGCGTACGCCTGCGGCCGGGGCCGCACCGTGTGCACCAGGGGGGACCCGTGCCGCAGCGCCCCCAGCATCCCCAGGACCAGCCCGTGCACGTGGAACAGGGGCAGCCCGTGGACCAGGGTGTCGTCGGCGGTCCAGGCCCAGGCGTCGGCGAGGGCGTCGAGATCGGCGGCGATCGCCCGCCGCGACATGACCACGCCCTTCGGCTTCCCCGTCGTCCCCGACGTGTACATGATCAATGCGGTGGCGTCGGGGTCCGGTTCCGCCCGGATGCCGCTGCCGCCGCCGGCCGCCGGGTCGACCGGGACCCGTTCCAACGCGACACCCTCGGTCGGCGGGCCCAGCCACAACGTGGCGCCGGAGTCGGCGAGCACGTGTGCGCGTTCGGACGTCCCGGCGTCGGACGGCACGGGCACGACCGGCACCCCCGCCAACACGCCGGCCACCACGGAGACGACCGTCTCCAGGCTCGCGTCGCCGTGCACCGCGACCGCCGGCGCCCCCGCGATCCGCTCCGCCACCGCGCCCGCCGCACCCCACAGCTCCGCGCGGTGCAGCGCCGCGTCGCCGACGGTGACCGCCGGCCGGGAGTCGTGGCGGTCCGGGCCGAGCAGCGGCCGGAGGGTGGCGTCGTCGCGTGCGGGCACGACGTCATCATGCAGGCCGGATGCGCGTTCTGCCGATGCCGCCGCCGCGCTAGGGTCGGCCCGTGGCCACCGCCGATGCGCAACCCCGCTGCTCCTTCTGCGGCAAGGGCGCCGACGAGGTGCACCGGCTCGTGGTGGGCGTCGACGCCGCGATCTGCGACGACTGCGTGCGCCTCGCCTCGGACGCGGTCCAGGAAGCCGACACCACCGAGCCCGGCGCCCCGGCCCCGTCGACCTGACCCCGCCCGCCCGCGGCCCGTCGTCGGCCACGGGACGTGTGCGTCACCACCGCCGGCCCGGCGATCACCGGTCCGCGAACCACTCCGCCACGGCACTCACGCGCGGGCCGGGGTCTCGTTGCCGATGCGGCTCATGTCCGGGTACCGGTCGCCGGCCGGGCGGATCGCGTCGAGCCGGGCCAGGTCGTCGTCGGTCAGGACCACGTCGACCGAGGCCGCGTTCTCCTCCAGGTAGGCGATCCGTTTGGTGCCGGGGATGGGGACGACGTCGTCGCCCTTGGCGAGCAGCCAGGCCAGCGCGACCTGCCCGGCGGTGACGCCGTGGGCCTGCGCGACCGCGGTGACGGTCTCGACGGCCGACAGGTTCCGGGTCAGGTTGTTGCCCTGGAAACGCGGCATCGAGGGCCGCATGTCCCCGTCGCCCATCGCCGTGTCGCCGGAGACGCGGCCGGTGAGGATCGCGCGGCCCAGCGGGCTGAAGGGCACGATCCCGATGCCCAGGTCGCGGGCGGTGGGCACGATGTCGTCCTCCAGCTCGCGGGTGAACAACGACCACTCCGACTGCAGCGCCGCGATCGGGTGCTCGGTGACCGCACGGCGCAACGTCGGCGCGGTCGCCTCCGACAGGCCGAGGTGGCGGACCAACCCCGCCTGCACCAGCTCGGCCATCGCGCCGACGCTGTCCTCGATCGGGACCTGCGGGTCCGGCCGGTGCAGGTAGTACAGGTCGACGTGGTCGACGCCCAGCCGGCGCAGCGACGCCTCACAGGCCTCACGCACCCGCCCGGGGCGGCCGTCGATGCCGCCGGGACGACCGTCGGCGCCCGCGATCAGCCCGAACTTGGTGGCGAGGACGACGTCGTCGCGACGGGTGCGCAGGACCTCCGAGAGCAGCTCCTCGTTGTGGCCGCTCCCGTAGACGTCGGCGGTGTCGATGAAGGTGACACCGATGTCGATGGCACGGTTGACGGTGGCGAGCGAGGTGTCGCGGTCGGCGTCGCCGTAGGCCGTGCTCATGCCCATGCAGCCGAGGCCGAGGGCGCTGACGGTGAGGGTCCCGAGAGATCGGGTGGGAAGGGCCACGCCCCACGACGTTAGACCCGGGCACCCGGCGCGCACCCTCGGCCGGCCGGGTGAGCCGGCGCCGCGTGAGATCCTCCGCGCGGGGCCCGGAACTCGTGGTGGCGGAGGCTGGATGTCGGCGTTGACGGGACTGACCGAGGTGGCGCGTCGGGCCGCCCGGGCCGAGCTGACCGCACGGTCGGTGGCCTGGCAGAGCGGCCCGGCGATCGACACCGCCGCGAGCCGGGTCGCCGCAGACCTCGACGACGACCGCTCCGCGCTCGCGAACCCGCGGATCTCCGCGGTCCAGCCGTCGGCGGTCTGGCGACACCGCCTCGGTGAGCTGGTCGCGGCAGACCGCGACGACCACGACGACCCGGTACCGGCCGACGCCGTCGCCGCCGCGGCGCAGGCCGAGGCGGACGCCGACGCGGCGGTCGCGGTGGCCCGGCTCAGCCTGCTGGAGGCCCATCGAGCTGTCCTCGAGGCCCGCGCCGCGGCACTGCGGGCCGGGGACACCGAGGAGGTCGCGAGCGCCGTCCGCGGCTACCGGCTGCTGCCGCCCGGCCATCCCGCGTTGCGCCACACCCAGGTCGTGGGCGCGGACGTGCGCTCCGAGTTCACCAACGTCCTGCGCACCAGGCCCCGGTCCATCCTGGTCAAACTGGCGGTCAGCCTCGGCATCGGCCTGGCCTACCTCGGCTTCGTGCGCCTGTTCCGATGGGACACCTACTCCGAACTGGTGCCGTTCCTCGCGCTCTACGCGCTGTCCGGCGTCATCGGAGGTGTCGTCTGCACCAACGCGCTCAGCTGGGACGCCGGCCGGGTCCGGGAGGCCCTGACCAGCGGGAAACGCCTGTGGCACCTGCTGCTGAGCAAGAACGCCACGTTGTTCGCGCTGGTCGGGGCGGTGGGCCTGGTGCTGTGCACGCTGCTGGCCTGGTGGGCGGACGACTTCGACGCGTTCCTCGCGGCCCTCGGTGAGCTGCTGACGATGATGCTGGTCTGGCTCGGGGTGGGGAACATGCTGTCCGTGCTCGCGCCGCTGCGGGTCGAACCGCTGACGGCGCGCCGCCACGACGGCACCCTGCGACCGTTCCTGCTGTCCTTCGCCGTCTCCTACGTCATCGGGCTGGGCGTCAACTTCCTGCTGACATGGAAGGTGTGGGCGAAACAGTCGATGATCGACGAGCTCGGCGGCACGTGGGTGCCGCTGCTCGCGCTCGTCGCGAGCGCCCTGGTCACCTACGTGGTGCTGACCGTTCTCGCCGTGAACCTGGCCGACCGGCCCCGGGTCCGGCGGGCACTGCTCCGGGAGATGGTCGACCACCGGGCCGCCGCCACGACGTGACGCCCACACGCCCCGCTGCCGGTTACGCTGACCCATGCTCGTCGACCGGCCGGCGGAGGACCCTGCGTGACACCGACCGTCCGGTCCGGCCACGACGATCCCGGGCGTCGCCGGATCGTGCCGAGGCTCGACCGCGAGCAGGTCCGCGGGCACGTCGTCGACGTGAACGACGGCATCATCGCCACCGCAGGGGTCGTGGAGGGGCTGCTCGGTGCCGGGGCCACCGGCAGCACGATCGTCCTGGCGGCGCTCGCCGCCATGGTCGGCGGTGCCATCGCGCTGGGCGGCATGAGGTACTCCGAGGTGGCCGACGAACGTGACGCCAGGTCGGCCACCATCGAGGCCGAACGCCGTCAGCTCGACAGCTCGCCCGAGGAGGAGCTCGCCGAGCTCACCGGCATCTACGAGGCCAAGGGACTTCGTCGCCACCCTCGGCGGCGCCCGGATGTGGCGCACCGTCGTGCGCACCGTCTCCCTCGGACTGGTCACGATGCTGCTCACCCTCGCGGGCGGCACCCTGATCGGACTCTGACCGTCACCGTCGCACGGTCCGGACGTCCCCGGCGTCCCCGAACGGTTGCACCGACCGGCCGGTCGGGGGCCAGAATCGGACCAGCCGAGGTTCGAGGAGGAGCCACAGATGGGGCTGACCACGTTCGACATGCCGCGCATCGACCGGGTGGTGCAGGGCCCCGGAGCCGTGCACGCCATCGGGGAGGAGCTCCGCAGCCGGGGGCTGTCGCGGGCCTACCTGGTCACCGGGCGCTCCGTCGGGTCGAGCGCGCACTTCCGCGACCTCGTCGACGAGCTCGGCGCCTCCGTCGCCGGCGTCTACGACCGGGTCCTCGCGCACAACCCGGTCGACCGGGTAGTCGAGCTCATCGGTGAGGCCCGCGACTCCGGCGCCGACGTGCTCATCGCCGTCGGCGGTGGGTCACCCATCGACGCCGCCAAACTCGCCGCACTCGGTGTGGCACACGGGATCACGACGACCGCAGGCCTCGCCGAGTTCGCCGTCGTCTTCGAGTACCCCGACACCGTGACGATCCGCCCGCTCGACACCGCCCCGCTACCCACCTTCGCCGTCCCCACCACCCTGTCGGCCGCCGAATGGGACGGCTTCTGCGGCTCCGTCGACCACGCCCGCGACACCAAGGACCTCACCGCCTACCTGGAGCTCACCCCCCAGGTCGTGTTCCTCGACCCCGAGTTCGCCGCCCACACCCCGCGCGACCTGTGGGCCCAGACCGGCGTCCGCGCCCTCGACCACGCCATCGAGATCGGCTACGCCAAGAACGCCCACCCGTTCTTCTCCGCGCTGACGACGGGCGCGCTGCGCCTGCTCGCTGCGAACCTGCCCCGCTCGGTTGCAGATGCGAACGACCACGAGGCCGCGCTGAACTGTCAGATCGCGGCCTGGATGTCGATCATCGGCGTGCACAACGTGTCGCTGGGGCTCTCCCACGCCATCGGCCACCAGCTCGGCGCACTCGGCATCCCGCACGGCGTGACCTCGTGCATCATGCTGCCCCACGTCATGCGCTTCCTCGAGCCCGTCACCCACGACGCTCAGGCCCGGATGGCGACGACCCTCGTCGAGGCCGGCGTCGCCACCCCCGGCGAACCGGCCGCCGACGCCATGGACCGGCTCCTCGACGACCTGGGCGTGCCCCGCCGCGTCTCCGACTTCGGCATCCCGCGCGACAAGATCCCCGGCGTCGCGACGTCGTCGATGGGCGACATCGTCGTCCGCGAGTCACCCCGCCCCGTCGACGAGGCGACGATCACCGAGCTGCTGCAGAAGGTGTGGTGAGCGCGTCGTCCGCCTGCAGGTCGGCCAGGGCCTGGTCCTCGCCCGTCACCTTGATCGCGAGCATGCCCAGCGCCGCAGCCGGTTTGCAGTTGATGCCCAGGTCGTCGAGGTAGACGCACTCCTCGGGCCGGACCCCCAACGCGTCGCACGCGAACAGGTAGACGCGGGGGTCCGGCTTGCGCACACCCACCTTGCTGCTCTCGACGACATGGTCGAAGCGGGCCATCACCGCCGCGATCGCGTCGGCCTTCCGCGCGGTCGGCGACATCTGCGAGCCGTGCCCCGCAGGCACGTTGTTGGTGATGCAACCCAGCCGGTAACCCATGGCGCGCAGCCGGTCCAGGGCCTCGACCATCCGCGGACGCAGGTCACCCGCCAACAACGCCAGCACGTCGCGCCCGGGCAGGTCGTACCCCAGCGCCCGGGCCTCCTCGGCGAACAACACGTCGAACCGGGCCTCGTCGATCTCCGCCCGCTCGAACAACGCCCACGCATTGCCGTCCGGGTTCACCGTGTTGATGCGCCGCACCAGGTCCCGGGGCAGCCCCCGCTCGGCCTCCATCCGGTTGAACGCGTCGAACGGGGACGACGTGATCACCCCGCCGAAGTCGAACACGACGGTCGTACGGCTCAACTCTGCTCCTCCGCTGCCTGCTCGCGCGCGCGTTTGCGCCGCTTGCCCTCGTGCATCGCCTGCACCCGCGGCACCGGGATCGTGTGCCCCTGCTCGACCAGATCGGGCGGCAACGGCTGCGGCTCCGGCATCGCCTCCCGCCACGGATCACCGTCGCCCAGCAGCCCCCCGACCGTCGCGACGGTGAAGTCCCGCGGGTGCACGTCGTCGAGATCCGCCCACGCCACCGGGAACGACACCGGCAGCCCCGGCCGCGCCCGCGGGCTGTAGGCCGCGACGATCGTCGCCCCACCCACCCGCGTCGGATCCAGGAACACCCTGCCGCCCCGGTCGTCCTTGATGAACGCCGTCGTCGCCGCCGACGGGTCGATCGCCTCCGCGCGCACCGCCAAGGCGCGCGTCGCCGCCGCCGTGTCGTCGAACTCGGGGTCGCCGGCCAGCGGGACGACGATGTGCAGGCCCTTCGCGCCGCTCGTCTTCACCGCAGCAGCCAGCCCCGCGTCCGCCAGCGCCTGCTCCACGAGCCGGGCCGCCCGCACCACCGCCGCGAAGTCGTCACCCTCCGGGGGGTCGAGGTCCATCACCAGCAGCCGGGCATGCCGGTCGTCGAGCCGCATCAGCGTCGGGTGGTACTCCACCGCCCGCTGGTTGGCGAACCACAACAGCCCCCGCCGGTCGTCGACCAGCGCGTACGACACCTCACGGTGCGACGTCTGCGCCCACACCGTCGTCGACCGCAGCCACTCCGGCGCGTACTTCGGCAGGTTCTTCTGCATGAACGGCGGCGACCCCGGCCGCGCGCGGATCACCGACAACGGCCGGTCCCGCAGCTCCGGGAGGATGCGGTCGGCGACGGCGTCGAGATGATCCACCAGGTCGCGCTTCGTGGCCTCCGCGCCATCGAACAGCGGCTGGTCGAGGTTGGTGAGCTCGACGCCCTCGCGCGTCTCCGTCGTGCCCCGGGCCATCGCCGCTCCTCCCAACTCGGACAGGACTGTCCTACCAGGCCGTGGACCGCGATGGGTTCCGGGCGCCGCCGGCTCGGCCCGCTCCGGGAGGCCGGCGCCGAACGAGCCGGGACCCGCGCGACTCGGTGATTGCAGCGACGAAATGTCCTGTTTATTCTGATCCCGAATTGCATCACCGGATTCTGTGACAGGTCGGAAGGCCCGGGTCCATCCGGCTGATTGATTCGGTCTGCTCGGAGTCTTCCCTGTTCAGAGCCTCGATCGACGAATCGGACGCGCGAGCGACCCGCAGGTTGCGGCGACTTTCGACCAATTCTCGCGGCCGTACGGCGCAACTTTTCGCGGCGTCGTAACAGGCGATTCCCAGGAAACGATCGGCTGTGGACCGGAGTTACTCGACTCCCCTCGACTTTCACTGAATTCGACGACGCCGGCCCCCGACTGCGCGTCACTGCCGGAAGGACCAACGCGTGAACAAGAACCTCCGCCGCGGCGCGTACGTCGCGGCGCTCTCCAGCAGCCTTCTCCTGATGGGTGGCGCTGTCGCACAAGCGGCAGGACCGGTCGCCGGACCTGGCGGGCAGGGCGCCGGTCAGGGTCAACCGGGTGGCGGCAACCCGGGTGGTGGCAATCCGGGTGGTGGGAACCCGGGCGGGGGCAACCCTGGTGGCGGGAACCCGGGTGGCGGGAACCCGGGTGGCGGGAACCCGGGTGGCGGGAACCCGGGTGGCGGGAACCCCGGTGGCGGGAACCCCGGTGGCGGGAACCCCGGTGGCGGGAACCCCGGTGGCGGGAACCCGGGTGGCGGGAACCCCGGTGGCGGGAACCCCGGTGGCGGGAACCCCGGTGGCGGGACCCCCGGTGGCGGGAACCCCGGTGGCGGGAACGCCGG
>NZ_JBFWOY010000045.1:0-45031 GCF_050250275.1 Pseudonocardia sp.
CGGGCAGCCGCCGGTCGACGAGCGCACCCCGATCCGAAACTGGGACAAGACGAACGTGAACGAGTCCGGTGTCCCGCCGGAGGACGGCAAGGGCTACGGCGGCGCGCTTCCGGCCGGGTTCCTGAAGCTGTGGGGGCTGCCCGCGTCGTGACCTCGGTCCGGCCGCTCGCCGCGGGCTGGGGGCACGCCCACCCGCGGCGCGCGGCCGCGGCCCGGCGCGGCCGGGCCGCGGTCAGTCGACCGACGTCGCCGCGGCGATCTCGATCTCCCGCGCCGCCGCCATCACCGGCTCGGCGTAGCGCCACCCCGGGTCGGTACCCAGCCGCTCGACCGGGCCGGACAGGCACACCGCTGCGACGACCTGCCGACCGCGGTGGACCGGGGCGCTGACCGACGCGATCCCCGCCGCCCGCTCCCCGACGCTCTGCACCCACCCGGCCCGCAGCGCGTCCGCCTCGCCGCGCAGCAACCGCCCCGCCGACCCCTTGTGGACGGTCAGCAGCGCACCGACGGGCACCGTCGTGCGCAGCTCCGCCGACGACTCGATCGAGACCACCACGAGCCGGTGCGGGCCCCGGCGGACGAACAGTTGCGTGCTCTCGCCGGTGTCGGCCGAGAGCCGACCCAGGACCGGCGTCGCGATCTGGGACAGGCTCGCGGTGGCGAACCGGCTACCGGTGACGAGCAGCCCGCGCTCGTCGCGGCGCACGAAGCCGTGCGTCTCCAGGGCCGCGACGAGCCGGTGCGTCGTGGTCCGCGGGAACTCGACGGACTCGGCGAGCTCCGGGAACCCGAGCGGCTGGCGGCGTTCGATCTGGTTGAGCAGGTGCATGGTCTTGTCGAGCACCCCGACGCCGCTGACCAGGTAATCCACGCCGCGAGTGTAGTGGCGGGCACCGGTTCGGCCGGGCCGGTCGACCGGCGTCGCACGCCCGTCGATAGCGGGCTCGTCGCCCGGCGGACCGGTCAGTCCGGGACGGGGCCGTGCAGGCAGAACGGCGCGCCGAACGGGTCGGTCACGATGCCCATACGTCCGAACGGCGAGTTCGCCGGTGCCATCACCACCGCACCACCACCGGCCTGGACCGCGGCCACCGCGGCGTCGACGTCGGCCACCCCGAAGTAGGCGATCCAGTGGCTCGGGGTGCCCTCGGGCGCGCCCATGAGCCCACCCATGCCGCCCTTGACCTCACCGCCGAGGGAGAAGGTCGTGTAGTCGCCCGGCGCGCCCTCGACGGCGTCGTAGGTGTAGCCGAACACCGCCGCGTAGAACGCGCGGGCCGGCTCCGGGTCGGTCAGCCGGGCGTCCTCCCAGACCAGACCGCCGGGTTCGTTGACGACCTGGGCGCCGTCCATCCCCAGGGTCTGCCACACCCCGAACACCGCGCCCACGGTGTCGGCGACGATGACCATCCGCCCGCTGCCGGGGATGTCCATCGGGCCGGCGATGACGGTGCCGCCGTTGTCGGTCGCCAGCTTCGCGGTGGCGTCGGCGTCGTCCGAGGCGATGTAGAGCGTCCAGAACGACGGCTGGCCCTCCTGCATGACCGGCCCGATGCCCGCCGCGGCACGTCCGCCCACCTGCGCGATCCGGTAGTTGCCGAAGTCGGGCCCGGTGTCGACGAACGTCCAGCCGAGCACCGACCCGTAGAACCGCGTGGCCGCCGCGACGTCGGGAACGGTCAGGTCGACCCAGCACGGCGTCCCCGCCTGCCACGGGCCCTCGTGAGTGGTCATCGCACACCTCCGTGAGTGCGTCGCACTGCTTCGGACCGGGCGAGCCTGGCACCACCCACCGACAGTCCGCGCGGGTCGATCGGTGAACGGTTGGTGGCCGGCCCTGGCGGGGCCGGCACGACGGTTCGGCGCACGCCGGCGGGCCGCTCGGCGGGTCGGGGGTCGCGGGGGCGGCGGCATCGGCGACGATCGGGGCCGCACACCGCGAGGAGAGGCAGGCCCGAGGATGCGGTTCACCGTCGACCCGTGGGACCCGTCCTACGGCACGGGTCTCGACGCCGACGCGGGCGACGAGGCGGCCACGTCCGACGCCAGCATCGACGTCACCGTCGAGACGGCGGCCGACCGCTGGGAACCGGTGGTCCCCGATCCGCGGGTGCGCCCGCCCGCGGCCACGCTGTTCGTCGACGGGGTGCGCCGGGTCGACGCGCAGGCCTGGGTGGACGACGGATCGGCCGACGTCGGCCCGGGGTCGAGCACGGCCGCGCTCTGCGCGTCCTACGCCGCGGGCGTCGTGTGCTGCGCGGGCGACCGTGCCGAACCGGTCGCGGTGACGGTCGCGCGGTCGCTGCTGACGTCGGCGGAGGGGGCGACCGACGTCGTCACCCCCGCGGGCCGGTACGTGGCCGAGGTGGTCCCGGCCGGCGGCGGGCTCGCGCCCGCCCAGAACCTGAGCCTCGCCCTGCAGGGCCGCCTCGCCGCGATCGAGGTCGACGCGGCCGGCCGCGCCCGCGCCGAGGCCGGAACCGGCGACGACGACCTGCTGGTGGTCGACGGCCCGTTGCGGGGACGCCAGCACCTGCCGCGCGCGCTCGGCTACGTCAAGACGCACCGCACCCGCTACCTGCAGCGGCTGCAGCCCGAGCTCGACGCCCTGATCGCCACGCTCGCGCCGGGGGAGCGCACACCCGTGTTCCTGCTCGGCACGTCGTGGCAGCGCTACACCTGGTACCTGCGGCTGCCCACCGGCCCGGGGTCGCCGTGGGCGGGTGTGGTGCGGCTGGAGTGCAGTGCGGCCCAGCCGGCAGCCGAGGCGGTGGCGATGGCGGCGCTGTCGCAGGTGACGTTGCCGCGCTACGCCTCCGACGGCTACAAGGACTCCCGGGCCCCGCAGAACCTCTATCCGATCGGCGGCCTGGAACGGTTGCTGCGCAGACGGTTGGGCGACGCGGGCGTGATCTACCGGGCGCTGCGCCGGGCGGCGTGGGACACGGCCGACACCCCGGTGCCGATGCCCGTGACCTGAGCCCGACCCCTGCCGCAGCGGTGGGAACCGGTCGGCGCGGGTCCGGTCGGCGTGGGTCCGGTCAGGGCGGGTCCGGTCAGGGCGGTGCGAACTCGGCCCGCACCCCGGCCAGGCGCACCGGCCGCGCCCGGTAGCGCTCCTCGAACAGGTCCAGCACCGCGAGCGCACCCACGACGAGCTCCTCGGCCGTCGAGACCGGCCTCGCCTGCGTGGCACTGCGACTGCGGGTGAGGAACGGTGCGAACCGCAGCGTGACCCCGATCCGCACGGCCGGTCTGCCCTCGGCGGCGACGTCGTCGGCCACCCGGCGGGCCAGCGTCGCGACCTGCTCGCCGACGGCGGCCCAGTCGTCGAGATCGGTCGGGAACGTCGTCTCCCGGCTGCGCGAACGGGCGACGTGCGGGGCGTCGGACACCTCCTCGCGGCCGATGCCGCGGGCCAGCTGCACGTAGTAGGGCCCCATCGCCGGACCCAGGCGGTCCGCCAGCTCCGCGGGCCGGGCCTCGGCCAGCTCGGCGACGGTCCGGTACCCGAGCTCGGTGAGGCGGCGCGCCGTCCGGGTCCCGATGCCCCACAGCGCCGTCGTGGACCGGTCGCCCATCGTCGCGAACCAGTTGAACCGGGTCAGCCGGAAGGTGCCCGCGGGCTTGCCGAACCCCGTCGCGATCTTGGCGCGCACCGTGTTGTCCCCGATCCCGACCGTGCACGAGAGGCCGGTGCGCTCGGCGACCGCACGCTGGACGTCGTGTGCGAGCGCCTCCGGGTCGTCGGTGACCGCGCCGAGGAACGCCTCGTCCCAGCCCATCACCTCGACGACCACCGGGAACGACCGCAGCACCGTCATCACCTCGTCGGAGGCGGCGTCGTAGGCGGGGTTGTCGGCGGGGAGGAACACCGCGTCCGGGCACCGCTTCGCCGCCGTGCGCAAGGGCATCCCCGACCGGACGCCGAACTCGCGGGCCTCGTAGGACGCCGTCGCCACGACCGCACGCCCGGTCGGGTCACCCCGCCCGCCGACGACGACGGGCAGCCCTGCCAGCTCCGGCCGCCGCCGCACCTCGACCGCCGCGATGAACTGGTCGAGGTCGACGTGCAGCACCCAACGCCCCGCCATGCGCCCAGTGTGGACGCCGCGGGCAACGCTCACACGACCCGCAGGTCGGTGGCGGCCATCGGGGCAGCGGTCGCCGCCAGCACCGTCGAGACCCAGCGCAGCATGCGCACATCGGTGCAGGAGGCGAGCAGCTCGGCCTGTTCGGCGACGCCCGGGTCCGACGCCGACGTCGTCAGGTGGCGGCGGCGCAGCGACGCCCGATCGGCGGGCACCCGCGGCTCGCCGGGCAGCGGGCCGGCGGGCAGGCCGACGTCGAGGTCCCCGGCGATGAGCCGCAGCGCCGCCCAGCCGACGATCCGCATGCCCGGCGCCAGCTCGCCGGACCCGTCGCCCGTCGCCTCGGCGGGGCCGCGGTCGGGTGGGCCGTGGTCGCGGCCGGGCTCAGGCCGGTGCCGGTGGGTCCGCAGGATGCCGCCGTCGAGGACCACCCAGGCGTCGACGGGCGGCGACCCGACCTCACGCGCGACGACCAGGGGCGGGCGGTGGCGGGCGATCCAGTCGAGGACGGTGTGCCGGTGCCCGGGCAGCACGGCGAAGACGCCGGGTCCCTCCCCGGTCGTCACGAACGCGTCGGACCACTGCATCGCGGGCCTCCCGTGCCGCCGCGCCCGGGGTCCTCCCGCCGCGACAGCGAGGGGAAGGGTAGGGGCAGAAGGTCGCGGCCGCCGCCCCGGCGATCCGACCGTGCGGTGCCGCGTGACCCACCGTCGACGAGGCGCTCACCTGCGGTGATCCGGACGGCCGCATCGGTCGTTCACGAAGCGGTGAGTCGCACGGGGCGACGCGCTCGAATCTGACGCACCGTCACGAATCGATCCGGTGTCACACGAACGGGCGAAGCGATGGATGCACGGCTAACGACACGCCGTCCGATCAGCGATGCTCAGACAACGGCGAACGGAGGACGGCATGGACCGGCACACGAGCGGTGACGCGACACGTCCCGAGGGCACGCACGGCAACGGTGAGGTCGTGATCGGCGCCCCGCGCACCGCCCCCGACGACACCGCGGCCGACACGATCGCCACCGTGCTTCCCATGATCCCGGCGCCCCGCAAGCCGGTGCGCGACCCGGCCCGCGCCGCCGTCGTCATGCGTCACGCACGGCTGCGCTCCGACGGCGGCCCGCAGTTCTGCCAGCCCAGCCGCGCGGAGCTGAGCGGCACCGCCCCGCGGCGTCAGGGTGGCCGGACCGACGGCAAGGTCATCTACCCCGACCGTGCGGCGGCGGAGCAGGCCGGCCGCGAGTTCGAGTCGCTCGGCTCGCAGCCGATGCGCTCCTACCGCTGCAACCGGTCCACCCACGGGCACTACCACCTGACCCGCGACACCACGGCCCTGGCCCGCCGCGTCGACGTCGCCGCCCGGATCCCGCACCAGCGCAGCGCCTGACCCACCCCACCGTCGACCGAGAGGTTGCGCGCCGACCCCGGCGCGCAACCTCTTCGTCGTTCCCGGGCCGATCCGCAGCGCTGAGGTTGCGCGCGGTGTGGCGGGCGCAACCTGACGGTCCTCGGCGGGGCGGTCTGCAGCAGTGAGGTTGCGCGCGGGGTCGTGGTCGCAACCTGACGGTCGTGCCGGGGCGGATTCGCAGCAGTGGGGTTGCGCGCGGACGGGCTACGAGCGGACGACGGCGGCGCGGGGCTCGGGGACGGGGTGCGAGCCCTCGGGGACGCGGCGGCCCCGGCGCACGGCCCGCTCCTCCAATCGTCGCGTCACCTCGTGGCCGCCCTCCCCGGTCCTGGCGAGCGCCGCGACGACGAGCTCGCGGTGGCCGGGGTCGTCGGTGCGGCGCAGGAAGCGGGTCAGCTCGTGGGCCGCGGTGCGCGGGTCGCGGGCGGCGACCCAGGCGGCGAGCTCGGCCTCGGCGATCTCGGGGCGGCATCCCGACATCCGCACGCAGACGTACTCGACGTCCTCGTCGGCGAACTCGCCGACCAGCGGGGCGTGCACGCCCTGTTCCAGCAGCAGCTGGTTGCAGACCCAGATGCCGATGGGGGTCAGCGAGACCACGGTGGGGTCGGGGTCGTCGCGGCCGGCGAGGGCGGTGAGGTGGTCGTGGTCGGTGCTCTCCTCGAGCTCGACGGCGCCGAGGAGCTCCAGGGCGTCGAGGAGGGCGGTGACGTCGCGTCGCCAGAGGCGCTGTTCGACGTCCCCGGCGAGGTCGTCGACGACGCAGCCGAACTGGCCGTTCACGGTCTCGCGGACGAGGCGGTAGAAGTGCTCGACGGGGACCGGGCCCCCTCCTGCCTGGTACAGGTCGTACCAGAGCACGGGGAAGGCCTCGCCGAGCGACATGCTGAACAGGGACGGCGCGCCGAAGACGTCGGTGCCGCCGAAGTGGTCGCCGAGGCGGCCGAGGGCGTCGAAGGCGCGGCGGAAGAACTCGATGGGGCGGTGCAGCAGCGGCCCGGAGCCCTTGACGGGCACGAGCCGCCGGTTGACGACGCGCACGAGCCGGGCCTGCCGCGCCCACGACACCAGCAGCGACACGTCGGGGAGGTCGTCGCTGGTGCGGGCGGTGTCGCGGTAGAAGTGGTCGAGGCCGAGGGCCTCGGCGAGGGCGAGGGCGTCGGACAGGTGCAGCCGCCCCTCGCGGGTGAGCCGGCGACCCGCCCGGATCCAGTAGGTGAAGGCGCGCAGCCGTTCCAGCGCGGAGGAGGCCGACGCGCTCTCGACGAGTGCGGCCGCCGACGGCAGCAGCACCGGTCCGGGGGTGAGGGGGACGTCGTCGGGTTGCTCGCGCCGGCGGGTCTCCTCGCGGGTGACGGCGGCGAGGGCGTCGCGGTCGATGTCGAGCTCGCCGCGGGTGGCCTGTTCGAGGAAGCGTTGCACGGCCAGGACGTCGGCCTTGTCGACGTCGTGGCGCATCATCTGGACGTTCCAGAACTTGCCGAGGTCGTAGTTGCGCTCGTCGGCCATCGCGTCGTAGAGGGCGGGTGTGGAGTCGGTGACCTGGTCGTGCAGGTCGCCGACGGGTGCGGAGCCGCAGTCGAGGCGGTCCTGTTCGGCGAGGAGCGCGAACAGCTCGTGCAGGGCGTGCGGGATCTCGGCCCACTCGTTGTCGGCGACGGCGACGGTGCGGGGGAACCACACCGCGAGGGCGTCGGCGACGTGGCGGCGGGTCCAGCGGCCGAGCCGCCCGTCGACACCGATCTTGTAGTCGAGTGCGGCGCCGACGAGCGCGGGGTCGACCTCGCGGCCGAGCCGCCGGGACCGGGCGAGGACCGCGGTCAGCAGCCGGTCGCGGACGAGCCCGTACTCCTCGTGTTCGTGTGCCGCGAAGACCAGACGCATCGACCCAACTTTTCCAGCCCCGGAATCTCCGCCGACAGCCGGGGGAGGGTGACGGTCACGGTGCTGGTGGTGACGTCGGGCGATCGCCGCGGGGGGCCCGGACACGGGCCGGCCGGGTTGCCGACCAGGCCCCGGCGAAGACGAGCGCGGCGCCGAGCAGGGTCCGTGGGCCGAGGGGTTCGTGGAGCAGGAGCGCGCCGCACGCGACGGCGACGACGGGTGCGGCGTAGGTGATGAGCGCGGCGTGGTCGGGCCCGGAGGTGGCGACGAGGGTGAAGAACGCGACGAACCCGGCGGCGGTGGCGCCGATGCCGAGCGCGGCGACGGCGGCGAGCCCGGCGGGGGTCGGCGCGGGTGGGGGTTCGGCGCCGAGGGCGACGGCGCCGGCGGTGGCGGCGGTGAGCAGGGGCGCGGCGATCGCGAGCATGCCGGCGGCGACGGTGAGGGCGGGGACGTCGCCGAACCAGTGGCTGATGAGGACTGCGCCGACGGCGTAGCAGGCCGCGGCGGCGACGAGTGCCACGACACCGACCCCGGCGCCCGTGACGCCGGAGAGCACGGCGACGCCGCCGAGGCCGACGAGCAGCCCGATCACCGCTGCCATGCCGGGCCGCGCCCGGGTTCCCAGTACGAGCCCGGTGACCAGCACGAACAGTGGTTCGGTTGCGATGACGACGGCGGCGGTGCCGGTGGGGACGGTCTGTTCGCCGACGGGGATGAGGACGAACGGCACGACGACCTCGACGACGGCGAGCACCGCGAGCCGGCCGCCGCGGCCGCGCAGGAGCGCCCGGCGGGCCCGGCGCAGGCCGATCGGGGTGAGGACGAGCGCGGCGAGCACGACGCGGGCGGCGGCGAGCGAGACCGGTCCGAACCCGGATCGCAGCGCGACGCCGATGAACAGGTAGGGCACGCCCCACAGCACCGAGACGGCGGCGAACAGCGCCCACGCCCGTGCTCCGGCCACGGGAGCACCGTACGACCACGCCATGGATGCAAGCTTGCATCTATGCCGTACGGTCGTCGCGTGCCCACGCGAGAACCCGCGGCCGACCGCGCCTACGCCGCCACCAAGGAGCTGGTCCTGTCCGGCGGCCTGCCCGGCGGGCACCTGCTCAGCGAGGGCGACATCGCCGAACGGCTCGGCATGAGCCGCACCCCCGTGCGCGAGGCGTTCCTGCGCCTGCAGTCCGAGGAGCTGCTGGAGCTCATCCCCAAGCGCGGCGCCGTCGTCGTGCCGGTGCCCGTCGGGGAGGCCGACGACGTGCTCGACGCCCGCGAGGCCGTCGAGACGGCTGCGGTCCGGCGGCTGCTGCGCCGCCCCGCCGACGTGCCCGCCGCCGTCGCGCGGCTGCGCGCCGCCCTCGACGTGCAGCGCCGCCACGCCGCCCGGGGGGACCTCCCCGCGGTCGCGGCCGCCGACGAGGCGTTCCACCGCACCATCGTCGACGCCGGCGGCAACCGGATCACGGTCCGCTTCTACGCCACGCTCGGCGACCGGCAGCGCCGCATGAGCATCCACGCGCTCGCCCCGAACCCGGAGCAGATCGCCGTCGTCGTCGACGAGCACGCCACCCTCGTCGACGCGATCGAGGCCCTCGACGCCGAGCGGTTCGCCGCGCTGCTGCCCGCCCACCTCGACGGCACCCACCGGCCGGCGCGATGAGGTCGAGGGCCTGGCTCGCCGTCGCGGCGGCGATGTTCTGCTGCGGCTGGGGCGGCAACCAGTTCACCCCGTTGCTGATCATGTACCGGGACGCGGCCGGGTACTCGGTGCTGACGGTCGACGCGTTCCTCGGCGCGTACGTCGTCGGCGTGGTGCCGACGCTGCTGCTCGCCGGGCGGCTGTGCGCCCGCTGGGGCCGCCGCCCGCTGATGATCGCGGGCACCGCCGCGTCGTTGCTGGCCAGCGTCCTGCTCGCACTCGGCGAGTCCGGCCCGGTCCCGATCTTCGCCGGACGCTTCGCCACCGGGACCGCGGTCGCCGTCGCGATGGCGGTCGGGTCGACGTGGGTGAAGGAGCTGTCGGAACCCCCGTTCGACGACGCGCCCGCCGGCGCCGGGGCCCGGCGCGCGGCGCTGTCGTTGACGCTCGGGTTCGGCCTGGGCGCCGGCGTCGCCGGGGTCCTGGCGCAGTGGGGGCCGCTGCCGATGGAGCTGCCCTACGTCGTCCACGGGGTGCTGACGATCGTCGCGCTCGCGCTCCTGCCGCGGGCTCCCGAGACCGTCCCGGGCGGCACGGGCACCCACGTCCCGCCGCTGCGCGCGGCGCGGCACCCCCGGTTCCTGCGGGTCGTCCTCCCGATGGCGCCGTGGATCTTCGGCTCGGCCGGGGTGGCGTACGCGATCATGCCGCAGCTCGTCGGTGACCGGCTCGGCTCGTGGGGGCTGGCCTACTCGACGCTGCTGACGGTGGCGACCCTGCTCACCGGTGCTGCCGTGCAGCCGATCGCCAAGAAGCTCGACCGGCGCACCGACGCGCGCGCGGTCGTCGTGTCGATGGTCGTGATGTCGGGCGGGCTCGCGGCGAGCGTCGTCGCCGCTGTGGAGCGGTCGCCGTGGGTGGCTCTCGGTGCCGCGGTCGTGCTCGGGGCCGCGTACGGGGTGGCGGTCGTCGCCGGGCTGCTGGAGATCCAGCGGCTCGCCCGGCCCGAGGACCTCGCGGGGCTCACCGGCGTCTACTACGCCCTGGCCTACATCGGTTTCCTGCTGCCGACGGTGCTCGCCGTCGCCGCGCACGTCGTCGGGTATCCGTGGCTGCTGGGGGCGCTCGTCGTCATCGCGGTGGCGGGGACCGTGACGGTCGCGGCGTCGGGTCGCTCACACCTGCCGGTCGCGGGGGCGCCGTCCCCGGCCAGGATGGGCTGAGGGCCCGGGTACGAGGGCGGCACGGTACGAGGAGGTACGGGGTGCGTTCGGTTCAGGTGGTCCGGCTCGACGGTCCGGCGGCGGTCGAGGTGCGTGACGTCGCCGAACCCGCGGCGGGCGACGGGCAGGTGCTGATCGACGTCCGCGCGGCGGGGGTGAACTTCCCCGACGTCCTGCTGACCCGCGGGCTCTACCAGTACAAGCCCGACCCGCCCTTCGGCCTCGGCTCCGAGCTGGCCGGCGTCGTCCGGGAGGCGCCTGCCGGGTCCGGCCTCGCCGCGGGCGACCGGGTGGCCGGGTTCTCGACCTACGGCGCGTTCTCCGAGGTCGCCGCGGTCCCGGCCGACCGCGTCGTCCCGCTCCCCGACGAGGTCTCGTTCGCCGCGGGCGCCTGCCTGCCGATGAACTACCTCACCGCGCACTTCACCCTGGCCGTCCGCGGCCGGCTCCGCGAGGGCGACGACGTGCTCGTCCACGGTGCGGCGGGTGGCGTCGGCACCGCGGTCACCCAGCTCGCGAGGGCGATGGGCGCCAGGGTGATCGGCGTCGTGTCGAGCGAGGCGAAGGCCGAGGTGGCGAAGGCCGCGGGTGCGCACGACACGGTCCTCGTCGACGGGTTCAAGGACGCGGCCCGCGAGCTGACCGGTGGGCGCGGGGTGGACGTCGTCGTCGACCCCGTCGGTGGTGACCGGTTCACCGACTCGCTGCGCTCGCTCGCCCCGTTCGGGCGGGTGCTGGTCGTCGGGTTCACGGCCGGCGAGATCCCGACGGTCAAGGTCAACCGGCTGCTGCTGGGCAACACCGAGGTAGTCGGCGTCGCCTGGGGCGGGTATGCGCTCGCGCACGAGGGCTACATCCACGGGCAGTGGGCGGACCTGCTGCCGCACCTGCGTTCCGGAGCGCTCGACCCGGTGATCTCGCAGACGTTCCCGCTGGACAGGGCCGCAGAGGCGCTCGCCCTGATCGACGAGCGCCGCGTCACCGGCAAGGTCGTCCTGCAGCCCTGACCCGGACAGCCGCGCGCAACCTCACTGCTGTCCGCAGCGGTCGGCGCGACCGTGGGGTTGCGCGCCCGGTACGGCGCGCAACCCCACTGCTGCTCGGGAGGCCCGGGGCAGCCGTGAGGGTGCCCGCGGTCCGTCGGCGGCCCGCCCCGGGGTCGTGAGGGCGGTCATGCCCAGGCGGTCGTGCCGCCCGGGACCGGGGCCGCGGGGTCGTAGGGCGTGCGGGTGAAGACGAACGTCGCAAGGTTCAGGGCGACCGGGTCCAGGCGCAGCGTCTCGCCGGCGAAGTAGCCGTCCATCCCGATCCAGGTTCCGTCGGGGCCCGGCCGGAAGCGGCTGGACCGGCCCGGCCGCCCGAGCCCGCCGAGGTGCAGCAGCCCGCCGGGGACGGCGCGCAGCGCGTACGGCGACGGGCCCCAGTACCAGGGGCCGAGCAGCTCGACCGGGACCGGCGACGGCGCGGGCCGCCACGCCTCGACGACGTGCGGCTCGGCGGCCTTCACGTCGGCGAGCAGGGCGGCGGGCAGGCCGCCGTCGAGACCCGAGGTGGTGTTGGCCAGGGCGAGGGCTCCGGTCCGCTCCTCCCGGTCGACCCACAGGCCGGCGAGGAAGCCGGGCATCGACCCGCCGTGCCCCACCAGCGTCGCGCCGCTCTCGACGCGGCGCACCTGCACCCCGAGCCCGTAGGACGACCAGCCGGGGCCGTCGCCCGCGTCGATGCCCGACGGCACCGTCATCTCCTCGAGCGTCGCCGGGGCGAGGACGTCGCCGGTGTCGCCGATGAGGAACGCGCCGAGCCGGGCGAGGTCGGTCGCGGACGCCCACAGCTGGCCTGCGGGGGCCATGACGACGGCGTCGAACTCGGGCTCGGGCGCCCGCACGTCGGCCCACGGGTGCACCGCGAAGCCCTGCGCCGCCGGGGCGACGGGGCGCGGCGTTGTGCGGGTCATCCCGAGCGGCAGCAGCACCTCGTCGCGGGCGACCTCGGCCCAGGAGCGGCCGCGGGCGCGGGCGACGAGCTCACCGAGCAGCCCGAACCCCAAGTTGGAGTAGTGGAAACGCCGCGCGGGGGCGAGGACGGCGTCGGCGGGGGAGAGGCCGAGCCCCTCCAGTGTCGTGCCGGGGGTGCGCTCCCACCAGCCGCCGGGGCTCTCCGACGTGGCGCCGCCCATGTGGGACAGCAGCTGTCCGAGGGTGCGGTCGCCGAGCGGGGTGCCGGGAAGGTGCGTCTCGAGCGGGTCGGCGAGGTCGAGGCGGCCCTCGTCGCGCAGCCGCATCACGGTGATCGCGGCGACGGTCTTGGTGATGGACCCGAGCCGGTGCGCGACGTCGCGGTGGGGCTCGGCGACGTCGCCGCGGGCGGCCGACCAGGCGAGCCCGCCGTCGCGGACGACGCCGGCGACGAGCCCGGGGACGCGGCCGTCGCGCTGGGCGCGGGCGGTGCGGGCGTAGAGGGTGCGGGCGGTGCCGGGGAGCAGCTCTGTCACGCCCGCGACGGTAGGGGACCTCCGATGGACCACGCGCCGCGGTCCCGGCGCCCGGGCGGCCCCTGGCCGTGTTGTCGCCGTCCCGGATACGACCCCGGTATCCGGGACGGGCCCGCCCTGCCGGGAACCGCCCGCATCACCGAACCCATCGACGGTGGTCCACCGGACGTCCCCTATCCGGGGCCGGCCGCGATCCGTCGCAGGAGGGGTTCGACCCGGTAGTCGACCAGGCGGCGCATGACCAGTCCGGTGGTCGTGCGTTCGACGCCGTCGACGGCGAGCAGCTCCCCGGCGACCCGGTAGAGGTCGTCGGCGTCGCGGGCGACGACCTGGACCTGCAGGTCGGACTGTCCGGAGATGCCGAGGACCTCCAGCACCTCGGGGACCTGCCCGAGGGCGGCGCCGACCTCGTCGAGGCGGCTCTGGGTGACCTGCACGGTCACGTAGGCGACGAGGGGGTAGCCCAGTGCCGCGGTGTCGATGCGGCGTTCGAACCCGCCGAGGACGCGGTGCTGGTCGAGGCGGGCCAGCCGGGCCTGGACGGTGTTGCGTGACATGCCCATCCGCTCGGCGAGGGCGAGGACGGTGGCGCGGGGGCTCTCCGACAGGGCGAGCAGCAGCCGCGCGTCGACGGCGTCGATGCGGTGCCCGGTGGGATCGATCCGGGGGTCGACGGGTCCTGGACTGGGCACGTTGCACCTTCGCGGGTGGTAGCGGACGATGCCGACCGTGCACCCTGCACGGTCGACAGGCCGGAGCTGGTGCAGTGATGGTGCCTGGTGGTCGGATGGGCGGGCAACTTGCGTCCCAGAAGCCCGGAGTGTGATCGGAATGAGCACCGCAATGTCGTCCGGCCCTGATGCGGCGATCGCCGACGATCGGCTCGCCGTGCTCGGTGAGGTCGAGAAGCGGGTGCTCTGGCTCTCCACCGCGATCATCGACCACGCGAACCGCGTGCGCCCCAACCCGACCGGTCTGAAGGTCGGCGGGCACCAGGCGTCGTCGGCGTCGATGGTGACGATCATGACCGCGCTGTGGTTCGAGCACCTGCGCGCGCAGGACCGGGTCTCGGTCAAGCCGCACGCCTCGCCGGTGCTGCACGCGGTGAACTACCTGCTCGGGGAGCTCGACGAGCGCTACCTGACGACGCTGCGCGAGTTCGGCGGCCTGCAGTCCTACCCGAGCCGTTCGAAGGACCCCGACCCGGTCGACTACTCGACGGGGTCGGTCGGCATCGGCGCGACCGCCCCGATCTGGGGTGCGCTGGCGCGGCGCTACGTCGACTCCCGGGGCGGCGGCGCGGGCATGGGCCGGCAGTACTCGCTGGTCGGCGACGCGGAGCTCGACGAGGGGGCCTGCTGGGAGGCGATCCTCGACCCGATGGTCGGTGAGCTCGGCGAGGTCGTGTGGATCGTCGACCTGAACCGGCAGTCGCTCGACCGGGTGGTGCCCAACATCGGCGCCTTCCGCATCCAGGGGATGTTCGAGGCGGCGGGCTGGCAGGTGCTGACGGTCAAGTACGGCCGGCTGCTGCACGAGCTGTTCGAACGCCCGGGTGGCGACGCGCTGCGCCGGCGCATCGACGACATGCCCAACCCGGAGTACCAGCGGCTGCTGCGCTGTACCCCGGCCCAGCTGCGCGAACGCCTCCCCGACTCGCCGGCGCTGCAGGCCCTCGTCGACACCCTCGACGACGCCACCCTGCACGCCGCGATCCGCAACCTCGGCGGGCACGACCTGCAGGCCGTCGGCGACGCCTTCCGCGCGATCGACGACACCCGCCCGACCGTGATCCTCGCCTACACGGTGAAGGGCCACGGCCTGTCGACGGCGGGCCACCCGCAGAACCACTCGTCGCTGCTGACGGCCGAGCAGCTGGCCGAGCTGGCCGCATCGGTCGGGACGTCGGTCGACGACCCGTGGGCCCGCTTCGCCGACGACTCCGCCGCGGCCGAGCTGTGCCGCGAGACCGCCACCCGGCTGCACCGCTCCGCCGTTCCGGCGCTCCCGAAGGTCGACGTCCCCACCGACATCGGCCGTACCCCGAGCGGGAAGGCCACCACGCAGGCCGCCCTGGGCCGGACCCTGCTGGACCTGACCCGCTCGGCCCCGGAGGCGGCGGCGCGCGTCGTCACGCTGTGCCCGGACGTGTCGTCCTCGACCAACCTGGGTGGCTGGGTCAACAAGGTCGGGGTGTGGTCGCCGGACGAGCGTCGCGACTGGTTCGACGACGACCCCGAGACGATCCTGCACTGGCGCGAGCGGCCCACCGGCCAGCACCTGGAGCTGGGCATCGCCGAGGGCAACCTCGTCGGGCTGCTGGGCGAGCTGGGCGCGACCTGGAGCCGGTGGGGTCAGCCGCTGCTGCCGATCGGTGTGCTCTACGACCCGTTCGTCGAGCGGGCGCTGGAGCCGTGGTCGTTCGGCATCTACGCGGGCGGGCAGTCGATCCTCGTCGGCACCCCGTCGGGGGTGTCGCTGGCGCCCGAGGGCGGGGCGCACCAGTCGATCACCACGCCGTCGGTCGGGATGGAGCAGCCCGGCTGCACCACCTACGAGCCGGCGTTCGCCATCGACGTCGAGTGGACGCTGCTGGCCTCGCTCGCGCGGCTGGGCCGCCCCGACGGGACCTCGGCCTACCTGCGGCTCTCGACCCGGCCGGTCGACCAGACCCTCGCGGCGGTCCCCACGGATCCGGCGGCCCGGGAGCGTCGCCGCAAGCAGGTCGTCGCCGGGGCGTACCCGTTGCGGCGCAGTGCGGGCACCCCCGACGTCACGATCGCCGCGATGGGCGCCGTCGTGCCCGAGGCCCTGACCGCCGCCGACCGGCTCGCCGCGCAGGGAATCGCCGCCGACGTCGTGTGCGTGACGAGCCCCGGGCTGCTGTTCGATGCCGTCCAGGCCCGGGCCGGCCACGGCGATGCCGACACCTGGGTGCTCGACGCCGCGTTCCCGGCCCACCGCGCGGCGCCGCTCGTCACGATCCTCGACGGGCACCCGCACACGCTGGCGTTCCTCGCCGGGATCAACCAGGTCCGCGCGACGCATCTCGGCGTCTCCCGGTTCGGCCAGTCCGGCGACCTGACCTCGGTCTACCGCCACCACGGCATCGACGCCGACGCCGTCGTCACCGCGGCGCTGGACGTCACCGACTGAGCTCCGGCACCGCGCCACCCACCGAGCGGTCGGTGGCGCGGTGATCAGTCGCGGGCGGTGGGGCCGTCGTCGCCGGGCAGCTCGTCCTCCGGGTCACGCATCGCGAGGAAGCGCTCCACCTCGGCCGCCAGCTCCTCGGCGCTGGGCAGCTCGCCGCCCAGCCCGCCCGAGCCGCTCTCGCCGGCCGCCTCCGCGACGGTGTCGTACTGCCGTTCCAGGGCGGACACGACCTGCGCGACCTCCTCGGAGTTCTCGACCTGCTCGGCGATCTCCACCTCGGTGCGCTCCGCCGCCTTGGTCAACGACTCCGTGGGCAGGAACAGGCCTGCCGAGACGCCGGTGTGGTCGAGCAGCGTCCGTGCGGCCTGCGGGTACTCCGCGCGCGCCAGGTAGTGCGGCACGTGGACGGCGAAGCCCATCGCGTCGTGGCCGGCCTCGCCGAGCCGGTACTCCAGCAGCGCCGTCGCCGACCCTGGGACCTGCGCGCTGCCGAACCACGCCGTGTGGCCCTCGACGAGGTCCGCCCGCGTGGCGTGGGCGGTGACCCCGATCGGGCGGGTGTGCGGCACGGCCATCGGGATGCCGCTGAGCGTGATCACCAGCCGCACGCCGAACCGTCGCACGATCTGCTCCACCGCCGCGACGAACCGCTCCCACTGGGTGTCGGGCTCCGGGCCGAACAGCAGCAGGTAGGGGGTGTCGCCGGTGTCGGTGACCGCGACGATGTCGAGGACCGGCGGGGAGTAGGACGCCCAGTGGTCGGTCTCGAACTGCAGCGGGGGACGCCTGCTGCGGTAGTCGACGAGCTGGTCGACGTCGAAGTGGACCACCGGCGTCGTCTCCCGGCCCTCGACGAGCGCCTCCGCGGCGAGCCGCGCCGCGTTGCCCGCGTCGACGAACCCGTCGAGCACGACCACCAGCACCGGGTCGCTCAGCTGCGGGGCGTCGTCGGCCACCGTGTAGAGCTCCTGCGGGTCGAGCACCGTGTGTCCTCCGGCCGTCGTCTCGCGCGTCCCGTGCGGGACACCCGTCGCCGGGCGACGTGCCCGGCCTTCCCGCACAACGCGCGGGAGCCCGCACAGCATCCCGTGGATCCGCGGAGCTGTCCCATTCTCCTCGTCCGGGTGTCGGCGTGGGCGGCGGGTACCGGCGGTTGCGTACCGGGCCGGTGCATCTCACATCGTGAGGCGGCCCGCATCCGGGCGCCGTCCGGGGCCGGCCGGGCGCACCATGGGAGCAGTCATGAGCATGCGTGGTTTCCGCCCGTGGGTGGTCTGGTCCGTCGGTCTGTTCGCCTACCTCGTCGGCGTCATGAACCGGACGACGTTCGGCGTCGCCGGTCTCGACGCCGCCGACCGCTTCGACGCCGCGCCCGCGCTGCTGTCGGGCTTCCTCGTCCTGCAGCTGCTGGTCTACGCGATGCTCCAGATCCCCACCGGCATCCTGCTCGACCGCTTCGGCGCCCGCGCGCTCGTCGTCGCCGGTGCGCTGATCATGGCGGCGGGGCAGCTGCTCCTCGCGCTGGCCGAGACGCTGCCGCTCGCGATCGCGGCGCGCGTCCTCGTCGGCGCGGGCGACGCGCTGACGTTCATCAGCGTCCTGTCCGTCGTGAGCGCGTGGTTCCCGGCGCGCAGGGTGCCGGTCCTCACGCAGCTGACCGGTCTCCTCGGCCAGGGTGGCCAGATCCTCTCGGCCGTGCCGTTCGCCGCGCTGCTGCACCAGGGCGGCTGGGCGCCGGCGTTCGTCTCCGCCGCCGGGTTGGGTGTCGCCGCGGCGATCGCCGTGGCCGCCGTGCTGCGCAACCGGCCTGCCGGTGCGCCCGTCCCGGTGTCGGCGACGTCGTGGCGGGCGGTCTCGGACTCGCTCAGGGCGTCGTGGGCCGAGCCCGGCACCCGGCTGGGGCTGTGGACCCACACCGGCACCCAGTTCGCCGGCACGGTGTTCGCGCTGATGTGGGGCGTGCCGTACCTCGTCGTCGGCCAGGGCATGTCGCCCGCGGCGGCGGGCGGGATCCTGACGCTGCTCGTGCTGGTCGGGGTCGTCGCCGGGCCGCTGTTCGGCGAGTTCGCCGCCCGCCACCCCGCGCGGCGGTCGTGGCTGGTCATCGGGGTGATCCTGGCGACGGCCGTCACGTGGACCGCGGTGCTGCTCACGCCGGCCCCGGCGCCGCGCTGGCTGGTCGTCGCGCTCGTCGTGGTCCTGGCGGCGGGCGGCCCGGCGTCGATGATCGGGTTCGACTACGCCCGCACCTTCAACCCCGGGCACCGGCAGGGGACCGCCGTCGGCATCGTCAACATCGGCGGGTTCACCGCGTCGCTGCTGGTGACCCTGGGGGTGGGGGCGGTGCTCGGCCTGGCCGGCGGCTACACCCCGGACTCGTTCCGCGCGGCGTGGACGGTCCAGTACGCCGTGTGGGGGATCGCCCTGGCCGGGGTGATCATCGCCCGCAGGCGGGCCCGGCGGAAGCTCGCCGACGAGGGGTTCCCGGTGCGTCCGCTGCGCGAGGTGTTCGCGGAGCGCCGGCGTGAGACCGTCGGAAGTTGAACGGTCAACTCCGGGACGCGTAGCCTGCGGAAGTGACGTCTGTGGACTTCTTCTTCGACCCCGGCTGCCCCTTCACGTGGCGGACCTCCCGCTGGATCACCGAGGTGGCCGACGCGGGTGCCGCGACGGTGACGTGGCGGCTGATGAGCCTGTCGATCCTCAACGAGGACAAGGACATCCCCGAGGAGTTCCGGCCGCTGATGGCCCAGGGTGTGCGGGTCCTGCGCGTGCTCGCGGCGGTCGAGGACAACGATGCCCGCGGCCGGCTGTTCACCGCGCTCGGCGTCCGCCGCCACGACAACGGCGAGGACTGGGACGACACCCTGCTCGCCGCCGCGATCGCCGACGCCGGCCTGCCGGCCACGCTGCTCGACGCCGCCGACGACACCGGGCTCGACGTGGTGATCAAG
Source organism: Pseudonocardia sp. (assembly GCF_050250275.1). Taxonomy (GTDB): domain Bacteria; phylum Actinomycetota; class Actinomycetes; order Mycobacteriales; family Pseudonocardiaceae; genus Pseudonocardia. The sequence goes on from NZ_JBFWOY010000045.1 coordinate 18,864, forward strand.
GCGTCCCACGAGGAGTCGCAGACCGCGGTCGGCCAGGAGGCGGGCAGCCCCGTCCTGCGCCTGGGCGCCAAGGCCTGGTTCGGGCCCGTCGTCGTGCCGGTGCCCACCGGTGACGAGGCGATGCGGCTCTTCGACGCCGTGAAGCTGCTGGCCGAGGTGCCGTCGTTCAGCGAGCTCAAGGGCAGCCGCAACCCGTTCTGAGCCGGTCAGGCCACGTGCACCCGCACGTGGCCGAGCACCGAGTGCCCGCCGAGGTGCACGGTGGGGGAGTCGGGCCGCGGCAGCACCCCGCGGGCACTGCGGCGTTCGACGAGCGACCGCTTGCCCAGCACCGCGGTCCCGTGGTCGACGATCCGCGTCCCGGGCGACACGTGCACCTCGACCTTGCCCAGCAACGAGTTCGCCACGACCTCGACGACCGCGCCCGCGGGCAGGTCGCGCAGGTCGAGGACCACGGCACCCAGCACGGCCTCGGCCTCCACGCGCCCCGACGAGACGTCGGGCCGGCGGGCGATCTTGCCGAGGAGCACGTGAAGCGGCTCGGCCGTCGACGTCATCGGTGACGTCGACCGCGGGTCGGCCGCGGCGGCCCGGACCGTGACGGGTGTGCCGGCGGCGGCACCGCCCGGCAGGTCGGCGAGCGAGGGCGCGAGCTGCGACGCGGTCCGGGCGGAATAGACCGCCGCGAGCCGTTCGTCGTGTTCGGTCCAGGTCAGACGGCCCTCGCCGACCGCTCGGTGCAGGACGGCGGCCGCCCGCTCGCGGTCGGTGTCGGAGATGCGGAGCTCCACGTCGGACATGCCGCGGAGTGTATGGCGTCACGATGACGTCATCAAGATGTCACAGGGTTCCGGGTTGACGCCCGTGCCGCCCCGGACCGGCGTCGAGACGGCGTCGACGGCAGGCACGGGACCCGAAAGACGGGGCCGGGCGGCACCGGGCCGCGGCGGCTCAGAGCGGGAACGGGTGCCGCAGGACGCCGTCGGCCACACCCCGCCCGGACAGGAGCCGGACCAGCTCGACGGCGTCGAGGTGCAGGGCGGTCGCGGTCCCGCGGCGCAACCGCCCACCCGCCGGCCCGCCGAGCACCAGGTCGAACGGCTCGTCATGGGTGGTCGCCCACTCCGCGACGATGTCGGCGACGATGCGGCCGTCGTGCTCCGGGGTGAGGGTGGGGGCGATCCCGGCGGCCCGGCCGACGTCGACACGGTGCATCCAGATGTCGCGGGTGTACAGGCGGTCGGCACCGTAGGCGAGGTCGCGCCTGCCGATGGGCTGCGGGAACGGGACCGGGATCACCCGCAGCGCCCCGGGCAGCCGCGCCCGGACCCGCGCCGCGCGCGGGCCGGCGGTGGCGAACCGCTCCACCAGCTGCGCGACGGGCACGTCCCGGCGGTCGCGGACCTGCACCTCGTTGAGGGCGTCGACGAACGCGAGCATGCCGCCGTGGGGCCGGGCCGCCCAGGTCCCGCGCAGCTGCCGCGCCAACTCCCGGGGCGAGACGAACCCTTCCGCCGCACCGAGGACGTGCGCGACGACGTCGCGGACGGTCCAGCGCGTGCAGTCGGTGGGCCGGTCCCAGGCGTCGGCGGGCAACGCCCGCAGCAGCGCGGTGAAGCGGTCGTTCTCGGTCGTCGCGACCGGCACCGCCTCGGCCCGGCCGATCGCCGGCACGGTGGCGACGTCGACGGCGTCCACGATGTCCATCCCCGCCGCCGTCACACCGTCGCCGCGGTGGCGTCGAGCCGTGCCGCGTAGCCCTCGGCCAGCGCCCGCAGGGTCGCGGCGCAGTCCCCGGTCGCCGACGGACCGTGCATCAGCGCGAGGGTCCGGGGCGCGAGGTCGGCCAGGCCCCGGATCGTCGGTGCGGTCTGCGCGGTGAGCCCGGTGGCGTGGAAGACGTCCTCGGCCGCGAACGCCGCCGACACCAGGTCGGCGTCGTGCACCAGCGGTGGCGCCTCGCCGATCTGGGTCAGCAGGTCCCCGCAGAGCAGCGTGCCGGTCGTCTCGTCGTGCAGCAGCTGCGCCTCCCAGCCGTGGGGGACGTGCGGGGTGGGGACGTGGCGCAGCCGGTGCCCGCCGATGTCGAGGACCTCGCCGTCGGCGAGCGGGCGGGGCGGGCGGTCGGCGAGGTCGTCGAGGGACACCATGCAGCCCAGCGCGCCGTGGGCGACCTGGGCGTGCGGTGCGGCGGCCAGCCACAGGTTCATGGCGCCGCACTCGTCGGACTCGACGTGACCGAAGGCGAGCCAGCGCAGGTCCTCGACGGGCCGGACCTTCGCGACGGCCGCCGACACCAGCGGGAACAGCCGGCGCGGGCCGCAGTGGAACAGCAGCGGCTCCTCGGCGTCGAGGAGGAACTGGTTCATCGTGAAGCCTGCGCCGGCGACGTCGGGCAGCAGCGTCGAGAGCCGGTAGACGCCCTCGGCGATCTCGTGGACGGTGGTCTCCATACCCGACGAGGCTGCCCCCACCGGGGCGACGGCGGAACGGGTGGCAGGTACCCGGTCAACGGCCGGCCCCTACCCGGTTTGGCGCAGGAGGTCGGCGAGCTCGGCGCGCGAACGCCGCCCGGTGCGGGCGAGCAGCCGCGACGCGTGGTGCTCCACGGTGCGTGGCGACAGCACGAGCCGGTCGGCGATCTCGCGGGTGGTCAGGCCGTCGGCGATGAGGACGAGCACCTCGAACTCCCGGCCGGTGACGCCCATCCCACGCAGCTGCGTCGGCACGTCGGGGTCACCGGCCCGGCGACGGGGGACCGGGGCGCCGGCGCGGCGCAGCAACCTGCGGCACTCCTGGGCGAGCCCCTCCTGCGCGACGGCGACGAAATGGGCCTCGCTCTCCCGCAGCCACGTCACCGGCTCGCCCCAGCCGTCGCGTACCGCCGCCTCGGCGACGAGCAGCATCACCTGGATCGCCCAGTCCTGCACCCCGAGCTGCGCGAGTTTCCCGCGGGCGCGCGCGACCGCCTGCGCGGCCAGCGCCGCCCGGCCGCACCGGCCGTGCGCGACGGCCTGCGAGAGCAGCACGGGCGCGTCGAAACCGTTGCGCGCCATCATGCTGTCCGCGATCTCGGCCCGCGCGGCCGCGCCGAGGTCGTCGTCGTCGATCGCGCAGAGCACCGCCCACTCGAACTGGCCCGGGTAGACCGACCCGGTCCGCGGCGCGACCCGGGTGTGGACCATCGACCGGTCGAGGGCGGCGCGCTGGGCCGCGCGGTCGCCCCGGACCTGCGCCAGGCGCGCCCGGACCCGGCCCCACGCGTCGGCGAGGATTCGCGGGTCGCCGGGCGCGGCGTCCTGCGCGCGGGCCAGGGCGGCCTCGGTGGCGGCGACGTCGCCGGTGAGGGCGTGCCCACCCGCGAGCCACAGCAGCGCGACCGGAAGGCTGGCCAGCCCGTAGCGCCGGCTCGCCTCGACGCAGCGGGTCGCGGCGTCGAGGCAGGTCGCGGCGTCGAAGGCCGAGAGCGCGCGATCGGCCCGCACGAGGTCCATCTGGGCGACGGTGACCAGCGCCCCGGCGTCGACCGCGAGGCGGCGCACCTGCGCGACCCGCCGCCTCCCCTCGGGCCCCCACGTGGTCAGCGCCGTCTCGTGCAGCGCGCGGATCCGCCAGTGCGCCATCGCGTGCCGCTCGGCGGTCGCGGCGATGCGGTCGAACGCGCCGGTGCGTTCGGCCGGCGTCGACCCGGTGCGGCCCAGCACCTCCAACGCCTCGCACTCCACCTCGGGTGCTCCCGCGCGCACCGCGACCGCCACCGCGCGGTCAGCGAGCGCCCGGGCGCCGACGGTGTCGTCGCCCGCCAGGGCGATGTGCGCGTCGACGGCGTCGAGCCGAGCCGCGACCGCGTCGTCGTCCGGTGCCCGGGCGGCCGTCGCGCGGGCCGCCGCGAGGAGCGCGGCCGCGTCGGCGGCGCCTGCGGCGATCGCCGCCCGGGTCATGACCAGCAGCAGGTCGCAGGCGCGCGCGGGATCGTCATCGAGCAGCGGCAGGGCCCGCGCGGCCGCCTCCCGCGCCTCGACGGGCCTGCCGGCCTCGGCGAGGGTCCGCGCGAGCGACTCGTCGGCATCGGCCGCAACCGGTGAGCCCGGCGGCACCAGCGCACGGGCCCGGCGGGCCGCCGCCTCCGCGGTGCCCAGCGCCCCGCGCCGGTGTGCGCGCCGGGCACTCTCGACGGCGAGCGCCGCGGCCCGGCCGGGCAGGCCCGCGGTCTCGGCGAGCGACCCGGCCAGCTCGCACCACTGCGCGGGCAGGCCCGGATGGCCGCGCTCCACGGCGACCAGAGCCCGGCCGGCCATCGCGGCCCGCTCGGGCGGCAGCAGCTCGGCCAGCACCGCCTCGCGGGACAGGGCGTGCCGGAAGCGGAAGCGGGTCCCGTCGACGGCGACCAGCTGCTGGGCGACGGCGGCCCGCAGCACCTCGACGGCGACGGCCCCGTCGACCGCCGCGACACCGGGCAGCAGCTCCCACTCGAAACGCCGGCCGAGCGTCGCCGCCGCCCCGAGGACGTCGATCCCCCTGGCCGGCAGCTGCTCCAGCCGGGACCGGACGGACTCGGCGAGGCTGCGCGGCACCTGCGGGGTGAGCGGGCCGGTGACGCGCCAGCCGCCTGCCCCGGCACGGACGAGGGCGCCGCCGCTGACCAGCCCGGCGAGCAGCTCCTCGACCATGAACGGCAGCCCGTCGCAGTGCCCGGCGACGAACGCGCCCAGCGCCGGGTCCGGGTCGTCGGTGCGCAGGCAGGCGGCCACCATGCTCGTGCACGCGTCCGGACCGAGCGGGCCCAGGCCCAGCACGGCGCCGCGGGGCAGCCGGTCGAGCAGCGCGGTCCGGACGGGCCCCGGGCCGGGCCGGGTGCTCGCGACGCACAGCACCGGCTCGTCGCCGAGGGTGTCGGCCAGGTAGGCGGCGACCGCGAGGGTCTCGGCGTCGGCCCAGTGCAGGTCCTCCAGCAGCAGCAGACAGCCCCGGTCGCGCCCGTGATGGCGCAGCAGCCGCACGACGGCCTCGGCCACGAGCAGGGGGGACTCGGCCGCGGTCGGCGGTGCCGCCGCGGCGTCCGGGGCGAGCCGGGCCAGCGCGCCGCCGAAACCGACGAGGTCGGGCACGTCGGCGGTCCGCAGCCGTCGCCCCGCGACCAGCACCGCCTCCGACAGCGGCCGGAACGGCAGCGGCGACCCACCCGGGACGGCCCGGCCGGTCAGCACGGGCACCGCGCGCGCCGCCGCCACGTCGGCGACGTGGCGCAGCAGCCGCGACTTCCCCGCCCCCGCCTCACCCTCCACGACGAGGAGGCGACCCGCCCCGGCGCACGCGGCGTCGAGGTGGGCCACGAGCGTCGCGGCCTCGCCGTCGCGGCCGACGAGCACCGGGCACAGGAGGTCGGCCGCGTCCGCGCTCACGCGGCGATTGTGGCCCCGGTCACCCCCATGCGGAACCGCCGGACCGCGACAGGGCGGCCCGGCGGTTCGGCGACGCTCAGCCGATCACGACATTCGTCGCGAACAGGCCCGTCGGGTCCGCGCGGCCGCGGATCGTGAGCAGCCGCGCGCGGTCCGCCTCGTCCCACAGGTCGCCGACGCGGTCCGGTCCGGCCTGACCGAGCAGGTTGACCAGGCCCCGGCAGGCCCACGGCCGGACCGACCCGACGACCCGGGCCGCCGCGGCCGCCACCAGCTCGATGGGCGGTCCCACCGGCACCCCGACGGTGAACAGCGAGAACGCGGCGTCGCGGCCGGCGACCGCGTTGGGCACCGCCGGCGCACGGCCGATGGCGCCACCGAGCAGGCGCAGCTCGACCATCGCCAGCGGACAGTCCGCGGCCGGGCCCGCGGTGGCGAGGACGGCGTCGACGGCCTCGGCCGGCAGCGCCGACAGCGCGCCACCGCGATCCCACATCGGCATCGGGGTCGTCGGGTCCATGTGGACGGCGTCGATCGCGGGATAGGGCATGTCGGCGATCGCATCGAGCACCACGGTGCCCGCGGCCCGCATCGGCGCGAGCAGCGCCTCGCCGGACGCGGCGTCGCCGAGGTGGGTGAAGCGCACGGCGACGACGAAACGACCGCGGATCGGCTCGGGCAGCGCCGGGTCCGGCGGGGTGCGCAGCAGCGCCACCGACGTCGTCGTCTCCTCGGGCAGCGTCGGGGCCCAGGCGCGCCAGGCGTGCAGGACGGCGTGCGCGTCGTCGGCTCCGAAGACGAGCGCGCCGCCGAAGAACCGCGAGACGGGGACGAGGTCGAACTCGATGTCGGTGACGATCCCGAAGTTGCCCTTGCCGCCGCGGACCGCCCAGAACAGGTCCGGCTCCGACGCCGGGGTGACGTCGCGGACGGCGCCGTCGGCGGTGACGAGGGTGAACCGGCGGACGTGGTCGGCGGCGAAGCCGTAGCGGCGCGCCAGCGGGCCCAGGCCACCACCGGTCGTGTAGCCGACGACGCCGACGTCCGACGAGGACCCGTTCAGCGGCGCGAGCCCGTGCGGGGCGGCGGCGTCGATCACCGCGCGCCAGCGCACCCCGGCACCGACGCGGGCGACGCGGGCGACCGGGTCGATGTGTACCTCGGTCATCCGCCGCGTCGAGACGAGGACGGTGCCGAAGAGGTCGCAGGTCAGGCCGTGCCCGGTGGCCTGTACGGCGACCCGACGGCCCGTCGCCGCGGCGTGCGCGACGGCGGCGGCGACGTCGTCGGCGCACGTCGCCCCCACGACGACGGCCGGTCCGGGACGGTAGGTGAGGTTGAACCCGCCCGTCTCCTCGGCGTAGCCGTCGTCGCCCGGGAACAGGACGGGGCCGGCGATGCGGGACAGGCTGTCGTGCTGGTCGATCATGGCGGTCATCGGTGTCTCCCCCTGTGAGCGGGGCCGCGGCGGCGGCCCTGGTGTCCTGGAGAAGGCTGCCGCCGGGCGGGGGTCCGCGACGACGGCGCCACCGTGAGTCCGGGGGTGTGGACACCACCCCCGTCGGCGACCCGGTTTCCACCCGCCGACGCCGTAGGGTCGGGGCATGGCCGGGTCCGGGACGTCGGTGGAGGCGCGCGCCGCCGCGCTGGAGGAGATTCTCGTCGAGAAGGGGTACGTCGACCCCGCCGCGCTCGACGCGATCATCGCGACGTACGAGCGTGACGTCGGGCCGCGCAACGGCGCCCGGGTCGTCGCGCGGGCCTGGACCGACCCCGCGTACCGGGCGCGGCTGCTCACCGACGCCACCCCGGCCATCGCCGAGCTCGGGTTCGGCGGCCGGCAGGGCGAGCACATGGTGGCCCTGGAGAACACCCCCGACGAGCACCACGTCGTCGTCTGCACGCTGTGTTCGTGCTACCCGTGGCCGGTGCTGGGCCTGCCGCCGACCTGGTACAAGTCCGCCGCCTACCGGTCCCGCGTCGTCATCGACCCGCGCGGGGTCCTGGCCGACTTCGGGGTGACGCTGCCGGCGACGACCCGGATCGCCGTCCACGACTCGACCGCCGAGGTGCGCTACCTCGTCGTCCCGATGCGCCCGCCCGGCACCGACGACCTCGACGAGGCGGCGCTGGCCGACCTCGTCACCCGCGACGCCATGATCGGCACCGGGCTCGCCCGCACCCCCGGCGCCGCGACGTGAACGGCGCCGCCGACCTCGGGGGGATGATGGGCTTCGGCCCGGTCGTCCCCGAACCCGAGGGCGAGCTGTTCCACGCCGACTGGGAACGCCGCGTCCTCGCGCTCACCCTCGCCGCCGGCGCCACGGGCCGCTGGACGATCGACGAGAGCCGCCACGTCCGCGAGTCCCTCCCGCCCGCCGAGTACCTGACGTCGAGCTACTACGCGATCTGGCTGCGCGGACTCGAGAACCTGCTCGTCGCGCACGGCCTGGTGACGCGCGACGAGCTGGCCGCGGGCCGGGCGACCGGCCCGGGGGAGCCCACCCGGGTGCTGCGGGCCGCCGACGTCGCCGCGGCCCTCGCCGTCGGCACCCCGTACACCCGCGATACGGCGACGCCCGCGCGGTTCACCGTCGGTGACCGGGTCAGGACCCGCACCATGCACCCCCGCGGGCACACGAGGCTGCCCCGCTACGCGCGCGGGCACCTCGCCACCGTGGTGGCCGTCCATGGCGCGCACGTCCTGCCCGACCGCAACGCCCACGGCGCCGGCGAGGCCCCCGAACCGCTCTACACGGTGCGGTTCGACGCCCGTGAGCTGTGGGGCGAGGACGCCGACCCGGCCTCGACCGTCGACATCGACGTCTGGGAGTCCTACCTCGAACCGTGACCGGCCGGGCGGGCGGGCGCGGGAACTACCGCGGCGGCCCGTTCGTCGGACAGGATGGACGGTGGAGGAGGGGTTCGCACATGCTGCTGAAAATCCTGGGGGTCGCGCTCGCGATCTGGATCGTCATCTCGGTGCTCGGGGCCGTGTTCAAGTTCCTGGGTGCCGCGCTGGTGATCGGCGCCGTGCTGTTCGTCGGCGCCGCCGCCTACACGGCGATCAAGAACAAGAACAACAAGGCGCTGCCGCGCTGACCGGGCCCCCGTAGCGGGGTCCGCACGAGCGTATCCGACGAGGCTCCCGGTCGTGGGTTTCCACGACCGGGAGCCTCGTCGTGTCCGGCGGCGGGCCGGTGATCCGACAAGAAGAGACTCTTGCGCGTCAAACCATAATGAATATAGTCAATCGCCGAGCGGGGCCGCGAGGAGCGGTGACGCACCGAGGCGAGGAGGCGCGGATGCCACGGCCGCATCGCTGGTTGCCAGGGACGGTTGCCGTTATCGGCGTGTTGGCCGTGCTGGAGATCGCCTCCAGGACCGGGTTGCTGCCGATCCGCTGGTTCCCTCCGATGAGCGACGTCCTGGTGCGTCTCGTCGGGCAGCTGGGCGACGGACGGTTCTGGACGGACCTGGCCCAGACCCTGCAGGGCTGGGCGATCGGGCTGCTCATCGCAATCCTTGTCTCGGTGCCCGTGGGGTTGGCGATCGGTTCCAGCTGGTGGCTCTACCGCGCGCTGCGCCCTGTCGTCGAGTTCCTGCGCCCCGTGCCGTCGGTGGCACTGATCCCGCTGGCGATCCTGGTCTACGGGTCCGGGATCGAGACGAAGGTCTTCCTCGTCGCGTTCGCCTCGCTGTGGCCATTGCTGCTGCAGATGATCTACGGTGCCCGCGACGTCGACCCCGTCGCACTCGACACCGCCCGGTCCTACCGGCTCCGCCGCGGCGACACCGTCGCCCGCGTCCTGATCCCTAGCGTCCTGCCTTACCTGGCCACCGGCGTGCGCATCTCGTCGTCGGTCGCGCTCGTGCTGGCGGTGACCGCGGAGCTCGTCGTCGGGTCGCCGGGCATCGGGCGCGCCATCACCGAGGCCCAGAACGGCGGCGACGTCGAGCTCATGTACGCGCTCATCGCCGTCACCGGCCTGCTCGGCTGGGGCCTCAACGCGGTGCTGCGCCGCATCGAACGACCGCTTCTGCACTGGCACGCCTCCCACCGGCTCGAGGAGGTCGCGTGAACCGCCGGAGGATCGGGCTGATCCTGGAGATCGCCGTCCCGCTGTTGATCGTCGCCGCACTGATCGCATGGTCGGCCGGCAGCACCTCGTTCTACTTCCCGCCGGTCACCGACATGCTCGTCACCTTCCGCGAGACGTGGCTGTTCGACCGGTTCGGCTCCGACGTCCTGCCGAGCCTCTACCGGCTCGCCGCCGGGTACGCGATCGCGACCGTCGTCGGGGTCGCGGCCGGTGTCGTCATCGGATCGGTGCCGCTCGCGGCGCGGGCCGCGGAACCCGTCGTGGAGTTCCTGCGCGCGATCCCGCCGCCCGCGCTCATCCCGTTCGGGATCCTGGTCCTCGGCATCGGCGACACCATGAAGATCTTCGTGATCGCCGTGGTGTGCCTGTGGCCCGTGCTGCTCAACACCGTCGACGGCATCCGTGGCCTCGACCCGACGCTGACGGCGACAGCGCGGATCTACGGCATCACCGGCTGGGACAGGCTGACGCGTGTCGTCCTGCCCGGGACCGGGCCGCAGATCGTCGCCGGTATGCGCACCAGCCTGTCGCTCGCGCTGATCATGACGGTGGTGTCGGAGCTGGTGGCCAGCACGAACGGCGTCGGCTACTTCGTCCTGCAGTCCCAGCGCGACTTCGCGATCCCGCAGATGTGGTCGGGGATCATCCTGCTCGGCGTCCTCGGCTACCTGCTCAACGCGGCACTCGGACTCGTCGAGCGCCGCGTCCTCGCCTGGCACCGGCACGCGACGGAGCGTGCCCGATGAACACCCGGGCCGACGACACCCACCGGCCCACGGCCACCGACGGGAAGAAGGACACCGTGCTCGAGGTGTGCGGTCTGCAGAAGACCTACGGCAGTGGCGCGCGGGCCACGGTCGCGATCGGCGACGTCAGCTTCGACGTCGCCAAGGAGGAGTTCGTCTGCGTCGTGGGCCCCTCGGGGTGCGGGAAGACCACACTGCTCAAGTGCATGTCCGGGCTGATGACGCCGACCGCGGGGGAGGTGCGGCTCGCCGGAACCCCGGTCACCGGGCCGCCCGAACAGCTGGCGCTCGTCTTCCAGGACTACAGCCGCTCGCTCATGCCCTGGCTGACGGTGCGCGGCAACATCGCGCTGCCGCTGCGCCGGCGCAAGCTGCCCGCCGCCGAACGCGACGAACGCATCCGCGACGCCGTCGACTCGGTGGGGCTCACCGGCTTCACCGACCACTACCCCTTCCAGCTCTCCGGCGGCATGCAGCAGCGTGTCGCCATCGCCCGGGCCCTGGCCTACCAGCCCGACATCCTGCTGATGGACGAGCCGTTCGCCTCCGTCGACGCCCAGACCCGCGCCGACCTCGAGGACGTCATGCTCGCCGTCCGGCGCCGCTACGGCGTCACCATCCTGTTCGTCACCCACGACATCGACGAGGCCGTCTACCTCGCCGACCGGGTCGTCGTCCTGACACAGCGCCCGACGACGGTCCACGAGGTCGTCACTGTCGACCTGCCCCCGGACCGCGACCAGGTCACGACGAAGGAGACCCCCGCGTTCGCCCACCTGCGCGCGCACATCTACCGGGCCATCCGCCGCCCGGCGGCCTGAGAACGAGGAGACGACACGACCATGGCCGAGATCACCGCCGCGCTGGCGGCCAGCCACGCACCCGGCCTGACCGGCTGGTTCTCGAAGGCATCCGAGGAGGACCAGCGGACCGTCCGGCGTGCCTACGACGGGATCCGTGAGGCGCTCGTCGCCGCCCGGCCCGACGTGGTCCTCGTCGTCGGCAACGACCACGTCGCCAATGCCCGCCTGCACGACTACCCGGACTTCACCTTCGGCCTCGCCGAGCGCCACCGCGGCCCGGACGAGTGGTTCAAGCCGTGGCTGCGCGTCCCGGACTACGACCTGCCCGGCGCGCCCGACGTCGCAACGCGGCTGCTGGAGTCGTTGGGGCACACCGGCAGGAGCCTGCGCGGGGCCACCGCGAACCTGCGCTTCGACGACAACCTGTCGGTTCCGGCGACGCTCACCGGGCTCGCCGACCTCGGCGTCGCCGTCGTCCCGGTGCTGCAGAACTGCACCGTCCCGCCCATCCCGGACCAGGACGACTGCTACGCGTTCGGACGCGCGCTGGGCGACGCCATCCGCGACGACCTGCCCGCGGGGCTGCGGGTCGCGCTGCTCGGCTCCGGCGGGCTCAGCCACGAGCCGGGTGGCCCGCGCTACCTGGAGATCGACGAGAAGTTCGACCGCTGGTGGCTGGACCTGCTCGTCGAGGGCGACCACGACAGGGTGCTCGCCGAGGCGACGCTGGAGCGCATGGAGGAGGCCGGCTCCGGCGGCACCGCCGAGCTGCTCAGCTGGGTCGTCGTCATGGGCGCGATCGGGCCCCGGCCGTGCGAGTCGCTCGGCTACGTGGCCTTCGACCAATGGCGGTGCGGGGTCGGCGCGGTCCGCTGGGACCTCGACGACGCCCGCGAGACCGCCACGACGGGAACGGTGTGACGATGCCGCTGGAGAGCTTCGACCCGCTGCTGCGGGCCAACGACTTCGTGCAGGACCTCAAATGGGACGAGGACCTCCGCGCCCGGTTCGTCGCCGACGAGGACGCGGTGCTGGCAGGCTACGACATGAGCGACGCCGAGCGCGCCGCGATCCGCGGACGCGACTTCCGGGCCCTGCACGAGATGGGGCTGCACCCCTACCTGCTCTCGCAACTGGCCCGCCTCGTCTTCGGTACCGGTGAGAACGCCGGGTCGTCCACGCCCGCGACCGCGCTGCTGCGCTCCCTGCTCGGCGACGACTACGACCGGTACGTGGCCTCCCGTGGCTGACGCGACCCGTCCGCACCACGTCGTCGACGTGCACGCCCATGTCCTGCCGATGCCGCTGCTGAGCGGACTCGCCGAGCGTGGGCTCGCCGACCTCGACGGCGTCGCGCAGGAGTGGGTCTCGCTCGACCCGCGGGTCTGCGGCCTCGCGGACGGCGCGCGCATCCCGCTGCCCGCGCAGCAGTACGACCTCGCCGCGCGGCTCGCCGACATGGACCGGTCCGGGGTGTCCCACCAGGCCGTGTCGGCGCCGCCGTTCGTCTTCGCGTCCGAGAGCCGTGACGACCGGCTCACCTCCGACGTCGTCGCCCGGTCCAACGACGCGGTCGCCGAGTTCGTGGCCGGGTCCGGGGGCAGGCTCACCGGCCTGGGCACGGTCCCGGTCGGTCTACCCACGGCCGTCGACGAGCTCCGGAGGTGCCTCGACGAGCTGGGCATGCACGGCGTCACCATCGGTACCTTCGGCGGCGGCCGCGAGCTCGACGACCCCGTCAACGAACCGCTGTGGGCGGAGCTCGCGCGTCGTGGCACCTTCGTCCTCCTGCACCCCAGCACCGTGTCCGCGGTCGACCGGCTGACCTCCTACCACCTCGTCCAGCTGCTCGGGTATCCGGCGGAGACGGCGCTGGCGACGGCCCGCCTCGTGCTCGGCGGCGTGCTCGACCGCCACGACCTGGTGCTGTGCCTCGCCCACGGCGGCGGCTGCTTCCCCGGGGTCGGACCGCGGCTCGACCTCGGCTGGCACCGCAAGGACGTCACGCGTGTCTCGGACGCGCCCCCCACCCGCTACCTGCGCCGGCTCCACTACGACACCGCCGTGTTCGACCCGGTACTGCTGCGCCGCCTCGTCGACGACATGGGCGCCGAGCGGGTGCTGCTGGGCACCGACACCCCGTTCGACCTCGCGGACCGCGACCCCGTCGCAACGGTCACGGGCCTCGGGCTGGACGCCGCGGAGACCGCCGCGGTGCTCGGCGAGAATGCGCTGCGGCTGCTGGGCCTGCGCCTGCCGGCGCCGGTGTCCGCGACGAACGAAGGAGAGCCCTGGTGAGCACGGGGGAGACGGCGCGGACGTCGCGCGCCGAGCACATCGCGTCGGCCATCGAACGCCGCATCGCCGACGAACAGCTCGCCTCCGGGCACCGGCTGGGCACCAAACAGACGTTGTGCCAGGAGTACGACGCCGCGCCCGCCACGCTGACCGAGGCGATCCGGCTGCTCAGCGCGCGCGGCACCGTCACGATGCGGCCGGGCCCCAACGGCGGGGTGTTCGTCGCGTCCCCGACGGCCCTGGTCCGGCTGGGCCGCAAGATGCTGGAGCTCTCGGGCGACTCGGTGACGGTCGCCGACTGCCTGACCGTCCGCGACCAGCTCGACCCGCTGGTGATCCTGGAGGCGACCCGCTACCGGAACTCGCGCGACGTCGAGGAGCTCCGGGAGCTGGCCCGCGCGATGGCCGCCGAGGACCTGGCGTGGGGGAAGTACCTGCGGATCAACTGGGCGCTGCACCGGCGGATGGTCGAGATCACGCCCAACCAGGTGCTGCGCCACACCTACCTGTCGATGTTGGAGTACGTCGAGAGCAGGCTGCAGGGCGTCACGCCCATCGAGCCGGGTCCCGAGGTGTCGACGCGGCTGGGTGCGCAGGTCCACGTCGAGCTCGTCGATGCCATCGCGAGCGAGGACCTCGGCCGGGCGACGGCGGCGGCGGCGGCGCACACGCAGCTCACCGCCAACCGCGGAGCGACATCGTGACCGGCGGGGACGTGACCGGTGGGGACGTGACCGCGCTCGTGGTCATCGACGTGCAGAACGACTATTGCCATCCCGACGGGGTGTTCGCCGGCGCCGGGCTGCGCGTCGCCGACCTCGACGGGCTGGTCGAACGCATCACCGCGCTCGTCGCCGCCGCCCGGGCGGGTGGGCGGCCCGTCGTGTGGGTGCGGATGGAGTGGGACGACGACGCCCAGGTCGGCCTCCTGGCCGAACGCAGCCCGTTCCTCGCCGCGACGGGGCTGCGCTCCGGGACCTGGGGCGCGGAGCTCGTGGCAGGCCTCGAGCCGCGTCCGGGCGACACCGTGGTGCGCAAGCGCCGCTTCAGCGCCTTCCACGACACCACGCTCGACGAGGTCCTCGCCGGGCTCGGCGCCACGACGATCGTCGTCGCCGGGGTCCGCACCGACTTCTGCGTCGAGTCGACCGTGCGGGACGCGTTCTTCCGCGACCTGCGCGTCGTCGTCGCCTCCGACGCCGTCGCCGGCTACGTCGACGACCTGCACAGCAACAGCCTGCGACTGATGGGCACCGTGTTCGCCGAGGTCGCGCCCACCGACGTCGTGGTCCGCACCCTCGCCCCGGAGCTCCCGGTCCACTGACCCCCTGCGCACGGAAGGAACACGGATGGACACCTACGACATCGGCGTCGTCGGCGGCGGAGTGATGGGCCTGTCGGTCCTGCGTGAGGCCGTTGCGGCCGGACGCAGCGCGGTCCTGTTCGAACGCGACCACATCGGTCACCCGCTGGGCTCCAGCCACGGCCCGGCCCGCGCGTTCGCCACCCCGCACCTGATGCCCGAGCTGGTCGAACCGGCCGGTCGCGCCGGCGCGCTCTGGCGTGAGCTCGCCGCCCACGACCCGGAGCTCTACTGGGCGCAGGGCGCGATGCTGCGCACCGCCCGCCCCGAGCCGGTCGCCGCCGCGCTGGCCGCGGCCGGGATCGAGCACGAGGTCCTCGACCCCGCCACGGTCGAGGCGCGGTGGCCCGGCCTGACCCTCGGACCGGGCGCGCCCGTCGTGCACACCCCCGACGGCGGCACCCTGCGCGCCGACCGCGTGCTCACGCTGCTGCGGCGCCTCGCCGAGGATGGCGGCGGCGTCGTCCACGAGGGCGCCGCCGTGCACGGCCTCGCGCGCGACGGCGACGGGGTCGTACTCGAGACCGCGACCGGCGCCGCCCGGGTGCGGCACGCCGTCGTCGCCGCGGCATCGTGGACGCCCGCGCTGGTCTCACCGCTGGGCATCCACGTCGACGCCCGCGCGACGCGGCAGACGGTCGTCTACGTCGACGACCCCGGCGCCCGCACGCTGCCCGCTCTGTTCGAGGAGGGCGACCCGTCCAAGTACTGGGTGTCCAGCGGCGACACCACTGTCCGCCTCGGCATGGACGACCACCGCGCACCCGCCCCGGAGCCGGGCACCCGCGGCGAGCCGGACCCGCGGACCGTCGAGGTGCTGATGGAACACGTCCGGGCCCGGCTCCCGCACGCCTCGTCGGCCCCCGTCGGCCTCGACACGTGCCTGTTCACCCACACCGACGGCCGGTTCGTCGTCGAGCGGTCCGGGCCGGTCACGGCGGTGGTGGCCTGCGAGGGGCGCGGGTTCAAGTTCTCCCCGCTGTTCGCCCGCGAGCTGGTTGCCGACGCGATCGGGGTTCGGTCGTGATCGTCGAGACCCTCGCGCCCGGCGTCCACGCGATCGACGCCCCCTTCGAGGACGTGCCACTGCAGATCTACGTCGTCGAGGGCACCCGGCTCACCGTGATCGACCCGGGCGTGCCCGAGACCGCCGCCGGCAGGCTCGTGGAAGGCCTGCGGGAGCTCGGCCACCGGCTCGCCGACGTCGAGCTGCTGGTCAACACCCACGGCCACCACGACCACCGGGGCGGCAACGGCGTCGTCGCCGAGCACAACCCGGGCGTCGCGATCGCCGCGCACCCCGCCGACGTCGCCTGGATCACCGACACCGAGCGCTACGTCGCCGAGGAGTACCTGCGCTTCCGGCCCGCCTGGGAACCGCCGGCCGAGGCCGTCGACCGCATCCGGCGGCTGTGCGGTGCCGACCTCCCGGTCACCGTGGAGCTCGCCCACGGCGACGAGATCGACCTCGGTGGCGGCCACGTCCTGTCGGTCGAGCACATCCCGGCGCACACCGATGGCTCGGTCGCGCTGCTGCACCGGGCAGCGAAGGTGTTGTTCACCGGGGACGCGTTGCAGGCCAGGGGTACCCCCCTGCAGCGACGGGCCGACTTCTTCCCCAACTATCGCCATGTCGAGGAGTACCGCCGCTCGCTGGACTTCTTCGCCGGGTGCGGCGCGGAGATCGTCGGGACCGCTCACACCGGGGTGTGCACCGCGCACCGCGCGGCGCAGCTGGTCGCCGAGTCCCGCCGGTTCGCCGACGAGTACGCCGTCGTCATCGAGGCCGCGCTCGCGAAGGCCGGGTCGGCGACGGTGGCCGAGCTGTCCCGGGCCACCCGGGAGCACTACCCGCGCTACGACGACGGCAGCCCGCTGCTCAACACGATGTGCGCCTACCTCACCGAGCTGTGCGCGGCTGGCGCCGCGCGCCTGGACGGTGACCGGTTGATCTGGCTCGGCACCGGGTCCTGACCGCCACGGTGGTCCCTCGAACGGCGCCCGTACCCGCGGGCCCCTGCAGGGCACTTCTCGAACACGGCTCTTCGCACAGTACCCACACCCTCATGCACGCCGACCGAAGGACGGACCCATGCGATTCCCCCCACGGGCGGCCGCGCTGGTCGCTCTCGCCGCCCTCACCACCACCATCGCCGCCTGCGGTTCCGGATCGGGCTCCGGTTCGAGTACTGGTGAGACCACGAAGCTGACCGTTGGGATCGTCGGTCTGACCACCGACGCACCGCTCTACCTCGCCAACCAGAAGGGCTGGTTCGCCGAGCAGGGCCTGACCGTCGACATCAGCACCGGCGGCGGGGCGGCCGCGATCATTCCGTCGCTGGTCAACGGCGAGCGGCAGATCGGCACCGGAAACCTGATCTCGGTGCTCAAGGCCAACACCCAGGGCCTGCCGCTGCAGGCCATCGCCGGCCAGAACAACGCCGCGAGCAGCATCGACGACAAGGCCCACATCACGTCCGCGGTGATAGTTCCCGCGGACAGCCCGATCCGCACCGAGGCAGACCTCAAGGGCAGCACGATCGCGGTAAACACCCTCAACGGCCTCGGCGACCTCACCATCAAGGCCACTCTGGAACGTGACGGCATCGACCCGTCGGGGCTGAAGTTCGTCGAGATGCAGTTCCCCGACATGGCGGCGGCAGCGTTGGCGGGGCGGATCGACGCGGCGTGGCTGGTCGAGCCGTACATGACCGCGGGCCTCGACGCCGGCTTGCGACCGGTGCTCTACAACTTCGAGGGACCCGCGCTGGACTTCCCGATCGGCGTGTACTTCGCGACCCGCCAGTTCGTGTCCGCGAATCCCGAGACAGTCCGCAAGTTCAAGACCGTCATTGACCGGGCCACCGAATATGCGAAGGCCAACCCGGACGAGACCCGCGCAGTTGTCGCGTCGTACACGAAGATCCCGCCTGCCACCCTGCAGAAGATGGCACTGCCCAACTACTCAGCGACCCTCGACAAGGACAAGGTCGCGCTGCTCGGGCAGCTGATGGTGCGCTACGGCGTCGTCGAGAAGACCCCGGACCTCGACGGGACGATGGGACCGGTCTACCAGCAGTGACCCCCGGGACGTCGCACGGCGGTGCTCCAGACCCGATCGCCCCGTCGCGGGGTTCCGTGGCCGGGCGGCGAGGGCCATACTCCCGCGCGTGCTCCGCGGGCGGGAGTCCGAGCAGCGGGAGCTGCTCGCCGCGGCGGCGGCCGCGTACGCGGCCGGCCGCAGCACGTCCGCGCTGGTCGTCGGTGACGCCGGCATCGGGAAGACCCGGCTCGTCGCCGAGGTGGCCGACCGGCTGAGGGGCGACGGTGTCCGCGTCGCCTGGGCGGCGTGCCGTGCCGACGGTGGGGCCCCGCCGTACTGGCCGGTGGCGCAGCTGCTCGCCGCCCTCGGCCGCGCCGACGCCCTCGACGTCGCCCCGGCCGCCGAGCCGGAGCTGGCCCGGTTCCTCCTGTTCGACGCGGTCGCCGCCGCGCTGCGCGACGCCGGGCCGCTGCTCGCCGTCGTCGACGACCTGCAGTGGGCCGACCCACCGACGCTGCGGCTGCTCGGCGCGCTGCGGGCGCACCTGGCCGCGGCGCCGGTGGTGCTCCTCGCGACGGTCCGCGAGGGCGATCCCGCCGCGGCGCAGGCGCTCGACGACCTGGTCGCCGACCGGCGCATCGCCCTGCGCGGCCTCGTGGCCGACGATCTGGTGCCGGTGCTCGCCGAGCTGACCGGCGTGGAGCTCGACGCGGCGGCCGCGGCCGACCTGCACGCACGCACCGGCGGGAACCCGTTCTTCGCCGCCGAGGTCGTCCGGATGCGTCGCGGCGGGCGCGACGGCGGCGTCCCCGGCGGGGTGCGCGCCGTCCTCGACCGGCGGTTGGACCGGCTTCCCGACGGCGCCGAGGCCGTCCTACGGGCCGCGGCGGTGCTGGACGCGGGCGTGACGGCCGGGGTCGACGCGACGCTGCTGGCGCGGGTCGCCGGTCTGGTCCCCGGCGCGCTCGCGGCCGAGGCCGGACCGGCGACGGCCGCCGGGCTGCTGCGCGACGACGGCGGCCGGTACCGGTTCCCCCACGCCCTCGTCGCCGAGACCGTGGCGGCCCGGACCGCGCCCGGGGAACGCCTCGACCTGCACCGGCGTGCCGCGGCGGTGCTCGCGCTGCGCCGGGGGGCGGGAACCGCGTCCGCCGCCGACGTCGCCCGCCAGCTGCTGGCGGCCGCGCGGCTGTCGGGGGAGCGGGACGAGGCACGTGACGCCGCGGCAGCGGCGCAGGCGGCGGCCACGCACGCCGCCGGCGCTACCGCCTACGAGGACGCGCGGACCTGGCTCGACGAGGCGCTGCTGGTGCTGGCGGGGGAGGACGCCGACCCGGAGGGGCGGCGGGCCACGCTGCTGTGCGCGCGGGGTGAGGCGGCGCTGGCCGCGGGCGACCCGGAGCGCTCGCGGCGCGACTTCACCGCGGCCACGACACTCGCCCGCGCCCTCGGCCGCGCGGACCTGCTGGCCACCGCCGCGCTGGGACGCACCGGCGGGGCCGTCGGGTTCGAGGTCGACCTGTCCGATCCGGACCGGGTCGCGGTGCTGACCGAGGCCCTCGAGGCATTGCCCGCGGCGGACACCGTGCTGCGCTGCGGGGTGACGGCGCGGCTGTCGGTGGCGCTGAGCTTCACCGCCGGTGAGGCGCGCCGGACCGGTCTGGCCGACGCCGCGGTCGCGATGGCGCGCCGCCTCGACGACCCGCGCGCGCTGGCGGGCGCGCTGGCGGCGTGGTGTGACGCCGCGGCCGGCCCGGAGCACGTCCGCGCGCGCACCGCGGCGGCGACCGAGATCGTCGCGACGGCACGCGCGGCCGGCGACCGGGTCGCGGAGCTGCTCGGCAGGCGGTTGCGCCTCGTCGCGCTCGCGGAGGCGGGCGACTGGGCGGGCGTCGACGCCGAGATCGACGGCTATGCCCGGGTCGCCGCGACGGTGCGCCGCCCGGACCTGGCCTGGCCGGTCCCGCTGTGGCGCGGGGCCCGCGCGACGATGCACGGGGACGTCGCGGCCGAGGCCGGGCACCGGGCCGAGCTCGCCCGGTTGGTGACGGCGTCGGCCGGCGGCAACGCCGAGCTGCTCGCGATGACGCAGGACTTCGTCCGCGCCGGCCTCGACGGCCGTGCCTCGGGGTCGGTCGCGCGGTTCGTGGAGCTGGCCCCGGACCCGGTGGTGTCGGCGCCCTGCACGGTCGCGTTGCTGCACGCGCTGTCCGGAGCCGCCGACCAGGCGCGGCAGGCGCTGCACCATTACCTGGCGGTGCGTGAGGACACCCCCCACGACAGCGAGTGGCTGCCCGAGGTGGTGCAGGCCGCGCAGACCGCGGTCCTGCTCGGCGACCACGACGCGGCGCGTGTCGTGCGGGCTCGGCTCGCGCCGTTCGCCGGGCTGTTCGCCGTCGAGGGCATCTTCGCCGCGACGTGGGGGAGCGTCGACGGGTATCTCGGCAGGCTCGCCGCGCTGCTCGGTGACGCCGCGGCGGCCCGCAGGCACCTGGCCGCCGCGGCCCGGCTCGACGCGGCCGCGGGACCCGCCCTGGCGGCCAGGACCCGGGCCGCGGCGGGGTCCCCGGAGGCCGGGGCGGGGGCGGGGGTGGGCACGTTCCGCCGCGACGGCGACGTCTGGACGGTCGGCTGGGCGGGCCGCGAGGTCCGGCTGCGGGACGCGAAGGGGCTGCGCGACCTCGCGGTGCTGCTGGCCCGGCCGGGCCAGGAGGTCGCCGTGCACGAGCTGACCGGCGCGCTGGTCGCCGCGGCCCCCGTCGAGCTGGCCGACCGGACCGCGCTGGACGCCTACCGTGCCCGGCTGCGCGACCTCGCCGCCGAGGTCGACGACGCCACCGACGACCACGATCACGCCCGTGCCGAGCGGGCGGCCGACGAGCGCGCCGCGCTGCTCGCGGAGCTGGCCGCGGTGACCGGCCTCGGCGGGCGCGCCCGTACCGCGGGGTCGGACGTCGAGCGGATGCGCAAGGCCGTCGGCAACCGGATCCGGCAGGCACTGGCGCGCATCGACGCGGTGCTGCCCGACCTCGGACGCCATCTGGCGACGTCGGTGCGCACGGGCACGTTCTGCCGCTACGCCCCCGATCGTGACGTGACCTGGCGGCTGTAGCACCGCCACGCCCGATCTGGCGCCTTCCCCGGTGACACCACCGGACCGAGGAGGACACCATGACCACGATCGAGGACCGTGCGCCCGAGCAGGTCGCCGAGGAGCTGGCCGGGAGGCTGTTCGAGGCGGGGATCGGCGCGATCGAGCTGCTGACGGTCGGGTTGGGGGAGCGGCTGGGCCTGTACCGGTCGCTCGCCGACGGGCCCGGACCGGTGACGCCGGGGGAGCTCGCCGCCGCCGCGGACGTCGACGCCCGCTATGTCCGCGAGTGGTGCGAGCAGCAGGCCACCGCGGGGATCCTGGCCGTGGACGACCCGGCCGCCGACCCGCAGGCCCGCCGCTACACGCTGCCCGCGGGCAGCGAGGCCGTGCTGCTCGATCCCGACAGCCCCGCCTACGTCGTCCCGATCGCCGGGTTCGTGGAGTCGGCGGGCCGCGTCATGGCGGCGCTCGAGCGGGCGTACCGCAGCGGCGGCGGCGTTCCGTACGCCGACTACGGCGTCCAGCACGCGCAGGGCGGGTTCAACCGGCCCGCGTTCACCGGCCGTCTGGTGTCGCAGTGGCTACCCACGGTCCCCGACCTCGACGCCGCCCTGCGGGCCGGCGGGTCCGTCGCCGAGTTCGGGTGCGGCGTCGGCTGGGCGGCGATCTCGATCGCCCGCGGCTACCCCGCGGCGACCGTCGACGCGTTCGACGCCGACCCGGCCTCGATCGACGCCGCGCGCCGCAACGCCGCCGAGGCGGGCGTGGGCGACCGGGTCCGATTCGTCGTCGCCGACGTCACCGACCCCGCGCTGACCGGCGACCACGCCGGGGTGCTGGCGTTCGAGATGATCCACGACCTCGCCGACCCGGTCGCCGCCCTGCGCAGCGCGCGCCGGCTCACCCGGGGGCCCGTCGTCGTCATGGACGAGAACGCCGCCGACGGGTTCATCGTCCCCGGTGGGCCCGTCGACCGGCTGTTCTACGCCGCGAGCGTGCTGCACTGCCTGCCTGTCGGCCGGTGCGCCGAGCACTCGGCCGCGACGGGGACGGTGATGCGCCCCGCGACGCTGCGCCGCTACGCCGCCGATGCCGGCTTCTCCCGCGTGACCGACCTCCCGATCGAGGACGCGATGTTCCGCTTCTACCGGCTGGAGGGCTGACCGGTGACGGTCGTCGACCAGCCGACGGTCGTCCGGGACGCGCTGGCCGCCATGGCCGGCCGGGCCGTCGCGTGGGCCATGGCCGCGGGCGGGCGCACCGGGTGCCTGCCGGGTGTCGTGCTCGCCGACGCCGGGTCGCCCTGCGTGTTCCTCAACGCCGCCCTGTTCGACGTCCCGCCGGAGCCGGCCGGGGCCGCCGCTGCGGCAGGGTTCTTCCCCGACGGCAGGCCGTTGCTGGTCGTGAGTCCGGGTCCCACCGCCGACCTGACCCCGGCCGGCCTGGTGCTCATGGGCCGTCCGCCGTTCATGGTGCGGCCCGCGGGAGGTGCCGCGCCCGTGCCCGCGCCGCCGGGCGTCACCGTGGAGGAGGTCGTCGACGCCGAGGTGCTCGGGGAGTGGGACCGTGTCCTCGCCGCCGGCTACCCGGTGCCGCACTCGCCGGCCCCGGCGGGTCTCCTGGGCGGGGCGACGCGCTTCTGGCTGGCCCGTGTGGAGGGCGAACCGGCCGCCGTCGCCCTGTCCCACACCGGCCACGGCCTCGTCGACGTCGAGGCCGTGGCGACCCTGCCACGGTTCCGGGGCCGTGGCGTCGGGTCGGCGGTGACCCGGGCCGCCACCCTCGCGGACCCGTCGTCGCCCGCGGTGCTGATCGCGAGCGACGCCGGTGCCGGCGTCTACCGGCGGATGGGGTACGTGCCCGTCACCCGCTGGACGTTGTGGATGCGTCCGTGACGGAGGTGGGGCCCCAGGTCCCGGGCGTGTAGGGCTCCGGTGTGGTCGTCGCGTCGAGGATCGGCGCGACGATCCGCCACGCCTCCTCCAGGGTGTCGAACCGGGCGAAGTGCGCCGGGTCGCCCACCAGGGCGTCGCCGAAGATCCGCTCGTAGGGCTCGTGCGCCAGGCCCAACACCTGCCGCAGGTCGACCCCCACCGGCACCTCGACGGCGACGTCGCCCTTGCCGGGCTGCTTGGCCAGCAGGAAGAAGGTGACCGCGGAGTCGGGCTGCAACCGGATGCGGATGCGGTTGGCCGGGGGAGTCGCGGTGTCGGCCCCCGCGAACAGCGGCCGGGGCGGGGCCTGCAGGACGACGTCGATCTCCAGCAACGTCTCCGCCAGCGCCTTGCCCGCCCGGATGTGCACCGGCACCCCGGTCCAGCGCCAGTCGTCGATGTGCAGGACGACCGACACGAAGGTCTCCGTCGTCGAGCCCGGCGCGACCCCCGCCACGTCGAGGTAGCCGGTGTACTGGCCGCGGACCGTCTCGGCCGGGTCGATCGAGCGGACCGAGGCGAGCAGTGCGTGCTTGGCGTCGCGCTGGTCGTCGGCGGCGTCGCTGTTGGGCACCTCCATCGTCAGGTAGGCGAGTACCTGCAGCAGGTGGTTCTGCAGGACGTCGCGCACGGTGCCCACGGCGTCGTAGAACGAGCCGCGGTCGGCGACGTCGAAGCTCTCGGCCATCGTGATCTCGATGCGCTCGACCCAGCTGCGGCTCCACAGCGGCTCGAACACCGTGTTGGCGAAGCGCAGCACCAGCAGGTCCTCGACGGACTCCTTGCCGAGGTAGTGGTCGACGCGGAAGACCTGGTCCTCGGTGTAGTGCTTCGCCAGCTCGGCGTTCAGCGCGCGGGCCGACGCGAGGTCGTGCCCGAACGGCTTCTCGACGACGAGCCGCGCCCGCTCGTGCAGACCGACGCCCGCGAGGGCGTCGGCGACCGTGGCGAACAGGCTGGGCGGCACCGCGAGGTAGTGCACGACGAACGGGTCGTCGGCCGTGGCCCGCGAGTGCACCTCGTCGGCCAGCCGGGTGAAGGTGCCCGCGTCGGAGTAGTCGCCCGCCACGAGCGTCAGCAGGTCCTGGAAGCGTTGCAGCACAGCGTCGTCGACGTCGTCGATCGCCTCACGGACGGCGTCGGCGGCGTGACGGCGCAGCGCGTCGGTGTCCCAGTCGGTGAGCGCGACCCCGACGACCGGCACGGTCAGCTCGCCGCGCTCGGTCAGCCGGTACAGCGCGGGCAGGATCTTCTTGTGCGCCAGGTCGCCGCTGATCCCGAACAGGACGAGGACGTCGCCCGCGACCGGCTGGGACGAGCCCGTCATGCCTTCTTCTCGATGTGCCCGCCGAATCCCATCCGCTGCGCCGACTGGATCTTGTCGGCGAACAGCTCGCTGCCGCGGGAACCGAAGCGCGCGTAGAGCGCCGTGGTCAGCAGCGGCGCGGACACGCCCTCCTCGATGGCGGCGATGGACGTCCAGCGGCCCTCGCCGGAGTCGGAGACGCGGCCGGAGAACTGCTCCAGCGTCGGGTCGGAGTGCAGGGCCTGCGCGGTGAGGTCGAGCAGCCACGAGCTGACCACGGAGCCGCGCCGCCACACCTCGGCGACCTCACCGAGGTCGATGTCGTCGTAGGGGTAGTACTTCGGCGCGGCCAGCGGCGCGGTCTCGGCGTCGACGTCGTGGGCGTGGGTACCGATCCCGGCGTTCTTGATGATGTTGAGGCCCTCGGCGTAGGCCGCCATCAGGGCGTACTCGATGCCGTTGTGCACCATCTTCACGAAGTGCCCGGCTCCGGACGGTCCGCAGTGCAGGTAGCCCTGCTCCGACGGCGACGGGTCACCCGTGCGGCCGGGCGTGCGGTCCACGTCGCCCATCCCGGGGGCGAGCGAGGCGAAGACCGGGTCGAGCCGCTCGACGGCGCGGTCGGGTCCGCCGATCATCAGGCAGTAGCCGCGGTCGAGCCCCCACACGCCGCCGCTGGTGCCGCAGTCGACGTAGTCGACGTCGCGGGTCGCGGTGTGCTCGGCCCGGTCGATGTCGTCGCGGTAGGACGAGTTGCCGCCGTCGACGATCGCGTCGCCCGGCTCGACGAGCTCCAGGACCTGGTCGACGATCTGGCCGGTGATCGCGGCGGGCAGCATCAGCCACACGGTGCGCGGCGCCTCCAGCTTGCCGACGAGCTCGGCCAGCGACGACGCCCCGATCGCGCCCTCGGACTCGAGCTGCTTCACGGCGTCCGGTGACACGTCGTGGACAACGCACTCGTGCCCGTCGCGCATCAGCCTGCGCACCATGTTGGCGCCCATGCGTCCCAGCCCGACCATCCCGATCTTCATGCTCGACTCCCGTGCGTGTCCTGTATGGCGTCCGCGTGTCCCCGAACCGTCTCGGGGCCATCTTGGTGCCCGGCGGGGGATCTCGCCCAGGGGGTGTTCGGTGAACGACGCCGGACGCTGCCCGGATCGGCTCACGGTCCGCCGGCGACGGGCGAGGGTCGCCGGGGCGACCAGCGCCCCGCACGGCGATCGGCCGGGCGGGCGCGGTCGCACCACCCTGGCCAGGACCGGTCGGGGAGGTGAGAATCGGGCACGTGAGCGGGCACGCCGAGCTGCGGCATCTGCGCGCCTTCGTCGCCGTCGCGGAGGAGCTGCACTTCTCGCGCGCCGCGAAGCGCCTCAACGTCGTCCAGCAGGCGCTCTCGACGCAGATCCGCCAGCTGGAGGAGGAGCTGGGGGTGCAGCTGCTGCGGCGCACCACCCGCAACGTCGAGCTCACCGAGGCCGGCCGCGAGCTGCTCGACCACGCCCGCGGCATCCTCGACGCGGTGTCGACGGCGTTCGAACGCACCCGGCGCACCGCCGCGGGGGAGGCCGGGCTGCTCGCGATCTCCTTCACCCCCACACTCGCCGACGAGACCCTCCCGTTGCTGGTCGCGGAGCTGCACGACCGCCATCCCGACGTGGCGCTGCAGATGTGCGAGATGTGGCAGGCCGAGGGGGTCGAGGCGGTCAAGGCGGGCCGATTCGACATCGGGCTGGCGCGCTGCCCGACGCTGTCGGGTGACCTGGAGTGCGCGACGCTGCGCCACGAGAAGATCGGCGTCATCCTCGCCGCCGACCACGTCCTGGCGGGCGAGTCGCCCGTCGCGATGGCGGCGCTGTCGGCGATGACGCTGACGATCTGGCCGCGGGCCCTGTCGCCCGGCTTCTTCGACGAGGTCGTCGGCTTCTACCGGTTCAACGGGTTCGACGGTCCCATCCTCGAGTTCGAGTACCTGTCGTCGGGGGTGTTCCACACCGACCCGGCGGCGCGCGCCGAGGTGGCGGGCGGCCGGGCCTTCTCGGTGGCCTTCGAGACCCAGTTCCATCCGGTGCCCGA
>NZ_JBFWOY010000046.1:0-43819 GCF_050250275.1 Pseudonocardia sp.
CCTGGCGCGACGCCATGTGGGGCAAACTCGCCGGACACGGCATCGACGACCCGAACTTCCTGCAGCCCGACCGCCCGATGAGCGCCATCGGCGGCTGAAAGGACGCCCCCATGACCCCGGCGACCACGACAACCCTCACCGCGACCGTCCGCTTCTACGCCGCCGCCCGCGCCGCCGCCGGCACCGACACCACCACCGTCGAGGTCCCCGAGGGCTCGACCGTCGAGAACCTCCTCGACACCCTGCGCGCCACCCACGACGCCGAGTTCACCCGCGTCCTGCGGCGCTGCAGCTACCTCCTCGACGAGATCGCGGTCCGCGACACCTCGACCCCGCTCCCCCACGGGGCGGTCCTCGACGTCCTGCCCCCCTTCGCCGGCGGCTGACCCCGGTGAGCGCCCGCCGCCGGCCCACTCACGACCCCCGGACCGCGTCCCGGTAGGACGGCCACGACCCCGCCGGGGTCGCGATGCTCCTCGCGTGCAGGATCGCGTGCACCACCGCGCGGGCCACGACGTCCGCGGCCGCCGCGTGCAGGGCGAACAGCCCGGGCAGGTCCGGCGCCGCCGCACGACCGGTGGACAGGGCGAAGATCGTGTCCCCGTCCATCACCGTGTGCACCGGCGCGAGAGAACGGGCCAGCCCGTCGTGGCCCATCGTCGCGAGCCGGGCGCAGCCCGCCTTGTCGAGCGTCGCATCGGTCGCGAGGACCCCGATCGTCGTGGCCGTCCCCGCGCCGCCGCCCGCGTGCCGGGCGAGGGCCGCCCCGACACCGGCCGGCTCCACGACGTCGGGCAGGTCGAACTCGCCGGGCAGCCCGTGCAGCACACCGTGCAGCACACCGGTGCCCGGGTGCGCGGGTGAGCCCACCGCGTTGACGGCGACGAGGGCGGCGACCGTGGTCCCGTCGGCGAGCACGGTGCTCGCCGAGCCGACCCCGCCCTTGAGCCCACCCGCGACCGCGCCCGTCCCCGCGCCGACGACCCCCTGGGCGATCGGTCCCCCGGTCGCCGCGTCGAAGGCCGCCATGCCGTGCGCCGCACCGGGGCGCGCGTCGAACCGGCCACCGCGGCCGAGATCGAACAGCACCGCGGCCGGCACGATCGGCACGACCCCGCCGGGCACCGCGAACCCGATCCCTGCGTCCTCGAGGCGGGCCATGACCCCGGACGCGGAGTCGAGCCCGTAGGCGCTACCGCCGCCCAGCACGATCGCGTGCACCGTGTCGACGGTGTTGCGCGGGTCGAGCAGGTCGGTCTCGCGGGTGCCCGGGGCCGCCCCGCGGACGTCAACCCCCGCCGCCGCGCCTCCGGGCGGCGCGAGGACGACCGTCGTGCCGCTGAGCGCGCCCTCGCCCTCGACCTGCGCATGCCCGACGCGGATGCCCGCGACGTCGGTGATGTCGTTGTGCCGCCCCGCGCCGGTCATGGCGCCATCCTGGCACCCGCCCTCGCCGGCGTTTGCGCGCCCGCGGACCGGCGCTACGGCAGGTCCACGAGCCGGGCGGCACCTCCGTGCCCCGAGCAGGTGCCCGACCGGAGCCGGCTGCAGGCCGGCCCTGCACACGGCGGTGGCGGACGCGCCGCCGGTGCCCGTGCTCGCCGGGCGCGGCACGCAGTCCCCGGCCCGTCCGCGGTACCCGGGTCAGTCGTCGTACTCGACGCGGACGTCACCCACCGGAACACCGTTGCTGCAGCTCAGCCGCACATCGACCTCGATGTCGTCGCCGTCGAACCGCACCCGGTCGGCGCCGCCGTCGGAGTCCTTGAGCTCGAAGCCCTGCGCCGGGCTCGCCGAGACGATCCTCGGCGTCGCCCCCTCGCACCGGACCACGACCGTGCCGCCCGGCCCACCGGCGACGACGACCGCCCGCGCGTCCGCCGCGGGCGGGACCGGCGACACTGGCGGCTGCGGGGCCGAGGTGGCGGGCAGCGCGGCGAGGCGGCTGTCGATCTCCGCCGATGTCAACGGGCGCAGCCCCTCCCCCGTGATCCCGGACCCGACGGCGCCGACGGCGGTGAGCCCGACGACGAGCGCACCCGCCGCCACCACCACCCACACGAGGACGGCGGCGGCGGTCCGGGCTCTGCTGGGGCGCACCCCACCAGGATGCCCGCCCCGGTGGTTAAGGCAGCGCTAAGACGACGCCAACGTCGGCACCGGACGTACCTCGCACCCACCCCGCGTGCCATACGGTGCGGTCATGGCCCAGGTACTGCTCGTGGAGGACGACGCCGCGATCCGCGGTGCCCTCGTGCGCGGGCTCTCCGAACGCGGCCACGCCGTCGACTCCGCGCCGACCGCGATGGCGGGGCTGGAGAAGGCCGTCGGCAACCGGCCCGACATCGTGGTCCTCGACCTGGGCCTCCCGGATCTCGACGGCACCGTGATGCTGCGGATGCTGCGCGGCGCCAGCACGGTGCCGGTCATCGTCGCCACCGCACGCGACGACGAGGCCGAGATCGTCGCGGTCCTCGACGCCGGCGCCGACGACTACCTGGTGAAGCCCTTCGGGTCCGCCCAGCTCGACGCCCGGATCCGGGCGGTGCTGCGCCGCGGCGGGGAGCCCGACGCCGATCCGACGGTCACCGTCGGCGGGCTCGTCGTCGACCCGCGGGGGAGAACGGCGCGTCTCGACGGCCGCGACCTGGAGCTCACCCCGCGGGAGTTCGACCTGCTGCACTACCTGGCGGCGCGGGCGGGCGAGGTCGTCGCCAAGCGGGAGCTGCTCACGGAGGTGTGGCGACTGCCCTACGGCGGCGCCGACAAGACCGTCGACGTGCACCTGTCGTGGTTGCGCCGCAAGCTCGGCGAGACCGCGCAGACCCCGCGCTACCTGCACTCGGTGCGGGGCGTCGGGGTGCGGCTGGGCGCTCCGGGCTGACCCGTGCGCCGCCGCGTCCTCGTTCTCGTCGCAGCGACGACGACACTCGTCCTCGTCGCGTTCCTCGTGCCGCTCGCCCTGCTGGTCCGCACCGTCGCGCAGGACCGCGCCGTCGCCACCGTCACCGCGCAGGCCCAGTCGCTCAGCCCGCTCGTCGCCACCGCGGGCCGCGACGCCCTCGCGCTCGCCGTCGGCCAGGTCGACGCGACGACCTCCGCCGAGGTCACCCTCTTCCTCGCCGACGGCGCGGTCCTGGGCACGCCCGCCGCGCGCACCCCGCTCGTCGAGCTCGGCGCCCGCGGTGTCTCGGCGTCGACCGACGCCCCGGGCGGGCGGGAGATCGTCGTCGCCGTCCGGGACGCCACCGGTGCCGGTGGGGCCGTGCGCGCCTTCGTCCCGGACGCCGACCTGACCCGCGGTGTCGGCCGCTCCTGGCTGCTGCTCACCGGGCTCGGGATCACGCTGCTGGCCGTCGGGCTCGTGCTCGCCGACCGGTTGGCGCGCCGGCTCGTCCACGCCACCACCGACCTCGCCGCCGCGGCGCACCGACTCGCCCGCGGCGACCTGGACGCCCGCGCCGACGCGGGAGCCCCCGCCGAGCTCGGCGTCGTCGCCGGGGCCCTCAACGGGCTCGCCGGACGCATCACCGACCTGCTGCGCGAGGAACGCGAGACCGTCGCCGACCTCGCCCACCGCGTCCGCACCCCGCTCACCTCGCTGCGCCTGGAGGCCGAGTCGCTCCCGCCCGCCGACGCCGTCCGCATCGGCGAGGGCGTCGACGCCGTGCAGCGCGCCGTCACCGGGGCGATCGAGCAGGCCCGCCGCCGCGGCGCCGACCCCGCGGCCTGCGACGCGGTGCCGGTCGTCGCCGACCGCGTCGCGTTCTGGGCGGTGCTCGCCGAGGACACCGAACGCGACGTCACCGTCGACCTCGCTCCCGGGCCGCTGCCCGTGGCGCTCCCCCGCGGCGACCTGGAGGCCGTCGTCGACACGTTGCTGGGCAACGTGTTCGCCCACACCCCGGACGGGACCTCGTTCGCGGTGCGGCTCGCACCGGAGCCCGGCGGTGGCGCGACGCTGACCGTCACCGACGACGGCCCCGGCATCCCCGCGGGCGCGCCCGCGCTGCGCCGCGGGGTGAGCGGCGCCGGGTCGACCGGGCTGGGGCTCGACATCGCGCGCCGCTCGGCCGAGCAGTCGGGCGGCGGGCTGCGGCTGGAGTCGCCGGGGCGCGGGCTGCGGGTCGTCGTCGGCCTGGGCCCTCCTCGCTGACACCCGCACGTCGCCGCCCGGCCGGCTCTGCCTCCGATCCGCCTGCTGTGCGACGCCGGGGCAGATCGCGGCCGCGCGGCGTGAGCCCGCACCGCGGCGCGCAACCTCACTGTCGTCGCGCGCCCGATGCACGACCGTGGGGTTGCGCCCGGGGTGGGCCGTTCCCGGCGGCGCGCCGGCTTAGCCGGATCTTAGGGATCGGGCAGCGCGGCGCTAGGCGCCGCGGCGGCATCGTCGGACAGGTCGGACGAACCCGACGAACCCCGACCTGGAGGACACCGTGAACATCCGCCGCCCCTTCGTTCTCGCCGCCGCCACCGGCGTCACCCTGCTCGCCCTCACCGGCACGGCGCTGGCCCTCGGCGCCGCGGGCGACGACAGCTCGACCCGGACGCCGACCGTCCCGACGACCGCCATGAGCTCGACGGGCGCGCCCCCCACCGCGCTGCTCACCGACACCGCGCAGGCCGCCGTCGACCGCGTCGCCGCCGAGCAGGCGGCCGTCGCGCACGTGGGCGGCGGGCGGGTCGTGGAGATGGAGCGGGAGTTCGAGCACGGCCGCGAGGTGTGGGAGGTCGACGTCCGGACGGCGACGGGCCTGCGGGAACTGCACGTGGACGCCGTGACGGGCCAGGTGACCCGGGACCGCCTCGACGATGACGACGACCGCCGCGACGACGACGCGAAGCACCGCGTCACGACGGCCGACGACCGCGGCGGCGACCGCTGGGACGACGACCGCTGGGACGACTGACCGGTGAGTGGCGATGGTCAGGGTCGCGACCATCGCCACTCACGGGTTCTGCTCGCGCAGGCGCTACTTGGACCGCAGGCGACGCACCACGACGAAGATCGCCAGCAGCGCGCCGAGGACGCCGACGACCGGCGCCAGCCGCTTGAGGACCGGAGCGCCGGCGGAGTCGAGCAGGTCGATCGCGTCGACCTCGCTGCGCAGCGGGCCACCCGTCGGCGTCGACTTCGGCGCGGCGACCGGCTTCGGAGCCTCCGAACCAGCGGTCGCCGACGTCGGGGCGCTCGTCGGTGCGGCCGCGGCGGGGGCGTCGGCCGACGGTGCCGCATCGGCTGCGGCGGCACCGGAGGCACCCAGCTTGTCGGTCAGGCACGACGCGAACTGCCCGATGATCTTCTCGCTGACGTCGGAGATGACACCGCGACCGAACTGGGCGGGACGGCCCGTGATCGAGAGGTCGGTGACCATCGTGACCTCGGTCTTGTCCGGCCCCTGGGCCACCATCGAGCCCGTGACCTTGGCCGCGGCGGTGCCGTTGCCGCGCGAGTCGCGGCCGGTGGCGTCGATGACGACCTTGTGGTTCGCGTCGTCACGCTCGACGTAGGTGCCCTTGCCCTTGTAGGTCAGGGAGATCGGGCCGAGCTTGACCTTGACGGTGCCGGTGAACGAGTCGTCCTCGTACTCGGTCAGGGTGGCGCCCGGGAAGCACGGCGCGACCGTCTCCGGGTTGTTCAGGGCCGCCCAGGCCTCCTCGATCGGCGCCGCGATCGTGAACTTGTTCTCCAGCTGCATCGGTGTACTGCCTCCTCATCGGGGCCTCGCTCCCGCCGACCGGGCGGGACGGGCCGAAAACCCCCGCACAAAACACTGTGGACGCCCGCCCGGGTCGGGCGGGCGTCCACAGAGACGACGCTGTGGCTCAGCCCGCTGCTGCGAGCACCGCCCGACCGGTCAGCACCCTTGCCAAGTGCTCACGGTAGTCGGATGCGGCGTCGGCGTCACTCGGTGCGGCAGTGCCCTCCGTCGCGTGCTCGGCCGCGGCACGGGCCGCGTCCTCGCTCGCCTGCTGCCCGACGAGGGCCGCCTCGACACCGGTCGCCCGGATCGGGGTGGTCCCCATGTTGGTCAGACCGACGCGGGCCTCGGCGATGCTGCCACCGTCGAGGCGCAGGGCCACGGCGACCGCGCACATCGACCAGGCCTGCGCGGTCCGGTTGAACTTCTCGTAGTGCGAGGCCCAGCCGGTGTACTTCGGGAACCGCACCTGGGTGAGGATCTCGCCCTCGCCGATGGCCGTCGTGAAGTAGTCGACGAAGAACTCGCTCGCCGGCACCGTGCGGGTGCCGGAGGCGCCCGCGATGACGAACTCGGCGTCGAGGGCGAGCGCTACGGCCCCGAGGTCGCCCGCCGGGTCGGCGTGCGCCAGCGCGCCGCCGAGGGTCCCGCGGTGGCGGACCTGCGGGTCCGCGACCGTGGCGGTGGCCTGCGAGAGCAGCGTCACGTGCTGGTTCACGAGGTCGTCGCGCATGACGTCGTGGTGCGGGGCCATGGCACCGATGGCGATGCGGTCGCCGTCCTCGGCGATCCGGCGCAGGTCGGCGATGCCGCCGAGGTCGATGATCGTCGACGGGGCGGCGAGCCGCAGCCGCAGCACCGGCAGCAGGCTCTGCCCGCCGGCGAGGATCTTGGCGTCCTCACCGGCGTCCCGCAGCGCCGTCACGGCCTCGTCCACCGACGAGGGCCGTACGTAGTCAAACTTGGCGGGGATCACTGGACCTCTCCCTGGGGGTTGTTCGGGTCGATCGAGCCGAGGCCCGCGCCCGGCGAGTGCGTGTCGATCGGAGTCTCCTGCGTCGAGCGGCCCTTGGCCTCCTGGATGGCCCGCCACACGCGCTGCGACGTCGTCGGCATCTCGATCTCGGTGACGCCGAGGTGGCGCACCGCGTCGAGGACGCCGTTGACGATCGCCGGGGTCGAGGCGATCGTGCCCGCCTCGCCGACGCCCTTGACACCCAGCGGGTTCGACGTCGCCGGGGTGCTCACCACGGCGGTGTCGAAGCTGGGCAGGTCGGCCGCGGACGGCAGCGTGTAGTCGACGAAGGTGCCGTTGACCAGGGTGCCCTGGTCGTCGTAGTTGGCCTCCTCGTAGAGGGCCTGCGCGATGCCCTGGGCGAGGCCGCCGTGCACCTGGCCCTCGACGATCAGCGGGTTGACCACGTTGCCGACGTCGTCCACGCAGACGTACCGGCGCAGGCTCACCTTGCCGGTATCGGTGTCGACCTCCATCGCGGCGAGGTGCGTGCCGTGCGGGAAGGAGAAGTTCTCCGGGTCGTACACGGCGTCGGCGTCGAGGCTCGGCTCCATGTCCTCGGGGTAGTCGTGCGCCATGAACGCGGCGAACGCCAGCTCCTGGATGGCCTTGCCCTTGTCGGTGCCGCGGACGGTGAACTGGCCGGCGTTGAACTCGATGTCGTCCTCGGACGCCTCGAGCAGGTGCGCGGCCAGCTTCTTCGCCTTGGCGATGACCTTGTCCGCGGCCTTGACGATCGCGATGCCGCCGACGGTGAGCGACCGCGACCCGTAGGTGTCGAGGCCCTTCGGCGAGATCTGGGTGTCGCCGTGGAGGATCTCGACGTCCTCGAACGGCACGCCCAGCTGGTCGGCGACGATCTGGCTGAACGCCGTCTCGTGGCCCTGGCCGTGTGCCGACGACCCGGTGACGACCTCGACCTTGCCGGTGGCGAGCATCCGGATGCTCGCTGCCTCCCAGCCGCCGGCGCCGTACGCGAGCGAGCCGAGGACGCGGGACGGGGCGAGACCGCACATCTCGGTGAAGGTCGAGATGCCGATGCCGAGCTGGACCTTGTCGCCGCGGGCGCGGCGCTCCTCCTGCTCGCGGCGCAGGCCGGCGTAGTCGAACGTCGCCATGGCCTGGTCGGTGGCCTGCTCGTAGTTGCCCGTGTCGTAGGTCAGCCCGACCACCGTGGTGAACGGGAACTCCTCGTGGGTGATCCAGTTCTGCTTGCGCAGGTCCATCGGGTCGCGGCCGAGCTCGACGGCCAGCTCGTCCATGATCCGCTCGATCGCGAACGTGGCCTCGGGCCGCCCGGCGCCGCGGTAGGCGTCGGTCAGCGTCTTCGTGGTGAAGACGTTGGTGCACGTGAACTTGAGCGCCGGGATCTTGTAGATCGCGTTGAACATGAACGCGCCGAGGATCGGGACGCCGGGGCCGACGAGTCCGAGGTAGGCACCCATGTCGGCGAGCAGGTGGACGTCGAGGCCGGTGACCGTGCCGTCCTTCTTCGCCGTGATCGTGATGTCCTGGATCTGGTCGCGGCCGTGGTGGGCGGCGAGCAGGGACTCCGACCGGGTCTCGGTCCACTTGACGGGCTTGTTGAGCCGCTGCGCCAGCGCGACGCAGAGCATCTCCTCGGGCAGCACGCCGATCTTGCCGCCGAAGCCGCCGCCCACGTCGGGGGCGATGACGCGCAGCTTGGCCTCGGGGACGCCGAGGGTCACCGTCGTTATGGTGCGCAGGATGTGCGGGACCTGGGTGGCGGCCCAGACGGTGATCTGCTCACCGGTCGGGTCGACGACGCAGGAGCGCGGCTCCATGAACGCGGGGATGAGCCGCTGCTGGCGGAAGCGGCGCTTGAGCACGATCGAGTCGGGGTCGGCCTCGGCGGCGGCGACGGCCTCGTCGACGCTGCCACCGGTGCCCGCGGCACCCGAGTCGAAGACCCAGGTGGCGTTCTCGTTGGTGCCCAGGTCGGGGTGGACGAGGGTGGCGCCGTCGGCGAGGGCGGCCTCCATGTCGAGGACCGGCTCGAGGGCGTCGTAGTCGACCTCGACGAGGTCGGCGGCGTCACGTGCCTCGGCGGGGGTGCGGGCGACGACGACGGCGACGCCCTCACCGGCGAAGTGCACGGTCCCGGTGGCGAGCAGCGGACGCTGCGGCGCCTTCATGTCGGGCGTGATCGGCCAGGCGCAGGGCAGGCCGACGGCCTCGACACCCAGGTCGGCGGCCGTGAACACGCCGATGACGCCTGGGGCCGCCTCGGCGGCGGACTTGTCGACGCCCGTGATCGTCGCGTGGGCGATCGGGGATCGCACCACGTACATGTGCAGCGTGCCGTGGGGGGTGATCGCGTCGGTGTAGCGGGTGCGCCCGGTGATCAGGCGCGCGTCCTCCTTGCGGACGCGCGCCTTGCCGAGCTCTGTGGTGGGTTCGGCGGTCGTCGTCATGCTCAGTTGCCTCCCGCGACGGGCGCCGGCGACTCGGTCGGGGCCGACGCGCCGGGCTTCATCATCTGCGCGGCGCGCTGCACCGAGCGGACGATGTTCTGGTAGCCGGTGCAGCGGCAGAGGTTGCCCTCGATGCCTTCGCGCACCTCGGTCTCGTCGGGGTCGGGGTTGTCCCCGAGCAGGTCGACGGCCGCCATGATCATGCCGGGGGTGCAGTAGCCGCACTGCAGGCCGTGGCACTCGTTGAACGCCTTCTGAACGGGGTGCAGCTCACCGTCGCGGGCCAGCCCCTCGATGGTCAGCACCTCGGCGCCGTCGGCCTGGACCGCCAGGACCGAGCAGGACTTCACGCTCTGCCCGTTCAGGTGGACGGTGCAGGCACCGCAGTTGCTCGTGTCGCAGCCGACGACTGTCCCGGTCTTGCCCAGACGCTCCCTCAGGTACTGCACCAACAACATTCGGGGCTCGACGTCGTCGGCGTAGTTCACGCCGTCGACCGTGACCCGGACCTGTGCCATGAGTCTCACTCCTCAACCGCGACGTCCGTGGCGTGTCGCGAGGACTACCGGGGTGGTGTCGTCCCGCCGCGGCCGGGCCGCAGGGGACACCGCGCACACGTGTGGCGGTCGACACATCATACTCCCGATGATCGACCCGTGCAAGGCGGCCGCCGGCCGTGGAAGCGGTTCACGGTGCGTGTGCGGGCTCGATCGGCTCATCGTTTCCGCAGTCACGGAGACAGAGGTTGGATGGATGCGCAGAAGCGGCTCCGTCCCGGACGCCGCTTCATCCGTTCGGACTAGCCCTGTCGGTGTGGCCGCCACCCACCCGGCCCGGCCGGACGCAGCGGCGCCGTCGTTCGGTGCCGCCACGCACCCCACCACAGACCCGCGCCGTAACCGAGGTCGTCGAGCCGGTGCGCGCCGACGTGCGCCGCGAGCCCCGGGCCGCCCGCGTCGTGGCCGCGGTGGGCCCACCAGTCGACGAGGCCCTCGACCGCCGCGGCGGCCACGACCGCACGCCGTGCCCGTGCCGAGAACAGGCACCCGAGCACCGCGAGCGGCCAGAAGTGCCGGGTGAGCGCCGACCCGGTCTGGGCGAGCGCACCGAGAAGCCCCAGCCCGGTCAGCCGGGCCGCGACGAGCCGGGGCCTGTCCAACCTGCCGAGCCTGCGCGCCAGGCGTTCCGCGGCGACCGCCGTGACCCCGACGGCCAGCGCCGCCGCCCCGCGGCGCTGCACCAGCAGCAGCGCGCACACCGCGGCCGACCACGGCGAGAGCACCATCGGCGGCACCGCCCCGGCGTGGCGCAACGCGAGCGGAGCGGCACCCGTCCCGTAGAAGGCCTTGCGCCCCAGCCACTGCCGAACGTCGACCCGATGGTCGTGCGCGACGTGCGACGCCGGCTCGTAGCGCAGCCGCCACCCCTGCTCGTGCAGCCGCAGGACGAGGTCGACGTCCTCCGCGACGTGCAGGTTCTCGTCGAACCCGGTGCCGACGGCGTCGCGGCGCACCAGCAGGGCGGCACTGGGCACGTAGGCCACTCGCGAGCGCGGGACGACGGGTGCCGCGTCGAGACCGAGGTCCAGCGACGACCGCACCGCCTCGTAACGGCTCACCCACGTCGCGCCCGCGTCGAGCGCGACGATCCGCGGCGCGGCCAGCCCGACGGCAGGGTCGGCGAACCGGTCCAGCAGCGGCTCCAGCCAGCCCGGCCGGGGCACCACGTCGGAGTCGAGGAACGCCACCAGGCGCGTCGTCGCGGCGGCGAGCCCGGCATTGCGGGCGGCGGCCGGGCCGCGGGCGGTGTCGTTGCGCAACAGGGTCAGCGGCCCGTCATGGGTCACGTCGACCGGGACAGCCGATCCGTCGTCGACGACGACGATCCCGCCCAGGTCGGTGGGCAGCGCGGCGAGCAGGCGGACCAGCCCCGCGGTCCGGTCCTTCACCGGCACGACGACGGTGACGTCCGCGCGCTCCGGCCGCGCGAGCGGCCCGAGAGGCGCCGCGGGCTGGGCGAGGCCGCCGTCGAGCAGCCGCCGCGCGAGCGCCCGGGACGCGGAGTCGGCGACGACGATCTCGTTGCGCTGCAGGAGCGCGCGGGCCTTCGGGGTGAGGTGCACCAGCCGCGGCGGCGCCCCGCCGAGCAGCGCGGCGCCGCCGTCGAGAACCCGGGTCCGCCGGTCGAGGACGACCCGGAACCCGTCCGGGAGCCTGGTGTCGGCCGGGCCCGTCATCCTGGGCGGCCCGGCAACCGCGCCGGCCCGGCCACCGCCTCGACGAGGCCGGTCGCGCGGACGGCGGTGAGCGATGTCCCGGGGCGCGCGGCCCCGGGCCGGGCGGCCTGGGAGGTCATCGGCTGCATTCTCACACCCGGGTGCGGTGGCGGCCCCTGTGACGACCGTTGCCCGGTCACGACCCGCTCGTGACGTCCGGGAATCGTGGTGGCGGCGCCGGTCCCGGGCGGCGACCGACGACGAGGTGGCAGGCTGCACACGTGACGGCCCCGCTGCTCCCCCGGTACGGAACGGCCTCCCTCGCCGAGGTGCTCCCGTCGGTGCTGGCGGCCCTCGGTGTCCCCGGGCCGGCCCCGATCGCGCTGCCGCAGGTCCGCGCGGCCTGCGTCCTGCTCGTCGACGGGCTCGGCGCCGAGCTGCTCGCCGCCCACGCCGCCGACGCGCCGTTCCTGTCCGCGATGACCGACGCCGGTCCGCTCACGGCCGGTTTCCCGTCGACGACGCCGATCAGCCTCGCCACGCTCGGCACCGGTCTCCCGCCGGGCGGGCACGGCATCGTCGGCCTCTCGTTCGACCCGGGCGACCATGCCCTGCTCGACTCGCTGCGCTGGACCCGCGCACAGCAGGGCCGGCACGTCGACCAGCGCGACGTCCACGTCCCCGAGGCCGTCCAGCCCGCCGAGACCGCGCTGGAGCGCGCCGCCGCCGCCGGGATCGCGGTCACGAAGGTGGCGCCCGGGTTCCAACGCGACTCCGGCCTGACCCGCGCGGCGTTGCGCGGCGGCGACTTCCACGGCGTGTTCGCGCTGGGTGACCTCGCCGCGGAGGCCGTCGCCGGGCTCACCGGGCCCGGTCGGCGGCTCTGCTACGCCTACCACTCCGACCTCGACACCCTCGGCCACGTCCACGGCCCCGCGACGCTGCCCTGGCGGTTGCAGCTGCGCCAGATCGACCTGCTGGTGTCGACGATCGCCGCCGCCCTCCCGCCCGATGCCCTGCTGGTCGTCACGGGGGACCACGGGATGGTCACGGTCGAGCGTGCTCCCGACTTCGACTCGGACGAGACGCTGCAGGCCGGTGTCGCGCTGCTGGGGGGCGATGCCCGGGCCCGGCACGTGTACACGGCGCCCGGCGCCGCCGCCGACGTCCTCGCGGTGTGGACGGACGTGCTCGGCGACGACGCCTGGGTGGTCACCCGCGACGAGGCCGTCGCTGCCGGCTGGTTCGGGCCGCTGGGCCCGCACGTCGCGGGGCGGATCGGCGACGTCGTCGCCGCGATGCGGGGCGGGGCCGCTCTGGTGCGCAGCCGGGCCGAGCCGAAGCTTGCCGGGCTCGTCGGCCAGCACGGCTCCTTGACCAGCGCCGAACAGCTCGTCCCGTTGCTGGTGGCGGGCCCGGCGGGCTGACCCGCCCGGCGCCCGGCACGCCGACCCCGCCCGGCGCCCGCGGCGGGCGTGTCATGGGGGCGGCCCGCCGGCTCCCCCGGCACGCTCGCCGCGACACCTCCCCACGAGCGTGTCGTCAGGGCGATCCGCCCACCCTCGACACACGCTCGGTGAGGCGTG
Source organism: Pseudonocardia sp. (assembly GCF_050250275.1). Taxonomy (GTDB): domain Bacteria; phylum Actinomycetota; class Actinomycetes; order Mycobacteriales; family Pseudonocardiaceae; genus Pseudonocardia. The sequence goes on from NZ_JBFWOY010000046.1 coordinate 12,954, forward strand.
GCCCCGATCAGTCCCCCGCGACCGCCGGGAACGCGGCGAAGGCCGCGTCGGCACGTGCGCGGGCACCGGCCGCGGCGCGGGCGGCACGGGTCAGGCGCGCGTCGGCGGGATCCGAGGCGAGGTTCTCCGCGACCATCGTCGCCGCGCTCGCCGCCGCGGCCGACGCCAGCAGGGCCGCCGCCGCGGCGTCGGCCCGCAGGTTGCGGTTGCCCCCGGCGACCAGGGGCAGCGCCAGCGCCGCCACCTCCGCGGCGGCCTCGGCGAGGGCGAGCGGGACGTCGGCGGCACGGGAACGGGCGGCGGCGAGGGCGGTGGCGCGCGCCGGGTCGTCGCGCGACAGCCTCCGGGCGGCCATGAACGCCGAGTACGCGGCGACGTCGTCGTCGGCGAGCGCCGCCGCCGCGGCCCCGAGACGGTCGGCCGCGCCGGCCGCCTCGGGCGCATCGGGGGCGAACCGGGCAGCCATCGCGGCGAGGGCGGCGGCCTGCGCGGCGACGAGCGCCGCGACCGCACCCCCGGCGGGCGCGGGGGTGCGGGCGGCGACGTCGTCGAGGAGCTCCCGGACGGTCCGGTCCTGAAGGCTCACGAGAGGTTGACGATGTTGCCGTCGGCGTCGACGTCGATCTCGTGCGCGGCGGGGTGTGTGCCCAGGCCGGGCATGGTGCGCATGTCGCCGCAGATCGGGTAGACGAAGCCGGCCCCGACGGAGGCGCGCACCTCCCGCACCGGCAGCCGCCAGCCCGTCGGCGCGCCCATGAGCGACGGGTCGGACGAGATCGACAGGTGCGTCTTCGCGATGCAGACGGGCAGGTCGCCGAAGCCGTTGCGCTCGTAGGTGTCCAGCTGGCGCGCAGCAGCCGGGGCGAGGTCCACGCCGTCGGCGCCGTACACCTTCGTCGCGACGATCTCGATCTTCTCCCGCAGCGTCGCGTCGTCGGGGTAGAGGAACGTGAACGCCGACGGCTCGTCGGCGGCCTCGGCCACGGCCTGCGCGAGCTCGACACCGCCACGGCCGCCGTCGACGAAGTGCGTCGACACCGCCGCGCGGACCCCGAGCGACGCGGCGATCTCGGCGATGGCGGCGTGCTCGGAGGGGTGGTCGTCGGGGAAGGCGTTGATCGCGACGACCGGCGTCACCCCGTGGATGCGGATGTTCTCGATCTGTTTGCGCAGGTTGGCGCCGCCCTCGTGGACCTCGTCGGGGTTCTCGGCGAGCAGCGCCGCGGGCAGTGCCCTGCCGGCGACGATGCGGTGGTTGCCGGAGTGGGCCTTGAGGGCGCGGACCGTGGTCACCACGACGGCGGCGTCCGGGACGAGGCCGGATGCGCGGCACTTGATGTTGAAGAACCGCTCGGCGCCCATGTCGGCACCGAAGCCCGCCTCGGTGACGAGGTAGTCGCCCGCGTGGATGCCGACGAGGTCGGCGACGACGGAGGAGTTGCCGTGCGCGATGTTGCCGAACGGGCCGGCGTGGACGAGGACGGGCGTGTTCTCCAGCGTCTGCATCAGGTTGGGGCGCAACGCGTCGACCATGATCGCGGCCATCGCCCCGGCGCCCTTGATGTCCTCGGCCGTGACGGCGGACCCGTCGCGGCGGTAGCCGACGACGATGCGGCCGAGCCGGGCGCGCATCTCGGGGATCGACGTCGCCAGCGCCAGGATGGCCATGACCTCCGAGGCCGCGGTGATGTCGAAACCGGTCTGACGGGGCACGCCGTCGAGCCGTCCCCCGAGACCGACGACGATGTTGCGCAGCGCCCGGTCGTTGACGTCGATGACGCGCCGCCAGGTGATGTCGTGCTGGTCGATGCCCTCGGCGTTGCCCTGGAACAGGTGGTTGTCCAGCACCGCGGACAGCATGTTGTGGGCGGCGGTGACGGCGTGGAAGTCGCCGGTCAGGTGCATGTTGAGGATGTCCATGGGCACGACCTGCGAGTAGCCGCCGCCCGCGGCGCCGCCCTTGATCCCGAACGTCGGCCCCATCGACGGCTGGCGGATCGCGATCGTCGCGCGCTTGCCGATGTGGGAGAACGCCTGCCCGAGCCCGACGGTGGTCGTGGTCTTGCCCTCGCCCAGCGGCGTGGGCGTGACCGCGGACACCACGACGTACTTCGCCTTCGGCCTGTCGGCCAGCTCCTGCACGGCCGAGAGCTTGATCTTCGCGACGTTGTCGCCGTAGGGCTGCAGCAGATGGGACGGGATGTCCATCGCCGCGGCCACCTCGTCGAGGGGCTTGAGGTTCGCCCCGCGCGCGATCGTCAGGTCGGAGGGGAAGGCCATGAACGTCCTCGCTTCACCGGGCGGTCGTGCGACGACGCGTCCGTCGTCCCCCGGAGGCTATGTGACGCATGCCTCGTGGACAGGACGGAGGGTGATCGTCACAGGCGTCCGCCCGGCCCGGGCTCCCACGTGCGCAGCGCGGCGAGGCAGGTGCCGACGATCGTCTCCAGCAGCGCGTGTCCTTCGCGGGCGGTGGCGCCGGTGGGGTCGCCGAGGATGCCGTTCGGGCTGGCGGCGGCCGTGCCACCGGCGCGCAGCACCGGAAGCAGCTCGGCGAGCGGCGCGGTGTTGCCGGGCTCGGCACGGTCGGCGTGCACGGCGGCCGGGGCGATGGCCGCCATCAGGGAGGTCTCGGTGCGTCCGGCGTGCGGGTCGCCACCCGGCGTGCCGCAGGGAACCCAAGCGGCGTCGCGACCTTCGTAGCGGAGCCGTTCGACGGCCTCGACCAGGGTCACGAGGTTGCCACCGTGGCCGTTGACGAACAGCAGCCGCCCGGCCCAGCGGCAGGCGGACCGTCCGTACTCGACGAGCAGCAGCCGCAGCGCCTCGTGCCCGATCGACACGGTGCCGGGGAACCCTTCGTGCTCCCCCGCGGCGCCGTAGGCGACGGCCGGCGCGAGCACGAGCGTGGGCTCCGCGGCCAGCAGCCCGGCGGCGACGGCTTCGGCGATCCGGACGTCGGTGTCGAGGGGCAGGTGCGGCCCGTGCTGCTCGACCGATCCCACGGGCACGACCAGCGTCGGCCGCGTGGCACGCAGCTGTGGCCAGGTGAGGTCCCGCAGCAGGGGCACGCGCGGACCCTATCCGCCGAGACCGACGACGGTGCTGTTCCCGAGCCCGCCGACAGCACTCCCGTCGGTCTCGACGAGCGCGGTGTTCCCGAGCGCGGTGTTCCCGAGCGCGGTGTTCCCGAGCGCGAGCCCGGCGACGAGGCGCTCGGCGTCGGCGATCGCGGCGCCCACGCGGCGGGGGGCGAGGGCGTCGCCGATCCGGTTCGCCCCCTCCCGCGGGCGTGGCGGGGTCGCCACGACGACCGCGTCGTAGGTGCGCACCGTCTCCCGGCCCGTCGGGTGGTGCAGCAGCGTGACGGCGACCGACCCCGCGCCGGTGCGCGCCGCGCCGAGGACCACCGTGTCAGGGGTGCAGGTGATCCCGAGCGCGGCCGCGCGGCGCCGGAACATGGGCCGGTGCAGGGTGAGGCCGAGGTCCTGGCCGACGACCATGGCCGCCGCCACCACCTCCACCCCACAGCCGCGCCCGGCCAGCAGCTCCGCGACCGAGGTGGCCTCGTGGAACCCCGTCCCGTCGACGACCAGCACCTCGCCACGCGGATCGGCCGCCCCGGCGAGCACGTCGACGACGTCGTACACCCCGGCGACGGCCCACGCCGGACGGTCCGGGGTCCCGCCCGTCGCCAGGACGACGGTCCCGCTGGTCTCCGCCGGGTCCACCTCGACGCCGGTGCACAGCTCCACCCCGGCGGCGCGGCACTCACCGACGAGGTCGTCGACGAGGGTGGCGAGCTCGCCGCGGCCGGGTGCTGTCGCGGCGAGCGCGAGCGTGCCGCCGAGCCGGTCGGAGCGTTCGAGCAGCCGTACCCGCATTCCGCGTTGCGCCGCCGACGCCGCCGCCCGCAACCCCGCAGGTCCGCCCCCGACGACCAGCAGCCGGGCGCCGCGCGCGCCCACGGGCCCCGCCGGGAGGCCGTTGCCGAGCGCGATCGGGCGGGCCCGGCGGGCGTGGTCGGGACGGGGGCGCACCGCGCACGACAGCGGCCGGTTCGTCCCGACGTTCGCCGTGCAGTCCTGGTTGCACCCGATGCACGTCCGCGCGCCGGTGCCGGCCGCCCACTCCGGGTCGGCGATCTGTCCGCGGACCACCCCGACGAGGTCGCAGTGCCCGGCGGCGAGTGCGGCGCGGGCGTCGTCGAGGCGGGTGTAGCGGCCGGCACCGAGAACCGGCACCGACACCGCCGCCCGGATCGCCGACGGCAGCGCCGCCGCGTAGCCCGGCGGGACCGGAGAGGGGGCCTCGACCAGCTCCAACGTCCGCGTCGCCAGCCCCACCGAGGTGCTCAGGTGGTCGACGAACGGCTCCAGGAGCCGGGCGGTGGCCACGGCGTCGTCGATCGTCAGACCGCCCGGGACGTCCTCCCCGCCGCCGAGGCGCACCCCGAGGGCGCGGTCCGGTCCGATCGCCGCCCGCACCGCCGCGACCACCTCGACGAGCAGCCGCGCCCGCTCGACGGGACCCCCTCCGTAGGCGTCGGTACGCAGGTTGGTGCCGGGGGCGAGGAACGCCCGCAGGACCGACGCCTGCGAGGCCTGCAGCTCGACCCCGTCGAAACCGCCGTCGACGCAGCGCGCGGCGACGTCGGCGTAGGCGGCGACGAGCTCGTCGATCTGCCCGGGCGTCATCGCGACGGGCACCTCGCGGAACATCGGGTCGGGCACCGCCGACGGCCCCCACACCGGCGCGTGCGAGTACAGCCCCGACGACTGGGGCCCGTTGTGGTTGAGCTGGGCCAGCACGGGGACGCCGTGCGCGTGGACGGCGTCGGTGAGGCGGCAATACGCGTCGAGGACGCGGGGGTCGTGGCCGCGGATCATCTGCTCGTAGGGGCGGTCGCCGGGGTGCACCGCGTGCTCCTCGGTGATGACCAGCCCGGCGCCGCCCGCGGCCCGCGCCGCGTAGTAGGCGACGTGGCGCGTGCTCGGCAGCCCGTCCTCGGCGAAGCCGGTGAGGTGCGCGGCGAAGACGACCCGGTTGCGCAGCCGCAGCGGTCCGACCTGCAACGGGGTGAACAGCGGGTCGGGCCCGAGCGCGGTCCGGGGTGCCGAACGCCTGGTCAGCGGTCGTGATCGGTCACAGTCGCGGTGGCGGCCACTACCGCGCACAGGGGTGCGGCCTTCCCGGACCGCCTCCTGGATCCCCCGGGGTGCGACACAGTCGCCGGCGCGCGGCAGGTCGGGGCGGGCGGACCAGAGGGTGTCGTCGGGGAGGCGTTGGACGCAGTCGACGACGACCGTGCACGGGACCCGGCGGACCTCGGCGGTGTGGACGTCGACCAGCTCGGCGACCCCGTCCGCGGCGGCGCGGACCTCTGCGAACGGCGTGATCGTGACGCCCGCACGCAGGAGCCGGGCGTGCGCGCCGGACACGTCGGCGCCCGGGCCGAGGCGCATCCCCGCCGCCGGGTCGGGGGTGACGAGGGTGCACCGGTGCCCGGCCGCGGCGAGCAGCTCGGCCACCCCGATCGCGACGGCGTCCCCGACGGGGTCGGACACGACGACCTCCAGCTGCACGAACGGCCCTTTCCCGCAGCTCAGTTGCGGGAAAGGGCCGTTCGTGCGATCCAGGAGCTCGGCCGCGGGGACGCACTCCACCCCTGCACCCACGGCGAACGCGGGGGGCCGGGGGCGGGAACCCGTCGCCACCAGGACCTCGCCGTCGAACTCGTCGAGATCGGTGGGGGTGAGCGTGCGGCCCGTCGTGACGGTGACCCCGAGGTGCGCGAGCTCCCGCTCCCACCACTCGATCAGCAGCCCGAAGCGGGCGCGGCCGGGCAGGGCGGCGGCGAGGCGCAGCGCCCCGCCGAGGTGGTCGGCGCGTTCGACGAGGTGCACGGATCGTCCCTGGAGCGCGTAGGTCCGGGCGGCCTCGAGCCCGGCCGGGCCGCCCCCGACGACGAGGACGTCACCGGTCCCCGGCGCGACGGGAGCGGGCAACGAGGGCTCCGCGTCGTCGGAGACCACGACGTTGCGCGGGTCCCGGCCCGCCCACCACCGGCCCGAGAGCGTGGGTGGCCGGACCCTCGCGGGTGTCCCGGCCCGGACGAGGGCGACGAGGTCGGGGTCGGCGATCTGCGCGCGGGTCATCTCGACGGCGTCGCACACCCCGGAGTCGAGGCCCTCCTGCCCCAGGGACGGGGATGCGACGGAGCCCTGCCACACGACGTCGCACCGCGCATCGACGATGGAGCGCACCGTGGTGCACAGCGCGCGGTTCACCCCGGGCGGGGTGTGCATGTCGGGGCGGGTCGCGGCGACGGTGAGCGTGCCGCCGCGCACCGGCACGAGGTAGTCGACGACACCCGCGACGGCGTCGACCACCGGCGTGGTCGAGGCGGGGGTGATCCCGGTCCAGGGGGTGCGTTCGTCGCAGCAGAGCCGCAGGCCGAGTACGGCGTCGCCGATCGCGTCGCGGACGGTGTCGAGCACCTCGCCGACCAGCGAGGGATCTCCCGCGGAGAGGCACTGCCGCAGCAGCGCGTACTGCCCGGCGTCGATCTCCACCCCGTCGAGCCCGGAGGAGACGGCGAGCAGGGCAGCGGAGCGGAACCCGTCGACGAGCGCGGCCCGGTCGAACGAGTCGGGGGTCCACAGGACCGGCGCACCGTAGGAGACGGACCCCTGCGAACCCGCATGCCCGAGCGAGGCCAGCACGAGCGCCGGGCGGCACGCGCGAGCGACGGCGGCCCACCCGTCGCCGGCGTCGGAGAACAGCGGCGCCCGCGCGTAGGGGTGGTCGGACGGGTGCACCGACGCCGTCTCGGTCACGACGACGCCGCAGCCACCCGCTGCGCGGGCCGCGTAGTAGGAGACGTGCCGCGTGGAGTACGCGCGGCCGTCACCCAGGTTGGTCTCGTGCGGGCCGAACAGCACCCGCGAGGGCGCGACCCGGCCCCGCAGCGGCCACGGAGACGTCAGCGAGGGCACGGGAGGCAAGTGCACGGCACCGGACCCGGTCGGGCGGGTCCGGTGCCGGCCGTCTCTCAGCCGCCGGCCACCGGCCGGCGCAGCCCGGAGTCGGACTCCGAGGCGCCGAGACCGGCGAGGGGGCTGGTCTCGCACGCGCGGTCGGGGCGCGCGACCTCCAGGGGGCGGGTCGTGAGCGTCAGCGGCACGGGCGCCTTCGGCGTGCGCGAGTTGCGCGGCGCCGAGCGGCTGTGGTCGACGTCGGACTTCGGGATCGCCGTCTCGCCGTCGCGGGCCGCGAGGGCCTGCTCGCCGAAGCCGCGGACGCACTCGGGGTCGGGGCCGTCGAGCGGCAGGCCGGTGAAGAACTTGGCCGCCATGCAGCCGCCCTGGCACGAGTCGTAGTGCATGCACCCGGAGCAGGCCCCGCCGGTCTGCGGCCGGCGCAGCTCGGTGAACAGCTCGGAGTCCTGCCAGACCTTCTGGAACCCGCCCTCGGAGCGGACGTTGCCGGCGAGGAAGTTCTCGTGGATGGCGAACGGGCAGGCGTAGACGTCGCCGACCGGGTCGATCAGGCAGACGACGCGTCCCGCACCGCACAGGTTCAGCCCGGGCAGGGCCTCGCCGTAGGCGGAGAGGTGGAAGAAGGAGTCGCCGGTGAGGACCTGGTCGCCGCGCTCGACGAGCCAGTCGTACATCTGGCGCTGCTGCGACGGGAGCGGGTGCAGCTCGTCCCACACGTCGGCGCCGCGGCCCGAGGGGCGCAGCCGGGTGATGCGCAGCTGGGCGCCGAACTTGTCGGCGATGGCCTTGAACTCGTCGAGCTGGTCGACGTTCTGCCGCGTCATGACGACGCTGATCTTCGGCTGGGCGAACCCGGCCTCGGCCAGGTTCTCCAGGGCCCGCATGGCGGTGGCATAGGAGCCGGGGCCGCGGACGTTGTCGTTGACGTCGGCGGTCGCGCCGTCGAGGGAGATCTGGATGTCGACGTAGTCGGTGCCGGCCAGCTGGGCGGCGCGCTTCTTGTCGAGCTTGATGCCGTTGGTGGAGAACTTGACGCCGACGTCGTGGGCGATCGAGTAGTCGAGCAGCTCCCAGAAGTCGGGGCGCACGGTCGGCTCGCCACCGCCGATGTTGATGTAGAAGACCTGCATGCGTTGCAGCTCGTCGATGACCGCTTTGGCCTCGGCGGTGGTCAGCTCGCGCGGGTCGCGGCGGCCCGACGACGACAGGCAGTGCACGCACGCGAGGTTGCACGCGTAGGTGAGCTCCCAGGTCAGGCAGATCGGTGAGCTGAGGCCGTACTGGAAGTGGTCGACGAGCTTCAACGTCGCTCCCCTGTCAGGTGGTGGGACGCGCTTCGATGGTCCCGGAGGCGGCGAGGCCGGCCAGGGCCTTGAGGTACGCGGGGCGTTCGGTCTCGGCGACGCCGGCCGCGTCGATCGCGGCGTGGACGTCGGTGTGCTTCTCGAGCCCGGTGACGACGTCGACGAGCTGCGGCGTCTTCAGGAACGAGAGCTTGCGCGTCCCGAAGTGGTAGACGAGCGCGCCGAACGACTCGGGCCGCAGGGAGACCTGCGGGCTGCAGCGGTACGCGGTCCCCGGGTCGAACCCGGGGACCGCGCCGCCTGCGGTCGGGTCAGTAGACACCGCACATACCGTCGATCGAGACCTCTTCGACGAGGGTCTCCTCGACGAGCGGCTCCTCCTGCGAGGTGGACTGGGTGTTCTCGGCCGGCGCCATCGGCTGTCTCCCGTCGTTCGGGTCGTGCTCGGACCAACTGGACGCTAAATGGCACCCGGTGCCAATGCAAGGGTGAGCTGGACCGCCGACCTGTCCGGACCCACCCGTTCGGAGGGGTCGGGGCAGGACCGTTCAGACTTGCCGACGTGAGTGCTCCGACGTTGTTGCACCTCTGCACGCCGGGCGAGTGGCGGGCGGCCATGGCCGACGGCGCGCTCGGTCTGTCGGGGGCGGCGGGCCGGTCGATGGCCGAGTCCGGGTTCGTGCACCTGTCGACGGCCGAGCAGGTCGCGCTGCCCGCGAGCCGCCTGTTCCCGGGTCGCGACGACATCGTGGCGCTGGCCGTCGACGCCGGGCGCATCGCCGACCTGCGCTGGGAGCCGGGGCTGCCCGACGACCCGTCGGACATGGTCTTCCCGCACGCCTACGGCCCGGTCCCGACGGGCGCCGTCGTCGCCGTGCTGCCGCTGCGCCCGCGCCCCGACGGTGGTTTCGACGCGCCCGGCGGCCCGCCCGCCCGGGTCGACGCGGTCGCCCGCCGCGACACGATGTCGTACTCGGTGCTGCGCCGGCTGGCGACGTCGGAGGAGCCCGTCACCGGTGGTGTCGCCGTCGTCACGGAGTCGGTGTCGGCGTCCTACCAGCACAACCAGCTGCTGCTCGACGGCCCGGTCGGTGCCGCGCAGGTGATCGCCGACGCCGACCGCGTCCTCGGCGGGGCCGGGCTGGCCCATCGGGCGGCGACGCTGCGCGGGACCGACGCCGCCGCGACGGCCGCCGAGCTGGCCCGGCACGGCTGGGAGGTCGACCACCTCGTGTCGCTGGCGACGATGCCCTCGGCCGCACCGCCGCGCCACCACCCGCACGCCGAACGCGCGCTGCCCTCGGAGCTGCGCCCGTTCTGGGAGGCGTCGTGGCTGCGGTCGGCGCCGGGGCTGACCGAGCAGCAGCGTGCCCAGCTCTCCGACCGGCACGACCTCGAGGACGACGTGGTCGACGTGCACGCCATGGCGGTCCGTGAGCACGGGCACGTCGTCGCCTGCTGCCTGCTCAAGATCGACGGGGCGACGGCGGAGCTCGACGCCGTCGAGACCGCCCCGACCCACCGCGGTCGTGGCCTGGGCGACGCGCTGCTCGCGGGCGCGCTGCGGCAGGCCCACCAGTCCGGGTGCGACCTGGTGTGGCTCGACGCCGACGCGGCCGACTGGCCGCGCGACTGGTACCGCCGCCGGGGCTTCGGCGAGGTGGGCGAGGCCTGGTTCTGCCGGCGACGGGACCGGCCCCGGTCAGGGTGAGGGTGCGCGCATCCCCCGCGCCCCGACGTCACCGCGTTCGCGGGTCCGCCGCTCCGGGGAACCCGCAGGGCCCGGCGGCCGCCCGGTTCACCGCGGCCGCGTCACGCGGAGTCACCCGGCTGCGGGAAGTGCGCCATCAGCGTCTGGGTCAGGGCGCCGTCGACCAGGATGTGCTGGCCGCTGACGTAGGCGGCGTCGTCGGAGAGCAGGAACGCGACCACGCGGCCGATGTCCTCCGGCGCCCCGATCCGTCCGACGGGGACCAGTGCGCGGCGACGCTCGTACATGACCGGGTCGGCGTAGACGGCCTCGGCCATCTCCGTGCGGATCATGCCGGGGCCGATGGCGTTGACCCGCACGCCCCGCGCACCCCACTCGACCGCGGCCTGCCGGGTGAAGGCGACCACCCCGGCCTTCGACGCCGCGTACATGCCGCCGTTGAGCTGCGGCACCTCCGCCGCCATCGAGGCGATGTTCACGATCGACCCGCCCGCCGACGACAGGTGCCCCAGCGCGGCGGCGGACAGCGCGACGACGGCACGGAGGTTGACCCCGAGGGTGGCGTCCACATCGGCCGGGTCGAGCGCGGACAGCGGGCCGCGGCGGATGATGCCGGCGTTGTTGACCAGGCCGTCGAGCCGGCCGGTGACCGCCAGCGCGGACTCGACCAGCGCGGCCGGGTCGGCGGCCACGTCGCCCGGGACCGCGGTCCCGCCGACCTCGGCCGCGACCTTCTCCGCGCCCTCGACGGAGACGTCGTTGACCGCGACGTGCCAGCCCCGCTCCGCCAGCACCCGTGCAATCCCGGCACCGATCCCACCGCCGGCACCCGTCACCAGAACAACCCTCATGCCTCTACCCCCACCCTGAACCCGTCCCAGATCGCGTCGATCGCGCGGCGTGGGGCGAGCGCATCGCCCACCACCCGCGCCCGGATCCCCTGCGCCGCGAGCTCGCCGACCAGTTCGTCGCAGGCGACGCCGTACCACGCGGCGACGACGGCGTCGGCCTCGTCGACCACCTGCGCACCGGTCCAGTTGTCGCGCGAGCGCACGCGCCCGTCCTCGATCGCGAGGACGGTGTGGCTCTCCCGGATCCGGACGCCGGCCGCCCCGAGGCGGCGCATCATCGGCGGCCGGGAGAACGCATCGAGCTCCGCACCGGCGGGCACCGGCGTGATCACCGTGACGACGTGGCCGTCCGCGGCGAGACGCTCGGCCGTCGTGAGGACCTTCCAGTCGGCCTCGCCGGAGTCCAGGACGACGACCCGCTCCCCGCGCACTCCGTGGGAGATCGCGTCGTGGGCGCTGACCGCGCGGTCGCCGCCGGGGATCGGGGGCGTCCCGGGCCGCGAGCCGGTGGCGACGACGACCAGGTCCGGGCCCAGGGCCGCGACCGACTCCGCCGTCGCACGCGTCGACAGCGACACGGTCACCCCCAGCCGGCGCACCTCCCGCTCCAGGAACCGCGTCGCGCCGGCGAACTCGTCGCGGTACGGCATCGCCGCGGCGGCGACGAGCACCTGACCCCCCAGTACGTCGGCGGCTTCCAGCAGCGTGACGCGGTGCCCGCGCAGGGCCGCGGTCTCGGCCGTCTTCAGCCCGGCGGGCCCGCCGCCGACGACGACCACGTGGCGCGGCTCGTCGACGACGGGAAGCGTTCCGCCCCACTGCTTCTCGAACCCGACGACCGGGTTGACCAGGCAGGCGACCGGGACCCCGCGGTGGGGCCCGCCGCGGCACCCGACGTTGCAGGAGATGCACGGGCGGATCTCGTCGAGGCGACCCTCGCGGGCCTTGTTGGGCAGCTCCGGGTCGGCGATCAGGGGCCGGACGAGGCAGACGAGGTCGGCGGTGCCGTCGACGATCAGCTCCTCGGCCTTCTCCGCGGACACGACGCGGGCGACCGCGAACACCGGCACCCCGCCGGTGACCTCCCGGATCGAACCGGCGAGGTGCACGAACGGCGCCTGCGGGTAGCTCATGTCGGGGATCTGGCGGTCGATCGAGGCGTAGTTGGACTGGCTGACGCTCACGTAGTGGACGGGTACCGCGTCGAGGAGCCGGGCGACGATCTCGCGGCTCTCGTCGATCTCCAGGCCGCCGGGGACGAACTCGTCGCCGGAGACCCTGATGCCGACGGGCACGTCCGGCCCCGCGATCGCCCGCACCTCGGCGAGCACCCGCAGGGGCAGCCGCATCCGGTTCTCCAGCGAGCCGCCGTACTCGTCGGTGCGCGTGTTGCTGAAGCGGGAGAGGAAGGAGCACAGCAGGTAGCCGTGGGCCATGTAGACCTCGAGGCCGTCGAACCCGGCGGCGAGGAAACGCCTCGTGGCCGACCGGTAGGACTCGACGAGCTCGGAGATGTCGGCGTGCGTCATGGCGTGCGGTACGACGCGGCTCGACGGGTCCGGCACCGCCGACGGCGCCCACAGCTCACGGTGGCTGGGGAAGCCGCTGCCTTGGCGTCCGAGGTGGGAGAGCTGGGCGAAGATCGCCGCGCCGTGTTCGTGGACGGCGTCGACGACGCGGGCGTAGGGCGCGATGCCGGCGTCGTCCCAGACCTGGTTGATCCCGCCGAAGGTGAGACCCGTCGGGTGCACGATGCCGGAGCCCTGGATGATCAGTCCGACGCCGCCGCGGGCCCGTTCGGCCAGGTAGTGGGCTTGGCGCTCGGCCAGCGCGTGCTCGTGCGGGTCCACGAACCTGCTGCCGTGACCGGCCATGACGAGGCGGTTTCGCAGCCGCACGTTCCCCATCTGTACGGGCTCGAACAGTCGCGTCAACGGTGGGGCCACACCCGGACACTGCCCCGTGAGCCCAAGCGTCGTCAAGGTTCTAACGACGAGTCGTGCCGTAGACAGGAGGGCGCCCCCGCACCGGGCTGGTGGGGTCCGGTGCGAGGACGCGAGGTCGAGACTGCCTGGTCGGAGTCGCGATCAGGTATCGATGTACCCGATCAGTGGAATCGGCGGCCGCGCGCGGCAGCGGCGGCCGAGCCCGCGACGAGGCTGCCGATGGCCAGCCCGATCACCAGGTGGATCACCGCGGCGGCCGTGGCGACCGCGAGGGACGTGGCGCCCAGGAAGGGGATCACCGTGGCCGCCGCCGTCGTGAGGCCGACGATCCAGCCGAGGTAGGCGAGCGGGCGGGGCGTCGACATCAGCAGCAGGTGCGCCAGCCCGGTCGCCGCCAGCGCCGCCGCCGCCGAGACCAGGCAGAGCATGGTCACGGCCGTCGACGAGCCCATCGCCGCCGCACCCGCCGGGGCGTAGAGCGCGACGTGGAAGGCGACCCGCACGACCAGCACCCCGACCAGCCCGATCAGGGCCGCGACGATCGCGGTGGCGAGCCCGCCCGACCAGAGCCGCGTGGCGTCGACGACCGGGCGGTGCTCGACCGGCTCGACCGTCATCGGGGCCGGCGGCACGGCGGCCGAGGCGCCGTCGTAGCCGTAGCGGCGGTCGGCGCCGAACTCCTGCTGCGGCGCGAACCGGGCGCCGGGAACGGTGTTGCGCTGCTCCGGCGCCGTGATCCGCGGCGGGACCGCGGTGCGGACCTGCTGACCGACCGGCGCCATGCGCTCGGTGTCGCCGTCCCAGTAGCGGTTGTCCATCGTCGTGCTCATCGCACTCGCCTCATTCGGTCTGCGGGGCTTCCTCCCCGATGCCTCAAGGCTCTCGCGCGCAACGGATCCGCACCGTCGGCCGACCGCACGACCCGCAGGACGACAGTGCTGTCCCCCGATCGAGGGACACGGGGACCGACCTCGTGAGCGGCGACGGTCGCTACGGCGACGGTTGCCACTCACCGGGCAGCTCGACCGTGACGACGGTGCCGGACGGCTCGTTCCCGACCGCTGCGAACGTCCCGCCCGCGGCCTCGATGCGCACCCGGTGCGACGCCAGTCCGATGTGGCCACGACGCAGGCTCGACGTCATCGCGTCGGCGGGCAGCCCCACCCCGTCGTCGGCGACGACGAGTCGCGCCCGGTCGCCGTCGCGGGTCAGCGACAGCCGCAGCGTCGACGCCTTCGCATGTGTCGCCGCGTTGCCGACGAGCTCGCGCGCCGTCCGGTAGAGCAGCCCGTCGATCGGGGTGCGCCCGCCGGGCCAGCCGACCGTCGACACCTCCCCGTCGAACCCGGCGCGGCCCGCCGCGGTGCGGACGAGATCACCCAGCGCCGCCTCCAGCCCCGCCCGGTCGAGCACGGCCGGGTGCAGCTGCGACACCGTCGTCCGCAACAGCCGCGACGACTCCAGCAGCGCCTCCTCGATCCGCTCGAACGACTCGGCGTCGCCGGTGTCGCGGGCGTCCTCCAGGTCCTGGCGGGCGGCGAGCACGTACTGCAGCGCACCGTCGTGCAGCGCCTCCGACAGCGCCCGGCGTTCGCGCTCCTCGATACCGGTGAGCTGGTCGAGCAGATCGGTGCGGTCGTTGACGAGCGAGCCGATGGTGTCGACGCGCGAACGCTGGATCCGCGACAGCCCCACACAGCCCAGGCCCACCCCGGCCACGATCGCCGTGCGCAGCAGCAGCGACCCCCACGGCTCGGCGTTCGACTCGCGGGTCGCGATCGCCGCCGCCAGGTACACCACCAGCGTCGCCCCCGCGACGGCCGCGCAGACGTGCGCCCGCAGCTGCGTCGCCGCCAGCACCGGGATCAGCAGGAAACCCGTGGCGAGGACGTCCGACGTCCAGCTCTGCGGCGTCGACAGGCCCGTGAGCAGCGTCAACGACCCCAGGACGAACACGTCCATCAACAGGGCGACCCACGCCAGCCGGACAGGCGTGTCGCTGCCGCCGCGCGTCCACAGGAACACCGCGAGCGCCCACACCGCGTACCCGGCCGCGACGAGCGCGCAGGCGAAGACGTCGTGTGCGGGCGGGACGAACACCACGGTCAGCGCGACGAACGCGACCAGCACACCCCGCAGCACGACCTGCAGGTCCACCCCGCGGCGGGCGTGGTCCATCGCGATGCGCATGACGTCGGGACCGATGGACTGCGGGCGGGGCGGGGCGGGCATGGGTCCTCCCGTGAATGTTCGGCCCGCGAAGTGTCCACCGCGGACGCCGAGATCCCTATGCTGACCCGATGGAGTCGTCGGACGCCCGGGTGCGCGTGGTCGTCGCCGACGACCACCCCTTCTTCCGTGACGGCGTCGCCCGTGGTCTGACCACCAGCGGGCGCGTCGAGGTCGTGGCCGAGGCCGACGACGGCCGGGAGGCCCTCGCCGCGATCCGCGAGCACACCCCCGACGTCGCGCTGGTCGACTACGAGATGCCCGACATCGACGGCCTCGGCATCGTCCGGGCCGCCGTGCGCGACGGGCTGAAGACCCGGGTGCTGATCCTGTCGGCGCACACCGAGAGCGCGGTCGTGTTCCAGGCGCTGCAGGAGGGCGCCGCCGGCTACCTGGCCAAGGACTCGAAACGTTCGGAGATCGTCGAGGCGGTGCTCGACGTCGCCAAGGGCAAGACGGTGGTGCCGCCGGAGCTGGCGGCCGGGCTCGCGGGCGAGATCCGGATGCGGGCGCAGAGCACGGGGCCGGCGCTGTCGGAACGGGAGCGCGAGGTGCTGCAGGCCTTCGCCCGCGGGCTCTCGGTGCCGCAGGTGGCGGGCGAGCTGTTCATCGGCGTCAGCACGGTGAAGACGCACGTACAGCGGCTCTACGAGAAGCTCGGCGTCTCCGACCGGGCGGCCGCGGTCGCCGAGGGGATGCGGCGCGGGCTCGTCGAGTGACTCAGTTCCACACCCGGACGTAGTCGACCACGAGGTCCACGGGGCCGGTGACACCTGCGCCGGGAGGCCCCGCGTTCCCGCCGACGGCCAGGTTGAGCAGCATGAACGCCGCCTGCGGGTCCGTGGGCCGTGACGGGTCGGCGGCGTCGAACGCGAGGGTGCCGTACGGGGCGCCGTCGAGGGAGAACGTGACCCCCGCCGACGTCCAGTCCATGCGGACCACGTGGAAGTCACTGTCGGTCGGTGCCCCCGCCGACCAGCTCGCGAGCGCGGCGTCGTCGGTCCCGGTGTGCACACTGGACTCGCGGGCGCCGTACCCGAAGTCCTCGAACATGTCGATCTCGCCGCAGCGTGGCCAGCCGACGGCGTCGATGTCGGCACCGAGGGTCCACCACGCCGGCCAGAACCCACGCGTGCTGACGTGCTTGATCCGCGCCTCCCAGTGCCCGTACCGCTGCGCGAACAGGCCCTTGGTCTTGAGCCGGGCCGACTCCCAGGTGACCCGGCCGTCCGCACCCGTCGTGGCCGTCGCGCGGATCACGAGGTGACCGGCGCCGTCGAGGAAGGAGTTGCGGCGTGAGTCGGTGTAGGTCTGCGACTCGCCGTTGCCCCACCCACCAGCACCGAGGTCGTACGTCCAGCGCGCCGGATCGGGCGCACCGCCCGCCGGGCCGTCGAAGTCGTCGGCGAACGTGTACACCGGCGGCGGCGCCGCGTCCGCAGCACCGTGCGACGCCGGGCCGGTGAACTCGGCGACCAGCGCCACCGCGGTCACGACGCCCGCAGCGGCGGCGATCCGGATCGCGCCCCGCCGCGTCACCACGGCCCCGCCACGGCATGGAAGTACGTCTTGTCGGGGCCGTCGTAGTCGAGATAGGCCATCCGCGGTGTCGACGACGGCAGCACCCGGCCCGCGCACAGGCCGCGCCCGGCGAGGACCTCGAGGATCCGGGGAACGGCGTCGACGGTGCTCTGGAAGCGGTCGTGGTACAGCAGGATCTCCCCGTCGGAGGCCTTCTCCGCCTGCGCGAGCATGGCCTCGGGGGTGGCCTCCTCGTAGTCGTCGGAGTCGCGCGACCAGAGGACGAGCGTGAGGCCCAGGCGCTCGGCCACGCGCTCGACGACGGCGCTGCTCCGACCGTACGGCGGACGGAACAGGGTCGGGGCGGGCCCGCCCATCCCGGTGAGGATCGCGGTGGTGGTGGTCAGCTCGTCGGTGACCTGGCGCTCGGTCTGCTCGTCGAGGAACGGGTGGTCGTAGGTGTGGTTGCCGACCTCCATCCCCGCGGCGCGCGCGCGGACGACGACGTCCGGGTGGGCCTGCGCGTCGGCGCCGACCATGAAGAACGTGGCGCGGCTGTCGTGGGCGCGCAGCGCCGCGACGAGCTGCGGCGTCGTCACCGGGTCGGGTCCGTCGTCGAAGGTGAGCGCGACGTGGCCGTTGGGGCACTCGGCGGCCACCGACGGCGCCCGGCCGGGGGTGGCCCCGGCCGCGACGTCGGACACCACGGCCGGGGAGAGGGCGACCATGACCACGAACATCACCTGCCAGACACGGGCCGAGTGCATCAGCGGTGGTCGGGCTGCCGCTCGCCGGGGACGCTGCTGCCGTCGCGGCGGCCGGACCAGTCCTGACCCTCGACGATCATGCGGGGCAGGACGCGGTTGACCGCGCTGATGCAGGCGATGACTGCGAACGCGGCCAGCACCCACCACAGCGGCGACATCTCCAGGAACGGCAAGGAGGCACCGGCCCCGACGCCCATCGCGCCGGGGGTCAACGCGGAGTTGTACATCGAGATCCTTCGGCTAGTTCCAGCGTTTGGTCTTGCGGGTGAGGGAGTCCCAGTAGGCCTTCACGTGGCAGGCCTGCAGGAAGTAGTCGAGGACCAGCTCGTACATGGTCGCGGCGAGGAGCATCTGCCTCCAGCCGCGGTAGCGGACGGTGACGACCCGCTCGACGATGAACACGACGCTGACCGCCAGCCAGAACGGGTGGATGTGCAAGCTGCCCGACACCGCGGCCCACAGCAGTGTTCCCAAGTAGGCGGTGGACACCAGGCAGCCGAGCATCGTGAACAGCTGCCGCCCCCAGTACCGCCACGTCACCCGGGTCATGCCGTACTGCAGGCAGTTCTCCACCGCGCCACGCTTCCAGCGCAGCCGCTGCTTCCACAGGTCGCGCCAGCTCTCCATCACCTCGGTGGTGAGCGTGCACTGCACCGGCGAGATGATCCGGTGGCCCAGATGCAGCAACGCGAACGTCAGCTCGTTGTCCTCGGTCAGCACGGTGGTGTCGTAGACACCCCCGCGACCGTCGCCGGCCGGCAACCGCCCGTCCAGCCGGGCCTCGACGACCTGGCGCAACATGCCGACCTTGAACAGTGCCGCCGTTCCGGTGATGACGAGGCACTTGCCGTTGAGCCGGTTCACGTCACGGGCGTAGCGCGCGTATTCGTTGCGCTGCAGGTGCCCGACGAACCCGCCGCCCGGACCGCCGCGGAACACCCCGCCGACCCCGCCGTATCCGCGGCGCAGGTAGAACAGCGCCGCCTCCAGGAAATGCGGGTCGAGCAGGCTGTCCGCGTCCTGGACGAGGACGACGTCGTCCTCCTCGAGGGTCGGCAGCAACCGCGCGAGCACCTGGTTGAGGGCACCGGCCTTCTTGTCGGAGTTGTCGACGGTCTCGACCACCTCGACGCCGAGGTCGCGACCGATCGACGGCGTCGCGTCGGTGCTGTTGTCGGAGATGACGACGATCCGGTCGGGCGGGGTGGTCTGACCGCGCAGTCCCGCGATCGCGCCGGGCAGGGTGTCCTGCTCGTCGTGGGCGGGCAGCAGGGCGACGAGCATCGGTTGCCGACGTCGGCCGCGCACCACCGCGATCGGGCGGGTGAGCGACTCCAGCGCCCCGCGCAGCGACCCCGCCGGCGCGGGGAGTCGCGGCGGGACGGTCCGCCGTGCAGGGTCGGCCGGGTCGACGAGGGCTCGGCCCGGCGGTCGTGCGGGCGCGGGCCGCAGGGGAACCGTCGGGGAGAACAGCGCCGCCGGTACCGCCGTCGGCAGCGCCGGCATCGACAGCGCCGGCATCGACAGCGCCGGCATCGACAGCGCCGGCGTCGACAGGGCCGGCGTCGACAGGGCCGGCGTCGACAGGGCCGGCGTCGACAGGGCCACCGTCGGCAGGACCGTGGTCCGCGGGTCCTGCGCCGCGTCGGGCTCCCGGGGTGACGGCACCGGACGGGGGTGGTCGCTGCGCGGGGTCGCCGCTGCGGGCCGGCCGGCCCGGGGCTCGGGGACGGCGCCCACGGTCTGCGCGGGCCGTCGGCCGGGCGCCACAGGGGGCCGGGGCCCCGTCGGACGCGACTCCGCGGCACGGTGCCTGCCGCCGGCATCCGGACGGCGCAGCTGCGCCGGGAGCCGAACGGTCTCCTCGAGGAGGTCGGCGCCCGCGCCGGTGTCGTTCCCACCGTCCAAAGGGGGCTCTCCTTCTGTGACCCCGGTGCGGGGACGGGACTCGAACACCGACCGGCAGTGACGAAGCACCGGCGGTGTCGCGATGGGGAGCGTCCGAGGTGGTGCGAAGAGGATTTCGAGTGATCAGGCGCAGGCGTTACCCGGTTGGCCGACAGGGTGCGTCACGCAGCGTCGAACTCTGGGCCGATCGACACACGATGTAGCACCGATCGGCCTAGTCCGAACACTCGTCGCACCGACGTCGGGCACGGTCCGTCGCATCTCAGAGCGATATGCCTGAATTATGTTGTGATGTGCGACACGTTCCACGAGTCGTACGCCACACCGGCGTGCCGTGGTCACCCCGGCGGCACCCGGACGGCACGGAGCCCGCGCCCCTGTGCGGGCGCGGGCCGTCCGGTGTGGTCGGTGCTCAGCCGCCCATGTGGTTGTTGCCGTCGACCAGGAAGTTGTGCAGCGCGGCCTGGGTGGCGGTGTTCATCGCCCCGGTCTGCGGGAGGCCGGCGTCGCGCTGCAGGTAGGTGATCGCCTGCGTCGTCTGCGCGTTCATCACGCCGGTGACCGGGCCCTCGTAGTAGTTCAGCTGCCCGAGCTCCTGCTGCAGCGTCTCGACCGCGGCCGACGGGGCCACCGGGGTGACGGGCTTCGCCGGGGTGACGTCGTGCGCCGGGACGTAACCCGTGGAGTGCGAGATCGGCGCGAGCTGCGGCGCGGCGGGGGTGGTGCCGGGCGTGCCTCCGCTGAAGCCCATCACCAGGCCGGCGACGATGCCGGCGACGGCCAGCCCCGCGGCCGAGAAGGTGACGAGCGTGCGGGCCCGCGACGGCGTGCCGGTGGCGGCGTCGGTGCCGGCGGGGTCGGTCCGGGGGGTCTGGGTGGTCATGGCCGGTGCTCCTTCGAGGTGTTCCGGGGGTGTTCCCCGATGCCTCGAGGTTCGTCCTCGCGGGCCAGGAGCACCCTCGACCGACCGACCGGCCTGCAGGACGACGCTCGTGTCCCCCGATCGACGGACACGCGTGTCATCCCGCCGCAGCGACGGGAGCCGGCCGGTACAGCCGGTGCAGGACGATCTCCAGCGGGCCGCGGTCGAAATGGCGCAGCCACAGCGTCGCGCCCCGCGACAGGTCCAGGACCGGGACGCGTCGGGGGTCAGCCACGGCTGGGCTCCCGGTCGCGCGGCGGCGCGATCGTCGTCCACAGAGGACCGACGGCGAACCAGATCACCGTGGCGAGCACGACGCGCGCGCCCCATGCCCAGAACGGGTCGGACAGCCAGGCCGCGGGGGCGGGCACGCCCAGCCCCGCGACGACCGCGATCACCGCCACCACGACGACCGCGATCACGGCCGCGACCAGCATCTTCCGCCACTCACGCCACTCGTGCGCGACCTTCGCGGGGCCGAACTTCGGCGGCTTCACCGGCGCCGGGCCGTCCGCGAAGCGGTGTGCCATCCGGACGTCGGCCCAGCGGATCATCGAGTGTCCGAACGCGATGGTCACGCCCAGATACACCGCCGCCAGGCCGTGCGTGCGACCCGGCCGGGTGCCACCAGCGACGTCGACGATCGATGCGGTGACCAGCACGAGGTCGAGCACCGGAACGAGCAGCAGGAGCACCGCGCTCGTCCTCTTCAGCCGCAGCACGTACCGGGCCAGCAGGCCCGCTCCCAGCAACACCCAGAAGCCGATCTCGCACGCGGCGATCAGCACGACGAGCGCGTTCTCGCGCACGAAGTCCCCCATGGCATCGAGCCTCGGTGACGCGCAGGGATGGTGTCGTCGGTCGTCGGACGGATCATCGCGGCGGCCGGCGTACATCCTTCGAGGGACGCGGGCCCCCAAGAGGGCGTGCTCTGATGGACGGCGTGGCCCCGCTCGCGCGCGACTCCGCGGCAGCGGCCGGCTACCTCGTCGTCGGGCTCGCGCTCATGCTGTTCGTGCCGGACGTGCGCATCTCGTGGGAGCCCTCGCCGCCCCCGCCGGGCGTGGCCGCCGTCGTGGTGCTGGTGGTCGCCTGCGGGGCGCTCGTCCTGCGTCGCAGAGCGCCGCTGGTGGGGCTGGGAATCTCGGTCGCGACGTTCGCCGCCGGGATCGTCCTGGGCGCCACCGACCTCGGCGTGCTGCTCATCTTCACCGATCTCCTCTACTGCGCCGTCCTGTTCACCTCGCGGCGGGTCAGCCGCGCGGTGTCGGGGGCGGCGGGCGTGGCGATCGTCGCCGTCGTCGTGGTCGGGCTCCTCGCGGGCGACGGCCGCGCCGCGTTCTACGGCCTGCTCAATGCCGCCCTCCTGCTGGCAATCCCCGTCATGTGGGCGGCGGAGGTGCGCCGCCACCGCACGCTCGCCGACGCCGAACGCGTCCGTGCCGAGCAGGCCGAACGGATGGCCGCGCTCGACCGGGAGGCCGCCGTCGCCGCCGAGCGCACCCGGATGGCCCGCGACCTGCACGACGTCGTCGCCGGGCAGCTGTCGGCGATCGCGCTGCAGTCCGCCGCGGTGCTCAACCTCCCCGACGCCGACGCGCCCACCCTGCGTCGCGTTCTCGGCTCGGTGCGGACGCAGTCGGTGGCCTCGCTGGGCGAGATGCGCACGATGATCACGTTGCTGCGCGAGGGTGACGACGCGGACCCGCCCGCCGCGCCGCCCCGGCTCGACGAGCTGGGCCCGCTGCTCGACTCCGCCCGCGCCACCGGCCTCGACGTCGCCCTCGACGACTCCCGGCGGCCCGCACCCGTCCGGGCCGCCACGGAGCTGGCGGCGCACCGGATCGTCGCCGAGTCGCTGACCAACGCGGCGAAGCATGCCCCCGGGTCAGCGGTGCGGGTCGCATTGTCGGACAACGATTCCGGACTGGTCGTCGAGGTCGCGAGCACCGCGGGCACCCGGCCGCCGGCGGAGGTGGGCGGTGCGGGATCCGGCCTGGCCGGGCTGCGGGAACGAGCGGCCGCCGTCGGCGGGACGCTGCACGCCGGGCCTGCCGACGACGGCTGGCTCGTCCGCGCCGAGCTCCCGTCGGAGGGGGCGTCGTGATCCGCGTCGTCGTCGCCGACGACCAGGCCGCTGTCCGTGCCGGGCTCGTCATGATCCTCGACGCCGCACCCGACGTGGAGGTCGTCGGCGAGGCCTCCGACGGCGCCCAGGCCGTCCGGGCGGCCACGTCGCTGCGCCCCGACGTCGTCCTCATGGACATCCGGATGCCCGGCGTCGACGGCATCACCGCGACCCGCGAGCTCACCACGGCCGGCATCGCCGAGGTCCTGGTGCTCACCACGTTCGACCTCGACGACCTCGTCGACGGGGCCCTCGCCGCCGGGGCCGCCGGGTTCCTGCTCAAGACGGTCGACGCCCCCGCGCTCGTCGACGCCGTCCGGTCGGTCGCCCGTGGCGACGGGGTGCTCGCGCCCGAAGTGACCCGCCGCGTCATCGCCCGGCTGTCCGCGCGCCCGGCCCGGCCCCCGGTCCCGGGTCTGCACGACCTCACCGCCCGCGAACGCGACGTCCTCGGCTGTCTGGGCCGCGGGCTGTCCAACGCTGCGATCGCCGACGAGCTGGTGATCACCGAGGCCACGGCCAAGACCCACGTCTCCCGGGTGCTCGCGAAGCTCGGTCTGCGTTCCCGCACCCAGGCCGCGCTGGCGGCACAGGACGCGGGGCTGGTCCCCTGAAACGCACGGGAGCCCGCGCCTCGATGAGGCGCGGGTGGTCCGGGTGTGCGGGGTCGGTCTCTCAGCCGCCCATGTGGTTGTTGCCGTTGACCAGGAAGCTGTCCAGCGCAGCCTGGGTGGCGGCGTTCATCGTGCCCGTCCGGGGCAGGTCGGCGTCACGCTGCAGGTAGGTGATGGCCTGCGTGGTCTGGGTGTTCATCACGCCGGTGACCGGGCCCTCGTAGTAGTTCAGCCGGCCCAGCTCCTTCTGCAGCGTCTCGATCGCCGCGGACGGCGCGACCGGGGTGACGGGCTTGGCCGGGGTCACCGGGGTGACGGGCTCGACCTTGTGGTCGGCGGGCACGTAACCGGTGGCGTGCGAGATCGACGGCGCCGGCGCGGGCTGCGCACCCGCGCCGCTGACCGTCATCACCAGGGTGGTGATCACGCCGGCGGCGGCGATGCCGACCGCGGCGACGGCACCGACCATGAGGCCCTTGGCGCGGCGCGAGGTGGTGGGGGCGGTGTGGCGGGCACCGGGGGCGGTGGTGGTGGCCGGGGTGGTGGTCGTGGTGTTCATGGCCGGTGCTCCTTCGAGGTGTTCCGGGGGTGATCTCCCGATGCCTCCAGGTTCGTCCCTGCAGGCCACGAGCACCGTCGACCGACCGGCCGGTGCGCAGGACGACCCGGGTGTCCCTCGATCGACGGACACGCCCCGCGCAACCTCCCCCGCGCGCAACCTCACTGCTGTGTTCCGCGCCGGGAGCGACCGTGGGGTTGCGCGCGGAAATGCGACGGCGCCCCCACCCGTGCGGATGGGGGCGCCGTCGAGAACCGGCCTCAGCGACCGGCTGCCGTCTCCAGCGCGCGGCGGGTGAGGACCCGCGCGAGGTTCCTGCGGTACTCCGGGGTGCCGGCCGTGTCGGTCGGGGGCTCGGTGCCCTCGGCGGCGAGCGCGGCGGCGTCGGCGATCGAACGCCCCTCGGCCAGCGCGGCCTCGGTCGCACCGGCGCGCAGCGGGGTGGAGCCCATGTTGACCAGCCCGACCCGCCCGTCGACGACGGCGACCGCGACGATGGCCCAGTCGTTGGCGCGGCGGGTGAACTTCTCGTAGGCCCAGCCCGCGTTCCCGGTGCGCGGCACCCGGATCTCGACGATCAGCTCGTCGGGCTCCTTGGCCGTGGTGAACACACCGGTCCAGAACTCGGTGGCGGGCACCGAGCGCTGCCCACGTGGCGAGCGCAGCACGATCGTCGCGTCGAGGGCCAGGACCGCGGCGGGCAGATCGGAGGCCGGGTCGCCGTGGGCGAGCGAGCCGCCGAGGGTGCCGCGGTGGCGGACCTGCGGGTCACCGACCGTGCGGGCCACGGCCGGCAGCAGCGGGACCTCCGTCGCCAGCACGTCGGAGTTCTCGACGTCGTGGTGGCGCGTCCCGGCGCCGATCGCGACCTCGTCGCCCTCGACGCGGACGTAGTTCAGCTCGCGGAGCCGTCCGATGTCGACGATCAGCTCCGGCGCGGCCAGGCGCAGCTTCATGACCGGCAGCAACGAATGCCCGCCCGCCATGATCGTCGCCTCGTCGCCGTGCTCGGCGAGCAGCGCGATCGCGCCGTCGACCGAGTCGGGGCGGGCGTACTCGAAACCGACGGGGATCACGCGCCACTCCCGACCGAGAAGCCCGGCGCCGTGCGGGCCGCGTCGCTCTCCGCCTCGATCGCCTGCTCGGCGTCGGGGTCCTTGCCCGCGGCGACGAGCGCGGCGCGCACGATGTTGTGGTAGCCGGTGCAGCGGCAGAGGTTGCCCTCCAGCCCCTCGCGGACGGCCCGCTCGTCGAGGTCCGGGTTCTCGTTGATCAGCCCGGCGACGGCCATGACCATGCCCGGGGTGCAGAAACCGCACTGCAGGCCGTGCTCGGCGCGGAACGCGGCGGTGACCGGGTGGTCGAGCTCCTCGCCGCTCTCGCCGGCGAGGCCCTCCATCGTCGTGACCGCGAGCTGGTCGGCCTGCACGGCGAGCACGGTGCAGGACTTGACGGACTCGCCGTCGAGCAGCACGGTGCACGCCCCGCACGACGTGGTGTCGCACCCGATGTTGGTGGCCTTGAGCCCGACGTTCTCGCGCAGGTAGTGCGCGAGCAGCAGCCGGGGCTCGACCTCGTCGGTGGTGGTGCGGCCGTTGACGGTGATCTCGATCTTCACGTTCGTCATCCGTCCTCCTTCACGGCGTCCTGGATGGCCTCCCAGACCCGCAGCGGGGTGGTCGGCATGTCGATGTGGCGGATCCCCAGGTGCGACAGCGCGTCGACGACGGCGCTCTGCACGGCCGGGGCGGAGCCGATGGTCCCGGCCTCACCGATCCCCTTGAAGCCCAAGGGGTTGATGGGGGTGGGCGTCTCCATGGTGACGAGGTCGAAGCTCGGCAGCTCGGCCGCCGACGGGAACCCGTAGTCGGCGAAGGTCGCGGTGAGCGGCTGCCCGTCGGGGTCGAAGACGACCTCCTCCAGCATCGCCTGCGCGATACCCTGCGCGATGCCGCCGTGGCGCTGGCCCTCGCAGAGCAGCGGGTTGAGCACGGGCCCGGCGTCGTCGACCGCCCAGATGCGTTCGACGGTGACCTTGCCGGTCTCGGTGTCGACCTCGACGACGGCGACGTGCGACCCGAACGGGAAGGTCGCCTTCTTGCCGTCGAAGACCGTCTCGACCTTGAGCTCCTCGCGCTCGGCGAGCTGCGCGAAGGTGACGGTCGGCGAGCCGGGGGCACCCCGGACGACGATCGCGGCGTTGGCGGTGTCGACCTCGAGGTCCTCGACGGAGGCCTCCAGGATCTCCGCGGCCCGCTGCTTGGCGAGGTCGATGAGCTCGAGGGAGGCCTGGTGGACGGCGACGCCGCCGGTCTGCAGGCTGCGCGAGCCCATCGTGCCGCCGCCACGGGGCACGTGGTCGGTGTCGCCGTGGCGCACGGTGATCTTGTCGACGGGGATGCCGAGCTGCTCGCTGGCGAGCATCGCCCACGCCGTCGCGTGCCCCTGACCGTGGGGCGACGTGCCCGTCCAGACCAGCGCCGTGCCGTCGGCGTGGATCTCCAGCGAGGCGTTCTCGGCGAACGCGCCGCCGCCGGTGATCTCGACGTAGGAGGAGACGCCGATGCCGATCTGCTTGGCGTCGCCGCGCTCGCGGCGCACCTTCTGCACCTCGCGCAGCGTGGCGTAGTCGCTGGCCTCGAGTGCGAGGTCGATGGCCTTGGCGTACTCGCCGGAGTCGTACTCGACGCCACCCTTGGTGGTGAAGGGGAACTTCTCCGGGGCGACGACGTTGATCTTGCGGAGCTCGGCCGGGTCCATCCCGATCTCGGCGGCGAACAGGTCCATCGCCCGCTCGATCGCCGACGTGGCCTCGGGGCGGCCGGCGCCGCGGTAGGCGGCGGTCGACGTCGTGTTGGTGACGACGACGCGGGCCCGCGAGTCGACCTTCTCGATGTCGTAGGTGCCGGGCGCCATCATGCGCGTGAACACCGGGAGGAAGACGCCGAGGCGCGGGTAGGCGCCGGCGTCGGCGATGACGTCGAGGCGGTAGGCCTTGACCCGGCCGTCGCGGCTGCCGCCGATGGTGATGGTCTGCCGCTGGTCGCGGCCCTGGACCATCCCGGTCATGTTCTCCGAGCGGCTCTCGCTCCAGCGGACCGGCCGGCCGGTGTGGCGTGCGAGCCAGGCGACGAGGCCGAACTCGGGGTCGGCGCCGATCTTCGCGCCGAAGCCGCCGCCGACGTCGGGCAGGATCACGTGGATCTGCGACGCGTCGACGCCCAGCCAGCCGGCCACCTCGTCGCGGGCGCCCTGGGCGTTCTGGTTGGAGCAGAACAGTGTGCAGCGCCCGTCGTCACCCCAGACGGCCGACGCGGCGCGCGTCTCCAGCGACGCCGCGGCGACCCGCTGGTTGACGATGTCGCGGGTGACGACGACCTCGCAGTCGGCGAAGAAGTCGGGGTCGGGGTCCTCGGCGTTGTAGACGCTGCACGTGTTCGTGCCCGCGTCGGGGAACAGCAGGACCTCGTCCTTGAGTGCCTCGCGGACGTCGACGACGGCCGGCAGCGGCTCGTAGTCGACGTCGACCAGCTCGGCGGCGTCGGGCCCCTGGTAGCGCTCCTCGGTGAGGACCGCGGCCACGGGCTCCCCGACGAAGCGCACCCGCTCGGTGGCCAGCCACGGGCGGACCATCTGCTTGGGCGCTCCCCCGAACAGGAGCGGAGCCTCGAGGTCGATGTCGGCACCGGTCAGGACCGCGACGACGCCGGGGGCCTCGCGGGCCGCCTCGACGTCGATCGAGGTGATCGTCGCGTGTGCTATCGGGGAGCGGACCAGCGTGAGGTGCAGCGCTCCGCTGAGCCGCTCGTCTGTCAGGTCGTCGGTGTATGTCGCGCCCCGCGTGAGGAACACCGGATCCTCAACACGGACGACGCGCGTCCCCATGATGCTCATCGATCGCGAGACTAGCCCCGCCCGGTGGGTTCCGTCCGACCGTGCACCGCCGGGAGCCACGCCCTGACCAGCGGATGCTGTAAGGCTTGCCTATGTCGAACCCCGACGGCGGCGGCACGAGCAGGTGATGCGGCCGCCCCGACACCGCATCTGCGGATGTGACGCCGGGATGTCGTGGTTCACGTCACCGGTTCAGGAGGGCTCGTTCCACCACTCCCGGACCGTCCACAGGGGCGACACCGGGCCGTGGCCCGCACCCAACGGATAGGAGTTCCGGACGGCCTCCACGATGTAGCGCTTCCCGAACGCGACGGCGTCGCCGACCGACAGCCCCCGCGCGAGCCCCGACGAGATCGCCGCGGCCATCGAGTCGCCCCCGCCGTGGGTGTTGCCGGTGTCGAACCGCGGGCCGGGCAGCTCGGTGAACGTGTGCCCGTCGTAGAGGAGGTCGACGCAGCCGTCGACGTCCTCGGCCAGGTGCCCGCCCTTCACCAGGACGTTGCGCGGCCCGAGCCCGTGCAGCACCTTGGCCGCCTCGTACTGCCCCGCCCGGTCGTGCACATCGATGCCGACGAGCAGCCGCACCTCGTCGAGGTTCGGGGTGATCAGGGTGGCCCGGGGGAAGAGCAGGCGGCGGAAGGCGTCGAGGGCCGAGTCGGCCAGCAGCTGGTCGCCGTGCATCGACGCGGCCACCGGGTCGATCACGAGCGGCGTCGCGCGGGCGGCGCCGATGCCGTTGTCATCGCACGCGCCCGCGACGGCCTCGATGATCTCCGCACCCGCGAGCATCCCGGTCTTCGCGGCGTCGAGCCCGATGTCGGAGGCGACGGCGGCGATCTGCGCCGCGACCGTCTCCGGCGGGATGGGGTGGACGCCGATCACGCCGACGGAGTTCTGCACCGTCACCGCGCACACCGCGAGGCAGCCGTGGACCCCGCACGCGGCGAAGGTCCGCAGGTCGGCGGCAATGCCCGCGCCACCCCCGGAGTCGGTACCCGCGATCGTCATCACCCGCGGCGGGGTCACCCCGACGGTCGGGAGCGGCCCGCTCACGGGGTGGTCACCGGCAGGTACACCCGGCCACCCGCGTCCGTGAACATCTGCGACTTCTCGTCCATCCCTGCCTCGATCGCCTCGACGCTCGTCAGCCCGTGCGCCTCGGCGTAGTCCCGGACGTCCTGGGTGATGCGCATGGAGCAGAACTTCGGCCCGCACATCGAGCAGAAGTGTGCGGACTTCGCCGGCTCCGCAGGAAGTGTCTCGTCGTGGAACCCGCGGGCGGTGTCCGGGTCCAGCGCCAGCGCGAACTGGTCGTGCCAGCGGAACTCGAACCGGGCCTGCGACAGGGCGTCGTCACGGCGCTGCGCGTGCGGGTGGCCCTTGGCGAGGTCGGCGGCGTGCGCGGCGATCTTGTAGGTGATGACGCCGGTCTTCACGTCGTCGCGGTTCGGCAGACCCAGGTGCTCCTTGGGCGTGACGTAGCAGAGCATCGCCGTGCCCGCCTGCGCGATCGTCGCGGCGCCGATGGCCGACGTGATGTGGTCGTAGCCGGGCGCGATGTCGGTGGCGAGCGGGCCGAGGGTGTAGAACGGCGCCTCGTCGCACCAGCGCTCCTCCAGCTCCACGTTCTCGACGATCTTGTCCATCGGGACGTGGCCGGGCCCCTCGATCATGACCTGGACGTCGCGGGAGCGGGCGATCGCCGTCAGCTCGCCGAGGGTGCGCAGCTCGGCGAGCTGGGCCTCGTCGTTGGCGTCGGCGATGGAGCCGGGGCGCAGGCCGTCGCCGAGGGAGAAGGTGACGTCGTAGGTGCGCAGGATGTCGCACAGCTCGGCGAAGTGCGTGTAGAGGAACGACTCCCGGTGATGCGCCAGGCACCACGCCGCCATGATCGACCCGCCACGGGACACGATTCCGGTGACACGCTTCGCCGTCAGCGGGACGTAGCGGAGCAGGACGCCCGCGTGCACCGTCATGTAGTCGACGCCCTGCTCGCACTGCTCGATCACCGTGTCGCGGTAGGTCTCCCAGGTCAGCGCCGCCGGGTCGCCCGCGACCTTCTCCAGCGCCTGGTAGATCGGCACCGTTCCGATCGGGACCGGGGAGTTGCGCAGGATCCACTCGCGGGTGGCGTGGATGTCGGCGCCGGTCGAGAGGTCCATGACGGTGTCCGCGCCCCAGCGGGTGGCCCACACCATCTTCTCGACCTCGTCGGCGATCGAGGAGCGCACCGCGGAGTTGCCGATGTTGGCGTTGATCTTCACCAGGAACCGCTTCCCGATGATCATCGGCTCCGACTCGGGGTGGCGCCGGTTGGCCGGGATCACGGCCCGGCCACGCGCCACCTCGGACCGCACCAGCTCGACGTCGACACCCTCCCTGATCGCGACGAACCGCATCTCGGGTGTGACGACCCCCTTGCGCGCGTACGCGAGCTGGGTGACCGCGCCGTCGAGGGGCTCGCGGTCGGCGACCCAGTCCGCGCGCAGCGCCGGCAGCCCTGCGTCGAGGTCGACGGTGGCGGTCTCGTCGGTGTAGGGACCCGAGGTGTCGTAGACGTCGAGGTGCTCGCCGTTGGTCAGGCCGATGCGGCGCACCGGGACCCGCAGCCCGTCCGGACCGTCCACATAGGACTTCCGGGAGCCGGTGATCGGGCCGGTGGTGACCTGCGGACGGACGGAGCTGTCCTGCGTCATGTGACGTCCTCCCTCGCCGGCATTACCCGGCTGGTTCTGCGGTCGGCGGCCCCAGCCGCCCTCTCAGCCCGCTCGTGCGCGAGCTCCCGCGTGTCTTCAGATGTGCCACGACCGTAACCCGGCGCCCACGAGCCGCACCAGGCCGGTCCCACCCAGCGAGCGCGCCCGCCCGGCGACGTCACCCTCCCGGACGGAATAGATCCGGCCCCGGCGTGAGGTTGCTCCGGACATGGCAGTGAACAGCGAGGTCGAGTTGAGCCCGTCCGGCTGGGTCCGGGACCAGACCGAGAAGATCCTCGAGACCGGCACGACCGACAGCGTCGACATCCAGGGCCTGCCCGTGGTGCTGGTGACGATGAAGGGCGCCAGGAGCGGCAAGCTGCGCTACGTCCCCCTGATGCGGGTGGAGCACGACGGCCACTACGCGCTCGTCGCCTCGAAGGGCGGGGCCCCCGAACACCCGCTCTGGTACTTCAACCTGCGCGCCAACCCGACCGTCACCCTGCAGGACGGCGAGCGCTCGGGCGAGTACACGGTGCGCGAGGTCGACGGCCCCGAGCGCGACCAGTGGTGGGAGCGCTCTGTTGCGGCGTTCCCGAACTACGCCGAGTACCAGACGAAGACCGACCGCCGGATCCCCGTCTTCGTGCTCGACCCGGCGTGACCCCCGTGAGTGGCAACGGTCGCTCCCGCGACCGTTGCCACTCACGACCCCAGTCTCAGCCGGCCAGCGCCCGGATCGGCGGGACCCGGCCGGCGCGGACCGCCGGAGCGAGCGCCGCCAGCACCGCGACGAGCACGACACCCACGGCCAG
>NZ_JBFWOY010000047.1:0-42944 GCF_050250275.1 Pseudonocardia sp.
TACTGCAACGGCACTAATATTGAGGTGGTCGTTGGCCGCGCCGGCGGTAGTGGCAGGTCCGGGCTTGATGTTGTCGGTGTCGACGCCAGTCTGACCAGGCCAGGACGTGCTCGAGGCAGGCGGTCGGTGCGAGGGCGATGGCGGCGAGGATGCGGCGGATCTCGTTGCCCGAGAGCGGGATCAGCTGCCGGCGGCCGGTTCGAGATCCCCCTTTTCGGCGGGCTGTGGTGTTCGGTGGCGCGGGTTGCGGCGAGGTAGGCCGCGGCGAGCATGGCCAGGGTGATGTGGGCGTACCAGGCCCGCCAGGATCGGACCTGGTAGTGGTCGAGGCCGGCTTCGTTCTTCGCGGTCTGGAAGCACTCCTCGATCGCCCATCGTGCCCCGGCGACCCGGATCAGTTCCCGCAACGGAGTCTTCGCGGGGGCGGCGCAGCGGTAGAACGCCAGCTCACGCACCGTCTTCCCCTCGGCGGGTTCGGTCTGGCGGCGCACCAACAGCCAGTGCGCCCATCCGTCGGGCAGTCCGGCCGGATCGAGCGTGACCGCGGTCCAGTCATAGATCCTCATCCCGTGCGCGCCCGGTCCGATCGCGCGGCGTTCCCACCCGCCGCCCTTACCGTGCCCGGCGAGGGTGGCCAGGACCTTGGCCTGGCGGCGGTGCCCGTCCGGACTGATCAGGACGTCGTCGTTGCGGGTGGCCAGCACGAACGGCACCTCGTGATCGACCAGCCAGGCCCGGAAGGTCGGGTTCTGCCCGTAGGCCTCGTCCGCGGTCACCCATGACGCCCCGGACAGCACCCCGGCCCGGTAGGCGCGGGTCAGCATCGCCACCCCGAGCTGCGGTTTCGTCGCGAACCCGGCCTCGGACGGGATCCCCGCCCGCGCGCACCGACCGGGGTCCTCGGTCCAGGACGTCGGCAGGTAGAGCTCCCGGTCGATCAACGCCCGGCCGCGGTTGCTGGCGTAGGCCAGGAACACCCCGAGCTGACAGTTGTCGATCTTCCCGGTGGTGCCGGTGTACTGACGTTGCACCCCGGCCGAGCGCACGCCCTTCTTGATGAACCCGGTCTCGTCGATCACGAACACCCCGGACGCGGCGTCCCCGAGGTGCTCGAGGACGTAACCGCGCAGGTCATCGCGGACGCCCTCGACGTCCCAGTCCGCCGTGCGCAGCAGTCGCTGGGTGCCGTCCGGTGACAGCTCGCCGGCGTGCTCGGCCAGCGTCCACCCGTTCTTGCGTTCCAGCCCGGCCAACAGCCCACGCATGTACGTGCCGGCACGCCGCCGCGGCTCGACCCGGGTGAACCGGCGCCCGATCAACTCCACCACCGCGTCCAACGCCGCAACCCACCCCGCCACATCCACCACACGGTGATCATCACCGCCCGACAGACATCAGCATCCCACGACACGCCGAGACTGCCGTTGCAGTACTAACTCACGACCGTCCAGAGTGGTCCACTTCGCATCGTCACGAAAGAGCATCTTCATTTCATTCGGCTCATGCCAGCTGGCGCCGATCGGCGCGTCGCCGTCAAGACCATTCCAAAGGTCTGCGAGTGTCAGGAAGAACGCCTGGCTCAACTTGTCACCGCGCATGAGGGTGGTGTCCGGAATGTTCCAAACGAGGCATTCCATGAAATAGGACGGCTTGTCGCTAATCTTGCCAAGCCGTACAAGCTCGTTCTCTGTGCGTTTCAGGACACGTACGAACTTCTGGTATCGGCTGTTTGTTGCGCTGTTCTTGAGTCGACCATTTGCCAGCTGTTGATCGGGCCAGTTCACGACACGCCGATCGTCGGTAGCGGCGACATAGCTACCCTTTTCGAAGGAAAAGAACTGCGCATCGTTGTAGAGTCGGTATGCGTAGCTAGGGACTACGTCGGCGCTCGGTCGACTTCCGGGTACGGCAGATACGTTTAGCGCGATTCGGCCGTCTAAGTCCACACCATCCGCTCCGAACGCGTTCGTCAATGCTTTGCCGACTTCGGAACGCCACGCTTCAGGGCTCCACTTTCCCTGATATGTTTGAAAAGGAGGCGGACTCGGCATCGCTAAGCCGGGCCGAGTGTCGTAATAGAAACACTCTTGACATTCCACGACGACGTCGACGTCGCTGTCAGACCCGAATCCGCGAGTAGGCCTTGTGCTGATCTTGGTTCGGCGGGCTGAGTGTTGGTCGGGCCGCAGATCATGTGTTGGGCAGCGCGGCGGCCCGAGTGTCGCCTCGGGTGAGCGGGTTCCGGTGCTGGTCGGGGCCGGATCGGCCGGCTCAGGACAGGACGGGCAGGCTGCGGAGGCGGGCGAGGACCTCGGCGAGCAGGTCGTGGCTCGGTGGGAGTCGGAGGATCAGCCCGCGGGCGTGTCGGACCAGGCGGGCGGGGACGGTGATCAGCCGCCGTCGCAGGGTGGCGATCATGGCCTGGCCGCCGCGCGCGCCGTGCCCGACCAGCCGCCCGTCGCTGGTGGCGGCGGTGAGGTGGTGCAGCCAGGCGGTGCTGGTGGCGGTGAGGAGCGCGCCCCACATCCAGGCGCGGTTGACCGCGTGGTGCCCGGAGGGGAGGTGGCGCAGCGCGGCGCCGTGCTTGGCGTCGCGGAACACGTTCTCGACCTGGGTGCGGTGGCGGTACCAGTGCTCGACCTGCGCGGCCTTCGTGGCGGTGGAGACGTCGAGGTTGGTGACGAGGAACGAGTAGGCGAACACGCCGTCGACCTCGGTGAGTTCGTCGAGCGGGAGCGCGCGCTGTTCCGGGGTGCAGGGTGCGCCGGCGCCGTGCGCGTGGGTCGCTCGAGACCTGGCCGCGGTCGAGATCGAGCCGGACCCGGCGGATCAGCAGCCGGGTGGCCGCCGGCCACCAGTCCGGGCTGTACTCGGCCACGGCGACCTGTGCTGCGGTCATGTCGATCGCCTCGGTCCATCCGTCGGCCGGGACTCCGTCGAGGATGCGCCACAGCGGCGCGGTCCGCCGTGCGCCGATCGCGAACTCCACGTCGGTGAACAAGCAGGCGCGGGCGAGCCGGCCGGCGAAGTAGCCGGCGTCGGCGCGCACCCGGATCCGCCCCGCCCGCGCCGCGGCAGGCAACGCAGCCAGTGCCCGACCCAGCAGCTCCGCGCTGGTGGCGCGGGGATCATCGCGGCCGTCACCGAGGTCGGCGGCCAGTACCACGGACGCGTCGGCCCACGTGGCGATGTGCGGGCGGCCGACCCGTTGACCCTGGTGGTTGAACGCCACGCCCTGCTTGCCCCGCCCGTAGACCTCGACATCGGAGGTGTCCAGGTCGATCGTCACCTCCGTCGCCAACGCCCGTGCACGGTCCGGGTCGACCCGGCCGAGCAGTTTCAGCGCGGTGGCGTGTACGTCGCCGAGCCCTGTCTCCACCGCCGCCCACTGGCTCTCGGACAACCGGCGGGCCAGACCGGCGGCGGTCGTGGACGCCAGCTCCGGGACCGGGGTCAGCGCCTGGCCCGCAGGATCGGCGCGGTGACGGTCCAGCCCGACGAGGAACTCCTCCCCGCACCACTGTGCTGCCACCATCCCGACCAGCACCTGCCCGGCAGTGAACCCGCGCTCCCGGGTCTTGATCGGGCCGACCGCCGCGTCCAGCCTGTCGATCACCCCAAGCCGCTCGACCAGCTCGGTCACCGCGGCCAGACCGGAGAACCTGGTCAGCGATTCATCCGGCGCGCCGACCTGCACCCGCGCACGCCGGGCTCGCCGCTTGCGTACTCTTCGCACCCGATAGGTGTCCTCTCGACCTTGATGACTGTGTCGTCGCAAACACGATCATCGCAGGTCAGCAGGACACCTATCGTTGTCTCACCGTCCGCCAGCGCCCACTACTCGCGGATACGGGTCAGACCGAACGTTGGTGTTGTTCGGGTAGGATCCTTTTGTATAGATCTTGATATTGACGCCATCGAGGGCAGGCCAATTCTCAATGGCATTACGAACCATACGTTCGGCTCGTTCCTGTTGTAGTTGTTCGTTGGCGCTCGACGGGGCGCTCCAGGCCGAGATCAGCTGCTCTCGGTCACTGTCTGTCATGGTCATATCACTCCTCGGGGGTTGCCGAGGAGCCTACCGATCGGGACCGACAGATCTTCTAGCTCGGGTTGTCGCCCTGAGTCTGCTCGTAGACCCATTCGAAGTACCGGTGGTGGCCCGTT
This sequence comes from Pseudonocardia sp., assembly GCF_050250275.1. Taxonomy (GTDB): domain Bacteria; phylum Actinomycetota; class Actinomycetes; order Mycobacteriales; family Pseudonocardiaceae; genus Pseudonocardia. Next base: position 4,168 of record NZ_JBFWOY010000047.1, read on the forward strand.
ACCAAGGGCATCGCGATGACACATGGCACGTCGTCGGCGTGATCGCGATCCGCTCGCGCCACAATCTCAGGGACGAGAGGGCCGGCTTCCCCAGCGTCCGGCTGCACGACTTCCGGCACACCGTCGTCACGCTGCTGTTGCAGCTTGGGGCGGCGCCGCACGTCGTGCAGGCCATCGCCCGGCACGCCGATCTGGACGTCACATTGGGCATCTACGCGCAGACCAACCTCGACGCCATGCGCGAGGCGCTGGACGAGATCGAATGGGAGTTCTGATGCCCTCAGGCCACCGACCGGAACCGAGCGACGAGTCGGAAGCGCTGCGGGGTCTCGCCGGGAACGATCTCCATGATCTCGCGCTTCACCATGCCTTTGAGGGAGGTCCGCACGTTCGGCTCATCGTCGTTGCCGACCGCCTGGCAGACCTCTCGCGGGCTCAACCCGCGCTCCGTCAGCATCCCCGGCAGCTCGGCCATCGTTCGTTGTGCGGAGCCGAGATAGACCTCCTCCAGCGAAGCGCCCTCGATGGGAGCGTTTCCGCTCTCAATCTCATCGGCGTACTCGACTGCTGCGGCAGCAACCTTGCGCAGGAAGCGAGCAAGGGCAAGAGCTTCTGTGGTCATGGTGGAATCATAGTGGACTATTGTCCAACGGGTCAACTTATAGTCGACACATTCCACAACGCGACAGAGGGACGGAAGGTCTGCACGGTGTTGTCGGCTGGCCTGCGGGGACAGCTTGGCCGACGCCGTTGCTACACGACTGCTACAGACGGCGGGTCGAAGGCGACCGGAAGATCATCGATCATGCCTCTGACCTGGTCGGGGTGGCGGGATTTGAACCCACGGCCCCTCGCTCCCAAAGCGAGTGCGCTACCAAGCTGCGCCACACCCCGTCGCCAGGAGTGTAGGCCTCGTCGTCGGAGGCGGGGCAGCCGGACATGCGCGCGCCGCGCCCGCGCCCCGCAGGGCGCGGCCGTCGGCGGCGTTCGGGACACGGCCGCCGGCGGCGCACGGGCCCGCCGATCCGCGTGATCGGGACCAGGAGACGATGGTCGGACCTGGCGGAACGGCCGGTGGAACCCGACGACCCGGTGACCTTCGACCGGGGACGCGGTTACCGTCGGAGGCGGTCCGCTACGCTGGAGGGGGCCGGGAGACCGGCCACGCGGGCGTAGCTCAATGGTAGAGCGCCAGTCTTCCAAACTGGCTACGCGGGTTCGATTCCCGTCGCCCGCTCCACCAGCTGACCAGCGTAAACGCTGATCAGCTCTGATCTTGAGACAGACTTCGTGCATCAAACGTGGTGCGAGTCGGTCCTAGCGTTGACTGCATGGCAGGTCGACAGCCCGCGAGTACGTCTCGCGCCCGGGGCAGCATCACCACGCTTCCGAGCGGCACCATCCGCGTCCGGGTCTACGCCGGGGTCGACCCGGTGTCCGGACGTCGGCACTACCTCACCGAGCTGGTCCAGCCGGGGAAGAAGGCGCAGCGCGAGGCCGAGGCCGTGCGGGCCCGGCTGCTCGCCCAGGTCGAGGAGCGCCGGAACCCGCGGACCAACGCCACGGTCGACGAGCTGGTGCGGCGCCACCTCGACCAGTTCGCCGGGGCGCCGAACACCTTGCAGATGTACCGCGGGCACGTGAAGAACCACATCTCGCCACTGCTCGGGCGTATCAACATCGGTCGCCTGGACCCCGAGATCCTGGACTCCTTCTATGCCGAGCTGCGCCGCTGCCGGAACCACTGAGCCTTTGCCAACCTGCTGGACGGGCAGATCATGGCCGCTGCGGCGTGGCGTGACCTCGAATGGGTGAAGCTCCTGGTAGACGGGCGATTGCCTAGATCAGTCCGTCCAACCAGGAGCTTCGAAGTGTTGTCCTACCCGTCCGGGATGACCGTGTCCAGCCGCGCCCTCGGCGTGCTCTCCGACGCGCTGCGAGCGCATCGCAACAAGCGCCGAACCCGCTGGCGCAAGCTGCCCGCCGGCCGCCAGGCCCTGCTGGTCGTGGCCTACTTACGCAAAGGTGAGACCTACGCCGACCTGGCCTGCGGCTTCAAGATCGGCACGTCGACGGTCTACCGGTACATCCGCGAGGCCCTCGACCTGCTCGCCGCCATGGCACCAACGCTCGAGCAGGTGATCGAGGTCGCCAAGCGCAAGGCGTTCGTCATCCTCGACGGCACCCTGCTGCGTATCGACCGGGTCGGGATGGCGTCGGGGTATGACCGAGCGTTCTACTCGGGCAAGCACAAGGCCCACGGCCTGAACGTGCAGGTCATCGCCGACCCCGTCGGTAGGTTGGTGTGGATCTCCCCGCCCCTGCCCGGAGCGCGACACGACATGGGAGCCGCCCGCGACCACGGCATCATCGACGCCCTGACCGAGAACGAGATCCCCGCCGCCGCGGACACCGCCTACCAAGGCGCCGGACCCACCGTGGCGGTCCCGCAGCGACGACGGCGCAAGGACCCCGACACCGGGAAGTTCCGCAAACTGTCCCGCTTCCAGAAGGACGTCAACGAGGCCCATGCCCGCCGCCGTGGGCCCGGTGAGCGGGCCAACGCCGAGCTCAAGAACTGGCGTGTGCTGCGCAAGATCCGCTCCAGCCCCAACACCGCGGACAAGCTCGTTGCCGCAGTTCAGACCCTCATGATCGCCAACGCATGATCAGGTTGGCAAAGGCTCACTGCTCCGGGTCCGGGCTCGTCGACCACCGGACCCGCCGGGATCACGAGTGCGACGACCGGTGCCGCCCGCACCGCTGCAAGCCGCTCTCGGCGACGACGATCCGGCACATCCACTTCATCCTCTCCGGCGCCCACAAGCGCGCCGTGCGCTGGCGCTGGGTGGCGGTGAACCCGCTCGCCCAGGCCGAGCCGCCGCCGGCCCCGAAGTCGAACCCGCGGCCGCCGAGCGCCGAGCAGGCCGCGCAGCTCCTCAACAAGGCGTGGGACGACCCGGACTGGGGCGCCCTGATCTGGACGGCGATGACGACCGGCGCCCGCAGAGGAGAGCTGTGCGCCGTCCGCTGGACGTGGCTCAACTTCGAGGAGGGCCGCGAGACGCTCTGGTTGCAGAGCGGGATCCGCAAGAGCGACGACGGCTGGGTCGAGGGCGACCTCAAGACCCACCAGCAGCGACGCATCGCGCTCGACGCCGAGACGGTCGCCGTCCTCGCGGACCTGCGCGCCCGGGTGGTGAAGCGCGCGGAAATGCTCGGGATCGAGCTGGCGCCGGACGCGTTCGTGTTCAGCACCGCGGCCGACGGCGCGACCTTCCCGACGCCGGACAGCGTGACCCAGCGCTACGACCGGATGGCGAAGAAGCTCGGGATCGTGACGACGTTCCACAAGCTGCGGCACTACTCGGCGACGGAGCTGATCGTGGGTGGGGTCGACCCGCGGACCGTCGCGGGGCGGCTGGGGCACGGTGACGGCGGGACCACGACGTTGAAGACCTATACGGCGTGGGTGTCGGAGGCGGACCAGCGGGCGGCGACCGGGCTCGGAGCGCGGATGCCGGAGCGTCCCAGTCGGGCCGAGGAGGAGCGCCGGGCTGTCCGGGTGTCGGAGCACCCGTACGAGCACCTGGCGGACGCGATCGTCGCGAAGGTCGGATCCGGAGAGCTCGCCATCGGCGACGTGCTCCCTCCGGCTGAGCAGATCGGTAAAGAAGCCGGCGTCTCGCTGTCCACAGCGCGGCGTGCGATTCGGCTGCTAAAGGAAAGGGGTGCCGTTATTTCTGTCGGCCGTCGCCCGATTGTCGCTGAGCCCGCGCTGATTGAGGCCGCACCCGGTGCGGTCGCCACACCTATTCTTCCTGCAGCTGCACCGTATCCGGAGTCGGCAGCGAACGACTACTGGATGGCGACGCTGCGGGGTCCGGCCGGCCTACGCTCGGGTATCCGAATGATCAGCGGGTCGCTCGCTAATCCTGACGGGTTCCGGCAGCACCTGCTCGGCATTGCGCGGATTGAGGACCCAGCCGGAACCGATGATGGAGATTCGTGGATCGGTCGCTACGAGCTGGAACTGAAGCCAGCAGGCGAGGGTGACGTCGTGGTCCTCCGCTGGTGAATCAAGGTTGTCTAGAGATTGCGGTGGCCGGTCGGGGTAACACGACGAGGGACATCAGCGACACTAGAGGTGGCCCGCGATGGGTGGGCGCCGACGTCGAGGTTTGGAGCAGTTTAGTACCGATGGGAAGCTATATCGACTTGACTGACTCCGAAACGCGACTTGGCGACTTTCAGATCGTACGCAGGCAATTCGCCGCCGAGCTCATTGGCTCTAGCGGGGTGGTGTACAAGGGCTTTGTTCTTGCTCGTAGCTCGGCTGGCAATGCGTTAACCATATGCGACGTCACCTTCCATAAGTCAAGCACAGATGGGAGGTATCCGCCGAGGTTGTCGTTCTGCCGCACTGATATCGATTACATCGCGAAGGATGCACCGAAGGGGCGCGCACGCCGCGTTTCTTTTCAGACAGGACAAGACGGTTACAGAGAGTTCTGGCAGATGATCGCCTTCCTGTACCGCTTCAAGGAGATCGTCGATCTGGGCGAATTTGCGGAGTCATATAGAGCGGCAAGCGCAGAGGATGTGATTCTTCATATCGAGTCGATTGAGCAATCGTCCCGCGGGCGAGCTCTCGCTGATTTAGCACACCGGGCCGACGTGGACGCCGTTGAGCTGAGTCAGATTCTGCTGTCGAGGAGTCGGCGGTCCGCCGTTGAAGAATTTGGCGTCCTGCTGGCGGATGCATCTTACCGCGAAACCTATAGAGCTAAGCATGCAGGCAGCATCAAAGGAAGAGGTGAAGAGGCTATATGGCACCACTTCCTTAGTTCGAACAAGTGGATCTTCGGCCTAAGTCTAGATTTGCGATTTATCGAAGATTTCGTCGACGAAGCATCCGTGGGAGTGGGGAGTACCGCGAACCATGGGAACCCACGGTCTGACATGTTGGGGTGGAGCGACTACACGATCCTGGTTGAGATCAAAACTCCGGGCGCTGCAATATTTACCGAGACGAAGACGGCCGATGCACGTGCCGGAACGTGGTCTTTCTCGACTGCTTTCATTGAAGGAATAAGTCAGTGCTTGGCTCAGCGCTCCAGCTGGGAAAAGGGGCACAGTGTGAAGTCGATAGAGTATGAAACTGAAGGTGTACGCTACGAGCTAGACCAGAACTCAATTCGCACAATCGATCCATCGGTTATCTTTATTATTGGACACAAGGAAAGAGAGCTGCCTCTCCGTTCAGCCTCGATGGATGTGAGGACTAAGCGGGACACGTTAGAGAGATTCTCGAGAAATAGCCGAAATGTAAGTATCGTAACTTACGATGAGTTATTCTTGCGCGCTTACCAGATAGCTCACGGCGAACGCCCGTCCTCGCCCCCCGGCATCTAGCGCCTTGGCTGGCGGCGAGGTGCATCTGACAAAGTTGTCGGTCCGCGAGATCGAGCTGGTGTTCCGGAGCACGTCGCGCCAGCTGGCCTCCTTCTAGGCTGGCGTCATGAGTGAGATTCTCACCGTGTGTACAGCGGCGCCGACCCGTGCGATTGCCGTCCGGCTCGTTCAGTCGGCGATCGCTGCCGGACTCGCGGCAGGTGGTCAAGTCTCGGGGCCGGTCGCCTCTGTCTTCTGGCACGCCGGTGAGTTCGGGGAGGGCGAGGAGTGGGTGGTCTCGTTCAAGACCACCACCGCCCGCTACGACGAGCTGGAGGCGCACCTCATCGAGCACCACGAGTGGCAGAACCCCGAGGTTACGGCGGTGCCGATCGCGCGGGCGTCAGCGGCGTACGTCGAGTGGGTGGAGCGCGTCACCGCGAAGTAGCTCCCGCACGGCGGGGACGTCGCCGTGGTGCTCCCCGAGCCGCGCGGCGACCTCGGCGAGGCGCTGGCGCGGCCGGACCGAGGCGACGTTCCCCATGACCCGGAGGCTGGCGGTGATTGTCTCTGCGGCCTGTTCGACCTCTCCGGCGTCGGCGTAGCTCTGCGCCAGCCAGGAGGAGTAGAGCGCCTTGTCGCGGGCGTGCGCGTCGCTGTAGCGGCCGAGCGCGCTCTCCAGGACGGGGACGGCGCGCAGCGGTCGGCGGAGTTCGGACCAGCAGCGGCCGGTCATGATGGCTAGGGCGTGTCCTGTAGGTCGGCACGCAGCCACAACACGATGGCCGCGATGGTGATCTCCGAGCGGTAGTAGGCCACCCGCTTCGCGTAGCGGGTGGCCAATGCCCGGAACTGCTTGAGCCGGTTGAAGCAGCGCTCGACGACGTTGCGGCCGGCGTAGAGCTCGGGGTCGAACCCCGGCGGGCGGCCCCCGCGAGAGCCTTTGCCCAAGCGGTGGTTGATCTGATCGACTCGTTCCGGGCTGGTGAACGCGATCTGTCGCCGTCGCAGAGCCGCCCGGGTCGAGGGGTGGGAGTAGGCCTTGTCCGCCAGGACCCGGTCAGGGCGCCGCCGGGGTCTGCCGGGTCCGTTGCGGCCGACCGCGACTTGGTCCAGCAGCGGCAGCAGCTGCGGATTGTCCCCGGCCTGGCCGGGGGTCAGGATGATCGACATCGGGAGTCCGCGGCCGTCGACGGCGAGGTGGATCTTGCTGGTCAGTCCGCCGCGGGACCGTCCGAGGGCTTCTCCGTCGACGGCGAGGTCTTCGACCCATCCGGTGGTGCAGCCCCCTTTTTCCGGGCCCCGGCGGAGTGCTGGTGAGCCCGGACGGAGCTGGAGTCGATGCTGAAGGTCCACTCCACGTTCCCGACGGAGTCGTCCTTGACCACGACGTGGTCCAGGATGCGTTGCCAGGTGCCGTCCGCGGTCCAGACCCGCAGCCGCTCGTGCGCGGTCTTCCACGGGCCGTAGCGTTCGGGCAGGTCACGCCACGGCGCCCCGGTCCGCAGCTTCCACAGGATCGCGTTGATCACCTGCCGGTGATCACGCCACCGCCGACCCGCAGTCTCCACCGGCGGGAGCAGCGGCTCGATCCGGGCCCACGCCTTGTCCGTCAGTTCACCACGTCCCACCACCCGGCCATGATCACCGAGGCCAGGTCAGAACCCTTACAGGACACGCCCTAGCTCGTCGGCGTCGATCCAGGCGGCGTAGTCCGGGGTGCGGGCTCCGGCGACGGCGTGTGCCTCCTCGGCGAGGCCGAGGCAGCGGGCGGTGGTGTCGGCGTCGCCGTCGAGGGCGAAGGTCCAAGCGGCGCGGGAGTAGAGCAGGGCGCGGACGCCGGGGTCGACGCCGTCCTGGCCGGCGGCCTGGACCGACTTCTCCGAGATCGTGCGTGCGGGCTTGCCGAGGGCGATGAGCTGGTAGGCGTGGAAGGCGAGAGCGTTCCCGGCCAGGCCGGGGTCGCCGGATTCGAGGGCGGCGGCGTGGCTGCGGCGGAAGTGCTCACGGGCCAGGTCATGCCATCCGGCGTCGAACGCGGCCCAGCCGGCTTGCTGTGACTGCTCGGCGTGCACGGCCAAGAGGGCGCGCTGCACGACGTCGCGGGCGGTGCCGCCCTGGAGGATGCGCGCGGAGAGTTCGGCCTCGGCGTTGTAGAGGCGGTAGGTGTCGGCGCCGCCGAGGGTGTCGTCGAGGCGGCGCAGGCTGGTGAGCCGGTTCGACAGGTCGGTGGCGACGTCGATCGTCGCGGCGTGGGAGCTGGTGTCGCCGAGCACGCTCCCGAGGAGGCCGGAGAGCGCGAGCGAGCCGCTGGCTCGCAGGAAGTCGCGTCGCAGCACTGAACTGTCACCGTCCCAGGCGTCTGAGTCCCGATCGGACGGCGTCGACGCTACGGAGACGGGCTCGGCAGGAGCAGGGCATCCACCCGGCATATCCGCAACGGGCCGGGTGACGGCGGGCACACGGCGGGTCGAGGGGGCCGGGGCGCCGAGCTGGTCGAGCAGTCGTCGGTACACGGCCTGGGGCCGCTGCACGGAGCCGGTCTCCCAGCGGCCGACGAGTCGGACGTCGAGCTTGGTTCCGCGCTCCTCGTTCGTCGTGAACGCCAACCGCACCACGTGGTCCACGAGGTCCTGCTGTGACCAGCGCTGCACCTCGTCGCGCCAGCGCCGGAGCTTAGACGTCGTTTCAGAAGTGGTGGGCCCGGTCCTGTCAGTGTCGGCAACGGCTGAGAGCATCGGCTGATGGTCGCGCCTCGTGTGTCTGCGAAGACGAAGATCTTCGAGTTGGAGATCGTGTTGGTCGAGGTGGCGCCGTCGGTCCGGCGTCGGGTGCAGGTGCCCGGCGAGATCGACTTGGCGGTGCTGCACGATGTGGTGCAGTCGGTGTTGGGCTGGACGAACTCGCATCTGCACGAGTTCGAGATCGCCGGGCGCCGCTACGGGATCCCAGACCCCGACTGGCCCTCCCAGGGCGTCGCCGACGAGACCAAGGCCAAGCTGTTTCGGCTGGTCAAGGCTGGTGATCGGTTCGGCTACATCTACGACTTCGGCGACAACTGGACCCATGAGATCGCCGTCGAGGCGGTCGAGACCGCCGAGCCGGGGGTGCGCTACCCGCGCTGTGTCGCAGGGCAGGGGGCGTGTCCACCTGAGGACGTCGGCGGGATCTGGGGGTACGAGGACTTCCAGGCCGTACTCGCCGATCCTGCCCATCCTGACCACGCTGAGCGTCTGGAGTGGGCGGGCGGGCCGTTCGACCCGAACCGCTTCGACCCCGACGAGGCCGACCGGGCCCTGGAGTGGCTGGCCTGGCGACCACTGGCATCGACTTCGTAGCCGGCCGACCCTGGTGAGGGCGGCCGGGGGGCGGATGTCACGCCGGTTGCGACCGGCTCCCGGTGAGGCGGCGGTGGCAGATCAGGGCGCAGGCCAGCGACAACAGCGCGGTGATCGTCGCTTCGGCGCGGTCGTAGCGCAGGGCGAGGCGGCGGAAGTCCAGCAGCCAGGACATGGTGCGTTCCACGACCCAGCGGACCCGCCCGAGCCGGGTGGAGTCCTCGATCCCACGCCGGGCGATCCGCACCCCGATCCCACGCTTGGCCAGGTAGCGGCGGCAACGCGGATAGTCGTAGCCCTTGTCGGCGTGCAGCTTGTCCGGCCGGCGACGAGGCCGACCCGGCCGCCCCGCCCGTTCGCGGACGCCGGGGTTGGTGTCCAGCAGTGGGGCGAGCATCCGACTGTCGTGGGTGTTCGCACTGGTGACCATCGCGTGCAGCGGGAGCCCGTCGCGGTCGCAGAGCACGTGGTACTTGCTGCCTGCCTTGCCGCGGTCGGTCGGCGAGGGCCCGGTGGCCTCTCCGCGGCGTTTGGCCCGCACACTCACGCTGTCCACCGCCGCCCGTGACCAGTCGAGCAGGTCCTGCTGGGCGAGACGGTCGAGCATCACTCGGTGCAGTTCCGCCCACACCCCGGCCCGCTGCCATTCCTGCAGGCGTCGCCAGCAGGTCACTCCGGACCCGCAGCCGAGCTCGGCGGGCAGGGCGTTCCAGCTGATCCCGGTCTTGAGCACGAACACGATCCCGGCCAGCGCGGCCCGGTCCGGCACCCGCGGCCGGCCGGTCCGTCCCCGCTTCGGCCGGCGCGGCCTCGTCGGGAGCAGCGGCTCCACCACCGCCCACAGCTCGTCGCTCACCAATCGCTCGACACAAGATCGCCTCGACATCGCCGAGCATGATCAGCTACCAGCGCGACTCCACATAGGATCAACACGCCGACTTCTGAAACGACGTCTTATGACCCCAGGGCTCGTCGCTGCTGTCCGTATCCACGCCGACGGCCACCCCCGATCGCTCGCAGAACCCAGTCTGCCGGGCGAATGCCCTGCGCTACCAGGGTTCTGACCTGCTTTGTTCCGCCGCGAATCACCATCGTCGACGGCATGAACAGCAGTGCACCACAGCCACGGGACCCCCGGGCCGAGTTCGAGGAACTGCGCGAGCTGACCCGCGAGATGGCCGAACGGATCGAGCGGCTCAGGCGCCGCCGGCGTCGGGACCTAGCCGACGCTCGATGGCGTCGATCCGTCGAACGAGAGCGCTCACGTCCGCCCTGAGCGCGTCCAGCTCGGCGAGAACGGGGTCGTCGGCGTCGGGGTCGTCGACCTGATCGCCGTCGAGGATCCGGGCGATGTGGTCACCGGACCAGCCGAGCGCTTCGGAGACGGCGGCGAGGGTGCGCGGGCTGCGTCGGCGGGGCGTGAGGTTGTGCTGCAGCTCGCGGACGGTCATCAGGGCGACGCCCGCGCGGGTCGCGAGTTCGGCCTGGGTCATGTCGAGCTCGGCCAGACGCGTCTTGATCGCCTCGGCGACGGCGTCCCAGTCCTTGGCCACGCAGACCTTCCTCAGTGCCTCAGTAGGTACGGACCTGCTGATTTCGGTGCTGAGGCTAGCGGCCGCAGGCCCGTCCAGGTGTGACGACCTGCTCAGCCACACGATGAGACTAGTATTAGCAGCTAATATTGGTGCTACTGTTAGCGCACAGCGGATCAAGAGGAAGGGGCAGTCGATGAGCAAGCAGGAGCCGGTGGCCGTGGCGGCGGCGCCGCGGTTCTACAGCGTCGCGCAGGTCGCGGCGATGTTCGGGATGTCGACGATGACGGTGTACCGGGCGATCGCGGCGGGGGAGTTCCCGGCCGTGAAGGTCCGGGGGCGGCTGATCATCCCGGCGAAGGCGATCGAGGCGATCGCGGACCTGGCGGTGGCCGAGCAGACGGTCGTCGACACGTCCGGGTGGGCGCCGGTGCAGCGCGGGAGCGCCGTCTGATGGGCGGCGTCGGTGTGGTGCTGCTGGTCCTGGTCGCGGGCGCGTTCATCTGCGCGAAGGCGCGGTCGGCCGCGGGAGCGGCGCTGTTCACGGTGGTCGCGGCGGTGGTGTTCGTGGCGACGCCGGTCGGGCAGGGCGTGCCGGGCGCGGTCGCGACGTTCATGTCGGCGTTCGACCAGGCGGCGACGCCCGCGCTGAACCGGACCCCGGCCGAGCACGCCGCGACCGAGGGCGGTGCGGGGTGACGGCCGCGGCGGAGCGGGTCGAGCTGTCCGCGCTGGTCTGTCCGGGCTGCGGGCGCCCGGTGGCGGGGGAGCCGCCGACGGGCTGGCCCGATCGGGCCGGACGTCCGCCGGCGTTCTCGCACCGCGACGGGTCGGTGCTCTGCCCGGACGACCGCGGCCGGGTGCCCGAGCCGGTCGAGGCGCTCCGGTGACCGGGGCGGTGCGGCCGGCCGATCTCGACCCGAGGCTCGCCGAGGTCACCGGCCGGACGATCCGGTTGCAGGTCCTCGTCGACCACAGCGCGCAGAGCGCGGGCCGGTGCCCGACGTGCCGGTGTGCGGTGAGCCCGACCCGGCCGGGGTGCCCGTCGCACGTGGTCGCGCTGTCGCTGCTGGAGAACCGGCCGCTGCCGTCCTGGCTGGCGCACCTGGCCGGAGAGGTACCGGGCGTCCGGGTCCGGACCGAGACGCCAAGCGACGACGAGCGCCGCGCCGCCGAGGACTCCGCGGCCGGCCTGTTCCCGGCTCCCCGCCGGGTCCGGCCGAGCGGAGCGCGGCCATGACACGAGCACACCACCTGGGACGGCCCGGCGACGGGTTCTTGGCGGGACACAGCCGCCGGGCCGCTCTCACCGCACATCAGCAGAAGGCAGGAGAGGCAACGATGGTAGAGCGAGACGACGACCGGTGGCGCGCCCGCGCGGCGTGCAGGTCGGTGGACCCCGACACGTTCTTCCCGACGGCGGAGAGCGGCACCGCGCACGACCGGCAGGTGGCCCGCGCGAAGCGGGTCTGCCGCCGCTGCCCGGTGCAGACCGCGTGCCGGGACTGGGCGATCGACGACCTCCCGCACGGCGTCGCCGGTGGGCTGACCGAGGACGAGCGCCGCCGCGCCCGCCGGGCGACGACCCGCCGGGCCCGTCGCGCCGAGCTGCGCCCCGCCGTCGCTCCCGCGCCGGTGCTGCGCACCGACCGGGTGCCGGTCATCTCCGCCGGCCGCGCGGCCCTCGCCGCGGGCGTCGACCGCGACGACGTCGCCCGTGCCCTCGGCGTGACCCGTCGGACTGTCGACCGCTGGGCCGCCGCCCTCGTGGTCGCCGCGGGTGGTGGTCGGTGATGGCCGCGTTCGACGTCTCCCCGACGGCCACGGCGTCCGGCCGGATCCGTGAGCTGCTGCGGCGGATCGCGGTCGAGGCGTTCGGCTCGACCGAGACCGAGGTCCCGATCCCGGGGTTCACCGTGTTCACCGACCGTCGTCTCGACGACCCGTTCGCCGGGATCGGTGCGGCGTTGCTGATGCGCACCGTCGCCGAGGGACAGCTCTACGAGTACGCCCGCGCCGCCCGTGCGGCGGGCCGGTCGTGGGACGAGATCGGTGCCGCGCTGGATCTGCCGTCGGGGGAGTACCGGCCGGTGGGGGAGCAGGCGTTCGACTGGCTGGTCTGCGGCCGGGCCCCGGACCCGGAGCCGGACGGGGTGCGCTCGTTCCGGACGCCGTGCGCGTACTGGCGCTGCTCGACCTGCGACGGCCTGGTCACCGATCACGGCCCGTTCGAGGGCAACCCGGCCAACAGCGAGGACGGCCACGCCAAGGGCTGCACCCGCCACCACGCCGAGGTGCAGGCGTGGAACGAGGGGTGGGCCGACTGATGGAGATCCTGTTCAGCTCCACCGCGCTCGTGCTGGCGGTGTTCGCCGCGGGCGCGCTGCTCGCGTGGTCGCGCGGTGGCCGCCGGCCTCGCCCTGGTCGCGCTGCTCCCCGCGGCGACGATCGTCACCGCCCTCTCGTGGCCCGCCCTGCTCGCAGTGGTCGGGCTGGCGGGGGTGATCGTGTGGCACCGCTGGTCGCGCTCCTCGGCCACGGTGTCCCGCTGGGCTGCGCGGTCCCGCCGGAAGGTCGGGGTGGCGTCCAGCCTGGACATCGTCCGCCACGCCGGAACCATCGCCGTCCGCCGCCGCACCGCCACGGTCCGCCCGTCCCTGGCCGGGGTTCCGCGTTGGCAGCGGCTCCGGCTCGCCACGAGCGAGGCCGCGGTAGAGCTGTGCCGCACCGGGGCGCTGCGGGTGTGGGCGCTGGTCGAGGACGTCGTGATCGTCGTTGGCGGCCCCCGCACCGGCAAGACCGGCTGGCTCGCCGGGCGCGTCCTCGACGCCCCCGGCGCCGCCCTGGTCACCTCGACCCGCACCGACCTGCTCGACCTCTGCGCGCCGCTGCGCCGCCAGACCCGGGGCGAGGTGTTCGTGTTCAACCCCGCCGGCCTCGGCGACCGCACCTCGACGATCACGTTCGATCCGCTGACCGGCTGCACCGACCCGGTGACCGCGACCGAGCGGGCGACGGACATGCTCGCCGCCGTCGCCTCCGGGTCGGGTGGGGATCGGGAGTTCTGGGACGGTCAGGCCCGCCGCGTCCTGGCCGCGCTGCTGCACGCCGCCGCCCTCGGGCACAAGCGGATGGCCGACGTCCTCGGCTGGGTCGCCGATCCGGACACCGCCGGCCGGGAGGTGCCCGCGTTGTTGCGTCGGTCGGGGGTGACGGCGTTCGAGCAGGACGTCATGCAGTTCCTGACCACGAACGAGCGCACCCGGTCCTCGATCACCTCGTCGGTGATGCCGGCCCTGGGCTGGCTGACGCATCCGGCGGCGGCTGCGGCGGCTGAGCCGGGCGAGGGGTTCGACGTCGCCCGCCTGCTCGACGAGCGGGCGACGGTGTTCCTGCTCGGCGCCGAGGAGGCCCAGACCGCACCCCTGGTCTGCGCGCTGACCGGGCACATCGCCCGCGAGGCCCGACGCCTGGCCGCCGGACAGCCGAAGGGCCGCCTGGACCCGCCGCTGGGGCTGTTCCTGGACGAGGCCGCCCTGATCTCCCCGGTCCCGCTGGAGTCCTGGACCGCGGACATGGGCGGCCGGGGTGTGACGATCCTGTGCGCGTTCCAGTCCCGCGCCCAACTCCTCGCAAGGTGGGGCGAGCACAAGGCCGCGACGATCCTGAACAACACCGCCGCGGTGATGATCTTCGGTGGGACGCGGGATAAGGCGGATCTGGAGTTCTGGTCGACCCTTGCGGGTGAGCGGGACGAGCGGGTCACCACGACCGATGACCACGGCCGGGTCGCGTCCCGGTCGGTGCGGAAGGTGCCGGTGTTGGCGCCGGCGCAGATCGCGAATCTGCCGGCGGGGCGGGTGGTGGTGATCCGGCGTGGGATCGCGCCGGTGATCGGGCGCGCTCAGATGGCGTGGAAGCGGCGTGACGTCCGGCGTCGGGCGCGGCTGCTGCGGCGGCTCGAGGCCGAGACCCGCTGGCACCGTCGCAGCGAGGCCGTCCGGACGTGGGCCGACCGGCAGCTCGAACACGCCCTCACCGCGCTCGCCGCGCATTGGCCCGACCGGTTCGGGGAGGCGTCGGAACGGGTGCAGTCGTCGAACGCAATGTTCGCGGAGCTGCGCGCGATCCGCCGTGCGGCCGAGCAGGACCGGGCCGTCGAGGCGTCGGCGCTGCTCGAGCCAGGCCCCGACGGCGAGGGCGGTCGTCCCGCGGGCCCGGCCGGTGGCGCGGGTGACAGGCGGTGGACCCGATGAGCGGGCGCTACGAGCTTCTGAACCCCGCCCAGGCCGTCGACCGGCTCGCCGCCGACCTCCCCGGAGGCCGGGCGGACGCCGAGCAGGTCGTCGCCTCCTACCTGCGCGACGCTACCGGCGTGCACGGCCGGCCCTCGTCGGGCTGGCGGATGGATGAGTTCGACCTCGACGACGCCCACGCCCGGTTCGGGTGGGTCGACTTCGCGGGTGGCGAGACCGTCGCCCAGGCCCGCACCCGCGCCGATGCCGCGGCGGTCGCGGCGCTGCGGGAGGCGCAGGGGACGTCGGCGATCACCGAGCGGGCCCGGCTGGCCGGGCTGCACTCCGACGCGGAGATGTGGGGCTACCGCGCCCACACAGTCGGGCTCGACGAGCTGACCAACACCACCGGCTGCGCCCCGCAACCCCGGCTCGTGACCGTCGCTCGGGAGGGCCGGGAGCGCTCGCACCGCGAGGCCGCCGCCGCCCACGACGCCCGAGTCCTGGCCGCCGAAGCGGCGGCCGCCGCCGCGTCGACGACCGCCGCCGATCACCACCAGCAGACCGACTGCGACCCGCGCGAGCAGCGAAGCGACGACCACGAGGAGGACGACACGATGCGCGGTGCGGACGACCGGAACCAGGAGGGGTGGTCGTTCGCCCCGAACGGGCGGCGGATGCGGATGTTGTCCGACGACCACCCGTCGATGCGTGCCTTGCGCGCGGAGATGGAGGCCGCCGCGCGCACCGACGACGGCCCCGACCCGGTCCACGAGGACGAGCGCGGCGACCGCGAGCAGGTCCTCGACGAGGGGCCCGGCGCGTTCGTCGATGGCATGTGGTTCACCCCGGACCCGGCCGTGGAGGGCGGGGTCCGGCCGCTGACCGACACTGAGATGCGGCGGGTCTCGGACCTGGTCCGTGCGACGCAGGCCGAGGCGCTGGCCGACGACCTGGCACCCCACGATATCCCGCCGTCCGCCCCGCGGGCCGACGTCGACGCGACGGAGTGGGGCCGATGAACACGCCCCCGCACCCCGACACCCCCTCGAAGGCGGAAGGTCCGACCGGTGTCGCCGTCGCCGGGCTGGCCCGCCAGGTCGACGACCTGAACCGCAGGCTCGATGCGCTCGGCCCCGTCAACGGCCGGGTCGACGAGCTGACCCAGGTCGTGGCGGAGCTGAGCCAGACCCTCGCAACGGTCGCCGCGCGGCGGCGGCCGGCCCCGGCCCCGTCGTGGCTGCTCGCCCCGACCGAGCCGGATAAGGTCGCGGTACTGCTCGACGAGCTGACCGGGTGGCTGCGTCTGGTGTTCCTGCGCTACCCCGACGGTGCCGCGGTCGTGCCGGAGTGCTGGGCCTGGCACGCCGACGTCGTCGAGGAGCTGCTGTGGCTCATGCACGCCTGGTGCGCGGCCTACCAGGGCCCGGACGCCTCGGTGCAGCTCGCGGGGGACTGGCACGACCGCCAGCGCCCCGGGGTGGTCAACCGGCTCCGTAAGTCCGTCGGGTCGTGCTCGATCGAGAGGCACCAGACCCGACCCGGGTGGGGTGCCCCGCCCGGGGCTCCGCCGACGGTGCCGGGTGAGCAGCACACGTCGCTGATCACCGCGTGGTGGGCGGACAGGAGCGAGCAGGCGCCACCCGAGCCGGCGACCATCACCGCCGCGGGGGCCGGCCCGATCGGCGGTGCGCTCGGATGACGCTCACCGGAGCACCGAGCGGTCGCGCCGGCCGGGCCGCGATCTGGCTGCCGGGCCTGGCCGTCGCGATCGGGGCCGCGGTCGCGACGGCGCACGGCCTGTTCGAGGTCGCGCTCGCCGCGCGGGTCCCGGCCGGGATCGCCTGGATCTACCCGCTGATCACCGACGGCCTCGCCCTGGTCGCCTACACCGCCACGGCCCGGCTGTCCGGGTCGGCGGCCCGCTACGCCTGGTCGGTGGTGATCGTCTCGGCCGGGCTGTCGGGGCTCGCGCAGGCGGTCTACCTCGCCTCCGACACCGTCACCGCGGGCGGGGAGCTGGCCGTGAGCGCCGCGCTGCGGTTCGGGGTCGGGGCGTGGCCCGCGATCGCGGCCGCCGTCGTCGCGCACCTGCTCTACCTCCTCGCCGAGAACGACACCGACGAGCAGCCTGAGCACCACGACCGGCAGGCGCCGGACGGCGCGGCCGGATGCCGTGTCCGGGCGACGATCACCGTCCCGCCGTCCGGCCGGACACCGGCGGGACAGCCCGACGAGGTGGGACACGGTCCGGCTGTCCCGCCCGCCCTCGACGGGCCGGTGATCCCGGCCCCGCCGCGGCCGGTGTCCCACCCCGCTCCGCGCCCCGCGGTCCGGTCGGACGGCTCCGGCCCGGGTGGGACGGGCGGGTCGGGTGCGGGCGCGCAGGAGCGCGCCCGCACCACCGCCCAGACCCACCGCGAGCGCCACGGAGCCCACCCGACGGTGCGCGAGCTGCAGGACCTGGCTGACGTCGGCCGGGGCACAGCTGCCCGCGCCCTCCAACAGCTCCGCGACACCCCACCGCAGACCGCGAGCGGCCTGCACCTCGTCCCCGACGAGCCCCAGAACAGGACCACCCGATGAGCAGCAGCAGCGAGAAGACCACCGCGACCGAGCAGAACGCCAGAACCCAGAGCGACTACCCCGAACAGAGCAACAAGAGCCCAAGATCAAAAGCAGCACACCGATGCATCACGATCCGAGGGGGCGGGCCGGCCTCCGGCCGGCCACGCCGAACCCCGTGCGCCGTCGATCTCGACGGGACCCGTCGGAAGATCATTTCGAGGTGGTCGGGGTGCTGAGCATCGCGTCGGGCTACAGCCCGGAGTACCTGTTGAAGGAGGTCGCGGCCGGGCGGGAGAACTACTACACCGGCGCGGTCGCCGAGGGGGAGCCGCCGGGGCGCTGGTGGGGTGCCGGGGCGGAGAAGCTGGGGCTACGCGGCCTGGTCGAGGCCCAGGACATGCGTGCGGTCTACGAGCGGTTCCTCGACCCGCGGGACGAGGGGTTCCACGACCCGTCCCGGTGGGACGAGGTCGGGACGCTGGGACACACGGGACGCCGGTACCTGTCCGAGGACGAGATCTACGCCGCTGCGCTGGAACGCGAGCCGGACGCCTCGGCGGAACGCCGGGCCGAGCTGCGTACCGAGGCAGGGAAGTCGGCCCGGCACAACGTCGCGTTCCTCGACGTCACGTTCTCCGTGCAGAAGTCGGTGACGCTGCTGCACACCGCGTTCGAGGCCCGCGAGGTCGCCGCCCGCAACGCCGGCGACGAGCAGACCGCGGCGGCGTGGGGCGAGTTCCGCCAGGCCGTCGAGGATGCGATCTGGGCGGGCAACAACGCCGCGCTCGCCTACCTGCAGGACAAGGCCGGCTACTCCCGCGTCGGGCACCACGGCGGCGCCGCGGGCCGGTGGGTCGACGCGCACAACTTCGTCGTCGCGTCGTTCTTCCAGCACGACTCCCGCGACCGGGACCCGCAGCTGCACATCCACGACACCATCCTCAACCGCGTCGAGGGCCCCGACGGCGTGTGGCGGACGCTCGACGGGCGCAGCCTCTACCGGTGGCGCCCGGCGGCCGCCGCGGTCGCGGAGCGGACGTGCGAGGAGCGGATCACCCACTCGCTCGGGATGCTGCTCGCGACCCGCCCGGACGGGAAGTCCCGCGAGGTCGTCGGCATCGCCGAAGAGACGATGGCGCTGTTCTCCCAGCGCCGCCGCGCGGTGACCGCCAAGACCGGCGAGCTGTTCGAGTTGTTCGAGCAGCGCTACGGGCGTGCCCCGAACTCCGCCGAGCGCGACCGGATCTCCCGCCAGGCCACGTTCGCGACGCGGGCGTCGAAGTCGCACGACGGGGAGACCCGCGAGGAGTTCCTCGACCGGATCAACGACCGGATGCGCGCTGACGTCGACGGCGGCCTGGCCGCGGTCGCCGACGCCGTCCTGGCCGCCCGACCCGGGGACGTCGCGCCGCAGGCGTTCAACCCGCAGGTGGTCATCGAACTCGCGCTGGCCGACGTCGCCTCACGCAAGGCCGGCTGGACCCGCGCGGACCTCACCCGCGCCGTCAACGCCGCCCTGCCCGACTACCTCGGGGTCCCCGACGGCACCGACGTCGCGACCCTGCTCGACCAGCTCACCGACGAGGCGGTGCTGTACGCGGTCGCGATGGACGCCGAACGCCCCGGGGAGTCGCTGCTACCGCCGGACCTGCTGCTGGCCAACGGCGAGTCCGCGATGCGCGCCCCGGGCGGGCGGATCTACTCCACCCCCGACCAGGTCCGATCCGAACGCATCCTCCTCGCCGCCGTCACCGCCCGCGACGGCGCCGCGCTCACCGAGCAGGCCGCGGCCGCGTTCCTGACCCGCCTCGACGACGAGGGCGTCCACCTGGGCGCCGACCAGGCCGCCGCGGTCCGCGGGGTCCTCACCTCCGGTGCCCGGGTCGAGACCCTCGTCGGGCCGGCCGGGACCGGGAAGTCCTTCGTCGTCGGCACCGTCGCCCGCGCCTGGACCGACACCGCCGTCACACCGGACGAGCCCGGTCGGCGGGTGTTCGGGCTGGCGACCAGCCAGGTCGCCACCGACGTCCTCACCGGAGAAGGACTGACCGCGCGCAACGTCACCCGGTGGCTCGTGACGCAGGACCGGCTCGCCGCCGCGCCCGCCGAGCGCCGCACCGTCGACGGCGACGAGCTGTGGCGGCTGCGTGCCGGGGACCTGGTCGTCGTCGACGAGTCCGCGATGACCGACACCGCGGCCCTGGCCGCGATCCACGGCCACACCGCGGCGGCCGGGGCGAAGCTGCTGCTGGTCGGGGACCACAAGCAGCTCGCCGCCGTCGGCGCCGGCGGCGGCATGGACATGCTCGCCGCGGCCGGGTCGCGCTACGAGCTCACCGACGCCCGCCGCTTCACCGACGGCTGGGAACGCGCCGCGTCGCTGCGGCTGCGCGCCGGGGACGAGACGGTCCTGCGCGAGTACCACCAGCACGGCCGCCTCATCGACGCCGGCACCCGCGACGATGCCGAGGCGTCCGCCGCGCGGGGATGGCTGGCCGACACCCTCGACGGCCGCCGGTCCCTGCTCCTGGTCGACACCAACGACCAGGCCGCCCGGCTGTCCGCCCAGCTGCGGACCGAGCTGGTCCGCCTCGGGCAGGTCGACGAGCACGGCGTCCCGCTCGGGATGCAGGGCACCTTCGCCGGGGTCGGGGACCTGGTGCAGGCCCGACGCAACGGCTGGAACCTGGTCGGCGTCGAGGGCAATCGCCGCGGCCCGATCAACCGCGAGACCTACCGCGTCACCGCCGTCCGCGACGACGGTGCCCTGGAGGTGACCACCGACCCGGCAGGCGACGGAGGGGAGCGGATGGTCCTGACCGCGGACTACGTCGCTGAGCACCTCGCGCTCGGCTACGCCTCCACCGTGCAAGCCGCGCAGGGCGCCACCGTCGACACCACCCACACCGTCGCCACCCCGAACACCGCCGCCGCCGCGCTGTATGTCGGGATGTCCCGTGGCCGCAGCTCCAACACCGCCCACGTCGCCACCCGCACCGGCCCGCAGGACGCGGCCGAGGGCACAACCCACGGGCACGGCGTGCACCGCGACCCGGTCGCCACCCTCGCCGGGATCCTCGACACGAGCGAGCAGGCCGTCGAGCGCTCCTCGCTCACGTTCGCCGCCGACTCCGTGGCCGAAGCCCTCAGCACCCGCACCGCGGCCGACCTGCTCTCCGAGGGCGCCCAGCTCGCCGCGACCGAGCGCACCAACGCCGCCCTCGACCGGCTCGTCGACACCGGCGCGCTGACCGTCGCCCAGCGCACCCGCATCGCGGCCGAGGACGGCACCGGCGCGTTGACCCGCATCCTGCGCCGCGCGGAACTCGCCGGGTACGACCCCGACACCGTCCTGGGCGACGCCGTCGAACGCGGCCCGCTCACCGGCGTCCGCACCGTGTCCAACGTCCTCTACGCCCGCATCCGCGACGGCCACCGCTTCGACCCCGTCGGACAGAGCTGGACCGACTGGACCCCGCAGGTCGAGGACAAGGAGTGGGACGCCTACCTGAGCGCGCTCGCCGAGGCCGCCGACGACCGCGCCCACACCCTCGGCGCCGAGCTGGCCGACGCCCCGCAGCCCTGGGCGCTCGCCGCGTTCGGCGAGGTCCCCGACGACGGCCCCGCCCGCGCCGCCTGGGCCGACACGGTCGGGCGGGTCGCTGCCTACCGCGAGGCCCGCGGCCACGACGCCCCAGACGACGCCCTCGGACCGGCCCCGCAGCCCGGGCAGGTCGAGCAGTTCGCCGCCTACCGCGCGGCGTGGCGCGACCTCGGCCGGCCCGAGATCGACCGCGAGCACCTGGAGCTGTCCAACGGCCAGCTCCGGATGCGCGTGCGTGCCTACGACCGCGAGCTGGCCGCCGCGCCCCGCTACGTCGCCAACGAGCTCGCCGCCACCCACCAGGCCGCGACCCGCCACCATCAGGACGCCGCCCTGCGCCGCGCCGAAGCCGCCGCGGCGACCGACCCGGCCGAGCAGCAGCGCCTCACCGACGAGGCCGCCCAGGCCGCCGCGCTCGCCGCGGTCCTGGAGCAGCGCGCGACCGAGCTGGCCGAGGTCGACGACGCCCGCAGCCGCTGGCTCGCCCACACGGCAGAGACCCGCGCGCAGGCCGAGTTGTCCAAGGCCGAGCTGTCCGCCCGCGACGCCGACGACGACCCTGACGACCGGGTCACCGCCGCCGAGTGGAAGGCCGCCCACGACGCCGCCGTCGCAGACGACGACCGACACCGCGAGATCACCGAGGACGACGTCGCCGACCACCTCGACGACACCCGACCCGACGAGGACCGGAATGTGGCCGAGTCGCGGCGGGAGGACGTGCGCGAGGCCCCGCCGGTCCAGACCGGGGAGGACGTCGTGCGGGTCCCGGAGGCCGAGCAGACCGAGCAGTCGGTCCAGCACGCCCGCCGGATGCTCGACGAGATCGCCTACCGCGACGCCGTCGACGAGCCCGAGGACGAGCGCGCCGCCCAGCTCACCCGCTGGCACACCGACGACGCCGCCACCGACCACGGCGACGGATCGTGGGACGACGACGCGATGCCCTGACCGGCACCTCGTCACGCGGAGGCCGGCCCCTAACCGGGGCCGACCCCCTTCCTCGTTCACGCCGAAACTGTCGGTGCCCGGTGCCATCCTCGGTTCGGCAGGTCCACGACCGCCGGGCGTCGAGGAGCGCAGATGACGACGAACGAGACCACGAGGAGCCTGCAGGCGCGGGCGTGGCTGGACGTGCCGTTCAGCGAGAAGGACCAGGCCAAGGCGCACGGCGCTCGCTGGGACCCGGCCGCGAAGCGCTGGTACGACCTCCGGCCACCCACGACCGGGCTCCAGCCCTGGGCCGCGCTGCCCGACGTCCCGGACCTGCTGCCGGGGGAGGACCGGTCGTTCGGGTCCGGGTTGTTCGTCGACATGATCCCGCGGACCTGCTGGTTCACCAACGTCCGTACCTGCGTCTCCCCGCAGGACTGGGAGCGGCTGCGCCGGATGGTCTTCGGCCGCGCCGGGCACCGTTGCGAGGGGTGCGGTGCGACCGAGGACCGCGCCGCGCGCCGGTGGTTGGAGGCGCACGAGCGCTGGAGCTTCGACGACCGCACCGGCGCCCAGACCCTGCGCCGGCTGATCTGCCTGTGCTCGCCGTGCCACCTGACCACCCACCTCGGGCACGCCAACGTCACCGGTCGCGCCGACGAGGCCCTGGCCCACCTGCGCCACGTCACCGGCATGACCGACCAACAGGCCGCCCACCACGTCGATGACGCCGGCCGGCTGTGGACGGAGCGCTCCGCGCGCACATGGCGCCTGGACCTGCGAATGATCACCGACGCCGGAGTCACGCTGCGCCGCCCCGAAGCGCCGGTACAGCGATCCCGCACCGCGGACCGCGTCCTCCACGCCCACCGCACCGACGACCGAGCAGGACGACGATCATGAGCATCTACGCCTTCCACCTCCAGGGGTGGGAAGACCTCAGCACCTGGGGTCGCGATCACGACATCTACTACGCCCAGCTGACCCGTAATGACGCGTCTGATTCTGATGGCCCCCAGATCTGGATCACCCCACCCAACTACGTCGTCCGCAGCATTACCGATCTCGTGCACGCCATCGCCGGCGCGATCGGACATCGGCCGGGGCTGGTCGACGAGGCGATGAGGCTGGGGTTGGCGCTGGACCGGGGTGATCGGGTGGCGCCTGCACAAGATGGCAGCCGCATTGAACGGACCCGTTCGCGAGTGACGCGGCCCAACCAGCACCTCGAAACCTGGTGACGCGTCCACTCCGCCGATCTTCCTTGCCTCGCTGTTACCAGTCCGCGTATGGCGCGTGTTGCGGAGGGTCTACGTTCTCTTTCGTGATCTGCTTCTGATCGTGGACGTCGAGCGAATTCAGTTGTGCCTTCGTGATCACCTCGCGCAGGTTCGAGCTGCGGCAGAAGACAATGAGTTCGTCGACCTTGAGCTCGCCGAGCAGCTGCACAGCCGACTCAGGGCGGCCCTCGGCTCCTGGTCGACGTACGACGCTGAGCAGCGAGCAGCCCTGATCGTTGCCGTCAACTATCTCGTGCAGACTGACGACGAGGAGAACGATCTTCGCAGCCCGATCGGGTTCGATGATGATGCGGACGTTGTGATGGCGGCTCTTAATACTGCAACGGCAGTTGATCAGGCCGGTGGTCGTTCGCCGCGGCGACGGTAGTGGCAGGCGCGGGCTTGGTGTTGGCGTTCGCGCCGCCAGGTCGACCAGTGCATGACGTGGTCGATGCAGGCCTGTGGGGCGAAGGAGAGTGCAGCGAGGATGCGGCGGATCTCGTTGGCCGACAACCGGATCAGCCGGCGATGGCCAGTTGAGGATCCCCCTTTTCCGGCTCGCGGGTGTGTTCGGTGGCGCGGGTGACGGCGAGGTAGGCCGCGGCGAGCATGGCGAGGGTGATGTGGGCGTGCCAGGCCCGCCAGGACCGGACTTGATACTGGTCGAGCCCGGCTTCGTTCTTGGAGGTTTGGAAGCACTCCTCGATGGCCCACCTCGCCCCGGCGACCCGGACCAACTCCCGCAGCGGCGTGGTCGCCGGGGCTGCGCAGCGGTAGAACGCCAGCTCACGGACGGTCTTGCCCTCGGCAGGCTCGGTCTGGCGGCGGACCAGCAGCCAGTGCCCCCAGCCTGCCGGGAGGCCGTCGGTGTCGAGCGCGACCGCGGTCCAGTCGTAGACCCGCATCCCGTGTGCGCCCGGGCCGATCGCGCGTCGCTCCCAGCCGTCGTTGCCGGTGTCGGGGTCCCGCGCTCCGGCGATGGTCGCCAGGACCTTCGCGGGCCGGCGGTTGCCGTCGGGGCTGGTCAACATGTCGTCGTTGCGGGTGGCCAGCACGAACGGGATCTCCCGCTCGGACAGCCAGTCGCGGAAGCCGGGGTTCTGCCCGTAGGCCTCGTCCGCGCTCACCCACGACGTCGGCGTGAGTGCCCCGGCTTCGTGGGCGCGGGCCAGCATCGCCGTCCCCAGCTGCGGCTTCGTCGCGAACTCGACCTCGTCGGGGACATCTGCCCGCCGACAGCGCTCACGGTCCTCGGTCCAGGAGACCGGCAGGTAGAGCTCTCGGTCGATCAACGCCCGGCCCCTGTCCGAGGCGTAGGCCAGGAACACTCCGAGCTGGCAGTTGTCGATCTTCCCGCTCGTGCCGGTGTACTGGCGCTGCACCCCAGCGGAGCGAACGCCCTTCTTGATGAACCCGGTCTCGTCGATGATGAACACACCGCTCGCGGCGTCGCCGAGGTGCTCGAGGACATAGCCGCGCAAGTCGTCCCGGACACCCTCGACGTCCCAGCCCGCAGTGCGCAGCAGCCGCTGCATCCCGTCCGGCGACACCGCTCCCGCATGCTCGGCGAGGGTCCAGCCGTTCTTGCGCTCCAGCCCGGCCAACAACCCCCGCAGATAGGTCCCGACCCGCTGACGCGGCTCGGCCCTGCGGAAACGGCCCGAGATCAGCTCCACCACCGCGTCCAACGAGGCCACCCACCCGGCAAGATCAACCACGCGGTGATCATCACCGCCGAACGGCCGTCAGCCTCTCACGACACGCCGCATCTGCCGTTGCAGTATTAAGCGAGTTGAGGGATGAACGGGCTGGGCTTGCCCGACCACGTGACCAGCAACTGCTCCCGAGCTCGGCTGCAGGCGACGTAGAACAGCGAGCGCTCCCGACCGCGGATCGCGCCGTGTTCTGACTCCGGCTTGCCCTCGAAAACGAAGTCGAGGGGGACCACGCCCTCGGCGGCGCCGATCACGATGACACGCTCGTACTCCGTGCCTTTTGCACGATGCATCGAGGAGACCTTGACGGCGTCGTCGTTGCCGGGGCCGTCTCGCTGAAGGAGCTCGACGGGGATCCCAGCCTCCTTGAGCGCAATGCGTGCGCGTTCCTGCTCGCGCGTTCGTCGAGCCAGCACGGCGATCGTCGGGGCGGAGACATCAGCGGCGAGCCACGCCTTGATCGTCGTGACGACGTGCATGACCTCGTCGTCCTCAGAGGCGAAGCCCCGAAGCTGGGGGGTCGGGCCGCCGTAGAGGGAGCGGTATCCGGCAACCGACTCGTCGTCGCCCTCCAGATCGACCACCGGCTCGTTCCCGATGACGCCGAGGGCGAAAGCGAGGTTCTGGCGAGTGGTGCGGTAGTTGAGGGTGAGCCGTCGGGAACGGCCGCGAGTCTCGATTCCGTAGTGCCCCAGCACGATCCGCTCGCCGTAGATGCGCTGGTGGCCGTCCTCCGCGATGAACAGATCATTCGGCCCCGGCGAGACGAGGCCACGCAGCACCCGCCAGTGCCCGGCGTGCAGGTCCTGGCCCTCGTCGACGACGACGTGGTCGAAGGTCGGTGCCTTCTCGCGCGTCGCGGGATCCGCGAGGATCTCCGCAGCGCGGACCGCGAGTCGCTCGAAGGTCGTCCGGCCTTGACTCGCCAAGCCGCGCTCGAAGGACTCGACGACTCGCCAGACGGCGGCGCGCTGGACCCGGTTGAGGCGGATCCCGCGTCCGGTCCGCCGCGCCTTGAAATACGCGTCTCGCGTGTGTGCGGGCAGTGCGAGAACCACGGCCCGGTACTCGCCATCGAGGAAGGTCGGGGTGAGGGTCTGCGCGATGTCCGCGGGCACACCGCTGCCGGCGACGGACTCCTCCCACAGCGACTCGCGATCTCGTTCCCCGAGTATTTGCCCGGGCGGCCCGTCGACGGCGTGGACGACAGAGCGCACGATCTGATCCACACCGCCTACCTCGACACGGGACAGTTCGTCCGCGGAGAGCAGACCATGGATGTCCGCCTGCAGGTTCGCCGCGAGGTTGCGTGTGAACGTGCACAGCAGCACTTGCACGTCCTGCGGTCGCGCGAGGAACGCGGCGCGGTGTAGGGCGACCACGGTCTTGCCGGTGCCGGCGCCGCCGGCCAGCCGGTAGGGGCCGTTGTAGGTCGGGCGGTAGGCGACGGCCCGCTGGGTCGGGTGGAGGTAGGTCCGCCACGCGGCGAAGTCGCCTTCGAGCATGCGCCGCAGCTCGTCGTCCGTCTGCAGGTAGACGAACTGCATGCGGCTTGTCGGGCGCTGCGCTGCGGCGACGGGGTCGGCGTCCGCGGGACGGTCGAGGTCGTAGATGGTGCGTACCTGGTCGAGCGAGGTGCCGGTGGCCAGATCGAGCAGGACCTGCTGTTGCCACTCGGGGAGATCGCCGGCGAGGAGGAGCAGGTCGTCGTCCGTCGCGGCATGTACGGCCTCCTCCGCCACCTCGGCGTTGATCCCGAGCGCGACGAGTTCAGCGGGCTTGAACGGCAGGACCTGGTGCGCGTCCGGCGTGGTCGGCTTGGCGCGAAATTCCTCGACGCGCTTGATGATCGCCTTCGGCCGGAGCACCTCCATCGCGCCGTTGGCCGGGTTGATGTCGAGGACGAGGTTCTGCGCCTCCTCGTAGGCCTCGTCATGGGTGCGGATGGCGGCGAGGACCCACATCGGCTCGGGGTCGTCGGAAACGGCGAACAACACTGCGCGATAGCTCAAGTCCACGCGCGCCGTGCGGACTCTTTTGTCCGCCGGGTTCTTCGGGATCTTGAGGTCCAGCCCGGTGAGGTCGGCGTTCTGGTTGAGCTTCGTAACGAAGTCCCAGGCCTTGGCCTTGATCGAGCCGTCGACATCGATCGCCTTATGGAACTCCTTGGACATGATGACGCCCATCAGCGGCCTCCCTCGGTACCCAGCGCGGTGGCGACGGGGTCCCCGTCCGGCTCCGCCTGCGTCCAGTCGTTCTCGTCGAGCCAGGCGGCGAGCTCGTCGTCCTCGTCAAAGTGGACGGCGACCCGGTGATCGGGCCACGCGAGGTCGATGACGAGGTCGCCGCCGTCGACCTCAAAGCCCGCGATGGGCAGCGGCAGACCGCGGACTGCAAGATGCAGGACGAGTTCCTTCGGGCTGCCATCGAAGGTCTCTGCGATCTCCTGCCACGCGGGCACCACTGCGGTGTCCGGGGCCGCGGGCGCCGACTCAATGGTGGAGAGACTGTGGGCCTGGAAGCGTCCGGCCTCGAGGAACTGCAGGACATTGCCGAGTGCCAGCCAGTCCCGCCATGCGGCGACCTGGCTGTCACTTCCGACGACACCGTCGCGATCGTCGACACTCAGCCAGGCCCGGATGTCGGCCTTGCTCCGCCGCTCCAAGACGAGAGCTGCACCCTGCACAGTCTGCTTGGTCACGACGCCGAGGTCTCCGGGGAGGGCAGTCGCGGCGGCGGTTCCGGTGACTGCAGCTTGCAGAAGGTCCGGCACGGCGTCCGGCGTCGTCTTGACGAGCCCTTCGCCGCCGAGCGCGTACGTGAGTGCCAGAGCATGGGCGGCAGGCCGCCACTCGGTCAGCGAGGGCCGTAGGACGAACGCCGTCAGCAGGGAGAGCGGGTCGACGAGGAGCTCGCGTATGTGGACGCTGCCCGGTGGGGGCTGCTTCTCGAACGTGCTCAGCGCCCCCTGGCGGTAGCGGGGGTCGATCCAGGCGACGGGCTCGGGCGCGACGCCGTCGAGCACGTCGGTGAACGCGTCGAGGTCTTGATGGGTCACCGCCCACACGAGGTAACCCTTGGCGCGGAGGTCGGCGCGCTTCTCGGCGTCGTCGGCGACCCGGTTGTGGTCGGTGGAGGAGTGGAACTTCTGCCCGTCGCAGAACACCGCTACGTGCGGCACGGTCCGGTCGCCGCACTCCAGGACGAAGTCCGGCTGCACCCCACCGAGCGCGACCTGCGGGGTGGCACGCCAGACCTGCCCGCCCAGGGATTGCGGGAACCGGATCTCGGCGGCATCGCCGACGCCCGTAGCGGTGAGGGTCACCGCCGCGCTACGACTCTTCGCCCAGCGGACGAGCAGCTGGCGGAAGCGACGTTCGATGGGGGTGTCGTGCGGCCCGACGACGATGTCCCTGAGCGTCTCGATCGGCTCCGGGCTCCACTGCTGGAAGATCTCCGTGATCAGGCTGATCGCCGACTCCCTGCGGGCATCCGCCGCCATGTGCGGCGGAACGTGGGGGAGCAGACAGCGGTGGCAGGCCGCCAGACCCTCCGTGCGGCACTCGCACGTCTGGAGGACGTCGAGTGCGGCAGCCAGGAGATCGCGGACCTGATCGGGCTCCGCGAATCGTCCCAAGTAACCGGTGCCGCCGGGGACAAGATCGTGGAGCACCATGACCCAGCGCTCGCCGCTGCCGGGCACAGGATCCGCAGCCTCGACGACGTCGAGGTGCTCGGGCTCGCCGCCCAGCACCTGACGGAGCCCGAGCAGCAGCGCGGCGCGGAAGGACGTCCGCACGATCGCGTCCGCCACGACGATCGGCGGCACGAGGAGCCGGACCGCCTGGGTCCGGAGGTCGTGCGTGAGCGCGACGGTCACCCAGCCCTGCTCGTCGGGCTCCTTCCGCTGTCGGCACCAACCACGGTGCCGGGCTCGTGCGGCATCGACCCGCTGAGCTGCGGGGACGACGCCGCAGTGTCGGCAGGCCTGGAACAGTGGTGCAGCCACCTCGTTGCCGGCGACGTGCAGCGTGCTGCCGCCGCGTTCGGCCGGGCCCAGATTGACCCAGCGGATGTCGGCGGTGCGCAGCACCTCGACGCCGAAGGGGTAGTCGGTGAGCTGCCACGCCGCTGCGATGGCGTCGGGCTCAGCGTCGACGGTGGCGACGATCTCGAAGCGCGTCTTCCGCCGGTCCTCGATGTCGTCCTCACGCATCGCGCTCTCGCGGGAGGTGTAGGCCGAGGCGCCGCGGAAGGGCAACGTGGTGAGCACCTGACCGGCGTCAGCAGCAGCGACCGCGCCGCAGCGCGGGCACGATCCGGCCGGTGCGCCGTCGAGCGGACGGGACCACCCGCACGCGGGGCAGAATCGACGCCGGATCGTGGCCGGGTTGCGGCTCGTGCCGAGGTCCAGTCCATCGATCTGGACAGCCGTGCCACGGACGTAGAACACCGCGCCTGGAGCGAGCTCGCCGAGCGCCGTCCTGCTGCCGCGGATGTACTGCTCCTCCGAGGTCTGACTTGCGCCGGTCTCCTCGTCGGTCCACCAGAGCCCGACGTCGAGTCGGGTGGTGTCGTCGAGCAGCGCGTAGTTGGGCAGCAGCCCCTTCGCCTCGAGCGCGGAGATCCAGTACATCCGGTCGCGTTCTCGGCTGGTGGCTCGCGCGACCGCGATCTCGCCGTTCAGTCGGCGCAGCTCGCGCTTGCCCGCGTCGTCCAGTGACGGGCGGGCCTCCATCGCCTCGATCTCGGCCTTCAGCAGCGTGACGCGTCCGGCGAGCTCGTCGCCCTCGGCGATCCAGGCCGTCACCGCAGCCTCGACCGCCCGCTCCATCGCCGGCGGCTCGCCCTCGGGGCTGCCATCGCCCGCCCACTCCCGCAGAGCCTGGGCGCTGTCTTTGGAGACCTCGTCGCCGAAACCGCGCAGGAACTCGTCGATGTACTCGGCGGCATGGCCGCGTGCGTCTGCGACGAGGGTGCCGAGCCAGGATGTCGGCGCCAGCCCGTCGCGGAAAACCTGTTTGGCGAGCCGCGTCGTCGGGTGACCGCCGCGGGCGCGTCGGTCTACGAGCGACGCCAGGTACTGGCGGCGCAGGATCTCGGTCGCGTCGAGGTAGCACGCAGGCGGCACGACCTCGCCCGCGATCATCGATAGCGGCTGGGCGAGTCGCTGCAATTCCAGGGGCCGGGCAGGGAGCAGGGAGACGACGAGTGCGTTGCCGGTCAGTCGGCCCGCGCGACCGACCCGCTGCAGGTAGGACGCCGTGGACCGCGGCAACGACGTCAACGCCACCGTGGACAGGTCCCCGATGTCGATGCCCAGCTCGAGCGTCGGCGTGCAGGTCAGCACGTTCGGGGCGTCCGGCGAGGCGCCCGCCTTGAACCTGTTCTCGAGCTCGACGCGCTCCTTCGCCTTGAGCAGCGATGTGTGCTCGCGCGCGATGATCCGCCGGACCTCCTCGCCGCGGTAGAGGTCGCGGTAGTAGTCGAGGTCGGCGTGCTCGCAGCGGTAGGTGCCCGTGCACTGGTCCTGCATGCACAGTGCCCCGGCCAGCTCGGCCAGGACTGTCTCGGGGCCGGGGAGGATCGTCGAACACACGGTGCAGCGCAGGCGGTCCGGGACACCGTCGGTGCGCTCGACCCACACGTTCTCCGGTGGGATCTGCCAGACGGTGGAGCCACCGACGCCGCCGAGGGTTGTCAGGACGCCGTCCGCGGTGAGCGCCTTGAGGAGCGCCAACACGTACTTGTGGGCATCGAAGGTCGGGACCTTCAGGACCTTCGCCGTCCACGCCGTGTACCAACTGCGCGGTCCGAGGATCAGGTCCAGGTTCTTCGACGTGCGCGCACTCGTCGGGTAGGCGGGCGCGGGGCGGCCCGGCCGGTCCCTGCCCTTACCGGGGAACGCCGGCATTCCCTGGCGGTGCGGTCGTCCGCCCCAGATGGGGTAGCGGTCGTCCGTCTCGGCGTAGGTGCGGAACCACTCGTGGGCGATGGCCCCCTGCGACCGCATTCGTTCGAGGACGCCACGAGCCCATGCGCGAGTCGCCTCCGGCGGCCGGCCATCGAGGGTGAGTTGGGTGTCCTGTCTTGCCGCGGCATCGAGCGCGGCGCGCACCGCGGCGTCGAGATCGGGTACGACGACCTGCGCAGTCGCCGCGCCAGTCCGCTCCAGCGTTCGTGCGGAGGGCGGAGCCAGCCCGAACTCCAGCGTCGCTGCGAAGCCCATTCGCCTGGTGACCGCCTCTCGGACCCGGTCGCTCGGGTCGTCCGTCCAGTACTGGGCGAAGGTCTCGTGCAGGCGGAGATCCGGCGGGAGCATCGCGAAGCGCTCAGCCGGGTTCGCGGCCGCGGCCTCGACTGCTACGCCGAGGTGGTCGAGCGAACTGCCCGCGGGTCCGATGGCCCGGTGGAGCAGGGCCCGCAGGTTCAGCGCATAGGCACGGTTCTCGACGAACGTCGCCCGGTGCGAGGCGTCCTGGACGCTGTCGGTGAAGACCAGCGTCTTCTTCTCGGCAGGGGCGACATCCGGGCTCCCGAACAGCTGCCCGAGGGTGGCCGACGCGAGCGTGGCCACCCGTGACCCCAGGAATCGGATCGCATCGTCGTGCCCGCACGCGGGGCAGCGCTGTTCCTTCGCCGCCTCGGCGTCCGGAGTGACGAGCACCGGCACCTCGTTGCTGTGCTTTCCCGACGGCCCGGGGACGAAGTCCGCGTTGTCCGGATCGACCCAGCGCACGAGCGGCGAGTCCTGCTGAGCCTCCCCGGGAGCGAAGATCCACGCGCGCTGGGAGCTGTTGTCCGACACGGACTTGCGCCACACCGCGTTCGGCGACGTAGCGTTCCCACCGCCCGCTGTGGCGATGACACCCCAGCCGGAGCGGCCACAGTGGCGGCAGTAGATCGAGGGGAGTGAGCGTTCGCCGTCCTCGGGCGGCGCGCCCTCGAACCAGTGGAACCGTGGCGATCGGCTCAGCTGGCGGAGGAGCCTGCTCACCTCGCGCAGCCAAAGCTGGACGTCGACGGTGAGCAGCGGTCGCCCGCCCGCGCTTCGGGCTCGCGAGAGCAGCGCGAGATACAGCGCAACGGCATGGCGGGCCGCCGCCTGCCGCTGCGGGGTCCCGGCGCCCCAGCTCGGCTCCGCGTCCGTCGCGAGTGCCGTCAGCGGTACCGGCAGCGTGCACCGTGTGAGCAGTGTCCGGGTCAGGGGGTGAGCGGCCAGCTGACGCCCGAGCGCCTGAGCGTCGTCGAGCAGAGCGTCGATCCGAGGATCCTCGCGGTTCTCGGTGTCGACCAAGAAGAGCCGAATCCCCTCGCGGACCTGCTCCCGGTGAGAACCCGCGCTCGTGAGCGCCTTCGTCACGCGGTCCAGCAGCGGCACGGTGCCCGTCGTTGGAGAGACCGCCCACTCGTCGACGGTCAGCCGGTCCTCCCCGACCAGAGAGGACTCGTCGAACTCCGAACCGAACACGGTGTGGGCGAACTTGCGTAGAGAAGGCCCGGCTTGCGCTCCGCTGCCGAGGGTCGCCGACGTGGCCACCGGCGTGATCGCGCCGAGCGGCTGCTCGTCCGTCGTGACCCCGAGGCTCATTCCGAGCCTGCGCAGCAACATCGCGACGTCTGTGCCCTGCGCGCCGTCGTAGGTGTGGAATTCGTCGAGCACGAGGTAGCGCAGAGAGTCGGCGGACTCCGCGAACAGCGGCTGGTCCTCGCTGCGGAGCAGCAACATGTCCAGCATCTTGTAGTTCGTGAGCAGCACGTCCGGCGGGTTCTTCCGCATGTGGTGCTTGTCCTCGATGACCGTCGTCTCGGTCATCACGGTTCCCGTCCCGGAGTCGCCCGTGTAGAGCCCCACCGACAGGTCGCCGAGCTGCTCGCGGTGGCCGTGGACGAGCTTCGCGATGCGTCGAGCCTGGTCGTTGGCCAGGGCGTTCATCGGGTAGAGGACGAGAGCCTTGATCCCGCGGCGGCCCTTCTGTCGTTCGCGGCGGCAGTGGTCGAGCAGGGGGATCAGGAAGCTCTCGGTCTTGCCGGAGCCGGTCCCGGTGGTCACGAGCGTCGGCTGCGGCAGCTGCTCTTTCGACGACAGCCGAATCCACGCCTCGGCCTGGTGCTTGTGCGGGTGGAAGCCCGTCGGTGCCCAGTCGACGAAGCGCCGCCACTCGTCGTCAGCGGGCCGGAACGGGGTGCGCAGTCGCACGTACGGGCCGCGGAACACGCCGTCCTGAGGGTTCGCGATGAATCGCTCGAGCTCCGCCCGCACCTCGTCGTCCGCGAGGGCGAAGGTGGTGCCCAGGAAGCTCGTCAACGACGCACGCAGGTCCTCGGCGACCAAAGACGGCAGCACTCAAGTCCCCCCTCGACGTGCAGAGTGACTCACGGTAGTAGCAGTGATCGCGAGCACTCCACCGGGGAACCCGATCGTGTGCGGCAACGGAATGTCGTGGTTCGGCGATATCCTCATCGTCTCGTGTTCGAGATCGCTATGGGGGAGGTGTCGGTCGTGGACGAGTGGGAAGTACGGCTGTCCGGCACCGGCCTGTCCGACGGTGAGATCACGTTCGCGGGCCTCGCGGATCTGGCTGAAGCCCTTCAGGTGCTCGCGACGCGGGTCGGGCGCCATCTGGCCGGCGTCGTCGGCCCCGGACGGTCCCCTTCGGCAGTCGAACGGGCTACCACGCTGAAGTTCCGAGGGATCGCGCAGGGGAGCACGATCCTCCAGGCGAAGATCGGCGAGGACGGGGTGTTGGGCGAGGGGCTGGAGCACCGAAGCCTCAACGCGATGATGGAGATCTTCGGCGGGGCCGCTCGTGACGAGGCACCCGGGTGGGTGACGCCGCAGCTGGGGCAGGCGACCGTGTCCGTGCTTGATGCCCTGCAGGCGATCTCGACCACCTGCGCCTTCTCACTGCCCCGTCAGGTGGGGCCGCCGATCCAGTTCGCTGCGGCGTCGGTATCGCGTGAAGTCTGGGCGGATCTTCTTGTTCCGGAACCGGACCGCCGCGCCGACGTGTCCGTGTCGGGCGATCTGGATCTCGTCGATCTCCGTCGAGGACGGCTTCGTATTCGGGACGCGTTCGGGAACGACGTTCAGCTGGACACCGTGGCGAACGTGGACGAGGCCGCTCGGCTGGTCGGTGGTCAGGTCACGGCGACCGGCGAGGCAGTGCTCGGCGCTCGTGGGCAGGTGGTCAGTCTGGTCGATGCCACTGTTGAGCGCCTGCAGATGCCGAGCTGGACGGCGCCGTCGCTCGACGGCATGGACTTCTCGCGGACGCCCTTGACCGGTGGCGTCGAGGGCGTGGATGAGGACGAGGTCGCCGCCTTCCTGGAGCTGATCGGCAGGTGACCTCCGAGGTCCCGGCGACGGCGGTGGTCATCGACACCGACGCGTTCAGCCACTTGTTCGTGCTGAACCGCGCGTCCCGCGAACTCAGCGACCGGCTCGTCGGCCGGGTTCCGATCATCGCGACCCAGACCCGTGCAGAGCTGCTGGCCTGGCCGGGCCTCCGTAGCTGGGGCGAGGCGCGGACGGAGCGCCTGCATCGCATCCTCCGCTCCACCCTGACGGTGCCGGTGACCGACGACGTCGTCAATGCTTATGTCGAGCTGCGGGTCGAGTGCACCTCTCGAGGCCACGCGCTCGGACAGAAGGTGCACGGCGCGGACCGATGGGTCGCAGCGACGGCGGTCGCGTTGGCCAGGCCACTGATCGCCCTCGACGGCATCTACGCCGGAGCTCCGCGCCTGAGCCTGCTCTGACTGCCTTCTTGTCCGCCTTTCAGCGTAAGAGCGTTGGGCTGAACGGTCAGCAGAACTGATGATTCGGCGTAACGAGGTGCTCCATGCTGGGCGATCCCGGGGTTGACACGACCTGCCGCTCGCCCGTCGGAGACATCATGAGGCTCGACCCGACTCCCAAGCTCGCCCGCACAGCTGCGCTGGTGGTGCTGTTGATCGCCGCCCTGGCAGCGTGTGCGGCTGCCCCGGTGAAGCCAGCAGGCCCCACCGTTCCGGACGGACTCACGGGCCTGCCCATGAATGACGCCCGCGACATCCTGGAGGGCCGAGGCTTCAAGCTCGTCGGGCTCGAGCTGGCGCCTCCTGCTCCGTCCGGCACGAACGTTCCCGAGCAGAACCACCCCGAGTACTGGCTCGTCTCCGGCACCGTGCCCGCCGCGGGAAGCCCGGTGAAGTCGCACTCGGACCTGGTCAAGATCCAGGTGTGGCGGGTGGCAGGCGCACCGGCCGTCGCCACGACAACCGCTCCCGCGGTGGATCCCCAGGAGGCCGCGATCAACGATGCCGTGAAGGCGGCCGGGCTCACCTTGCCCTCGAACTACTACGACAGCGGCTACAACCTGGCGAAGGACGCCTGCGGCACATTGCGATCGGGAAGCATCGCTCCCGAGCTGTGGTTGTCCCGTCACTTCGGCGCTCAAGGCGGCGACGAGCTCCGTGCCTACGAGATCGTCCTGCCGATGATGTGCCCCGAGTTCGTCCCAGCACTCGACCTTGCGAAGTCCGGCGAGACCGGCTTCGATGACGGAACTTATGAGATCGGACGGCAGTTGGGCTCCGTGGCCCCTGGGACCTTCCGCCTGACCGGGACCGCGGACGACTGCTACTGGGAGCGCACCTCGGCGGGCGGCGACATCATCGCGAACAAGTTCATCACGCACGGCACCGCGGTGACGGTGACGATCCGTGCAAGCGATGGGAGCTTCACCTCGCAGAACTGCGGGGACTGGGAGCGTGCGTGAGCTCGCGCCGAGTCCGGTCTTGCACGGCGTCCGCGGCTTCGGCGGCGGTCTGCTCCCACTCCTGGACCAGGTGCTCCGAAACGTCGCCGAAGGCGCGGTTGCTGTGGAGGACCGCCGAGGTCAGCTCGTAGACCCTGGAGGCGCGACGCGCGAGGCCACAGAGATCTGACCAGCGGTCGTCGGGCGCATGGGCGGGGAGAAGCATGAGCCGGCGTGCGACGACGCTGTGGGATCCAGGTCGTGTGCCGATGGCCGCCTCGACGAGGGAGGCGGCCGTCTCTTCGAGGCGCCTCCGGACGACCATGACTCGGATCCGCCGTCGTACCGAGTCGCGCATTCAGAGCCTCGTCCAGTCGTGGTCCGCCAACTCCTGACACGCGGCTTCGGCGGCCGCAATGGTCGACTCCAAGTCAGCGTCGGGTGGAAGTTGGCCGTGAGCGCCCTTGTTCCAGAACGTCAGGTGCCCGCGCCGCGAGCGGTCCAGGACAGGCAGGCGGTCCTCGCCGCCGGCCAAGGCTGTGGCGTGCGCGATCCTCTCTCTCGTGGTGTGCCACGACCCGAGGTCGGACAACGACGCGGTGACGTCCTCGCCACGGGTGACCGCACACGAGATGACTGCCTGCCGTAGGGCGCCGTCGACCGCGGCCCGGCACAACCCGGCGACGACGGAGTGCAGATCCTCCGAGTAGCTCCATTCGGTGCTCGTCGCCAGTTTCCGGATCTCGCGTGCGTCGGTGAGCAACGACTGCCACGGCAGGGTGTGCGTCGTCCACGAGACCGTTCGTGTCACCGCATCGCGCTGGAGCTCGACGACGCTCATGTCCGGATGTCGGGCGCGCAGATGTTCCTCGAGCCGAGGATCATGGGTCAGCGCGATCACTTGACGGGTCTCTGCGAGTCTGGCGAGCTCGCGCGCAAGAAGATCGACGCGAGTGTCGTCGAGGGCGTGGACGGGGTCGTCGACGATGAGGAACCCGAAGGGCCCGGGTACGTCGTGCACCAGCAGCGGCGTGAGCAGCAACGCGTTCCGTTGGCCGCTGCTCAGCATCCCGAGGGTGGCGTCTCGGCCGCCCATCATCAGGTCGACCTTCACCCCGCGCTGCTGTTTGACCCCGCCCTGATGCTGGATGGCCGGTAGCTCGACGCCCGCATCGGGCAAGAGACGGGCGAGTGCATCGTTGAGGCGTGCAGTCACCGCGTCCTGCCGCTCCTGGCGAAGTGCGACCTGCAGGTCGTTCAGAGTCTCCTGAGCCTTCTTCCAGATGACGGCGTCGGCGGCGTCCGCAGTCGTCCCGCGTACAGCCGCGGCGAACCCGTGAACGACGGCGGCGAGGTCGGAACGCCACCTGGCCGCGGTGTTCGTCGCTGCCCGCAGGCTGTCGAGCCACTGCCGGTAATCGTCCGAGCTGAGCCGTTGGAGGAGGGCCCGCCCGGCAACATGCGCGTCGGAGTGGGCGTGGCATCCGCGCGCG
Source organism: Pseudonocardia sp. (assembly GCF_050250275.1). GTDB lineage: Bacteria > Actinomycetota > Actinomycetes > Mycobacteriales > Pseudonocardiaceae > Pseudonocardia. The sequence continues at coordinate 41,002 of NZ_JBFWOY010000047.1, forward strand.
ACCGCGGCCCTCAACGCAGCGGTCTCTTCATCGGGTCCACCGTGCACCCCGGCGTCGAGAAGCGGTGTCAGCTCCGACTCGGCCCAGTCCCGCAGCTCCGTCACTGAGTCGAGGACCTCCTGCGCGGCCGCGGCGCGCTCCAGGAGACCACTGGTGAACCGCCGGAGATGTCCGCGCCAGTCCGTGGACGACCCACAAAGCGGGCAGACCGTGGAGTCCAACTCTCCGATGTCGAGGAGTTGGTCCAGGTGATGGAGCGCCGCGGCCATGCCCGGGCTCTCTATCGTGTACTCGGCCGACGCGAGTCGCTCATCCGCTGCATACAGACGACCTCGGATCGACGCGAGCCGATCTTCGTGGTCGACCCCTACGGTGATCACCGGCTGTGGCTCCGTCACCGAGAGACCGGTGGCCTGCAGCCACGAGTCGATGTCGGCTGCGTCTTGGGCCCGGGGCCAACTGACGGCGGCGGGTCGAGCTGCGCCCTCGCCGGGGGTCTCGTACTTGGCGGCGAGCCGGGCTTCTGCTGCCCGCGCATCCTTGACCGCCTTCTCGAAGACCTTCTGCGCTGCCGTCGCGCGCTCCGCGCGGCTGTCGACGACATCCCGCACGCGCTGCCACTCCGGGCCGAGGACGAGAAGCTCTTCGAGGAAGACCTGAAGCGCCTTGCTCTCGATGAGCCGACTTTGGATGGCGTCGTAGCTGTAGTGCGCTCGGGTACTTTCTAGAGCCTGCCTCCATGAGCCGTCGAGCTCGATCAGCTGTGGCTCGGCATCGCCGTCGGTGAGCCGGCCGGTGACGGTCGGCGTGTCGGTCCCGGCTGCGAAGTCCACCTCGATCACGAGCCGAGACGCACCGCTGGCGAGCGTGAGGCCGACCGTCCCCGAGCCGGCGCCCTCCGTGAGTAGTTCGGCGGCCCAGAGCGTGTTCGTCGTACCTGTCGTCAGGTCGGCGTTGCCGCGCAGTGCGCAGTCGATGCCTCGTGCAAGGCTCGTCTTGCCTTGCCCGTTCGAGCCTCGAATGACGGTGATCCCAGGTATGGGGGAGAGAGTCAGAGCAGGCGGATCGAGCGAGGCGATTCCGCCGATTCCTTCGACTCGAACCTCCACGATCCGCCAAGACCGTTCGTGGAGAAGAGCACCCGCAGCGTCGCCTTCTGTAGCCGCCGCCGCGACGCAGTCCTCGACCGCCTTGAGGAGCCGCCTGCGACCCTCCTGCTTGTCTGACTCGTTCCCGGTCGCTATCTCCTTGCTGACCAGATGGTGGAGTTCCGACAGTGTGACTTCACTCAGTACCTCCACAGAAGTGCCCCCCAGTACCTGCACGATTACTCAACGTAGTGCAGGTGGGATCCGACGCTCTACTGGGTGACGTGGGCGTGTCGTATGGACTTCGCGTCAGGGAAGGACGTGGCCGAGTGTCTCGCCGATGACAGCTGTGAGCGAGCGCGTCCGCTTGTACGCCGGAAGTAGCTCGTTCGGGGGCTGATCCGGCAGGTGGAGGCGACCGTCGGTGTCGAGGACGGCGACTGGGTCCGCGTCTCGCAGCAGCGTCCAGAAGCGATATCCGGGGCGACCGAAGAGATCGTCAGGCCGCTTGTCGCGGAGCGCCTCGACGACGGTCGGGAACCGCAAGAGCTCGGGTCGGTGGGTTTCCGTCGCGTCCATTCCGGACGAGTCGAGCTGCCCGTTGCGGGCGTCCCACTCGTGGCGATCGTCGACGAGTGAGGCGAGCACTCGGGCGATGACCCGGAAGGTCAAGGCGCGCGGGCCAGTTGACGGAGCCTTCGCCGGCGGGTTGAGCCCTGCAGCTCGTTCTAGTGTCGTGAGTCGTTAATCCTGGTGCAGTAGCGGGCGATGGACGCGAGGATGTCGTCGGCGGTCTTGGTCCAGACGTAGGGCTTGGGGTCCTGATTCCAGTTCGCGACCCAGGACCTGATGTCG
>NZ_JBFWOY010000048.1:0-39655 GCF_050250275.1 Pseudonocardia sp.
CGGCGGCAGGGTCGTCGGCGGCAGGGTCGTCGGCGGCAGGGTCGTCGGCGGCAGGGTCGTCGGCGGCAGGGTCGTCGGCGGCAGGGTCGTCGGCGGCAGGGTCGTCGGCGGCAGGGTCGTCGGCGGCAGGGTCGTCGGCGGCAGGGTCGTCGGCGGCGGCGTGGATGTCGACGAGGCCGTGGGGGCCCCGTTCGCCGCCCCGGGTTCCGGGACCGTCGAGGTGCCGCTCGTGGCCGTCGACGGGTCGGCGCCGTCGGAGGCGGGCGCAAGCGTCGTCGTCGTGTCCGCGGCCGCGACTGCGGGCGCAAGCGTGGTCGTCGTCGGGTCCGCGGCCGCGACGGCGGACGCGGCGGTGACCGGCTCGGGTGGCAGCGAGGTCGCGGGCCGCGGGAGGTCGGTCGGCGGCGGGGCGGGCGGCGCGTCGAACACGGTCGGGCGCGGCGGGCGGACGACGGGTCCGCCCTCGGACGGCACCGCGGGGAGCCGGCCGCGCGTCGTCGGGCCGGTGGCGGCGGGCCGGGTGGAGCCGAGGTAGTCGTCGCCCCTCCAGCGGTAGTAGGCCGTCTGGACCGGCTTGCCGAAGGTGGGGGCGTTGACCATCCGGCCGTCGCCGATGTACATGCCGACGTGGTGCACCGCGCCGGGTGTGCCGTAGAAGACCAGGTCACCGGGCTGCAGGGGCGCGTCGGCGGGGACGTGCGGTCCGGCCGCGTACTGGGTCGCGGCGGTGCGTGGGAGGCCGATTCCCGCGGCGGCGTAGGCGAACGTCGTCAGGCCGGAGCAGTCGAAGCCGTCGTCACCGGCGGTGGGCCCGTTGCCGCCCCATTCGTAGGGCAGGCCGATCTGGGCCATGGCGGTGCGGACGGCGACGGCGGCACGGTCGTCGGGCAGGGCGCTGGTGAAGTCGGCGGGGGCCTGCTCGGCATCGACGGCGGGTGTCGCAGGTGTCACGCCGAGCGTGACGGGCAGGGGTGGCGCGACGTGCGGCACCGCGACGTGCGGCACCGGTAGGTCCGGCAGCACCGTGTGCTGCGCCGCGGGCCGGACCGGGACCGCGGACGGCAGGGCGCAGGCCGCGGTGCCGAGCAGGGCGGCGAGGAGCCACGCCGCGGCGACGCCGTCGTGGTCGACGCGGCGGCGCCCGCGGGCGCGGTGCCGCCCTCCCGGTGCGCACGGGTCGGGATGAGCCCACCCGTCGTCACCCGCCGTCACCACCGCTGCCCCCGGAACGGTCGATCCCCCCGTACGAGCATGCACGGCTGCGGGTCGCCGCGACACCCACACACAGGGGTATGCGTCGCCACCCGTGTGGGTGAAGGTCAGGCGCGCATCCACGTGAGAACGGCCATCACACGGCGGTGGTCGTCCTCGGACGGGGGAAGGCCGAGCTTCCCGAAGATCGACGAGATGTGCTTCTCGACGGCGCCGGGCGTCACGACGAGTGCCCGCCCGATCGCGACGTTGGTGCGCCCTTCGGCCATCAGGCCCAGCACCTCGCGTTCGCGGGGTGACAGCTCGGCGAGGGGGTCGCGGCTGCGGCGGCGGGTGAGCAGCGCGGAGACGACCTCGGGGTCGAGCACGGTGCCGCCTGCGGCGACGCGGTCGAGGGCGTCGGACAGGTCGGCCAGCCGCGACACCCGGTCCTTGAGCAGGTAGCCGACGCCGCCGCGGCCACCGCCGGTTCCGGAGGCGAGGAGGTCGCCGGCGTAGCTCTCCTCGACGTACTGCGACAGCACGAGGATCGCCGTGGCCGGGACCTTGTCGCGGACCTCGACCGCGGCCCGGAGGCCCTCGTCGGTGAACGACGGCGGCATCCGGACGTCGACGACCGCGACGTCGGGCCGGTGCTCGACGACGGCCGCCACCAGCGACGGGCCGTCCCCGACCGCGGCGACGACCTCGGCTCCGGCCTCGTCGAGCAGCCTGACCAGGCCCTCGCGCAGCAGCAGCGAGTCCTCGGCCAGTACGACCTTCACTCAGGTGCTCCCCTCGTCGTCGTCGGACAGCAGCGGGATCGTGGCGGTGAGCACGGTCGGGCCGCCGGGTGGGCTGCTGAGGTCGAGCATGCCGCCCACCCCCGACAGTCTGTCGGCCAGCCCGGCCAGCCCGTGTCCCTTGCCCAGGTGCGCGCCGCCGACGCCGTCGTCGGTCACGGTGACGACGACGCGTGCGTCGTCGCGACGCCTGCTGCCCGCGATCGTCACGGTGACGGCGCAGCGGGTGGCCGCGGAGTGCTTGGCGACGTTGGTCAGCGCCTCGGTGACGACGAAGTAGGCGGTGTTCTCGACCTCGTCGGCGAGCCGGCGCCCGTCGGGCAGCGCGACGTCGAGCGACACCTCGACCGGGCTGCGGGCGGCCGCGGCGGCGAGCGCGGCGCCGAGGCCGCGGTCGGCGAGGATCGGTGGGGCGATGCCACGGGAGAGGGCGCGCAGCTCGGTCAGCGCCTCGCGGCTCTGTTCGAGCGCTTCCGCGACGAGGGTGCGGGCGCGGGCGGGGTCGTCGTCGAGACGGCGGGTGACGGCCTCGAGGTCCATGGTGAGGCGGACGAGGCGCTGCTGGGGGCCGTCGTGGATGTCGCGTTCGAGCCGGCGCAACGTCTGGGCCTCGGCGGCGACGGCGGCCCGCCGGCTGGCGGCGAGCTGGGCGGCACGGGCGCGCAGGGCGGCGCTCTGGTTGGTGAGCAGGCCGCGGGCGAGCCCGGCGCGGGCCGCGACGAGCAGCCGGAGCACCCACGGCAGCGCGGCGAGCAGGACGAGCCCGCCGGCGGTGGTGATGGCAATGTCGACCAGGCGCGAGTCGGTGCCGGTGAGCAGGCCGTAGAGGCCGTTGACGCCGTCGTCGTAGGGCAGCGACCACATCCACGTCACGGCGAGAGCGGAGCCGAGCCCGGTCACCGCCCACACCACGCCGACGACGAAGCAGGTGAGCCGGACCGGGAAGCCGACGACGGCGTGCAGCAGGTCGCGCCACGACTGCGGCTCGGCCAGCGACGACACCATCCGTCCGAGGCCGGTCCCGCTCGGTGTGCGGTAGTGGTGTGGTGGCAGCGGGCGGGCCAACACAGTTTCGGTGCTGCGGCGTTCGACCCTGGCGAGGCCGCGTACCGCCCGCAGCGTGGCGGCGAGGACGGGGACCCCGACCCAGACGACGACGGTCGAGACCCCCGCGGCGAACCCGGCGATCGCGACGACGAAGGCCACGATCGACAACGGCAGGCCGCCGATCAGGTAGCGCAGCTCGCGTCCGACGCGGGCGAGGCCGCGGGCGCCCGCGCCGGGGGTGGGACCCGCCGCGGTGACGGCGTCGTCACGGCCGAGTGCGGACGTCGAGGGTACGGCTGTTCCGGTCATACCCCCACCCTCGCCGTGCATGGCGTCCCGACCCAGCCGGTGGGCCGCAGCAACGAGGGTAGGGCCAACCCGAACCGCAGGGTTCCCTCCCGGCCGGCCGCCGATCACCGTCGCGTGGGAAGCGGACGGCCGAACCGGGAGGGAACCGCGCAGATCATGGCGGATCCCCCCGCCACCGGTCACGGAGGGTGGCGTTCCCGCCGCGCGGCCACCACTCGTTCGGCCCCGCACGTCCTCCCCGCCGGGGGTCGGCCGGGGTCGCGCGCGGTGACGCCCCCGTCGTCGTCATCGTGCGCGACCGCCGTCCCCCGCGGGTCGGCAGCTGCGGTTCTCCGACGGTCGCGGACCGCCCACCACTTGTCAATGCTCACCATCGAGTTGTCCACATCCCGTCGCCTTCCCGACCGGATCCGGACGTTTCGCGCAGGTTGTCCACAGGCCGGGCGGCGGCCCCGCCGAACCGTCGGTGCGAGGGCGCATCCTCTGCGCATGACGACCTTTCGAATCACCCCCCGCGGCGCCTTCTCCCTGGCAGAGGCTGCGCTGTTCGGGTTCGGCCATCGCGGTGAGTCCTCCTTCGACGGCACCATGCGGCTCGCGTTCTGCCTCGACGACCTCAGCGGCCAGGTGGGTGTCGCGCTGACCGAGTCGGGGGGCGACATCGTGGGCGAGATCTCCGGCCTACCCCCCGGTGGTGACGTCGAGGCCGTGCGGGCCCAGGTCGCCCGCATCGTCTCGCTCGACCACGACGCGACCGGGTACGAGCGCGTCGCGGCGGCCGATCCGGTGGTGGCACCGGTCCTGGCCGCGGCGCCAGGGTTGCGGCCCGTGCTGTTCCACTCCCCCTACGAGGCGGCGGCGTGGAGCGTCCTGTCGCTGCGCTGGGGTCGCCGTCAGGCCGCCGCGGCCCGCGAACGGTTCGCCCGCGAGCACGGCCGGGTGCTCGAGGTCGCGGGACGGACGCTGTCGGCGTTCCCGACACCGGCCCAGTTGCTCGAGGTCGGGTCGTCCCCCGGGCTCCCCGAGGTGAAGATGCAGCGGCTGCGCGGCGTCGCGCAGGCCGCGCTCGCCGGCACGCTGGAGGTCGCCGCGTTGCGCGACGCCGACCAGGCGCAGGCCGACGCGACACTACAGGCGATCCCCGGTATCGGGCCGTTCTCCTCGGCACTGATCCGCTTCCGCTCGACGGGCGCGGCCGACCTGGCCGTCGGCCACGAGCGGAACCTCGCCGAGATCGTCGGGGGCCGCTACGGGCTCGACGGGCCCGCGACCGACGACGACCTCGTCCGTATCGCGGAGGGCTGGCGGCCCTTCCGGACCTGGGTGGCGGTGCTGCTGAGGGCGGCGTCCGGGCGCCTCGGAGAGGGCAGGGGCAGAGCCGCCTGAGCGCGAGGCCCCGGCCCGGGTCCCGACCCGCCGTGCCCGATCGACCACGCACCGCTACGGTCGGCCGGTGGTTGCCCGAAGCGTCCGGTTCCCCTCCCGCGCACGGCTCGCCGCCGTCCTGATCGCCGCCCCGGTCCTACTGGCCGCCGCAGCATGTGGCGGTTCGAGCGGCGCCGGTCCGACCGCGACGACGGCAGCGGCGACGCCCACCACGGCACCGGCGGCGGGGCCTTCGTCCACACCGGACGGCGCCGCCGACGTCGTGCGGCCGGCGGGCGCCAAGAAGGCCTGTGCGCTCGTCCCCGGTGCGGAGATCGACACCGCGACAGGGTTGCGCTTCGCCGACGGCGAGGCCACCGAGAGCGCCCGCCGGTCGGTGTGCGCCTTCGCCGCCGCACGGTCGGGCGGGACCGGACTGAGCGTGGGAGTGGAGCCCGGCGAGCGGTTCGACGCGAAGGCGGATGCCTCGCGGCGATCGGTCGGCGTGCCCGGGACCGAGGTGGCGGGACTCGGCGAGCGCGCGCTGTTCTTCTACAGCGACGCCGACCTGCCCGAAGGGGTGGGCGGCGTACTGGTGCAGGCCGGTGGTTCCACGATCGACGTCACCCTGCAGGGCCTGGGCTCGCAGGAGCGCACCCGGGAGGCCGCCGTGGCGATCGCCCGGGTCGCCGTCGGCAACCTCTGAGGCCCCCGGGGGCGCTCAGGGTGTCCCACCGGTGAATCGCGGGGCGCGCTTCTCCCGATGTGCCGCAACGCCTTCGGACACGTCGGGCAGTCCGAAGCCGTAGAACTCGAGCGCCAGGGACGCGTCGAAGGCCGGGCCGGCGGTGCGGTACCAGTTGTTGAGGGCGAGCTTCGTGAAGCTCACCGCGCTCGGCGAGCCCAGGACCAGCTTGCGGGCGACCTCCATCGCCTTGTCCTGAACCTCGCTGTCGTCCACGCACAACGACACCAGGCCGATCCGCTCGGCCTCCTCCCCTGTCAGCGCGTCGCACGTCAGGAGGTAGTACTTGGCCTTGGCCATGCCGCACAGCAGCGGCCAGCAGATCACGGCGTGGTCGCCCGCGGCGACGCCGAGCCGGGTGTGCCCGTCGACGATCTTCGCGGTCCGGCCCGCGACGGAGATGTCGGCGAGCAGCGCGACGGCGAGGCCCGCACCGACGGCGGGCCCGTGGATGGCCGACACGACCGGCTTCGAGCAGTTGACGACGTTGTAGACGAGGTCGCGGGCCTCCCGCATGACCCGGCTGCGGACGGCCGGGTCCGACACCATGTCGGTGATCATGTCGAACGCCCCGCCCGCGGAGAACGCCTTGCCCGCGCCACGGACGAGGACGGCGCGGACGCTGTCGTCGCGGTCGATCACCGGCCAGATGTCGGCGAGCTGGGCGTGCGCGTCGTGGCCGACGGCGTTGAGGTTCGGGCCGTCGAGGGTGATCCGCAGGATCGCGTCCTCGGGGCGGTCGACGCGCACCGCAGTGAACCGCTCGTAAGCATCCGACATGTACCGCACCCTAGAGGCAGGCTGGGAGCCGTGGACGACGACGGGATCTGGGGCCGGGTCGACGACTACTACGGGCAGCGGCTCCTCGGCGAGGACGAGGCACTGGCGGAGGCCTTGCGCGCCAACGCCGCCGCGGGCCTGCCACCGATCGACGTGACCCCGGCGCTGGGCAAGCTGCTGCACCTGCTGGCCCGGTCGGTGGGGGCGCGCCGGATCCTGGAGGTCGGGACGCTGGGCGGGTACAGCACGATCTGGCCGGCCCGGGCGCTGCCGGCGCACGGCGAGGTCGTGACGTGCGAGGTGTCGCCGCGGCACGCGGAGGTGGCCCGGGCGAACCTCGACCGCGCCGGGGTGGGCGAGCGGGTGCGGATCGTGCCGGGTCCGGCGCTGCAGACACTGCCGGAGGTCCAGGGGCCGTTCGACATGGTGTTCGTCGACGCCGACAAGGTCTCGAACGCCGAGTACCTCGACCACGCGATCCGGCTGTTGCGGCCCGGGGCGCTGGTCGTCATCGACAACGTGGTCCGCGGCGGCCGGGTCGTCGACGGGTCCGACGACGACCCGGCGGTCCTCGGGACCCGGCGGCTCGCCGACGCCCTCGCCGCCGACCCGCGGATCTCGGCGACGATGGTGCAGACCGTGGCGGCCCAGGGCTACGACGGTTTCGTGCTGGGCGTCGTCGACGGTGCACCTCCCGAGCAGCGGTGACCGCGACGTCGGGCCGGTCCGGCGCGCGGCTCGCGGCACCGGCGCGGAGTTCGTCGGCACCGGCACGGCCCCCGCACGGTCGGCAGCGGCGCGGCGGCGGACCCGGTGGGAGCCCAGCGGTGGCGGACCCGCTCCCACCGGCCCCGCCACGGTCAGCGGGGGCCGCGGTAGCGGCCGGGGGTCGTGCCCAGCATCCGGCGGAAATGCCTGGTCAAATGCGCCTGGTCGTAGAAACCCGCAGCGGCGGCGACGTCACCGGGCGCCATGCCGTCGAGCAACAGCCGGCGGGCGGCGTCGATGCGACGGCCGGTGAGGTAACGATGCGGGGGCAGCCCGTACGCAGCGCCGAAGGCACGCACCAGGTGGCTGGGCGCGGTACCCAGCAGCCGCGCGGCCTCCCCGAGGGCGATGCCGGTGGGGAGGGAGGCGTCGAGGAGATCGCGCAAGCGGGCGGCGAGGCCGGGATCACGGACGGGGGCCGCGGCCTCGACCCGGCCGTCGAGGTGCGCGCGCAGCCGGTCGCGGACCAGACTCAGCCTGCTCTGCGCGGCGAGCTCCTCCCCGGCCGCCCCGAGCACGCGGTGCAGTTGGGAGATCCGCAGCCGCAGGAGGTGGTCGTCGAGGGCGGGCCGGTCGACCGCGGCGCCGATGCGGTCCGCGCCGAGGACCTCGGGTTCGAGGTAGAGCACGCGTTTGCGGAAACCGCCGGGCCCGGCGGAGCGGCCGTCGTGCGGGACGTGCGGGGGCAGCAGCGTCACGTGGGAGCGCAGCGCGCCGTGGGCGTGGCGGTCGAGGTCGTAGCGGACCGCGCCGTCGTCGACGATCAGCAATGTCCAGGCGTCATGGGTGTGCGCCGGGTAGCTGTGTCCGACGAACCGCGCATGGAAGACCTCGATGACGCCGGGGACCGCCGGGCGCCACGCGGTCGCGGTCTCGGGAGCACGCCCACCACCCACGTCAGGAACGTACAAGACGGGCGGCGCCGCCGGCGGGCACCGTCGGGGACATGGAGAACGACGCGACCCCGGTCCGCTTCCCGACGAAGGTCGTCGTGCTGCTGCGCGACGACCTGGAGGGCTGGCAGGCGCTCAACGTCACCGCGTTCCTGGCGGGCGCCCTCACCGCGGCGGTTCCGGAGCTGGTGGGTGAGCCGTACGCGGACGCCGACGGCACCCGCTACCTCCCGATGCTGGGCCGGCCCATCCTCGTCCTGCAGGGGTCGAAGGAGGTCCTCACCGCGGCCAGGGGGCGTGCGACGTCCCGGGGACTACCGGTCGCGGTGTTCACGAAGGACCTGTTCGCGACGGGCAACGACGCCGACAACCGCGCGGCGGTCGCGGCGGTGGCAGCCGCGGACCTCGACCTGGTGGGGCTGGCGATGCACGGACCACGCAATGCGGTCGACAAGGTGTGCAAGGGCGCCCGGATGCACCCGTGAGCGCGGCCGCCGCGCGGCAAAGATGTTAGAACAACCGGCGTGGACGCCTCCGATCTCGACGACGTGCTGGCCTCGGTGCGGGAGTTCATCCGCGAGGAGGTCGTGCCCCTCGAGGAGCGCATCGACGCCGACGACGCGATCCCGCCGCGGATCGTGGAGCAGTGCAAGGCCATGGGGCTCTACGGGTTCACGATCCCCGAGCAGTACGGCGGGCTGGGCCTGTCGGTCGCCGAGGAGGTCGAGCTGGCGATGGAGCTCGGCTGGACCACCCCCGCTTTGCGGTCGCTGTTCGGGACGAACAACGGCATCGCGGGGCACGTCCTGATCGAGGGCGGGACCGAGGAACAGAAGCGGTCGTGGCTGCCGCGGCTGGCGTCGGGTGAGGTGACGGCGTCGTTCGGGCTGACGGAGGCCGAGGCGGGGTCCGACCCGTCGACGCTGGCGACGACGGCGCGCCGCGACGGAGACGGCTGGGTGGTCTCGGGCGCGAAGCGCTACATCACGAACGCCCCCGTCGCCGACGTGATCATGGTGTTCGCTCGGACGAACCCCGACGCGCCGGGCAACCGCGGTATCTCGACGTTCCTCGTGCCGGCGGGCACCCCCGGCCTGTCGACGGGCCCGAAGGACCACAAGATGGGCCAGTTCGGGGCATGGACCTCCGATGTCTATCTCGACGACGTGCGCCTCCCGGCGGAGGCCGTCGTCGGCGGGGAGGCCGGGATCGACAACGGGTTCCGGATCGCGGCGAAGTGCCTGGCGCACGGGCGGGTGCACATCGCGGCGATGTGTGTGGGGATGGCGGCGCGGCTGGTGCACGAGACCGTCGAGTACGCCCGGGAGCGGCAGGCGGGTGGGCGGGCGATCGCGGCGTTCCAGCTGGTCCAGGGCATGGTGGCCGACTCGGTGACCGATCTGCACGCCGGCCGCGCCCTGGTGCGGGAGACGGCGCGCGCGTTCGACGCGGGCACCGACAGGGTCGCGGGTCCGGCGGCGGCGAAGTACTTCTGCTCGGAGATGGTCGGCCGGGTGGCCGACCGTGCGGTGCAGGTCCACGGCGGCGCCGGCTACATGCGCGGGGTCGCGGTGGAGCGGTTCTACCGCGACGCCCGGCTGTTCCGCATCTACGAGGGCACGAGCCAGATCCAGCAGGTCATCATCGCGCGCGACGCGTTGGGCACGGCCGCGCGCGGATGAGCGACCCGTGCTGGGCCACCCCGGCGGCGCCGGCTCCACCGGGGTGCGGGCAGCACGACGGCCCGGCGCCGAGGAGGCGCCGGGCCGTCGTGTCCGAGCGTGGGGTCAGTGGCTCGCCGGCCGGAGGTGGTACTCGAACACCAGGCCGCCGATGGTGAACAGCAGCAGCACGGCGCCGATGACCATCAGCCACACGTAGAAGAACGCCAGCGCGATCCCGACGATCGCGGCGGAGGCGGCCAGGCCGATCGGCCAGTAGCTGCCCGGGGAGAAGAAGCCGACGTCGCCGGCGCCGTCGGACACCTCGGCGTCCGGGTTGTCCTCCGGGCGCGTCTCGAGGCGGCGCGACACGAACCGGAAGTACGTGCCGATGATCAGCGACAGCCCACCCGTGAGGAACAGGCAGGCGATGCCGACAGCTTCCCTGGTCACGACCGTGTAGACGATGGCCGCGATGAAGAAGAAGGCGGTGGTGATCTCGAAGATTCGGGATTCGACCTTCACGGTGGCTCCTCGGCTCCGGTCAGCTGTTCTGGGGCTCCGACGCGGACCGCAGGGTCCGGTCGGTGCTGAACGGGTAGGTCGTGGTGGCCTGCGGGGCGCACAGCTGCGCGTCGCAGCCCTCGGACTGCAGCTGCTGCAACGCCTGCGCCACCGTCATGTCCTTGTTCGCACCGCGCATGGACATGTAGGCGTCGTACAGGTTCGGCGGGAGCGCGCGGACCTCGAAGTTCATCTGCGAGTGGTAGGACCCGCAGAGCTCCGCGCAGCGACCGACGAAGGCACCCGTCCTATCGATCTTGTCGATGACGAAGACGTTGTCGGTGTCGTTCTTCTCCGGCATCGGGAAGACGTCGCGCTTGAAGAGGAACTCCGGCACCCAGAAGCTGTGGATGACGTCCTTGGACTCGATCGTGAACTCGATGCTCCGGTCGGTCGGCAGGACCAGGATCGGGATGGTGCTCGACGTGCCGAGCGACTCGACCGTGCCGCCCCGCTTGTCGTCGACGTCGAACTGCCAGTTCCACTGGAAGGCCGTGACCTGGACCCTCTCCTGCGGTGCGTCGTTCTTCACGTCGACGTAGTTCTGCACGTTCACCGTGAACCCGAAGAGCACCGCGACGATGATCGTCGGGATCACGGTGAACACGATCTCGACGGGCAGGTTGTACTGGGTCTGGCGCGGGACGCTGGTGCCGTCGCCCTTCTTCCTGCGGTGGAAGGCGACCGCCCAGAACATGACGCCCCAGGTGATCACGCCGACGATGAGTGCCGCGACGGCCGACCAGGTCCACAGGGTGCGCATCGAGTGGGCCTGGGGCGTGACGCCCTCGGGCCATCCGAAGCGCAGGACCTCGTCGACGGAGCAGCCCGTCGTGAGGGGGACGACGACGGCCGCGAGAACGGCCAGCTTCGCCGCGCGACGCCACCCGGAGCGGCGGCCCGTGGCCTCCTGCTGTGCTCGGCCCACTGCTCGCCGCCTCCTGCCTCTCGTTCTGCCTCGTAACGGCCGTGACCAGGCCGTACATGCCGCCGAACACGCATGCCGGACGCGCGTTCTTCGACCAGGCGTAGAGACTAACCGAGCGGCCCTCCCGCACGCCCCCCGGGTGTTGCCGACATCGCCCGCCGCGGGGGTGGCCATACTGGCTCGCCATGTGCGGACTGCTGGGACTGCTGACCGCCGGGGCCGACGCAGCCGACCGGACCGGACCGATCTCCGAGGCGTTGCGCTGCATGCGTCACCGGGGGCCCGACGAGAGCGGGACCTGGAACGATGCCGACGCGGTGTTCGGTTTCAACCGCTTGTCGATCATCGACGTGGAGCACTCCCACCAGCCGCTGCACTACGCCGGCGGGCGCTACACGATCGTCTTCAACGGCGAGATCTACAACTACCTCGAGCTGCGCGCCGAGCTCGCGGACGAGCACGGTGCGACGTTCGCCACTGAGGGCGACACCGAGGCGATCGTGGCCGCCTACCACCACTGGGGCCCGTCGGCGGTCTCGCGGCTGCGCGGCATGTTCGCGTTCCTGATCTGGGACGCCCAGGAGCGGGTGCTGTTCTGCGCACGCGACCCCTTCGGCATCAAGCCGCTGTACGTGGCGACGGGCCCGGTGGGCACCGCGTTCGCGAGCGAGAAGAAGTGCCTCGTGGAGCTGCTCGGCGAGCTGGGGCTGACCGCCGACCTCGATCCCGTTGCGCTGCAGCACTACCTGACGCTGCAGTACGCGCCCGAGCCGGGCTCGCTGCACCGCGCGATCCGCCGTGTCGAGTCCGGCACGCACGTGACGGTCCGCCCCGGCGCGGAGCCCGACGTCGAGCGCTACTTCACCCCGTCGTTCCACGCGGGCGCGGGCACCGGCCCGGCCCTGCACGCGCGGATCGCGGCGACCCTGCGCGACTCCGTCGCCAAGCACATGCGTGCCGACGTGACGGTGGGCGCGTTCCTGTCCGGCGGCATCGACTCGACCGCCATCGCGGCGCTCGCGAAGGAGCACAACCCGGACCTGATCACGTTCACCACCGGTTTCGAGCGCGAGGGCTACTCGGAGGTCGACGTCGCGGCCGAGTCGGCGGCGGCGATCGGGGTGCGCCACGTCGTGCGCACCGTGAAGCCCGACGAGATGATGGACGCGCTGCCGCTGATCGTCTGGTACCTCGACGACCCGGTGGCCGACCCGGCGCTGGTCCCGTTGTGGTTCATCGCCCGCGAGGCGCGCCGGCACGTGAAGGTCGTGCTGTCGGGCGAGGGTGCCGACGAGCTGTTCGGCGGCTACACGATCTACCGCGAACCGCTGTCGCTGGCGCCGTTCGAGCGGGTCCCGGGCGCGCTGCGCGGGCTGCTGGGCAGGGCGTCGGCGCGGCTGCCGGAGGGCATGCGCGGCAAGGACCTGCTGCGGCGCGGGTCGCTGCCGATGGAGCGCCGCTACTACGGCAACGCCCGGATCTTCCGCGACGACCAGCTCGCCGGGGTGCTGCGCCAGTACGACCCGCGGCGCAGCCACACCGACGTGACCGCGGCGCACTACGCGGAGTCGGCCGGGTGGGACCCGGTGGCGCGCATGCAGCACGTCGACCTGTTCACGTGGCTGCGCGGTGACATCCTGGTCAAGGCCGACAAGATGACCATGGCCAACTCGCTGGAGCTGCGGGTGCCGTTCCTCGACCCCGAGGTGTTCGCGCTGGCCTCGGGGCTACCGCGGTCGGAGAAGGTCACCGGCACCGACCGGTCGGGCACGACGAAGTACGCGCTGCGCCGTGCCCTGGAGGGCATCGTGCCCGCGCACGTGCTCAACCGTCGCAAGCTGGGGTTCCCCGTGCCGATCCGGCACTGGCTGCGCGAGGAGATGTACGGCTGGGCGCGCGACATCGTGCGCGACTCGCAGGCCGACCACCTCGTCGACCTGGCCGCTGTGTCGCGGATGATCGACGCCCACCGCGAGGGCCCGATCGACCACAGCCGCCGGATCTGGACGCTGCTGGTGTTCCTGCTCTGGCACGGCATCTTCGTCGAGGACCGCATCCGCCCCGAGATCCCGGAGCCCGCCTACCCCGTCATGCTGTAGCCGCACGCGAAACTCGCTGGACGCATCGGGCGCGCCCGCAGGATCGTGACGGACATGACAACCGTCGCGCAGGTGCGGCTGACCCGGGTCGACGACGAGGCGGACCTGCGGGCCTGGTTCGAGGTCGGCGCGGCCGCCGTCGCGCACGACCGGCCGGGTGACCCGCCGCGGTCCTGGGCCGGGCTGGTGTCGGAGCTGACCAGGCCGTGGCCGGGCCGTGACGTCGAACGCTGGCTCGCCCGGAGCGACGGCGACGCGGTGGCCGCGCTGCGGCTGGCGCTGCCCAACCGCGACAACCTGTCGTCGGCCCTCGTCGAGTGCGAGGTGGCGCCCGCGCAGCGGCGGCGCGGTCTGGGTCGCGCCCTGCTCGCCCACGCCGCCGACCGCGCCCGCACGCAGGGCCGCACCCGGCTGATCGTCGAGGTCCGCACCGGCGGCCCGGGTGATGCCCTGATGCGGGCGCTGGGGGCTCGGCCCGCGCTGCGCGACCAGCGACGCCGGCTGCCCCTGCCGCCCGCCGACCCGGCCGCGCTCGCGGCGATGGAGGCCGCGGCGGTCGCGGCGTCGCCGGGCCACACGCTGGTCGGGTGGACCGGCACCACCCCCGACGACCACCTCGACGACATCGCGCGGCTGGCGGCGCAGATGTCCACCGACACACCGCTCGACGACCTGCACTCGGAACCCGAGACCTACGACGCCGACCGGGTCCGCGAGGCCGACGCCGCGTCCGTCGGCCACGGGATGGTGCCGTTGGTCACGGCGGCGCGCGTCGGCGTCGACGGCCCGCTGGTGGCGTACACGACGGTGTTCCACCGTGCCGAGACCCCGTGGCACGCGAGCCAGGGCGACACGCTCGTGGAGTCCGCGCACCGCGGGCACCGCCTGGGGGTGCGGGTCAAGCTGGCCAACCTCGCGCGGTTGCAGGCCCACGCACCGCAGGTCACGGCCGTGGACACCTGGAACGCCGACAGCAACCCGTGGATGGTGTCGATCAACGAGGCGATGGGGTTCCGCCCGTACGACGCGTGGACGGAATGGGAGCTCGACCTCGTGTGACGGAGCCGACCGCTCCGGTTATCCCCACCCTGTGAAGACCGGGGGCCCGGCCTACGCCGGCGCGTCGCAACGGGTGGACTGGGGTCATGACGCCTCCCCCGCCGGCCACCCGCCCGCCCCTGGCCGACACTCCCCGACCGCTGACCGCCGGGCGCCGCAGCGGACCCGAACACGCCCTCGTCCTGACGTTCGTCGCGGTGCCGCTGCTGGCGCTGGTCGCCGCCGTCCCGGCCGCCCTGGTGTGGGGGCTGCTCGGGTGGTCGGACGTCGTCATCGCGGCGGTGTTCTACGTCGTCAGCGGGCTCGGCGTGACCGTCGGGTTCCACCGCTACTTCACGCACGGCGCGTTCAAGGCGAACCGGCCGCTGCGGATCGCGCTGGCCGTCGCGGGCAGCCTCGCGTTCCAGGGCACCGTCACCGGGTGGGTCGCCGACCACCGCCGCCACCACGCGTTCTCCGACAAGGCGGGCGACCCGCACTCCCCCTGGCTGTTCGGCACCGGCCCGCGCGCGCTGGCCCGCGGCATGTGGCACTCCCATGTCGGCTGGCTGTTCGACCGTGACCGCACCAACGCGGCGCGTTTCGCCCCCGACCTGCTCGTCGACCGCGACATCGTCCGCGTCGACCGGGCGTTCCTGCCGCTGGCGATCATGTCGCTCGCGCTGCCCGGTGTCATCGGCGGGCTGGTCACCTGGTCGCTCACCGGCGCGCTGACGGCGATCTTCTGGGCGGGCCTGGTCCGCGTCGCGCTGCTGCACCATGTCACGTGGTCGATCAACTCGATCTGCCACATGTGGGGAGACCGGCCCTTCGCCGCGCGCGACCGCTCCGTCAACGTGTGGTGGCTGGCGATCGCGTCGTTCGGCGAGTCGTGGCACAACCTCCACCACGCCGACCCGACGTGCGCCCGCCACGGTGTGCAGCGCGGCCAGGTCGACCTGTCGGCGCTGGTCGTCCGGGGCTTCGAGAAGGCCGGCTGGGCCACGGCGGTGCGCTGGCCGACGCCGCGGCGCCTCGAGCGGCTGCGCGCTCAGCCCACGGGGGACGGCACGAGCACCCGCAGGGCCGCGGGCCGCACCGTCACCGTCACCGATCCCGACGCCAGCGGTTCGCCGTCGGCGTGAACGGGCAGCGGACGGTCGGCCGTGACCGCGACCGCCCGCGCCCGGCGCACCTCGACGTCGGCCCTCCCGACGTGGGAGCCGTCGTAGACCTGGCGCAGCGCCGCGAGAAGTGTCCAGCGCGACGAGTCCCGGATCATCAGGACGTCGAGCAGCCCGTCGTCGACCTCGGCGCTGGGCACGATGTGCATCCCGGCGCCGTACCAGCCGGAGTTGGCGACGACGACCGACCAGCCCCGCTCGGCCCACTCGACACCGTCGAGGGTCAGCCGGAACCCGGCGGGCCGCGAGGTGAGCAGCGCCCGCACCGCCGCGTACCGGTAGACGGCCCCGCCGGGCACCCGCGGGCGGGTCGCGACGATCTCCGAGGCCGCGGAGTCGACCCCCGTGTACACACTGCCCAGCACGGTGCGCCCGGCCGCGTCGATGACGTCGACGGTCCGCTCGTGCCCGCCGGTGACGACGGCCGCCGCGCCGGGCGCATCGGTGGGGAGGCCGAGCTGGCGGGCGAAGTCGTTGCCACGCCCGACGGGCACGATGCCCAGCAGGCCGTCGGCGCGCGCGACCGCGCCCGCGACCGTGCTCGCGTGCCCGTCGCCGCCGACGGCGAGCACCGTGCGGCCCGCCGCCGCGGCGGCCCGGGCAAGCTCACCGGCGTGGCCGCCGTCGCGACCGGCGACGACCTCGACGCTGCCCCGCGGCAGCGCCGCGACGAGCTCGGCAGCGACGCGGGCGCCGGCGCCGCGTCCCGCGGCCGGGTTCACGACCGCGGTGTAGGAGGTCACGGCACGAGGACGCCGGGGTTGAGGATGCCGGCGGGGTCGAGCCGGGCCTTGACCGCGCGCAGGATCTCCACACCCAGCGCCCCGATCTCGCGTTCCAGCCACGGCCGGTGCTCGGCGCCCACGCCGTGGTGGTGGGTGATCGTGCCGCCGCCGGCGACGATGGCGTCGGTGGCCGCCGTCTTGGCCACCGCCCACTGGGCGACGGGGTCGTCGTCGGCCTTGGCGACGACGGTGAAGTACAGCGACGCGCCGGTCGGGTACACGTGGGAGACGTGGCACATCACCAGCGGTGGGGTGGCCCGCCCGGTCAGCGACGACACCAGTGCCGCGGTGACGGACTCCTTGAGCGCCACCAGGTTCGACCAGGACGTCGCCGTCTCCAGCGTCTCGGCGATCGCACCGGCACCGAGCAGCGCGTCACGCAGGTAGGGGGCCTCGAAGCGACCCTCGGCCCAGCTCTCGCCGACGGAGTCGTCGAGACGGGCACCACCGGCCGCGGCCAGCGCGTCGGCACCGGCGGCGGCCAGCGCGTCGGCGCCCGTCCCGCCCGGGAAGCCGTCGTAGCCCGCGACGACGAGGCAGCCGCCGCAGTCCCGGCCGTGCAGGACGGCGTCGACACCGGTCTCGGCCTCGTCGGAGAGCCGGAGCACCGTGGGCAGCGGGCCGCGCTGGGCGAGCTCACGGACGGCGGTGACGCCCTCGGCGAAAGATCCGAAACGCCAGCCCTGGTAGACCGACCTCTGCGGCGCGGGACGCACGCGCAGGGTGAGCTCGGTGATCACGCCGAAGGCGCCCTCGGAGCCGAGGACGAGCTGGCGCAGGTCGGGCCCGGCGGCCGACGCGGGCCCGCGGCCCACGTCGAGGGTGCCCTCGGGGGTGGCGACCGTCAGCGCGAGGACCATCTCGTCGAACCGGCCGTAGCCCGCCGACGCCTGGCCCGCCGAGCGCGTCGCCGCGAACCCGCCCAGGCGCGCGTACTGGTAGGACTGCGGGAAGTGGCCGAGGGTGAAACCCTTGGCGCCCAACAGCTCCTCGGCCTCGACGGCGAGGGTCCCGGCGCGGAACGTCGCGGTCAGCGACTCGGTGTCGAGCGCGACCAGCCCCGAGAGCCTGCGGACGTCGAGCGCGACGAGCCCGCCGAAGCCCTCGCGGCGCGCGGCCAGCCCGCCGACCACCGACGTCCCGCCCGCGAACGGGACCACCGCGACGCGGCGACGCGCGCAGGCGCCCAGCACGCCGAGGACCTCGTTGTGCGTGCCCGGCAGCACCACGGCGTCCGGGGCGTCGGCGGCGTCACCGGCGCGGAGGCGGAGCAGGTCGGCCGTCGAGCGGCCCGCGGCGTGCTTGACCCGTGCGTCGTGGTGGGTGTGCAGGTTGGGCGGGCCGACGAACATCGCGAGCTCGGTGGCCACCGCCGGGTCCAGCCCGGACTCCGGGAGCCGGACCTGCGCGATCGGCACGGGCGTCCGATCGGCGGGTTGCACGCCCAGCGCCTGTTCCAGCAGGGTGTGCACGGCGGGTGGCAGGGTGACGGCCTTCCCCGGGTCTCCCCAGCCGGACCAGAGCATGTCGCGACGACGCGGCTTCACCGTTACACTGTGACATGTGACGTCCAGTCGTAACAAGCCGGGGACGGTCACCCGGCTCGACGACGGCGCGGTACTCGACGCGGCCCGGGCCTGCGTGCTCGACGTCGGGGTCCGCCGCACCACCCTGTCCGACATCGCCCGCCGCGCCGGCGTCTCCCGGATGTCGCTCTACCGCCGCTGGGACGGCGTCGACGCCCTCGTCGGTGACCTCCTCACCCGCGACCTGCTCGCCGTCGCCGCCGGCCCGCTCGGCACCGACCGGCCCGCGATCGTCACCCGGGTCGTCGAGGTCTGCGAGGCCCTGCGCCGGCACCGGCTCGTCCGCAAGATCGTCGACGTCGACCCCGAACTGCTGCTCCCCTACGTACTGCGCCGCCGCGGCCGCAGCACCGACACCCTCCTCACCCCGCTCACCGACGCACTGGCCGCGGCGCAGGCCGGCGGCACCGTCCGCGACGGCTCCCCCGCCGTCCTCGCCCGGTTCGTGCTGCTCACCGCCCAGTCCTACGTCCTCTCCGCCGGCGCCGTCACCGCCGGGACACCCGCCGCACAGCTGCCCGCCGAGCTGCACGCCCTCCTCGACGGATACCTGCGGCCATGACGGACACCGCCCTCCACGCCGCCCGCCGCGCACGCGAACTGGCCGCGCTGGCCGGCGGGGAGGTCGTCGACCTCCTCGTCGTCGGGCTCGGCGTCACCGGCACCGGCGTCGCCCTCGACGCCGCGAGCCGCGGGCTCACCGTCGCCGCCGTCGACGCCCACGACCTCGCGTTCGGCACCTCCCGCTGGAGCTCCAAGCTCGTCCACGGCGGCCTGCGCTACCTCGCGTCCGGCCACGTCGGCGTCGCCTTCGCCAGCATGCGCGAACGCCGCGTCCTCCTCGAGACCGTCGCACCCCACCTCATCCGGCCGCTCCCGATGGTGCTGCCCGGCGACGGCCGCCGCGCCCTGCTCACCGGCGCCGGCCTGCGTGGCGCCGAGCTGCTCTCCCGCGCCGCCGGCACCCGCCGCGACACCCTGCCCCCACCCCGGCGCATCCGCCCCGACGAGGCCCAGCGGCTCGTGCCCGGGCTGCGCGACACCGGCGAGGGCGCCTGGCTCTCCTACGACGGACAGCTCGTCGACGACGCGCGCCTCGTCGTCGCCCTCGCCCGCACCGCCGCCGGGCACGGCGCCCGCATCCTCACCCGCTGCCGCGCCGTCAACGTCGCCGGCGACGGCGCGCTCGTCCACGACACCGTCGCCGACGCCCCCGTCCGGCTGCGCGCCCGCGCCGTCGTCAACGCCGCCGGGGTGTGGGCAGGTGGGCTCGTCGACGGCATCGCGCTGCGGCCCTCGCGCGGCAGCCACGTCGTGCTCCCCGCCGCCGCGCTCGGCAACCCCGCCGGGGCGCTGACCGTCCCCGTCAACGGGTCGCTGTCGCGCTACGCCTTCGCGCTCCCCCAGCCCGGCGGGCTCGTCTACCTCGGCATCACCGACGAACCCGTGGACGGCCCCGTCCCCGACGTGCCCGAGGCGACCGAGCGCGAGATCACCTTCCTGCTCGACGTCCTCAACCCCGCGCTCGCCGTCCCCGTCCGCCGCGACCAGGTCCTCGGCGCCTACGCCGGGCTGCGTCCCCTGCTCGACGACGGCCGCCACAGCGGCGCCGACCTCTCCCGCACACACGCCGTCATCACCTCGGCGGCGGGGGTCGTGACGGTCGTCGGCGGCAAGCTGACCACCTACCGCGCCATGGCCGCCGACGCCGTCGACGCCGCGGTCACCGCCCGCGGGCTGTCTGCGGGGCCGAGCCGGACCGCGACGTTGCCGCTGGTCGGGGCCGGGCCCGTGCCGGCCGGAGTGCCGGCGCGGCTGGTCGAGCGCTACGGCAGCGAGGCCGCCGACGTCGCCGCCTGCGGCGACACCGAACCCGTGACCGACCAGGTGCCCGTCAGCCCCGCCGAGCTGCGCTGGGGCGTGACGCACGAGCTCGCCCTCGACGTCGACGACCTGCTCGACCGCCGCACCCGCGTCGGCCTGGTCCCCTCCCGCCGCGCCGTCGCCGAACCCGCGGCCCGCACCGCCCTCCGCCCCTGAGGGCGCCCCCCGAAGGTCGTCTCCCGTGATGCAGGAACGAGACGCCGAGCGCTCCGGGCCGAAACACCAGACGGCACGGCCTGCGACCGCTCGTGAGCGGCAGTAGTTGCTATAGCGACTATTGCCGCTCACACGGTTTACGCGGGGAGGATCTGCTCCAGCTCGCGGGCGGCGTCGGGGCCGTAGGCGTCGCGGAGGCGGTCGAGGCCCGCGGCGCGGTCGTAGGTCCACTCCTGCGGGCCGTCGGTCTCCAGCACCCAGACGGCGACGAGCGAGCCCAGCTGCGCGGCCCGCTCCATCGAGAGCCCGCGCGCCGTGGCGGCCAGGAAACCGGCGCGGAACGCGTCACCGACGCCGGTCGGATCGACCCGGCCGGTCTCGGGGACCACCCCGACCTTCAGCTCGGTTCCGTCGCGCCCGACGATCTGGACGCCGTTCTCGCCGAGCGTGGTGATGCGGATGTCGACCTGCTCGCGGACCTGCTCCTCGGTCCAGCCGGTCTTGCGCTGCAGCAGCTCGAACTCGTAGTCGTTGGTGAGCAGGTACCGGGCGCCCTCGACGAGGCGGCGGATCTCGGGGCCCTCCAGGCGGGCGAGCTGCTGGGAGGGGTCGGCCGCGAAGGTGTAGCCGCGCGCGCGGCACTCGTCGGTGTGGCGCAGCATCGCGGCGGGGTCGTTGGCGCCGACGAGCACGAGGTCGACGGCGGGCACCCGCGCGACGACGGGGGCGAGCTCGATGTCGCGGGCCCGGGACATGGCGCCCGCGTAGAACGACGCGATCTGGCACATGTCGTCGTCGGTGGTGCAGACGAAGCGGGCGGTGTGGACGTCGTCGTGGACGTGGACGCCCGAGGTGTCGACGCCGTGGCGTTCCAGCCAGGAGCGGTAGTCGCCGAAGTCGGAGCCGACGGCCCCGACGAGGACGGGCGACTGGCCCAGCACGCCGAGGGCGAAGGCGATGTTGCCGGCGACGCCACCGCGGCGGACCACCAGGTCGTCGACGAGGAAGCTCAGCGAGATCCGCTGGAGCTGCTCGGCGACCAGCTGGTCGGCGAACCTCCCCGGGAAGTGCATGAGGTGGTCGGTGGCGATGGACCCGGTCACGGCGACAGTCACGACGAGTGACACTACCTTCCGCGCAGCGGGTCTTCAGGGCCCGGACACACGACGGCCCCCGCCCGCGCGGTGGCGGTCGGGGGCAGTCGTGGGACGTTCGTCGTACCCGTGTCGTCGAGGTGGGCCCGGTGGCTCAGTTGAACGAGTCGCCGCAGGCGCAGGAACCGCCGGCGTTGGGGTTGTCGATCGTGAAGCCCTGCTTCTCGATGGTGTCGACGAAGTCGATGACCGCGCCAACCAGGTAGGGGGCGCTCATCCGGTCGACGCCCACCTTGAGGCCGCTGAAGTCGCGGAACAGGTCGCCGTCGAGCTCACGGTCGTCGAAGAAGAGCTGGTAGCGCAGGCCCGCGCAGCCGCCGGGCTGGACGGCGATGCGCAGGTGCATGTCGTCGCGGCCCTCCTGCTCGAGCAGGAGACGCGCCTTGCCGGCGGCGGCATCGGTCAGCTCGACGCCGTGCGTCTCGGTGGCGACATCGGTCTGGACGGTGTTCTCGACGGTCATGTCTCTCCCAACACGAGCACGGGCCGAACTCATTCCTTCCGGACTGCTCCGGTTCCCCCAGTGTAGGCCGGGCCCCGACGGTCGTCCCGTTCCCTGCTCAGCAGGGTGACCGGAGCCACGCCTGCACGAACGGCCCGGTTCAGTGGCTCCACTGCCGTGCGACGCGGGCGGCGAGCGCCGCGAGGGTGCCCTCGGGGTCGGCCATGGACGCCTCGACCCCGCCCGCGTCGTCGGCGACGGACCAGGCGGAGTCGACCCCCGCAGCGGCGGCCTCGCGGCGTCCCACCGACACCTGGCCGGCCAGGACCAGACAGGGCACGCCACGGTCGGCGGCCGCGCGCGCGACGGTGGTGACGAGCTTGCCGCGCAACGACTGCCAGTCGAAGCTGCCCTCCCCGGTGACGGCGACCCCGGCGCCGGCGCCGGCGAGCTCGTCGAGGGCGGCGTCGAGGCCGACGAGCTCACGGACGAGCCCGGCGCCGGAGACGCGGCGCGCGCCCATGGCGAGCAGCGCGGCCCCCATGCCGCCGGCGGCGCCTGCGCCCTGCTCCTCGCGCACGTCGGCGCCCAGCGTGGCCGCGAGTGCATCGGCGAAGACCGCGAGGGCGGCGTCCAGGACGGCGACGGTGGCCTCGTCGGCCCCCTTCTGCGGGCCGAA
Source organism: Pseudonocardia sp. (assembly GCF_050250275.1). Classification (GTDB taxonomy): domain Bacteria; phylum Actinomycetota; class Actinomycetes; order Mycobacteriales; family Pseudonocardiaceae; genus Pseudonocardia. Next base: position 22,062 of record NZ_JBFWOY010000048.1, read on the forward strand.
GACGGCGGCGGCACCGTGCGGGCCCAGCAGCGGGTTGTCGACGTCCGCGGCCGCGACCAGGCGGGCGTCCCCGAGATCGACGTGGCCGTGGAGACGGGCGCAGCGCGCGAGGGAGGCGCCGCCGTCGGGCAGCGGGGTCCCGTCGGTGTCGACCGCGACCGCGCCGAGCGCGGCGAGCATCCCGGCGCCGCCGTCGCTGGTGGCGGACCCGCCGAGGCCGACGACGATCTCGCGCGCACCGGCGTCGCGCGCCGCGACGAGCAGCTCCCCGACACCGCGGGTCGTGGCGGCCCGGGCGGCGGCCGGGGTGCGGCCGGTCCTCGGGACGTGCTGGAGCCCGCACGCCGACGCGGACTCGACGTAGGCGGTGTCCCCGACCCGCAGCCACGAGGCCTCGACGGGGTCGCCGAGCGGCCCGGTGACGGTCAGCGTGTGCACGGTGCCGCCGAGGGCGGTGTGCAGCACGTCGAGGAAGCCCGTGCCGCCGTCGGCGAGGGGGATCCGGACGACGTCGTCGCCCGGCGCCGCCTCGTTCCACCCCCGCGCGATCGCCGCCGCGGCCGCCGAGGCACTGAGCGTGCCGCCGAAAGAGTCTGGAGCCACCACCACCCGCACGTCACGCAGGCTATCGCCCGTAGTCTGTGGTTCGTGAGGTTCCTGCGCCGCTCCGACGACACCACCGGCAACGCGACCGCCGACACCGCCGACGGTGCGGCCGTGGACGCCACGACGCCGGACGAGCACCTGCCCAGGGGGCAGACGGCCGGGAAGGGCCGGGCCACCCCCAAGCGCCGCGACGCGCAGTCGGCGGCCCGTCGCCCCGCCACGCCGGCGCCGCGCACCCGCAAGGAGGCGTCGGCGTACGCGAAGGCGAACAGGCCCTCGAAGGAGGCCCGGCGCGCCGCCGCGGCCGAGCGCCGGGCCCGGATGGACGCGGGCGACGACCGCTACCTGCTGCCGCGTGACCGTGGCCCGGTGCGGGCCTACATCCGCGACGTGATCGACTCCCGCCCGCACCTCGTCGGCATGTTCATGCCGCTCGCGATCCTGGTCCTCGTCGCGGTCGTGCTGCCGGTGCCGGCGATCCAGCAGTACCTCAGCCTGTTCTGCCTGCTCGCGCTCGTCGTGATGATCGCCGAGGGTGTGATCCTCGCGATCACGACGACCCGCAAGGCCCGCGCGAGGTTCCCCGGCGAGACCATCGGTGCGCTCGGCACCGGCTGGTACTGCTTCACCCGGGCCAGCCAGGTGCGCAAGCTGCGCGTCCCGAAGCCGCGCGTGCAGCGCGGCGCCACCGTCTGACCCGGCTCCCCGCAGCCGTGCCCGCGACACTCGTCCTGGGGGGCGCCCGGTCGGGGAAGTCCGCGCACGCCGAGGGGCTGCTGCCCGCGGACGCGCCCGTGCGCTACTGCGCGACGGCCCGGCGGGTCCCCGGCGACGCCGAGTGGGACGCCCGTATCGCTGCCCACGTCGCCCGGCGTCCGGGGCACTGGGTCACCGTCGAGGACCCGGACCTCGTCACCGAGCTCGCCCGGCCCGGGACCGTCATGGTCGACGACCTGGCGACCTGGCTGACCGGCGTCCTCGACGACGCGCGGGCGTGGACCGCGCCGGTCACCCCGCCCCAGGTCGGTGCGGCGGTGAACGCGCTGGTGGCGGCGGTGGCGGCCGCGACCGGCCGCGTCGTGCTGGTGTCGGCGGAGGTCGGGCTGGGGGTCGTCCCCGAGACCCGCGCGGGCCGGCTGTTCCGCGACGAGCTGGGCGCGCTCAACGCAGCGCTGGCCGCCGTGTGCGACGACGTGGTGCTGCTCGTGGCCGGGCTGCCGCTCCGGCTGAAATGACGGCCGGGTATTAAGACGTCCATGGTCGACCCAGCCGTCGCGGAACTGCCCGCGGTCCCCGCTCCGAACGTCGAGGCCCGCCGTGAGGCCGTGGCCCGGCACGAGGCGCTCGCGGTGCCGGTCGGCGGGCTGGGGGTGCTCGCCGAGCTGGGCTGCTGGCTCGCCGCCGCGCAGGGGGTGTGCCCGCCGCGGGCCCCGGGCCGCCCGCGCGCCGTCGTCGTGGCGGCCGACCACGGCATCGCCGCCGCCGGGGTGTCGGCCTACCCCGCCGGGACGACGGAGCGCCAGGCCGCCGCGGCCCGCGACCGGCTGGTCCCGGCCGCCGTCGTCGCCGACGTGGCGGGGGCGTCGGTACGGGTCGTCGACGTCGGCCTCGACACCCCCGACCCCGCCGACGAGCGCTACCGCGTCCGGCGCGGCAGCGGCCGCATCGACCACGAGGACGCCCTCACCGCCGACGAGACCGGGGCCGCTCTGCGGATCGGGCGCGCGCTGGCCGACGAGGAGGTCGACGCCGGAGCCGACCTGCTGGTCCCCGCGTCGCTGGGCGTCGGGGCGACCACCCCGGCGTCGACGATCGCGGCGGCCGTGACCGGGCTGGAACCGGTGGTCGTGGTGGGCCGGGGCAGCGGGATCGACGACGACGCCTGGATGCGCAAGGCCGCCGCGATCCGGGACGCGCTGCGCCGCACGAGGGCCGTGCGCCGCGACCCGGTCGGGCTGCTGCGCGTCGCGGGCGGCGCCGACCTGGCGGTGCTCACCGGCTTCCTGCTGCAGGCGTCGCTGCGGCGCACGCCCGTCCTCGTCGACGGGCTCGTCGTGATCGCGGCGGCCACGCTGGCCGAGCAGCTCGCGCCCGGCGCGCGGGACTGGTGGTTGGCCGCACAGCGCTCCCCCGAGCCCGCCGCCGACGCGCTGCTCGACCGGCTGCAGCTCGCACCCGTCCTCGACCTGGGGATCCGGGTCGGTGACGGCACCGGGGCCCTCGCGCTGCTCCCCCTGCTGCGGATGGCGGCGCGGCTGCTCACCGACACCGCGACGGCCGCCGACAGCGGGATCACCCCGGCCCGGGCGTGAGCACGGCCCTGAAAGGGCTCGCCCTCGCCCTGTCGTGGCTGACGGTGCTGCCGGTCCGCGCCGGCGCCCCGGCACCCGGGGTCGCCGCCGCCGCGCTGCGCTGGGCGCCGCTCGTCGGGGCGCTCGTCGGGGCCGTGTCCGGGCTGGTCGCGGCCGGGCTCGTCGCCGCCGGGGTGCCCGCGCTCGGCGCGGGGCTGCTCGCCGTCGCGGTCGCCGCCCTCGCGACGCGCGGGATGCACGTCGACGGGCTCGCCGACACCGCCGACGGCCTCGGCTGCTACGGCCCGCCCGAGCGGGCGCTGGCCGTGATGCGCGACGGCGGGGCGGGACCGTTCGCCGTCGTCACGCTGATCGTGGCGCTGGGGGCGCAGGCCGCCGCGTTCGCCGCGCTCGCCGCGCACGGGCCCGGGGTCGCGGCGGCCGCCGGTGCGCTCGCCGCCGCCGTGGGCCGGGCCGGGTTCGCCTGGTGCGCACGGCGCGGCGTGCCGGCGGCGCGCCCCGGCGGGCTGGGCGCGACCGTCGCCGGGTCGCAGCCGTGGTGGGTCGCCGCGGCCTGGTGGGCGGTGCTGGCCGCGGCGGCGGCGTGGCTGGTCCCGGCCCGCTGGCCGGGGGTACTCGCCGTGGCCGTGGCCGCGCTGCTGGTGGCCGGGTTGTCGGCGCACACCCGGCGTCGGTTCGGCGGGATGAACGGCGACGTGCTGGGCGCCGCCTGCGAACTCGGCGGCACCGCCGTGCTCGTGGTCCTCGCCGCGGCGGTCTGAGGGCGGCCGCGGCCTACGGGCGGTACAGCGTCGTCATCCAGGAGTTCGTGTCGGGGGCGAGGCCCCGCTGGATGTCGGTGAGCAGCTTGCGCAGCCGCAGCGTGACCGGCCCCGGCTGTCCGCCGCCGACGACCACCTCGCCACCGGCGTGCTTGACCTTGCCGATCGGCGTGATCACCGCGGCCGTGCCACAGCCGAACACCTCGGTGATGGTCCCGTCGGCCGCGCCCTGCAGCCACTCCTCGCCCGAGACCTTGCGCTCGGTGACCTCGCAGCCGATCTCCTTGGCCAGCACCAGCAGCGAGTCGCGGGTGACGCCGGCGAGGATGCTGCCCGTGAGGGTCGGCGTCACGATCTCGGCGCTCTCACCGGAGCCGATGACGAAGAACAGGTTGTTCGACCCCATCTCGTCGACCCACTTGCGCTCCTCGGCGTCGAGGTAGGCGACCTGTGCGCAGCCGTGCTCGGCGCCCTCGGCCTGCGGGAGCAGCGACGCCGCGTAGTTGCCACCGCACTTCGCCCCGCCGGTGCCGCCGAGCGCCGCACGGGTGTACTCGGTGGACAGCCACACGTCGACGGGCTTCACGCCACCGGTGAAGTACGGCCCCGCGGGCGAGGCGATGAGCATGTACAGGTACTCCGCGGCGGGGCGCACCCCCAGACCCACCTCGGTGGCCAGCATGAACGGCCGCAGGTACAGCGAGTCCTCGGTGCCGGCCTCGGGCACCCAGGCGTTGTCGAGCGCCATCAGCTCGGTCAGCGAGTCGAGGAACAGCTCGTCGGGCAGCTCGGCCATCGCGAGCCGCGCCGACGACGTGCGGAAGCGCGCGGCGTTGGCCTCCGGGCGGAACGAGGCGATCGACCCGTCCGGCTGGCGGTAGGCCTTGAGGCCCTCGAAGATCTCCTGCCCGTAGTGCAGGACCATCGACGCCGGGTCGAACGAGATCGGCCCGTAGGGCACGACGGACGGGTCGTGCCAGCCCCGGCCCTGCGTCCAGCGGATCGTCACCATGTGATCGGTGAAGTACCGGCCGAACCCGGGATCGGCCAGAATCCCGGTGCGGCGCTCGTCGGAGGCCGGTGCGGGGTTCGGAACACGGGTGAAGGCCGTCGCGCTCATGGGTGAACGGTAACGCGTGGGACAAGTCCGACTGTCGGACGTCCGAGAAATCAGTCGGCGGGCGGTGCGGGGTGCGCGCCCCAGCGCACGACGAGCGTGCACAGCAACCAGCCGCCCACCAGTGCCGCCACGGCGATCAGCACGCTGCCCAACGGCAGGAGCACCGCCAGGCCGACGCACAGGACCACCCCGAGCAACGACGTCCACACCGGCCAGCGCCGCCGCGCCCGCGGCAGCCGCAGCGCCGCCACGTTGATCAGCGCGTAGTGCACGAGCGTCGCGCACGCCGACAGCGCGATCGCCGCGACCGGGCCCGCCAGGATCGCGACGACGATCGCGAGCACCGCGCCCGCGACGTCGGCCGGCCAGGGGTTCTGCCGCGAACCGACCCGGCCGAACACCTTGGGCAGCTCGCCGCGGCGCGCCATCTCCCGCATCGTGCGACTCGTCGTGACCAGCACCGACAGCAGCGCCGCCCCCGACGCCACGGCCGCGCCGATGCGCACCAGCACCCCGAGCGCGGGCGCCTGACCGGTGTCGACGAGCGCCACCAGCGGGGCGTGCTCCGCCGCCAGCCGGTCGACCCCCAGCCCGACCAGCAGGGCGCCGGCGACCGCCACGTAGGTGACCGTCAGGACCGCGAAGGAGATGACGACGGCGCGGCGCAGCGACCGGTCCGGGTCGCGCAGCTCCTCCCCGATCGTCGCGACGCGCGAGTAGCCGGCGAACGCGAAGAACACGAAGGCCGCGGCCGTGACCACACCCAACGGTCCGGGGACGACCTGGACGGGCACCGGCGAGTCGGCGACCGGGGACGCGGACACCCCCGTGGACCCGCCCGGCCCGAGCAGCCCCACCACCACGACGACGGCCAGCACCGCCAGCGTCCCGCCGACCAGCAGCCACGCCGTGCCCGGCGACCACCGCACCCCCGCGACGGTCATCGCCGACACCACCACGATCACCACGACGGCGCAGATCACCGGGTGCGCGGGCAGCACGTACGTGCCGAACACCCCCGCCGCCGCGGCCGCCGACGACACCTTCCCGACGAGGAACGCCACGCCCGCGAGCCGGCCCGTCCCCGGCGAGAGCCGTTCCCGGGTGTAGACGTACCCGCCGCCGCTCTCCGGGTGCGCGACGGCGAGATCGGCCGTCGACGCCGCGTTGCACAGTGCCGTCACCGCGGCGATCGCCACCGCGAGCAGCAACCAGCTCCCGCCGGCGGCGGCCGCGGGGGAGAACGCGGCGAACACACCCGCGCCCAGCATCGCCGCCAGACCGAGGGCGACCGCGTCGGCCGTTCCGAGGCGCCGGGTCAGTGACGACAACACGCCCACAGCCTTGCACCCGGGCCCGCACCGACGGGGGCCGCCGAGGTGTCATTAGCATTTCGAAGCGGTCTCACCCCGCGCCCCGGCGCCCCGAGGGGCCGTTCCCGCCGGCCCGTCACCCGTCCGGGCCGCTCGTCGCGACAGGGAGTCACGTGGCAACCGAACTGCGCACCAGCACCGCCTCCGCCGCCGAGGTCGAGGCCGACGCCGTCGTCGTCGGCCTCCTGCAGGGTTCCGGCGACGCCGGCCCCACCCTCGCCCCGGGTGCCGACGAGGTCGCCGCCGCGTTCGGCACGAACGACGAGCTCGTCGCCGAGCTGGTGCTGCTGGGCGCGACCGGGAAGGCGGAGGAGGTCGTGCGGCTCACCACCCGCGGCGCCGTCACCGCACCGCTCGTGGTGGCCGTCGGCCTGGGCCGCGCGTCGGGCGGCACCCCCGGCGCCGAGCAGGTGCGCCGCGCCGCCGGCGCGGCGAGCCGGGCGCTGTCGGGCACCGCGCGGGTGGCGAGCACGCTCGGCAGGATCGACGCGGGTGCCGCTGCGGAGGGATCGCTGCTCGGGGCGTACACGTTCCGGGAGTACCGCAGCAACGGCGACGGCAAGCCCCCCGTCGGCACCATCGAGCTCCTCCTCGCCGACGGCGACACCGCCGCCCGGGAGGCCGTCACCACCGCGATCGCCGTCGCCGGGGCCGTCACCGCCGCCCGCGACCTGATCAACACCCCGCCCAACGACCTCTACCCCGCCTCGTTCGCCGAGCGCGCGAAGGTACTCGGCGAGGCCGCGGGCCTCACCGTCGAGGTCCTCGACGACGCCGCGCTCGCCGAGGGCGGCTACGGCGGTGTCCTGGGCGTCGGGCAGGGCTCGTCGCGCAAGCCGCGGCTCGTGCGCCTCGTCTGGGCAGGTGGCGACGGGGCCGGTGGGGAGAAGGCGCTGCCCAAGGTCGCGCTGGTCGGCAAGGGCATCACGTTCGACACCGGCGGCATCTCCATCAAGCCCGCCGCCGGCATGGACCACATGACCTCCGACATGTCCGGCGCCGCGGCCGTCATCGCCACCACCGTGCTGGCCGCGACGCTGAACCTGCCCGTCGCCGTCACGGCCACCGTGCCGATGGCCGAGAACATGCCCAGCGACACCGCCTACCGCCCCGGCGACGTGCTGCGCATGTACGGCGGCAAGACGGTCGAGGTCCTCAACACCGACGCCGAGGGCCGGCTCGTCCTGGCCGACGCCATCGTGCGCGCCGCCGAGGACGAGCCCGACTACCTCGTCGAGACCTCGACGCTCACCGGCGCCCAGATGGTCGCGCTCGGCACCCGCACCGCCGGGATCATGGGCTCCGACGAGCTGCGCGACCGGGTCGCCGCACACGCCCGCGCCGTCGGCGAGGACGGCTGGGCGATGCCGCTGCCCGAGCACCTGCGCCCCGAGCTCGACTCACGCGTGGCCGACCTGGCCAACGTCACCGGCGCCCGTTGGGGCGGCATGCTCGCCGCGGGGATCTTCCTCGGCGAGTTCGTCCCCGCCGGCCTGCAGTGGGCGCACATCGACATCGCGGGGCCGTCGTTCAACACCGGCGGGGCCTGGGGCTACACCGGCAAGGGCGGCACCGGCGTCCCGGTGCGCACCCTGTGGGCGCTGCTCGGCGACATCGCGGAGAACGGCTGACCCGTCCACGGCCGGCTCACCGGTCCCTCACCGCGTCGCCGGGTGGTCACGACACCGCGGAGCCTCACGGCTCGTCGAGATCCTCACGGCTCGCCCAGGTCCTCACGGCCTGTCGAGGTCCTCACGGAGGCGGCGCCTGCGCAGCGCCCGCTCGCGGGCGTCGTGGTCGCGCATCCGCTGCGGGTAGCCGACGATCTGCACGTCGTAGACCGGGATCCGCAACGACCGCGCCAGCCTGCGCGCCCCCTCCGGCCCGCCGACGCGTCGCCGCGTCCAGCTCCCGTCCGCCGCGACCATCACCGCCGTCGTGTCCGTCACAGTGGTGCGCGGCTCCACGAACATCTCGACGCCCCGGTTCGCGGCCGCCCACGCGCGCAGGTGCGCCTCGTCGCCCTCGGGAACCCGGCGCCCCGCACGCGCCGCCCGCGACCGTCGCAACCTGCTGACCAGGCCCATCCCCGACCACCTCCGCCCGCGCGGGCCGGCATCCCGGCGACGCCCGTCCGTTCCGTCGGCGACGGCGCAGCCCGCACCGTGCACAACGGTCGGCACCGCCGGTTTTCTCCCGGCCCAGCACCCACCGTGTCGCACCAGAGTGACAAGATGAGCGCGCCTGCGACGCGAGACCCGCGCCCAGCCCCCCGAGGAGGAATGTCACGGTGCCCGAGCACAACGCCGACCTGGTGATCCTCGGTGGCGGATCCGGCGGCTACGCGGCCGCGCTGCGTGCGGCCGAACTGGGGAAGTCCGTCGTCCTGGTCGAGAAGGACAAGCTCGGAGGCACCTGCCTGCACCGCGGCTGCATCCCCACAAAGGCCCTGCTGCACGCCGCCGAGGTGGCCGACGCGGCCGCCGACGGCGCGAAGATCGGCGTGCGCAGCACGTTCGAGGGCATCGACATGGCGGGCGTCAACTCCTACAAGGACGGCGTCGTCAGCCGGCTCTACAAAGGACTGCAGGGGCTCGTGAAGTCCCGCAAGATCGAGCTCGTGCAGGGCGCGGGCACGTTCGTCGCCCCCAACGCGATCGATGTGGACGGTGAGCGCTACGTCGGCCGCAACGTCGTCCTCGCCACCGGCTCCTACGCCCGGTCGCTGCCCGACCTCGAGATCGGCGGCCGGATCATCACCTCCGACCAGGCGCTGACCCTCGACGAGGTCCCGAAGCGGGTCGTCGTCCTGGGCGGCGGCGTGATCGGCGTCGAGTTCGCCAGCGTGTGGCGCTCCTTCGGCGCCGAGGTCACGGTCGTCGAGGCCCTGCCCCGGCTCGTCCCCAACGAGGACGCCTTCGCCTCCAAGCTCCTCGAACGAGCGTTCCGCAAGCGCAAGATCGCGTTCAAGACCGGCGTCCGGTTCACCGGCGCGAAGCAGGACGACAACGGCGTGACCGTCAGCCTCGAGTCCGGTGAGGAGATCGAGGCCGACCTGCTGCTCGTCGCCGTCGGCCGCGGCCCGAACACCACCGGCCACGGCTACGAGGAGGCCGGGGTGAACATGGAGCGCGGTTTCGTCCTCACCGACGACCGGCTGCGCACCAACCTCGACGGCGTCTACGCCGTCGGCGACATCGTCCCCGGCCTGCAGCTCGCGCACCGCGGCTTCGCGCAGGGCATCTTCGTCGCCGAGGACATCGCCGGGCTCCGACCCGCCCCGATCGACGAGGCCGGCATCCCCCGCGTCACCTACTGCGAGCCGGAGGTCGCGTCCGTCGGCCTGACCGAGGAGCAGGCCCGCGAGCGTCACGGCGAGATCCAGACGCTGACCTACGACCTCGGCGGCAACGGCAAGTCCCAGATCCTGCAGACCTCGGGCGCGATCAAGCTGGTCAAGGCCGGCGCCGAGGGCACCTCGGGACCGGTCGTCGGCCTGCACATGGTCGGCGCCCGTGTCGGAGAGCTGATCGGTGAGGCGCAGCTGATCTACAACTGGGACGCCTCGGCCGAGGACGTCGCCGCGTTGATCCACGCCCACCCGACCCAGAACGAGGCACTCGGCGAGGCACACCTCGCCCTGGCCGGAAAGCCGTTGCACACCCACGGCTGACGGCCGCCGAGACCGCTCACAACGCGAAGACATCGAAGGAGCTCCGACCCGCCATGGCCTTCTCAGTCCAGATGCCCGCCCTCGGTGAGAGCGTCACCGAGGGCACGGTCACCCGATGGCTCAAGCAGGAGGGCGACCGGGTCGAGGTCGACGAGCCGTTGCTGGAGGTCTCGACCGACAAGGTCGACACCGAGATCCCGTCGCCCGCTGCGGGTGTGCTGCAGCGCATCGTCGCCGCCGAGGACGACACCGTCGAGGTCGGCGGCGAGCTCGCCGTGATCGGTGACGGCGACGAGGCCGGCGGCGACGCCGGCGCCTCGGACACGGACTCGGGTTCCGGCACCGGGCCGGCCGACGACGCTTCCGAGTCCACGTCCGAGTCCACTTCGGAGTCCGCCGAGGCGTCGTCCGAGGCTCCGGAGCCGGCGTCCGAGGCCCCGGAGCCGGCGTCCGAGCCCGAGCCCGTCGCGGCGTCGGGGTCCGGCGGTGGCTCCCCCGTCACCATGCCGGAGCTGGGCGAGAGCGTCACCGAAGGCACCGTGACCCGCTGGCTCAAGCAGGTCGGCGACACCGTCGAGGTCGACGAGCCGCTGCTCGAGATCTCCACCGACAAGGTCGACACCGAGATCCCCTCCCCGCTGGCGGGAACGCTGCTCGAGATCACCGTCGGCGAGGACGAGACCGTCGAGGTCGGCGCCCAGCTCGCCACGATCGGCGACGCATCCGCCGCCCCGGCGGCACCCGCCGCCGAGGAGAAGCCGGCGCAGCAGGAGCAGGCGGCCGAGCCGGCCGCGGCCCCCGACGACGCGCCGCCCGCCGAGAAGGCGCCCGAGCCCGCCGCCGAGAAGCCCGCCCAGAAGGACGAGCCCCGCCAGGCCCCCGCCGCCGGCAGCAACGGCGACAGCGCCGACGACAGCGGTGAGGGCGGCGACTCCGACCGCCTCCCCTACGTCACGCCGCTGGTGCGCAAGCTCGCCGCCGAGCACGGCGTCGACCTCGACTCGCTGCAGGGCAGCGGCGTCGGCGGGCGCATCCGCAAGCAGGACGTGCTGGCCGCGGCGGAGAAGGCGGCCCCGGCCGCCAGCGCGCCGGAGCCCGCAGCCCCGGCCGCCGCGGCCCAGCCCGCCGCCCCCGCGCAGCCGGCCGCCGCCCCCCGGACCCCGGCCGCCGTGCCGCAGCGTGGCGAAGGCGCCCCCCAGCCCGGCACGACCGTCAAGATGCCGCGGCTGCGGCAGGTCATCGCGCAGCGCATGCGCGAGTCGCTGGCCGTCTCGGCGCAGCTCACCACCGTCCAGGAGGTCGACGTCACCCGCGTCGCCCGCCTCCGGGCCCGCGCCAAGGCCGACTTCGAGGCCCGCGAAGGCGTCAAGCTCACCTACCTGCCGTTCTTCGCCAAGGCCACCGTCGAAGCGCTGCGGGCGTTCCCGCAGGTCAACGCGTCGATCAACGAGGAGACCAAGGAGGTGACCTACCACGGCGCCGTGCACCTGGCGATCGCGGTCGACACCCCCCGCGGCCTGCTCGTCCCGGTGATCAAGAACGCGGAGGAGCTCAACATCGCGGGCCTCGCCCGCAAGATCGCCGACGTCGCGGCCCGCACCCGGGCCGGCAAGATCGGCCCCGACGAGCTCTCCGGCGGCACCTTCACGATCACCAACATCGGCAGCGCGGGCGCCCTGTTCGACACGCCGATCATCAACCAGCCGCAGGTCGCCATCCTCGGTACCGGCGCGATCGTCAAGGAGCCCAAGGTCGTCGCGGGCGCGGACGGTGACGACGTCATCGCCATCCGCTCGGTCTGCTACCTCCCGATGACCTACGACCACCGCCTCGTCGACGGTGCCGACGCCGGCCGCTTCGTCAGCGCCGTCAAGGCCCGCCTCGAAGAGGGCGCGTTCGAGTCCGAACTCGGACTCTGACCCACCGGCGTCCCGGCGGCACGACCGCCGCCGGGACGCTCCGGTCGCGCGCCGGCACCGGAACGGAAAGAATCACGGCGTGCGCGTGGTCGTCGCCGGGTCGTCCGGCCTCATCGGTACCAGCCTCGTCGCCGCCCTGCGCGCGGCGGGGCACGACGTCGTCCGCCTCGTGCGCCGGACACCGGCCGCACCCGACGAACGCGGCTGGGACCCACCCGCCGGCCGCATCGACGACGGCACCTTCGACGGGGTCGACGCCGTCGTCAACCTGGGCGGCGTCGGCATCGGCGACCGCCCCTGGAGCGGGTCACGCAAGCAGGCCATCCGCGACAGCCGCAACGTCCCCACCGAGGTCCTCGCCCGCGCCGTCGCCGACCACGACGTCCCCACACTCGTCAGCGGCTCCGCCGTCGGCTACTACGGCGACACCGGCCCCCGCGCCGTCACCGAGACCGCGCCGTCCGGGCAGGGATTCCTCGCCGACGTCTGCCGCGACTGGGAAGCCGCCACCCGACCCGCCGCCGACGCCGGGGTCCGCGTCGTCCGGCTCCGCACCGGGCTCGTCCTCTCCCCCGCCGGCGGTCTCCTCGGCCCCATGAAAGCCGTCTGGAAGCTCTACCTCGGCGCCAGGCTCGGCAACGGCCGCCAGTACATGTCGTGGGTCTCCCTCGACGACGAGGTCGGCGCCATCCGCTTCGCCGTCGAGAACCCGGACCTGTCCGGGCCCGTGAACGTCACCGGGCCGACACCCGTCACCAACCGGGAGATGACGCGCGCGCTCGCCACCGCTCTCGGCCGACCTGCACCCTTCGTCGTCCCCGGGTTCGCCATCAAGACGGTCCTCGGCGAGATGGGCGAGGAGATGCTGCTGTTCGGGCAGCGCGCCGTGCCCACGGCGCTGCTCGACGCCGGCTACCAGCACCGGCACAACAGCGTGACGGAAGCCCTTGCCGCGGCGCTCTGATCCGACCGTGCGCTGACGTACGGTGGGACCATGCCCGACACGCTCACCCCGGCCGCCCCGGCCACCCGCCGCGCCCGCACCGCCGACGGGCCCGTCGAGGTCGAGGTCATCGAGCTGATCGGCTACCTCGAGGCGTGGGACCGGCAGCGCGAGCATGCCCAGGCCCGTCGCGACGGCGGCCCCGACGTCCTCATGCTGCTGCAACACCCCTCGGTCTACACGGCGGGCAGGCGCACCCGCCCCGCCGACCGTCCCACCGACGGCACCCCCGTCGTCGACGTCGACCGCGGCGGGCTCATCACCTGGCACGGCCCGGGGCAGCTCGTCGGCTACCCGATCATCGGGCTCACCGAGCCGCTCGACGTCGTCGACTACGTGCGCCGCCTCGAAGAGGCCCTGATCAGGGTCTGCCACGACCTCGGGCTGACCGGCGCGGGGCGGGTCGCCGGCCGCAGCGGCGTCTGGCTCCCCGCCGACGCCGCCCGCCCCGAGCGCAAGGTCGCCGCGATCGGCGTCCGCGTCCAGGGCGGCGTGACGCTGCACGGGTTCTCGCTGAACTGCGACGCCGACCTCTCCGCGTTCACCAAGATCGTCCCCTGCGGCATCACCGACGCGGGCGTCACCTCGCTCAGCCTGGAACTGCAGCGGACGGTCACGGTCGAGGAGGTCCGCGACGCCGCCCGCGACGCCGTCCTCGCCGCGCTGGAGGGCACGCTGGCGGTCACCGACCACACCGTCGAGCGCCCCGCCACCCCCGCGGGTCTCGACCTGCGTCTGGACCCCCGGCTGCGCTGACCCGATTCGCGGTGCCCCGGGCGCGCCTCGACCCGCGTCGGGCAGTCTCACTGTCGGCGCGCGCCGCGTCACCGACCTCGGGTCGCCCTCGGCTCACGGCGCGACACATCGCCCACGCTCGCCCGACGTGTCGTGAGCGCTGACCGAGCGCGCCGACGACACGCTCGTCAGCGCGCCGGGCACCCGACGTGTCACCGGAGCGCCCCCGGAGCACTGACGACACGCTCGTCAGCGGGCTGGGGGCCGACGTGTCGTGAGTGCTGACCGAACGCTCTGAGGACACGCTCGTCGGTGCGCCGGGCACCCGACGTGTCACCAGGGCGGCCCGGCGGCGCTGACGACACGCCGGGTGTCGGCCCCGGTTCCGGCCGCCCGTGCAGCTCCACAGCACTGCCGTGTCACCGGTGCGGCCGGAGTGCGCTCTGGACACGCTCGTCGACCGGAAGCGCGGCGCAGCGTGTCAGCGGCGTCGACCGGCCGCGCCGAGAACACGTTCGACGGCGACCGGCGTTCCGATCTCGTCGGCGCCGGTGGCCCCGACCGATCCGGGGTGCGTCGCACCCACGCGCGCTCGACCGCGGCTCCGTCCGCGAGCGACCGTGTGACTGTTCGACCGGGTGATCAGAGCGGCCGGAGCGCGCTCATGACACGTCCGGCAGGTCGGGGTTACCGGTCGCTCGTGGGCGGCGGGGCGTCCTGCGGCCCCGCGCCGTCGGGACCGGCACCGTGCGCCGCAGCGGGCGGGGCGGTGGCGGACGGGGCGGTGGCGGACGAGGATGCGGCGGGCGAGGATGCGGCGGGCGGCGCGGCGGTGGCGGCGTTCACCGCGGAGCGCAGCCGGAATGCCCACACCACAACGACGATGCCGAACACGAGCGCCCAGATCCCGGAGATCCAGAGCAGGGTCACGAGCCCGACACCCGGCCGAACAACCAGCAGGACGCCGAAGGCGATGCTCAGGATGCCGGCGGCCAGCACCCACCCCCAGGTGGAGGAACCGCTGCGGCGCATCGTGATCGACTCGGAGATCTCGGCGATGCCGCCGACGATGCTCCAGAACGCGATGACGAACAGGATCGCGAGCACGGTGACGCCGGGCCAGGCGAAGGCGACGACACCGGCGATCACGGAGATCACGCCCTGGACGACGTGCCAGCCCCAGTGGTTGTCGTCGGCACGGTGGCGGATGCCGGCGACGACGGCGGTGACGCCGTCGAGCACCGCGTAGACACCGAACACCAGGACGAGCGCCAGGAGCGCGGAGCCGGGTGTGAAGAGCAGGACGAGTCCGAAGAGGATCGCCAGCACGCCTCTCAGCAGTACGAGCCACCACACTCCGCGCATCGCGGACTCCACACCGGACGTCGTAGGCGTCGCTGCCGTCATGTCGGCCGAAGGTACGCCCTCCTCGGGCGGTCCCCCAGCCTCCGAACGGGGTCATCGGGTACTACTCGGCTAATCGGGCATTTCGCCCAATGTGTCCGCGGACGGTTCCGGATCGCGGAGGATCCCGAGCGGCCGGGCCGGCGCGCGGTTCCCGGCGCAGCTGCCGGCGCCGCCGGCTCGGCACGTCCGGCGGGCCGCCCGGCCCGACCGGGCGGGGTCTCTCCGACCTCCGGGTCCTGCTGCCTGCGTTGTGGTCGGCAGCAGGGCGGAGACGTCCGGTGCGATCACCGAGGGCCCGCGGGCGGCACGCCGGTGCGCCGGTCTCCGTCTTCCGCCGCGACCCTCGCGGCGCGCGGCCGGCGTCGGGGCACCGCCCCGACGCCGGCGGGACGGATCGGTCAGGCCAGCTGCGGGGCGACCTCCGAGGCGAACAGCTCGAGGTGGTCGAGGTCGAAGATGTCGAGGATCTGCAGGTAGAGCCGGGTGATACCGGTCTTGTCGCGCAGCGTCCCGATGCGGTCGACGACCTCGGCCGGGGTGCCGGCGAGGCCCTCGGCGCGGACCTGGTCGACCTCACGGCCGATGGTCAGGGCCCGGCGGGCGACCTCGTCGTCGTCGCGACCGAGGACGAGGGTCTGGGCGACGGAGTACACGAGTTCGCGCGGGTCGCGGCCGATGTCCCCGCACGCGGTGGCGACGCGGTCGAACTGCGTCACGGCCTGCTCGGGCGAGCCGAAGGCGAGGTTGAACTCGTCGGCGTAGCGGGCGGCGAGCTTCGGGGTGCGCGTAGCGCCACGCCCGCCGACGATCACCGGCGGCCGCGGCTGCTGCACGGGCTTGGGCATCGCGGGCGAGTCGGTGACGGTGAAGTGCGTGCCGGTGAACTCGAAGCGGTCGCCCGGGAGCGTCCCCCACAGCCCGGTGATGATCGCGAGCTGCTCCTCCAGCCGGTCGAACCGTTCGCGCAGCGGCGGGAACGGGATGCCGTAGGCGGCGTGTTCGGCCTCGTACCAGCCGGCGCCGATGCCCAGCTCGACGCGGCCGCCCGACATCTGGTCGACCTGCGAGACGGAGATCGCGAGCGGGCCGGGGAGGCGGAACGTGGCGGCGTTGACGAGGGTGCCGAGCCGGATGCGGGTGGTGTCGCGGGCGAGGCCGGCGAGGGTGATCCAGGCGTCGGTGGGGCCGGGTTCGCCGCTGGCGTCGCCCATGACGAGGTAGTGGTCGGAGCGGAAGAAGGCGTCGAAGTCGGCGTCCTCGGCGGCCCGCGCGATGCGCAGCAGGTCGTCGTAGTGGGCGCCCTGCTGGGGCTCGGTGAAGATCCGGAAGTCCACGCCCCCAACGCTATCCCCGCCCGGGCGCCCCCGCCGGACCCGGACCCGGCCCGGTGGTCGTGAGTGGCGATGTCGTCGTGGCGACCCGTCGCTGCTCACCGGGGCGTTCGGGCTAGCGTCGGCAGGGTGATCACGCTCCCCGATCTGTCCGGCCGCACGGTGCTCGTCACCGGGGCGACGTCGGGGCTGGGTCTCGCATCGGCCGTGGCGTTCGCGGGCGCGGGTGCCCGGGTCCTGATGACGGCACGTGACCGCTGCCGCGGCCGGGTCGCACTGGAGAAGGCGCGGGCCTGCGGCCGTGCGGAGCTCGTCGACGTCGATCTGGCCGACCTCGGCTCGGTGCGCGCCGCCGCGGCCGACGTCCGCGAGCGCACCGGCGACCGGCTGCACGTGCTCATGAACAACGCCGGGGTGATGGCGACGCCGCGGGCCTCGACCGTCGACGGCTTCGAGCTGCAGATCGGCACCAACCATCTCGGGCCGGCGGCGCTGACGTGGCTGCTGATGCCGGCCCTGCGCGCCGCGGGCAGTGCCGGGGATCCCGCCCGTGTGGTGATGGTGTCGAGCATCGCCCACAACCGTGGCGGTCTGGATCCCGACGACCTGAACTTCGAACGGCGCCGCTACTCCCCCGCCGCCGGCTACGGCGCGTCGAAGCTCGCGAACCTGTTGTTCACCGCCGAGCTCGACCGACGGCTGCGCGCCGCGGGCGATCCCGTGATCTCCGTCGCGGCCCATCCCGGGTCGACGCGGTCGGAGCTGCTGGGCAACTCGTTGCGGCAGCGGTCGGCGCTGCTCGGGTGGCTGGCGCGGCCGATCAACGCGGTCGTCACCCAGCCGGTTCGGACGGGGGTGCTGCCGCAGCTGGCGGCGGCGACGTCCCCGCAGGTCAGGGGCGGTGACTACATCGGTCCGCGCGGCCCGTTCGAGGTCGCGGGCAGACCCGGTCCGGCCCGGCGCAGCGGTGCCGCGCGTGACGTCGCGCTGGCCCGCCGGCTGTGGGACGCGACGGCATCGGCGACGGGTGTCGAGCCCGATCCGCGATGAGGTGCGCGGCGTAGGCTGGCGGCCGTGACGATCGCACCCGAAGGTCGCAAGCTGCTCCGCCTGGAGGTCCGCAACAGCGAGACCCCCATCGAGCGCAAGCCGTCGTGGATCCGCACCAAGGCCCGCACCGGACCCCAGTACACCGAACTCAAGTCCCTCGTGCGCTCCGGCGGGCTACACACCGTCTGCGAAGAAGCCGGCTGCCCCAACATCTACGAATGCTGGGAAGACCGCGAAGCCACCTTCCTCATCGGCGGCGAACAATGCACCCGCCGCTGCGACTTCTGCCAGATCGACACCGGCA
>NZ_JBFWOY010000049.1:0-32510 GCF_050250275.1 Pseudonocardia sp.
GGCACGGACCACGCCACTCCGCGTGGAGGGTGGCATGACGAGCCTCCTCGCCCAGGCCAGCGCCGACGTACGGCTCGACGCCAACCTCGTCGACTACCTGCTCGTCGCCTTCTACTTCCTGCTGGTGCTGGGCATCGGCTACGTGGCGCGGCGGTCGGTGTCCTCCAGCCTCGACTTCCTGCTCTCGGGCCGCTCGATGCCCGCCTGGGTCACCGGCCTCGCGTTCATCTCCGCGAACCTCGGCGCGCTCGAGCTCATCGGCATGATGGCCAACGGCGCCCAGTACGGCATCGCGACGGTGCACTACTACTGGATCGGCGCCGTCCCGGCCATGGTGTTCCTGGGCCTGGTGATGATGCCGTTCTACTACGGGTCGAAGGCACGCAGCGTCCCCGAGTTCCTGGCCAAACGCTTCAACCGGACGACCCAGCGCATCCAGGGCGTCATCTTCGCCGTCGCGTCGATCCTGATCGCGGGCGTCAACCTGTTCGCACTCGGCCTGATCATCGAGGCCCTGCTGGGCTGGCCGCTCACCGTCGCGATCCCGGTCGCCGCGCTCGTCGTCCTCGCCTACACCACGCTGGGCGGGCTCTCGGCCGCGATCTACAACGAGGTCCTGCAGTTCTTCGTCATCCTCGCCCTGCTGATCCCGCTCACCCTCGTCGGCCTCAACCGCGTCGGCGGCTGGAACGGCCTGGTCGAGAAGGTCACCGCCGGCCCGGGCGGCGCCGAGCAGCTGTCGTCGTGGCCGGGCACCGAGCTCACCGAGATCGCCAACCCGGTGCTGTCGGTCATCGGCATCGTGTTCGGCCTCGGCTTCGTACTGTCCTTCGGCTACTGGACGACGAACTTCGCCGAGGTCCAGCGCGCCCTGTCGGCCAAGAGCATGTCCGCCGCCCGGCGCACGCCGATCATCGGCGCGTTCCCGAAGGCGCTGATCCCGCTCGTCGTCGTCATCCCCGGCATGATCGCCGCCGTCCTGCTCCCGGAGATCCAGGCGGTCAAGGCGGGGACCGCGCCCGCGGGCAGCGACATCACCTACAACGACTCGCTGACCCTGCTCATGAAGGAGCTGCTGCCCAACGGCATCCTGGGTGTCGCGATCGCCGGTCTGCTCGCCGCGTTCATGGCCGGCATGGCGGCCAACATCAGCTCCTTCAACACGGTCTTCACCTACGACCTGTGGCAGGACTGGATCAAGCCCGGCAAGTCCGACCGCTACTACCTGCAGGTCGGGCGCTGGGTCACGGTGATCGGCTGCGTCCTGGCGATCGGCACCGCGTTCATCGCGTCGGGCTCGCAGAACCTGATGGACTACATCCAGGCGCTGTTCAGCTTCTTCAACGCCCCGCTGTTCGCGATCTTCATCCTCGGTCTGTTCTGGAAGCGGATGACGGGCTCGGCGGCGTGGATCGGCCTGCTCGCGGGCACGGTCGCGGCGGTCACCGTCGACCTGCTGGTCCGCTTCGACGTGCTGCAGCTGTCGAACCAGGCGGGCAGCTTCGTCGGCGCGAGCGCGGCGTTCATCGTCGGTGTCGGTGTCGCCGCGGCCGTCTCGATGGCCGGGCAGCCGCGGCCCGAGGCCGAGCTCACCGGCCTGGTGTGGAGCCTCACGCCGCGGGCGAGCCGCACGCACTCGGTCGAGGGTGACGACGCCGGCTGGTACCGCTCGCCGCAGCTGCTGGCCGCGCTGGTGTTGATCCTGGTCGTCGTCCTCTACATCCTGTTCATCTGAGCCCGAGACCGAAGGAGCGAGACGGATGACCGACTCTTCCGAAGGCCGCAACCCCACGGGGGCGGGCCCAGCCGACGCGCCGCGCGCCGGGACCGACGCACCGCCGTCGGCCGCAGCCAACCTCTTCGACCTGCGCACCATCATCGCGCTGTTGTTCGTGGTCTACGGCCTGGTGCTGTTGATCATGGGGCTGGTGGCGACCGACGACGCCGACCGGATGAAGACGGGTGGCTCCAACATCAACCTCGACATGGGCATCGGCATGCTCGTCGTCGCGGCGCTGTTCGGGGTGTGGGTGCTGATGCGCCCGCTCAAGCCCCCGACGCCGGAGCAGCTCGCGGAGGCGGCCGCCGACGACCGCCCCGCCGGGCACTGACCGCCGGGCACTGACCGCCCGGCACAGTCGCGCCCGACGGAGTTCCGCCGGCACAGTTCCGCCGGGACAGTTCCGTCCGGCGGGGTTCCGCCCGACAGACCGAGAGGGCCGGTACCGCTCACGCGGTACCGGCCCTCTCGGCGTGCTCCCCCGGGGTCGTGCGCCGGGGGCGTCAGCTCAGCGCTCCGCGCGGGACCCCACGGGAATGCGGGGGTTGAACGTCACGAGGGTCCACTCGTCGAAGCGGCGGGCGCTACGGACCATGGCGGCCCACACGGTGCGGCGGTTGATCGTGGCCATCTGGTGTTCCTCCGATGCTGGTCGGTGTCGGGGTGTTCGCGGCCGGGTCCGGGGTCCGGCCGGGCGCGTCGTCGCGCTCACCGGGTATGACGCGTCGATCTTCTGAATCGTTACCGAAACCGAGCGTAGGCGACGCACATCACGATCCGCACCCGGCGTGCACCCGCCGGCCCGGCCGCCCGCTGCAGGAACGGCGCAAAGCGGGCCCGGCTCCCCCGCCGCGCCCTCTACCCTGCGCGCCATGCGCCGACCCGTGCCCGGCACCGCGCTCGCAGCCGCCCTCGGGGGCGCCCTCCTCGGGGGCGTCCTCGCGGGCTGCTCGACGCCTCCACCGGCCCAACCCGTCCCGTCGGCCCTCGCCCCGGCCACCGCCGCGCCCGCGGGTGCGACCCCCTCCGAGAGCGCCGTGCTCGTCTGCTCAGACGAGGCGGAGCAGGACATCACCGAAGCCCTCGCCGTGGCGCCGCAGGGCATCGACACCCCGACCTGGTCGGACCACGTCTACTCGTGCCGCTACCGCTACGCCGGCGGCGCGTTCACGCTGTCGGTCAAGGAGCTGTCGTCGGTCCCGGAGACGACGGCGTTCTTCGACGAGACCGCCCGCCGGCTCGGGTCGGCGCACACCCTCGACGGGCTGGGTGAGGGCGCGTTCGTCACCGCGAACGGGTCGGTCGTGGTGCGCAAGGACTTCAAGGTCCTGGTCGTCGACGACTCGGCGCTGCCCGCGGGCCTCGGTACCCCGCCGCTCACCCCGCCGCAGGTGGCGCTGCTGGTGGCCCGCACGATCATCGGGTGCTGGACGGGCGCCTGACCCCACTCACAGCAGGCCCCGGGCGGACAGCTCGGCGCGCAGGCGGGCGTAGCCGTCGGCGAGGTCGGCGCGGCCCGGGCGGGGCTCGAAGGTCTCGCGCAACCGCACCATCGCCGCCGCCGTGCGGGCCAGCGAACCCCGCGGGGCGGCGGCCAGGATCGCGGCGCCGAACGCCGAGCCGGCCTGCTCCGGTACCGAGACCGGTCGGCCGAGGACGTCGGCGCGCAGCTGCGTCCACCAGTCGTTGCCGCTGGTCCCACCGGTCGCAACGACGGGGCCGGACACGTCGGCACCGAGCCCGGCGAGCACGTCGAACGCCAGCCTCTCGACGAAGGCCACGCCGTGGGCGACCCGCGCGAACGTCTCGGCCGCGGTCGCACACGTGGGCCCACCGACGTCGAACCCGGTGAAGGCGGGGTCGGTGAACGGGAACCGCTCCCCCCGCCCCACCAGCGGGTACGTCGCGCCGGCCGGGACACCCGCGGGTGCAGTGAGCAGGCCGGGGTCGACGCCGGGCAGGTCACGTGCCAGCACCCCGGCGCCGGTGTTGGACGCGCCGCCGGGCAGCCACCCGCCGTCGGGGTGGCGGTGGCAGTAGACGCCGCCGCTCGCGTCGCGCACGAGACCGGGCGTCGCGCCCTTCAGGACGAGAGTCGTGCCGAGGGCGGAGCACCACCGGCCGGGGGCGAGCGCGCCCGTCGCGATCTGGGCGGCGCAGCCGTCGGTCATCCCGGCGACGACGGGCGTCCCGGCCGGGATGCCGCTGGCCCGCGCCGCGGCCGCGCAGACCGCGGCGATGCGGGTGCCGGGGACGACGACGTCGGGCAGTACGGCGGTGTCGACACCGAGCCGGTCGAGGACGTCGCCGGGCCAGCGGTCGGCGCGCAGGTCGTAGCCGGTCTTGAGGGCGTGGCTGGTGTCGGAGGCGACGGGGCGGCCGGCGAGCCGGGCGACGACGTGGTCGGCCTGGTGGACGACGGTGTGGCCCGGAGCGACGGCGCCGGTGGCGCAGAGCTCGACGAGCTTGGGCAGCGCCCACGAGGCCTGCATCCGGTAGCCCAGCGCCGTCCAGACCTGCTCACCGGCCTCCTGGACTGCGGCGACGCGGGCGGCGGCGCGGGTGTCGTCGTACATCCAGGCCGGGCCGACGGGCCGGCCGTGGCGGTCCTGGACGGCGAGCGTGCCGGAGGTGGAGTCGACGGCGATCGCGGCCACCCGGCGACCGCGCAGCCCGGCGACCGCGATACCGGCGGCGGTGCACGTGGCCGTCCACCACTCGGCGGGGTCCTGTTCGTGGCGCGGCCCGTCGCGCACGTCGCGGCGCAGCGGCGCCGCCCCCGTGCCGACGACACCTCCCGCGGCGTCGACGGCGACGGCGCGCACACCTTGTGTGCCGAGGTCGATGCCCAGCCACACGGGCCCGCCGGGGTCGGCCACAGTCACGGCAGCGACGATATCGGCCATGCTGCTGCAGGGAGCGCGTGAGGCCGTCGTCGAGCACTGCCTGCGGATGCGCGCGGACGATCTGACGGTCGCGACGTCGGGCAACATCAGTGTGCGGGTGGGCGAGCTGGTGGCGGTCACGCCCAGCGGTGTCGCCTACGAGGAGCTGACCCCGGCCGGGGTGTGCGTCGTGGATCTGCAGGGGAGGCCGGCCGAGGCCGGCCCGGTGCCGTCGAGCGAGCTGCCCATGCACCTCGCGGTGTACCGGGCGACCGACGCGGGCGCGGTCGTGCACACCCATCCGCTGTACGCGACGGCGGTGTCGCTGCTGCTCGACGAGCTGCCCGCGGTGCACTACATGGTCGCGACGCTGGGCGGCCCGGTCCGGGTGGCACCGTATGCGACGTACGGGACGGCCGAGCTGGCCGAGGTGGGCGTCGCGGCGATGGCGGGGCGCAGCGCGGTCATCCTGCGCAACCACGGCGCCACCACGCACGGCCCGGACCTGGCGACGGCCTACACCCGCAGCCTGTACCTGGAGTGGCTGTGCCGGTTGTGGCACCAGGCGAGCCTCGCGGGCACCCCACGGTTGTTGCCGCCCGACGAGATCGACCGCGTCGCGGCCATGCTGGCGGGCTACGGACAGCCGCGCGACCCTACGACGAGCTGACCGGCTCGGCGGCCGGGGCGTGCGGCTCCCCCCACGACAGGGCCAGCATCAACCGGGCCCGCATCTCGGGGTCGTCGAGGTCGTCGCCGAACAGCTCGTGCAGCTTGGCCAGGCGGTAGCGCACGGTCTGCGGGTGCACGTGCAGCTCGGCGGCGATGGCCTGCCGGTCGCCCATGTGCCGCA
This sequence comes from Pseudonocardia sp., assembly GCF_050250275.1. Classification (GTDB taxonomy): domain Bacteria; phylum Actinomycetota; class Actinomycetes; order Mycobacteriales; family Pseudonocardiaceae; genus Pseudonocardia. Next base: position 5,519 of record NZ_JBFWOY010000049.1, read on the forward strand.
GCCACGCCCCCAGGGTCTCGACGAGCCGCTCCCGCGACGCCGGGGTCGCCTCCTTCAGCGGGCCCAGGACCTGCCCCCGCAGCGCCTCGAGCAGCCGCGGTTCGCGGTGGACGATGATCGCGTCGAGGTGTTCGTCGGTGAACACGGGGTCGTCGACGAGGACGCCGGTGCGTTGCAGGCGGGCGGCGATCTCGGCGATCTGGAGGCTCGCGGGCAGCCGGTCGGGCGGCACGGCCACCCCGACGACGGCGCCCGCGCCGCGCAGCGTCAGACCGAGCCGGCGGCGCAGCCCGGGCCGCGACGGGTCGGGGACGATCGCGCCCAGCAGCGGTGGGCGGCTGAACACCAGGCAGGAGGCGTCCATGCGGGCGAGGACGCGGTGCCCGATGGGGCTGTCGCGCTGGATGAGGACGACCCCGACCTCGCCGGGGACGGTCCAGCCCGCGCGGGCGGCGGCGGCGCGGACGGCGGCCTGGTCGGCGCGGTCGGACAGCAGGAGCCCGACGAGCTCGTCGCGCTGGCGTTCGCGGGTGGCGGCTTCCTCGGACTGTTCGAGGACGTAGCCGCGCGCCGAGGACGACGAGAGCTTGTCGACGAAGAAGAACACCGCCTCGGCGAGGGAGGCCAGTGTGCGGGGCTCGACGCCGATCTCGACGGCCGCCGCGGACACGTGGTGCCAGCAGACGCGCGCCCCGACCTGGTAGGCGCCGAGCAGGGCCGAGAGGTCGCGGCCCTCGCGCCACTGGATGCGGCCGATCTCCTCGAACAGTTCGGGCCCGATGCCGTTGTCGGACGTCGACGCGCCGGCCATCGTGACGAGGCGGCGCAGCGCGGCATCGGCGGCCACGGCGACCTCGACCTGGTGCTCGTCGAGGAAGTCGGCGTAGTCGGGCCACTCCTCGCCGAGTGCGGAGCGCACCTCGGCGAGCAGCGCGGGGAGGCGGTCCGCCAGCACCGGGAGCAACTCGGTCAGGGACGGGTCCTGAACGTCCACACATCTTTTCTACGCCTGTCGGGGTATGCCGCTCACGCGATTTATCAGGATGTGACAAGTCCGGGCGTCCAGAATTAACCGCAGGTGCGCAGAGATCACGCACCCGACGGGAGCAGGATTCGGTCCGTGGGGGATCGGCGGACGGGGGCGGCGCCGGTGCCCGCGGCGGCGCCGGTCCAGGCGCGGCTGCGGGACGCGGAGCGGTCCGAGAACTTCCCGGTGGCACTGCGGGTGCTTCCGGCGGTGACCCGTGCCCACCTGCGCGCGGTCTACGACGTCGTTCGCGTCATCGACGACATCGGCGACGGTGATTCCGAAGGGGCGCAACAGGATCGGCACCCTGTCACGGCCGAGGAGGCCGCCGGCCGGACCGCGCGGCTGCACGGGCTGTGCACGGACCTGCGCCGGGTGTGGGACGACGGTCCCGGGCCCGAGGCGCCCGTCCTGCGCCGCCTGGTGCCCACGGCGTGGGCCTGCGGGCTCACCCGGGAGCCGTTCGAGCGGCTCGTCGCGGCCAACCTCGCCGACCAGTACGTCACGCGGTACCGCACGTGGGGCGACCTGCTCGCCTACTGCGTGCTGTCGGCCGACCCGATCGGGCGGATGGTCCTCGCGGTGTTCGGCGTGGACGCGCCCCCCGGGTCGGACCTGCAACGCTGGTCCGACCGGATCTGCACCGCCCTGCAGATCCTCGAGCACTGCCAGGACGTCGCCGAGGACCGTGCCCGCGGCCGGATCTACCTGCCCGCCGACGACCTGGCGTCCTTCGGCGTCATGGAGGCCGACCTCGACGCCCCGCACGCCTCCCCCGCGCTGCGCGCGCTGCTCGCCGAGGTCACCGGCCGGGCGTGCGCGCTGCTCGACGAGGGGACCCCGCTGCTCGGCCGGCTGCACGGCTGGGCCCGGGTCGCGGTCACCGGGTACGTCGCGGGTGGCCGGGCCGCCGCGGACGCGTTGCGCCGCAGCGACTTCGACGTCCTCGCCGGTGCCCCTGAGGCGAGGCGCCGCGACGTCGTCCGGCATCTGGTCCGCGACCTGACCCGTCCGGCACGGGGGCCCCGCACCCGAGAACGCGAGTCCCGAGAACCCCGGTCCCGAGAACCCGAGTCCCGAGAGCAGGGCGCCGTATGAGCCGCAGCCCGTCCACCCCCGTCGAGCGCGCCTACGCGGCGAGCGAGGCGATCACGCGGGACCAGGCGCGGAACTTCTACTACGGCATCCGGCTGCTCCCGCCCCGCAAGCGGGCGGCGCTGTCGGCGGTGTACGCGCTGGCCCGGCGCATCGACGACATCGGCGACGGCGACGCCGGTGGGGACCCGTCGACGGAGGGCAAGCTGGCGGCGCTGGAGCAGGTCCGCACGTCGGTGCGGCAGGCCCGCGAGGCCGAGCCCGATCCGCGCGACCCCGTCATGGTCGCGGTCACCGACGCCGCCCGGCACTACCCGATCCCGCTCGGCGCGTTCGACGAGCTCGTCGACGGCGTCGAGGCCGACGTGCGGATGGACGACGAGCCCGGCGCGAGCGCCCCCTACGCGACGTTCGACGACATGGCCGGCTACTGCCGCCAGGTCGCGGGCTCGGTGGGGCGGCTGTGCCTGGGCATCTTCGGGTCCCGGCCGGACCCGCAGGCCCCCGTGTTCGCCGACGCGCTGGGCATCGCGCTGCAGCAGACGAACATCCTGCGTGACATCCGCGAGGACCTCGGCAACGGCCGCGTCTACCTGCCGGCCGCCGAGCTCGACCGGTTCGGTGTGGACCTACGCCTCGACGACCGCGGCAACCTCGCCGACCCGGACGGCGGGCTGGCGGAGCTGATCCGGTTCTCGGCCGACCGGGCCCGGCAGTGGTACGCCGACGGGCTGCGGCTGGTCCCGCTGCTCGACCGGCGCAGCGCCGCCTGCGCGACCGCGATGGCCGGCATCTACCGCCGGCTCCTCGACGACATCGCCGCCGACCCGCCGTCGGTCTACCACCAGCGCCGGTCGCTGTCGGGGCGGCAGAAGGTCGGCGTCGCGGTGCAGGCGCTGGCCGGGCGGGCGCCGGGAGGTGTGCGGGTGTGACCGTGCGCGTCGGGGTGGTCGGGGGCGGGCTCGCCGGGGTCGCCGCCGCGCTGCGCTGCGCCGACGCCGGCGCCCGGGTGACGTTGTGGGAGTCGCGGGCGCGCCTCGGCGGGGTCGCGGGCTCGTTCCGCCGCGGCGAGCTCGACGTCGACACCGGCCAGCACGTCGTCCTGCGGTGCTGCACCTCCTACCTGGCGTTCCTCGACCGGCTCGGGGTCCGCGACGCCGTCACGCTGCAGGACCGTCTCGACATCCCCGTCCTCGCGCCCGGGGCGCGACCGTCGCGGCTGCGCCGCAACGGGTTACCCGCTCCCCTGCACCTGGGGGCGGCGCTGCTGCGCTACGCACCCGTGCCGCGCGCCGACCGGCTCCGCGTCCTGCGCGCCGCGCTCGCGCTGGGCCGTGTCGACCCGGCCTCCGCGGAGGCCGACGCCCGCGGCTTCGGCGACTGGCTCGCCGCGCACGGGCAGAGCGCGCGGGCCGTCGAGACGCTGTGGGACCTCGTCGGGATCGCGACGCTCAACGCCCGCGCCGCCGACGCCTCCCTCGCCCTGGCGGCCACGGTGTTCCAGCTGGGGCTGCTCACCGACACCGCCGCGGGCGACCTCGGCTGGGCCCGGGTCCCGCTGGGGCGCCTGCACGACGACGCGGCCCGCCGCGCACTGGAGGCCGCCGGTGTCGACGTCCGGACCTCGGCGAAGGTCCGTTCGCTCACCGCGGGTCCCGACGGCTGGCGGGTCGCCGTCGCACCCACGCACGAGACGCACGCGCAGGCCGGACCCGGCGACGGTTCCGGCGGAGAGGAGGAGATCGTGGTCGACCGGATCGTGTCCGCCGTCCCGCCCACCGTCGCCGCCCGGCTGCTGCCGGAGGGGGCGTTCGATCTCCCGCAGGGGTGGGCCGAGCGGCTCGGCAGCTCCCCGATCGTCGGCGTGCACGTCGTCTACGACCGCCGGGTGCTGCACCACGACGTCGCCGCGGCCGTGGACAGCCCGGTGCAGTGGATGTTCGACCGCACCGGGTCGTCGGGGACGCGTGCGGTGCACCCGGCGGGAGCCCAGTACGTCGTGGTGTCGCTGTCGGCGGCCGACGACCTCGTCGGGACGCCGCTGGCGGCCCTGCGCGAGCTGATGCTGCCGGCGCTCGCGGCGGTCCTCCCCGACGCCGCCTCGGCGCGGGTCCTCGACTTCTTCGTGACGCGCGAGCCGCACGCCACCTTCCGGGCCGCGCCCGGGCAGGCCGCGCTGCGCCCCGGACCCGTCACCGCGCTGCCCGGTCTGACGGTGGCCGGGGCATGGACCGCGACGGGCTGGCCCGCGACCATGGAGGGCGCGGTGCGCTCCGGGGAGGCGGCCGCGGCGGCCGCGCTCGCCCGCCCGCTCGTCGCCGCGGGGGTGGCGCGATGACCGCGACCCTCGGCCGTTCCAGCGACCACCGCGACGTCGCGACCCGGGTGCTGCGCCGCGGCCGCGACACCGTCACCCCGGCGCTGCAGGCCGCCGTCGACCGGCTCGACGAGGCCGGGCGCACCCAGGCCCGCTACCACCTGGGCTGGACCGAGCTCGACGGCTCACCGGGCGCGGGTGGGGGCAAGGCGGTCCGGCCCGCGCTGGCGCTGCTCTCGGCCACCGCGGCGGGCGCCGACGTCGCCACCGGCGTGCCGGGCGCGGTCGCGGTCGAGCTGGTGCACAACTTCTCGTTGCTCCACGACGACCTGATGGACGGCGACACCGAACGCCGCCACCGCACGACGGTGTGGGCGCAGTGGGGGGCGTCGTCGGCGATCCTGTGCGGCGACGCCATGCTCGCCCTCGCCCAGGAGGTGCTGCTCGAGGCGCCGTCGCCGCACGCCGCCACCGCGGCGCGGCTGCTGGCCGTCACCACCCGGGAGCTGATCCGCGGCCAGGCCGAGGACCTCGCGTTCGAGACCCGCGACGACGTCGGCGTCGAGGAGTGCCTGTCGATGGCGTCGGGCAAGACGGGGTCGCTGCTCGCGGCGAGCGCGTCGATCGGTGCCGTGCTGGCCGGGGCCCCGGCCGCCCGGACCGAGGCGCTGCACGTCTACGGCCACGAGGTCGGGATGGCGTTCCAGCTGGTCGACGACCTGCTCGGGATCTGGGGCGACCCGGGGATCACCGGCAAGCCGGTGCTGTCGGACCTGCGGTCGCGCAAGAAGTCGCTGCCGGTGACGTACGCGATCCGCCACGGTGGCGGCGCGGGCCGGGAGCTGGCGCGGTGGCTGGCCACCGACGGCGACGCCACGGACGACGAGCTGCACGCCGCGGCGCACCTCGTCGAACAGGGCGGCGGCCGCGAGTGGGCCGCTGCGCAGGCCCGTCGCCGCCGCGACCTCGCCCTCGACGCCGTCACCGGCGCCGGGCTCTCCCCCGGCCCCACCGCGGAGCTCGTCGCGCTGGCCCACCACCTCGTCGACAGGGAGTTCTGATGACGCTCACCGCGCCGGAGCGTTCCGCGACCCGCACGCCGCGGGCCGCGCTGGACGCCGCCGTCGCGTTCCTGCGCGCCGGCCGGCACCCCGACGGCTGGTGGCAGGGCGAGCTCGAGACCAACGTGACGATGGACGCCGAGGACCTGCTGCTGCGCGAGTTCCTGGGCATCCGCACCGACACCGAGACCGCCGAGGCGGCCCGCTGGATCCGCTCCCGCCAGCGCGCCGACGGCAGCTGGGCGACGTTCCAGGACGGCCCGGCCGACCTGTCGACGAGCATCGAGGCCTGGGTGGCGCTGCGGCTGGCGGGCGACGATCCGGCCGAGGAGCACATGCGCCGGGCCGAGGCGTTCGTGCTGCGGGAGGGTGGGCTGGAGCGCAGCCGCGTCTTCACCCGGATCTGGCTGGCGCTGTTCGGGCTGTGGTCGTGGGACGAGCTGCCCGACATGCCGCCCGAGCTGATCTTCCTGCCGAAGTGGTTCCCGCTCAACGTCTACGACTGGGCGTGCTGGGCCCGCCAGACCGTCGTCCCGCTCACGGTGGTCGCGACGCTGCGGCCCTGCCGCCCGCTCCCCTTCGGGGTCGACGAGCTGCGCACCGGCGCTGCCGCGCCGCCGCCCGCGAAGCCGTGGACCTGGGCCGGGGCGTTCCAGCGCCTCGACACGGTGCTGCACGCCTACTCCCGGCGCCCGCTGCGCGGCGTGCGCAGGCTCGCGATGCGCCGGGCCGCGGAGTGGGTGCTGGCCCGCCAGGAGGCCGACGGCTCGTGGGGCGGCATCCAGCCGCCGTGGGTGTACTCGCTGCTCTGCCTGCACCTGCTGGGCTACCCGCTCGACCACCCCGCCGTCGCCGCCGGCCTGCGCGGGCTGGACCGGTTCCTGATCCGCGAGGACACCCCCGACGGCGTGGTGCGCCGCCTGGAGGCCTGCCAGTCGCCGGTGTGGGACACGTGCCTGGCCGTGACCGCGCTGCTCGACGCCGGAGTCCCCGCCGACGACCCCGACGTCCTCGCGGCCACCGACTGGATGCTCGCCGAGGAGGTCACGGGGGTGCGCGGCGACTGGGCCGTCCGGCGCCCCGACGTCCCCACCGGCGGCTGGGCCTTCGAGTTCGACAACGACGGCTACCCCGACACCGACGACACCGCCGAGGTGGTCCTCGCGCTGCGCCGGGTCGCCCACCCCGCGCCCGACCGCGTCCGCGCGGCGGTCGACCGCGGCGTCGCCTGGTCGGTCGGGATGCAGTCGCGCGACGGCGGCTGGGGTGCCTTCGACGCCGACAACACCCGCGTCCTCGTCACGAAGCTGCCGTTCTGCGACTTCGGCGCCGTCATCGACCCGCCGTCGGCCGACGTCACCGCGCACGTCGTGGAGATGCTGGCCGCGGAGGGGCTCGCCGGCACCGAGGAGTGCCGCCGCGGCGTCGACTGGCTGCTGGCCGCGCAGGAACGCGACGGCTCCTGGTTCGGCCGCTGGGGCGCCAACCACGTCTACGGCACCGGTGGTGTCGTCCCCGCGCTCGTCGCCGGGGGCGTCGACCCCGACACCCCGCCGATCCGGCGCGCCGTCGCCTGGCTCGAACGCCACCAGAACGACGACGGCGGCTGGGGCGAGGACCTGCGCTCCTACTCCGACCCCGCGTGGATCGGCCGGGGCGCCTCGACGGCGTCGCAGACCGCGTGGGCGCTGCTCGCGCTGCTCGCCGCCGGGGAGCGCGACTCGGCGGCCACGACCCGCGGCGTGCAGTACCTCGTCGACACCCAGCTCGCGGACGGGTCGTGGGAGGAGACGCTCTACACCGGAACCGGCTTCCCCGGCGCCTTCTACATCCGCTACCACCTGTACCGGATGGTCTTCCCCATCTCGGCGCTCGGCCGCTACGTGAACGGGCACCCGTCGTGAGGGCCGCCGCGCCGGACGCGCTCGGACCGCCCGTGGTGTGCGCACCGCTGGGCGTCGAACGCCGCGCCCTCGACGTCGCCGCCCTGCGCGGGGTGCGGATCGTCCGCACCGGGATGGGCAGGCGCTCGGGCGCGGCGGCCCGCACGCTCGGCGCCGACGGCCCACGGCCGGTGCTCGTCGCCGGGGTCGCCGGCGCCCTCGCGCCGCAGGTCCGGCCCGGCGACGTCGTCGTCGCCGACGAGATCCGCGACGCGTCCGGCGGCCGGGGCGCCGTCGCCGTCCCCACCGCGCGACCCCTCGCGGCGGCGCTGCGCGCGCTGGGCCTGCGCGTGCACGTCGGACCGGTCGTCACCACCGCCCAGGTCGTCGACGGCGACGCCCGGACCGCGCTGGCCACTACCGGGGCCCTCGCCGTGGACATGGAGTCGGCCGACCTCGCCGCCGCTGCGGCGGGCGGACCGTTCGCGGTGGTGCGCGTCGTCGTCGACACCCCCGCCGCGCCGCTGCTGCGCCCGGGGACCCCCGTGCGGGGGCTCACCGCGCTGCGCACCCTGCGCCGCGCGGCGCCCGCGCTGCGCGCCTGGCTCGACGCCACCGGGGCGCGCACCGTCCGGCTCGCCGAGCCCCGCTCGTTCTGCGCCGGTGTGGAACGGGCCATCGAGATCGTCGACCGGGCCATCGACCGGTTCGGCGCCCCCGTCTACGTGCGCCGCCAGATCGTGCACAACGCCCACGTCGTGCGCCGGCTCACCGAGCGGGGCGCGGTCTTCGTCCAGGAGGTCGACGAGGTGCCCCGCGGCGCCCACGTCGTCCTGGCCGCCCACGGCGTCTCCCCCGCCGTGCGCGCCGACGCCGACGCCCGCGGCCTGTCCGTCGTCGACGCCACCTGCCCGCTCGTGGCCAAGGTCCACACCGAGGTCAAGCGGCACACCGGGCGCGGCCAGACCGTCCTGCTCATCGGGCACGCCGACCACGAGGAGGTCGAGGGCACCGTCGGCGAGGCGCCCTCGCAGATCAGGGTCGTCGAGGACGAGCAGGCCGCCCGCACCGTCGACGTGCCCGACCCGGGCCGTGTCGCCTACGCGATGCAGACGACGCTGGCCGTCGACGAGGCGATGCGGATCGCGGCGGTCCTGCGCGAGCGGTTCCCCGCGATCCGCGCGCCCCGCCAGGACGACATCTGCTACGCCACGACCAACCGGCAGCAGGCCATCCGCGCGGTCGCCGCCGACGTCGACCTGGTGCTCGTCGTCGGCTCCCCCAACTCGTCCAACTCGCGGCGCCTCGCCGAGGTCGCCGCCCGTCAGGGCGTGCCCGCCCACCTCGTCGACGACGTCGGCGAGCTCGACCTGACCTGGCTTTCCGGTGTGCGCCGGGTCGGGCTGTCGGCGGGCGCGTCCGCCCCCGACGACCTCGTCGACGAGGTCGTCTCCTGTGTGTCCGGGCTCGGCCCGGTGACCGTCGCGGCCACCCCGACCGTTTCCGAGAACGTCACATTCACCCTTCCCAAGGAGGTGAGCCGGTAATGGCGATGCCGATGCGCCAGTCCGTGCGGCTGGGCGCGTACCTGATGAAGCAGAAGATCAAGCGCGTCGAGAAGTTCCCGCTGCTCGTCGAGCTCGAACCGCTGTTCGCGTGCAACCTGAAGTGCAACGGGTGCGGAAAGATCCAGCAGCCCGCCGCACTGCTCAAGCAGCGCATGCCCGTCGAGCAGGCGGTCGCGGCGATCGAGGAGTCCGGCGCCCCGATGGTGTCGATCGCGGGCGGCGAGCCGCTGATGCACCCGCAGATCGACGAGATCGTCCGGCAGCTGCTCGACCGCAACAAGATCGTGTTCCTGTGCACCAACGCCGTGCTGCTGCCCCGGCACATCCACAGGTTCACCCCCCACAAGAACTTCGCGTGGATGGTCCACATCGACGGCCTGCGCGAGCGCCACGACGCCTCGGTCAGCAAGGACGGCGTGTTCGACCAGGCCGTCGCCGCGATCAGGCAGGCCCAGGAGCGGGGGTTCCGGGTCAACACCAACACGACGTTCTTCGACACCGACACCCCGCAGGACGTCATCGACGTCCTCGACTACCTCAACGACGAGCTCGGCGTCGACAACATGCAGATCTCCCCCGGCTACGCCTACGAGAAGGCGCCCGACCAGGAGCACTGGCTCGGTGTCGAGCAGACCCGCGAGCTGTTCCGCAAGGCGTTCGACGGCGGACGGCGCAAGAAGTGGCGGCTCAACCACTCGCCGGTCTTCCTCGACTTCCTGGAGGGCAAGGTCGACCTGAGCTGCACGGCGTGGGCGATTCCGTCCTACTCCCTGCTGGGTTGGCAGAAGCCGTGTTATCTGCTCGACGACGGGTACGTCTCCACGTACAGGGAACTCATCGACGGGACGGACTGGGACGCGTTCGGCCGCGGTAAGGACGAGCGGTGCGCGAACTGCATGGCGCACTGCGGGTACGAGCCGTCGGCAGTCTTCGCGACGATGGGGTCGTTGCGCGAGTCACTGCGCGCCGCGACCGGAAGCTGAGGGGTCGCCACGTCCCACGCGACCCGGGGCGCCGCATTTCGGGCGTCGACCCCGTTATCTCCTCGTTACCGGGGTCGTTATGCTTCGGCGACCCCGACAGGAGAGGCGGACCGCGCGAATGCCGGACCACCCCCGCGTGACCACCTTGATCCACCTCCCGCCCATCGGGTCCCTGCTGCGCCAGGCCGGGCGCCCGCTGCTGGAGTCGACGCTCATCCCGCTGGCCCTGTTCTGGGTGCTGTTCACCCACGCCGGGTTCGACGCCGGGCTGCTCGCCGCCCTGTCGTGGTCGGCGGTGGCCATCGGGCGCAGGCTGGTCCTGCGCCGGCGGATCCCGGCGATCCTGATCGTCAGCACCGTGCTGCTGGTCGCGCGCACGGTCGTCGGGCTGTGGACGGGCAGCGCGTTCCTGTACTTCCTGCAGCCGACGGTGCAGAACTTCGTCTTCGCGTTGCTGCTGCTGGTGACGCTCGGCTTCGACCGGCCGTTGCTGGCCAAGCTGGCCGACGACTTCTGCGCCTTCCCCGACAGCCTCACCGGGCACCCCCACATGAAGCGGTTCTTCAAGCGGGTGTCGCTGCTGTGGGCGATCGTCTTCCTGGTCAACGGGGCGACGACGCTCGCCGTGCTCGCCACCCAGACCGTCGGCAACTACCTGATGGTGTCGACGGCGGGCTCGTACTCGCTCGTCGGCCTGGGGATCGTCACGTCCCTGTGGTGGTTCCGGCGCTCGATGCGCGGGCAGGGCATCCGGCTGCGCATCGGCCTGCCCGCCGCCGCGCGGATGCGCGTGGGCTGAGCTCAGCCGCGCACACGCCCGGCCAGGTCGCGCAGGGCGGCGTCGAGGTCGCGGACACCGAACTCCGCGGCGCGCGCCGCGAGCGGTGCGGTGGCCGCCGGGTCGGCGGCGAGCCGGCCGATCGTGGCGGTCACGTCGGACGGGCGCGGACACACCAGCGCGAGCCCGGCGTCCTCGGCGAGCCGGGCCCCGGCGCGGCCGTGCCCGGCGACGGGCGCGGCGAACACGACGGGCCGCCCGACCGCGAACGCCTCGGTCGCGATGACCCCGCCCGCGGTGGTGAGGACGACGTCGCTCGCCGCGATCAGGTCGGGCACCCGGTCGGTCCAGCCCAGCGGCCGCAGCGCCGTGCGGGGCAGGCCGCGGGCCTTCAGCTCGGCGCGCAGCCGCTCGTTGTGCCCGCACAGCACCACGGCCAGCACCGGCCGCTGCGGTGTCCGCGCCGCCAGCACGGCGTCGACGACGTGGTCGACGTGCCCGAACCCGAGCGACCCCCCGGACACGAGCACGGTGAAGCCGTCGGCGGGCAGGCCCAGGCCGGCACGCGCCTGCGCCCGGTCCCGCGGTGCGAACCGGACGTCGACGGCCGCGGGCGCGACCCGCACGTCGGCGCCGGGCGCCGCGGCCAGCGCCTGGCCGCGCGAGGACTCCAGCAGCGTCCAGGTCTCGTCGACGTCGCGCCACGCCCAGTACGGGTGCACGGCCATGTCGGTCACGACGGCGACGCTGCGCCCCGGCAGCCGGCCGTGGCGGCGCAGCCACGCCAGCCCGCCCGTGGTCATCGGGTACGTGGACAGGACCAGGTCCGGATGTTCCTCGTCGACCAGCGGCGCCAGGTCGTGGCCGACCCGCGACGCGCTGATCGCCTTGAAGGGCGCCGCCGCGCGGGGGGCGTGCAGCAGCGCGTCGTAGGCGGCGCCGTAGAGCCCGGGCGCCCACCGCATGGTCGCCGCGTAGCTGCGGGCCAGCGAGACGTCGCGGGCGGTGCTGCCGGTGCTCTCCACCTCACGCACGAGGGTCCGCGGCCACAGCGCCCGCATCCGCGCAGCCAGGGCCCGGGCCGCGGCGACGTGGCCCTCTCCCACCGGTGCCGACAGCACCAGTACCCGACCCGGCCCGTCGTCCGGGCCGATCCACTCCACGGCACGCACGCTAGCGCGATCACGGAACGGGTGGCGACATGAGCACCTCCACCAGCACCCCGACGACCACCTCCCGGCCCGTGGGGCCCGCCGCCGTCCCCGCGCCGCCGGGCACACCCCGGCGGGTCCTGCTCGTCACCGGCAGCCTCGGCGAGGGCCACCACGCCGCCGCCCGGGCCGTCGAGGAACGGGCACGGGCGCTGTGGCCGGGCGTCGAGGTGGTCTGGACGGAGACCCTCGACGCCATGGGCCGCGGCGCCGGGTCGCTGTTCCCCGCGATCTACGCCGGCTGCGTGCGCCGCCTGCCCTGGCTCTACGACCTGTACTTCCGGGCGCTCTGGCACGTGCCGCCGTTCCGGGCGGGCACCCGCGCCGTCGTGTCGCGGTGGAGCGCGCGCGGCATCGCAACGGCGGTCGCCGCCCACGACCCCGACCTCGTCGTCGCCACCTTCCCGGAGGCGGTGCTGGGCCTCGGGCGGCTGCGCCGCACCGGGCACCTGACCATGCCCGCGGCCGCGCTCGTCGCCGACCCGGCACCGCACCCGCTCTGGGGCGACAAGGCCCTCGACCTGCACCTCGTCAGCACCGCGGAGGGCGCGCGGATGCTGCAGCGGGCCGTCCCCGGCGCCGCCGTCCGCGTCGCCGCGCTGCCCGTGACCGGCGCGTTCACCCCGCCCGCCGCCGACGCGCCCGGCCGCACCCGGCCGCTGGTCCACGTCTCGTGCGGGTCGCTCGCGTTCGGCGACGTCGCCGGGGCGTGCGCGGCGGTCCTCGACGGCGGCGGCGACGTGCTCGTCAGCGCGGGACGGGTGCCGTCGGTGCGGACCCGGCTGGAACGCCTGGCCGGACACCACCCGCGCGGGGTGCGGATGCGTGTCGTCGACTGGGTGTCCGACCCGGCGGCCACGACCCGCGACTGCGACGCCGTCGTCACCAACGCCGGCGGCGCCACCGCGCTGGAGGCGCTCGCGTGCGCCCGGCCGCTGCTGCTGTTCGCACCCATCCCGGGCCACGGCCGGGCCAACGCCGAGCTCCTCGAACGCGAGGGGCTGGCCACGGTCTGCCCCGGACCCGACGAGCTGCGCGACGCCGTCGCCGCCCTCGCCGACCCGGCGGCCCGCGAGTCCGTCGTCGCCGGTCTGCGGACACGGCTCGCCGGTCGCGACCTCGCCGCCGACGTCGCCGCGCTGATCCCGGCGCGGGCCGAAACCGTCCCCGGCGAACGGGTCCGCGCCCAGGACGCGTTGTTCCTGCACGCCGCGACCGCGGACGTCCCGCAGCAGGTCGGAACGCGGCTGCTCGTCGAGGACGTCACCGGCCCCGACGCCGGACCGGAGGTCGCCGCTGCCTGGCGCGCCCACGTGGCGCAGCTGATCACCGAGCGGGCCGGCCGCATCGAGCTGCTCACCCGCCGCCTCGCGCCCGCCGAGCCCGGCCGGCCGCGGCGCTGGGTCGTGGACCTTGCCCCGGACTCCGGCCGGCACCTGCGCGCCGACACCGTCTCGGTCGGCCCGGGCGGTGACCACCCCGACTGGGACGAGGCACTCACCGCGTTCTTCGCCGAGCCCGTCGACCCCGTCACGACCGGCTGGCAGGTCCTCATCGCCCGGCACACCGGCGGCGAGGGCATCGGGGTGCTGGCCAAGGTGCACCACTCGCTCGGCGACGGGCTCGCCGTCACCGACGCCCTGATCCGGCTGTTCACCGACGAGGAGGCCACCCTGCCCACCCGCGGGCCCGGCGATCCGGGCGGCCCGCCCACCGCACGGGACCGGGCGCGCGCCGCCGCGCGGATCGTCCGCGGCATCGCCGGCCTCGCGACCGCGGGGACCGCCGGCCGGTCCCCGCTCACCGGGAGGGTCGGCGGCCCCGGCCACCACCGCATCGGGGTCCGGCTCGACGGCAGGCACGTCCGCGACGCCGCCCGCCGCCACGGCGTCGCCACCACCGCGCTCGTGCTGGCCGTCGTCGCCGAGTTCCTGCACCGCCACCTGCAGGAGCACGCGCCCGGCGGCGCCCCCGAGCGGGTCCGCACGATGGTGCCGCTCACGACCCGGACCGCGCGCGGTGTCGGCAGCCGCTCGGCCGGCAACCGGACCGCCGCGGTGTCCCTGGACCTGCCGACGGGACCGATGCCCCCGGCCGAGCGGGTCGCCCGGGTGGCGGAGCTGCTCGACCGCGGCACCGCCGGCGGCCAGCCCGAGGGCGCGGCCGCGGTGCTGCGGCTGCTCGGCGTGCTGCCCGGCCGGGTGCAGGAGCTGCTCGTCGGGGGTGTGTACGGGCGCAGGTTCTTCCATCTGCTCGCCTCGGTCATGCCGGGAGCCCGGCGGCCCCTGCACATGCAGGGCGCCCTGATCTCCGAGGTCTACCCGGTGTTGCCGCTGGCCGACGGTGTCGGGCTGGCGGTCGGCGCCCTCAACTGGGGCCGGTTCACGACGCTGGGGGTGTCGGCCGACGCCGGTATCGTCCGCGAGATCGGGGGAATACCTGATTGTCTGCGTGCGTCGTTGCGCGATATGAGTGACGTGTGCGGCCGGGGGTGACCGCACACCGGGGAGCGGCTGGGGGTGGCGATGGACTCCTCGATGGGCATGCTCGTCGCGGTTCCCGCCGCCGTCCTCGGGGCCGCGGGCTTCGGGCTGGCCACCGCCGCGCAGCAGCGGGCCACCAAGGAGGTGGAGGTCACCCCGACGCTGAGCCCCAGGCTGCTCGTCGAGCTGTTCGGCCGCCCGATGTGGCTGCTCGGCCTGGTCGCCACGGTCGTCGCGCTGGTGCTGCAGCTGGTCGCGCTCACGTTCGGGCCCATCGCCGTGGTGCAGCCGCTGCTGGTCACGGGGGTGGCGTTCGCCGCCGGGTTCTCCGCCCTGATGGCGCGCCGCCGCCCCGACGTCGTCATCCTGCTCGGCGCGCTGTGCTGCGCGGCGGGGCTGTCGGCGTTCCTGCTGCTGGCCCGGCCCGTCCCGGGAGCTCCGCACGAGAGCCTCGACCTGTCCGACGGGCTGCCGCTGGGGATCGCGCTCGCCGCGCTCGTCGTCGGCTGCCTCGTCTACGCGGCGGTCGTGTCGCACCCGTCGCGGGTCCTGGCGCTCGCCCTGGCCACCGGGGTCCTCTACGGCGTCACCGCCGGGCTCATGAAGGTCGTCACCGGGCAGCTGCAGGTCGGGTGGACCGAGCCGTTCGCCCACATGGCGCTCTACGTCGTCTGCGTGGTCGGGCCGCTCGGGTTCCTGCTCAGCCAGAACACGTTCCAGCAGGGCAGGCTCGTCTCCCCGGCGGTGGCGGTGATCACCAGCGTCGACCCGGTGGTCGCCGTCCTGATCGGCGTCGGCTGGCTCGGCGAGCAGCTCGACACCTCCCCCGCCAAGCTCGCCGGCGAGTGCATCGCGGCGCTGGTGGTCATCGCCGGGATCGTGCTCATCACCGCGCGGGGCAGCCACCTGCTGCACCGCTTCGACGCGATGGAAGCCGTCGGCGCCCGCCCCACCGGCCCCGCGCCCGGGTGAGCCGGTGACCGGTACAGCCCTGGTGACCGGAGGCTCGTCCGGGATCGGTGCCGCCGTCGCGCTCCGCCTGGCCGACGCGGGCTGGGCCGTCGTCGTCACCGGGCGCGACCGGGCCCGGCTCGACGCCGTCGCCGCCGCGTGCGGTGGCCGCGCCGTCGCCGCCGACCTCGGGACGGCCGCGGGTGTCGAGACGGTACGCGGCGCCGCCGACGAGACGGTGCGGCTGCTCGTGCACGGCGCCGGTCTCGGCTGGGCGGGCCCGGTGGCCGACACCCCGCCCGCGACCGCCGACGAGATGCTCGCGGTGAACCTCGCCGCCCCGATCCGGCTCACCACCGCCCTGCTGCCGACGTTGCGGGCCCACGACGGGCACGTCGTGTTCATCGCGTCGGTGGCGGCGATCGGCGTCGGCGGGGAGGCCGTCTACTCGGCGACGAAGGCCGGGCTGCGCGGGTTCGCCGACGCGGTACGGCTGGAGTCGGACGTCCGCGTCACCACGGTCCTGCCCGGCGCCGTCGACACCCCCTACTTCGCGCGCCGGGGCGCGGCCTACCACCGCTCGTTCCCGCGGCCCGTCAGCGCCGACCGGGTGGCCGCCGCCGTCGTGGACGCGGTGGGCCGCAACAGGTCCGAGGTCTTCGTCCCACGCTGGCTGACGCTGGGCTCGCGGGTGCACGGCGCGGTCCCCGCGACGTTCGCCCGCCTCTCCCGCCGCTTCGACCCCCACTGACCCGCGCGCGGGCCGCCACCTCGCCGGGCTCCGGGCGGGCCGTCGCGGGCAGGCGGGGCTCAGCGGGTGGCGAGGCCCCGGATCGCCAGGGCGTAGCCCGCCACCCCGAAGCCCACGACGATCCCCGCCGCCACCGGCGACAGGTACGAGTGGTGCCGGAACGCCTCGCGACGGTGCACGTTCGAGATGTGCACCTCGACGACCGGCACGTCGACGGCCTCGATCGCGTCGTGCAGCGCGACGGAGGTGTGGGTGTAGGCGCCGGCGTTGAGCACCACGCCGGGGCAGCCCTCGGTGCGGCCGGCCTCGTGGAGCCAGTCGACGAGCTCACCCTCGTGGTTGGACTGCCGCAGGTCGACGGCCCAGCCGTGCCCGGCGGCCTCGTCCCGGCAGAGCGCGGCGACGTCGTCGAGCGTCGTCGAGCCGTAGACCTCCGGCTTGCGGGTGCCCAGCAGGTTGAGGTTGGGGCCGTTGAGCACGAGAACCGTCGGCGGGGTCACGTCGGTGATCCTCCCGCACCGCTGCGACGTGGCGCCCGCAGGCCCACCCCGTGTGCAACCGACGGACGGTCGGGTCGACCCGCCGTCGGGCGCCGCCAAGGCCCGCAGCTCAGCCCAGGGCCTCCCGCAACCGCCGGGCCCGGTCCCGCTGCTCCGCGCGGGCCGCGAGCGCCCCGTCGAGGTCGACCTCCACGAACCGGGTCCGGGTCCGCGGCGCCGACTGGGCGACGACGTCGAGGTCGCAGGAGACGACCGTCGCGACCATCATGTAGCCGCCGCCCGACACCGCGTCGCGGTGCAGCACGATCGGCTCCACACCGCCCGGGACCTGGATGGACCCGATCGGGTAGGGGGCGTCGACGATGTTCGACGGGTCCTGGCCCGCCCCGAACGGCGGCTCCCGGTCCACGGTCTCCAGCTCGGCGCCGGTGTAGCGGAACCCGATCCGGTCGGCGACCGGGGTGAGCGTCCACGTCGTGTCCAGGAACGTGGCGCGGCCCTTGTCGGTGAGCCGGTGGTCGTAGAGGCCCATCACGACGCGGACCTCGACGTCCTTGGACATGCTGCGCCGCAGCTCCTCGGGCACGACCAGCCCGGCGCGGCCGGTGCCGCCGCCGAGGGCCAGCACGTCGCCCTCGGCGAGCGGACGCCCGGAGAACCCGCCCAGCGCACCCAGGCCGTAGGTGGAGCGGCTGCCCAGCACCTCGGGGACATCGACACCGCCGGAGACCGCCAGGTAGGCGCGGGCACCACCGGCGAGGTAGCCGAAGTCGAGGACGTCGCCCTCGGCGACGTCGAAGGACTCCCACAGCGGGCGGTCCTCACCGTTCACCCGCGGCTGCATGGTCGCGCCCGCGACCGCGACCGTCGCCGGGGCGGTGAACAGCAGCTCCGGCCCCATGTAGACGATCTCCAATGCCGCGGCCCCCGCGTCGTTGCCGACGAGCAGGTTCGCCGCGGCCAGCGAGTACTGGTCGAGCCCGCCCGACGGCGGGATACCCAGGTGGTAGTAGCCGGGCCGGCCGCCGTCCTGCACCGTCGTCGACAGTCCGGGCTTGCGCACCTCGATCGCGGCGGTCATGCCAGCACCTCCAACAGCCGGGCGTTGTAGCCGTCGGGGTCGGCCAGGAACGGTTCGAGCGCGAAGTCGACGTCGTGCGCGGTGACCCGGAACGTGCCCGCCTCGACCTGGGCGAGGGCGTCGTCGTACTGGTCGCGGTCGATCGGGGTGAACTTCACGATGTCACCCGGCCGGAACAGGACGAGGAAGTCGCGGAAGTCGGGCAGCGACTGCGTCGGGTCGTAGATCGGCGCCGGGGTGATGCCGAACATCTGGTAGCCACCCGCGCCGCGGACGGAGTAGATGCACGAGAAGCAGCCGCCGTAGCCGACGGTCTGCTTCGGGGTGTCGGTGCGCGGCCGCAGGTACTTGGGGACGACGATCTGGCGTTCCCGAGGCACCATCTGGAACTTGAACGGCAGCCCGGCGACGAACCCGACCATCGAGGTGAACCACGGCGAGCCCGAGTGCGCGGCGATGAACTCGTCGACGTCGGAGTAGCCGTTGATGCGGGCGGCGTACTCGATGTCGGTGGCATCGGGGTCCTGGTGGCGGTCGCGGAACTTCATCAGGGTCTCGGTGGTCCACGGGTCGCGGTAGAGCACCGGGATGTCGAGGACGCGGCTGGGCAGGCTGACGTCGAGCGCGTCGCCGACGGCCCGTTCGAGGTCCTGGAGGTGCTCGAGCAGCGCCCGCGGCTCGAGCACGTCGGGATCGTAGTGCACCTGGTAGGAGGCATTGGCCGGGCAGATGTCGATGATGCCGTCGGGGCGTTCGTCGCGCAGCCGCGACGTGATGGCCATGGCCCGGAAGTTGGCCTGCAGGCTCATCTCCTCGGCCAGCTCGACGAACACGAACTCGTCGCCGCCCCAGCTGTAGCGGGCGTCCTGGACAGCGGTGCTCACGCGTTCCCCTCCCTGGTGGCGAGCCATTGCTCCAACGTCGCGGTGTGGAAGTCGCCCGCGGCGAACCACTCCTCGTCGAGCAGCTCGGTGAACAGGCCGGCCGTGGTCGGGACGCCGGCGACGGAGAACTCGGCGAGCGCGCGGCGCGACCGGCGCAGCGCCTCCTCGCGGTCGGCGCCCCACACGATCACCTTGGCCAGCAACGAGTCGTAGAACGGCGGGACCTTGCCGTCGGGCTCGGCCCAGGTGTCGCAGCGGACCCACGGCCCGGCGGGCAGCGTGACACGGCCGAGGTCGCCCGGGGCGGGCATGAAGTCGTTCGCAGGGTCCTCGGCGCAGACCCGGAACTCCACGGCGTGCCCGCGGGCGGCCAGGCAGTCCTGGTCGACCCGCAGTGGTTCCCCCGCGGCGATCCGCAGCTGCTCGGCGACGAGGTCGACACCGGTGACGAGCTCGGTGGTCGGGTGCTCGACCTGGATGCGGGTGTTCATCTCGATGAAGAAGAACTCGCCGGTGTCGTCGTCGACGAGGTACTCGACGGTGCCGGCGCTGCGGTAGCCCACCTCACGGCACAGCGCGACCGACGCGTCGGTCATCGCGGAGCGGATCTCCTCGGACACACCGGGCGCCACCGCCTCCTCGACCATCTTCTGCCGGCGCCGCTGCAGCGAGCACTCCCGGTCGAACAGGTGCACGGCGTCGCTGCCGTCGCCCAGGACCTGCACCTCGACGTGGCGGGCGTGGGTGACGAACCGCTCCAGGTACATGGTGCCGTCGCCGAACGCCTTCGCCGCCTCCTGCGAGGCCTGCCCGAACGCCGACCGCAGCGCGTCGGCGTCCTCGACGACCCGGATGCCCCGGCCCCCACCACCCGCGGCGGCTTTGAGCATCACCGGGTAGCCGACGTCCTCCGCCGCCGCGAGCGCCTCGTCGACACCGGCGACCCCGCCCGGCGTCCCGGGGACGGTCGGGACCCCCGCGGCGCGGGCGATCTCGCGGGCGGCGACCTTGTCGCCCATCTTCTCGATCACCGCGGCGTCGGGGCCGACGAAGGTCAGCCCCGCGTCGGCCACGGCGGCGGCGAACCCGGCGCGTTCGGACAGGAACCCGTAGCCGGGGTGCACGGCGTCGGCGCCGGCCTCCTTCGCCGCCGCGAGGATCGCGTCGACGACGAGGTAGCTCTTCGACGCGGGCGAGGGCCCGATCTCGATCGCGGTGTCGGCCAGGCGGGTGTGCAGGGCGTCGGCGTCGGCCTTGCTGTGCACGGCGACGGTCGCGATGCCGAGATCGCGGGCCGCCCGGATGATGCGGACCGCGATCTCGCCCCGGTTCGCGACGAGCAGCCGCTTCACCCCGTCTCCACCACCGCGACGGGCTGGCCGGCATCGACCTCGTCCTCGTCGCCGACGAGGAACTCGACGAGGGTGCCCTCGGCGCCGGCGGCGACCTGGTGGAACGACTTCATGACCTCGACGAGCCCGACGGCCTGGTCGGCGGCGACGGCCCCGCCGTCCTCGACGAACGGTGGGCTGTCGGGGTCGGGTCGCCGGTAGAACACACCGGGGATCGGGGAGACGACCTCGTGACGCGGCAACAGAACTCCTCGGTTCGGGAGAAGAGGGTCAGGCGGTCAGGTACGGCTGCAGCGCGTCGTGCACGGCGCGGGCCAGCTCCACGGCGTTCGGGGTGTCGGAGTGGACGCACACGCAGTCGGCGCGCACGGCGAGGTCGTTGCCGTTGACCGAGGACGCCTTGCCCTCGGTGACCGCGCGCACCGCGCCCTGCGCGGACGTCACCGGGTCGAACGCCTGGTGCTCGCGGGTGATGATCAGCGAGCCGTCGTCGCGGTAGTCGAGGTCGGCGTAGTACTCGGAGATGAACCCCGGTTCCCGCTCACCCCACACCTGCTCGTGGACGGTGCCCGACATGCCCATCAGCGGGACGCCGAAGACGTCGGCGGCGTCGGCGACCGCACCGGCGACGTCGGGGTCGCGAGCGGCCATGCCGTAGAGCGAGCCGTGCGGTTTGACGTGGTTGAGCTCCATGCCCTCGGCACGCAGGAACCCTTCGAGCGCGCCGATCTGGTAGATCACGGAGGCGGTGAGCTCGTCGCGGTCCATCTTCATCTCGCGCCGGCCGAAGCCCTCGCGGTCGGGCAGCGACGGGTGCGCCCCGACCTTCACCCCGTGCTGCTTGGCCAGTTTCACGGTCTTCGCCATGACCCGCGGGTCGGAGGCGTGGAACCCGCACGCCACGTTGGCGATCGTGATGAACGGCATCAGCCCCTCGTCGTCGCCGCAGTGGTAGATGCTGAACGACTCGCCCATGTCGCAGTTGATGGCCACCATCGGACGTTTCTCCCTCCCGCAGTGTCGCGCGTCACCGATTCTGGCCCCTCGCGGCGCGGAGCGCCCGCCACACCGCCTGCGGGGTCGCGGGCATGTCGACGTGGGTGACGCCCAGGTGGGCCACGGCGTCGATGACGGAGTTCACCACCGCGGGCGACGACCCGATCGCGCCCGACTCGCCGATCCCCTTGACGCCCATGGGGTTCGTGGGCGACGGGGTGATGGTCTGGTCGAGCTCGAACATCGGCAGGTCGGTGGCCGACGGGATGGTGTAGTCGGCGAGCGTGCCCGTCGTCGGGTTCCCGTCGGCGTCGAAGGTGGCGTGCTCGAACAGGGCCTGCCCGATGCCCTGGGCGATGCCGCCGTGCAGCTGCCCCTCGACGATCTGCGGGTTGACCAGGTGCCCGCAGTCGTCGACGGCGACGTAGCGGTGGATGCGCACGAAGCCGGTGTCGGTGTCGACGTGGGTGACGCAGATGTGGGTGCCGAAGGGCCAGGTGAAGTTGGGCGGGTCGAAGTGGTGGTCGGCGGTGAGGTTGGGCTCCATGCCGTCGGGCAGGTTCGCCGCGAGCGATGCCGCGCCCGCCACCTCCTGGATGGTGACGCCGGGCCCGCTCGTGCCCGCGACGGCGAACCGGCCGCCCTCGAACTCCAGGTCGGACTCGTCGGCCTCCAGCAGGTGTGCCGCGATCGTCATGGCCTTCTCGCGGACCTTGCCGGCGGCCAGGTGCACGGCCGTCCCGCCGACGGCGAGGCTGCGCGAGCCGTAGGTGTCGCGGCCGAACGGGGCGATCATGGTGTCGCCGTGCAGGACCTCGACGTCGGCCGGGTCGACCCCGAGCCGGTCGGCGACGATCTGCGACCACGCCGTCTCGTGGCCCTGTCCGTGCGGTGAGGTGCCGGTGACGACCTCGACCTTGCCGCTGGTCGTCATCCGCACGGTCGCGGCCTCCCAGCCGCCCGACTGCAGCCGCACCCCCGCCGCGACCTTCGAGGGCGACAGCCCGCCGCTCTCGGTGAAGTTGCCGATGCCGATGCCGATCTGCACGGGGTCGCCCGACTCGCGGCGCCGTGCCTGTTCGGCGCGCAGCTCGTCGTAGCCGACGAGGTCCATCGCCTTGCGCATGCAGCGCTCGTAGTCGCCGGAGTCGTAGAGCACCCCGGACGGGACGGCGCGCGGCTCGTCGAAGGGCGGGTGCAGGTTGCGCAGCCGCACCTCGGCCGGGTCCATGCCCAGCTCGCGGGCGAGGTCGTCCATGATCCGCTCGTGGGCGTAGGCGGCCTCGGAGCGGCCGGCGCCGCGGTAGGCGTCGGTCGGGGTGAGGTTGGTGAACACGCCCTTGCACTCGAAGGAGTAGGCGCCGAAGTCGTAGAGCCCGCAGTAGGTGAACGCACCGAACACGGCGATGCCCGGGGTGAGCAGCTGCAGGTAGGCACCCATGTCGGCCAGCAAATTGACCTTCATGCCCAGGATGCGCCCGTCGCGGGTGGCGGCGACGGCCATGTGCTGGACCTGGCCGCGGCCGTGCGTCGTCGCCAGGTGGTGCTCCGAGCGGCTCTCGGTCCACTTCACCGGGCGGCGGGTGCGCCGCGCGAGGACGAGGGCGAGGGCCTCCTCCGCGTAGACGTTGAGCTTGGCGCCGAACCCGCCGCCGACGTCGGGGGCGACGACGCGCAGCTTCGTGTCCGGCACCGAGCAGATCGCGGCGAGGATGTCGCGCACGAAGTGCGGCACCTGGGTCGCGGTGTACATCGTGAACCCGCCGCCGACCGGGTCGGGGGTGACGACGACCGCGCGCGGCTCCATCGGCGAGGCGATGACGCGCTGCTGCAGGTAGCGGCCCTCGACGACGACCTCGGCGGCCGCGAACGCGGCGTCGACGTCGCCGGTGGCCAGCGGCCACGTGTAGCAGTGGTTGGTGCCCAGCTCCTCGTGCACGAGCGGCGAGCCCGGCTCCATCGCCGCCTCGATGTCGACGACGGCGGGCAGCGGCTCGTAGTCGACCTCGACCAGGTCGAGCGCGTCACGGGCCGCGGTAGCGCTGGTGGCGAGCACGACCGCGACGCCGTCGCCGACGTGGTTGACCTCCCCGACCGCGATCGCGCGGTGCTCGGGCACCCTGATGTCCTCGGTGACGGGCCAGCCGCACGGGATGCCGGCGACGAACTCCCCGGCCAGGTCCTCACCGGTGAGGACGTCCACGACCCCGGGGACGGCCCGCGCGGCGGTGGTGTCGATGCCGCCGATGCGGGCGTGCGGGACGGGGCTGCGCACGAGGGCCATGTGCAGCGTCGCGGCGGGGGTGATGTCGTCGGTCCAGGTCCCGTTCCCGGTCAGCAGCGCCGCATCCTCCTTGCGAGGCAGGCTCTGGCCGACGTACCGCGGGGCGGTCTGGGTCACCGGATCACGTCCTTCTGGAGCGCTTCGTGGTGGAACGGTGGGGGGCGCACGCGTACGCCAGAGTGATCCGCAACACGGTTCAGGGGTAGTGTCCAGTTCGTCCCGTTCCGGAGGCCGAACCCGACGACGTGTCCACCTCCGGCGGCGGACGCCGGAGGTGTGACCGTGCCCGCGACGCTCGACGACCTGATCTCCGACCGCAGCCTCGGACTCCGCCCCGCGTGTCCCTCCGCAGATCTGGATCGCGAGGTCAGCTGGGCGCACAGCAGCGAGCTCACCGACCCGACCCGCTACCTCGACGGCGGGGAGCTCCTGCTGACCACAGGACTGCCCATCCGGGCGACCGACCCCGACGTGTACGTGCGCCGGCTCGCCGCACACGGGCTCGCCGGCCTCGGGTTCGGTGTCGGTCTCGGCTGGCCGACCGTCCCCGCCGCGCTCGCCGAGGCCTGCGAGCACGCCCGGCTGCCGCTGCTGGAGGTCCCCGAACGCACCCCCTTCATCGCGATCACGAAGGCGGTCTCGGCGGCCCTGGCGTCGGACGCCTACACCCAGGTCGTGCGCTCCGACGACGCGCAGCGCGCGCTGACCGCCGCCGCCGTGGCGGGCAGCGGGACCGGTGGGGTGCTGCGCACCCTCGCCGGGCTCCTCGGCGCGTGGGCGATCGTCGTCGACGCCACGCACACGGTCCGCCACGCCGCACCCCGCGGCGCGGGACGGCGCGCCGCCGGCCTGCGCGGGGAGATCCGGCGGGTCCTCGCCCGGCGCGGCTCGACGAGCTCGACGATCTCCGACGACGACGGGCACGTCGTCCTGCAGACGCTGCGCCTGCCCGGCCGTGGGTTGCTCGCCGTCGGCCGCGAGACGCCGTTCTCCCCCGTCGACAAGCAGGTCATCGGCTCGGCGGTGTCGGTGCTGACGCTGCTGCACGCCCGCGGCGACGCCGTCGCCCGGGCCGAACGCGCCCTGCGCTGTGCGCTGCTGGAGCTGATGGTCACCGTGCCCGGGCCGGGAGCAGCCGACATCGCCGAGCCGCTGTGGGGCCGGCCGCCCGGCGCGGGCGGGCACGCGGTCGCGCTGCGCCGCCGCGACGGCCGTACCGACGAGCTCCTCGACGCGCTGGAGGGCCGCGACCGCAAGCCCCCGTTCGCCGCCGCCCGGGGCGACGCCGTCGTCGTCCTCGTCGAGACGGGCGAGCCGGACGCGATCCTGCGCGCCGCCGCGGGCCGCCCGGACGTGCACGCCGGGGTGTCGGACCCGATCGTCGACGACCCGGCACCCGGCGCCGCGACGCCGGGCCGGACCCCCGTCGGGCAGGCCGTCGACCAGGCCGTCCACGCCCTGGACGCCGCCCACCGCCGGCACCTGCCCGTCGTGCACTTCGGGGAGCTGGCCGGTGCCGGGCTGCACCGGCTGGTCCCGGCGGGCGACGCGGCGGGGTTCGCGGAGTCGCTGCTGCGCCCCCTCGTGCGCCACGACGAGCACCGCCGCGGCGAGCTCGTCGAGTCGGTGCGGGCGTGGCTCGCCCACCACGGGCAGTGGGACCCGGCCGCCGCCGCCCTGGGCGTGCACCGGCACACGCTGCGCACGCGGATCGACAAGGCGGCCCGGCTGCTCGGCCGCGACCTCGACTCCCCCGGTGTGCGCGCCGAGCTGTGGTTCGCCCTGCAGGTCTGACCGCGCGGTCGGCGGTACCGGCTCCACCGCAACCGCCGCACCCGGGCCCCCGTATCCGGGCCGCCGTATCCGGGCCGCCGTATCCGGGCCGCCGTATCCGGGCGCAACCTGACGGTCGTCTCGACGCGCCGCGACGACCGTCAGGTTGCACCCGACAGAACGGACAGCTTCCGGGGCGGGCGCCCGCCGGTGGCATGATCGCGACATGCCGCTGACCAGCAGGCTCGCCACCCCCGCCGACGTGCCCGCGCTCACCCCGCTCGTCGACGCCGCGATCGGCCGGCTGCTCTCCCCCTGGCTCGACGCGGCACAGGTCGAGGCCAGCCGGGCGATCATGGGACTCGACACCAGGCTCGTCGACGACGGCACGTACTTCCTGGTCGAGGACGACCGCGACGGCACCCCCGCGCTCGCGGGCTGCGGCGGCTGGAGCAGGCGCGCCACCCTCTACGGCGGCGACCACACCGCGGGCCGCGACGACGCCCTGCTCGACCCCGCGACGCAGCCCGCCCGCATCCGCGCGATGTACACCCATCCCGACCACACCCGCCGCGGCGTCGGCCGCCTCGTCCTGCGGTTGTGCGAGGCGGCCGCGGCGGCGGAGGGGTTCACCCGGGTGGAGCTCATGGCGACGGTCGCGGGCCGCCCGCTCTACGAGGCGGCGGGCTACCTCCTCGACGAGGAGCTGACCGATCTGTCGGCCGGTGTCGTGATCCCGCTGGCCCGCATGAGCCGCCCGCTCGCCCCGGCCGCACCTTCCCCGGGTCGTCCCTGATAGTCATGACGCACCACCCGCGGTCTGCGAGGAGCCAGGCGTGCCCGACCCCCTGACGACGTTCGACCCGGACTCCGTCGCGCGCCTGCGCCGGGCGATCGTGCGGCTGGCACGTGTGCTCAACGCGGCGGCGATCAGCGAGGACCTGACACCGAGCCAGGCGTCGGTGCTGGCGATCATCGGTTTCCGGGGCCCGATCGGGCCGACCGAGGCGGCGCGCATCGAGGGCATCAACCCGACGATGCTGTCGCGGATCGCCACCAAGCTCGACGCGGCGGGCCTGATCCGGCGCACGCCGCACCCCACCGACCAGCGCGCCGCCCTGCTGGAGGCCACCGACGAGGGCAGGGCGACCACGCTCCGGATCCGGGAGAAGCGGTCGGCGACGGTCACCGCGATCCTGGCCGGGATGCCCGAGCAGCAGGCGGCGGCGCTGCTCGCGGCACTGCCCGCCATGGAGGAGCTGGCCGACGGGTTCGACCGGGCCGCTGAGGCACGGTGAGCGCCGTCCCTCAGGCGGCGGATCCCGGCGCGGCGGCGCACCCGCAACCGGTCCCCGTCGCCGCGGCGGGCGCCACGACCGGCTCGTGCGGCCGCGGTGGGCGCACCACGAGGAACGCGACGAGCCCGGCGACGGTCGCCGCCGTCGCGGCGAGGAAGCCGACCGGGTAGCCGCCCGGACCCTCGGCGAACACCGACACGAGCAGCGGTCCGCCGACCATGCCCAGCGACACGAACCCCATGGACCAGCCGGTGATGGTGCCGAAGGCGCGGGTGCCGAAGTAGTCGGCGCGGATGGCGTTCATGGCCGGTCCGCGCAGGCCCCAGGCCAGCCCGTGCAGCATCGCGGCGGCGAACACGACGACCAGGTTCGACGACAGCGCGAGCACGACGAGAACGGCTGTCTGCAGCACCATGCACCCGGCGGCGAGCCGGCGTTTGTCGAAGCGGTCACCGACGATGCCGGTGACGAGCTGGCCGACGAGCTGGGTGACCGACATCCCGGCGACGGCGAGGCCCGCGATGGCGAGGTCGAAGCCGCGACCGTGGGTCATGAGCGGGACGAGGTGCAGGTTCATGGCGCCGACGGCGACTAGCTGTACTGCTCGGTGACGTTGGTGCAGCGGGTGATCGGGGGCTGGTTACCGAGCGCGGTGTGAGGCCGGTGATGGTTGTAGTGGTGCAGCCATGCTGGCAGCGCCTTGCGGCGTGCGCGTT
>NZ_JBFWOY010000050.1:0-30572 GCF_050250275.1 Pseudonocardia sp.
GTCCACCAGGGCCATTCCCGGCCTCCCGCCACCGTCGTCACGAGGACGAGGAGCAGGAAAGCCGATCAGGCCCGGACGTCAAGCATCAGGTGAGACCGGAACGTCAAGCATCAGCCGAGACCCGACACCGGACATGGAGCGTGCGGGGTTCACATTTTCTCTACCTGATCAAGGGCACCTCCGGCGCTGGCTGCGCGGGGCTGCGGCCTCCGGCCGGTCCCCGCGCAGCCGCCGGGCAGCCGACAGGACCACCCCAAAGGCCAAATGCACATCGAAATGCACGCCCGTGAGATTGGACCATGTACATTTGCGCGGGTGGACGCACAGGACCTCGCCATCATGGTCGCCGACCTCCGGGCGGAGGGCAGCGATGTGGCCGAGATCGAGGTCAAGCGAGCTTCGGGGGGCTACCCGCAGAACGTAGCCCCCACCCTGTCGGCATTCGGCAACACGCCCGGAGGAGGTCTGCTCGTCTTCGGTCTCGATGAGCAGGGGGCGTTCGAGGCTGTTGGTGTCTACGACGTGGCGGAGTGCAAGCAGGCCGTCGCGGCTGCGGCGCGCAATGCAGTAGAGCCGCCACTTACACTATCCGTCGAATCTTTCGAGTTCGAGCGGGTGCAGATTGTAGTTGCGACGGTCAACGAATTGCCGGCGTCTGGCAAGCCTTGCAAAGTGAAGGCGTCCGGCCGTGCATATCTCCGATCATATGATGGCGACTATGCTTTATCAGATCTGGAGGTGCAGGCATTCATTGCGAATCGCGCAGCGCCAAGATTCGATCAGGACGCAGTTGTGGCCGCGACGATAGCGGATCTGGATCCTGACCTAGTTGACATTTATGTTCGAACAGCAAAGGAAGCATCGCCAGCCCTGCAGCGATTCGATCCTGTCGATGTCTTGTTTCGCACAGGAGCGTTAGTTGGTGCGGACAAGGCCCCTAGCGTGGCAGGCATCCTCTCCCTGGGTTTGTATCCGCAGCAATTCTTTCCAAATCTTGTAATCCAGGCTAGTGCGGATCCGCTGCCCGGCGATGCTCCGGGGACGCGTGTTGCGGATGCCCGGCGCTTCGACGGTCCAATCCCAATCATGCTTGACGAGGCAGTGCGATGGGTTGCGCGCAACTCCAGGACGCGCATCAGGTTCTCGGAGGATGGCAGCGGTCGAGACGAGCCCGAATATCCGCTGGTGGCGGTGCGCGAGCTGCTGTCGAACGCATTGATGCACCGCGACCTGGGCCCATACGCTCTAGGCGAGGCGATCACGCTGCGGATGACCGGGGAGCAGATGATTATATCGAACCCCGGCGGATTGTACGGAATAACCGTCGAGCGGCTTGGTAAGACTGGTGTGACGTCAGCCAGGAACAGCTATCTCGTGCGAATCTGCCAGTATGTACGGTCCCTCAGTGGTAATAGAGTAGTTGAAGCTCTAGCGACAGGTATTCCTACGGTTCTCCGAACTCTAGCGGATGCTGGGATGGTAGCGCCGCGATTCCATGATCAGGGAATTAAGTTTAGCGTTAGAGTGCCGAACCACGCGCTCCTGTCTGCCGATGATCTGGAGTGGCTCGCGCGTGTGACGAAGGGTATATCGCTGAGTGACACTCAGAGGCATGCTTTGAGTCGCATGAGGCATGGCGAAGTGTTTACGAACAAGTCGCTTCGCGAGAACTTCCCGATGGA
Source organism: Pseudonocardia sp. (assembly GCF_050250275.1). Lineage (GTDB taxonomy): Bacteria > Actinomycetota > Actinomycetes > Mycobacteriales > Pseudonocardiaceae > Pseudonocardia. Next base: position 1,683 of record NZ_JBFWOY010000050.1, read on the forward strand.
TTCGCGAGATGCAACTAGGCTTCTTTCCGAACTGGTAGACGCAGAACTTGCTCAGGCGGAGGGCGAGCGTGGGGGACGCATCTACCTACTGAACCAGACGCTCACGGGTCAACTTTCGTTGCTCGGTGACGATGAAAGCACTCCCGATAGTGAGGCAGCCGTGCTGGATGCGCTGAAGGATGGCGCCCTTAGTCGGCGAGACATCCAAGATGAGACGGGCCTAACCAGAAGACAAGCCCAATACGCTCTTCAGTCACTGCGTGAGGCTGGGAAAGTGGAGATGAAGGGAGGGCGAGGACGCCGCGGAAGTGTCTACAGCCTGACCGATAGCTCGCGGGGTGCAAGTTTGCGGTAGCTGGGTAGGACAGGCGCGAGCCCTCGCCGGGCGGGCAGGTCTCCAGGACGGGGCCCGCGCCGTCCCGACGACCTCCCTGAGGGCTACCACGCGGCCACTCGCGGGCGGAACCTGCGTAGGTCGGCTGGCGGTTGCGTTGAGGGCCGCCCACGAGCGGCCGCGCGGTCGGGCTGCGCCAGGTCGACGGGACGGCGCTCCAGGGCGGGGGTGAGGGTGCAAGGACCACACCGGCGCCGTGGCATTAGACAGCAACCTGTGCTGCAACCCATCCCGTTCAGTCTGTCCGCCGAAGGACGCCGATGAACGCCCGAGCAGCCAGGCAGCGACGGGACCAGGGCGCCAGCGCACCTTGAAAGCGAGAGTCCCGAAAGGGTCCGGGGGTTCGAATCCCTCCGCTTCCGCCAGTTCGACTCGCCGTGGACGGTCCGCCCGACGGCTCGAGTACCCACCCCTGGTTCACCGCGTGCGATGCGGTCCGCGCTGGTCTCCGTGGCGTCCCCGGAGCTCGCCGGCGGGGCCGGCGGCCGATCGGTGGACACGGCTGTCGTCCGCCGGGTGGTTCGGTCGGCCGGCGATGGGGAGGGCCAGGACACGCGACTGTTCTCTCACCCCGAGAGGCCGCCGGCCAGGCGGACTCCGGACGACACAGGGAGAAGTCATGACGAACCAGGCCCCGCCCAGCCCCGCCCGCCGCAGTTGGCTCCGCCGCACCGCACTCGTCGCGCTCGGGGTCGCCGTGGCCGGCGTGCTGGGGGCGACCGCGGCGCAGGCGAGCCCGTCCGCGTCGGAGACACCGTCCACGATCGAGGTCGACACGGCGTGGCGGAAGCTCGCGCCGTTGGCCAGTGAGGTGATCCCCGCGGCCACGTGTCCGGCGGATCATCCCTATCTGATCAAGGAGAAGTACGCCCCCGACTTCGTGACGCTCCCGGCGGGGGTGGAGGCGATCATCGGTGGCTGGTTCCCGGGGCGGCTGGCTCCGGTCGGCGTCTCGATCACCGGCTGGAACCTGGTGCCGAACCCGACCAACCCGAACAACAGCCTGATCATCGGCACCAAGGACGGCCCGTTGGACTCCAGCGCGACCAACTGGACGCTCGGCACGGGCGAGTACAAGCTGCGCCTGCACTGCACGAACGACATCGCCCAGGCGGCGACCCACTGAGTCGGGCTCGTACACCGCGTCGGCACGAGTCTCGGCGACCTCGTCAGGGGTCGCCGAGATTTCTGCGTGCGCAGGTCGCGGTCGGGCACGCCCGGGCCCCCGGTGCTACGCGGCGCGGTTGCGGGCGATCGCGGCGCGGACGAGGGCGGCGAGCCCGGCTTCGTCGAGGGTGTCGCCCTCGTACAGCTCGTAGGAGCGGCGCTGTTTCCCGCCGAGCTCCCCGTTGAACAGGCCGGTGGGGTCGTCGAGCGAGGCGCCGTACACGAAGCCCAGCTTGACCTTGGCCTTGAAGATGTCGCCGACGATCAGGGGGCCGTCGAGGTCCCAGCAGGGCGAGCCCATGTACTTCCAGGCCTCGACGACGCCGGGGTCGACCTCGACGATGACCGTGCGGGCGGCGGCGAGGACGGAGCCGCGCCAGTCGGGGTGGTCGGCGATGAGCGCGTCGATCCGGGCGGCGGCGTCCACGGCGGTCATGCCTTCGTGGAGTGGGTCGCGGCGTGCCAGCGGAATCCGTCGGGATCGGTGAGGTCGCCGACGTCGCCGCCGATGACGATGCGGTGGGAGCCGGTGCCGTCGGCGGGGACGCCGGCGTCCTTTGCGAGGGCCTTGCGGCCGTAGAGCCCGAGCGTGATCGGGCTGTCGTCCATCCGGAACTCGACGTACTTGCGACCGAAGCTCTTGCCGACGGTCAGGCCGTTGTCGACGTAGAACCGGCGGGTGGCGGCGACGTCGTCGCAGCCGAGGAGGACGACGACGGAGTCGATGTCGCGGGTGGCGGGGCCGGTGTCCTTCTTCGACGACGAGGCGATCTTGACGATCGTGCCGTCGGGTGCCTGGACGACGCCACCGAAGCCCCAGAACGACCTGGTCGCGGGCTTGAGGACGGTGGCCCCGGCGGCGGTCGCGGCGTCGACGAGTGCCAGTGCGGTGGCGGGTCCGGCGACGACGAGGGAGACGGTGACGCCGCGGAACCCGGTGGAGGGCTCGTCGGTGTGTGCGACGTCGACGAGGTGGGCGAGGCCGAGCGTGGACCAGAAGGCCCGGGAGCGGGCGACGTCGGCGGTCTGGACGGTGAGGGAGGCGATGCGTGTCATGGGGAGGACGCTAGGAGCGGGGCCGCTCCCGCTGCTTCTCGATTCCTGACGGATGGTCGGGCAGCCGGATCGTGAAGGCCGGGGGCGCGCCGTCGGGGGTCTCCTCGCGGAGCATGATCTCGGTGCTGCGCTGGTCGAGCTCGTGGTGCTTGGTGGCGTAGAAGAGTGCGGTGACCTGGTCGAGACCGGAGGCGAGGGTGACGCGGGTGGTCCGGTGGCGCCGCCACGGCAGCCGGCTGCGGCCGTCGACCTCGTGACCGACGTGGTCGGCGACGACGAGGCCCATGAGCAGCAGGATGACGCCGGCGACGGCGAGTGCCCAGATCTGGCCCATGCGGGAGGAGTGTAGGGGCTACCGTTCGGACTATGGCCGATGCGCTGATCGTCACGGCGGTGCTCGACGACGCGGCCCAGGAGCGGTTCGATGCGTTGCGGCGCAAGCATTTCCCACCCGAGCGCAACCACCTGGCCGCGCACGTGACGTTGTTCCACGCCTTGCCGGGGGAGCATCGGCGCGAGGTGGAGGACGACTTGGGGGTGGTCGCCGAGCGGGTGGGGGCCGAGGTTCCGGTGCGGGTGTCGGGTCTGCGGTTCATGGGGCACGGGGTGGCGTTCGTGCTGCGGTCGCCGGTGTTGACCCGGGCGCGGTCGGGTCTGGCGCAGCGGTGGGAGCCGTGGCTGTCGGCGCAGGACCGCGCGAAGGGCGCGGACCTGCACGTGACCGTCCAGAACAAGGTGGAGCCGGAGCGGGCGCGGGCGCTGCACGACGCGTTGCGGGGGGAGTTCACGCCGTCGGACGTGTCGGCGACGGGGCTGGCGCTGTGGCGCTACCTGGACGGGCCGTGGGAGGAGCTGGCCCGGGTGCCGTTCGGGAAGGCGGAGGTCAGCGGTCCCACAGCGGGTGCGGGTCCCGCCCGGCCGACATCAGGAAGCGGTCGCGCCAGGACACGTCGGCGGGCACGGGGGTGAGTGCCGGGCCGAAGAGGCCGACCTCGCGCCAGTGGTCCGCCCGCGGCTCGGTGAGCTCCCACAGGCTTCGGGAGAACGCCTCGGTGAGGGGGCAGACGGACCCGCTGAACACGGCGACCTCGTGCGCGGTGACGGCCCGCAGGACGGTCTGGCGCAGCAGGTAGTCGGCGACGGTGACGTCGCCGTGCCGGGAGTGGACGATCGCGGCGGGGTCGGTGGCTTTCGACGCGGCGGCCACAGACTCCTGGGCGAGCCGCGCGAGCACGGCCTCGCGGTCGTTGTCGCCGCCGGCGAAGGGGTCCTCGGTGCCGGGTTCGCCGCCCGCGAGCAGGTCGGGGACGGTGGCGTCGTCGCGTGCGTGGTCGCGGATCACGGACGCGACGGTGACGGGTGTGCCGTCGGGGAGGCCGAAGGGCGGCGGCACCGTGGTGGTCCGGTGCTCTCGGCCGACCCGGCCAAGTACCCACACCGCGACCTGTTCCGCCGTCACGAAGAGTTCAGCCTCGCGCATCATGCGACCTCCTCGTCGACGCCGGCGTCCCCGGTGATCAGAGGGTTCACCCTGCACGACGGCGGGTCCTCATGGTGTCTCAAATTGGTCCGCTCAGCCGATCGGGCTGCGCACCGCCGGGCCCGAAACCGGTTGAGCGCGGCGCGCGAGGTCGGGCACCGTGTCGGGCGACCCCGAGCAGAGAGCGAGCGGCGATGACCGTGCCCCGGCAGAGCCTGTTCTGCGATCTCGCGCTGGCGCACCGCATCGAGGCGGCCGAGGCCGGTCTCGTCGCGGCCGGTGCGGAGGCGGCCGGCGCGCGCGGCGACGGGTTCGTGATCCCCGTGGCGGGTGGGGTCGCGGCGTTCGCCGACGTCGGGTCGCCGTTGAACAAGGTCGCCGGTCTGGGTTTCGCGGGCACGCCCACGCCGGCGGAGCTGGACCGCATCGAGGACGAGTTCGCGCGCCGGGGCGCGCCCGTGCAGGTCGAGCTGGCCCACCTCGCCGACCCGGACATCGGTGCGGCGCTCACCGCGCGCGGCTACCGGCTGGTGGGCTTCGAGAACGTCCTCGGGCGTGCCCTGGCGGATCTCCCGCTGCCGGTCGCGCCCGGCGGGGTCGACGTGCGCAGGAGCGGTGACGAGGAGTTCGACCTGTGGGTCGACGTCCTCAGCGAGGGGATCGCCACGCCCGACGTGAAGGGCGTCGTGTCGCACGAGTCGTTCCCGCGTGAGGTGCTCGCGGCCGCGATGCGGGACATGGCGGCGTCGGGTGCGGCGCGCTACCTGGCCTGGGTCGGGGGGACGGCCGCCGGTGGGGCGAGCGTGCGGGTCGTCGACGGCGTCGCGCAGATGACGGGGGCGGCGACGATCCCGGCGCAGCGCCGGCGCGGTGTGCAGGCGGCGTTGCTCGCGGCCCGGCTGGCCGACGTCGTCGCCGCGGGCTGCGACGTCGCCGTCGTCACGACGCAGGGCGGCTCGACGTCGCAGAACAACGTGCAGCGCCAGCACTTCGACCTGCTGTACACGCGAGCGGTGCTGGTCAAGGGGTGAGCGGTCCCAGCGGGCCGCTGTCCTGCAACGTTGTGGGGCAGCAGCGAGGGGCTCCCCTCCGGTCTCGCCGCCACCGTGTGGATCAACGACGTGGCGGGACCGGGGAAACGGCGCATTCGCTCGAATGAGTGCACGCCGCACGGGTGGTCCGGCGTGTCGGCGAATTCACCCGCGCCGCCGCGGGGAATTCACCCGGGTATTCGTCGATGTGAACTGAATTCCGGTCAGGCCGCGTCGGTGAGGAATTCGGTGGCGGCGGCGACGAGATGCGCGGGGTCGTCCACACCGCAGAGTTCGCGTGCGGAGTGCATCGACAGCACGGGGATGCCGACATCGACGGTCCGGATGCCGAGCCGCGTCGCGATGATCGGGCCGACGGTCGACCCGCACGGCACGGTGTTCCTGCCGACGAAGAACTGCGATCCGACGCCCGCGGTGCGGCAGGCGCGCTGCCACGCGGCGGCGCCGGGGGCGTCGGTGGCGTAGCGCTGGTTGGCGTTGACCTTCAGCGACGGGCCCTGGTTGGGCAGGGCGCGGTGGCCGGGGTCGTGCAGGTGCAGGTAGTTGGGGTGGGCGGCGTGGGTGACGTCGCACGACAGCGCCCGGGACGCGGCGAACACGCGGGAGCGGGCGTCGAATCCGCCGGCGAGGTGGGTGAGCAGCGTCTCCAGCAGGGGCCCGGCGGCGCCGGTGGCGGTGGCGCTGCCGATCTCCTCGTGGTCGAACCCGACGAAGACGGGTGTCGTCGACGGGTCGCGCTCGGCCGCGGCGACGAGCGCGGTGATGCCGGCGTGCACCGACGACAGGTTGTCGAGCCGGGGCGCGGCCAGGAGCTCGCCGTGTTCGCCGAGGCGGGCGGGCGGGGTGAGGTCGTGGACGACGAGGTCGTGGGCGGCGATCTCCCCGGCGTCGACGTCGGCGACGCCGGCGAGGAACCGCATGAGGTCACCCTCGTCGGGGGAGCCGAGGCCCCAGATCGGCAGCAGGTTCTGCTGCGGGTCGAGCGTGAGGCCCTGGTTGACCGACCGGTCGAGGTGGATCGCCAGCTGGGGGACGCGCAGCAGCGGCCGCGCCACGTTGACCAGCACCGACGTGCCGTCGTAGCGGGAGAGCCGGCCGGCCAGGCCCAGGTCGCGGTCGAGCCACGAGTTCCACAGCGCACCGCCGTAGACCTCGACGGCGACCTGCCGCCAGCCGCCCGCGCCGGTGTCGGGCAGCGGCTTGACCTTGAGCGTGGGGGAGTCGGTGTGGGCGGCGAAGATCCGCAACGGGGACACGTCCGCGCGCTGCCACCAGGCCAGCAGCGTCCCGTCCCGCACCAGGTAGCGCCCCCCGGGAGTGGTGTCCCATTCGGCGGTCTCCGCCTGCTCGGTGAACCCGGCGGCGGTCAGCCGGGCCACGGCCTCGGCCACCGCGTGGTACGGGGTCGGGCTCGCGGAGATGAAGTCGGCGAGGTCCAGCGCGAGGTCGGCCACGTCATGCATCCTGCCCTCGTGTCTGGTGAACGGTTCGACGTGGTCGTCGTCGGGGGCGGCAGCGCGGGTTGTGTGCTGGCCGCGCGGTTGGCGGAGGAGCCGTCGCGACGGGTGCTGCTGCTGGAGGCCGGACCGGGGACCGGGTTCCCCGACGTGTCGTCCCTGGCCGCGACGGTCCCCGGCCATCCGCTGAACTGGGGCTACGAGGCCGAACTGGCGCGCGGCGTGCACGCCGTGCTGCCCCGCGGGCGGGTCCTGGGCGGGTCGAGCGCGATCAACGGCGCCTACTTCGTCCGCGCGACCCGGGCCGACCTCGACGGCTGGGGTGTGCCGGGCCTGTCTTACGCCGAGGCACTGCCGTTCTACGTGCGCAGCGAGCACGACCTCGACTTCTCGTCCCCGGAGCACGGCGACGCCGGCCCGGTCCCGGTGCGCCGGCCCGCCGGGGCCCTGACGGCCCCGACCACGGAGCCGTTCCTCGCCGCAGCGGCCGCGTTGGGTTTCCCTCCGGAGGAGGACAAGAACGCGGGCGGCCCACCCGGCGCGGGTCTCGTCCCGTCCAACGCCGTCGACGGCGTCCGGATCAGCGCCGCCGACGCCTACCTGCGCGCGCAGCACGCCGAGATGCGCACCAGCGCGGTGCTCCGGCCGGCCGACGACGCTCATGTGCATCTCGGGGGTGGGCTGACCGTCCGCACCGACACACCGGTGACCGGCATCGAGCTGGACCGCTTGCGCGCCGTCGGCGTGCGGACCGCGTCCGGCCCGATCGAGGCCGGCGAGGTCGTCCTCGCCGCCGGCGCCCTCGCGACGCCGCGGCTGCTGATGCGGGCCGGCATCGGGCCCGGCGACGCCCTGCGGGAGGCCGGCATCCGTGTCCGCCACGACCTGCCGGTCGGCATCGGGTTCTCCGACCACCCGGCCGTCTTCCTGCCCTTCCGGCCCCACGAGACCGCGGAGCCGCACCCGCACGCCGTCACCGCGCAGGTCGCGCTGCACGTCGACTCCGGAGCCGACCCCGCGGGCGACCTGGAGCTGCTGCTGTTCACACGGCCGTTCACCCCCGGCGGGCCGCTGCACCTGATGTGCGCGCTGCAGCGCCCCGAACGCAGCGGGCTGCTCACCCCGTCGACGACACAGCACCGCTACCTGCGCACCGAAGCCGACCGCCGCCGGCTGCGCGCCGCCGTCCGGATCGCCGCGGACCTGCTCCGCGCCGGCCTCGGCACCCGCGTCGAACCGGAGGGCTGGGTCCTGGGCAACGACACCCGGCTCGACGGCTGGATCCGCGACCACCTGACCTCGTCGTCGCACCTGTCCGGAACCGCCGCGATCGGCCCGGTGTGCGACCCCGAGCTGCGGGTCCGCGGCACCCAGGGGCTGCGCGTCGTCGACACCTCGGTGTTCCCCGCCGTCCCTCGAAGGGGGCCCGCCGCCAGCGCGATCATGCTGGGGGAGCGTGCCGCGACGCTACGTTGGGACGGGTGAGCGACAACCCGTTCCTGCGCGAGAGCGACCTGCCCTACCAGCTGCCCGACTACCAGCGCATCGCCGACGCGCACTACGCCCCCGCGTTCGACGCCGGCATGGCCGAGCAACGCGCCGAAATCGAGGCCATCGTCACGAACCCGGAGCAGGCCACGTTCGACAACACCGTCGCGGCGCTGGAGCGGTCGGGGCGCATCCTCGACCGGGTGTCGACGGTGTTCTTCAGCCGGGCGAGCGCCCACACCAACGCGACCATCGAGGCGCTGCAGGCCGAGATCGCGCCGAAGCTGGCCGCACACCGCGACGCGATCGCGCTGGACCCCCGGCTGGTCGCCCGGCTGCGCGACCTGCACGACCGTCGTGACTCGCTGGGCCTGGACCCGGAGGAGCGGCGGCTGCTGGAGAAGATCGTCGACGCGGCCGTCCGCGACGGGGCCGAGCTCGACGAGGCCGCCCAGAGCAGGCTGCGCGAGCTCAACGCCCGCATCTCCACGCTGTCGACGGCCTTCGGCAGCCACCTGCTCGCCGACACCAACGCCTCGGCCGTCCTCGTCGAGGACCCGGCACGCCTCGCCGGCCTGTCGCCCGGCGCGGTCTCGGCCGCGGCGGGGGCAGCCGCGGCGCGGGGGAAGGACGGGCACCTGCTGACGCTCGTGCTGCCGACGAACCAGCCCGCACTGGCGTCGCTGACCGACCGGTCGCTGCGCGAGGAGCTGTTCCGGGCCTCCACCCGGCGCGGCGCCTGCGGCGGCGAGCACGACACCCGCGCGATCCTCGCCGAGCTCGCCGCGCTGCGCGCCGAAAGGGCGCAGCTGTTGGGGTTCCGCGACCACGCCTCCTACGTCGCCGCCGACAGCACCGCAGGCTCCGTCGACGCCGTCCGCGGGCTGCTCGCCGAGCTCGTCCCGCCCGCCGTCGCCAACGCCCGGGCCGAAGCCGCGGAGCTGCAGGAGGCCGCGGGTGGCGAGCCGCTGCAGCCGTGGGACTGGTCGTTCCACGCCGAACGTGTCCGCAAGGAGCGCTTCGCCGTCGACACCGCCGCCCTGCGCCCCTACCTGGAGCTCGACCGCGTCCTGCGCGACGGCGTCTTCCGCGCCGCCGGCGCCCTCTACGGGCTGCGCTTCGTCGAACGCGACGACCTCACGATGTACCACGACGACGTCCGCGTGTGGGAGGTCTTCGACGGCCCGGACGCCGCCGCGGCCCCCCTCGGGCTCTACGGCGCCGACTTCTACGCCCGCGACTCCAAGCGCGGCGGCGCGTGGATGAACGCCCTGGTGTCGCAGTCGCGGCTGCTGGGGCAGCGGCCCGTCGTCATGAACACCCTCAACCTCGCCAAGCCCGCCGACGGCGAGCCCACGCTCATGACCTTCGACGAGGTCACGACGCTGTTCCACGAGTTCGGGCACGCCCTGCACGGGCTGCTCTCCGACGTCACCCACCCACGGTTCTCCGGCACCAGCGTGCCGCGCGACTTCGTCGAGTTCCCGTCGCAGGTCAACGAGATGTGGTCGCTGTGGCCGGAGATCCTCGCCGGGTACGCCCGCCACCACGAGACGGGTGAGCCGATGCCGGCCGCGCTCGTCGAGAAGCTGGTCGCGGGCCGGGCCTGGGGCGAGGGCTTCGCGACGACCGAGTACCTCGCCGCGGCCGTCCTCGACCAGGCGTGGCACACCCTCACCGACGACGTCCCCACCGCCGAGGAGGTCGAGGACTTCGAGGCACGTGCCCTGGCCGAGGCCGGCATCGCCCTGGCGACCGTCCCGCCCCGGTACCGCAGCACCTACTTCAACCACGTCTTCGCGGGTGGCTACAGCGCCGGCTACTACTCCTACATCTGGTCGGAGGTCCTCGACGCCGACACGGTGGAGTGGTTCACCGAGAACGGCGGCCTGCGCCGCGAGAACGGCGACGCGTTCCGCGCGGCGCTGCTGTCGCGCGGCGGCGCCGTCGAACCGATGGAGGCCTACCGCGCCTTCCGGGGACGGGACCCCGAGATCGCGCCGCTGCTGGCCCGCCGGGGGCTCTGAAACGGGCCGAGCCCGGCCGGGACGCGCACCACGCCCGGTACCGGTGGGAGGCGGCGGGCGGGGACGGGGTCGTGTCCGCCCGTCCCCGCCCGAGGCGACCGCCTCGTCGGCGACCGTCCGATGGGGAGCTTCGGAGGGGCGCCGACCCTGCGGTGGATGCCGGATCGGACGAGTCCCCGGGACCCGCTTGGGGCGCCGGACCCGGGGACGTCGATCCGTACGGACGTCTCGCGGCCGAGGATGGGAGCCGTTGGCCGCGGTCGGTCCTCGCGACCGGCCGGTTGGGGAGCGTGCCGGTCGCCTGCGCGGTCTTTCCGTCGCATGGACCGAGAACCTATGAAGCCGCGCCGCGTCGAGGAACGATCCTGAGAGTCGAGGTTGCGCACGCGCGCCGACAGGTCCGTCGGACGCGCCGGAGAGCCGTCTTAACCGCACATCCTCCGTATCCCTTGCTCCGATCGGAGCAAGAGGTGTCTCAGGGGTGACCGCTGGTCAGGTCAGGACGACCGCTCGGCTCGTTAGCCGATCGTTACCTGCTGCTGACGGGAGAGGGTCGTCGTCGATGCTCCCTGTTGCTCCCCCAGAGGGCGCGTCAGCGTACGTCCCGAGCCAGCGGTCGTCCGATCGGACACCGCCGACGTCGGACACCGTTCTGCTGGCGCTGCCCGCGACCGCGGCCACCGCGTCGGTCCTGCGCAGCCTGCGCGCCGACGGGCTCGACGTCGCGCCTGCCCACGACGGCATCGGCGTGCTCGACGTCGCGCGCGCCGACGTGCCCGCCCTCGTGGTCCTCGACGTCGAGCTCCCGGGCCCCGACGTCTCGACCGTCGTCGGCGCCCTGCAGGCCGAGGTCTCGTCCGCGCCCATCGTGGGGGTCACCCCCCGCGAGCGGCGGTCCTCCCTGCTCGGGCTGCTGCGCGCCGACCGCGACGACTACGTCCTGCGGCCCTTCGCCGTCGACGAGCTCGTCGCACGCATCCGGCTGCGGCTGCGGCAGGGCGGGCTGATCGAGGAGAAGGTCGTGCGCGTCGGTGACCTCGCCGTCGACCCCGACCTCGGCGAGGTCCAGGTCGACGGCCGCCCCGTCGCGCTGTCGCCGACGGAGTTCTCGCTCCTCATGGCGCTCGTGTCCGAGGCGGGGGAGACCGTCTCGCACGACCGGATCGCGCAACGCGTGTGGACGGAACCCGCATCGGCGAATCTCGTGCAGGTCTACATCTCCTACCTGAGGCGCAAGATCGGGGCCGAAAGAATTCGCACGGTGCGCGGCGCGGGATACGTGCTCGAGGGCTGATCACCCGTTCGGGTCGGGTGGGTCCTGCTCGTTCGGCGCAGAGTGGTCCGGGCGCGGTCCCCGGAAAACACCGACGGGCCATCCGGCGCTACATGTTCAGGGCGAACGGTGGGTGTCGGCAGGCCGATCGGACGGATCCAGGGGCCCTGGATGTCGGCATTCGAACGGACAGATAACACTTCGGTGTTGTTCGCGGTGTCCGGCGAGCAATAAATCGCACGGGGTGTCAGTCTCGGTTCCACGAGAAATTGCGCGGCCGTCATGGCGGCGCCTCGACGACGGATCGGGGGATCACATGCTCGGTAGCATCATCGGCGCAATCATCATCGGTATCGTCCTCGGAGTTCTGGCCCGGCTCATCCTGCCGGGCAAGCAGAACATCCCCGTGTGGCTGACGATCGTGGTCGGCATCATCGCGGCCTACATCGGCACGTGGATCGCGCGCGCCTTCGGTGTCGCCGACACCAACGGTATCGACTGGATCGAGCACATCGTCCAGCTGATCGTCGCGATCATCGGCATCGGGATCGTCGCGGGTATCTACGCGCGCCGCGGCGTCCGGAGCTGACGGTCGGCGGCTGACGACGAGCGGCGCGCCTGAACGCCGCTTCGCTGAACAGAACGACCCGGGGACCTCGGTCCCCGGGTCGTTCGTCTGTGCTCCTCAGTTCCCGGCGAAGGCGGCCGCCGCCGCCAGCAGCAGGTCGTTCTCCTGCGGGCTGCTCACCGTCACCCGCACCCCGTCCGTCGCGAACGGCCGCACGATCAGCTTGTGGTCCATGTGGTGCGCCGCGAACGCCGCCGTGCGGTCACCCAGTGCCAGCCACACGAAGTTCGACTGCGTCGGCGGCACCGTGTAGCCCATGCCCAGCAGCGCGTCCCGCACCCGCTCCCGCTCCGACACGACCTCGGGAACCGACGCCAGCAGCTCGTCCTTCACCTCGAGCGCCGCCATCGCCCCGGCCTGCGCCACGACGCTCACCGCGAACGGCGACCCCACCTTGCGTAGCGCCGCCACCACCTCCGGCGCGCCGAACGCGTAGCCCACCCGCAGCCCCGCCAGCCGGTACGCCTTCGAGAACGTGCGCAGCACCACCAGGTTGGGGTACTCGTCGACCAGGTCGCGCCCGTCGACGGCGTCGTCGGCCGTCACGTACTCGTAGTACGCCTCGTCGAGCGCGACGATCACGTCCGGCCCCACCGCGGCCAGGAACCGCTCCAGCTCCGTGCGGGTGACGACGGTGCCCGTCGGGTTGTTCGGCGAGCACACCATGACCAGCCGCGTCGCCGGCCCCACCGCGGCCGCCATCGCGTCGAGATCGTGCCGGAAGTCGTCGGTCAACGGGATCGGCCGCGACGTCGCGCCACCCACCTGCGTCACGATCGGGTACGCCTCGAATGACCGCCACGCGTAGACGACCTCGTCGGCCGGCCCCACACAGGTGATGTTCACCAGCTGCTGGCACAAGCTCACCGAGCCGCACCCGACGGCGACCCGTTCCGGAGCCAGGTCCAGCTCCCGGGCGAGTCGCTCGGTCAACGTCGCCACCGCGAGATCCGGGTAGCGGTTGCCCCCGGCCGCGGCCTCCGCGACCGCGGCGAGTACCGAGGCGGGCGGCGGGAGGGGGACCTCGTTGCTGGCGAGCTTCACGGCCCCGGGGACGGCGCGGCCGGGCACGTAGGCCGGCAGCGCGTCGAGGTCCGCGCGGATCAACGTCATGGGAGTCACCGTAGACCGGCCCGGTGGGCTGTCGATCGACGTGACAGGCTTGCGCCCATGACCGAGATCCGGACGGAGACCGTCCCGCTCGTCGACGGCAGTCGGCTGCGGCTGACCGTTGCGGAGCCCGACGGCTCGGTGCGCGGCGGGATCGTCGTGCTCCACGAGGCACGCGGTGTCACCGACAGCGTCCGCTCCCTGGTCTCCGCGATCGCGGGGGACGGGTGGCTGGTCGTGGCGCCCCACCTGTACCACCGCGACGGCGCCGACGAGATCGACGCCGCGCACTCCGACGAGCACGTGCAGGAGCAGGTCGACAAGCTCGACCGCGAAGAGGTCATGGCCGATACCGACACCGCGTTCGGCTGGCTCGCCGAGCACGACATCCAGGCCGACCGGATGGGCGTCGTCGGCTTCGACCTCGGCGGATCCGTCGCCCTGCTCGTCGCGGCCAGACGCACCTTCGGCGCCGCGGTCACGGTCGGCGGCGGCGGGGTCACCACCCCCACCTCCGACGGCCTGCCCGAGCTGCTCGACGCCGCCGCCTCGCTGACCTGCCCGTGGCTCGGCATCTACGGCGGCCCACCCGAGGGCGGCGAGTACCCCGAGATCGGACAGCTGCGCGACGCCACCGACAGCGCCCGCGTCGCCACCGACCTCGTCACGTTCCCGCTGACGGGCCATCGCTTCGACGCCGACCCCGGAGCCGCCGCCGAAGCGTGGCAGCGCATGCTGAATTGGTTCGGGTCACACCTGCGCTGACTGGTTTCCCACCCGATCGCAGGGAAAACTCCCGGCATGGCAACCGGAGCCCCCGCCGTCGTGTGGTCCCCTGCGCCCGTAGCGGCCGAGTCGAGCGAGATCGCGCGCTTCGCCCGATTCCTGCGTGAGGAGCGCGGTGTCGACCTCCCCGACGACACCGACTACGCAGCCCTGCACGCCTGGTCGGTGGCCGACGTCGGGGCCTTCTGGGCCGCCGCCGCCGACTTCTTCGGCGTCCGGTTCCACGACACCCCCACCGCCCCCCTCGGATCCGACACCATGCCCGGTGCCGACTGGTTCCCCGGCGCCACGCTGAACTACGCCGAGCACGCCCTCACCGACGGCCCCGGCCGGGCCGACACCGACGAGGCCCTCGTGTTCGCGCGGGAGGACGGCGTCGAACGCGTCGTCACCCACGGCGAGCTGCGCGACCTCGTCGGCCGCTTCCGGGCAGGGCTCGTCCGGGCCGGCGTCGGCCGCGGCGACCGGGTCGTCGCGCTGGCGCCCAACAGCGTCGAGACCCTCGTCGCCTTCCTGGCCACCGCGAGCCTCGGCGCGATCTGGTCGTCGTGCTCCCCGGACTTCGGCGCCCGCGCCGTCCACGACCGGTTCGCCCAGATCGAGCCCGCCGTGCTCGTCGCCGTCGACGGCTACGTCTACAACGGACGCCGCTTCGACATCCGGCCCACCGTCACCGCGCTGCAGTCGCAGCTGCCGACCGTCCGCGAGACCGTCCTCGTCCCCTACCTCGACGAGGCCGCGACCCTGGACGGCACCACCGGCTGGGCCGACTTCACCGCCGCCGCCGCGCCGCTCGCGTTCGAGCCCGTCCCGTTCGGCCACCCCCTGTGGGTCCTCTACTCCTCCGGGACGACCGGGCTGCCCAAGGGCATCGTGCACGGCCACGGCGGCATCCTGCTCGAACACCTCAAGGCCCTGCGCCTGCAGTCCGACCTCCGGCCCGGCGACCGCTTCTTCTGGTTCACCACCACCGGGTGGATGATGTGGAACTACCTCATCGGCGGCCTGCTCGCCGGGATCACGATCGTCCTGTTCGACGGCAGCCCCGCCCACCCCGACCTCGGCGCCCTCTGGCGGCTCGCCGACCGTCACCGCGTCAAGTACTTCGGGACGTCCGCGCCGTTCATCCAGTCCTGCCTCAAGGCCGGCCTGCGCCCCCGCGACGAGTCCGACCTCTCCGCGCTGCGCACCGTCGGCTCGACGGGCGCCCCGCTCTCGCCCGAGGGCTTCGAATGGGTCGGGGACGCCGTCGGTGACGACTTGCAGATCGCGTCCGTCTCCGGCGGCACCGACCTGTGCGCCGCCTTCGTCGGAGGCGCCCCCACCGTCCCCGTGTGGCGGGGCGAGATCTCCTGCGCCGCACTGGGGGCCGCCGTCGTCGCGTACGACGAGAAGGGCCAGGAGCTGCTCGACGAGGTCGGCGAGCTCGTCGTGACCCGGCCCATGCCGTCCATGCCGGTCATGTTCTGGAACGACCCCGACGGCTCCCGCCTGCACGAGGCCTACTTCGAGGACTACCCGGGCGTCTGGCGCCACGGCGACTGGGTGCGGCTCACCCCCCGCGGCTCCTACGTCATCTACGGCCGCTCCGACTCCACCCTCAACCGCGGCGGCGTCCGCATGGGCACCGCCGACTTCTACGCCGTCGTCGAGGCCGTCGACGGCGTCGCCGACTCCCTCGTGATCGACACCACAGAGCTCGGAGCCCGCGACGAGGGCGCCCTGCTCTGCTTCCTCGTCCTCACCGACGGCACCTCGCTCGACGACGTCGAGGCGAGCCTGCGCAAGACGCTGCGCACCGAGCTCTCCCCCCGACACGTGCCCGACCGCTTCATCGTCATCGACGCCGTCCCGCGCACCCTGAACGGCAAGAAGTGCGAGGTCCCGGTCAAGAAGATCCTGGCAGGCGTCGCCCCCGACAAGGCCGTGAGCCGTGGCGCGCTGCAGAACCCCGACTCGCTCGCGCCGTTCCTGGAGATGGCCGCGACGGGATGATCGGAATCCGGTGATCGTCGTGGGGGTGGGGGGTGTGCGGAGCCGTGCGGGGGCATGTGTAGAGTTGTCCGTGCTGAGGCCGAGAGGCCCCGGGAGGCTTCGCCTAGTCTGGTCTATGGCGCCGCACTGCTAATGCGGTTTGGGGTCACCCCCCATCCCGGGTTCAAATCCCGGAGCCTCCGCGCAGGCGTGGTCCGACTCCTGGGTCGGCTACGGCTACAATTGAAGAGCACGCGCCCGTAGCTCAACGGATAGAGCATCTGACTACGGATCAGAAGGTTAGGGGTTCGAATCCCTTCGGGCGCACCACACGAAATCGGGCCCTGACCAGCAAGTATGGTCAGGGCCCAGTTCGTTTTAGGGCCGTCGAAGTAGATCATGATCCACGATGTGATCCACGGGAGTTGCTAACTTCCGATCTTGTGACCGCGATCGACGAGCCGCTGAAGCCGCGGCAACGGGGCAGCATCCGCCGGATGCGCGACAGACTTCAGGTGCGTGTGTCGGCCGGCGACGACCCAAGCACGGGCGAGCGCGTCATCCTCGTAGACAGCGTCCCGATCGAGCAGCCAGGCAACGTTCGTTCCGAGCGAGCGGCACAGAAGGAGGCCGAGAAACTCCGTACGCGCCTGCTGGCTGACGCCGACGACCTGAAGGTCGCGCGTACTCGCGCCACGGTCGGTTCGTTGCTGGACCGCTGGATGAACCAGCACGAGATCGACCCCACCACGCGCATGACGTACGAGGCACAGATCCGGCTCTACATCCGCCCGAAGGTCGGCGACGTGCCGCTCATCATCTTCGTTCGCGAGGCAGCCGAGCGCCTGGAGCCGTTTTACGCGCGCCTGCGGAAGTGCCGCGACCTCTGCAACGGCAAGCCTCTCATCCAGAAGCACGCCGCCGAGGGCAAACACGTCTGCTCTGTAGAGGGGTGCACACCGCACGTTTGTAAGCCGTACGCGGCGTCGAGCGTGCGCTCGATACACGCCATCCTGTCCGGAGCGTGCTCGGCCGCAGTGAGATGGGGATGGATCAGCTTCAACCCCATGTCGTCAGTCCGACCGCCCGCCAAGCCTCGACCCCAGCCCAAGCCTCCGACCAGTGCGCAGATGGCTCGGATCGTCGAGGCGGCCTGGGAGGCGTCTTCAGAATGGGGCCTGTACCTCTGGCTGTCAGCGATGTTGGGGGCCCGTCGCGGTGAGGTGGTGGCTCTGCAGTGGGAGGACCTGGACCTCGACACAGGCGTCATCCGGCTCGACGAGAACTACGTGCGTACCTCGGGCGGGATGCTTCTGAAGGACACAAAGAGCCACCAGATGCGTCGAGTGTCGATCGACGCGGCCACGATCGAGCTGCTGCGTGCCCATAGACGGGAAAGTGCGGCGCGGCTCGCGTTGCTCGGCATTGATCTGACGGATCGCACATGGGTCTTCTCGGCAGTAGCTGACATGAGCCGGCCTCGGGACCCAGCGTCGTTGACGAGGCGGTACGGCCGTCTGGTGGCGCGGCTCGGCATTGACACGACCTTGAAGGAGCTGCGGCACTACTCGGCAACTGAGCTGTTGACGGCAGGCGTTGACTTGCGCACGGTGGCTGGTCGGCTCGGCCATGGGGACGGAACTACGACGCTGAGGCACTACGCCGCGTGGGTCGGTTCTGCTGATCAGCAAGCCGCCCGCGTGATCGGCGACCGCACTCCGCTCAACGTCGCGAATCTGCGTATCTCCTAGTGCGCCATGTTGCCTCCTGGCGGCAGGAGCCGATGGCTTGGCGTTGGAGGTCTCCACCAGCACCGTTTGTAGGTCAGTGCTGACACCACCCGGACCAGGAGGGCACCCTAGTGTTGGTGGGATTGACGCCACCCTGGCGGGCGCGCAAGCGGAGCTCGTAGTGCAGGCCAAGTGGCGGGAGCAGCCCAGTACGGACGCCCCCGAGCACGTCCGCGATCAGGCCGAACTGTGGGCGGGACAGGCACGCACCGAACTGGAGTGGGCGAAGACCCTGAGCAAACGACTGTCTGAGGGCGCCTACACCATGGCCGATGATCCGGGTTCGTGGCGACGGTCCCCGTCACCTCAATATGCGCGTCTAGTCAACCTTGACTAGACCCTTCCTCCTCGTCTACTCTGACCAAGTAGTCAAACTGGACTAGTCTCTACCAATTCGTTCGCAGCACCGTGAGAAGGAATCGAACCCATGGGAAAGCTCGCGATCGAGACGAGAGGATTGAGCGGAGGTGGGCGCCTGTCGGCGACGAAGCTCCTGGTACTCGGTATCGTGCACCTCTCCGGCGGCGCGCATGGCTACCAGGTGCGGTCCGAACTGCAGAGCTGGGGTGCGGAGAGTTGGGCCAAGATCAAGCCCGGCTCGATTTATCACGCGCTGAAGAAGGCGGCGGCTGATGGCCTCCTCACCGAACACGCCGAGCTGGGCAACTCTGGGCCGGAGCGCGTTCTGTACCGCGCGACAGCTCGGGGACGTGACGAGATAGTCGAACTGGTCCGCGACGGTCTGCGGCGCACCCACGACCCGGCCATGCTCGACGCGTCCATCGCCATGTTGCCCATGCTGACCAGGGCAGATGCCATCGCGCACGTTAACGAGCGGGTTGCGCGCCTGGAAGCGGAGCTCGTAGGGCAAGCCAAGGGGTGGGAGAACCCGAACCCCGACATTCCCGAACACGTCCGCGATCAGGCCGAACTGTGGGCGGGTCACGCACGCATCGAACTGGAGTGGGCGAAGAGCCTGAGCAAACGACTGTCTGAGGGCGCCTACACCATGGCCGATGATCCGGGTTCGTGGCGAACGGTCCACGATCCCCTCAAGATGCGCTTCTAATCAACCTTGACTAGATGTCCATCCTCCTGCACTCTTACCAAGTAGTCAAACTTGATTAGCTCAGCCAGTCGGTCCGCAACATCGAGAGAAGGACTCGAGCAGAGCCCTTGGCTGCCGCTCGCCCTTCTCATCGTGGCGGCCGTGATCGCAAGGGCGCGGTGGTCGCGCACCGAGGCCGTCGTCGGCACGCTGCTCAGGCGCTAAGACAACCTCTCGAACGGGGATGTGAGATGAACGAGATGGCCTTTCGCGTGACATCAAACGATGGCACCACCATCGCCTACGACCGGAAGGGAAGCGGCCCGGCTGTCGTCCTGGTAGGCGGCGCACAGGACGACGGAGCCGAGAACGCTCCCCTGGTACCTGCTCTCGCCGAGCACTTCACGGTTTACAACTATGCCCGTCGGGGACGCGGCGCGAGCGGCTTCACCGAGCCCTACGCCGTGGAGCGGGAGATCGAGGACCTGGATGCGTTGATCGCGGAGGCTGGTGGCTCGGCACACCTGTTCGGGGCGTCCTCTGGTGGCGCGTTGGCGCTGGAGGCCGCCGCGGCCGGGTCAGTCATCGACACGATCGCCGTGTGGGAGGTGCCCTACGCGGTCGGGGACGACATACGCCCGCGATTCGAGGAGTACGTCGCGGACACCCGACGCGCCTTCGACGCTGGGCGAGACGAGGAGGTTCTCGAACTGTTCATGCGCATGACCGGCGCCTCCGATGACAACATCGCGGCCAGGAAAGCGGCAGGCAAGCAGACGGCGCATTGGGCGGATTCGGTCGCCCTCGCGCCCACGCTGGTCCACGACAGCCTCTTCCTCAACCGCTACCAGTTGCCGGCCGATCGACTGGCAACGGTCACCCAACCGGTCCTGGTCACCACCGGAGGACCGATCACGGTCCCCTACATGGCAGGCCTGCCCTCGGACTTCTTCGACCGCGCGGCCGACGAGCTCGCAGACCTACTGCCCCACGCTCAACGGGAGAACCTCGAGGGGCCAGATCACGTCGTCGACCCACAGACCGTTGGCCCGCTGTTGCTACGGTTCTTCAGCAGCGAACGCTGAGGGGCCCGCGAGGTGCTGCGGGAAGACCGCTTAGGCACCGCGCAAGCAGATCTTCGTCGTGACACCCGTCGGGCGCGGAAGCGGTGTCGACGCAAACCAGCATCCGCGGCACCGACACGTGCCCGGCGGTGTCAGAACCCGCCAACAACGCGGTGTCGGACGAAACCTCCGCAGCCAATGGCTGTGGCGCTGCTGCTTGGACACGGCCTCTGTAGCGTCATCCATCATGCGTGCTGAGGATGAACTAGCAGCGGTTCCTGCGGGAGCGTCGGCTGTTGTGTCCGAGGCGCGAAGGGTCTCAAGAGCGCTGGTCGAGCCGCTGGGTCGGCGGTGGTCACATGTCAAAGCGGTCGCCGCGCGAGCTGCCGAGCTCATGGTGTCAGTGCCTGCAGCTCGGCAGGATCAGTTGATCGCGGCAGCCTGGCTGCACGACGTCGGCTACGCACCAGAGATTGGCCGCACCGGCTTCCACCCCCTCGATGGCGCCCGCTACCTGAACATCGAAGGTTGGCCTGACGCCATCGTGAATCTCGTCGCCCACCATTCGGGGGCTCGCTTCGAGGCGAAGCAGCGCGGTCTTGCGGACGAGCTGGCGGAGTTCCCGTTCCCCGACGGCCCCCTGCTCGACGCGCTCGCACTGGCGGACCTCACGACAGGGCCGGCGGGGGAGTTGCTGACCTACGACGAGCGGATTGCGGAGATCCTGCGCCGGTACCCCGAGGAAGACCCAGTGCACCAGGCCTGGCTCGAGGCAGAGCCCATTCTCCGCGAGTCGGTGCGGCGCGCCGAGGCCCGGCTCGAGGGTGGGTCAGCCTAGGTACGGCTCGCTGCGGGTCCCGTCAAGCGCGTGCTCGATCCGCATGCGCATGGACCGGTGGATGCTCAGCTCGGGTACGTCGGCGGGGTCGACCCACTCGGCGGCCTTTGTCTCAGTGCCGTCCTCGCGGGGCTTCTCGGACTCGTCGATCGGGACGGCGTGGAAGCAGAGTGAGAACTGTTGGCGGACTTCGCCGTCGTCGTACTTCATGACGTGGCGAGGGTCGGTGTAGGTGCCGACGAGCCCGGTGACCTGGACGTCGATGCCGGTCTCCTCACGTACCTCGCGCACTGCGGTGTCGGTGATGCTCTCGCCGGGGTCGTGGCCGCCGCCGGGGAGCGCCCAGTAGTCGTTGTCGATCTTGTGGATCAGCAGGATCTGCCCGGCACTGTTCCGGACGGCGACGGTCACCGAAGGAACGACGCTGTTTATGGCCGGCGCGGCCGGGTCGTCGAAGTAGTCGATGCGGGCCATGGGCCTACCTTCCGGCGGGTTCGGGGTCGGCGATCTCCCACACCCGCTCGAAGGAGCGCATGTAATGCTCCCAGAGTGAGCCGCCGTCGATGCGACGGATGTGGAGCATCGGGTTCTGGCCTGCGAGCGAGCCGAACGCATGGCCGTTAATGAGCGCTTGGTCGTCGAAGCGGTAGATGGAGTTGTAGAGGATGGTGCCGTGCGTGCGGACCTCTACGCTGGGCAGGCCTGCGACGTCCTGGAGGTAGCGCCGCATCATCTGGACTCGGCCCTCGAGCCCACCAGTAGTGCCTTCCTCTTCAGCTCGCTGGATGACAGCTTGAGAGGTGTGGTCTCCGACGAGAAATCGGAAGCGGACGCCCCCTGCGGCCTTGGCGCGCACGATCGGCAGCGCGTTGTGCTGCTCGACAAGGAACTGGCCCGAGAACACGAGTACGTCCATGGCCTCCCGTGTGCCTTGGACGAGGTCGGTCCAGAGTCCGAAGGGGACTGCCGAGCGGGATGGGTAGAGATGGACGAGCTCAGCGAGACCGTCGGCCGGCGTCGAGTGATGTCGCGTGTTACTCGGCCAGAGGTGGGTCTCATCGACTCGCAGGAGGGTTGCCACGCGCCGGCGGGTTGTGCGATGGGGGGTGCGGTCGTTGGCGTTGACCCAGCGCTCGACAGTCTTCGGGTCGACGTCCACCTCTGTAGCGATCTGCTCGATCGTCAGGCTGGCCGCGTGCATGGCGGCCTGGAGTCGGCTGTTCGGCACGGAACCATCATCCCCAGATCGGGACGTTCTGGGGACGTTTTCGATCAACTTTGATCGTCCGGGACGTTTGCAAACGGCCCTTGAAGTGCGGTGTTAGCGTCCAGTCGTCTGCGGTCAACTCATACCCATGAAACGCAGAGCAGTCCCCGACTGCGACTCACGAGCGTGGATGCCCCTGGCTCGTTGGGCCCGACGAACACGCTCGGTGCAGTCACTCGAACGCCTAGGCGCAGCGTCCGCGACGCCACACGACCCCGCGGAGCCGAGGAGTCAGGGCCTGTCGATGAGTGCGCGCTCGAGTACCTCGACTCGATGACGAAGGTCGCGGAGCTCGGCGTGGATCGACGCGAAATCGCCCGAGGTAGCCGTGGGTACGTGGAGCGTGCGCCCGCGGAGCACGGAGCCAAGTTGCTCCGCTGGCCAGCCCAAGGCGGTCGACAGGGAGACGAGTGTCCGGGGCTGCCGTCGTCGAGTATTCAGCACGTGGACCAGCTCGCGGACGGTCGTCAGTGACACTCCCGACTTGGACGCGAGCTCGGTCATCGTCATGCCGAGTTCGTCGAGGCGTGAGCGCAAGGCTTCGCCGACAGCAGTCCAGTCTTGATCCACGAGCCCTCCCAGGGATATTGCGCGCCGAGCCTAGCTAGAGCGCAGTGCCGATCGTGGATCACGCGCGGAAGGCTGTTGACGAACTATCAATCTACGCTCAAACTGAGCGTGAAACTGGTAACGAGGGGAGTGTTTGGCATGGCAGGCATGACCGACCCGGGAGACGGGATGAGACCCGCATCAGTCGACGAGCGAGCAGTCAGTGGACCGCGGGGAGGGCGTCCGGCCTTCTTCACAGCGGCTGAGACCGCCGAGATTCTCCGGCTGGACGAGTCGACGTTGTACCGGCACCTGCGTAGCGGGAGCTTTCCCGGGCTCAAGATCGGCGGCCGGTACGTGGTGCCGGGCGCGGTGATCGACCGCCTTGTCGACGACGTCCTCGTCACCGGGAAATGCGTCGACCTCGGGGACTGGACCACGCAGTGGCGCCATGACCAGGTCGCTGCGCTCGCTCGATTGACCGCAGCTGAGGTCGAGCTGCCCGGGGGTGTCGCGTGAGCAGTGTCGGTGTGCTGATTCTGTTCGCGATCGTGGGTGCGGTGATCTGCGCGAAGTGCCGAGTCCCGATGGGTGCGGTGGTGTTCTCGCTGGTCGCGTTGGTGTTGTTCGTGGCGACTCCGGCGGGGCAGGGGTTGCCGGAGGCGGTGGCGTCGTTCCTGTCGACGGTGGACGACTCGACCACCCCGGCTCTCAACCACCAGCCGCCGGCGGGTTCGGAGGCGGTCGGATGACCGCCGCGCGCAACGAGGTCAGGAACTGGCGCGCGGACGCGCTGTGTGTCCAGGTCGACCCGGACTTGTTCTTCCCCGAGACCGACCGGGGCACCGAGTTCGACCGGCAGGTCACCGCGGCGAAGCGGATCTGCGCGGGCTGCCCGGTCCGCACCCAATGCCTCGACTACGCACTACGGGTGCTGCCGGAGGGCATCGCCGGCGGCACGACCCCGGCCGAACGGACCGCGCTGCGCCGCCAGCGTGGCGTCGAGTTGGTGGACGCGCGGGTTGGGCTGCTCCCGCCGGACGGGCAGCGGGAGCGGGCCGCGGCCGGCCGCAGCGCGGCTGCGGCGGGGATGAGCGCGTCGGAGTTGATGCGCCGCTTCGGCGTGGTCCGGGAAACGGCGCAGCGCTGGCGCTCCGACGCCCGCCACGCAGCCCAGGCACCCACTTACACAGGCGGGGTCGGGGAGGGGAGTCCGGCGGCTACCGGAGCTCCCCTCCGAATCTCCACAGCACAGCAGGCCCTGGCAGGCAACACAGCACCGGAAGGACACGAACACTAGATGAACACCCACACGAACGACCACGACCCCGACACCCCCGAAGCCGCCCGCGAGGCCCGCGCCGGGGCGAAGGCCTGGCGCGCCACGGTCCTGGCCCAGCGCACGGCGGAGCCGGACCACGCCGACTTCTACGCGATGACCGCCGACGTCGTCGACACCCTGGCCGCCGTGGCGAGCCTGGCCGAGGTGTGGGCCTGGCAGGTCGCCCACTACGGCGACACCCGCCCCGTCTACGACGACTCGCGGGTGGTCGACCCGCGCGAGCGTCTCGACGCGGCGGCGATGGACCTGCACGAGCTCGCCGCCCGGCTGCGCAGCGCGGACCGGATCGCGAACACCTTCTGGTCCCGGATCAGCCACATCGGCGTCGACGAATCCGCCGACAACACCGGCACCGACTCCGACGGCTCGATCGATTGCGCGCAGGTCCCTGCGGAGGTGACCCGGTGAGCGCGCCGACGTCGTCGACCTCGGCGGTGATCGGGCTGCGCCGGTGGGCGCGCGGGAACAGCCCCCACGTGGGGGCGGCGGTCGGGTTGCTGATCGTGCACGGCACCTGGCCGGCCCGCGAGGAGTTCCGCGAATCGTGCATCGAGCGCGACCGCGACGGGACCTGCTGCATCGACTGGACCCGCGCCCGCGCCGCGTTCGACGGCGGCGAGTTCGGGAAGGCGTCGACGAGTGAGATCGCGGTGCTGGATTTGGCGATCGCGTTGGGTCAGGACCGGTTCCGGTTCTCCCGGATGGGCCCGGCCAATGCCCGGGCGATCACTGACACCGTTGCCTATGCCCTGGGGGTGCTGCGATGAGTCTCTGGACCTTCTTCATCCCGGTCGCCGCGGTGGCCGGCACGGTGATCGCGGCCAAGCGCGGGGCGACCGTGCTGGCAATCTGTCTCGGCCTGGTCGCCTTACTGCCCCTCGCCGCGTTGGCCACGGCGGTCGGACTTCCGGTGCTGCTGCTGTCTGCCGGCGCAGGCGGGTTGTGGCTGTGGCACTGGTGGACGCGCTCGTCGTCGACGGTGAAGCGCTGGGGATCGCGGACGCGGCGCAAGTCCGGAGTTGCCTCGACCCTCGACGTTGTCCGCCACGCCGGCAGTGGTGCGATGCGCCGCCGCGCCGGCGCGGTCCGCCCGTCGCTGGCCGGGATGGACCGCCGTGACCTTTGCCGGTTGCCGGTGGCGGAGGTGGCGGTGCGGTTGTGCCGCACCGGGTTGTTGTGGGTGTGGTCCTCGGTCGAGGACGTCACCCTGATCTTCGGTGGCCCGCGGACAGGGAAGTCGGGGTGGCTGGCCGGGCAGGTCCTCGATGCCCCCGGCGCCGTGCTGGTCGCCTCGACCCGCGCGGACCTCTACGACCTGACGTCGACCGTGAGGTCGGGTCGTGGACCGGTGTGGGTGTTCAACGCCGTCGGCCTCGCCGGGCTGCCCTCGACGGTCACCTTCGACCCGGTGTCGGGTTGCGCGGACCCGGTCATGGCCGGGGAGCGCGCGACGGACATGTTGGCCGCGACGACGCGGGCGGGGGCGTCGGGGGATCGGGAGTTCTGGGATGCCCAGGGCCGTCGTGTCCTGGCCGCGCTCCTGCACGCCGCCGCCCTCGGTTCGAAGACGATGCGTGACGTCCTCGGGTGGCTGGCCGATCCCGAGGCCGCGTCGCGGGAAGTGACGGTCCTGCTGCGGCGCAGCCCCGAGCCGGCGTTCGAGCTCGACCTCGGACAGTTCCTGGGCACGAACGACCGCACCCGGTCCTCGATCACCTCGACGATCATGCCCGCCCTCGGCTGGCTCACCAGCCCCGTAGCATCGGCCGCGGCCGGGCTGGGGGAGGAGCGACCGTGGGCCCGCCCGCTCAACGTCGACGAACTCCTCGCCACCAACGGCACCGTCTACCTCCTCGGCGGTGAGGAGGCCCAGGTCGCTCCGTTGGTGTGTGCGTTGACCGGGCACATCGCCCGGGCCGCCCGCCGCACCGCCGCCACCCGCCCCGGCGGCCGGCTCGACCCGCCGCTGCGGCTGGCGCTGGACGAGGCGGCGCTGATCTGCCCTGTCCCGCTGGAGTCGTGGACGGCGGACATGGGTGGGCGTGGGGTGAACATCATCTGCGCGTTCCAGTCCCGCGCCCAACTCCTCGCCCGCTACGGCACTCACGACGCGGCGACGATCCTGAACAACTCGGGCTCGATCATGGTGTTCGGCGGCACCCGTGACCGCGACGATCTGCAGTTCTGGTCCACCCTGACCGGGGAACGCGACGAACCTGCCGACGCGGTCGACCCGGCTCGGAACAGAACCGCGAGGGGGACGCGGAAGACGGCGGTGCTCTCACCGGCGCAGATCGCGAACCTCCCGGCTGGGCGGGTGCTGGTGATCCGTCGGGGGATCCCGCCGGTGATCGGGCGGGCGCAGATGATCTGGCAGCGCCGCGAGGTCCGATGGGCCCAGTTCGCCGACGACCACCCCGAGCTCGTCGAACCCCTCGAGCAGATCGCCGCCTGGTGGCGGGCGCTGCCGGCGCGGATCAGCCTCCGCGTCGGTCGCCTCGTTCGGCGTCGTGAGGTGGCCCGCCCGATCCGCGGGGTGCTCACCGCCGGCCCACACGAGCCAGCGCAGGGACGGCCGCGGCTGGTCGTGGTCGACGCCCTTCCGCTCGACGACGAGGACGACCGGGACCGACGCCCCACCGGCTGACCCACTCCGCATGACGCCCGTCGCGGCCAGGCCCGCCCCAGTAACGGGTCGGCTTGGCCGCGGCGCGCCACGAATATCTGGAGAATCCTGATGAGCTCGAACAATCCACCGGCGAACCCAGGCGCAGGCGACGAGGGCGGCTGGTCCGGGCCGGTCGCCGGGCTGGCCCGGCTTGTCGACGGCCTGCGCCGCGACATCGACCCCCTCACCACACTGCCCGCGCGGGTGGACGAGCTGGCCGAGGTCCTCGCCCGGCTCTCCGAAACCGTCGCCTCGATCGCGACCCGCCGCAACGCCAGCCCCGCCCCCACCTGGCTGCTCGCCCCCACCAACCCCGACGACACCACCGCCCTGCTCGACGACCTCACCGCCTGGCTGGCCGCGATCTACCTCCGATACCCCGACGGGGCCGCAGTGCTACCGGACTGCTGGGTATGGCACCCCGACGTCGTCGAGGAACTCGTCTGGTTGATGCACGCCTGGTCCGCCGCCTACCAAGGCCCCGCCGCCTCCGTCGCACTGGCCGGGGACTGGCACGACCGGCAGAGGCCGGGCGTGGTGCGGCGCGTCCGGCAGAACGTCGGGTCCTGCTCGGTCGAGCGTCACCAGACCCGCGGCGGCCGCCCACCACTCACCGCCACGGCCCCCGCGGTCCCGGCACACGGACAGCTGGCCGAGATCGCCGCCTGGTGGGCCACCGCGCGTGAGAACTGCCCGCCCGAACCCGCCGGCCAGAGCGTGAACGGAGCCCACCGATGACCACACCCACCAACGCCCACGACTCCACCCCACAGCGTCCGGAGCCGCGGTCATATCTGGTTGAGCGCGACGTCGACGCGATCGAAGCGCTGCTCGGCGGCTGGATCGCCGCGACCCGGCCCGGCGTCGACATCCCGCTGCTGGGCACCTCAGACTGGGTCGCCGGCGACGACACGACGCAGCGGGCTGCGGTCGCGGTGTTCGTGCTCGGCTGCCTGGTCGAGCGCGACCCGATCATCATCGCCGCCCGCCTCGCTGCCGAGACCGCGATCCTGCGCGCGTCACGGATGGCCGCCGCCCGGCAGGCCTCGCACGCGATCTCCGCCGGCGCCGATTGGACCGCGCTTGCGCAGCGACTGGTCCAGCGCGACCGGATCGCCCGCCACGACCGGCTCCGCCGATGACCCCCCACGACGCCAACAGCGGGGGGAGCCGGTGGGTGCTATGGCTGCCCGGCCTGATCGTCGCCCTGGGCGCGGCGGCCGCGACCGCCCACGGCTTGTTCGAGGTCGCGGTGGCCGCGCGGGTCCCGACGTCGATCGCGTGGATCTACCCGCTGATCACCGACGGGCTCGCCGTCGTCGCCTACACCGCCACCGCCCGCCTGCACGGTTCCGCCCGCGGCTACGCCTGGGCCGTCGTCGTCCTGTCCGCCGGGCTGTCCGGCCTCGCGCAGGCGGTGTTCCTCGCCAGCGATCTCCCACCCGCGATCCCGACCGAGGCGGTGGGGGAGGCCGGTGGGTTGGCGGTGCCGGGGGCGCTGCGGTTCGGGATCGGCGCGTGGCCGGCGATCGCCGCCGCCCTCGCCGCGCACCTGCTCCACCTCCTCGCCGCCGACCCCGACCCAACGACGAGTACGACCGCGAGCCCGGCCACGGCCGGTGGGCGTTCAGGCGTTCAGTCGCCCGTTCAGAGTTCAGCGGTCAGCGTTGAACAGGTCCCGTTGAACAGTTCAAAGCAGCGTTCAACCCGTTCAACCGGCGACCCGGACGCGTTGACCGCGCCCCTGCCGGTCCTCGAATCCGGCCTCCACCGGACCTACGAGCTCGACGAGTTGAACGACGCCGATGCGGTGGTCACTCCGTTCATTGGACGGGCTGAACGCAGCCCCACACGCGGTGCCGAGGCCCCGGCGCGGGATCGGGCGCTGGCCGCCGCGGCGCGGCTGGCCGCCCGCAACGGCTCTCTCCCGACGGTGTCGGAGGTCGAGGCCGAGGCCGGGGTCTCCCGCGGCACCGCCGCGACCGTCCTCAAGACCCTGCGCGACCACCCGCACCCGTCCCCGCACCCGCGCGGCACCGCCGCGCACACGCCGGACCGCAACTACGACACCGAGCACGAGGACACCGAGCCATGACCACCACAGCTCCCCAGCACCGACCCTGCACTCACCTCACGAACGACCAGAGCATGACCACTCAGCACTCCAGCAAGCCCGACAGAGCCACCGAAACAGACTCAACAGCTACAAGATCAAAGCCATCACACCTATGCATCACGATCCGAGGGTGCGGTCCGGCCTCCGGCCGTCCGCGGACACAGCAACAGCCCGTTGATCTTGCTGACGGCGGGTCTGTCTCGTGATCGGTGTTTCCGGCGTCGTTGTCAGTAGGTCTCGGCTCCCGGCCATCGGTCACCGAACGTGATGGCAAATGCGTTGATCACAGGCTTCCACCGCATCGTCCACTTGGTGC
>NZ_JBFWOY010000051.1:0-27968 GCF_050250275.1 Pseudonocardia sp.
CACGCAGACGGTCCTGGTAGAGGCGGACCGCGCGGGCACGGGTCTCCTCATCGAACTTCCGAGGTGCTCCCACAGCTCCAGTCTCCTTGCTAGATCAGGAGCCTCTCCACCACCCAGGACGGTTCAAGCCGTGCTGTGAGGGGATTGCACGCAGCATGTACAAGTCAGTCGCTCAGTTAGACACTCAGGCTCCGCAACAACAGGTCAGCGGCCGCCAGGGATCAACCCTCGCCGCCCTCTCTCAACGACCGGCACCAACACCGCTCCGCAGGCAGACATGACAAAAGGCCGGCATCCACGGATGGATACCGGCCTTTGCGACTCGTCGGGACGACAGGATTTGAACCTGCGACCCCTTGACCCCCAGTCAAGTGCGCTACCAAGCTGCGCCACGTCCCGAGCCACCCCGTTGAGGGCTCGATGAGCTTAGCGCACAGGCTTTCCGGCCCTCACCACCGCCCCGGGCCCCGAGGCCCGCGAACGCGTCGCCGCACGTCGCGCCCGGTCGCCGCGCACCTTCCCCCGTCGGCACCCCTCCCCCAGGCCCGTCGACGACCGCAGAACCCGCGCGCCGTCCGGTCGACGACGCGCCTGCGGGCACGGTGACGACTGGACGCCGAGGAAACACCGGGCGGTACGAGTCCGACCCCGCGAAACGATCTCGTACCCCCCGGCTCCCCTCCCCGGCCCCGGCACCGGCCGCAACCTCACGGTCGTTACCTGCCCCGGGAACGACCGTGGGGTTGCGCGCGGCGGGAGGTCAGACGCCCGGGTCGGCGGCGAGGAGCTCGGCGACGGCGCGGTCGATGAACTTCGTGTCCACGGGATTCGCGCCCCCTCCGGCGAAGTGTCCCCAGACGCCGGGGATGACCCGGTGCTCGACTGTGCAACCGGTCATCTTCGACACCGCCCACGCCTCGTCCTCCGGCGGGAAGTAGAGGTCCTTCTCCGCCGGCATGACGATCGCGCGGGCCGTGATCGAGGCCAGGGCCGCCTCGGTGGAGGCGTGACCCGGCGTCAGGCCGACGTCGCCGTTCCACCAGGTGTCGAGCATCGTCAGGAGGTTGTTGGGGTCGCGGCCGTCGAGGAAGAACCCTTCCCAGAAGCCGACGGCGAAGTCCTCCAGCGAGGTGTGGCCCAGCTCGCGCCACACCTCGTCCCAGTAGAAGGCCTGGGAGAACCCCCAGCCGGCGTAGATGCGGGCGAAGGCGCGCAGCCCGCCGACGGGCCAGCGGTCCGGCGGGTACCAGCCGCCGTCGAAGCCGACCGAGGCCGTCATCGCCGCCCGCAGCGAGTCGAGGAAGACCTTGTTGTGCGGGGCGGTGCGCGGCGACCCGCAGAACGGCAGCATGCGCTGCACCATCTCGGGGTGTTCGACCGCCCACTGGTAGGTCTGGCCCGCGCCCATCGACCAGCCGAGGACGAGCGCGATCTTCTCGATGCCGAACTTCTCGGTGACGAGCCGGTACTGCGACTCGACGTTGTCGCGCACGGTGATCTGCGGGAAGCGGGCCCGGTCGAACGGGGGTGGGGTGTTCGACGGCGACGACGACAGCCCGTTGCCGAGCATGTTGGGCACGATGATGAACCACCGCGAGGGGTCCAGCGCCATGCCGTCGCTGCCGTCGCCGATGAGCCACTCGTTGTCCCAGTGCCGCCCGGAGTACCAGGTCGGGTAGACGATGGCGTTGCTCTTGTCGGCGTTGAGGGTTCCGTAGGTGCGGTAGGCGATGCGGGCCGGCCGCAGGGTCTGACCGTTGACGAGGGTGAAGTCCGGGATCTCGAAGATCTCGTAGGGGGCGTCGGGTCCGCGATCGGCGCTCACGAGGACACCGCGCACGAGCCCCGGTCGGCCTGCACCGGTCCAGCGGCCGACGGCCGGATGTCGTCGTCGAAGATCGCGGTGGGCAGGTAGAGCGAGCAGCAGGCGTTGGGGATGTCGACGACGCCGGAGACCCGGCCCTCGATGGGCGCCGCCCCGAGCAGCAGGTAGGCCTGCGGGCCGCTGTAGCCGAACTTCTCCAGGTAGCGGATCGCGTTCATGCAGGCGTTCTCGTAGGCCAGGGTGGCGTCGTTGTAGTGGTTGGTGTCGGTGGCGTGGTCGACACTGATCCCGATGAACGTCACGAACTCGGAGTAGCGGGGTTCGACGTTGCCGGGCATGAGGATCGGGTTGGTGGTGACGCCGTAGGTCTGCATGCCGCCCTTGATGAGGTCGACGTGGAAGTCGATGAAGCCGCCCATCTCGATGGCGCCGCAGAAGGTGATCTCGCCGTCGCCCTGGGAGAAGTGCAGGTCGCCGCCGGAGAAGAGGGCGCCGTCGACGTGGACGGGGTAGAAGACGCGGCTGCCGCGGGTGAAGTTCTTGATGTCGTGGTTGCCGCCGTTCTCGCGCGGGGGGACGGTGCGGGCGCCGTCGCGGCCGATCGAGGCGAGCAGGTCACCGGAGGCGGTGCCGCCGAGGACGGACTCCTCCAGCGGCGGCAGCGCCAGCGGTGGGACGCGGTCGGGAGCGGTCGCGATCAGCGCGCGTTCGCGGGTGTTCCATCTGGCCAGCAGGTCCGGCGACGGCGCGGTGCCGAACAGGCCCGGGTGGGTGATCCCGGTGAACTTCACGCCGGGGATGTGGCGGGAGGTGCAGGCCTGCCCCGAGAAGTCCCAGATCGCCTTGTAGGCGTCGGGGAAGTGTTCGGTGAGGAACCCGCCGCCGTTGGTCGTGGAGAAGATGCCGGTGTAGCCCCAGCCCTGGCCGGGTGCGTCGCCGACCTCCTGGGGAACGGGGCCGAGGTCGAGGATGTCGACGACGAGCAGGTCGCCGGGTTCGGCACCTTCGATCGCGATCGGCCCGGACAGCATGTGCGCGCCGGACAGGTCGACGTCGCGGACGTCGTTGGCGGAGTCGTTGTTGCCGATCTGGCCGTCGGTCCATTCGCGGCATTCGATGCGGATCGAGGAGCCCGGCCGGACGGTGGCGGCGGGCGGGATGTCGGGGTGCCAGCGGTTGTGGCCGGGTACTGCCTGGTCCCGCATGGACCGGGCCTGGTCGACGGTGAACACGACGTCGGGCATGGACACACCTCACTCGATCGGAACGGGTCGTTCTTCGTGCGAGCAGGAGCCGGGGGCGGTCAGGGCCGTGGGAGTTTCGCGTGGCGCGGGTCGCGTGTGACCGGGGTGGCCTTGCGGGAGCGGCCGGGGACGGCGCCGACGACGTCGGGCCGGTCGGCGCTGCGTTCGCCGGCGTCGAGGGCGCGGCGCAGGCCGTCGTCGAGTCCGCGCAGGGCGGGTGCGCCCCAGACGCGGCGGCCGTCGCGCCCGCAGGCCGGACAGTCGGCGGTGTCGGCGACCTCGGCCATGGGGCGCACGAGGTCGAAGTGGCCGCAGACGGGGCAGCGGTAGGAGTAGGTGGGCACAGGACCTCCCGGGAACCACCGAGAATTACTGTCCCCAGAAACTATTCACTTGGGAAGTTCTGGTCAAGCGGGGGCGTCGGTCAGCCGCGCGACGACGTCGAAGCCGAGCCCGTCGGCCTGCGCCAGGTGCACGCTCTGGAGCAGGTGGTTGCCCGCGAGCCGCACGACCCCGCGAGGGCTGTCGTAGACCAGTGACCGCCCGGCGTGCTCCAGCGCGTCCGTCGCCAGCTCCCCCGCCCCGTCGACGAGCCGGCCCAGCAGCACGAGCCCCTCGTAGCAGGACTCCCCCAGCGAGTTCAGCGCCGGGGCCTGCACGCCGAACCGGTCGGTGTAGCGCAGTGAGAAGTCCAGGCCCGATGCCGTCGGCAGCGCCTCGAAGAACCCGGCGGAGGCGTACAGGTCGCGGGTCGCGTCGGCCCCCGACCCCAGCAGCATGTTCTCCTCCATCAGCGGGCTCAGCCGCGTCAGCTGCCGGTCGAGGCCCGCCTCGGCGAAGGCGCGGTTGAACCGCACCGCGTCGGACCCCACGAGGAACATCAGCACCCCGCGGGCACTGCTGCGGTCGATGCGGCGCAGCACCGGCGAGAAGTCCTCGGTGCCCAGCGGCACGAACATCTCGTCGACGATCGCCACGTCGGGCATGGTGCGGGCGTAGCCGCGCGCCACCGACGCCGAGACCCGCGGCCACACGTAGTCGTCGCCCACGACGCACCAGCGGCGGACGCCGCGCTCGCGGACCATCCAGTCGAGCGCGGGCAGGACCTGCCGGTCGGGTGTCTCGCCGGCGAGGAAGACCCCGCGCGTGCGCTCCCCGCCCTCGTAGAGCGGGGTGTAGACGTAGGGCACCCGGCCCGAGACGACCGGCGCGATCTCCTGGCGGACGGCCGAGATGTGCCAGCCGGTCACGGCGTGCACGAGTCCCGCGTCGACGAGTGCCCCGACGTCGGCGGCCACCTCACCGGGTGGGCGCCCGCCGTCGACGACGCGCAGCCGCACCTCGCGACCCAGCAGTCCGCCCGACGCGTTGATCTCCTCGACGGCGAGGGTGCCGCAGGCCTCGCAGGAGGGCCCGAAGATTCCGGCGGGGCCACTGCGCGGCACGACGAACGCGACGTCGAGCGGGGGCCGCCGACGGACGTGTGCGACCACCGCGCCCACCACCTCCGAATCGGCCCCGTCCCGGCCGAGGCCCACCCGCGGCCGCGGTCCCGGGCGTGTTCTCCACCGCGTGCTCGACCGTGACGCACAGCGTTCCCCCCGGAGCGCCCGGACGCCAGGCCTCGACGGCCGAAACCCGCGGAGAAATCCGCGATTCTTCCCAACGGAACTGTTTACGATGACATCGATCAGCGACATGGTCGCTCACTCCGCCGGACCGGGACGCGCACGCACCCGCGGCGCGACGAGGGGAGCCCCGCGATGACGACACCGGACGTGCACAGCGCACTCGCGTTCGGTCAGCTGCTGCACCGGCTGGAACGCGCCGTCTCCCGGCGCATCGAGTCCGCGCTCGACGGTGCGGCGTCGCTGGACCAGTGGCGTGTTCTCGACCTGCTGTCCGACGGCACCGGGCACCCGATGACCGAGATCGCCACCGGGGTCGCCGTCCCCGCCCCCACCCTGACGAAGATCATCGACCGCATGGTCGACGCCGGCACGGTGCACCGCCGCGCCGACGACACCGACCGCCGCCGGGTGCTGGTCCTGCTCACCGACGCGGGCCGTGAGCTGCAGCAACGACTCGCGGTGGCCGTCGACGCCGCCGAGCACGAGGTCACCGCCGCGCTGGGCGACGACGCGCCGATGGTGCGGGCGATGCTCGAACGCCTCGCCCACCGCCTGGGCTGAGCGGGGCCCGCCCGGGCGGGTCAGCGCTTGCGGGGCCGCTTCTCCCGCACCCGCACCGACAGCCGCACCGGCGAGCCGGTGAACCCGAACTCCTCACGCAGGCGGCGCTCGATGAACCGTCGGTAGCCGGCCTCGAGGAAGCCCGTCGAGAACAGCACGAACGTCGGCGGCCGGGTCTGGGCCTGCGTCGCGAACAGCACCTTCGGCTGCTTCCCGCCGCGCACGGGAGGCGGGGTCGCGGCGATGACGTCGGCGAGCCAGCCGTTGAGCCGGCCCGTCGGGATGCGCTGGTCCCACGACGCGAGCGCCGTACGCAGCGCGGGCGCGATCTTCGCGACGGCCCGGCCCGTGAGCGCGGAGACGTTGACCCGCTCCGCCCACTGCACGCGCACCAGGTCCCGCTCGAGCTCGCGCTTCATCGCGAGCCTGCGGTCCTCGTCGACGAGGTCCCACTTGTTGAACACCAGGACGAGGGCCCGGCCCGACTCCTCGACCATGCCGATGACGCGCTGGTCCTGCTCGGCGATGGGCTCGCTCGCGTCGATCAGGACGACCGCCACCTCGGCGGCGTCGATCGCGGCCTGGGTCCGCAGGCTGGCGTAGAACTCCATGCCGCTGGCCGTCTTGACCCGCTTGCGCAGGCCCGCCGTGTCGACGAACCGCCAGATCTCGCCGTCGAGGTCGACCAGCGAGTCGACGGGGTCGACGGTAGTGCCGGCGACGTCGTGCACGACCGAGCGCACCTCCCCCGACACCCGGTTGAGCAGGCTCGACTTGCCGACGTTCGGCTTGCCGACGAGCGCGACCCGGCGCGGGCCGCCCGCCCCGAAGCCGGCGTCGTCGCGGGGCGACTCGGGCAGCACGTCGAGGATCGTGTCGAGCAGGTCGCCGGAGCCGCGCCCGTGCAGGCCCGACACCGGGTGCGGCTCACCCAGGCCGAGGCGCCACAGGGCCGCGGTGTCGGAGGTGAGCCGGTCGTCGTCGACCTTCGTGGCGCACAGCAGCACCGGCCGGTCGGACCGGCGCAGCACGCGCGCGACGGCCTCGTCGGTGGCGGTGGCCCCGACGGAGGCGTCGACGACGAGCATCACCGCGTCGGCCGTGCGCATCGCGAGCTCGGCCTGGGCGGCGACGGCGGCCTGCAGTCCGGTGGCGCCGGGCTCCCAGCCGCCGGTGTCGACGAGGGTGAACCGGCGCCCGTTCCACAGCGCGTCGTAGGCGATCCGGTCGCGAGTGACGCCGGGGATGTCCTGCACGACCGCCTCACGGCGCCCGATGAGCCTGTTGACCAGCGTCGACTTGCCGACGTTGGGGCGCCCGACGACGGCCAGCGTCGGCGCCGGCGGCGCGGCGTCCCCACCGTCGCCCGGGGAGTCCGACCACTGATCGTCGTCGACGGCGACGAAGTCGGCCGGGTCGATGCCCAGCGCGGCCATGGCCGCGCGGTCGCCCCGGTCGGTGCCTGTCTCGTTCACGCGTTGCTCCGTACCTCGTCGAGCTCCGTCACCAATGCGGCGAGCGAGGCCCTGATCGTCTCTGTGGCCGCCGCCAGCTCGGCGCGGCCCTTTCCGGCCGGCGCGGCCATCGGCTCGCCGACCCACAGGTCCACCCGGGGCCGCCACCGTCGCGGCGCGCCCGGCGCCCGGTAGGTCCCCCGGCACACCACCGGCAGCACCACCGCACCCGACGTCCGGGCCAGCCACGCGGCGCCCTGTTGGGCGGCGGCGACCTCGCCGCTGCCCCGGGTGCCTTCGGGGAAGACCCCGACGAGCCCGCCGCCGCGCAGCACGTCCAGCGCCGCGACGAGCGGCTTCCGGTCGGCCACGCCGCGACGGACGGCCAGCTGGCCGATCCGCGGCAGCACCGCGCCCAGCGGGCCGCGGAACATCTCCTGCTTGACCAGGAACACCGAACGGCGCCCCAGTAGTCCGAACAACAGCGGCCCGTCGACCATCGAGCTGTGGTTGGCCACCAGCACCACCGGCCCGGCGGCCGGTACCCGTTCCCGATGGTGCACGTGCACCCGCAGCACCGGCCGGAACCACCACGTCCCGATCCAGCGCGCGACATCGGTCAGGCGCGGCGACGCGCCCGCCGGGAGATCGGGTGCCCGCTCGCTCACGTGAGGAGTCCGCGCTCCGCCGCCAGCCGGAGCAGCTCCTCGAGGACGGCGTCGACCGACAGCTCGTCGGTGTCGACGAGCAGCGCGTCGGCCGCCTTGTGCAGCGGCGACACCGCCCGGGTCGAGTCGAGCCGGTCGCGGCGGCGTACGTCGGCCAGGGTGACGGCGGCGTCGACCCCGCGGCCTGCGCGGGCGTCCTGCCGTCCCCGGCGGGCGGCCCTGACCTCGTCGGACGCCGTGAGATAGACCTTCAGCGGGGCGTCGGGGGCGACGACGGTGCCGATGTCGCGGCCCTCGACGACGATGCCGCCCGGCCCGGCCAGCGCCGCGGCGATGACGGCCTGCTGGGCGGCGACGAGCCGGTCGCGCACCTCGGGCAGCGCCGACACCGCACTGACGAACGACGTCACGGGCCCGCCACGGATCTCGGCGGCGACGTCGTCGCCGTCGAGACGGATCGTGGGGCAGGCCGGGTCGGTGCCCGACTCGATCCGGGCCGCGTTGGCGGCGGCGACCATGTCGGCGGCGGGCGCGAAGTCGTCGAGACCGGCGCGCAGCACGGCGAGGGTGGCGGCGCGGTAGGTGGCGCCGGTGTCGAGGTAGGCCGCGCCCATGGCCGTGGCCAGCCGCCGCGACACCGTCGACTTGCCGGTGCCCGACGGGCCGTCCATCGCCACGACACCACGCAGCGTTCCGGGACCGGTCACCGCACCGACTCCTCCCCGGCCGCGCCCTCGGGCTGCGGCCGCACTCGCCGCTCGACCGGCCGGACCCGGCGCATCTCGCGGGGCCACCCACCATTGTGCCGTGCGCCCGGTTCACCCCAGGTAGGGGCCTCGACCCGGGGTCGTCTACCGCGTGCGGGCCTACTGCGGCAGGTCGGTGCGCAGGGCCGCCGCGCCACGCAGGTAGACGTGCCTCAGGTCGGCCCGCGGCCGCGCCGTCTCGACGTGTGCCAGCAGCCGCAGCGTGCGTGGCATCGCTCCCGGGACGGCGATCTCCGAGGCGCACATCAGCGGCACGTCGGTCAGGCCGAGCAGGCGTGCGGCGTAGGCGGGGAACTCCGCCGTCAGGTCGGGCGTCGCCGTGAAGACGATCGAGATGATGTCGTCGGACGCCAGACCGTTGCGGTCCAGCACCGCCTTCACCAGCTCGGCGGTCCCCTCCAGGATGTCGTCCCGGGTGTCCGCATCGACCTGGATCGCGCCCCGCACCGCACGTACAGCCATGTCACGCAGCCTAGGCCCCCGCGATCGGGGGCCCCGTCACAGACCCACCGCGCGGTAGAGCGCACCCACCTCGGACTGGTTGAGCGGGCGCAGCTTGCCCGGTCGCTGCTCGCCCAGGCGCACGTCGCCGATGCCGGTGCGCACCAGCCGCAGCACGGGGTAACCCACCTCGTCCATCAGCCGGCGCACGACGTGCTTGCGGCCCTCGTGCAGCACGATCTCGACCATCGACCGTCCACCGGACCAGTCGACGAGCTTGAACGAGTGCACCTCGACCGGACCGTCCTCGAGCTCGATACCGGCCCGCATCCGCTTGCCGAGGTCGCGCGCGACCTGGCCCGCGACCTCCGCCACGTAGGTCTTCTCCACCTCGAACGACGGGTGCATGAGCCGGTGGCCCAGCTCGCCGTCGTTGGTGAGCAGCAGCAGGCCCTCGGTCTCGGCGTCGAGGCGGCCGACGTGGAACAGCCGGCCCGCCTGGTTGAGCAGCTCGGCGCGGTCGGCGATGAGGTCGCCGACGCACTCGCGGCCCCGGTCGTCCGACATCGTCGACAGCATGCCGCGCGGCTTGTTCAGGGCGATGTACACGAGGTCGTCGCGCAGCACGACCCGGGCGCCGTCCACGTGCACGACGGCGGTGTCGGGGTCGACGCGACGGCCCATCTCACGGACGACCTCGCCGTCGACACTGACGCGCCCGGCGGCGATCAGCTCCTCGGCCGCCCGTCGGGACGCGATGCCGGCCTGGGCCAGCACCTTCTGCAGTCGGACACCGTCGGGACTCTGGGTACTCATCACACTCACGTCTGTTGCTCTGTGATCCGTCTCGGGGGGTGGGTCGGGTTCAGGGATCGTCGATGCCGTCGACGAGGGCGTCGATGCTGTCGATGTCGGGCAGCAGCGGCGCCAGCGGCGGCAGGTCGGTGACGGCGTCGAGGCCGAGCCGCTCCAGGAACAGCTCGGTGGTGCGGAACAGCGTGCCCTGGGTCTGCGGGTCGACCCCCGCCTCCTCGACGAGGCCGCGGGTCAGCAGGGTGCGCAGCACCCCGTCACAGTTCACCCCGCGCACCGCCGCGACGCGGGCGCGGGTGACGGGCTGGCGGTAGGCGACGATCGCGAGGGTCTCCAACGCCGCCCGGGTGAGGCGGGCGCGCTGCCCGTCGAGCAGCAGTCGCTCGACGAACGGGGCGTGCACGTCGCGGGTGTAGAAACGCCACCCACCACCGACGCGACGCAGGTCGATCCCCCGCGCGGCCGCGGTGTAGGCAGCGGAGAGCCGTTGCAGCGCACCGCGGATCCGGGCGACGGGTTCTCCCAGCGCGGAGGCGAGCACCGCGTCCTCGGTCGGGTCGTCGACCACGAGCAGCAGCGCTTCCAGCGCGGCGTCGAGGTCGGCGTCGCTGTCGAGGAACGGCAGGCCGTCGGGGCGCGTGAGGTCGTCCGGAGCGGGGTCGACGCCGCCCGGCGCATCGCCTGCGGTGGTGTCGGGGTGGGACCGGGTCACGTCTCGTCTTCGGGGTCGGGCTGCTCGGGTGGGGCCGCGTCGCCGGAACCGTCGGCGATCCAGCGGACCGTCAGCTCGCCGAACGCTTCCGGCTGCTCCAGCCACACGCTGCGTTCACGGTACAGCTCGAGGACCGCGAGGAAGCGGGCGACCACCTCCAGCGGCGCCACGCAGTCGGCGGTCAGCTCGGCGAACGACGCGACGCCCAGCTCGGCGAGCCGT
The DNA here is from genome assembly GCF_050250275.1 of Pseudonocardia sp. Classification (GTDB taxonomy): domain Bacteria; phylum Actinomycetota; class Actinomycetes; order Mycobacteriales; family Pseudonocardiaceae; genus Pseudonocardia. The sequence goes on from NZ_JBFWOY010000051.1 coordinate 10,339, forward strand.
TCGCGCAGCAACGCCGCGTGCTCGGGCACCGAGACCTGCGGGGCGTGCAGGTGGTCGACCCCGACGGTCGGCGGGGGCTTGGGCCGGAACACCGACGCGGCCAGCTCGGCGAACGCGTCCGGCTCGACACCCAGCAGCACCTCCGGCAGCAGCGCCGAGAACCGCTCCTCCAGTGCCACCGACCGCGGGAACCGGCGCAGCGCCGTCGACTCCAGCTCGACGAACACGGCCGCCACCTGCTTGTAGGCGCGGTACTGCAGCAGCCGCGCGAACAGCAGGTCGCGGGCCTCGAGCAGGGCGAGGTCCTCGGCGTCCTCGACGTCGCCACCGGGCAGCAGGCGCGCGGCCTTCAGGTCGAGCAGCGTGGCCGCGACGACCAGGAACTCCGTGGTCTCGTCGAGGTCCATCTCGTCGCCCAGCGCCGTGAGGTGGGCGATGAAGTCGTCGGTGACCCGGTGCAGGGCCATCTCGGTGATGTCGAGCTCGTGCTTGCCGATGAGCTGCAGCAGCAGGTCGAACGGGCCCTCGAAGTTGTGCAGCCGGACCCTGAACCGGCCTGGCCGCTCGGGCGGACCGGGCAACGGGTCGTTCTCGACCACCGTCACCGGGCGAGGACCTCGCGCGCCAGCAGCCGGTAGGCCTCGGCGCCGTTGGAGTTGGGCGCCCAGCTGGTGATCGGCTCGCCGGCGACCGTGGTCTCCGGGAACTTGATGGTCCGGTTGATGACGGCGTCGAACACCTTGTCCCCGAACGCCTCCACCACCCGCTGGTGCACCTCGCGGGTGTGCAGGGTGCGCGGGTCGAACATCGTGGCCAGCACCCCGAGCAAGGACAGGTCGGGGTTGAGCCGGTCGGTGACCTTGTCGATCGTGTCCATGAGCAGCGCGACGCCACGCAGGCTGAAGAACTCGCACGCCAACGGGATCAGCACCGAGTCGGCGCAGGCCAGGGCGTTGATCGTGAGCAGGCCGAGCGAGGGCTGGCAGTCGATGAGGACGACGTCGTAGCGGTCGAGGACGCGCTTGAGTGCCCGGCCCAGCGCCTGCTCCCGGCCGACCTCGGTGACGAGCTGGACCTCGGCCGCGGACAGGTCGATGTTGCTGGGCAACAGGTCCATGCCCTCGACGGACGTCTGCAGGATCACGTCGTCGGCCTCGACACCGCGCTCCATGAGCAGGTTGTAGATCGTCGTCTCCAGCTGGTGGGGCTGCACGCCCAGGCCCACCGACAGCGCGCCCTGCGGGTCGAAGTCCACCAGCAGCACCCGGCGCCCGTACTCGGCGAGCGCGGCACCCAGGTTGATCGTCGACGTCGTCTTGCCGACGCCGCCCTTCTGGTTCGCCACGGCGATGACCCGCGCCGGACCGTGTTCGGTCAGCGGCTGCGGGACGGGCACGCTCACCCGGTGTCTCCCTCCGGCGCGGCCGGCCACGACCGCGGTGTCCTCGTCCACCGCTGCCGCGTCGACGCCGTCGATCTCGGCGTCCTCGACGCCGAAGTCCTCGTCGTCACCGGGGTCACGCCGGGGTTCGAAGGGCCGCGGTGTGTCCATGCGGGCTCCGGTCTCCTCGTGACGCCCCGAACGGGGTGGTCCTCGCCGCAGGGTAGGAAAACCGTACGACGTGCGGCAACACGGCTCGCCGTGCGGGGGCGAGGCGTTCGGTCACGCTACGCCGTCCGGAGCAGCCGGAAGCCCCGGGGGTGGCGTCGCGGCCGGTCACGCGGCCCCGACCGTGACCTCGCCCGCGCTGCTGCGGGCGGTGATGCGCGACGGAGCGCCCGGGTCGGTGGGCACCGTCACCTCGGCCTCGCCCACCGACGTCTCGGCCGTGACGGCATAGGGACCGCCGGGCACACGCACCGACACGGATCCTGCGCTCGACCGCGCGTCCACGGTGCGGGGCGCGGCGGCGAACACGAGGTCCACCTCGCCGGCCGACGTCTGCGCCGTGACCTGGGTGGCGCCGAGCCTCTCCCCGCGCACGCCCCCTGCCCGCGACGACAGGTCCTGGTCGCCGGCGAGCCCCGTCACCGTGACGTCGCCGGCCTGCAGCCGGGCCCGCACCGCCGCGGCGGCCGGGACCGTCACCACCAGTCCGGCCTCGCAGCGGTCGGAGCCGCGGCCGGGGCAGCTCGCGTTGATCGTCAGGGTCGTGCCCTCGACGGTCTCGGTGACGACGGGCTTGCGGTCCCCGCTCCAGCGCAGCGTGCGGTCGACGGTGGCCGAGCCGTCCGCCCCGGCCCGCACGTCCAGCGTCCCGGCGTCGGACTCGACCTCGACCCGGGTGATCGCGACGTCGTGCCGTTGCGTGCTCGTCTCCCCCGGCGCACCGTCCCCGCCCGACGACGACCCGCTCCCGCCGGCGAGCTGGACGTTCCCGCACCCGGCGAGGACCAGCCCGAGCACGAGGATCGGCAGCAGACGGCTCCGGCGCATGACCGGACCGTAACGGACGGCGGGCACGGGTCAGCCGCGGGCGCGCGGGTGCGCGGTCGCGTAGACCTCACGCAGTGCGTCGACGCCGACGTGGGTGTAGACCTGCGTCGTCGCCACCGAAGCGTGCCCGAGAAGTTCTTGCACCACACGGACATCGGCTCCGCCCGAGAGCAGGTGCGTCGCGAAGCAGTGCCGCAGCGTGTGCGGGGACACCTCGGTGCGCACCCCCGCCACCTCCGCGGCACCGCGCAACACGTGCCAGGCGCTCTGCCGCGACAACCGCTGCCCGCGGGCGTTGAGCAGCAACGCCGGCGTGCCGTGGCCACGGGCCGCCAGCGCCGGCCGGCCCCGGACGAGCCAGGCGTCGACGGCCGCGAGCGCGGGCCGTCCGACAGGCACGATCCGCTGCTTGCCGCCCTTGCCGCGCAACAGCACCGTCCGCGTCGACGGGTCGAGGTCGTCGACGTCGATGCCGACGGCCTCGGAGATCCGGGCACCGGTCGAGTAGAGCAGTTCCAGCACGGCGCGGTCGCGCAGCCCGGTCGGGCCGTCGCCGATGCAGCCCGCGAGCAGCTGCTCCACCTCGTCGACGCTGAGGGTGCGCGGCAGCCGTCTCGTCGCCGCGGGCGGGGTCACCGCGCGGGACACGTCGTCGGCGACCAGCCCGTCGCGGGCCGCGAACCGGTGCAGACCGCGCACCGCCGCGAGTGCCCGGGCGGCCGACGACGCCGCCAGCGGCGCATCACCACTGCGCAGGGCCACGACGAACCCGCTGACGTCGGCCTCCCGTGCCAGCGCGAGGTCGTCGACGCCGCCGGCGCGCAGGTGGTCGGTGTAGCGGCGAAGGTCGTTCGCGTAGGCGCGCAACGTGTTCGGCGAGCTCCCGCGTTCGACGGCCAGGTGCGCCAGGTAGGCGTCCACCGCCACGTCGAGCCGGTCCGTCGCCACTGCCATCGGCACATCCTGCCCTGCCCGCCGCGGTCGTCGACGACACCACGCCGCGCAGCCGATCCCCGGCCGCGGTCATAGGGTCGGGCCATGTCTGGATTCCGCTTCGGAATGTTCGTGCCCCAGGGCTGGCGGCTCGACCTCGTCGGCGTCGACCCCGCCGACCAGTGGACCGTGATGAAGACTCTGGTGCAGCACGCCGACGCCGGGCCCTGGGAGTCGGTCTGGGTCTACGACCACTTCCACACGACGCCCGTGCCCACCGAGGAGGCCACGCACGAGGCGTGGACCCTGATGTCGGCCTTCGGCGCCGTCACCGAGCGGGTGCGGCTCGGCCAGATGTGCACGTGCATGGCCTACCGCAACCCCGTGTACCTGGCGAAGGTCGCCGCGACCGTCGACGTCGTGTCCGGCGGGCGCGTCGAGATGGGGATCGGCGCCGGGTGGTACGAGCACGAGTGGCGCGCCTACGGCTACGGCTTCCCCGACCCGCCCGAGCGGCTGCGGATGCTCGACGAGGGCGTCCAGATCCTCACGCAGGCCTGGAGGAACGGGAAGGTCGACTTCGCCGGGCGCCAGTACACCGTGGACGGGGCGATGGTGTACCCGAAGCCGTTGCAGGAGGGCGGGATCCCGCTCTGGATCGCCGGTGGCGGGGAGAAGGTCACGCTCAAGATCGCGGCCCGCCACGCCGACTACACCAACTTCGACGGCACCCCCGAGGGCTTCACCCGCAAGTCCGAGCTGCTGGCCGAGCACTGCAAGGCCGTCGGCACGGACTTCGACGCGATCGTGCGGACGTCGAACTACAACGTCGCCATCGGTGCCGACGAGGCGGAGGTCGCCGACCGGCTCGCCCGGCTGCGCGAGCGGGTCACCCGGATCGCGGGAGAGCAGCAGGCCGCCCGCCAGCTGGCGGCCTTCGAGGGCATGCCCGCCTGCGGGACACCCGAGCAGATCGTGGAGAACCTGCAGGACCTGCGCGAACGCGGGCTCTCCTACGGCATCTTCTACTTCCCCGAGGCCGCCTACGACCGGTCGGGCATCGAGCTGTTCGAGCGCGAAGTCGTCCCGGCGCTGAGCTGACCCCGCGCGCAACCTCACGGTCGTCCCGGGGCCCGGTGACGACCGTGAGGTTGCGCTGGAGGTCAGTCCCCGGCGCGGGCGGCCGCGCGGGCCGCGAAACGCGTCGGGCGGTCGGTCCACGGCGCGTCGACGGGACGGCCCGCCTTCCCGCCGAGCGCGTGCACGGCCAGCACCCCCGCGACGGTCGCGGCGTTGACGATCGTGCCGTCGAGCACCATCGTCAGCGCCTCGGCCACCGGGAAACGCCGCACCTGGATGTCGGACTCCTCGTCGTCGCCCATGTCGGGACGACCGACCTCGGTGAGCCCGCGCGCCAGGTAGACGCGCACCGCCTCGTCGGAGAACCCGGGCGACGGCGTGATGTCCACGAGCACCGACCAGTCCCGCGCCTCGAGACCGGCCTCCTCGGCCAGCTCCCGCCGCGCGGTGAGCGCCGGGTCCTCCCCCGCGACGTCGAGCAGGCCCGCGGGCAGCTCCCACAGCCGGCGGCCGACGGCGTGCCGGTACTGCAGGATCAGCACGACACGGTCGTCGTCGTCGACCGCGACGATCGCGACCGCGCCCGGGTGCTCCATGATCTCCCGCGTCGCGACACCCCCGCCCGGCATCACCACCCGGTCGGTGCGCAGGGCCATGACGCGGCCGGTGTAGACCTCGGCCGACGACTCGACGGGGAACGCGTGCCGGTCGGTCACGCCGTCACCGTGTCGCCGGCCTCGGCGGCGGTGTCGGGGACCTGCTCGACGGGATCGGGGGCGTGCACCTCGACGGGCAGCCGCTCCGCCGCCCGGTAGTCCAGCGCCGCCCGGACGAACGCCGCGAACAGCGGGTGCGGGCGCGTCGGGCGACTCTTCAGCTCCGGGTGCGCCTGCGTCCCGACGAAGAACGGGTGCTCGTCGACGGGCAGCTCGACGAACTCGACGAGGCCGCCGTCGGGCGACGTGCCGAACCGCAGACCCGCCTTCGCGAGCGGGTCCCGGTAGGCGTTGTTGACCTCGAAACGGTGCCGGTGCCGCTCGGAGACCTCCGTGGTCCCGTACGCCTTCGCCACGACGCCGCCCTCGGCCAGCGACGCCGGGTAGGCGCCCAGGCGCATCGTGCCGCCCATGTCGCGCTCGCCGGCGACGACGTCGACCTGCCCGGCCATCGTCGAGATCACGGGGTGCGGGGTGTCCGGGTCGAACTCGGTGGAGCTGGCGCCGTCGAGCCCGGCGACGTTGCGAGCCGTCTCGATGACCATGCACTGCAGGCCCAGGCACAGGCCCAGCGTCGGGACGCGGCGGGTGCGGGCGTGCATGATCGCGCCCAGCTTGCCCTCGATGCCGCGGATGCCGAACCCGCCGGGGACCAGGATGGCGTCGACGCCCTCGAGCGCCGCCGCGGCACCCGCCGGCGTCTCGCACTCGTCCGAGGGCACCCAGACGACCTCGACCCGCGAGCGGTGCGCGAAACCACCGGCGCGCAACGCCTCCGTGACCGACAGGTACGCGTCCGGCAGATCGACGTACTTGCCGACGAGCGCGATCCGCACCGTCTCCCGCGGGTGGTGGACCCGGTCGAGCAGGCCGCCCCACACCGTCCAGTCGACGTCGCGGAACGGCAGCCCGAGCCGGCGCACCACGTAGGCGTCGAGGCCCTCGCGGTGCAGTACCTTCGGGATGTCGTAGATCGACGGCGCGTCGGCGGCCGCGGCGACACCGTCGAGGTCGACGTCGCACATCAGCGAGATCTTGCGCTTCATCCCGTCGGGGATGTCGCGGTCGGCGCGCAGCACCAGCGCGTCGGGCTGGATACCGATGTTGCGCAGGGCCGCGACCGAGTGCTGGGTCGGCTTCGTCTTCAGCTCACCCGAGGGCGCCAGGAAGGGCACCAGCGACACGTGCAGGAAGAAGCAGTTGTCCCGGCCGACGTCGTGGCGGACCTGCCGCGCCGCCTCCAGGAACGGCAGCGACTCGATGTCGCCGACCGTGCCGCCGACCTCGGTGATGACGACGTCGGGGACGACGCCGTCCCCGTCCGGGTCCGCCATCGCGAGGATGCGGTCCTTGATCTCGTTGGTGATGTGCGGGATGACCTGCACGGTGTCGCCCAGGTACTCCCCGCGACGCTCCTTGGCGATCACCGACGAGTACACCTGACCCGTGGTGACGTTGGCGCGGCCGTGGAGGTTGCGGTCGAGGAACCGCTCGTAGTGACCGATGTCCAGGTCGGTCTCGGCGCCGTCCTCGGTGACGAACACCTCGCCGTGCTGGAACGGGTTCATCGTCCCGGGATCGACGTTGAGGTAGGGGTCGAGCTTCTGCATCGTGACCCGCAGTCCGCGGGCGGTCAGCAGCTGACCGAGGCTTGAGGCCGTGAGGCCCTTTCCGAGTGAGGACGCGACCCCACCGGTGACGAACAGGTGACGCGTGGCGCGAGGCTGCACGGAACTTCAGCCTACCGGGAACGTCCGGTTCCGTGTCGTCGACCCCGGTCGCCCGGTGCTTGCGCTGGTCGGCGGCCCGCGTCAGGCAGGAACGCTGGCGTCGGCCTTCGGGCCCGACCCGTAGGCCCCGGCCTTGCCGTCGAGCTGCTCACGCAACGCCAGCACCGCCGCGACCCGGCCGGAGCCGGTGTCGACGTCGTCGACCGTCGAGAGGCCTGCGGTCGCGGTCCGGTCGGCACGAGCCACGCCCACCGCGCCCGTGGCGGCCGCAGAACCGGTCCGGCCCACCAGCACCGCGCCCGCGGCGCCGCGGTCGAGCTCGGTCGCCATCCGGGCCGGCACGGCGGCGGCGTCACCGGCGTCCGGACCGCTGAACGTCGACCCGGTGACGACCATGACGAGGTTCGCGGGCGCCGGCACCGCGCCGGGCGTGACGAAACCGGCCGACGCCAGCCCCGACACGACCGCCTGGATCTGCGCCGGATCGGCCTGCGCCCGCCCGTCGCGCAACGCGACGACCGAGCTGAGCAGGCCACCGGCCAGGCTGCCCGGGTCCGCCGCCGCCGGCAGCTGCGCACCCGCGGGCAGCAGCTGGGCGGTGAGCTCGCGGAGCTGGTCGGCGCGCGCAGGATCGGTGACCGCATCGGTCAGCGCGAGGGTGCCCGTCGTCGTCGCGCCCGCCTGCCCGATCAGGGTCGCGACCGCGTCCCGGTCCGCCGCGCTGGCACCGATCGTCACTAGTGCGACGGTCTGGCCCGGCAGCAGCCCCTTCACCACCGACGGGCCGATCCGCGCCGCGAACTGGTCGGCCGAGGCCTGCGAGGCCAGCAGCGAGTCCCGCTGCACCGTCAGCCGGTCGACCTGGCTGCCGAGGTCGTCGCGGGTCGTCGACACCGCCGCCAGGACCCGGTCGGACAGGCCGCTCGCGCCGAGGAACACCCCGACCGCGAGCGCGAGGAAGACCGCGGCGATGGACACCGCGTGGTACCGCAGGGAAATCACCCGAACACGTCCTTGAACCATCCGACGACGGCCCGCCACGCCTGCACGAGCACGTCGAGCACCGCGTCCCCGGCCTGGGAGACGACGAGTGCCGCGACGACCGCCACCGCGGCGGCCACGATCATGAGCACGATCGCCCCGGCGGAGATGCGGCTGCGGTAGAGCGCCGCGATCACCCGCCCGTCGACGAGCGTGCCGCCCACCTGCAGGCGGGTGAGGAACGTCGAGGCGTTGCTGCCCGAGCGGCCACGGTCGAGGAACTCGGCCATGCTGGCGCCGAGCCCGACCGTCACGATCATCGCCGCGCCCCGGTGGTGGGCCAGCAGCAGCGCGAGGTCCTCGGGGTTCGCGGTGCTGGGGAACGTCACCGCGCTCGCGCCGAGGTCCTGCACCCGGTGCAGGCCCGGCGCGTGCCCGTCCGCGTAGGCGGGGACCACGACGTCCGCGCCGCACGTGAGCGCCTCCGTCGACACCTCCGCCGGGTCACCGACGATCAGGTGCGGGCGGTGCCCCGCCGCGAGCAGCGCATCCGCTCCGGCGCCGACACCGAGCAGCACCGGCTGGTACTCGCGGATGTAGTCCTTGAGCCGCGCCAGCTCCTTGGTGTGGTCGAACCCGGTACCGACGACGAGTACCTGCCGGTCGGCGAGGTCGACCTCCACCTCGGGCACACCGTGCCCGTCGAGCAGCAGCGACCGCTCCTGGCGCATGAACTCCGTGGTGTTCGAGGCGAACGCCTCGAGCTGGTGGGTCAGCCCCGACTTGGCCTCGACGAGCGCGTCGGCGACCGAGTCCGCGTCCTGCACGTCACCGCGGGCGATCTCGGTCTCACCCGAGTAGAGCACCCCGTCGTGCAGCCGCAGCCGGCTGCCGTCCTTCGCCGCGCGCAGGACCTCCTCGCCGACACCGTCGACGAGGGTGATGCCGGCGCCGACCAGCACCTCCGGGCCGAGGTTGGGAAAGCGCCCCGAGATCGACGGCGACGCGTTCACCACCGCCGCGACCTGCGCGGCGACCAACGCGTCCGCGGTGGCGCGGTCGATGTCGATCTGGTCGATGACGGCGATCTCGCCCGGCTTCACCCGCCGCAGCAGCGCGTCGGTGCGGCGGTCGACACGGGCGGTCGCGGCGAGCCCTGGCAGCTCGGGTCGCGAGCGGTTCAGCAGGCCGGACAGCTTCATGCACGCACTGTGACACCCGGGACCGGCGATGCGGCGCAGGCACGCCGGGCGCACCGGGCGGCGATCGTCACCCGTTCGGGACGGCGCGACCGCCCGCACCCGCGACGACGACGCGGCCGGGGCGCTGCCCGGTACCGCGCCCCGCCGCAACGACGGGACCCGCCGCCGTCACGCATGGTCGCGCCCGTGCCGGTCAGCGCCTGCGGCGGGCCTTCGGCGCCGGCGGCGCGGCCGGCGCCGACCTCTTGTCGCTCGCCGCCGTCGTCAGCAGCTCCTCGGCGTGGGCCCGGCCCGACGACGTGTCGTCGAGACCGGCGAGCATCCGGGCCAGCTCGACGACGCGCTCGCCGTCGTCGAGGGTGCGCACCGAGCTGCGGGTCACCCCGCCGCTACCGGCCTTGTGCACCACCAGGTGCCGGTCGGCGTAGGCCGCCACCTGCGCCAGGTGGGTGACGACGACGACCTGGTGGCTGCGCGCGAGCCGCGCCAGCCGGCGGCCGATCTCGACACCCGCGCGGCCACCGATGCCGGCGTCGACCTCGTCGAACACCATCGTCGGCACCGGGTCGGCGTCGGCCAGCGCCACCTCCAGGGCCAGCATCACGCGGGAGAGCTCGCCGCCGGAGGCCCCCTTGTGCAGCGGCTGCGGGGCGGCCCCGGCGTGCGGGGTGAGCCGCAGCTCGACCTCGTCGGTGCCCGACCCGCCCGCCACCCGGGGTACGCCGTCGACGACGATCGCCTCCCCCGCGTCGACCGCAGCGGGTGCCGCCGTCCGCGGGGCGACCCCGACCGTCAGCGACGCGTCGCGCATCGCGAGACCGGCCAGCTCGGCGGTGGTCTCCGCGGCGAGCCGCCCGGCCGCCTCGGTGCGGGCCGCGGTCAGCGCGGCGGCATGACCGGCCAGCTCGGCACCGAGCTCGTCGCGACGCGCCGCCAGGGCGGCCAGGGCCTCGTCGGAGGTGTCGAGGTTGTCGAGGCGGGCGCGCGCGTCGGCCGCCCAGGCCAGGACGCCATCGGTGTCGGCGGCGTACTTGCGCGTCAACGACTTCAGCTCCGCCTGCCGCGACAGCACCGCGACGAGGCGCTCGGGGTCGGCGTCGAGCCGGTCGAGGTATCCGGTCAGCTCGGCGGCGACGTCGTCGAGGACAGCGAGCGCCTCGCCCAGCCGCGGGTCGAGGGCGGTGAGCTCGGGATCTCCCGCGGCGGCGATCCGGTGCCGGGCCTGCCCCACGAGGCCGACAGCACCCGGCGAGTCCATCGCGGTGGCCGCGTCGTCGGCCCCGGCGAGCACCGCGCGGGCCGCCGCCGCCGCCTCGCGCAGGTCGTCGGCCGCGGCGAGGCGACGGGCCTCCTGCACCAGATCGCGGTCCTCACCCGGCTGCGGCGCGACCCCCTCGATCTCGGCGACGCCGTGGCGCAGCATGTCGGCCTCCTGGGCGAGCCTGCGCGCACCGTCGCGGCGCTCGACCAGCTCGGCCGTGACCTTCAGCCACTCCGCGCGCACCGACCGGTAGGCCTGCAGCGGGCCCGCGACCGCATCGCCCGCGTACCGGTCGAGCAGGGCGAGCTGGTCGGCCTGGCGCAGCAGGCGCAGCTGGTCGTTCTGGCCGTGCACCGCGAGCGAGGCCTCGGCGAGGCGGCCCAGCACCCCGACCGGGACGGACCGGCCGCCCAGGTGGGCGCGCGAGCGCCCGTCGGCGGACACGGTGCGGACGGCGATCAGCTCGCCCTCGTCGGACTCCGCGCCGACCTCCTCGGCGAGTGCGAGCGCGGCGGGACCGGCCGCGAACCGGCCCTCGACGACCGCGCGCTTCGCCCCCTCCGACACCCGCGACGCCTCGGCGCGGCCGCCACCCAACAGGTTCAGCCCCGTGACCACCATCGTCTTGCCCGCGCCCGTCTCACCGGTGAGCACGGTCAGGCCCGGGTCGAGCTCCAGGGTGGCGTCGTCGATCACGCCGAGGCCCTGGATCCTCATCTCGGCCAGCATGGGCCGAAGCGTACGGGCGCGCACCGACGCGACGTGCGCGACCGTCCACAGGCAGCGCGGCGCACCGCCCGCCGCCCCGCGGCTGTGGACAGCTCAGTCGTCGTCGCCGCGGTCGTCCCCGGGCAGGCGCGAGCCACGCCAGCCCCGCACCGGGAGGTCGAACTTGCGGACGAGCCGGTCGGCGAACGGGCGCCCGTCGAGGCGCACCATCCGCACGGGCTGCTCACCACGGCACAGCTCCACGCGCGCACCGGGCGGCAGCGCGATCGTGCGCCGTCCGTCGCAGTCCAGGATCGCCTCGGAGCCGTGGGGGTGCACCTCCACGGCGAGGTCCGAGTCCGGCGCGACGACCATCGGCCGCGCGAACAGGGCGTGCGCGTTGCTGGGCACCAGCAGCAGCGCCTCGACCTGCGGCCACACCACCGGCCCGCCCGCCGAGAACGCGTAGGCGGTCGACCCCGTCGGCGTCGCGAACAGCACACCGTCGCAGCCGAAGCTCGACACCGGCCGCCCGTCCACCTCCAGGGTGACCTCCAGGATCCGCTCGCGGCTCGCCTTCTCCACGCACACCTCGTTGAGCGCCCACGTCCGGCCCAGCTCGGTCCCGTTGGAACGGGCGACGGCGTCGATCGTCATCCGCTCCTCGACGCTGTAGTCGCGCGCGATGATCGCGTCGACGGCCATGTCGAGCGAGTCCTCCTCGGCCTCGGAGAGGAACCCGACGTGCCCCAGGTTCACCCCGAGCACCGGGACCCCGCACGTGCGGGCGAGCGCCGCGCCACGCAGCAGCGTGCCGTCCCCACCCAGGACGAGGACCACCTCGCAGCCCGCCGCCTCGCCCGGCTCCTCGGGGACCAGCACCGGCTCGAAACCGGCCGGCAGGTCGAGGTCGAGGCGGTCACGCTCGGTGTCGAGCATCCGCAGCCGGATGCCCTCGGCGGCGAACCGTTTGGCCACCGCGGCGGCGGTGCGCCGCGTGGTGGGGCGCCCGGTGTGCATGACCAGCAGCACCTCGCGCGGTGCGTCCGTCGGCGGGGTGCCGGTCACTGGGGGCCCTCCTCGACCGCGCGGGTGAGCACGTCGTCGCCCGCGTCCGTTGCGTCCGCTCCGGCCTGCAGCCGCAGGAAGTACTCGACGTTGCCGGACGGCCCCGGCAGCGGGCTCGCCGTCGCGTCGACGACGACCAGGCCGAGCCCGCGCGCGGTCGCGGCGACGTCGATGAGCGTGTCCAGGCGCAGCCGCGGGTCCCGGACGACACCGCCGGAGCCCAGCCGGGCCTTGCCCACCTCGAACTGGGGTTTCACCATCGGCAGCAACGTGCCACCCGCCTCCGTGCAGGCCACCAGCGCGGGCAGCACCGTGCGCAGCGAGATGAACGACAGGTCGGCGACGGTGAGCGCCGCCCGGCCGCCGATGTCGTCGGCGGTGAGCGCCCGGACGTTGGTGCGGTCGTGGACCTGGACCCGGTCGTCGTTGCGCAGCCGCCAGATCAGCTGCCCGTAGCCGACGTCGACGGCCACGACCCGCGCGGCGCCGCGGTCGAGCAGGACGTCGGTGAACCCGCCCGTCGAGGCGCCCGCGTCCAGGCACCGCAGTCCCGCGACGGGCACGTCGAACACCTCGAGCGCGCCGAGCAGCTTCGCCGCACCGCGCGACGCCCACTCCCGCTCCGTGGTCTGCGCGACCAGCACCGGGGTGTCGCGGTCGATCTGGGTGGCGGGCTTGCCCGCGGGCACACCCCGCACCACCACGCGCCCCTGCTCGATCATCTCCGCGGCCTGGCCGCGGGAGCGGGCGAGGCCACGGCGCACCATCTCCGCGTCGAGGCGGAACCGGGCTGCCATCGCCGTCACCGCCGCTCGGGCGACGCGGCGGGACTCCCCGCGGCAAGGGCGTCGCCCAGCACCGCGTGCAGGGCCTCGTAGGCCGCGACGTGCTCGGCCACCGGGCGGGCGGCCACCTCGTCGAGCGCGGCCATCGCCGCGCCGACCGACGCCCGGACCGCGTCGAGCGGCCGGGCGTCGGCCGGACGGGGGTCGTGCGGCGTGGCCGGGCGTGGATCACCGGGCGGCGGCCCGGGCACGGGCCTCGGTCGCTCCGGCGACGGGTCTGTCATGGCTGTCTGGCTCCCGGGACGGCAACGGATGCCGCCACGGTAGCCGGTGCGGGGACCGCCCCGGACCGTGCGTCCGCCGGGACGGTCCCCGCACGGGACGTGGACGTGCCGTCAGCCTCGCGTGCCGGCGCGAACGCCGTCGGCCACGGCGGTGGCCAGCCCCAGCTCCGCCGCCGCGATGCCCGCGGCGTCGCCGACGGTGTGGAGCCGGAACGCGCCGCCCCCCGCCGCCCAGTGCACCGCGCACAGCGACCGCAGAGCGTCGAGACCCGGCTCGGGCGAACCGGCGCCGTCACCGGACAGGACGAGCCCGCCGGCACCGGTGGCCTCGACGGTCCAGCCCGGGCGCACGGCCGCCGTCGACAGCTCGTCGGCGTCGCGGGGCAGCGACCGCAGGTCCGCGGCGACGTAGGTCGGCCGCTGCTGCGGCACCGCCGCCAGCACGTCGGCGGGCCGGCTGATGCCGGTGAGGACGTGCAACGTCGGCAGCCCGGCGGTGTGGCCGCCCTCGATGTCGGTGTCGAGCCGGTCGCCGACCACGAGCGGAGCCGTGGACCCCGTGCGCTCCACCGCCTGCTGCATCAACCGCAGCCCGGGCTTGCCCGCGACCTGCGGCTCCAGACCCGTCGCCACCTTCAGCGCCGTGACCATCGCACCGTTGCCGGGCAGCGGGCCACGCTCGGTCGGCAGCGTCAGGTCGGTGTTGGTGGCGACCCACACCCCGCCGCCGCGCAGCACGATCGACGCCTCGGCGAGGATCCGCCAGCCGGTGTCGGGGTTGTGGCCCTGCACGACGGCGACGGCCCCGGGCGCCTCCCGCACGGGCGTGAGACCGACGAGGGCGACCTCCTCGGCAAGCGCCTCCGTCCCGACCACCAGCACGGCCGCGCCGGCCGGGACCTGCTCGGCCAGCAGTGCCGCACCGGCCTGCGAGCTGGTCATGACGTCGTCGGTCGTCGCCGGGAAACCGATCTCGGTGAGATGCTCCGCGACCTCCGCGGGACGCCGCGACGCGTTGTTCGTGACGTACGCCGTGCGCACCCCCCGGGCCGCCGCGGCGGCGACCGCGTCGACCGCGTACGGGATGGCGTCGTGGCCTGCGTAGAGGGTGCCGTCGAGGTCGCAGAGCAGGACGTCGTGGCGGTCGAGCAGCGAGGTCATGGGGCCCCGCCGTCCTGCTGGTCCTCGGTCGTCGGTGCCGGGTTCACGTCGGTGTCTCCTGTCGTCGCGGCGTCCTCCGCCGCGGGACCGGTCCCGGAGGCGGCGGACGTCTCCGTCACGCCGGCAGGCTTCTCCGGTGAACCCTGCGCGTCGTCGCTCTCCCCGTCCTCGGGGTCGGCGTCCTGGTGACCGCGATCATCGGTGTCGGACACCGGCTCGGCGTCACCCGTGGAGTGGTCGTCGAGGGGGTAGTCCTCCTCACCGAAGGTGACGTCGTCCTCGGTGCCGAGCTCGTCGCCGGTCAGCTCGGCGATGCGGGCGGCCGCGTCGGTCTCCCCCTCGGCGTCGGCGTCGTGGGCGTGAACGAACCACTGCACGGCGTCGGCCTCCCGGCCCGCGGCCAGCAGGTTGTCGGCGTGTGCGTAGAACAGGCGCGCGCTCCACGGGTCGCGACGAGCCGGGTCGAGCTCGGCGATCTGCAGCCCCACGACGGCCGCGTCGAGCTCGCCCATGTCGCGACGGGCCCCCGCGGCGACGATGGCCAGCTCGATCCGGTCGGCCGGGTCGAGGTCGGCGACCTCCGGGCCGCGCGCGATCTCGAGCGCCCGCTCGGGCCGGCCGAGGGCGCGCTCGATGTCGGCCATGACGGCCAGGTGACCCGGCCCGCCCCCCATCCGGCGGGCCGCGCGCAGCTCGCCGAGCGCCTCGGCCCACTCCCCGGCGTGGTAGGCCACGATGCCCGACGCCTCCCGCACCACCGCGATGCGCGACGCCCGGCGACGCGCGTAGCGGGCATGCTCGAGCGCCAGCTGCGGGTCGTCGTCGACGAGCGAGCCCGCCGCCACGAGGTGACGGGCGACGGTCTCGGCGGTGTCGCGCTGCAGCCCGCGCAGGTCACGACGGACGTCCGAGTCCAGGTCGGACGCCGCGATCTCGTCGGTCAGCGGCGGGGCGGGGACGTGGGTGCGCTCGTCGTCGCGGCGGTCGTCGCGACGGGGAACCCTGCGGTCGTCACGGCGGTCGTCACGGCCACGGCCGGGACGGGCACCGTCGCGGTCCCAGGAGCCGCGGGAGTCGCGACGGTCGCCGTCGCGCCGGGACGTGCCGCTGTCGCGACGGAACCCGCCCTCACGGGGGCGGTCCTGCCGCGGCCGGTACTCGCGCCGCTCGCCGCCGTCCCGTGACCCGCTCCGCGGCCGGTCGGCGCCGTCGGTGGGGCCGTCGCTCGCGGGCGCTGCGGACGCGGGGGCGTCGGCCGCGGCACGGTCGTCGCCGGGGTTCGTCGTGGGGCCGTCGGCCGGTGCCGTGGTCGAGCCCGTCGCCGGGCTCGGAGTCGACGCCGGGGCCGCCGTGTCGGAGGTCGACGGCGCAGCCGCCGTGGACTGCGCGTCGGTGGACGCGGGTGCCGCGCCGGGGGCGTCGGTCCGGGCCTCTACCCGATCCACCGTCGGCGCGGTGCTGCCGGTGTCGCGGCGGGCGAAGTCGGCGCCGCCCATCGGGCCACGGCCACCGGTGCGCTCCGACACGTCGTCGCGGCGTGCGGGGCGGCGGTCGGCACCGTCGTCGTAGCGCTTCCAGCCCTCGCCGCCCCGGGCGCCCCCAGGGTCGTCACGCCGGTCACCACGGCGGTCGTCGCGACGGTCGTCGCGACGGTCGGACCGGCCACGGTCGTCCTGCCGGTCACGGTCGCGGTAGCCGCCGCCCTGCGGGCGCCGGTCGTCGGAACGGTCACGACGCTCCCCACCACGTGCGGCATCGTCGCGACGCGGCCTGTCGTCACGGCGGTCGTCACGACGGTCACCGTCGTCACGGCGGGGCCGGTCGTCGCGACGCCGGCCGCCGTCGCGCCCCCGGTCGTCGTGGGTCGTACCCGGGCGCCGGTCCTCCCAGCGGTTGTCCCGCCGGTCGTCACGGGGTCGGTCGTCGCGGGGCCGGTCGTCACGGGGCCGGTCGTCACGGCGCTCGAAGCGTCGTTCGCCGCCGCGGTCGTCGCGGTAGCCGCCCTGGCGGGGGCCGCGTGAGTCGCGGTCGTCGCGCCGGGGACCGCTCCAGCCGCCGCCGCGACGCTCGCCCGCGCCACCGTCGCGACGGTCGGGGCCACCGCGGTCGTCGCGCCGGTACCCGCCGCGGTCACCACGACGGTCGTCGTCACGCTTGCCGAACCCGCGGTCGGTGCGCTCGCCGCGGTCGTTGCCCCGCCAGCTGCCGCCCGACGACCCACCACGGTCGCCGTCGCGGTCGTCGCGACGCCGCCCACCCTGGGGACGGTCACGCTGCGGACCGCGGTCGTCGTTGTCGCGGCGGTACCGCGGGGCGTCACCGCGGGGCCCGCGGGAGTCGCCACCGCGGGAGTCGCGGTCGTCGCGCCGGGGCCCGGTGCCCCCGTCGCCTCGACGATCCTCCCAGCGGCCACCTCGACCGCCGGCACCGTTCGCACGGCCTGTGTCTGTGTCGCGGTTGCGCTGTCCCCCTGCGTATCCGCCGGACCGGCCGGCGCCGCGCTCGTAGGAGCCACGGCTCCCACGGTCGTTGGACCAGCCGCCGCCACGACTGTCGTCGCGGCCGCCTCGGTCGTTCCCGGGCCGACGGTCGTCCCGGCGGTCACCGTCGCGTCCGCGGGAGTCGCCTCCTCGGAGTTTGTCGCCTCGGGGCCTGTCGTCCCGGGCCTTGCCCTCGTTGCCGCGGCGGTCGTCGCGACCGCCCCAGCCCGAACCGACACGATCCTGTCCGCGGCTGCGCGAGGAGCCGTCTCGACGATCCTTACCCGACGTTCGCCCGGAACCCGTCCGGCCGTCGTCCCGACGTTCGCGTCGCGGACGGTTATCGTCGGAACCATCCGCGATACTCATGCTGTTCAGAATACAATTCGTCGTCCGCGCCCCGTCGCCCGCCATGTCTCGGGCACCGGCGCCGAACGGGCCGGTGGTCGCGGCCTTCGCGACGAAGATCAGCGCAGGGACCTCGTCGGGCCCGCACTGCACGATCCGACGGCTCTGCGTCGCTGCGCTCGGGCGGCAGAATTGCCCGGACATGACCTGCCCAGGTCCGGAACGAGCCGGGAGTCGCGTGCACGAATCGACGTCGGGCCGTCGATTTCGACGAGAAAGAATGTCGGCCCCCGCGGAAATCCCACGCCGCGCCCCGACAAAAATGTGAGAACGCAAAAAAGAGGATGGTCCCGGACCGAAGTCCGGGACCATCCCCACATTTGATGTCGGCGGCGACCTACTCTCCCACACCCTGGCGAGTGCAGTACCATCGGCGCTGGAGGGCTTAGCTTCCGG
>NZ_JBFWOY010000052.1:0-27687 GCF_050250275.1 Pseudonocardia sp.
CCTGGTTCACCAGGGCAACGTAGGTGGTGAACCGGTCAGGCTTGCGCCATCCCACATCTCGCCGGGCACTCGGGGCCATCGCAACCCTCCACGATCAAGGTGTTGCGACGACCCCGAGACACCACCCCGGTTGCGCGACTGTGCCGTTCGCTCGGTTCCGACGAGCAGGGTCAGCTGTAGGAGTGGTCCGCGTCCGGGTACTCGCCGCCACGGACGTCGGCCGCGTAGGCCTTCGCGGCGCCGAGCAGGATCGAGCCCATGTCGGCGTAGGGCTTCACGAAGCGCGGCTTGTGCCCGCGGTTCATCCCCGCCATGTCCGACCACACCAGGACCTGCGCGTCGCAGTCCGGCCCCGCGCCGATGCCGACGGTCGGGATCACGAGCTCGGCGGTCACCCGCTTGGCGACGTCGGCGGGCACCATCTCCAGCACGACCGCGAACGCGCCGGCCGCCTGCAGCGCGAGCGCGTCCTCGACCAGCCGCTCGCCCGCGTCGCCGCGGCCCTGGATGCGGAAGCCGCCCAGTGCGTGCTCGCTCTGCGGGGTGAACCCGAGGTGGGCCATCACCGGGATGCCGGAACCCGCGAGCGCGTCGACCTGCGGCGCGAACCGGGCTCCGCCCTCGAGCTTGACGGCGTGCGCGCCGCCGTCCTTCATGAACCGGACACCGGTCTCCATCGCCTGCGCGGCGGAGATCTGGTAGCTGCCGAACGGCAGGTCGGCGACGACCAGCGCGTGCGGAGCGCCGCGGACGACCGCCTTCACCAGGGGCATCAGCTCGTCGACGGTGACCGGGATGGTGTTGTCGTAGCCGTAGACGTTGTTGCCCGCGGAGTCGCCGACGAGCAGGACCGGGATGCCGGCCTCGTCGAAGATCTCCGCGGAGTAGCGGTCGTAGGCGGTGAGCATCGGCCACCGCTCGCCCCGCTGCTTCATCTCGGCGAGATGGTGGATGCGGGTCCGCCTGGGGCGGGCCGTGGTGCGGTAGGGCGACTCCTCGGCGGGCTCGCCCGCCCGACCGGTCGCAGGGGTGTGCTCGGCAGCAGACATCGTCGTCCGTCCTCCCTCGAGGCCCGCGTCGCGGGTCCCCGGGTCGTCAGGGGCTGGTGAGCGAAGCGTGACACCGCGGACGTCCCGGGCGCCCCGTCGGGCGACCCAGCTCACACAGTGACCTGTACCCCTCACCCCTCGGGGAGCGACCTGTACCCCTCACCCCTCGGGGAGCGACCTGTACCCCTCACCCCTCGGGGAGCGACCTGTACCCCTCACCCCTCGGGGAGCGACCTGTACCCCTCACCCCTCGGGGAGCGACCTGTACCCCTCGCCCCCCGAGGGGGCGACCTGTACCCCTCGCCCCCTCGGGGGACGCTGCGGGGCGTCGCCACGGTCCGCGGTCGGGCGCTGGCATGCTGGCACGGTGTCGTCCCCGGTGCCCCGCCGCACACTCCGCACGCCCCTCGGAATCCTCGCGGTCCTGCTCGCGGCCGTCCTGACCGCGGCGTGCACCACCTCGACGACCGGTGCCTCCGCGGCGGCTGCGGGCAGCGACCCGGCGTTGGCGTCGTTCTACGGCCAGAAGCTGTCGTGGGGCTCGTGCGCCCAGTTCGCCTCCTCGGCCGACGAGGAGAAGACCTTCACCGCCCCCGGCCTCGACTGCGCGATGCTGCGTGTCCCGCTCGACTACGCCGACCCCGACGGCCGGACCGCCGACATCGCCGTGCTGCGGCACAAGGCCACCGACCAGGCCAACCGGATCGGCTCGCTGCTGGTCAACCCCGGCGGCCCCGGCGGCTCCGGGATCGAGTTCGCCGCGTCGCTGGGCACCGGCTCGAAGACGCCGGCCGCAGTGCTCGCCCGGTTCGACCTCGTCGGGTTCGACCCGCGCGGCGTCGGCGCGAGCACCCCCGCGATCGACTGTCTCGACGACAGGCAGAACGACGCCGAGCGGGCCGACGACGACACCGACCCCTCGCCCGCGGGCGTCGCCGAGACCGAGGCGGAGAACAAGCGGTTCGTGCAGGGCTGCATCTCCAAGACCGGTGTCGACGTGCTGGCCAACGTCGGCACGCGCGACGTCGTCAAGGACATGGACGTGCTGCGCGCGGTCCTGGGCGACCAGAAGCTGACCTACGCGGGCTTCTCCTACGGCACCCGCATCGGCTCGACCTACGCCGAGGCGTTCCCGCAGAACGTCCGCGCCCTCGTGCTCGACGGCGCGCTCGACCCGCAGCAGACGACGATCGACCGCACGATCGACCAGAACGCCGGCTTCCAGGGCGCGTTCGACGCCTTCGCGACGTGGTGCGCCGCGCAGGCCACGCCGTGCCCGCTGGGCCAGGACCCGGCGAAGGCGACGACGGTGTGGCTGTCGCTGGTGCGCCCCCTCATCGACGACCCGCTGCCCGCCGGCGCGGGCCGCACCCTGGGCTGGAACGACGCGCAGACCGGCATCTCACAGGCGCTGTACGTGTCGGCGGCCTACCCGATCCTGGCGCGCGGCATCGCCGACCTGGCGCGCGGCAACGGCACGATCCTGCTGCGCCTGGCCGACCTCTACTTCGACCGCGACGCCGCGGGCCACTACTCCAACATGCTCGAGGCGTTCACGGCGATCAGCTGCGTCGACGAACAGCAGATCACCGACCGTGCCCAGATCGACGAGCAGAACCGCAAGGTCGACGAGGTGGCGCCGTTCCGCAGCACGGGCAAGGGGCCGGTCGACGCGCTGGACCCGTGCGCGTTCTGGCCGGTGAAGCCGACGAGCCAGCCGCACGTGCCGAAGGTCGACGGGCTGCCGCCGACGGTCGTCGTCTCCGTGACGGGCGACCCGGCGACGCCCTACCAGGCGGGTGTGGACCTGGCCAAGGCGCTGGGCGGGCGGCTGATCAAGGTCGACGGCGACCAGCACACGGCGTCGCTGCAGGGCAACGCGTGCGTCGACGGCGCGGTGTCGGCCTACCTGACCGACCTGACGTTGCCCGCGGAAGGCCTGGAGTGCAGGCTGTCGTGACACCCCGCCGATCCGTCGGCGTGATGTCGCCGGTCCCGACCGGCGACGAAACATTCCCGTAACAGCCCGTTCCTAGGCTCGGTGACCATGGATCGTCAGCAGGAGTTCGTGCTCCGCACGCTCGAGGAACGCGACATCCGCTTCGTGCGGCTGTGGTTCACCGACGTACTCGGCTACCTCAAGTCGGTGGCCGTCGCACCGGCCGAGCTGGAAGGTGCGTTCGCCGAGGGCATCGGCTTCGACGGCTCGGCGATCGAGGGCTTCGCCCGGATCTACGAGTCCGACATGGTCGCCCGCCCCGATCCCTCGACGTTCCAGGTGCTGCCGTGGGAGACCGCGAGCGGCGAGCACTACTCGGCGCGCATGTTCTGTGACATCGCGATGCCCGACGGCTCGCCGTCCTGGGCCGACCCGCGGCACGTGCTGCGCCGGGCGCTGTCCAAGGCGGGCGAGATGGGCTTCACCTGCTACGTCCACCCCGAGATCGAGTTCTACCTGCTGCGCGACCTGCCCGCGGACGGCTCGGCGCCCATCGCGGCCGACAACGGCGGCTACTTCGACCAGGCCTCCCACGACGTGGCGCCGCACTTCCGGCGCAACGCGATCGAGACGCTGGAGTCGATGGGCATCTCCGTCGAGTTCAGCCACCACGAGGGCGGCCCCGGCCAGCAGGAGATCGACCTGCGCTACGCCGACGCGCTCACGATGGCCGACAACATCATGACGTTCCGCTACGTCGTGAAGGAGGTCGCGATCACCCAGGGCGTGCGGGCGTCGTTCATGCCCAAGCCGTTCTCCGACCACCCCGGGTCGGCCATGCACACCCACTTCTCCCTGTTCGAGGGCGACCGCAACGCCTTCCACGACCCGGACGACCCGTACGAGCTGTCCGCCACGGGCAAGGCGTTCGTGGCCGGGGTGCTGCGGCACTCCCGTGAGATGAGCGCGGTCACCAACCAGTTCGTGAACTCCTACAAGCGGCTCATCACCGGCGGCGAGGCGCCGACGGCGGTGTCGTGGGGGCACGCGAACCGGTCGGCGCTGGTGCGCGTGCCGATGTACTCGCCCGGCAAGCAGTCGACGCGCCGGGTGGAGATCCGCACGCTCGACAGCGCCTGCAACCCGTACCTGGCGTTCGCGGTCATCCTCGGGGCCGGGCTGCAGGGCGTGCAGAAGGGCTACGAGCTGCCCTCGCCCACCGAGGACGACGTCTGGTCGCTCACCGAGACCGAGCGCCGTGCGATGGGCTACGAGATGTTGCCGCAGAACCTCACCGAGGCACTGACGGCGATGGAGCACTCGGAGCTGGTCGCGGAGGTCCTCGGCGAGCACGTGTTCGACTTCTTCCTGCGCAACAAGCGTCAGGAGTGGGACGGCTACCGTCGCCAGGTCACGCCCTACGAGCTGGCTACCTACCTACCGATCCTCTGATCCGCGAGGTGGGCACCGGATCGCCCCGGCCGCTGCGGCCGGGGCACCATGGCCGTCGTGGAGGTCAGGCGACACGACACCGATGACCGCGGGACCGAGCGGTGGCGGCGGCTCGCGCTGCCCCTGCTGGCGGCCGACCCGCACACCAACACCGTCGCGCTGACCGCGCTCGCCGAGGTGGCGGGCGGTGCCACCGGCATCGACACGCTGCTGACCGTCCACGACGGTGCCGACCGCGTCGTCGGCGCGGCGCTGCGGTTCCGCGGGTTCGCGCTGCTCGTGTCGGGCCTGCCGGCCGCGGCGGCCGCGGCGGTCGCCGACGCCCTCGGCGACGCCCCGATGGCCGACCGCGGCGTGTTCGGCGCCGCGCCCGCCACCGACGCGTTCGCCGCCGCGCGCAGCGCCCGCACAGGCGAGACCGCGGTGACCGACGTCGAGATGCGGCTGTGGGTCCTCGACGGCCTCGTCGCGCCCACCGGGGTCGACGGCGTGGCCAGGGCCGCGGTCGAGGGCGACGGGCCGATGGTCGCGCAGTGGTTGCGCGCCTTCGCCGCCGACGTCGCCGCCGATCACCCGGGCCGTCCCGACCCGGACGGCGACGAGGCGCCCGCGGGCGGCCCGGACCCGGCGACGCTCGTCGCGCAGCAGCGGGCCCTGGGCCGGGACGTCGTCGTCTGGGAGGTCGGTGGGACGCCGGTGGCGTTCGCCGTCGGCAGGGGACCGGCAGCGGGTGCGACACGGATCGGGCCCGTCTACACCCCGCCCGAGCGCCGCGGCCACGGCTACGCCTCCGCGGTCACCGCCGCCGCGACCGCGAGGGCGCTGGCGGCGGGTGCGCGCGGCGTCGTCCTGTTCACCGACACCGCCGCCGACGTCCCCAACCGGATCTACGCCCGGATCGGGTACGGCCCGGCCGGGCTGCACCGCGAGGTGCGGCTGGTCCCGGCCCGCACGCGCGTGCGATAGGGCAGGATCAACGACCGTGGCGGATCGCAGCGGCGGCACCTCGCCGGCCCGGCTCGGGCTCGTCGAGCCCTGGACGGCACCGACGCTGGAGAAACTCGGCTGGTGGGCGGGCGACGGGCCCGCCGCCGGCGCCGAGGAGATCATGTGGGCGTTGGCCCGCAGCCCCGATCCGCACCTCGCGCTGCGCACCGTCGAACGGCTCGCCGAGGCGGCGGCGGACTGGCCGACCGTCGACGCCGAGCTGCGTACCGACGTCGGGCTCCGCGCGCGGCTGTTCGCGCTGACGGGGTCGTCGACGGCCCTGGGGGACCATCTCGTCGCCCATCCCGACCGGTGGCTGCTGCTCGCCGACACCCCGGACCGCCACGACCCGCCGCCGGACCTGGCCCGGCGCACCGCGAACCTGTTGCGGGCCGTGGGCGCCGATCCCGGCGCCGCGCCCGCCGGTTCCCCCGGCGGGTCCGTGGCGACGCTGACCGGCACCGACGCCGTCACCGCGCTGCGCACCGCCTACCGCGACGAGCTCCTCGGGCTGGCCGCGGCCGACCTCGCCGCGGTCGGCGACGCGTCGCAGGCGGTCATGGAGGTCGACGACGTCGCCGCGCAGCTCGCCGACCTCGCACTCGCCGCCCTGCACGCCGCGCTCGCCGTCGCCGTCGCCGAGAACACCCCCGAACCCGATGCGCGGCTCGCCGTGATCGCGATGGGCAAGACCGGCGGGCACGAGCTGAACTACGTCTCCGACGTCGACGTCGTGTTCGTCGCCGAACCCGCCGACGCCACCGCGACCCGCATCGCGAGCCGCATGATGCGCGTCGCCGGTGAGGCCTGCTTCGAGATCGACGCCAACCTGCGCCCCGAGGGCAAACAGGGCGCGCTCGTGCGCACCCTGGAGGGCCACTCCTCCTACTACCGGCGCTGGGCCAAGACGTGGGAGTTCCAGGCGCTGCTCAAGGCCCGGCCCGCCGCCGGCGACCCCGAACTGGGCCAGGCCTACCTCGACACCGTGTCGCCGATGGTGTGGAAGGCCGCCGAGCGCGAGGACTTCGTCGCCGACGTGCAGGCGATGCGCCGTCGCGTCGAGGAGCACGTGCGCCCCGACCACGCCGAACGCGAGCTGAAGCTGGGCCGCGGTGGGCTGCGCGACGTCGAGTTCGCGGTGCAGCTGCTGCAGCTCGTCCACGGCCGCACCGACCCCGAGATCCGGTCGCCGTCGACCCTGAAGGCCCTGGAAGCCCTGGCCGGCAACGGTTACATCGGCCGCGACGACGGCGCGAACCTCGCCGCGTCCTACCGGTTCCTGCGGTTGCTGGAGCACCGGCTGCAGCTGCAACGCATGCGCCGCACACACCTGCTCCCCGCCGAGGACGACACCGAGGCGCTGCGCTGGCTCGCCCGCGCCGCCCGGCTGCGCCACGACGGGCGCCGCGACGTCGTGGGCGTGCTGCTCGACGAGTGGCATCGCAACGCGCGCCGGGTTCGGCGGCTGCACGAGAAGCTGTTCTACCGCCCGCTGCTCGACTCGGTGTCCCGGCTGCCCGCCGACGCCGTCACCATGTCCGCCGCGGCCGCGAAGGCCCGCCTGCAGGCGTTGGGCTGGGCCTCGCCGGAGGGCGCGCTCAACCACCTGCGCGCGTTGACCGGCGGGGTGTCACGCGCCGCGCAGATCCAGCACACGCTGCTGCCGGTGCTGTTGGAGGACCTCGCCGACAGCCCCGATCCCGACCGCGGCCTGCTGTCCTACCGCAAGGTCTCCGAGGCGCTGGCGCTCACGCCCTGGTACCTGCGGCTGCTGCGCGACGAGGGTGCCGTCGCACAGCGGCTCATGCGGCTGCTCGGCACGTCGCTGCTGGTGCCCGACCTGCTGGTGCGGGCGCCGGAGGTGCTGCGGCTGCTCGCCCTGCCCGGCGCCGGGCGCCCCGACGAGCTCACCCGCGACCCCGCCGACGTCGCCGCCTCCCTGCTGGCCACCGTCGGCAGGCAGAACGCGCTCGACCAGGCCGTCGGGTCGGCGCGCTCGCTGCGCCGCCACGAGATGCTGCGCGTGGCCTGCGCCGACCTGCTCGGGCTGCTTCCGGTCGCCGACGTGTGCGAGGCGCTGTCGTCGGTGTGGTGCGCGGTGCTGAGCGCGACCCTGAGCGCGGCGATCAAGCAACACACCGCGTCCGGGCCCGCGCCGGCCCGGATCGCCGTGATCGGCATGGGCCGGCTGGGCGGTTCCGAGCTGGGCTACGGCAGCGACGCCGATGTGCTGTTCGTGTGCGAGGCCGTCGAGACCGGGCCCGACGCCGACGCCGCCGCCGTGAAGTGGGCGACGCAGGTCGCCGAGACCGTGCGGCGCAGCCTCGGCTCGGCCAGCCCCGACCCGGCGCTGGTCGTCGACGCCGACCTGCGCCCCGAGGGCCGTCAGGGCGCGCTGGTGCGGACACTGCGCTCCTACCGCGAGTACTACGCCCGCTGGGCCGAGGTGTGGGAGGCCCAGGCGCTGTTGCGGGCCCGGCCCGTCGCGGGTGACGGCGACCTGGGGGAGCGGTTCGTCGAGATGATCGACCCGATCCGCTACCCGGCCGACGGTCTGCCCGCCGCCGCGGTCACCGAGATCCGCCGGATCAAGGCCCGGGTGGACGCCGAGCGCCTGCCCCGCGGCGCCGACCGCACCACCCACACCAAGCTCGGCCACGGCGGCCTGGCCGACGTCGAGTGGACGGTGCAGCTGCTGCAGCTCCAGCACGCGGGCGAGGTCCCCGAGCTGCGAACCACCTCGACCCTCGCCGGGCTGCGGGAGGCGGCCGCGGCGGGGCTGCTCACCGCCGACGACGCCGCCGAGCTCACCAGCGGCTGGACGACGGCCACCCGGGCCCGCAACGCCGTCATGCTGGTCAAGGGCAAGCCCGGCGACCAGCTGCCGCGGTCCGGGCGCGAGCTCGCCGCCGTCGCCAGCGCCCTGGGCTACCCGCCGGGTGGTGACCCGGGGGTGTTCCTCGACGACTACCGGCGCACCACCCGCCGCGCCCGCGCCGTCGTCGAACGGGTCTTCTACGGCTGGTGACGCGCCCGTCGCCCACCCACGACCGCGCGCAACCCCACTGCTGTCGCAGCCGCCCGGGACAGCGGGAGGTTGCGCGCGGATCAGCAGTTGCAGTCGCAGCAGTCGCAGCAGTCGCACGAGCAGTCCCCGCAGCCGGAGCAGCCGTCGCAGCAGTCGCAACAGTCGCAGTTGTGGCACAGGCCCTGACGGGGCTGCCCGCTCCACGGGCCGGGGAACTCGTCGGCGCAGCAGACCTGGCAGGTGCAGAACAGCCCGATAGCGGCGGCGCAGCCCGCGAGCAGGCCGCGACGGTTGCCGGTGCCCGGGCTACCGGGACCGTCGCCGTGCTTGGTGAGGTCGACCTCGTCGGGGCCGGTACCCGGCCCGCCGCCCGTGTGCGCGAAGGCGTGCCCCACCGCCCGGTCGAGCTCGTGGACCAGCAGCCGGTGGGTGAGCCGCGGGCGCGCCCACTCGACGTCGTCGAGGGCCAGCCGCACACCCAGCGCCGCGTCGTCGGCCAGCCGGCGCGCCGTCGCCAGGTCCGTCCCGGTGGCGGTCAACGGGTTCCAGGCGCCGACGGCGTCGTCGGACGCCTTGTCCGACACCGCGTCGAGCAGGTGCGCCAGCCGGCCGAACAACCGGCCCGCCTCCGCCAACGGCGCGGCGTTGCCCGGCCGCCCGGCCAGGACCGCGGTGTGCGCGAACGCCGCACCCGTCGCGGTCTCGGTCGGCTCGGTCGCGGCGAGCAGCCCCGCCGTGCCCTGCCCCGCCGCGAGCTCGGCGGCGGGCTGGCGGGCGACCGCGTCGAGCAGCACACCCGCGTCGAACCCCAGTGCCACCGACCCGCTGCGCGCCTGCCCGGCCCACCGCCGCGACAGCGCCGTGGCCGCCTTCGCGACCGGGCGCCGGGCCAGCGCGCCGTCACCGTCGGCGGCGTGGTCGGCGAGCTTGGCCGACGCCAGCACCAGCGACACCGCTGCCGCCAGCCGCGCCCCGTCGCCGTTGGCCACGCCCGCCGTCCGGAACCCCCGCAGCGGGCACGGCCCGGCCGTGCGCCGCCGCGGCTCGGCCGGGGTCTGGGCGTCGACGAGGACCGAGACGACCAGCCCGTCGTAGTTGGTGACGGTGCGCGCCAGCTGGCCGTGCTCGTCGCGCAGGGCGAGGCACAGGCCGCACAGGTGACCGGTCCAGTCGGCCTTCAGCCCGCCGGGGAGGCTGTGGCGGCAGGGCCGCAAGATCCCGAACATCGGCGCAGCATAGGCAGCCGTCACCACGGGCGGCGGAGTCGTCGCCGACCGGTAAGCGCGTCGCGCCGGACGCCTGCTCCGGGTTACCGTCGCGCCGTGCCGACCCTCGGGAACTCACTCACCTTCATGCTCGGCGCGCTCGTGCTCGTCGTCATCCCCGGGCCCAGCGTGCTGTTCATCGTCGGGCGCGCCCTCGCACACGGGCGCCGCGCGGCGCTGCTGTCGGTGGCGGGAAACGCCAGCGGCGTCGCCGTGCTCGTGGTCGCCGTGGCGTTCGGAGCGGGCGAGATCGCCGAACGCTCCGTAGTCGCCTACACGGTCCTGAAGCTGGCCGGCGCGGCCTACCTGATCCTCCTGGGGGTGCGGACCTGGCGCTCCCGCGGCGACGTCATGGCCGCGGTCACCGGCACCGCCGGGGGAGCGGAGGCCGCCGCGCAGCGGCGGGTGTTCGTGCAAGGCGCGCTCGTCGGCATCACCAACCCGAAGGCGATCGTTCTGCTGGCCGCCGTCCTGCCGCAGTTCACCGATCCGGCCGCCGGCAGCGCCGCGACCCAGATGCTGGTGCTCGGAATGACGTTCGTGGTCCTGGCGGCGGTGTGCGACAGCGTCTGGGGCCTCGTCGCGGGTGCCGCCCGGACCTGGCTCGCGACCTCACCCGCCCGGCTGCGCCGCCTCGGCGGCACCGGCGGCGTGCTCATGATCCTGATGGGCGCGGGGCTCGCGGTCAGCGGCCGCAAGGACTGAGCCCCGAGGGCGGGCGGCCGGTTCAGGCCCCGATCGCGCCGCCGCCGCCCTGGGCCTGCGCCGCGGAGACCTCGCCCTCGGCGCGGGCCTTCTCCTTCGGGTCGATGTCGCCACGCCGCGGGGACCGGCGGGTCCGCCGTTCGAGCAGCTGCGCGAGGCCCGACAGCAGCAGGCACAACAGGATGTAGATCACCGCGATGACCATCGCGACCTGCAGGATCGGGGCGCCGAGCTGACCCTGGCTGCCGAGGAAACGCGCCTGGTAGAGCAGCTCCGGGTACAGGATGATGAAGCCCAGCGCGGTGTCCTTGAGGACGACGACGAGCTGGCTGATGATCGTCGGCAGCATCGCCCGCAGCGACTGCGGGAGCAGCACGTTCGTCATGACCTGGGTCTTGCGCATACCCAGCGCGTACGCGGCCTCGCTCTGCCCGCGGGGCAGCGCCCGCACGCCGGCCCGGAAGACCTCGGCGAGCACGGAGCCGTTGTAGAGCATCAGCCCCAGCACCAGCGACCAGTACGTCGACAGGTTGAGGCCGAGCGTCTGGGAGACGCCGAAGTACAGGATGAAGATCAGGATCAGCAGGGGGACGGCGCGGAAGAACTCCACGATCGCCGCCGACGGGCCGCGCAGCCACGCGTGCTCCGACATCCGGCCTGCCGCGAAGATCGCACCGAACGCCAGCGACAGCACCGCCGCCGCCGCGAACGCGCTCAGCGTGTTGAGCAGCGCCTCCACCAGCACGACCTGGATGGCCTTGAACTGCAGCCACTCCCACAGCCGCGGCTCGAACTGGCCGGTCGCCGCGAGCCGGTAGATGACGAAGGCGAGGATGCCGAGCACGACGACCGTGCCGACGACCCCGATCAGGCCGTTGCGGACCTTGGCGCGGGGGCCCGGGACGTCGTAGAGGACCGAGGTCACTTCGCCACGCTCCAACGGCGGTCGAGGTTGCGCTGCAGCAGCGTCAGCGGGACGACGAGGATCAGGAAGCCCAGCGCGATCCAGAGCAGGCCGACCAGGATGTTGTAGCCGTTCTCCGACAGCTCCTGGTAGATGCCGCCGGCCTGGAACACCGAGAAGCCCGAGGCGATCGTGGTGTTCTTCAGCAGCGCGATCTGGACGTTGGTCAGCGGCGGGACGACGGCGCGGATCGCCTGGGGCATGACGATCGTGGTCAGGGTCTGGCCGAAGCTGAACCCGAGCGCGCGTGACGCCTCGGCCTGGCCGACGGGGACGGTGTTGATGCCTGAGCGGATCACCTCGCACACGAACGCGGCCGTGTACAGGATCAGCCCGATGCAGGCCCGGGTGAAGAACGAGAGGTCGACGATCTCCAGGCGCGGGTAGGCGAACGCGAAGAAGAACAACACCAGCGTGAGCGGGGTGTTGCGGATCAGGTTCACATAGATCGTGCCGAAGGCCCGCAGTACCGGCACCGGGCTCACCCGCATGCCGGCCACGATCGCGCCCAGGACCAGCGACCCGACCGCGGCGATCAGGAACAGCTCGATCGTGCCGAGGAAGGCGCGGCCGTAGAGGCCCAGGTTGTCGAGCAGGACGTTCATCGACCCATCGGCTCCTCACGCCGGAGGCGGGGCCGGGCCGCGACTGCGGCCCGGCCCCGCCGGTGTCCGATCAGTACCGCTGCAGCGGCGGCGGCGAGCCGGCGGAACCGGACTTGCCCAGGGTGGCGTCGTAGATCTTCTGCCACGTGCCGTCGTCGTAGGCCTTCTGAAGGATGTCGTTGATCTTGCCGCGCAGGGCGGCGTCGTCCTTGTTCAGGCCGATGCCGTAGGGCTCGGTCGAGAACGTGTCGCCGACGACCTTCAGCTTGTCGGGCTGCTGCGAGGCGTAGCCCTTGAGGATGGCGTCGTCGGTGGTGACCGCGTCCACCTGCTTGGCCAGCAGCTGGTCGACACACTGGGTGTAGGTCTGGAACTCGACGATGTTGCCCGGCTCGGTCAGGCCCTGGTCGCGCACCCGCTGGATCGGCGTCGAGCCGGTCACGGAGCAGACCTTCTTGCCCTTGAGGGTGTCCTTGCCGGTGATGGCGGTCTCGTCGGAACGCACGAGGATGCCCTGGCCGGCCACGAAGTACGGGCCGGCGAACGACACGCGCTGCTTGCGGTTGTCGTTGATCGTGTAGGTGCCGACGTAGTAGTCGACCTCACCGCGGGAGATGGTGTCCTCGCGGGCGGCCGACGGGACCGTCTTGTAGTCGATCTTGTCGGCACCGAAGCCGAGCTGGGCGGCGACGAGGCGGGCGATCTCGACGTCGAACCCGGAGAACTGGTTCGTCGTCGCGTCCTTGAAGCCCAGGCCCGGCTGGTCGTCCTTGACGCCGATGACGACGCGGCCACGCTGCGTCATCGCGGCGAAGGTCGTCGATCCGGGAACCTCGACCCCCGCGATCGCCTCCTGGGTGACGCCGGAGCCCTCGTTGCCGGGCGCCCCCTCCTTCCCGCACGCGGTCAGTGCCAGGGCGGTGGCCATCAGGCCGACCACCAGGGTGCGCAACTTCATCGGATCTCCGTCTCTGCAGTCGGGACGTCGGGCTGTCGTACGGTGCGGCGCTCGCGCCGCGGCGCTGCTGGTGGGAGCCGCTCAGTGGGTGAGGATCTTGCCCAGGAAGTCCTTGGCGCGTTCCGACTTCGGCGCGGTGAAGAACGTGTCGGGCGTGGCGTCCTCGACGATCTCGCCGTCGGCCATGAACACGACGCGGCTGGCGGCCCGGCGGGCGAAGCCCATCTCGTGGGTGACCACGAGCATGGTCATGCCCTCCTTGGCCAGCCCGGTCATGACGTCGAGGACCTCGTTGACCATCTCGGGGTCGAGCGCGGAGGTGGGCTCGTCGAACAGCATGACCTTGGGCTTCATCGCGAGCGCCCGGGCGATCGCGGCACGCTGCTGCTGGCCGCCGGAGAGCTGCGCAGGGTACTTGTCGCGCTGGTTGGCGATGCCGACCCGCTCGAGCAGCGCCACCCCCTCCTTCTCGGCCGCGGCCTTGTTCGCCTTGCGGACCTTGAGGGGCGCGAGCGTGACGTTCTCGAGGATCGTCTTGTGCGCGAACAGGTTGAAGCTCTGGAACACCATTCCGACGTCGGCGCGCAGCCGCGCGAGCTCCCTGCCCTCGGCGGGCAGTGTCTTCCCGTCGATCTCGATGACGCCGCTGTCGATCGGCTCCAGACGGTTGATCGTGCGGCACAACGTCGACTTCCCCGAGCCCGACGGGCCGAGCACGACGACGACCTGCCCGGCCGGGACCTCGAGGTTGATGTCACGCAGGACGTGGAGATCGCCGAAGTGCTTGTCGACGCCCGCCATCCGGACCATCGGGGTGGTTTCGCTCACAGGGAACCTCCGGGCATGGCGGGACGCTAGGGGGGATCGGACACCCGAGTCCACCACCTTGGGCAACCTTTAGGGTTGCAGGCTCATAACGCTCTCCGATTCGGAGCGCCCTTGGGGAAGGCTCGCGGCGTGCACATCCTGCTGGTCGAGGACGACGACCGGGTCGCCGCCGCGCTGCGGCCCGCGCTGCACCGTCACGGCATGACCACCACCCGGCTCGCGCGGGGGCGCGGCGCGGTCGACCACCTGCCGGGGGTCGACGTCGTCCTGCTCGACCTCGGGCTGCCCGACGTCGACGGCGTCGACGTGTGCCGGGCGATCCGGCAGGTGTCCGACGTGCCGGTCATCGTCGTGTCGGCGCGCGGTGAGGTCGACGACCGCATCCTCGGCCTGCACTCCGGGGCCGACGACTACCTGGTGAAGCCCTACGACATCGGCGAGCTCGTCGCCCGCGTGCACGCCGTCTGCCGGCGCCGCGGCACCCCGGCCGGTGGGGGCGTCGCCGTCGGCGGCGAGGTCGTCGTCGAGGGCGTGCGCATCGACCTCGACCGGCACGTCGTCACCATCGACGACGGCGAGGTCTCGTTGACCCGCAAGGAGTTCCAGGTGCTGGCGCTGCTCGCGGCGGCCCGCGGGACCGTCTGCACCCGCAGCCGGATCGTCGCCGAGGTGTGGGGCCGCAGCTGGCCGGGGGCCAACCGCACCCTCGACGTGCACGTCGCCACCCTGCGCACCAAGCTCGGGCGGGCCGACCTCGTCCAGACCGTCCGCGGTGTCGGCTACCGCCTCGGCGTCCCGGCCCCGACCGCCGAGTAGCCGCGGTGCGCCTCCGGCTGCTCGTCACGGTCCTGGTCCTGATGGGGCTGCTCGCCGCGGGCCTCGGCATCCCGCTCGGGCTGGCCGACACCCGTTCGGCCCAGCAGGAGCTGTTCACCGACCGGCTCACCGACACGATCTTCTTCGCCTCCATCGCGCAGCGCCCCATCACCGAGGCCGACGCCTCCGGGCTGGCCGCCGAGCTGGCCCGCTACCAGGACGTCTACGGGGTCCAGGTGGCCGTGCTCGACCGCACCCAGCGGCTGGTCGCGTCGTCGGAGGGCGACCTGGACCTCGACGAGGACGGACACGAACGCGTCAGGCTCGCCCTCGCCAACCGCCGCTCCGAGCCCTACCCCTACCTGCTGCCGTGGGACGAGCGGCCCGTCGTGCTGGCCGAGCCCGTCCTCGTCGACGGCGAGGTGCGCGGGGCGGCGGTGACGGTGTCGCCGACGGGGGCGCTGCGGGCGCAGGAGCTGCGGGTCTGGAGCATCGTGGGCGGCGCGTTCCTGCTGGCCCTGGTCGTCGGGACGCTCGTCGCCCTGCCCGTCGTGCGCTGGATCCTGCGCCCGGTCCGGCGTCTCGACGAAGGCACCCACCGCGTCGCGGGCGCGGTGCTGGCCGGCGAGCCCGCCGACCCGGTCGCCGACGGGTCCGGGCCACCCGAGCTGCGCCGGCTCACCACCTCGTTCGACGAGATGGCCGAGACCGTCATCCAGACCCTGTCCGCGCAGCGTGCGTTCGTCGCCGACGCGAGCCACCAGCTGCGCAACCCGCTCACCGCGCTGCGGCTGCGGCTGTCCAACCTCGACGGGCACGTCGCCGGCCCCGCCGCCGACGACCACGTCGCCGCGATGGAGGAGACCGAGCGGCTCTCCGCGGTGCTCGACGGGCTCCTCGCCCTCGCCCGGGCCGAGCGGGTGTCGGTGAGCGAGACCGTCGACGTCGACGCCGCCGTCGACGACCGGGTCGACGCCTGGCGCCCGCTCGCCGAGCACACCGGACTGACGTTGCGCCGCAGCGGTTCCCGCGGCCTCGTGGC
This sequence comes from Pseudonocardia sp., assembly GCF_050250275.1. GTDB lineage: Bacteria > Actinomycetota > Actinomycetes > Mycobacteriales > Pseudonocardiaceae > Pseudonocardia. The sequence goes on from NZ_JBFWOY010000052.1 coordinate 15,639, forward strand.
CCGCGCCCCGGCCGGTGGCATCGAGACCGTGCTCGACGCGCTGCTCGACAACGCCGTCAAGTTCACCCCCGCGGGCGGACGGATCGACGTCGCCGTCCTCGGGATCGACGGCACGGTCGAGATCGGGGTGCGCGACACCGGCCCCGGCATCGCCGCCGACGACCTCGACCGCGCAACCGACCGGTTCTGGCGCGCCCCGGACCAGAGCAACGTCGAGGGCTCCGGGCTGGGCCTGGCGATCGCGGCCCGGACCACGGAGCTGGCGGGCGGGTCGCTGCGCCTGGAATCACCCCAGGACGGGGGCCTGCGGGTCGTCGCGAGCCTCCCCACCCCGGAACCCGCACCCGACCCACCCGAACGAACGGCACAGTCGCGCAACTGAGTGACCCCACCGGGCCGTTCGTTCGGATGGGGGAGAACCTCAGAGGGACTTCGTCGAGCGGTAGAACCGCTCCGCGCCCGGGTGCAGGGGCACGGGCTGGGTGCCGATCGCGGCGCGGGCGTCGATGGTCAGCGCCGCCGCGCTCGCCGCCGCCAGCCTCGGCTGCTCGGCGAACAAGCCGTCGACCAGCGCGGCGGCCACGCCGTCGGGCATCGCCGCCGGTACCACCAGCACGTTGCGCACCAGCAGGGTCGTGATCGGGTCGGGGATGCCGTAGGTCTGCGCGGGGACGGTGCCCGTCGAGTACACCGGGTAGGCGCCACGAACCCGGGGGAGCAGGTCACGCAGGTCCAGCAGCCGCACCGGCACGGTCGCGGCCAGCGTCGCCACCCCGACCGTCGGCAGCCCGCCCGACCAGAAGAACGCGTCGATCCCGTTGTCGCGCATCGCCGCTACCGAGTCGTTGATGCCCAGCGTCGCGGGCCGGACATCACGGTCGGGATCGAGGCCCGCGCCGCGCAGCAGGCGTTGCGCGATCGGGGTGACGCCGGAGTTCGCGGCGCCGATCGACACCCGGGCCCCCCGCAGGTCGGCGAGCGCCCGGTAGGGCGAGTCGGCGCGCACCACGACCTGCGTCGCGTCGTCGTAGATCCGGGCCAGCGCCCGGGGCGAGCGTGGACCCGTCGGGACGGCGGCCAGGGCGTCGGCCGCCGTGTCGATCTGGGAGAACGCGACGTCCGCGCGGCCGTCGGCGAGCAACGCCAGGTTCTGCCCGGACCCGTCGGTGGGCACCACCTCGGGTCGTGCGGCGAGGCCCAGGTGGTCACGCCACACGTCGGCCAACGCCCCGCCGAGGCCGTAGTAGACGCCTTGTGTCGCACCGGTGGCGACCGTCAGCCGCACGTCGGCCCAGGCGGACGTGCACGCCGACAGGGCGGCCGCGAGCCCCAGCGCCCCGCACGCGCGCAGGAACCCCCGGCGGTCGAGGGTGTCCGCATCGTCCCGCACCGGCGCATCCTCTCCCGCCCCGCGCCGCCGGTCGACCCCCGCCGCCCGGCACCGGTGCGCCGCGCCCGCCGCCGACGGCATACCCTCGGGCCGTGACCCGCAGCTACACCATCCGCACCTACGGGTGCCAGATGAACGTGCACGACTCCGAGCGGATGGCGGGTCTGCTGGAGTCGGCGGGATACGTCCGGGCCGACGACGCGGACACCGCCGACGTCGTCGTCTTCAACACCTGCGCCGTCCGCGAGAACGCCGACAACAAGCTCTACGGCAACCTCGGCCACCTCGCCCCGCGCAAGGCCGCCGAGCCCGGGATGCAGATCGCCGTCGGCGGCTGCCTCGCGCAGAAGGACCGCGACACGATCGTCGCGAAGGCGCCGTGGGTCGACGTCGTGTTCGGCACCCACAACGTCGGCGCCCTGCCCACGCTGCTGGAGCGCGCCCGGCACAACGAGCGCGCCGAGGTCGAGATCCGGGAGTCCCTCGAGGTCTTCCCCTCGACGCTCCCGGCCCGGCGCGAGTCCGCCTATGCCGGCTGGGTGTCGATCTCGGTGGGCTGCAACAACACCTGCACGTTCTGCATCGTGCCGTCGTTGCGCGGCACGGAGCGCGACCGCCGCCCCGGCGACGTCCTGGCCGAGGTTGCTGCCCTGGCCGCCGACGGCGTGCTCGAGGTGACCCTGCTCGGCCAGAACGTCAACGCCTACGGCGTCGAGTTCGGCGACCGCGAGGCGTTCTCCAAGCTGCTGCGCGCCTGCGGCGACGTCGAGGGCCTGGAGCGGGTCCGCTTCACCTCGCCGCACCCGCGCGAGTTCTCCTCCGACGTCATCGCCGCCATGGCGCAGACGCCCAACGTGTGCCCGCAGCTGCACATGCCGCTGCAGTCGGGCTCCGACCGCGTCCTGCGCGAGATGCGCCGCTCCTACCGCTCCTCGCGGTTCCTCGCGATCCTCGACGAGGTGCGCGCGTCGATCCCCGACGCCGCGATCAGCACCGACATCATCGTCGGCTTCCCGGGCGAGACCGAGCAGGACTTCCAGGCGACCCTCGACGTCGTCGAGCGCGCCCGGTTCGCCCAGGCCTTCACCTTCCAATACTCCCCGCGCCCCGGCACGCCCGCCGCCACGCTGCCCGACCAGCTGCCCAAGCACGTCGTCCAGGAGCGCTACATGCGCCTCGTCGAGCTGCAGGAACGCATCTCCTGGGAGCAGAACCGGGCCGTCGAGGGCCGCGAGGTCGAGGTGCTCGTGTCCACGGGCGAGGGCCGCAAGGACGCCGAGACCCGCCGCATGTCCGGCCGGGCCCGCGACGGCCGGCTCGTGCACTTCGCCCCCGGCGACGCCCCGGTCCGCCCCGGCGACGTCGTCACCGTGACCATCGGCTACGGCGCCCCGCACCACCTCGTCGCCGACGACGGGCTGCTCTCGCACCGGCGCACCCGCGCGGGCGACGCGTTCGAGGCCGGCACCCGCCCCGGCGGCGCCCCGACCGGCCTCGGCCTGCCCGGCTTCGGCGCCCCGGCCCCGGTGCCGGTGGCCGCGGCCTCGGGATGCGGCGGGAACTGATGGCCGACGAGCGTGAGGAGAACGGCATGACCGAGGGGCTCTCCGAGCTCGACCGCGAGCTGCGCGACGTCGCGCGCCGCGTGGAACGCCGCATCGACCCCGGGGCCACCGCGATGGTCGTCGCCGTCGCGGTGCTCGTGCTCGTCGGTGCGTTCCTGCTGCCCTGGATCGGCGACGAGCGCGGCTGGGACCTGCTCGTCGGCGAGGGCGCCGGCTACGGCATCCTCCCGCGGCTGTTCACCTTCGCCGCGATGATCTTCGGCGTCGCCGCCTCCGGCGCCGCCCTCGCGACGCGGTACTGGGCGCTCGCCTGGGTCTGCGCCGCCGGCTGCGGCATCTCGACGATCACCGGGGTGTGGGCCGTCTGGTCGCGCCAGATCTCGGTGCCCCAGGGCGGTCTCGGCCCCGGTGTGGGGCTGGTACTGGCGCTGCTCGCCGTCGTGGTGCTCGCCGCGACGTGGGCACGGATCGCGCTGCGCCGCTGAGGTTCCCGGCGCCTCCCGGCGCCGCGTGCGCGGGACCGTCGTGGGCCGTCGATAGGGTCGTGCGGACCCGCATCCGAGGAGGACCGTGGCCACGACATCAGGGCTGCCCGCAGGGGCCGCGCCGCAGCCGGAGACCGGCTCCGTCGTCGGCCGCGTCCTCGGCACCGAGGACTCGACCCCGCTCGAGTTCGCCGTCGCGCTCGCGCCCGGCGCCTACCTGCAGCTCGACGACGTCGTCGCCACCGAACGCGACGTCCCCGGCGTCGGCACGGTCGTCACCAGCGGCGTCGTGACCGAGGTCCGCGCCCGCCACGAGGGGGCGTCCTTCGGCTCCGACGTCTTCCTCATCGCCGACGGCGTCCTGCCCGCCCAGGTGCAGGAGATCGCCGAGGTGATGACCACGCGGGTCGACCCCGAGTTCTACGTGCCGCCGCGCCCCGGCGAGCTCGTCCGCCGCGCCACCGGCGACGAACGCGCCCGCGCCCTCTACTTCGACCGGATGGAGCACCAGGTCGCCGCCGGGGTCGGGCGCGACGGCGAACCCGTCTACGTCAACCTCGAGTTCCTCGACGGCACCCGCGGCGGGCACGTCTCGATCTCGGGCATCTCCGGCGTCGCGACCAAGACGAGCTTCGCGCTGTTCCTGCTGTACTCGCTGTTCACCGGTGGGGCGCTGGGGCGGCGCGCACTCAACTCCAAGGCGCTCGTGTTCAGCGTCAAGGGCGAGGACCTGCTGTTCCTCGACCGGCCCAACGTCCGCCTCGACGACGACCTGCGCGCCGACTACGCCCGCCTCGGCCTCACCGCGGCGCCGTTCGGCTCCGTCGGGTTCTTCGCCCCACCCACCCCCGACGACCTGTCCGGGCGCCCCCACGTCGTCGGCCGCACCCACGGCATCGCGGCGTTCTGGTGGACCCTCGGCGAGTTCTGCGCCCGCGAGCTGCTGCCCTACGTCTTCGCCGACGCCGAGGACGAGCGCAACCAGTACACGATGGTCATCCACCAGGTCGCGTCCCGGCTCAAGCGCGAGGTCACCGCCGTCGGCGACTCCGGCTCGGTGATGATCGAGGGCCAGGTCCTGCGCACCTACGACGACCTCGTCGAGTTCGTGTCCGACCGGCTCACCGACGAGGACTCCCGCCGCGACTGGGCCGGCCCCGTCACCGGTGTCGGCACCGTCAACGCCTTCCTGCGGCGGCTGCGGTCGAGCCTCAAGCCCCTGCGCGGCATCGTCCGCGGCGACCTCGCCGACACCAACGCGCGGCGGGTCACCACCGAGGGCACCCAGCTCACCGTCGTCGACCTGCACAACCTGCCCGAACGCGCGCAACGCTTCGTCGTCGGTGTGGTGCTGGCCGCCGAGACCGCCCGCAAGGAGCAGGCAGGGCCCGGCGGGCTGCTGTTCACCATGATCGACGAGCTCAACAAGTACGCCCCCCGTGAGGGATCGAGCCCGATCAAGGAGGTCCTGCTCGACATCGCCGAGCGCGGCCGCTCGCTCGGGATCATCCTCGTCGGCGCGCAGCAGACGGCCAGCGAGGTGGAGCGGCGGATCGTCTCCAACTCGTCGGTGAAGATCGTCGGCCGGCTCGACCCCGCCGAGGCCGGCCGCCCGGAGTACGGCTTCCTGCCGCCCACCCAGCGCGCCCGCGCCGTCCTCGCCAAGCCCGGCACCATGTTCGTGTCCCAGCCCGAGATCCCGGTGCCGATCGCCGTCGAGTTCCCCTTCCCGGCGTGGGCGACCCGCGAGTCCGAGGCCGCCTCGCCGGCCACGGCGACGGCGCCGGGCACCAACGGCGGCCGCCCCCGCGACCCCTTCGCCGGCCTCCCGGGCAGCGACGACCCGCCCCCGTTCTGAGGCCCGTCGTGTCCGGGCCCGGCCCGGCCGAGTTGCAGGAACGGCACGTTCCCGCAACCGGAGTGCGGGAAAGTGCCGTTCCTGCAGAAGCGCGACCCCGAGTTGGGAGCACCTCATGAGTGAGATCGACGGCCTCACCGCCGTGGCGTCCCCGTACCCCGTGCCGGACACCGTCGACCGGCTCGCCGCCGCGGTCGAGGAGGCGGGGCTCGCCGTGCTCGCGCGGATCGACCACGCCGCCGCGGCCGCGAAGGTGGGCCTGGAGCTGCGGCCCACCACGGTGCTGCTCTTCGGCCGTCCGGAGGGCGGGACGCCGCTGATGCAGGAGCGCCAGACCGCGGGCATCGACCTCCCGCTGAAGGCGCTGGCCTGGCAGGACGAGGCCGGACAGGTGTGGCTGGGCTGGAACGAGCCCACCTGGATCGCCGCCCGCCACGGCCTGCCCGGCTCGGCGACGGCCGTCGAGGCCCTGACCGGCGCCCTCGCGAGGTTCGCCGCTGCCGCCACCAGGCGGTGACCATCGGTTCCGGCGGGTGAGCGACGGATGCGTCGCGCAGGCGCCGTGGACGACGATCACGCGGGCTCGGCAGGGCCGCCCGGCGGTGATCTTGTCGGGGGTGGCGAATACCGTTCCCGGCGATGCGCATCCTGCACACCGCCGACTGGCACGTCGGCAAGACGTTGAAGGGGCACAGCCGGCTCGACGAGCAGCGGGCGGTGCTGGGCGAGATCATCGGCGTGGCCCGTGAGCAGGAGGTCGACCTGGTCGTCGTGGCCGGCGATCTCTACGACACCGGGGCCCCCAACGCCGCGGCGCAGCAGCTCGTCGTGCAGGCGCTGACGGCGCTGGCGCAGACGGGGGCGAAGGTCGTCGTCATCGGCGGCAACCACGACCACGGCGCCACCCTCGACGCCTACCGGCAGTTCGCCGCCGCGGCGGGCGTGACGATGGTCGGCACGGTGCGCACCCGGGAGCAGGGCGGCGTCGTCGACATGGTGACGCGCGGCGGGGAGAAGGCGAGCATCGCGGCGCTGCCGTTCCTGTCGCAGCGCTACGCGGTCCGCGCGGCCGAGCTGGTCGCGAAGCTGCCGGCCGAGCACAACGCCGACTACGACGAGCAGCTGCGCGGCATCGTCCGGTCCCTGACCGACGGCTTCGCGACCGACTCGGTGAACCTCGTCGCCGCCCACCTCACGGTGCTGAACGGCGAGTTCGGCGGCGGTGAGCGGATGGCGCAGTCGATCTTCGAGTACGCCGTCCCGGCGGCGATCTTCCCCGCCGACACCCACTACGTCGCCCTGGGTCACCTGCACCGCCGGCAGAAGCTGGCCGCGCCCGCGCCGGTGCACTACTCGGGGTCGCCGCTGGCGGTCGACTTCGGGGAGCAGGCCAACACGAGCGTCGTGTGCCTGGTGGAGGCCACGGCGACGACGCCGGCGCGGGTCACCGACATCCCGATCACGTCGGGCCGCGGGCTGCGCACGGTCACCGGCACGGTCGACGAGCTGGCCGCGCTGCGCGACGCGGTGGGCGAGGACTACCTGCGCGTCACCGTCCGCGAGCCGGCCCGCGCGGGGCTGCGCGAGGACGTGACGGCGCTGCTGCCCAACGCGCTGGAGGTGCGGATCGACCCGGAGTTCGCCGCGCAGGTCACGGCGTCGCGGCCCGAGGGCGGCGGGACCGACCGGAACCCGTCGGAGCTGTTCGGGGAGTACTGCCGCGACCGTGCGGTGGCCGACCCACGGCTCGGCGCGCTGTTCGCGCGCCTGCACGACAAGGTCACCAGCGCCGACTCGGGGGGTCAGGGATGAGGCCCGTCCGGCTGGAGATGAACGGGTTCGCGGCGTTCCGGGAGCCCGCGGTCGTCGACTTCACCGGTGCCGACTACTTCGCGCTCGTCGGTCCGACGGGCGCGGGCAAGTCGACCGTCGTCGACGCGCTGTGCTTCGCCCTCTACGGCTCGGTCCCGCGCTGGGACGACCGGCGCGCGGTCCGGCTCGGGCTGGCGCCGCACGTCTCGCGCGGGGTCGTGCGGCTCGTGTTCGACATCGGCGGCGAGCGCTACGTCGCCGCCCGGGAGCTGCGCCGGTCCGCGCAGGACAAGGTGACGGTCCGCAGCGCCCGGCTGGAGCTGCTCGCGGATCCGGCGGAGCTCGACGGTGAGAGCCGCGTCCTGGCCGCCGACTCAGGGGTGACCCCGGAGGTCGAGCGGCTGCTGGGGCTGCCGTTCGACCAGTTCTGTCAGTGCGTGGTGCTCCCGCAGGGTGCGTTCGCGGAGTTCCTGCACGCCAAGCCGGCCGACCGGCAGAAGATGCTCGTCCGGCTCCTCGGGCTCGACGTGTACGAGGCGATCGCGCGGGAGGCCAACCGGGAGGCGGCGGCGTCGGGGGAACGGGCCGACGTGCTGGCCGGGCAGCTCGGCGCCTACGACGACGCGACGGCCGACGCCGTGGCCGCCGCGACCGCGCGCGTCGACGCCCTGGGTGCGCTGGCCGACCGCGTCACCGATGCCACCGAACGGCTCGCCGCCGCGGCGGCCGCCGTCGTCGCCGCCGAGTCGGCGAAGGCGACGTCCGAGCGGGAACGTGCCGTGCTGGCCGGGATCACCGTTCCGGCGGGGGCCGCGGACGTCGACGCGCGGCGCCGGGCGGCGGCGCAGGTCTCCGCCGCGGCCGCGCGGGCGGTGACCGACGCGGTGGCCGCCGACGCGGACGCCCGCGCGGCCCGCGACGCCGCCCCGGCCCGCGGCCCGCTGGAACAGGCCCGCCGCGACCACGCCGACCTCGCCGCGGCCCGCGCGGCCCGGCCCGGCGCCGCTGCTGCGCTCGACGCCGCCGCCGCCGAGGAGCGGGCCGCCGCCGCGGCGGTGACCGGGGCCGCCGCGGCGCTGGAGGCGGCGCGCGCCGCCCGGGACGCGGCGTCGTCACGGCTCGAGGCTGCCGACCGGGAGCTCGACCGCCTCGACGCGGAGCGCTCCCGGCTCGCCGCCCTGCACGTCCCCGACGGTCTCGACCGTCTCGACAGCCGCCGCCGCGCCGCCGACGACGACCTGACCGCCGCCGTGAAGGCACTCGAGGAGGCGGAGGCGGCCGACGTGGCGGCGCATGAGGCCCGCGCCGCCGCGCCCGCCCGCGCCGCGCTCGACACCGCGCTGGCCGACCATGCCGCCCTCGACGCGGCCCGCACGCGCCGGCCCGCCCTGGCCGCCCGCCGCGAGTCCGCCGTCGCCGCCCGCGCCGCGGCCGCGACGGCCCTCGACGCCGCCCGCGATGCCGCCGCCCGGGCGCGCACCACCCGCGATGACGCCGCCCACGCCGACCGTGCGGCCGCGCTGCGTCCGTCGCTGCACGTCGGCGACGAGTGCCCGGTGTGCACGCAGACCGTCACCGTGTTGCCGCCCGCCGTCGACCGGACGGTCCTGGCCGCCGCCGACGCCGCCGTGGCGACCGCCGACGCGGAGCTCGACCGGGCCCGCGTCGCCGATGCCGACGCCGCCTCGGCCGCCGACCGCGCCGCCGCCGACCTCGCCCGGCTCGACGCCGAGGTCGAGGCCCTGCGCAGCGCGCTCGACGGTGTCGAGGACGTCGCGGCCCTGCGTGCCGCGCTGCGCCGGCTCGACGACGTCGAGTCCGAGGCCGGCCGCGCCGACGCCGCCTTGCGCCGTGCCCGCGCCGGGCGCGACGCCGCGGCCGGTGCCGTCGACGCCGTGCGTGCCGAGGTGGCCCGCGCCGCCGGGGCGTTGCGGGCGGCGCGCGACCCGCTGGTCGGCTTCGGCGCGCCCGCCGTCGCCGACGACGACCTGCCCGCCGCGTGGGCCGCGCTCGCCGGCTGGGCCGCCGGAGCGGTCGACGAGCGCGACGCCGCCGCGGGTCCGGCCCGCGCCGAACGCGACGCCGCGACCGAGGCCTCCCGGGTGGCGGACGCGGCGTTCACCGGCGCCGACACGGCGCTGGCCGCGGCCCGCGCCCGCGAGACCGCCGCGGCCCGCGCCGAGCAGGCCGCCCGTTCGGCGCTGACCGCCCTCGACGCCCGCATCGACGGGCTCGTCGCCGCGCTCGCCGACGTCGCACCGCCCGACGAGCTCGCCCGCGCCCTCGACCGGATCGACGCCCTCGACGCGGCCGCCCGGGCCGCCGCCGACGCGGTGCGCGCCGCGCACTCCGCGGCGGCCGAGGCGGCTGCCGCGGCGACGGCGGCGGACCGCTCCGCGGCGGCGGCCTGGGACGAGCTGCGCGCCGCGCGCGACCCCCTCGTCGTGCTGGGGGCGCCCGCCGTCGCGGGTGAGGACCTCGTCGCGGCCTGGGAGGCGCTCGCCGGGTGGGCCGCGACCGCGGCGGACGAGCGCCGTGCCCGCCTCGCCGCCGAGGGTGACGCGGTCGCCGCGGCGCGGGCCCGTCGCGACGCGCTCACCGTCGAGCTGCTCGACGACCTCGGCCGACACGACCTCGCACCGCCCCGCGGAAGCGGGTCGGCCGCCGAGGAGAGCGACCGGCTCGTGCAGCGCGCGACTTCCGTCGTCGCCACCGAGCACGCCAAGGCCCAGGCCCGCCGCGACCGGCTCGCCGAGCGTGTCGCGGAGTCGGCGAGGCTGCGGGCCGACCGCGCCGCCGCGGAGGAGAACCAGCAGGTGGCGCGCATGCTCGGGCAGCTGCTCAAGTCGGACCGGTTCCCGCGCTGGCTCGTCGCCTCGGCGCTCGACGTGCTCGTCGTCGACGCGTCGGCGAGTCTCGCCGAGCTGTCGGGCGGCCAGTTCGAGCTGACCCACGACAACGGCGAGTTCGTCGTCGTCGACCATGCCGATGCCGATGCCCGCCGCCCGGTGAAGACCCTGTCCGGCGGGGAGACGTTCCAGGCGAGCCTCGCGCTCGCGCTGGCGTTGTCGGCGCAGATGTCGTCGCTGGCCGCCGACGGCGCCGCCCGGCTCGACTCGATCTTCCTCGACGAGGGTTTCGGCACGCTCGACGAGGCGAACCTGGAGGTCGTCGCGGGCACGCTGGAGAACCTCGCCGCGCGCGGCGACCGGATGGTCGGCGTGATCACCCACGTCGCCGCGCTCGCCGAACGGGTCCCGGTGCGCTTCGCGGTCAGCCGTGACCAGCGGACGTCGTCGGTCGTGCGCGAGGGCCCCTGACCGGGTCGTCCGGGGCTGGGTCGGCCGCGGTCGCCGCCGCCGGGTACGGACGCTGCCGGTCCGGCCGGCGCCGTGCCGGACCGGTGCGTGTCCGCAACGGTTGTGGAATTGCGATGTCCGGTCGCTTGTCCTGGGTCGCCGTGAGCCACTAGTTTCCAGCATGCGGTGAGCCGGTGTCCAAATAGTGGACACCGGCATGCTCTCCACCGCCCCTCGTCGGCCGCACCGGAGGACTCCCATGGGGATCGTTCGTCCTGTCAGCTCCCGGCTGGTACGCCGCGGAATGGTCGGAGCGGTGGCGCTCGCGCTAGCCCTCACGGCATGCAGCACCGGTAGCGGCGGCGGGGGAGGCGGCTCCACCACCGCACCCGCGGCCGCCAACACGGTCCCGGCCGCGGTGACCGACAACGTCGCCACGTACAAGGGCCTGCCGACCTTCACCCCGCCCGGGGCGCCGATCGACCCGAGCACGCTGCGTGGCAAGCGGATGTTCCTCATCCCGCTGGTGCCCAACCCGTTCAACCAGAGCATCCAGGACACGATGGCGGAGATCGCCCAGAAGGTCGGGATGGAGTTCACCGTCTATCCCAACCAGGGCAAGCCCTCGGAGTGGGTGCAGGGCATGAACACGGCCCTGACCGCGAAGCCCGACATCATCGTGCTCAGCACCGCCCCCGACCCGCGCACCCTGCAGCCCCAGCTCGCCGCGGCCAAGGCCGCCGGTATCCCGGTGCTCGTCACGCACTTCTACGACGACTCCTCGCCCGTCCCCCCGACCTGTGAGGGCTGCGCCGCCGGGGTGACCGCGCTGGTCACCGCCCCGTTCAACGTCGCGGGCAAGGCGGCCGCGGACTGGATCATCGCCGACTCGAAGGCCGACGCGAACGTCCTGCTCATCGGTGGCGCCGACGTGCTCCCGAGCCCGGCCACGCTCGACACCATCAGCAAGGAGTTCGCCGCGCAGTGCCCGTCCTGCAAGGTGACGGTCAAGAACATCCCCGTGTCGGACTGGAACACCAAGACCCAGAGCGAGATCCAGTCCGCGCTGACCGCCGACCCCTCGATCAACTACGTCTACCCGCTCTACGACGCGATGGTCGCCGGCGCGGTGCCCGCCATCCAGACCCTCGGCCGGGTCGGGCAGGTCAAGGTCGTCAGCTACAACGGCTCGCCCTACGCCCTCAAGCTCATCCAGGAGGGCGACATCGTGGCGATGAACGTCGGGGAGGACACCGTCGGTATCGGCTATGCCTCGATGGACCAGGCCTTCCGGATCCTGCTCGGGCAGCCGACGGTCGACGAGCGCACCCCGATCCGCATCTGGGACAAGACGAACGTGAACGAGTCCGGTGTCCCGCCGGAGGTCGGCAAGGGCTACGGCGGCGCGCTTCCGGCCGGGTTCCTGAAGCTGTGGGGGCTGCCCGCGTCGTGACCTCGGTCCGGCCGCTCGCCGCGGGCAGGGGGCACGCCCACCCGCGGCGCGCGGCCGCGGCCCGGCGCGGCCGGGCCGCGGTCAGTCGTCCGACGTCGCCGCGGCGATCTCGAACACCCGCGCCGCCGCCATCACCGGCTCGGCGTAGCGCCACCCCGGGTCGGTACCCAGCCGCTCGACCGGGCCG
>NZ_JBFWOY010000053.1:0-26336 GCF_050250275.1 Pseudonocardia sp.
TCCCGCGACGGCTTGGACTCACTCCTGCGTGGACTCACAAGGTCCGATGTCATCACTCACAGTGCCCATCCCGCCGGAACCCAGCCCGGCGTGTCGGGCCGGAAACACCGATCTTGAAACAGTCCCCTGACGGCGGCCGCCAGAGGGTTGGGGGGTGGTCATGGTGCTGAGTGTGTCGTCGGGCTACAGCCCGGAGTACCTGCTCAAAGAGGTCGCCACTGGCCGGGAGAACTACTACACCGGCGCCGTCGTCGAGGGGGAGCCTCCGGGCCGTTGGTGGGGTGCTGGGGCGGAGCGGCTCGGGCTGCGCGGGTTGGTCGAGGCCTCGGACATGCGGGCGGTGTTCGAGCGGTTCGTCGACCCGCGGGCAGACGGGTTCAACGACCCCGCCCAGTGGGGCGAGTTGCCCACGCTCGGTCAGACGGGCCGGGCGTACAAGTCGGAGGAGGAGTTGTACGCCGCCGCGGTTGAACGCGAGCCGAACGCCTCGGCTGAACGCCGCGTTGAACTCCGTACAGAAGCGGGCAAGGCCGCCCGGCGGAATGTGGCGTTCTATGACGTGACGTTCAGCGTTCAGAAGTCGGTGACGCTGCTGCACACCGCGTTCGAGGCCGAACAGGTCAAGGCCGCCGCGGCCGGGGACGAGGTCGCGGCGGCGGCGTGGGCGCAGTACCGCCAAGCGGTCGAGGACGCGATCTGGGCCGGGAACAACGCCGCGTTGTCCTATCTGTCGGAGCGGGCGGGCTACTCCCGGGTCGGCCATCACGGCGGCGCGGCCGGCCGCTATGTGGATGCGCACGAGTGGGTGGGGGCGTCGTTCTTCCAGCACGACTCCCGCGATCACGACCCGCAGCTGCACATCCACAACCCGATCCTCAACCGGGTCCAGGGCCCGGACGGGCAGTGGCGCACCCTCGACGGGCGCAGCCTCTACCGGTGGCGCGCCGCGGCCGGCGCGGTCGCCGAGCGCACTACCGAGGAACGGCTGACCCATGCCCTCGGGTTGGCGGTGGCGACTCGTCCGGACGGGAAGGCCCGCGAGATCGTCGGAGTGTCGGCCGAGGCGATGGCGCTGATCTCCTCGCGGCGCCGCGCGGTGACGGCCAAGGCGGCCGAGCTGGTCGAGGCGTTCGAGACCCAGTTCGGGCGGGCGCCGAACAACCTGGAGCTCGACCGGCTCTCGCGTCAGGCCACGGTCGCGACCCGGCGGGCGAAGTCGCACGAGGGGCTCACCCGCGGGCAGCTGCTCACCCGGGTGGATGCGCAGCTGCGTGCCGAGGTCGCCGGCGGCCTGGCCGGTGTCGCCCGGGACGCGCTCGGCGCGCGAACGGAGGGCGGCCCGGCCGCTCAGGCGTGGTCGCCGTCTGCGGTGATCGAGACCGCGTTGGCCGATGTCCAATCCCGCTCTGCGGGCTGGACCCGCTCGGATCTCACCCGGGCGATCAACGCCGCGCTGCCGGACTACCTCGGCGTCCCCGACGGCACCGACGTCGGCCGCCTGCTCGACCAGCTCGCTGACGAGGCGCTGCGCTACGCGACCCCGTTGGATGCTGCCCGCCCGGCCGAGGACATGTTGCCGACGACGTTGCGGCTGGCCAACGGCCAGTCGGCCTACCAACAGCCCGGCGCGCAGCTCTACGCCACTCCCGACCAGGTGCGCACCGAACGGTTCCTGGTCGCGGCCACCGTCGGCCGCGGTGCTGCGGCGCTGCCGCGGGAGCAGGCTCGCGTGTTCCTCGCCGGGCTGGCCGAGTCCGGGATCGAACTCGGCGCCGACCAGGCCGCCGCGGTCCGCGGCGTGCTCACTTCTGGCGCCCGGATCGAGTCGCTGGTCGGCCCGGCCGGGACCGGCAAGAGCTTCGTCGTCGGGGTGATCGCCCGCGCCTGGACCACCGCCCCGCGCGGTGAGAGCACACCGGTGGGGCGGGTGTTCGGGCTGGCGACCTCCCAGGTCGCCACCGACGTCCTCGCCGGAGAGGGGCTGAGCGCCCGGAACGTGGCCCGCTGGCTCGCGACACAGGACCGGCTCACCGCCGCCCCCGCCGAGGGCCCGGCCCAGCCCGACGACGCTGGGTGGGCGCTGCACGGCGGGGACCTGGTGGTCGTCGACGAGTCCGCGATGACCGACACCGCTGCCCTCGCCGCGATCCACCGCCACGTCGACGCCGCCGGGGCGAAGCTGCTGCTGGTCGGGGACCACAAGCAGCTCGCCGCGGTCGGCGCGGGCGGGGGCATGGACCTACTCGCCGGTGCGGGGGCCCGCTACGAGCTGGCCGAGGCGCGGCGGTTCACCGCCGCGTGGGAACGTGCGGCGTCGCTGCGGCTGCGCGCCGGCCAGGAGTCGGTGCTGCGCGACTACTTCGAACAGGGCCGGCTCGTCGACGCCGGAACCGTCGAGGCGGCGGAGGAGTCCGCGACCAGGGCGTGGTTGGCCGACACCCTCGCCGGGCGCCGTTCCCTGCTGATCGTGGACACCAACGAGCAGGCCGCGAACCTGTCCGCGCGACTGCGCGCCGAGCTGGTCCGACTCGGCCGGGTCGCCGAGGGCGGGGTGCCGCTGGGGTTGCAGGGCACCTACGCCGGGGTCGGGGACCTGGTCGAGGCCCGCCGCAACGGCTGGCACCTGGCCGGGATGTTCGGGAACCGGCGGGGGCCGATCAACCGCGAGACCTACCGCGTCACCGCGGTCCGCCCCGACGGCGGGCTCGAGGTCGCTCTGATCGCCGGCCGCGGCCCCGACGGCGAGGTCCTGGGCGAGTCGATCGTGCTGCCGGGCGACTACGTCGCCGCCCACGTCGCGCTGGGCTACGCGTCCACGGTCCATGCCGCGCAGGGGGCGACGGTGGACACCAGCCACACCGTCGTGACGGGGCGGACCGGGCCGGCCGCGTTCTACGTCGGGATGTCGCGGGGCCGCGACGCCAACACCGCGCACGTCACCACCACGACCGCGGTGGCGGACCCAGCCCACGGCCGCCCGGATCAGACCCAGCACCGCCACCCCGTCGCCGTGCTGGCCGGGCTGCTCGACCCCGACGACCACACCGTCACCCGCTCCGCCCTCGCAGCCGCAGCCGACTCCGCCGCACAGATCGGCAGCCTGCGGGCGACGGTGGAGCTGCTGGCCGACGCCTCCCAGCTCGCCGCGACCGACCGCACCGCCGGATGGCTCGACCAGCTCACCGCCGACGGCGTCCTCTCGCCCGCTGATCGTCAGCGGATCGCCGCCGAGGACGGTGCCGCGTCGTTGACCCGCATCCTGCGCCGTACCGAGATCGCCGGCCACGACCCCCGCACAGTCCTGACGGCCGCGATCAGCGGTCGGCCGCTGGACGGGGCCCGCAACCTCACCAACGTCATCCACACCCGCATCACCGACAGCGGCCTGCGCCTCGACCCGACGGCGCACACCTGGGCCGCGCGGGTCCCACGCGTCGACGACCCGTACTGGCAGACCTACCTCGACCAGCTCGGCAAGGTCCTCGACGACCGCACCACCGCCCTCGGCGACGTCGCGGCCGCGCAGCCGCCGGCGTGGGCGGTCGAGGCGTTCGGCCCACCCCCCGACGACCTCGACGGGCGGCAGCGGTGGCAGACCGCGGTCGCCACCGTCGCCGCGCACCGCGAACTCGGCGGCATCGACCCGGCCGCCGACACCCGCGGCGACCTGCTGGGGCGGGCGCCGAAGCCCGGCCAGGTCGAGCAGTACGCGGCCTACCGCGCCGCCTGGCAGGCCCTCGGCCGCCCTGAGGTCTCGCGGGAGACCGCGGAATTGTCCGACGGGCAGTTGCGGATGCGGATCCGCGGCGCCGCCCGCGACGAGCCGTGGGCGCCCCGGTTCGTCGGCAACGAGCTCGCCGCGACGCGGCAGGCTGCCGAGAGCCACCGCCGCACCGCCACCCTCCGCCACGCCGAGGCCGACGCCGCGACCGACCCGGCCGAGCGGGCCCGGCTGGTCCAGGAGGCCGTCGACGCGACGGTGTTGGCCGACACCCTCGACACCCGCACCGCCCAGTTGGAGCAGCTCGACGAGGCCCGGGCCCGCTGGCTCGCCCACACCGCCGGCAACCGTGCCGCCGCCGACGAAGCCCGGCTCGTGCTCGCCGACCGCCACGCCGACACCGAACCCGAACCCCACGTCACGGCCGAGGAATGGCTCGCCGCCGCCCGCGCCGCTGAGGCCGACGACGAGTGTCACCGCGACATCACCGAAACCGACCTCGCCGACCTGCCCACCGAGCGGGATACCGGCGCAGCAATCCTCGACAGGCAGCAGCTCGACGACGCCGTGGTCGACGACGCCGTGGTGGTCGAGACCGCGGTCGAGGACCTGCGTGACGTTGCGGCCGAAGAGGCACTCCCGGCCGGTGAGGATGTGGTCCGGGTGCCCGGCGCCGACGAGGTCGCCACGGCACTCGACCGCGCTGCGCGGTCGCTGCGCGAGATCGAGGCCCGCGAGGCCGCCGACGAGCAGGCCGAAGCCGAGCACCGCACGGCCGAGCTCACCCGCTGGCACACCGACGACTACACCCACGACGTCGTCGATGACCACACCGACGGCTATGTGGAGGTCTTCGACCCCGCACCGGGGTAGCCGCACCGATCAGAACCTCGACAGACGGCGGCCGGACCTGATCCTCAGGTCCGGCCGCCGGCGTGTCGACTGATCTTGGTCATCCCGCGATGGATGTCCGCGCGCGTTCGGAGAGTGCCCACAGCCTCGCCTGGCACACCTCCCGCTCGGCCACTGGGATGCGCTCGCCGGCGCCGTCGAACACCGGCGCCATCAACCGCGGATCCGACAACTCCCCGAGCAACCACCCCAAGGCCACCGTCACGCCGTGCATGTAGCGGCGGGTGTAACCGCTCCCGACCCGCGCCGCCCACCCGTCCGGGGTGATCCGATCCGCCGGCGCGATCCCGCGGACCGCCCACCAGCCCGAGACCGGATACGGCGCGTCCTCGGCGATCGCGTCCGCGACCAGCATCGACGCCCATGCCGCGGTCTCCGTCGGCAACCCCTCACCCAACGGGCCTGGCGTGCGTTCGCCATCCTCGGCGCCCAGCCACGACAGGCACACCCACGACCCCAACGCCTGCGGTGCCCGCGTCCGCTTGAACACCGTCAACAGATACAACTCTGAGTCCGCGACAGCCCGCAGCGGCGGGTCAACCCACTCCGGCACACTGCCCAACCTCGCCATAACCACGAGTGTGCCGACGAGCACCGACAATTCCACGGCGACAATCAGCACCGCAGTCGACCGATTGTTGACACGGCTCTGTCAATTCGGGGGACTGGATTTCCCTTTTAGGGGCTGCGAATGCCGGGGGGTGCGCTCAAGGCCGCGCGGGCCGAGAAACAGAAGGTGGACCGCCTGCGACGGGGGCCTGCCGGCCCTTGGCTTAGCACGGCCGCACTCACCGTCAAAGGCGCTCCGCTGCGCTACGCGTCGCTACGCGACGGACTTCGTCCGCCCTTGACCGCGAGCCTCCGCGGCCGCGCTGGGACGCCTTACGGCGGCGGGGAACACAACGCCCCGCCACCCCAAGGGGACGGGCCGACAGGCCCTCAGGCGTCGCGGAGGCCAGCATGACCGCACACGACCACACCACCACCAGCTCCAATACCAACACCAACACCAACACCAACACTGCGATTGACACGACGAGGTCAACGGCCGGGCCGATCAGCTCGCCGATGATCGCGGCGCTGGAACGGGCCTGGGCAGCCATCCAGGACCGGAACTCCGACGTGCCGCCGGTGGTGATCGTGCTCGGCGCCGGATCGGGGAGCGGCCCGGGCCTGAAGTTGGGGCACTTCGCGGCGATGCGCTGGCACGCCGTCGACCGCGACGACGTCGACAAGGACCAGGACGCCGACGACTACCAAGACGTTGATCCCATCGGTGTGGAGGATGCCGAGGTGCGGTTGCCGGAGGCATTCGTCGGAGGGGAAGGGCTCGCGCGAGGCCCGGCCGACGTGCTGGCCACGCTGTTGCACGAGGCGGCGCATGCGATCGCGCACGTGCGGGGGATCAAGGACACCTCCCGCCAAGGCCGCTGGCACAACGCGAAGTTCAAGGCGTTGGCCGAGGAGGTCGGGATCGAGGTCGCTAAGGACCCGCGGATCGGGTGGTCCCCGACAACCTTGCCCGAGGCGACCCGCCGGGAGTACGCGGTGGTGGTCGAGGAGCTGGGCCGGGTGCTGCGCACCTACCGCGCGGTCGAGATCAGCGGAGCCGGGAAGACGAGCAAGGTGAGTCCGGCGGCGGTGTGCGGGTGCGACCGCAAGATCCGGGTCAGCAAGTCGGTGCTGGCCGCCGGGCCGATCGTGTGCGGGATCTGCGGCGCAGAGTTCGCCATCCCCAGCAGCGATGAGGCCGAGGGTGAGGACACGTGAGCGGGTCGACCCGGCGCCGCAGGTGGTCGACTCGGCGCCTTACCTGGCCCGGCGGGTTGTCGGGTGGCATCTGTTGCACACCTTCCGCCGCGGCGGGATCGGTGCGGCCGGGGAGGCGTTGGGAGCGCGGGTGGTGCGGTCGCGATGAGGACGGGGTGTGGCGGTCCTGGGACACGATCAACGCCGGGCGGGGCCGCATCGCGCTGCGGCAGGGATCGATGGACAGCGCCGTTGATCGTTCGACTGGCCGACGTGCTGGCCTGGGCGGCCGCCCGGCTCGACACCGCGGACTGGGCCCGCCTCGACGAGCTGGGCACCACCCGGGCAGCCGCCATCGTCGTCGACCATGAGCTGCGGCGGCGCCAGACCTACCGGCCCAACGAGCTGACCGAGGCCGACCGGGTACGAATCGCTGCCAGCAACCAGGCCCGCTGGGCGGCTGAACGTGCTGCCCACGACCTGATTGCAGCCGCTCTCCCTGCAGACACGCCGAGCGCGGCGGAGCAACTGGCCCTGTTCACCTGGCCCCGCTGCCCCGGCTGCCCGGTCCCGGAGGTCAGCCGGTAGGCCGGTCGGTCCGTGGCGGGCGACGAGTTCGGCGGGCAGAGGGCGGCCAGCCCGCCTGGGCCGAATTCCCGGATGCCTTCCAGGTCAACGACCACGTGCCTCAGGACTTGCCGTCGGGAGGCCGCGACGGGCCGCAGGACCGCATCAAAGGCTGCGCAACAGCTGCGCCATCCCGGCCCCTGTCAGGCTGCCCACGACTCGGATGATGCAGAGTCCGGGTGCGGGTCGCTCCACCGCGACCCGCACCGGGTCACGCAATGACCGGGAGGTGACATCGGATCGCATGCTCGCTTCCTCGCAATCTGTGTCGAGAACGGGAAGATCCTTTTGTCGTACGGCGTTGATGCCCACCGGACATCAGGTCGTGGCCGCGGCCGGTCAGCCTTCGAGGCTGGTCGCGGCGTGGGAGGCGCCGACGGGTTTGGACTCGGGGGATCCACGTTGGCGCAGGTAGATCGACAGCACCGCCATCGAGGCGATGGCCAGGAACTCCGACTGCCAGTTCTGCAGCGTCCGGCTCCAGAAGTCGGCCGAGCCGAGGTAGGACGCCCAGCTGATCGGGTCTTGGAGCTGGTTGATCTGCTCGCCGTTGTAGGCGGCGCGGCCGGCGATCGACTGGGCCAGCCACGACCCGCCGAAGATGACGAGCATGACCAGGCCGAGGGAGTTGGAGTACCACCAGGTCCACGCTCCGCCGCGGCGGGCCCACCTCGGCGAGTCCGGGCCGGCGTGGGGGCCGATCCGCTGGGCCTGGTCGGACTCGGTGCCGGCGTCGTCGAGTGGTTTCGACTCCGGGGAGCCTCGCTGCACCAGCCACACCGTCATGACGATGTAGAGGAAGAACTGCAGGTACTCCGACTGCCAATTCTCGGCCACGTCGGTGGCGAAGTCCGACGATGTCAGGTAGGCGCCCAGGCTGAGGGTGGCGGCGCCGTCGGCGATCTGCTGGTTGTTGTGGTCGATGAACCCGGCGACCGCCTGTCCCGCGAGGGCGAGGACGAACAGGACGGCGAAGAACGTCCACAGGCCGTTGCGGCGCAGTCCCTCCGGCAGCTTCACGACTGCCCCCTTTCTACTGGTGGAGCAGGCCGAGGGCGATGAAGTAGATCAACCCGACGGTGATCACGGTCAGCGTCGCGATGAAGGTCGCCCGCATCGCTCAGCCCTCCAGCTCGCACGAGTACGGGGAGTCGCCCTCGCCGGGTGTGCAGCCGGCGGCGCGGATCTTCCATCCGTCGTCGAACCGGGCCAGGAACACGACGTCGCCGTCGAAACGCACCTGAGCGCTCTGGCCCCAGACCTCGACGCCGGATGGCGGGCCGGCGGGGGCCGGAAGCGCGAGGATCGTCGTCTCGCAGCGGCGGTCGAACGACTCGATCGCGCTGCGCGCGTGGTCGGTCAGCAGCGCGCAGGCCGCGGTTCCGTCATGGTCGGAGAGGGTCTGCGCGAAGGTGGTCGCCGTCTGCGCGGCAGCGGTGTCCTGCATCGATCCGCACGCAGCTACGGCCAACGCGCAGCAGGACGCGACCACAACCCCGGCCAGCCGGTACCGACCCACGCCGCTCTCTACCCGGCCTTCGCTGTGTCCAAACTTGATCACGGCGAGATGGCTCGATCGTCGGGTCCGTTCCCGTTCGACCACTCCTCCGAGTTTGAGGCAGGTTACGGGTTGGGATCGGTGTCGTGCAGAACCCTTCGCAGGTCGAGCGCCTTCTGCGCGGCGCCGCGCTGCGCGTCACTGCGCCAGCCGGTCCGTCCGACGACACCCCGGTCCGCCGAATCTGCGGCACCGGGGCGTCGGTTCGCCTCTACTTTCGGAGCCGGACCCGACATCCGGGTCAGGAGGCAATGATCTGGGGGGAGACAACCTTGAGCTGAGCCTGGGCCCAGGTCATCGTGCGCCGGCTGTGTGGCGCGCAGGTCGTGGCGAGGTCGAGCAGCCGGCGCTGCCGCATGGCCTGCGCGGACTGGGCGAGAAGTGTCCAGTCGAGGTCGACGCCGGCGGCCTTGCGGTAGAGCCGGCGCAGGTCGGCGAGCAGCAGCAGCCCGGGCTCGGGCCGGTGCACGAGCGACCCGGCTACTCGGCGGGTCAGCCCGCCACCGAGGCCGGGACGCGGCCACGCCAGGATCCGGACGTCGCAGGCTCGTGCGGTGTCCTCGAGTCGGCGCAGGTCGTCGCGGGCCCAGCCGGCGAGGTCGCGTGCGGTGTGCACGATCTCGTGGTCGCCGACGTGCCGGTCGGTCAGCGCGTGCAGCTCGTGGGCGAGGGAGGCCTGCGAGCGGTGCAGCTCGCGCAGGACCAGGGCGATCTTGCTCATCGTGCACCCGCCCCGGACCTGCGGGGTTCGGCCGCGGCGGCCGGCTCGTCGGGCGGCGGAATGCGGGTCAGGCTCGCGGCGGCGAGCTTGAACAGCGGCTGTTTGGACACCGGGTCCCAGTCGGTGGGGATGGTTTCGTTGGCCGCGCGCCCGGGCTCGCCCGGCGCGGGCCGGCAGCCGGTGGGGGTGTCCCAGTAGCCGTAGTGGAACGGGAGGAACAGCACGCCGGCTCGGATGTCGGCGATGCGGAGGGGAGCCCGGATCGCGCCGTGGGCGGTGCGGACCTCGGCGAGGTCGCCTTCGCGCAGTCCGGCCCGGCGGGCGTCGTCGGCGCAGCACTCGATCCACGGTCCCGGTGCGGCGTCGTTCAGCCGGGGGACGCGGCCGGTCTTGGTCCGGGTGTGGAAGTGGTAGATCGTCCGGCCGGTGATCAGCGAGAACGGGTACTCCGGGTCGGGCCGTGCGTGCGGCGGGAGGTACTCGGCGGACCGCAGGATGGCCTTGGCGTCGGGGTTGAGAGCGCGGTAGGCGGTCTCGTCGAACGGGGCGCCGGTGACGAGGTCACGGCCGTAGCTCTCGCACCGGTCGGCGTCGCTCCAGAACGTGCCGTCGGCGTAGAGCCGTTCGGTGCCGTCGGGGTGGGCGTCGTTGCAGGGCCATTGGATGCCTGTGGGGTGGTTGCGCAGCTTCTCGTGGGAGAGCCCGGTGTAGTCGCACGGGCGGCCCGCGGTCGACGTCGCCCATGCCGTGAAGGCCGACTCCGCGTCGTGCCAGCGGGGGAAGGGTCGGCCGTCGGCGTCGCGGAAGTCCATTCGGCGGGCGTAGTCGAGAAGGATGTCGAGGTCTGGGCGGGCCTGGCCGGGTGGGTCCACGGCCTTCTCCGACAGGTGGACGGTGCGGTCGGCGTTGGTGAAGCAGCCGGTCTTCTCCGCCCAGGTGGCCGCCGGCAGCACGACGTCGGCCAGCTGTGCGGTCTCGGACGGGAAGATGTCCTCGACGACGAGGAAGAGCCGGTCCTGGCCGAGGATGGCGCGGATCCGGGCGAGGTCGGGCATGGAGACCGCCGGGTTGGTGGCAGTGATCCACAACATCCGGATGGTGCCCTGCTCGGCATAGCGGAAGATCTGCATGGCGTGGGTGGGCGGGGCCATGTGCGGGATCTGCAACGGGTCGAGGTTCCAGTGCCGGGCCAGCTCGGCGACGTGGGCCTCGTTGTTCCAGTTCCGAAAGCCCGACAGGTCACCGTCGGCGCCGCATTCACGGGTGTTCTCCGCGGTGGGTTGACCGTTCATCTGCAGGATCCCGCAGCCCGGTCGGCCCAACATGCCCCGCAGCAGATTGACATTGTTGACGGCCACGGCGGCGGCAGTGGCCTGGTGGGACTGGTAGAAGCCCTGCAGCACCATCGAGAGCAGTCGCTGCGCACCGCCGAGCAGCCGGGCTGCGCCACGGATCTCCCCCGGGTCCAACCCACAGATCTCGGCCACCCGCTCCGGCGGGTAGGCCTCGACGCACGAGGCGAGCTCGTCGAACCCGACGGTGTGGTCGTCGACCCACTCGCGGTCCACCCAGCCATGGACGATCAGCTCGTGCAGCAGGCCGTTCATCAGAGCGAGGTTGGTGCCGGGGCGCGGTGCGAGGTGGACGCCCCCGCTGTCGACGGCGGCGCCGGCGACGCGGGTCCGTCGGGGGTCGACGCACAGCAGCCGTGGCGGGGTGGGGCCGGCGAGCCGGTCGAGGATCCGCATCCACAGCACCGGTTGGGTCTCGGCGGCGTTGTGCCCGTACAGGGCGATGACATCGGCGTGGTCGACGTCGGCGTAGGAGCCGGGTTGTCCGTCGCAGGCGAAGGTCTCCTTCAGGGCCGCGGCCGCGGTGGCCGTGCAGAGCCGGGTGTTGCCGTCGACGTGGTTGGTGCCGATCGCGCCGTGGGCGATCGCGGCGAGTGTGTAGTACTCCTCGGCGAACAGCTGCCCGGAGGTGTAGAAGCCGATCGCGCTCGGGCCATGGTGTGCCAGTAGGTGCCGGGACCGGTCCACGACCCGGCCCATCGCGGTGTCCCAGTCGGTCTCCACCAGCCGGCCGTCCTGCCGGACCAGCGGGCGGGTCAGCCGGTCGGACGAGCTGTTGGCCTGCCAACCGTGGAGGTCCTTGGGGCCGAGACGGCCGCGGTTGACCCGGTCCTCGGCCCGCCCGCGCACCCCGACGATCCGCCCGTCACGGACCGCGACGTCCATCGCGTCACCGTTGGAATGCAACAGCGACGCCGTGCGCACCCAACGTTGCACGTCGTCGGGCTCGACCCCGTCGGCGAGTTCGGCATCGACCCGGACGGGCCACGACGCACCGGCGTCGTAGGGGCTGCGGGAGCCCCACGGATCGGCGATCGCATCCCGGTTCCGCATCCGCTGTTCGTCCCTTCTGACTGTGGGTCCCTTCGGGTTGCCGACGGCGTCAGGTGATGGGTGAGCCGCCAGTGACGCCGAGGACCTCGGAGGTCATGTAGCTGGACTCCTGCGAGGCCAGGAAGACGTAGAACGGGGCCAGCTCGGCCGGCTGGGCGGCGCGGCCCATCGGGGCCTGGGCGCCGAACGAGTCCAGCTTCTTCTCGTCCATCGTGGCCGGGATCAACGGCGTCCACACCGGGCCCGGGGCGACCGAGTTCACCCGGATACCGCGGCTGACCAAGTTGTGGCCCAAGCCTTTGGTGAAGTTGACGATCGCTGCCTTGGAGGTGGCGTAGTCGAGCAGGTGCGGCGATGGGGAGAACGCCTGCACCGAGGACGTCGTGATGATCGAGGAGCCGGGGGACATGTGGGGGAGCGCGGCCCGGGTCAGCCAGAACAGGGCGTAGACGTTGGTCTTCATGACCCGGTCGAACTGCTCGGAGGTGATCTCGGGAAGCCCGTCGTCCTGGGACATCTGGTAGGCGGCGTTGCTGACCAGGACGTCGATGCGGCCGAACTCCTCGACAGCGCGATCGACGACCTCGCGGCAGCGGGTCTCCTCGCGCAGGTCGGTGGCGAGGGTGACGGCGCTGGTGCCGGCTTCGCGTACCCACACGGCCGTCTCCGCGGCGTCGTCGGCCTCCTCGGGGAGGTGGGTCAGCAGCACGTCGGCACCCTCGCGGGCGAAGGCGATCGCGACGGCGCGGCCGATCCCGGAGTCGCCGCCGGTGATCACCGCTTTCCGGCCGGTCAGCCGGCCGGTGCCGCGGTAAGTGAGTTCGCCGTGGTCGGGGCGGACGTCGAGGTCGTCGGTGCGGCCGGGGTAGGGCACCGTCGTGTTGCCGCTTCCGGGGGCGGCGTAGCGCTCGGTGGGGTCTTGCGGGGTGAACTGGTCCTGTGTCAACGGGTCCTCCGGCGGTCGCGTCGTCGACTCTCGGTCAGGTCGGGTGACCGAGGGGTGCTCGCGGGGCGAGGCGCTCGGTTGCTGCCTGCCAGGTTCCCCGCGGCGGGCGGTTCAACCGCGACGTGCAGGCCGGCGTCCGCGAGCGCCGTGAGCGCCTCGTCGACCGGCATCGGGGTCCACGGATGCCGCGCGGGCGGGAAGCGGCGCAACGCCGGACCGTAGCGGGCGAGGTTGGCGACGTCGTGAGGGAACCGTCGCGCGTCCAGGCCCGGGAACGCGACGGTGGCGCCGTGGCGGCGCACGACGCGAGCCCAGTCGTCGGGGGTGGCGATGTTCGCGGAGGCGACGCCGTGCTGAAACAGCAGCAGGTCGACATGTCGGTAGCGGGGGCTGCGGTCCAGGTGGTCGTCCAGGGCGTCGAGTGCGGCCTGCACGGAGAAGAACGTCCAGTACGGGGTCGACGCCGTGGTGACCGCCCGCCACGGGTCACCGAGTACGAACTGGGGCACCAACAGCCGGTCGGCATTCTCGCCGCGGGCGATGTACCAGGCCCGCATCACCGACGCGACGGCATGGGAGGGGCCTTGGGGCCCGGTGTAGGCGAGCCGGACCAGCGGATGGCCGTGCTCGGTGCACCAACGGGCGAGCGCGGGGCCGAAATCGGGGTCGGCACCCCACTCGGCCTCGGCCGCCTCCGCGTCCGGGGTCGGCGTGTGCGCGCGCTGCCGATAGGCCTGTGGGGGCAAGCCACCCTGGGCTCCGGTCTGGAACACGTGGCGGTCGCCGACCCGCACCACCGGCCACGTCGACCCGTCCTCGACCAGGACGACGGGTGCCCCCGGTGCGAGAGACCGGGTCAGGAACCCGTCGTACGCGGCGGGCAGGTTGCGCCACTTGAGACGGAAGTAGGTCATCCGGGCGACCATCAGCTCATCCTGGACCTGGTCGTGCATGTGGTGCAGCACGAGACCGGGATTCGCATCGAGCAGGGCCGGGGCGTGCCGCTGCCCGAAGGCCATGGCGTCGACCGGCTGGTGCGGATCGCCCAGCCGTGAGACCGGTACGAGCACGGTCGTGGGCAGCCACGGGACCTGCATCGCCGCCGCCAGGTGGGTCAGCGCGCCGTTGCTCGACCCGACCAGCGCCGCCGGGTAGCGGCGATCCGGGATGCCGTCGGCGAACCAGCCCGCGACAGCGTCCATATCGACCTCGCCCAGGCGCGCCGGTTCGATCCCCTCGGCCGCCCCGACGCGGGTATAGAGGTGCCGTAGCACGGGCCACGGCAGGCGACCGGCGGCACGCACGACCGCCGCTGCACTGGGCGGGTTGCCCAGGTGCGGGAAGGGCCGGCCTTCCAGCGCGGCTACCAGCCCGGCGTGCAGCACCGACGCGGAGTCGAACGACGCGACGACCTTCTCCGGGCTGGTCCTCGTCGAGCGCAGCGCGATCACCGCAGCAGCCGGTCGATCAGGGCGACGAACCGCGCGGCGTCGTCGAAGGGCCAAGAGTGGGTGGAGCCCGGGACAAGGACCAGCCGGCCCGTCGCGGCCGCGGACAGCCGGGCGGCGTAGGCGTGAGAGGTGATCACGTCCCCATCGCTGTGTACAACCGTGACAGGGCAGGTCACGTCGGGGAGCAGCTCCTCGATCTCGACCGCGAGTGCCGAACGCACGACGGTCGCGATCCGGGCCGGTCCGGCCCGCCACCAGTCCGGCAGCTGGCGCGGCAGCAATGACGCCGGCTCCACGCGCCCACCTGCGGCCCACCGGCCCACCAGTCGCGGAACCGTCCGGGCGGCGGGGTCGACGGTCGGGCTGATCAGGACCAACTGCCCGACGGCGTCGCCGACCCGGGCGGCGGCGACGGCCGCGACCTGTGCGCCCACCGACAGGCCGACGAGCGCGTCGACACCGCCCTGCTCGAGGATCTCGGCGGCCACACGGTGCCCATAGCCGCGCAGGTCGGCGGGTACCACCCGCTCACCCGGCGCCGCGCGCAGATCACCGCGGATGCCGACCGAGGAAAGGGCGTCGACGGCGTCGCGGACGTAGCGGCGCACCGCAGCACCCGGGATGACCAGCACCCGTCTGCCCGGCCCCCGACCGCGCGGATGTGTCTGCCTCAACGAGGCGGTCAGTGGTTGCGGAGTGCTTTCACGAGCTCGCCGCGAGACATCGACGAGCGCCCGGAAATGCCGATCTTCTTCGCCCGCTGGTAGAGCTCGTCCTTGGTCATGTCGTCGTAGCTGCCGGACTTTCCGCCTCGGCGCGAGACCTTGGAACGGCCCTCGGCGGCCGACGCGTTGGCGACCCGCGCGGCCTTCTCCTTCGACGCACCCTGCTCACGCACCTTCTCATAGGTCTTTTCGTCCTTGATGCTCGAGTTGGGCACGAAGTCCTCCTTCAGTTCGACATTGCGCGAGGCGCACAGAACGGTCCAGACCAGCGGCTCGGTCTGCCTCCGAGAGGCGACGAGACCGCTGGATGATCAACACCATCGGAGATACGTCATCCGGGTTCACCTCGGCGCTTACGCTGCAGCACCCAGGCGAAATCAACGGTCAGCGCCCCGCCCCCGCTCGTCCTTGCCTGTGGTGGTCGCCGGTGGGGGGTCGCAGAACTGAGGCCGGCTGATCCCCCTTCGCGCGTCCAGGGTCCCGTTTCAGGGGCGGCTGCACCTTCAGGGTCGGCTGTACCGAATCGACGGTGTCGCCGGCTTCAGCCCCACCCGTACGGGCGAGCGTGCTCGCCGCGTCCGGATCCGCGTCGTCGGGTCGACGACGGGCGGGATCAATGCGGTCGTCCTGAGCAGGCACGATGATCCTTCCCACGATCTCGGCGATGCGGGAGCAAGGCGGTACTCGCCGCGCCACCCACGCAGTGGATGTACCCGCTGCGGCGGGTTTCAAGCCGATGATGCAGCCCGGATCACTGGCAAGTCGCCGTCGCTGGTTGGGCAGCATCTGGGCGGGTAACCATCCTCGCCACCAACAGAAGGAGTGAGAGCCGTGACCTCCAGCGAGACCGGTCAGGTGACCGGCACCATCGACAAGGACTACAACCTCGTCTGGTACGTCGAGAAATGCCTCAACAACGCGCTTCGGCTCGAGACCTACATCCAGGATGCCGACCGCGAAGGCGACAGCGAGCTTGCCGACCTGTTCCGTCGAGCCCAGGGCGCGAGCCGGAAGGGAGCCGAGGAGGGCAAGCAGCTTCTGACCCGGCGCCTCACCGCCTGATCGGCAGCCGGCGCCCGGCGCGGACATCACCGAGGCCCCGGTCGTCGACCTACCGAGCGAGCTAACGGTTGGTGCCGCGCCGGGTGCCCCGGGATGCAGGGAGCTACTACCGATGTCATTGTCCTGCATGCCAATGACAGAGCAGGTCGCGTCCCAGGTCACCAGCTTCCCGCCGAGTGAGCCACCTTCGAACCGGTCGTCGCTGCGGCAGTCAACCGACCCGGTCGGTAGCCCCGCCCCCACCAGGCTCGGCGCTACCGGCGCAATGCGCGCAACAGAAGAAACGCCCGGCCACCTGAACCCCGTGGCCGACGATTCGGCAGCCGCAGTGCTCACAGACCGGCGCCATCCTGTGGATCGCGCACTCGAAGCTGTCGAACACGTGCACCGCCCCCTGCGCGTGGACCTCGAAGGCCATGTCGTAATCGTTGCCGCATACTTCGCAGACGGCCATGTCATCCTCCTCGATGCGTCCTCTTCATTGGCTCGCACGGCTGCCCGAATTGGGCGGGAACTACACACCAGCCGCGAGAGCGCCGTGCCGAGCGTGGCGGTGAACCGGAGCGCCCAGATCAGCTCGGCGATCGCGGCCCCCGTCCTCTGTTGGACGAGAGGTTGACGCACGAGGTCGGCCGGGCCCTGCCAGACGGGTGTGGCGGTCGGTCCCCGGATATGCCGACGGGTTCGACGCGAGAAGCATGGTCAGACATGAGCCCGGTGCGAGTGCGCCTCACGCCGTCGAGGATGTCGCTCCGGACGGCCCCATCGGTGGAACGGGCTCTGGTGGCAACGGTCCATCTCCTCCACCGCAGTCGTCGTCCGGTGGGTCGTCGAACTCGACGAGCACCTCGGATGCGGCGTAGACCTGGGTGCCGGCCTGGGGCGCTTGCCCGACGACACGTCCTCCGGATGCGAGTCCGCCGTCGCGGTCGCTCATGATCACGACTCCGGAGTCCATGGCCAGGGCGAAAGCGTCCCCGCAGTCGAGACCGACCAGCGCGGGGACAAGCGTCTTGCGCATCAGCGCCTCCTTGTTCTTCCCGACACCCCAGGGCTCGCCCGGGTTGTCGGCATCCCACCGCCGACGATCAATTTGTTGCCCGCCGCGACGCGTCGAACCTCAGCGAGCCCGTGTACGTGTGCAATCCGCACTATCGAGTGTCAGTGACGGCTCTTCGGCGCTCCTGGCAGGGCTGGGTGGACAACAACGACCCGGGGTCGGGAAAGTGACCGCGAAACCTGCGCCGCTCCAGACGCGGTCGAGTCCCGGCACCACCGGACGTGTGAGGAGACGTTCCGGGGTTGCTGCGCGTATGGTCGGGGCCAGCGGTCGAGGACACGGCTGCCGTCCGGACACGGGGCGCAGATTTCGGCGTCATGCGTTCCGGTATATCCGTCGTTCATGTGCGTCCCCGGCCAATCGAGCCATGCGTGGGGCTGAGCGCAGCGCATGCCACTTCGGCTCTGCCGCGCCAGCACACGGTCCTCGTGCTGCACCCCGTACCCCACTCTTGCCAAGGTGGTACGTGCAGTGCAGCCCGCTCAGAGCGACGAACTGGTCACCGTCCTTCGCCATGCCGCCCGCGATCTGCTCGCCCGTCGCAGCATCAGCGACCTCGAACTGACCCTCACCCAGATCGTCGCGGCCGCGGTGGACACGGTCCCCGGGGCTGACGCGGGCGGGATCTCGATGACCGAGAACGGGCACATCACCTCGCGCAGTCCCACCAACGAGGACGTTCGCAAGCTCGACGAGCTCCAGGCCCAGCTGCACGAGGGGCCGTGTATCAGCGCGGTGGAGGACCCGCCCGAGGACGGGGTGATCCTGGCCCGCAACCTGGGCGAGTCGCCGGATGTC
Organism: Pseudonocardia sp.; assembly: GCF_050250275.1. Classification (GTDB taxonomy): domain Bacteria; phylum Actinomycetota; class Actinomycetes; order Mycobacteriales; family Pseudonocardiaceae; genus Pseudonocardia. The sequence goes on from NZ_JBFWOY010000053.1 coordinate 17,736, forward strand.
GAGCGGTGGCCCAACTTCGCCCCGCAAGCGGTGGAGCGGGGGTACCGGTCGTTGATGTCGACCCAGCTCTCGGCCAACGGCGGGGCCAGGGCGGCGCTGAACCTCTACTCCCACGACTCGGAGGCCTTCGACGACTCGGCGCGCAGGATGGCCGGTTTGTTCGGGTTGCAGGCGGGGTTGTTGCTCTACGGCGTCAACCATGCCGTCCAGCTGAGCCACGCTCTGGACACCCGTGACGTGATCGGGCAGGCCAAGGGCATTCTGATGGAGCGGTTCGGGGTCGACGGCGAGCAGGCGTTCCAGATGCTCGTGCATTCCTCCCAGGACACCAACATCAAACTGGCTGACGTCGCCCGCTGGCTCGCCACCGGTGCCGGCCGCAGGGATGGCGGAGCCCGCGGCGGGCAGCCGCCTGTCCCCGGGACCACTCCGGCCTGATCCTGGTTAGGGCTCGTAAGGGCGAAGGCGGCATCGCGGACCAATCCGGCCGGCCCGGGAGGGTAGGGCCGCCGACGACGTGAGCGACATTCCGGCGAAGCGGAGTAGCGTTTCCGGTGCCGCGAGTGCTTTCCGCGGCCCGACCACACATCCTGGCCGCAGCCCCGGACCCCGGCATCGGCGTTCCGATGAACCGGGAGCTGCCCTGTGAGTAGTCGCCGACCACGTCCGTCCTTTTGTTGCCTGTCGTGGATGCTCGAACCTGTGCCCCGCGCGGCCGTTGACCATCCTCGCGCGGGCGTCCCCCGGCGCCCGGCGGGGTCACACCATCGCCGGTCTCGTTCGACGGCCGCACGCTGTGACGCGCCGCGTCTCACGGTCGGGGGATCTCGTGCGTAGCGGTTGCGAGGACGGACGATCCGGGCGGAGGTCGAGGCCGGACACGACCCCACCAACGTCAAGGCTGCATCGGAATTCTCGCCGAACCGCCAGGTCGGACGCTCGACCTACGCGCCCGGAGTCGCCGGCCGGGACGAACTCGGCGCAGGTGCTGCGGGCCGGGATCGCGATGAGTGATCTCGGACTCGACGAACTGTGGATCCGGTGCTTCGGTCTGGGTGGGCTGTTGGGCGTCGTTGAACTACGGGCGACCCTGGACGACGAACGGAGGCCGACGTCTTGTGAACACGACGTGATAGCGCAAGCTCTGAACGAGTACTTCCTGGACTGCGGTCTGCCCCGTACGGTCATCTACTCCGAGGGGCTCGACAACCCACACGAAACCTGACCGACGCGATCGGCGCGGGTTCAGGACCCGCCATGTCCGTACATGGCCCTCGAGGAAGGATGGGGAGCTCATCGGCCTGGCTGGAATCGTGGGCAGGCGGTCCAGGTCGAGGCCGTAGCTACAGGCCCGGATGCACGCAACGCAACCCCATCTGTTGATCTTGATCCACGAGCTGATCCACGAACTGCTGGACAGCGATTCCAGAAGTGCACGTTTCGGCGCCCGTTCGACCTGATGATGCCCAGGAAGCCTGGTATGCGCGCCGTAGTCTCCGAACTACGGATCAGAAGGTTAGGGGTTCGAATCCCTTCGGGCGCACCACGCAGAATCGGGCCCTGACCGGCAAGTACGGTCAGGGCCCGTTTCGTTTCAGGGCCGTCGAAAGTGGACCGTGGTCCACGGCGTGATCCGCGGGAGTTGCCGGCTTCCGATCTTGTGACCACGATCGACGTCCCGCTGACGCCGCGGCCTCATCCTGCCGTCGACGGGGCGACGCGCTGACCCCGGCCAGGTGCAGAGCCGGCCCCGGCGGGCCGCGGTCTAGTCGCGCCTGCTGAGGAGGTGGGCGCGGTCGAGGAGCATCCGGCCCAGGGTGGGGATTCGTTCGTCGGTGAATCGGGACCGTACGCCGGTGAGGGTCAGGGCGGACCGGGGGCGGCCCGCCCTGTCGAAGACGGCAGCGGCGATTCCCCAGCTGCCTTCGACGAGGAGGCCGGGGTTGACCGCATATCCGCGCTCCAGCGTCGCGGCCACCCTCGACCGCACCGCCTGCTTGGAGTGCGACCTGCCCCAGCGCGTCGTGAGGTCGGTGGCCGAGATGTAGTCCTGCGCCTCCGCACCGGGCAGGTGGGCCAGTAGCGCGAGGCCGGCGGAGGCGACGCCGAGTGGGAACCGGATGCCCTCGTAGAGGACGTGCGAGCGCAGCGGGAAGCTGCCTTCGCACTCGGCGAGGCAGACGGTCTCGCGGCCGCGGAGCACGGAGAAGTAGGCGCTCTCACCGGTCTGCTCGGCGAGGTCGGCGAGGACGTCACGGACGTGGCCGCTGACGTCGTAGCGTGCGGCCGCCACCGCTCCGAGGAGGTACACCTCGGGGCCGAGGTGCCAGCGGCCCGTGTCGGCGTTGCGGTCGACGAAGCCCTGGTCGGCGAGGTCGGTGAGGAGCCGGTGCGTCGTCGGGCGGGGCAGGCCGGTCTCCCTGGCGACCGCCGACGTCGTGGCCCCCGCGGTGTCGGTGGTCCCGATGGTGCGCAGGACGAGCCCGACCTTGGCGATCACCGACGTCCCCAGGGGTGACCGCATCGCCCACCATCCGTCCGTCCAGCAGTCGTCTGCGCCCGATTATGTCCGCTGAGTGGACAGGCTGTGGAGCCGGGGGCAGTCGCCGGGATTCGCTGCGCGCGGTGGCTCGCACAACGCGGCGACCGCGTTCTCGGGTGGGGAGGCTGCGACGGTGGACTTCGGGGCGACACCCTTCGACGGGCTGCCGCTGCCTCCGCGGGTCACGATCTGCGAGGTCGGCCCCCGCGACGGCCTGCAGAACGAGTCCACGGTGCTGCCGGTGGAGGTCAAGGCCGAGTTCGTGGACCGGCTCGTCGACGCCGGACACACCGTGGTGGAGACGACCAGCATGGTGCACCCGAGATGGGTCCCGCAGCTCGCCGACGCCGAGGACCTGCTCCGCATGATCGTTCCGGCGCCGGGGGTCCGCTACCCGGTACTGGTGCCGAACGAACGTGGCCTCGACCGTGCCCTGGACCTCGGCGTACGTGACATCGCGGTGTTCGGCAGCGTCACCGAGACCTTCGCGAAGCGAAACCTCAACCGCGGTGTCGACGAGTCGCTGGAGATGTTCGCACCGGTCGTGGCGCGCGCCCGTGACGCCGGGCTCGGGGTGCGCGGCTACCTCTCGATGGTGTTCGGCGACCCGTGGGAGGGGCCCGTCCCGACCCGCGACGTGGTGTCCGTCGCGACCCGGATGATGGCGTTGGGCTGCACCGAGCTCAGCCTGGGCGACACGATCGGTGTCGCCACCCCCGGCCGGGTCGAGGACGTCCTCGACGCCCTGGTCGCGTCCGGCGTCGGCATCGACGCCCTCGCGGTGCACTTCCACGACACCTACGGCCAGGCACTGAGCAACGCCCTCACGGCGTTGCGCCGCGGCGTCACCCGGTTCGACACGTCCGCGGGCGGCTTGGGCGGCTGCCCTTTCGCCGGCTCGGCCACCGGGAACCTCGCCACCGAGGACCTGCTCTGGCAGTTGCACGGGCTCGGCGTCGAGACGGGCGTCGACCTGCACCGGATGGTCGACACCAGCATCTGGCTGGCCGGGTGTCTGGGGCGGCCCAGCCCGTCCCGCACCGTCACCGCGTTCGCCGGCTGACCCCGTACCCACGACGAGAAAGGTTCGACATGGACAAGGTGATCGGCGCCCGCGAGGCGCTCGCGGGCATCACCGCCGGCGCCACCCTCGCCGTGGGCGGGTTCGGGCTGTGCGGTATCCCGTCCACACTCATCGCGACGCTGCACGAGCTCGGGGTCGGTGACCTGGAGGTCGTGTCGAACAACTGCGGCGTCGACGACTGGGGCCTGGGAATCCTGCTGTCCGACAAGCGGATCGCCCGGGTGACCGGCTCCTACGTCGGGGAGAACAAGGAGTTCGCCCGCCAGTACCTCTCCGGCGAGCTCGAGGTCGAGCTGTGCCCGCAGGGGACACTCGCCGAGCGGCTCCGCGCCGGCGGCTGCGGCATCCCCGCGTTCTTCACGCCGGCCGGTGTCGGCAGCCAGATCGCCGACGGCGGGCTGCCCTGGCGCTACGCCGCCGACGGCTCGGTCGCGGTCGCCTCGCCGGCCAAGGAGGTCCGCGACTTCGGCGGCGTCCCGCACGTGCTCGAGAACGCGATCGTCACCGACTTCGCGCTGGTCGCGGCGGCCAAGGGCGACCGGTACGGGAACCTGGTGTTCGACAAGACGGCGCAGAACTTCAACCCGTTGTGCGCCATGGCCGGGAGAGTCGCGATCGCCGAGGTGGCCGAGCTCGTCGAGCCCGGTGAGCTCGATCCCGCCGGGATCCACCTGCCGGGCGTGTTCGTGCAGCACGTCGTGCACGCACCCGACGTGGAGAAGCGGATCGAGAAGATCACGGTGACGGAGGTGTCGCGATGAGTTTGTCCCGCAACGAGATGGCCGCCCGTGCCGCGGCGGAGCTGCGTGACGGCGAGTACGTCAACCTGGGCATCGGTCTGCCGACGCTCATCCCGGGGTTCCTGCCCGACGACGTGCACGTGGTGCTGCACAGCGAGAACGGCATCCTCGGCACCGGTCCCTACCCGGCCCCCGACGCCGTCGACGCCGACCTGATCAACGCAGGCAAGGAGACCGTCACGATCCGGCCGGGGGCGTCGTTCTTCGACTCCGCGCTGTCGTTCGGGATCATCCGCGGCGGCCACCTCGACGTCGCCGTCCTCGGCGCCATGCAGGTCTCGGAGAAGGGCGACCTCTCCAACTGGGCCGTGCCGGGGAAGATGGTCAAGGGCATGGGCGGGGCGATGGACCTGGTGCACGGCGCCCGGCGGGTCATCGTGCTGATGGAGCACACCGCGAAGGACGGCTCCCCGAAGATCCTGCGGGAGAACACGCTGCCCTACACCGGGATGGGCGTGGTGAACCGGATCATCACCGACCTCGCCGTCATCGACGTCACCGACCGCGGACTGGTGCTCGTCGAGACGGCGCCGGGGGTCACCGAGGACGAGGTGCGCGCCGCCACCGACGCGCCACTCACAGTGCGCGCATCCCGGTAACAGCCGGTCGAGGGCCAGACGCAGGGGCCAGGTGCCCGCCGACGGTCAGCGGGGGCCGGGGATGACCGGGGCCGCCATCGCGGCGCGGGTACCGGCGATCATGTGCTCGGAGATCCACTGGATCACGGCGATCCAGCAGGAGCTGAGGTAGCTGGTGTACTCCCAGTCGGCGACGTCGCGGACGGCGCGGGTCAGCGCGTGGGCGACGTACATGTAGTGCTCGGGCTCCACGTGGTAGCGCTCGTAGTGCTCGCGGCCCATCCGGTGCAGCACGACCTCGAGCCCGGCGGTGTCCTGGGCCGAGATCTGCGCGATGGCGGCGAGGAGGGTGTCGGTCATCTTCTGCATCTGGCCGGTCATGTCCTCGCTGAACATCGACCGCGTCGCAGGCGCCATCTGGAACAGGTGGTCGTAGAAGACCTCGGCGAGCCGGACCGGGCGGTCCTCGACGGCTCGGCACGAGCGCTGCACGGCCTGGATCACCTCGGGCCCGGGCCGGCGCACCGGCTGGGGAGCCGACACCTGCCGCGGCGGTGACGCCTGCTGGGGCAGGTAGGTCCGCTGGGGTGGTGGCGTCTGTCCGGGGGGTGCCAGGGGGCGTGCGACCACGGCGGGGACCGTCCTCTCGTCCCGCCTGCCTGCTCCTCGTCGGGCACGGACGGGGCGCGCCGACAGGTGTTTCATCGGTTGCGCCGTCCCACGTGTTTCACGTTGTGACCGATCGACTACCGGATCGGGGCGCGGTGGTGTGTTTGTCCGGTGTTGGGCGACGCTGTCGGTGTCAGCCGGTGCGCCGGGTCTCGGCGGGTGCGGATGCGGCATGCTCGCGCAGGCGCGTCGTGAGGGCTTCGAGGGCGCTGCGCAGCTCGACGGCTGATGCGGCGCTCATCCCGGTCGCCTCCGCGACGGAGGCCTGGGCGGCGACGGCCTCCTGGTAGAGGTCGTGCCCGGCGGGCGTGCAGGCCACGAGCAGGACCCGTTCGTCGGCGAGCGAGCGCTGCCGTGTGACGAGTCCGAGCTGGGCGAGCCGCTTGACGAGTGGGGAGAGCGTGCCGTTGTCCAGCGCCAGCCGCTCGCCCAGCTCCTTCAGGCTCAGTCCGGGGGCCGCGTTCCCGGCGGTGTCGCGGTCGAGTTCCCAGAGTACGAGCATCACGAGGTACTGGCTGTAGGTGAGACCGGTCGCGGCCAGCGCGGCACGGTAGCAGCCGGTGATGGCGCGGGACGCGGAGTAGAGCGCGAAGCACAGCTGGTCGTCCAGCAGGAGCCCCGCGCGTGGCTCGGGTCCGTCCGTCATGCACCCAGGTTACGTGACGGGCAACTCTGTCGTGTCCAACTCTGTTGTGCACAACTCATATGCGGGTAGGTTGGCAGCCGAAGGTCCCGTACACCGAGTAGAGGAGCAGTCATGCCCGCACGCACGTCGAAGGCAGTCTGGAACGGCGACCTGCAGTCCGGTACCGGGCAGATGGTGGTCGGCAACAACGCCTACACCGGTGACTTCTCGTTCAAGTCGCGCTTCGAGGAGGGGGCCGGCACCAACCCCGAGGAGCTCATCGCCGCAGCCCACGCGGGCTGCTACTCGATGCAGCTGTCCGCCATGCTCGCCGCCGCGGAGAAGAACCCGACCAGCGTGTCCACCAGCGCGCACGTCACCCTCCAGATGGTCGACGAGAAGCCCACCATCACCAAGATCGCGCTCGAGACCGTCGGCGTGGTCCCCGGCCTGTCCGCGGACGAGTTCGAGCAGTTCGCCCAGGACGCCAAGGCCGCGTGCCTGGTCACCCGCGCGCTCTCGGGCGTGGAGACCGTGACCCTGAAGGCCACGCTCGAGGGCTGACCCTCACACCTGCTGCCGGCGCACCATCTCCGTGATCCAGATGGGCGCGTACGGAGAGGTGCAGTTCGGGGGCGTCGGGTAGTCCTTCAGGACTTCCAGACGCTCCCCGATGTCCAGCGCCCGGGCGCGGCACGACGGATGGTCGATCCCGATCTGGGCGAGGCAGTGGTTCATGGCCCACTGCAGCCGGTCGGGGGCGTCCTTCAGCTGCGCCTCGATGGTGTCGAGGAGCCCGGCGAGGTCGAGCCCGTCGGGCTTCCTCGCCACGCGCTCGACGGTCAGTGCCCAGCCCGCACTGGCGACGACGGGGTCGGAGTCGTCGATCCAGCGCACCCGCAGCGCCTCGGCGTTCGGGTTCTTCTTCACGACGTAGTTGACGAGCCAGTCGTGCACCTTCGGCGTGCGGGACTGCCGCAGCATCGTGTCGAGCTCGTCGAGCCCGAACACCTTCGGCCGGCAGATCAGCAGTGCGAGGAGCCGGGCCGCGCTGTCGCCGGTGGCCCACAGCTCCACGGCGAGATCGTGCTGGGTCCTCAACCGTTTCGCGACGGCGCGCAGCTTCGTGAGGTTCACGGCGTGGTCGTCCCCGTGCCTCTCGTTGACCTCGCGGATCCGGGGGTCACCGAGGGCGTCGAGCTCGGCGAGGAGTTCGGGGACCGCCGCGGCGGGGGTGGACATCCGGGTCAGTCCTTCAGGTGCTGCGCGAGGAACGCGAGCGTCTGGGGCCAGGCCTCGGCGGCCGCACGCTCGTCGTAGAACGAGGGGGCGTCCCAGTTGGAGAACGCGTGGCCGGCGTCGTGCAGCCGGATCGTGACGTTGTCCTTACCCGCCATGGCCTTCTCGACCTCGGCGATCGCCTCGGCCGGGATGAACGGGTCGCGGGTGCCGTAGTGGAACAGCGTCGGGCAGACGAGGTCGTCGGCCCTGCCGAGCATCGAGTTGATCGCGGAGCCGTAGTAGGGGACGGCGGCGTCGATCCCCGTGCCGTCGACGCGGGCACCGGTGGCGGCCAGGAAGGTCAGCGCGCCGCCGAGGCAGAACCCGATCGCCCCCACCTTTCCCGTGCACTCGGGCATGGTGCGCAGGTGGGCGAGTGTCGCGGTGATGTCGCCGACGGCGGCGCCGAAGTCGAGGCGGTTGACCATCGCCATGCACGTCGCCATGTCGGACTCGCCCTTGCGCTCGAAGCGCGGTTCGAGGCGCCAGAACATGTCGGGGGCGAGCGCGACGTAGCCGTCGCCGGCGAGGCGGTCGCAGATGCCACGGATGTTGTCGTTGATCCCGAATATCTCCTGGAAGACGAGCAGTCCAGGGCCGCTGCCGGAGTCGGGCAGGGCGCGGTAGGCGTCGAACTGTCCCCCGTCGGGGGCGGTCACCTTCACGTAGTCGGTCACGGTGCTCAGGAATACCACCCCGCGGGCGCGGTGCGCGCCGGTCCATGGCCGCGACGTGCCGCTCGCCGAGAAGTGGGGTTCACCCCCTCGGGAACGGGGGTGCACTCGATCGTCACGGGGCCCCGCGGACGGCAGAGTTCTCCTCACCGGAACGAACCCCCACCGCACGAACCCCACAGCACGAAACCCCACACCGAAAGAGGCCCACGATGTTCAAATCCTCCTGCCACTCCGGTTCCAAGTACAGCGGCCACGACAAGTCCTGGAACGACGACTACGGCAAGCACTGCGGCTCGGAGTACAAGACCCACAACGAGTGGGACGACAAGTACACCCACTGCTGGG
>NZ_JBFWOY010000054.1:0-25830 GCF_050250275.1 Pseudonocardia sp.
GAGGACCTCCAGGGCGAGGGTGTGGGTGCCTTCAGCAGCTCCACACTCAGCCCGGAGGTCCTCCCTGGATCAAGCACCCTCACGGGTGTGTCGCCCTGCACCAACCTGCCCGAGCAGTACACCTAGGGGTGCCCGGCGGACCGGCGTCGACGGGCCCGGGCCCCGAGCGGCCCGCCGGGTACCGCTGCGGCTCAGCCGCCGGTGGTGATCGTGTCCGGCGCGCCCGTGCCGATCGGGACGACGAGCGGGGTGCCCGACACCGGATCGGGGATCACCCTGGCCCGCAGGCCGAACACCTCGGCGAGCAGCGGCTCGGTGATCACCTCCGCCGGCGGTCCCGCCGCGATGATCCGCCCGGCGCGCATCGCGACGAGCCGGTCGGAGTAGCGGGCCGCGAGGTTCAGGTCGTGCAGCACCATCACGACGGTGCGGCCCAGGTCCCGGTTGAGCCTGCGCACCAGGTCGAGGACCTCGACCTGGTGGGAGAGGTCGAGGTAGGTCGTCGGCTCGTCGAGCAGCAGCAGGTCGGTGCCCTGCGCGAGCGCCATCGAGATCCAGGCCCGCTGCCGCTGGCCGCCGGACAGCTCGTCCACGGGCCGTTCGGCCAGATCGGCGATGTTCGTCCACTCCAGCGCCTCGTGCACCGACGTCTCGTCGTCGGCCGACCACTGCCGGTACCAGGCCTGGTGCGGGTGGCGGCCACGGGCGACGAGGTCACCGACGGTGAGCCCCTCGGGTGCGCTCGGCGTCTGCGGCAGCATGCCCAGGATCGTCGCGACCTCCTTGGTGGGCATCTTGTCGATGCGCTTGCCGTCGAGAAGCACCTGGCCCCTGCTGGGGACGAGCAGGCGGCCGAGGGCGCGCAGCAGCGTCGACTTGCCGCAGCCGTTGGGCCCGATGACGGAGGTGACGGTGTTCTGCACGACGTCGAGGTCGAGGTCGTCGACGATCGTGCGGTCGCCGTAGCCGAGGCGCACCGACTCGGCCCGCAGCCGCACACGGGCGGCGACGAGGTCCTTCGCGACGACGTCGTCGCCGGAGGTGTGAGCAGCGGTCTGGGTCATACTCGGGCCTCCCGGCCGTGACGGACGAGCAGGTAGAGCAGGTAGGGGGCGCCCAGGACGGCGGTGACGACACCGACGGGCAGCTCGGCGCTCCCGAAGGCGGTACGCGCGAGCAGGTCCGACAGGACGACGAGGGTCGCACCGACGAGCAGGGACGCCGCGATGGGCGGGCGCGGCGAGCCGACGAGCCGCTGCGCGATCTGCGGTGACACCAGCGCGACGAACGCGATCGGGCCCGCCGACGCCGTCGCGATCGCCGCCAGGCCGACGGCCACCGCGAGCAGCGCGGTCCGGGCCCCGTCGACGCGGACGCCGAGGGCGCGGGCGGTGTCGTCGTTGTACTGCAGCGCACCGAGCAGGTGGGCGAGCACCAGCGCGGTGGGCACCAGCAGGGCCAGTGCGATGCCGACGGGGACGACGTGTTCCCAGCCGCGCGCGTTGAGGCTGCCGTTGAGCCACACCTGCGCGCGGGCCGCCTCGTAGACCTGCGCCGCGATCAGCAGCCAGTTGACCAGCGCGTAGAGGATCGCGTTCATCCCGATCCCGACCAGGACGAGCCGGAAGCCCTGCACACCCTTGCGCCAGGCCAGCAGGTAGATCAGCGTCGCCGTGGCCAGCCCGCCGACCAGCGCCGCCAGCGGCAGCCCGACCGAGCCGGCGACCACGGCGAACGCGCCGGCGCCGCTGCCGAGGACGATCACGCCGACGGCCGCCGCGCTCGCGCCCATCGTGATGCCGATGATGTCGGGTGACGCGAGGGGGTTGCGCGCCAACGCCTGCAGGATCGCCCCCGACACCGCCAGCGCCCCACCGACGAGCGCACCGGTCAGGGTCCGCGGCAGCCGCAGGTCGAGCACGATGAACTGCTGCGCGGTGTCGCCGCCGCCGAACAGGGTGGCGAGAACGTCGCCCACCCCGATGGGGAACTCGCCCCGGCCGATGTTGAGCGCCGCCCCGAGGAGCAGGACCGCGGCCGTCGCGGCCGCCACGACGATCGTCCGCGGCCGCCAGACCCCCGACATCCTGCCGAGGCGCAGCGGGTCGCGCCCCGGGACGAGCCCCGGCGCCCGCCCGCGCGGCCCGTCCACGGTGGCGGTCACAGGTTGGCCAGCTTCCGGCGGCGCACCAGCGCGATGAAGAACGGCGCCCCGATGAGCGCCAGCACGATCCCCACCTGCAGCTCGCCCGGCCGGGCGACGACCCGGCCCACGATGTCGGCGGTGAGCAGCAGCACCGCGCCCGACAACGCCGACGCGGGCAGCAGCCAACGATGGTCGGGGCCGGTGAACGACCGCACGACGTGCGGCACGATCAGCCCCAGGAAGGCGATGGGCCCGCACGCCGCGGTCGCCGACCCGGCGAGCAGCGTGATCGCGACGACCCCCAGGACGCGGGTGCGTGTGACCGAGTGTCCGAGGGACCTGGCGACGTCGTCGCCCAGCGACAGGGCGTTGAGTGCGGGCGCGGTGGCCAGCGCGATGAGGACCCCCACGAGCACGAACGGCGCCACCTGGGCGGCGATGGCCGGCTCGCGGCCGGCGAGCGAGCCGACGTTCCAGAACCGGTAGGCGTCGAGGGTGCGGACATCGGTGAGGATGACCGCCGACGTCAGCCCGAACAGCAGGGCCGACACCGCCGCGCCCGCCACCGCCAGCGTCACCGGCGTCGCACCGGCCCGGCCCGTCGAGCCGAGCAGGAACACCGCGACACTCGCGCCGAGCGCCCCGGCGAACGCGAACCACACGTAGCCGGTCAGCGAGCTGATCCCGAAGACGTAGATGCCGATGACGACGAGGAACGCCGCGCCCGCGTTGACCCCGAGCAGGCCCGGGTCGGCCAGCGGGTTGCGGGTGTGGCCCTGCATCAGCGCACCGGCCAGGCCGAGCGCGGCACCGGCCAGCAGGCCCAGCACCGTGCGTGGGATGCGCAGCGCCCGGACGACGACGTCGTCCTCGGTGCCGGTCGGGCTGAACAGCGCCGTCCACACGTGGTCGACCGGGATCGCCTTGGCCCCGACCGCGATGCTCGCGAGACAGACCACCACCAGCAGCGCCGCGAGCAGCAGCAGGCCGGTGACCCGGCGGCTGCGCATCGGTCGCGGTGCGCGCGGTTTCGTCGGCCGCGTGGCGACCGTCGTCACCGTGGGTTCACCCCGGCCCCCTGTAGGACTCGCCCTCGACCCGCCGCCGGACCGGCGGCGAGCCCGGTGGTCGCCCACCGATCGGGGTTCACGATAGGTGAGGCAAGCCTCTATATGACAGAGGCTGCCCATCCTCGTCATGTCAGCGGCGTCACGGCGGGGCCGACATCCGGGCCCCGGCCGGCGCGACAGCGGTCGGCCCAGGGTGCTGGGATGGTCACCGTGCGACGCATCTGGCCGCTCCCCGAGTCCCCCGACCCCGCCACCGACCGCGCCGAGCTCGACGACGCCGCGCTGCTGGCGCACTACGCCTACCCCGGCGACCCGGCCACGCCGTACGTGCGGGTCAACTTCGTGGCGAGCCTCGACGGCGCCGTCAGCGTCGACGGCCTGTCGGGCGGGCTGGGCTCCGCCGCCGACAAGGCCGTGTTCGGGGTGCTGCGCCGGCTCGCCGACGTCGTCCTCGTCGGCGCCGGCACCGTCCGGGCCGAGAACTACCGCGGCGCACGGCGGCCGACGGTCGGCCGCGACCTGCCACCGCCGATCGCCGTCGTCACCGGCTCGGCCGACCTCGACCCCGGCGCCCGGCTGTTCACCGACACCGCCGTCGCACCGATCGTGCTCACCACCGCGGCCGCACCGGCCGCCCGCCGCGACGCCCTGCGCGCCGCCGGTGCCGACGTCGTCGAGTCGCCCGACCTGGCGCCCGCGACCCTGCTGGCCGAGCTCGGCCGCCGCGGGCTGCACCGGGTGCTGTGCGAGGGCGGGCCGTCACTGTTCGGGGCCCTGGCCGCCGACGGGTTCGTCGACGAGCTGTGCCTGACCCTGTCCCCGGTGGTCGTCTCCGGCGCTGCGGGACGCATCGCCACCGGCGCCGCCGCCGACCTCCGGCTCGGCCTCGCCGCGGCGCTCGCGGCACCCGACGCCCTCCTGCTCCGCTACACACGGACCGGTGCCAATCCGCCGATCGGGTGACACCGCGTGAGGCGAGGCCCCCGGGGCGCGTCCCATGAGGTGTGTGAGCCGGAGACACCGGCCCCGCCGGGCACCCGCCCGGCGACCCCGACAACAGTCGTGAGGAACCCACGATGACCGAGGCCACCCCACCCACGACCACCACGTCGACGACCGCCACCGCCCGTGGTGGCGTCAGCCCCGCCGGCGCCTCCGCCGGCTCGCCCGCCCGCGTCGCCGAGGACACCGGTCAGGGCCGCACCACGATCGCGGCGTCCGTCGTGCAGAAGATCGCCGGCATCGCCGCCCGCGAGATCTCCGGCGTGTACGCCATGGGCGGCGGCGTGTCGCGCGCCTTCGGCGCGATCCGCGAGCGCATCCCCGGCGGCGGCACCGGCGCGGCCAACATCGCCGGCGTCCAGGTCGAGGTCGGCGAGAAGCAGGCCGCCATCGACCTCGACATCGTCGTCGAGTACGGCGCCTCCATCCGCGAGCTCGCCCGGGCGGTGCGGCGCAACGTGATCACCGCCGTCGAGTCGATGACCGGCCTCGAGGTCATCGAGGTCAACATCGCCGTCAACGACATCCACCTGCCCGAGCTCGACGACCCGGAGGACCTCCCGGCGCCGGTCGTGTCCCGCGTCGAGTGAGAGCAGCGAGCACGTGACCGACTCCCCCACCCGCCCCGACCCCGACGCCGCGCTCGTCGAGGTGCTGGCGGCCGCCGTCACCGCCCACCCGTCCGTCGTGCGTCTCGACGGCGGGCCGTTCGGCGCGGTCGCCACGTACCTGCCCGGACGGCGCCGGCTGGTCGGGGTGCGGGTCGGGGAGCCGGGCGAGCCCGTCGAGATCGCCGTCGTCGTACGGGCCGGCACGCCCATCCCGCAGGCCGTCGCCGAACTGCGGGCCACCGTGGCCGCGCTGCGGCCCGGCCCGGTCGACGTGACGGTCAGCGACATCGCGCTCTCCGCCGGGGGCCCGCCGTGACCCCCGAGGAGCGGGCCGCCTACCGGGCGTTCGTCCGCGAGAACCATCCCGACCGCGGCGGCGACGCCGACGCGTTCGTCGCGGGCCTCGCACAGCTGCGCACCCCGACCGGTCCCGCGGCCCCGGACGACACGACCCGCGACGACGTGGTGTTCGTCCGCGACGTCCCGCTGCCCGCCCGGATCGCGGTCGCCCTGCTCCGCACCGTGCGCCGGCACCGCCGCGACCGGCTCGACCGCCTCCGCCCCGACCCGGACCCCGACGGCCCCACCTCTCAATCCAGGAGTGCTCCATGAACGCCACCCAGACCGGCCTGCTCGCGGGCCTCGTGCTCGGTGCCGCCGGCGCGATCGGCGGGTTCAGCGCCTTCCTCATCGCGCTGCTCGTCGGCGTGGTGGGGCTGGTCGTCGGGCTCGTGCTCGACGGACGGCTCGACATCAGCGGTGTCCTCGGCCGCGGCAAGGACCGGTGACCGGGATGACCGCCGGGGTGGACCTCGCGAAGGCGCCCCCACCCGACCCCGCCGCCGACGCCGCCGACGCCGAGATCGCCGGCCGCGGCCGGCTCGAGATCGCGCCCAGCGTGCTGCGCAAGATCGTCGAGTACAACGCCGACCAGGTGCCCGGGACGTTGCGCACCGAACGCCGCGTCGCCGGGTTCGACGTCGGCGACGCCGGGTCGGCCGCCAAGGTCAGCATCGGCGGACCCGACGGCGACGTCGACGTCCGGCTCGAGCTCGCGCTGCAGTACCCGGGGTCCGTCCGGGGGGTCGTCGACCAGGTCCGCGGACTCGTCGCCGCCGAACTGGCGCGGCTCACCGGCTACCGGCTGCGGTCCCTCGCCGTCACCGTGACCGGCCTGCGCGGGCTGCCGCCCCCGCCGCGGCTGCGCTGAAGCCCGCCGTCGCCACCATCGAGAGGAGGACCCCGTGCGCGTGATCGTGCGCATCCTCGCGCCGCTGCTCGGCCTCGCCCTCGCCGCCGCCGGCGTCCTGGGCATCGTCGAGATCGTGACGGCCTGGATCCAGCCCGGCCAGGGCGGCGACGGGCTGCTCGTCCCGTGGCGGGCCTGGCAGCGTGCCCTGGACACCCAGCTGTGGGCAACCACCCCGGTGAAGATCACCGGGATCGTCGTCGGCATCGCCGGGCTCCTGCTCCTGATCGCGGCGTTCGCCGCCCGCCGCCACGACGTGCCGCTGCGTCCGCCCGCCCCCCACGTCACCGTCACGACATCGCCGCAGGCGTTGGCGCGCATGGTCGGCCGCCGGGTCCGGGCCGCCGACGCCGTGTCCGGGGCGTCGGTCACCGCGTCGCGCCGGGCCGTGAGCGTGCGCGCCGAGGGCTGGGAGACCACCACGACGGTCCCGCCGGCACCCGACGCCACGACGGACGCCCCGCCCGACACCCCGACCGACACCCCACGCCTCGCCGACTCCGTCCGCGCCGACGTCGAGTCGCTGCTCGACGACCTGCCGCTGGCCGACCGCCCCAAGGTCGCCGTGTCCGTCCGCACCCTGGGAAGACCCCGATGAGCACCCCCACCGACACGGCACCCACCACCGACCCCCGCGCCGGACGCCGCTCACGGCGCGCCGTCGCCCGCTCCGCCGGGCGCGAACGCCGCATCGTCGGCCTCATCGGCCTGCTCGCCCTGCTCGTCGGCGCCGGGACCGCGCTGCTCGCGTTCGGCGTGTTCGGCAGCGGCCGCGCCCACCGCCCACTGCTCGACCCGATCCTCGTCGACGCCCTGCGCGCGCAACCCCTGATCTGGCGCATCGTCGCGCTCCTCGTCTGCGCCGTCCTCGTCGTCGCCGGCCTGGTGTGGGCGGTCCGCGCGCTCGCCCCCGAACGCCGCCCCGACCTCACCGTCGACGCCGGACCCGACACCTCCGTCGTCGTCACCTCGTCCGCGGTCGCCGAGGCCGTCGCCGGCCAGGCCCGCACGCTGCCCGGCATCTCCCGCGCCCGCGCCCGGATGGTGGGCGACGAGCGCGAACCGGCGCTGCGGCTCACCGTCTGGCTGGCCGAGGACGCCGACGTCGCCGAGGTGTGCCGGCGCATCCCCGAGGAGGTGCTGGCCTCCGCGACCGACGCGTTCGGCGGCCGGGTCCTGCCCGTCGCGGTGCGCATCGAGGCCGACAGCGCCGAAGGTCCGCGGGTGCACTGAGTCCGCGGGTGCACTGAGCCCGCGCGACCCCGGCCCGCGCGAACCGTTCACCGTCGTCACACCGGGCGTCCGGCACGCTGGCACCGGCAGTCACGGCGGAGGGAGAACGGGCGCGTGTCAGGACTACGGCGACGCGCCCGCGTCGCGGGTGCGGTCTCGGCCGTCGCGCTGGTCGCGCTGACCGCCGCGTGTGCGGTCGGGCCGTCGCAGCGCCCGCCCGTCGCCGTCGTCGGCGCCGACGGGATGGCCCCACCCCCACCACCCGCCTCGACCGCACCCCCGGCCGCGCTCCCGCAGCCCGCCCCGATGCGCCCCACGATCCGGCTCACCGACTGCACCGCCGACACCCTCGCCGCCCTCGGCGGCCCGGCCCCGGCCGGCGGTGCCGCGCTGCGTGTCGAGTGCGGCGACATCACCGTCCCGACCGACCCGACGCGCCGCGGCCACGGCGTCACCCGCCTCGGCGTCACCGTCACCGCGACCACCGACGCGCCCCCCGACCGGCCGCCGCTGCTCGTCGTCGGCGACAGCGGCACCGACCCGTCGTCACGACACGGCGCCCTGCTCGCCACGCAGGCCTCCGCCGCGGTGCTCGGCGGCTACCAGGTGATCGGGCTCGACCGCCGCGGCAGCGGCTCCGACCTGCTCGACTGCTCCCCCGAGGACGCCCGCCTCGGGATCCTCGACGGCGACCCCGCGGCCCCCGGCGCCACCGCCGACCAGGTCCTCGCGGCCGTCCTCGAGGACGCCCGGTCGGTCGTGCAGGACTGCTACCTCACCGAACCCGACGCCCTCACCTCCTACTCGACGGCCGCCACCGCCGCCGACGTCGAACAGCTCCGCGAGGACCTCGGCGTCGAACGGCTCTCGGCCGTCGGCATCGGCGACGGCGCGACCGCCCTGACGCTCTGGGCCAGCGCACACCCGACGAGCGTCGGGCGCCTCGTCCTCGACGGGCCGCCCGACCCGGCCGCCGTCGAGCCCGACCACACCGAGGCCCGCGCCGCCGCCGCCGAGCAGGCCTTCGACGCGTTCGCCGTCTCCTGCACCGCGAGCGGCGCCTGCCCGCTGGGGCCGGACCCGCGCGCCACCGTCACCGGCCTGCTGCAGAAGCTGCGCACCCAGCCGGTCCCCGCACCCGACGGGCGGCGGCTCACCACCGGCGTCGCCGTCACCGCCCTGGCCGCGACCCTCGGCGAACCCCGCTCCTGGCCCGCGCTCACCACCGCGCTCGCCGACGCGGGCCGCGGCGCGCCCGGCGGGATGCTCGCCCTGCTCGACAGCGTCCTCGGCCCCGAGGGCCGGTTCGACTCGGCCCTCGCCACGGCCTGCAACGACACGAACCGCCGGCTCACCCCGCCCGACGTGGCCGGGCTCGTCGCCCGCTGGGGTGGGGCGTACCCGCTGTTCGGGGCGCCCCTCGCGACGCGGCTGCTGGCCTGCGCACCCTGGCCCGCCGGCGCCGGGCTGCCCGCCCCGGGCCCCGTCCCCGGCGCCCCGCCGATGCTCGTCCTCGGGGCGGCGCACGATCCGCGGGCCGGGAGCGAGTCGGTCCGCCGGGCCGCGGGCGCGTTGGCGACCGCGCGGCTGGTGACGTGGCAGGGCACCGGGACGGGCAGCTACCCGCGGACGCCGTGTGTCACCGCGGTCGTCGACCGGATGCTCGTGCAGGGCGAGCTGCCGCAGGCCGGCACGGTCTGCCCGCCCTGAACCCGGCCGGCCCGGTGCCGGGTCAGACCCGGACCGAGCGCAGCGGGCGGTGCCGGCCGCCGTAGGTGCCGGGCAGCCCGCCGCGGCGGATGTCGCTGGCCTCGTCGGCCATCTCGCGCATCATGCAGGGCCACGGCGCCGACACCCCGGACGCGTCGCGGCACTCGCGGCACTGACCGAGATGATCGGGAGCGTGCTCGCTGATCGTGCGCTCCAGCAGATCGGGCATCTCGGCAAGGACCGCAACGAGGCTCATCGTTCCCCTCTCGGAATGTGGTTCGGCGACGTGACCGGCCGACTACGTAGGGTGGCAAACTACTCCTCCCCCGGGGACGCCCCCACCGGGGGAACCCCTTGCGGCAGAACACAGCCCGCACACAGCGAACCCACAGCCGACCTGCGACGACATGCCCTCCGCACGCGGCGAACGGATCACTCAGTCGGTGGTCTCCCGGCCCGCCCGCGCCCGTGACGGCTGCACCCGCATCGGCTCGCCCGGCATCTTCGGGTACTCCGGCGGGTAGGGCAGCTCGCCCAGCCCGCGGTCGCGCTCGTCGGCGGCGAACCACTCCAGGGCCGCCTCGATCCCACCGACCGCGTCGTCCATCCCGGCGTGCGCGTCACCGTCGCGCTCCAGCAGCGACGGCACCGTCAGCACGTCGAAGTCCTCGGGCGCCACCGACGGCAGCGTCTCCCACGTCACCGGCATCGACACCGTCGCCCGCGGCAGCCCGCGCACCGACCACGCCGACGCGATCGTCCGGTCCCGGGCCGCCTGGTTGTAGTCGAGGAACACGCGCTCCCCGCGCTCCTCCTTCCACCAGTCGACGGTCGCCTGCTCCGGGATGCGCGCGCACACCCGCCGCGCGATCGCGATCACCGCGCGCCGCACCTCGATGAACGACCACTCCGGCCGGATCCGGGCGAACACGTGGATGCCCCGCCCACCCGACGTCTTCGGCCAGCCCACCAGTCCCGCCTCGTCGAGGACCTCGTGCAGCACCGCCGCCACCGCCACCGCGTCCGCGAAGTCGGTGCCCGGCTGCGGGTCGAGGTCGATGCGCAGCTCGTCGGGACGGTCGGTGTCGGCCGCCCGGACCGGCCACGGGTGGAAGTCCAGCGTGCCCATGTTGGCCGCCCACGCGATGGCCGCCGGCTCCGACGGCGCGAACGTGTCGGCCGTGCGACCGCTCGGGAACGTCACCCGCGCCGTGCGCACCCACTCCGGCGCGCCCTTGGGCAGCCGCTTGGCGAAGAACGGCTCACCGTCGACCCCGTCGGGGAACCGCTTCAGGTTCGTCGGCCGGTTCAGCAGCACCCGCGTCATCGGCTCGGCGACGGCCAGGTAGTACTCGACGACCTGCCGCTTCGTGATGCCGCGCTCCGGGAAGTAGACCTTGTCCGGGCTCGACAGCCGGACCTCCCGGTCGCCCTCGGGGCCCGGCACGGTCAACAGCACCACGGTCTTGGCCGCCATGGGCGCGACGCTACCGTCTACCCTCGGGCGATGGCGCCGCGCGACACCGACCAGCCCGACCCGGGCCGCCGGTCACGCCTGTTCGACGACGAGCTGATCGGCCTCGACCCCGCCGAGCCCGAGGTGCAGGCCTTCGCCGCCCACCTCGACCGGATGCGCCGCGAGTCCTCCTTCACCGTCGAGGCCTCCCTCACCGGCGTGGGCGACTTCGCCGACGCCGCCAACCGGGCCGAGGGCGGCCGGCGCTGGGCGGCGGTGCTCGTCGTCCTGCTGCTGCTCACCGGTGTCGTCTACGTGGCGTCGACGATCCTGACCGCCGTCCTCACGATCATGGCCGGTTGACCGTCCCGAACGTTGCGCGACGGGTTAGCGTGGACGTATGGGTCTGTTCAGCCGTGGTCAGGAAACCAGTACCGACACCGAGCTCGGCGAGGCTCCCGTCCACAAGTCCGACGAGGAGTGGCGGGCCGAGCTGTCCCCCGCCGAATATCAGGTGCTCCGCCAGGCGGGCACCGAGCGGCCCTTCACCGGCGAGTACACCGACACCAAGACCGTCGGGGTGTACCACTGCCGGGCCTGCGGGGCCGAGCTCTTCCGCAGCGAGACCAAGTTCGAGTCGCACTGCGGGTGGCCGTCGTTCTTCAGCCCGAAGGACTCCGCCGCCGTGATCGAACGCGTCGACACCAGCATGGGCATGCGCCGCGTCGAGGTGCTGTGCGCCAACTGCCACAGCCACCTGGGGCACGTGTTCGAGGGCGAGGGCTACGCCACGCCCACGGACCTCCGCTACTGCATCAACTCGATCTCCATGACGCTGGAGCCCGACGCGACGCCGTGACCGCGTCGGGTCCGACGTGAGGGTCCTGCGGCGGGCGCCGCGGAGCCCTCACGTCGAACCGGGGTGGCGAGCCCGTCGGGAGACGGCGACGCGCTAGGCGAGGGTGCTGACGAGGGCGCCGACCTCGACGCGGGGCCCGGTGTAGAACGGGATCTCCTCGCGGACGTGGCGGCGGGCCTCGGTGGCGCGCAGGTGGCGCATGAGGTCGACGATGCGGTGCAGCTCGTCGGCCTCGAAGGCGAGGATCCACTCGTAGTCGCCGAGGGCGAAGGCCGGGACGGTGTTGGCCCGCACGTCCGGGTAGTCGCGGGCCTCCTTGCCGTGGTCGGCGAGCATCTTGCGGCGCTCGGCGTCGGGCAGCAGATACCAGTCGTAGGACCGCACGAACGGGTAGACGCATACGTAGCGGCGCGCCTGCTCACCGGCGAGGAAGGCCGGGATGTGGCTCTTGTTGAACTCCGCCGGGCGGTGCAGCGCGACCTGGCTCCACACCGGGACGGAGGCGCGGCCCAGCGCGGTGCTGCGGCGCAGGTCGGAGTAGGCGGCCTGGAGGGCCTCGACGGTCTCCGCGTGCCACCAGATCATGTAGTCGGCGTCGGCACGCAGACCGGCGAGGTCGTAGACGCCGCGAACGACGACGCCCTTGCCCTCCAGCGCCTCCACGAACTCGGTGGCCTGGGTGGCGGCGGCGGTGCGGTCCTCGCCGAGCCGTCCGGCCTCGACGCGGAACACCGACCACATGGTGTAACGGATGGTGTCGTTGAGCTGCGCGTAGTCGAGGCGTGACATACCCGGAGTCTACGGAGGCGGTGCGCGCCGCCGGCAGCGCCCGTGGGCGGCGCCACTCGGATCAGGGCACGGCGGGGGCGAGGGCGGCGGCGACCCGCTCGGCGGCGGCGCGCGCGGTCCCGACGCAGGCGGGGACACCGACGCCGTGCAGCGCCGCCCCGGCGACGGCGAGCCGGGGCTCGGCGGCGACCGCGTCCTCGAGCGCGGCGACCGTGGCGACGTGCCCGACGGCGTACTGCGGCAGTCCCCCGCCCCAGCGCTGGACGTGGACGACCACGGGGGCGGCGGTGATCCCGTGCAGCCCGGCGAGGTCGGCACGGACGCGCGCGACGAGCGTCGCGTCGTCGACCTGCAGGGTCTCGGCCTCCCCGAACCGGCCGAGGGACGCGCGGAGCCGGACGAGGCCGTCGGTGGCGGCCGGGGCGAGATGCCCCCACTTCGTCGACGTGTGGGTGGCGGCCTTGATCGACAGCGGTTCGTCGGCGGCGACGAGGACGCCGGAGGTGGCGGGGAGCGTGGCGGCGTCGGCGCCACGGTAGGCCAGGGCGACGACGACCGACGACGACAGCTCGACGCGGCCGGCGGCCGCCGCGGCGGCGGGTACGACGTCGTCGAGGAGCCTGCGGACGGCCGGGGCGGGGACGGCGAGGACGACGGCGTCGACGTCGAGGAGCTCGGGGGCGGGCACCGGCCCGCACACCAGCCGCCACCCGGTGCCGGTGCGGCGCAGCGCGCGAACGGTGGTGTCGAGTCGTAGCTCGGGGCGGGCGGCTGCGGTGAGGGCGTCGAGCAGGACGCGGTAGCCGCCGTCGACGGCGCCGAAGACGGGCCCGGTCGCGGCAGCGCCGGCGGTCCCGGACGCGGCCGCGGTGAGCGACGGGGCGCCGGCGTCGAGGGCAGCGGCGAGGCCCGGGATGGTCGCCCGCAGGCCGAGGGCGTCGACGCGGCCGGCGTAGACGCCGCCGAGCAGCGGGTCGGCGACGCGGTCGGCGAGCTCGGGCCCGAACCGGGCACGGAGGATGCCGCCGAGGGAGACGTCGCCGCCGGGCTCCCAGTGCAGTGCCAGCGTGGGTTCGGCGGCGACCGCGGCGAGCCCGGCGGCGGACAGCACACCGTCGAGGCGGGCGGCGGCCGTGGGCACGCCGAGGAGGGTGCCGGTGGGCAGGGGGCCGGTGCGTCCACCCGCCCGGATCGACGCGGCGGCGCTCGTCGGGTGGACGACGCGGCCGGTCAGGCCCAGTTCCGCGAGCAGCGCCGGGACCTCGGGGCGGCGCGCGAGGAAGGCCTCGGCGCCGACGTCGACGGGGATGCCGGCGAGGTCGACGGTGTGCAGGACCCCGCCGGTCCGCGAGGCCCGTTCGCAGACGACGATGCGCGCGGTGTCGCCGAGGAGGGTGCGCAGCCGGTGGGCGGCGGCGAGCCCCGAGATCCCGGCGCCGACGACGGCGACCACCGGGGCGGCGCCCGGTGCGGTCACCGGACGGGCAGCGAGTGGACCAGGTCGACGACGCGGGTGACGACGTCGGGGTCGGTGTCGGGGAGCACGCCGTGGCCCAGGTTGAAGATGTGGCCGGGTGCGGCGCGGCCTTCGGCGACGATGCGCCGGACCTCGGACTCGACCGAACCTGCGTCGGCGAACAGGACGGCCGGGTCGAGGTTGCCCTGCACGGGGTGGGAGCCGCCGGTGCGGCGGACGGCCTCGTCGAGCGGGACCCGCCAGTCGACCCCGATGACGTCGGTGATCTCCGACATCGCCCCGAGCAGCTCACCGGTGCCGACACCGAAGTGGATACGCGGCACGCCCGCGGCGGCGAGCGGGCCGAGGACGGCGGCGGAGTGCGGCGCCACGAAGGAGCGGTAGTCCCGCTCGGTCAGGGCACCCGCCCAGGAGTCGAACAGCTGCACGGCGTCGACCCCGGCCGCGATCTGGGCCTGCAGGAAGGTCGAGGTCGAGCCGGCGAGCTTGGCGAGCAGCGCGTGCCAGACCTCGGGGGCGCTGCGCATGAGCGCCTTGGTCTTCTCGTGGTTGCGGCTGGGGCCGCCCTCGACGAGGTAGGAGGCGAGGGTGAACGGGGCCCCCGCGAAACCGATGAGCGGCGTCTCGCCGAGGGTGCCGACGAGCAGCCGGATCGCGTCGGTGACCGGGACGACCTGCTCGGGGTGCAACACGGGCAGGGCCTCGACGTCGGCCGCGGTGCGCACGGGGCGCGCGACGACCGGGCCGACCCCGGCCACGATGTCGACGCCGATGCCCGCCAGGTAGAGAGGCACGACGATGTCGCTGAAGAGGATGGCCGCGTCGACGCCGTGGCGGCGGACCGGCTGCAGCGTGATCTCACAGGTCAGCTCGGGGTCGAGGCAGGCCTGGATCATCCCGGTGCCGGCGCGCAGCGCGCGGTACTCGGGGAGCGAGCGGCCGGCCTGACGCATGAACCACACGGGGACCCGCGACGGGGTGCCGCCCCGCGCGGCCACCAGGAACGGCGCGGCGTGCAGGTCGCGGCGCACGACGTCGGCGGTCTGGAGATCAGGGAGGGCAGCCATCACGACCGATGATCCCACAGGTCGGAGCACGTCCCCCGATCGGATACCGGCGCGCCTGCCGATGGCCGGCCGGGCCGCGACCTAGAGTCCCCGCTCGTGCCCGATACGACCGCTCCACCACCACCGTTCCGTCGCGCGGTCGCGTCGCTGCAGTCGTACCTGCCGCGCCCCGAGCTCGTCGTGCGGCCGCTGGACGCACCACCCCGGCTGGCCCCGTTCTCGTGGGCCTACAGCGTGGAGGCCGACGTCGGTCACCGCGGCGACGGGCTGGACGACCTCGACGAGCCGGACACCTCCGGCCGGCTCATCCTGCTGCACGACCCGGCCGGCCAGGACAAGTGGGACGGCACGTTCCGGCTCGTGTGCTTCGTGCAGGCCCGACTGGAGCGTGAGCAGCTGGGCGACGAGATGCTCCCGGTGATCGCCTGGTCGTGGCTGACCGAGGCGCTCGACGGGTGCGGTGCCGGCTACACGGCGCTGGGCGGGACCGTGACCCAGACCTCGTCGGTCCGGTTCGGCGACATCGCCGGTCCCCGGCGCGACGACGACGTCGAGCTGCGGGCCTCGTGGACACCCGTCGACGAGCCCGACACGCTCACGCGACACGCCGAGGCGTTCGCGATCCTCGTCGCGACGGCCGCCGGACTGCCGCCGGTGGGCGTGCCCCGATTCGCGCGCCGAACGGTATAAGCGCGTGCTCACCAGCGGTTTCAGGGCGAGGAGTCGATCGGTGACAGAGAGTTGATCACCCGAACGGGTGTACACGGCGCGACAACGCTGTAACTTTCACCCGGAGAAGTTCGATCGGATACACGACGTTAGACCGCTTGGGGGGCTAGGCTTCCTCCACGACACCTCCTCGGGCGGTCGGGCGCAACTCTCCGTCGGCCCGGGGATCTGGTGCCGGTCGGGGGGCAACGACCGACTCCAGGGAGGTAAGAACGTGGCCGTTGTGGGCCAGGGCGCACCAATGCGCAGTTCCACCGGAGCTGTGCTGTCGCCAGCCATGGTCCCGCACCCGCGGGAAGAGTTGTTCTCGGTGCTGGTGGTCGACGACCATCCGCTCCTTCGCGAGGCGATCCCCGCGCGGCTGCGCTCGATGGGGGCAGGAACGGTGCACGAGGCCGCCTCGGTGGCCGAGGCCCGTGCTCGAGCTCAGGCCCACGGGCCGTGCGACCTCGCGATCCTCGATCTCGGCCTGCCCGACGGCAGCGGCCTCGATCTGGTCACCGAGCTGCGCGCGCTGGGCTGGAACCGGCTCGTGGTGCTCGCGTCGTCCGACGACCCGTACGCCGTCCGCTCCGCCTTCCAGGCCGGGGCACAGGCGTACCTGCTCAAGTCGGCCTCGCCGGCCGTCGTGACCGACGGCGTGAAGCGCGTCCTGGACGGCGGCGTCTACGCCGACCCGACAGTGGCGCCGCTGCTCGCCACCGGCACGCGCGTCCCCGGTACCGACAACACCCCGCGGGAGCTGTCGGCCCGTGAGGTGGAGGTGCTGCAGCTGGTCGCCGACGGTCAGTCGAACAAGGAGATCGGCGAGGCGCTGAGCCTGTCGGCGCTGACCGTCAAGAGCCACCTGTCGCGCATCGGGCGCAAGCTCGGCACCGGTGACCGGGCCCAGATGGTGGCACTCGCGATGCGTGCGGGAGTCATCCGCTGACGACGAACCAACCGAGCGCTCCCCCGCGACACGGGGCGGACGGCACGACCGACGGGACAGGTCACCCCGACGGGCCGGTGCCGCTGTTACGACCTGCCGACGGCCTGCCCGACGTGGTGGCCGACGCGCAGGCGTTGGAGCGGACCGCGGCGGCCTTCGCCGCGGGCTCCGGCCCGATCGCGGTCGACGCCGAACGCGCCTCGGGTTTCCGGTACTCACAACGGGCCTACCTGGTGCAGCTGCGGCGGGCGGGCGCGGGGTCGGCGCTCGTCGACCCGATCCCACTGGGCTCGGACCTGTCGGCGCTCGCACCCGCGCTGACGGGCCCGGAGTGGGTGCTGCACGCGGCGTCCCAGGACCTGCCGTGCCTGGCCGAGGTCGGGCTGGCCCCGGCATCGCTGTTCGACACCGAGCTCGCGGGCCGGCTCGCCGGCCTCCCCCGCGTCGGGCTCGGGCCGATGGTCGAGCAGCTCCTCGGCCTCGCCCTGGAGAAGGGCCACGGAGCCGCCGACTGGTCACGCCGACCACTCCCCGAGGACTGGCTCGTCTACGCCGCACTCGACGTGGAGGTACTCGTCGAGCTGCGTGACCTGCTCGCCGGAATGCTGTCCGAGCAGGGCAAGCTCGGGTTCGCCGAGCAGGAGTTCGAGGCCGTGCGCACCGCCGCCCCACCCGCCCCGCGTGCGGAACCGTGGCGGCGCACGTCGGGCATCCACAAGGTGCGCAAGCCCCGGCCGCTGGCCGCGGTGCGGGCGCTGTGGGAGGCCCGCGACCGGCTCGCCGCCGAACGCGACATCGCGCCCGGCCGGGTCCTGCCCGACGCGGCGATCGTCGACGCCGCCGTGACCGCGCCCTCCTCCCCCGGCGCGCTGGCGGCACTGCCGGTGTTCCGTGGACGCTCCCAGCGACGGCTGACGTCCTACTGGTTCGCCGCGATCGACGAGGCCGCGAAGCTCCCCGCCGACGCGCTGCCCCGCGCGACCGTCCCCGGCGACGGCCCGCCACCGGTGGCGCGGTGGTCCGACCGCGATCCCGAGGCCGCGGCCCGGCTCGCCACGGCCCGCAGCGCCCTCGCCACGCTCAGCGAGCAGTGGACGATCCCCGTCGAGAACCTGCTGCTGCCCGACCTGCTGCGCCGCATCTGCTGGGCCCCGCCCGCCGACGGTGACGTCCGCGCCGCCCTCGTCGCCGGCGGCGCACGGCCGTGGCAGGTCGAGCTGACCTGCCCCCTGCTGGAGGCGGCCGTCACCACCCGGGCCTGACCCGGGCCCGGCGTCAGCGCCGCGGCGCCACCGCCACCGGTGTGGGCGCCGGCAGCCGCACCGTCACCGCGAGCCCGCCGCCCGGGACGGCGTCGCCGCGGACGGTGCCACCGTGGGCGAGCACGACGGCCCGCACGATCGACAGCCCCAGCCCGCTGCCCGGGGCGTCGCCGGTCCGCTCGCGCGGGCCACGGCGGAACGGCTCGAACAGCTCCGCGACCCGGTCCGGCGGGATCACCGGGCCACCGGAGGCCACACGCAGCTCCGCCCCACCGCCGACCGGCGCCGTCGCCACCTCCACCCAGCCGCCGGGCACGTTGTGGCGGACCGCGTTCTCCAGCAGGTTGCCCGCGACCCGGCCCAGCAGCACCGGATCACCCGAGGTGTGGGCGGGTGCCGTCGACACCGCGAACCTCAGGCCACGGGCCGCCGCCTCCCCCAACACCGCCGCGACCCCGGACGCGGCCAGCTCGGCGAGGTCGACCGGCCTGCCGTCGACGTGCTCGACCGCCTGCGTGCGGGCCAGCAACAACAGGGCGCCCACCAGCTCGTCGGCGCGGCGCGTCGCGTCGCGGACGACCCCGGCCATCCGCCGCAGCTCGGCGACGTCGGCATCCGGGTCGGCCAACGTCACGTCCACCTCGGTGCGCAGCACCGCGAGCGGTGTCCGCAGCTCGTGGCTCGCGTTGGCGACGAACCGGCGCTGGCTCTCGAACGCCGCCTGCAGCCGGTCCAGCATCGCGTCGAACACCTCGGCCAGCTCCGCGACCTCCCCCCGGGCGTCGCGCAGCGCGATCCGCTCGTCGAGCGACTCCGCCGACAGCCGCCGCGCCGTCGCGGTCACCGCGTGCAGGGGCGCCAGCACCCGCCCGACCAGCACCCACGACACCACCGCCGCCGCGACCACCACCAGCGGGAACGCCACCAGCCCGGCCCGCAGCACCTCCGAGCGGGCCGCCTCACCGACGGCCCGGCCCACCTGGGTGGCCTCGACGTCCACCCCGCCCACCCGGACCGTCCCGCCCGCCGGGAACGCGGGCACCGAACTCTCCGCGACCCCACCCACCAGCAGCCAGCCCAGCCACAACAACAGCGCACTGACCAGCGCCACCAGCACGGTGGCCAGCGCCGTCAGCCGTGGGCGCAACCCCGGCCCGGACCGCCGCCCGGGCGGGTTCCCCGGCGGACCCGGAGCACGGGCCGTCCGCACGAGCGCCCCGGTCAGCCCGCCGCCGGAACGCGGTACCCGGCGCCGACGACGGTCTCGATCACACCCGGCTCGCCCAGCTTCTTGCGCAACGTCATGACGGTGACGCGCACCGTCGTCGTGAACGGGTCGGCGTTCTCGTCCCAGACCCGCTCCAGCAGCTCCTCGCTGGACACGACCGCCCCACCGGCCCCCATCAGGACCTCGAGCACCCCGAACTCCTTGCGGGTCAGCTCGACGGGCTCCGCGGCGCGGCGCACCGTGCGCCGGGCCGGGTCGAGCGAGACGTCGCCCGCCACCAGCAGCGGCGGCGTGGCCGGCGTGGCCCGGCGGCCCAACGCCCGCACCCGGGCCACCAGCTCGGGGAAGTCGAACGGCTTGGCCAGGTAGTCGTCGGCGCCGCGGGACAGGCCGTCGACCTTGTCGGCCAGCGACCCGCTCGCGGTGAGCATCAGCACCCGCGTGGTCGCCGCCGACGCGACGATCTCCTCACACAGCTCGTCGCCCGAGATCGACGGCAGGTCCCGGTCGAGCAGCACCACGTCGTAACGGGTGATGCCGATCTTCTCCTGGCCCTCCAGACCGTCGAAGGCGACATCGACCGCCATGCCCTCGCGCCGCAGCCCGCGGGCCACGGCCTCGGCGAGCGGCCGCTCGTCCTCCACGACCAGCACGCGCATCAGCGGGCCCGGCCCTCGGACTCCTCCGCCGCCTGCTCCCCCTGCGCCGACGACGCGTCGAGGACACCGTCCTCCACCGCGCCCTGCACCACGCGGCAGCCCGGCAGCGCCGACGCCCACTCGGTGACACGGCGGGCCACGTCCTGCGCGGTGAGGCCGACGGCGGACAGCACGTCGGAGCGGCTGCCGTGGTCGAGGAACTCCTGCGGCAGCGCCACGTCGCGACTCGGTACGTCGATCTCGTTGGCGCGCAACAGGTCGGACAGGGCCGACCCGAACCCACCGTGGCGCCCGCAGTCGGACACCGTGACGACGAGCTGGTGCGCGGCCGCCAGCTCCACCATCGCCTCGGGCACCGGCAGGACCCAGCGCGGGTCGACGACCGTCACCCCGATCCCCTGGTGCGCCAACCGCTCCGCCGCCGCCACACCCAGCTCGGCGAACGCGCCGACACACGCCATCAGCACCGTCGGCGGCTCCGCGCCCGCGGCGGGCTCGGCCAGCACGTCGACCGAGTTCCCGATGCGCCGCACCGCCGGCACGGACTCGACGACCGCCCCCTTCGGGAACCGGAGCGCCGTCGGGCCGTCCTCGACGGCGACGGCCTCGGCCAGCTCCTCGCGCAACGTCCCCGCGTCGCGCGGCGCCGCCACCCGCATCCCGGGGACGATCCCCAGGATCGACAGATCCCACATGCCGTTGTGCGACGGGCCGTCGCTGCCGGTGACACCCGCCCTGTCGAGCACCAGCGTGACCGCCTGCCCGTGCAGCGCCACATCGAACATCAGCTGGTCGAACGCGCGGTTGAGGAACGTCGAGTACAGGCACACGACCGGGTGCAGCCCGCCGCGCGCCAGCCCGGCCGCCGACGTCAGCGCATGCTGCTCCGCGATGCCGACGTCGATGCAGCGCTCGGGGAACGTCTCCGCGAACTTCGCCAGCCCCACCGGGCCCAGCATCGCCGCGGTCATCGCCACGACGTCGGCCCTGCGCTCCCCGAGCGCGACCATCTCCTCGGAGAACACGCTCGTCCAGCCCCGCGTCCGCGGGCCGGTGGGCAGGCCGGTGGCCGGGTCGAACGCCGACGGGCTGTGCATCTGCTCCGCCGCGTCGTTCTCCGCGGGCAGGTAGCCGTTGCCCTTGCGGGTGACCGCGTGCACGATCACCGGCCCCCCGAAACGCCGCGCCCGGCGCAACGCCGACTCCATCGCCGCCACGTCGTGCCCGTCGATCGGGCCGAAGTACTTCAGGCCCAGGTCGGAGAACAGCTCCTGCGGGCTGATCGCGTCCTTCACCCCGGCCTTGAGCGCATGCAGGCCCGCGTAGATCGCCGGCCCGACGACGGGCGTACCGCGCAACGCGTTCTTGCCCGCGTCGAGCACCCGCTCGTAGCCGGGCTGCAGCCGCAACGACGCCAGCCGGTCGGCCAGACCGCCGATCGTCGGCGAGTAGGAGCGGCCGTTGTCGTTGACCACGACGACGACGTTGCGGTCCGGCGCCGCCGCGATGTTGTTCAGCGCCTCCCAGGCCATGCCGCCCGTCAGCGCCCCGTCGCCGATCACGGCGACGACGTGGCGTCGCTCACC
This sequence comes from Pseudonocardia sp., assembly GCF_050250275.1. Lineage (GTDB taxonomy): Bacteria > Actinomycetota > Actinomycetes > Mycobacteriales > Pseudonocardiaceae > Pseudonocardia. The sequence goes on from NZ_JBFWOY010000054.1 coordinate 21,065, forward strand.
TTTCAGCGCGTACGCGCGCGCCAACCCGTCCGCCCACGACAGCGACGTCGACGCGTGGCTGTTCTCCACCACGTCGTGCTCGCTCTCGGCGCGGTTCGGGTAGCCCGACAGCCCGCCCGTCATCTTCAGCCGCTCCCAGCCGTCCTGACGGCCGGTGAGGAGCTTGTGGACGTAGGCCTGGTGGCCCGTGTCCCAGATCAGGGTGTCGTTCGGCGAGTCGAAGACCCGGTGCAGGGCGATCGTCAGCTCGATGACGCCGAGGTTCGGGCCGAGGTGGCCACCGGTGCGCGAGACGGACGAGACCAGGAACCGTCGGATCTCGGCGGCGAGCTCGGCGAGCTCGCCCGGGCCGAGCCGGCGGAGGTCACGCGGGCCGCGGAGGGAACTCAACAGGCTCACTCCCCCACCATACGGTCGCGGGGATCATTCGACCCGGCGCATCCACACCCCCCGGCGGCCCGCTCGACGAGCGGCGTACCGACCGTCGCCGTACGGCGCCGGACCCCGGCGCCCGTGCGGCCCTCAGTCCTCGGCGGTGCGCGCCTGCGGGACCAGTGGCGCCGCCGCGACGCGCACCGTGTTGCGCCCCGCGTCCTTCGCCGCGTACAGCGCCGCGTCCGCGGCGGCCAGCACCGCCTCCAGGTCCTGCCCGTCGGCCGGGAACGTCGCGCCACCGATGGAGATCGTCAGACCGGCGACGACGATCGGACCGTCCGTCGTCGTGACCGGCACACCCAGACCCTCGACACGTCGCCGCACCCGGTCGGCCACCGCGAGCACCTCGTGCCGCCCCACACCGGTGCCGGGCAGGTCGGGCAGCAGGACCACGAACTCCTCACCGCCGAACCGCGCCACCAGGTCGTCCTGACGCACCTCGGCCCGCAGCTCCGCGGCGACCGCGGCCAGCACCGCGTCACCCACCAGGTGCCCGTGGGTGTCGTTGACGGCCTTGAAGTGGTCCAGGTCGGCGATCAGCACCGCGGCGGACCCGTGGGCGCGCCGGGCCCGGCCCAGCAGGTGCACCGCCTCGGCCCGCCACGCCGCCGCGTTGAGCAGCCCCGTCTTCGGGTCGGTCGACGCCGCCTCCTCCAGCTGCCGGACCTGCACCGCGCGCTGCAGCACCAGCAGCGGTGCCAGCGCCAGCGCCGCCGTCCAGCGGTCGGCCGTGAGCGCCAGCGCCACCATCACGCCCAGGCAGAGCGTCGCCAACTCGAGGACGTGGTCGTCGACACCGCCGACCAGCTCGCGCGCCGACGGCCTGCCCTCGCCCAGCGCCATCGCCGCCGCGACCAGCACGTTGTTCACCAGCAGGTAGGCCGCCGCCGCGAGCGCCACCCAGCCCAGGGCGGGCAGGCCCTGCGCAGCGCCCGCGTCACGCACCGGGGCGACCACCGCGTACGCCGCGTGGGCCGCCAGCACGACCGTCGACGCCGTGTAGACGAGCCGGTACATCGGCACCCCGGCCGGCTTCCACACCCGCAACCACAGGTGCGCGTACAGCACCACGACGACCAGCGCCGACAGCCGCACCGGCAGCAGCAGCGCCGCCGCGAACGTCCAGACGGAGCTGAGGTCGAAGTAGGCGGTCGCCGCGACCCGGCGGCGCACCCGCTCGATACCCGTGGCCGCCTCGATGTGGACCATGCCCAGGACCACCAGCCACGCGGCGAGGACGACGTCACCGCCGTGCAGCCCGCCGCCGGCCAGCCAGCCGACCGCGACGAGAACCACCGCGAGCAGCTCCGCGGCGACCACGAGCAGCCGCACCCGGAGCGGCTCGGCCCGGAGAGCCCAGCGAGCCACGAACGCCAACACGATCGAGCCTCCCCCCGGGCAAACCGATGCCGACGAGGGTCGAGATTAGTGACCCGGCACGAAACTGTCAGTCGACGGTCGGTCACTCATCGGGGTGGATTAACCCCGGACGCGTCACTGGAGGTGACGACGGCCCCACGGAAGGTCAGCCCGCGGCCGGGGCCTCGCCGGTCTCCGCCTCACTGAGCGCGGGACCCTGCTCGCGAGCCTCCCGGCCCGAGGCCTTGTCGGGCCGGCTCTGCAGACCGACGTGCACACGGTTACGCCCCGCCCGCTTCGCCGAGTACAACGCCGAGTCGGCCGTCTCCAGCATCCGGGCGAGCTCCGTGCCGTCGGTGCCGAACGCGGCACCGCCCACGGACACGGTGAGCCCGCTGATCGTGAGGGGGCCGTCGGGCGTCGGCATCTGGATCGACAGGCTCTCCACGCGACGCCGGATCCGCTCGGCCACCAGCCGCAGCTCGGCGCTGCCGTAGTCGCTGTCGTCGACACCCGGGAGCAGGATCACGAACTCCTCGCCGCCGAACCGGCCCACCAGGTCGTTGTCGCGCACCTCGGCGCGCAGCGTCGCCGCCACGGCCGCGAGTACCTCGTCGCCCGCCAGGTGACCGTGCCGGTCGTTCACCGACTTGAAGTGGTCCAGGTCGAGGATCAGCAGCGAGGCCGCGCCGCCCTGACGCACCGCCCGCGACACCTCACGCTGGGCGTAGGAATGCCACGCCGCGGCGTTGAGCAGGCCCGTCTTCCCGTCGGTGCTGGCCGCTTCCTCGAGCTGACGCACCAGCACCGCCCGGTGCAGGACCAGCAGGGCCGGCAGCACGAACAGGACCAGCCACGGGTTGATGGCCAGGACGATCGCCGTGAGGCCGCCCAGGCACAGGGTGGCCAGCTCCAGCGCGTTCTCGTCCCAGTGCCCCAGCACCGTGGTGACCGTGGGGTTCGGTGAGCTGACCGCGATCGCGCCGGCGATGAGCCCGCTGTTGATCGTCGTGTACACGAGCAGCGCCAGGACCAGGGCCAGCGGCCCGGTACCCGAGCCCAGCCCGGCCGTGGCGTGGGCCGGGGCGACGTAGTTGACGACGGCGCCCGCCGCGAGGCAGGCCAGCACCACCGTGGCCGTGCTGAACAACTGGCGGTAGACGGGCACCCGCGGCCGCCACGCCCGCCACCACAGGTGGGTGAACACGACGATCGCCACCAGCGTGGCGAGCACCGGCGGCAGCAGCACCGCACCGGCGAAGGTCCAGACCGAGCTGAGGTCGACGTGCGGGGTCTCGGTGACGCGGCGGCGCACCCGCTCGGCGCGCACCGCGATCTCGGTGTGCAGGACGCCCAGGAACATCAACGTCGCCGCATCGAGAAGTCGCCCGGTGGAGGGAACCGACGCGGTGGCGCTGAGAACGACGAGAGCGAGCGCCGTCAGTTCCACCATGAAAACAGGCAGCATCACTCGAGCAGGCACGTTCCACACGGCCCATCGAGTGATTTTCCACAGGCGCGGAAATGCTCCGTCCGGAGTACTTCCGTCGCCCACTTCGCTACTCATTCATACTCTCAGTCGTCCGGATGTCACCGGACGTGAGAATAGTTGATCGCGACGGCCTCTGTCATGGCCAGTGAGCCCAACGGCACATGAGAACGTGCTGGGGGTCACCGAGCGTGGTCGGCGATCGATGGAACGCAGGAGGAGGTGCGCGGTGCGTAACAAGAGCTGGCACTGACGAACCCGCACGTCCCCGCCGTGCCCGCACGGTCGCGACGCTCCACCACGAGGTCGCGACGACACCGGGCACACGCGCCGGACGGCCCCTGCGCGACAACGGCCCACACCGGAACGCCTTTCCCGGGGCACGCCGAATTCATCGCGCGCAGAACCACACGACCACGACGAACGGCTCCGTATCGACACGACCCGTCGATTCGGCACGCATTCCGGAAACAGAAAGAGGAATAGGTGCATGCGCAACAAGCGGGCTCGATATTCCGCCATGTCGTTGCGCCGCATCCACATCGGAGGGAGTCCACGGTGCGCAACAAGAGCTGGTGAACATGGCCGAATCCGACAGCCGTCGACGTCGGACGGGCTCGCCACGACCGGGCCGTCGACGCCCCCACAGACCGCCGGCACGAGCCGGCCGAGAAGTGACCGTGCGCAACAAGAGCTGGTGACCGACGTGACCGCCCGACCGTTACGGAGAGGAGCGACCCGTGCGCAACAAGTCCTGGTGACACACCCGCCCACGCCCACGCCCACATCGACCGGGAGGAGGTCGCTCGTGCGCAACAAGAGCTGGTGACCGACGACCGAACCGCCCGCACCCACACCGAGCAGGAGGACCACGTGAGCAACAAGAGCTGGTGACCACCGCCCGACGCCCACAACCAGCGAGAGGAGCACGACGTGCGCAACAAGTCCTGGTGACACCGCCCGACCAGCCCGACACAACCCCGAAGGAGCCCGCAGTGCGCAACAAGTCCTGGTGACCACCACCCGACGACTACCCACCCCGAGAAGGAGGACCCGTGAGCAACAAGAGCTGGTGACAACAACCCCGGCCCCACCACCACAGCCACCGAGAGGAGCACGACGTGCGCAACAAGAGCTGGTGACCGCCACCCCGACCCACGACCACCCCCAACAAGGAGGACCCCGTGAGCAACAAGTCCTGGTGACACCACCCGACCAGCCCGACCACAACCCCCGAAGGAGCCCGCAGTGCGCAACAAGTCCTGGTGACCACCACCCGACGACCACCCACCCCGAGAAGGAGGACCCGTGAGCAACAAGTCCTGGTGACCACCGCCCCCAGCCCCACCACCACAGCCACCGAGAGGAGCACGACGTGCGCAACAAGAGCTGGTGACCGACGACCGACCGCCCACACCCACACCCACCAGGAGGACCACGTGAGCAACAAGAGCTGGTGACACCCACCCCCGACCCCCACAAC
>NZ_JBFWOY010000055.1:0-24196 GCF_050250275.1 Pseudonocardia sp.
CGCGAGCCCACCGGCCCGAGGCTACCCACCCATTCTTAGTGACCAGATCCCGCTCCCGAGCCCAAGAACCCCCAGGTCAGCGCGCTACCCACCCCCGACTCCCACCAGGAGTGTCCCGACTCAGGTCTGAGTAGGTCGGGCAGCGCTCGGGCGGATCGGCGACAGTTTAGCGCCTCTGCATTACCGAGCGTCGTAGCCAGCCTTTTGGCCTTCGAGCACGGTGGCGACGGCCTCGAACTCGGTAAGGGCGGCGGTGAGATCCTCGACGATCTCTCGGACGATAACCGCGGGTGCGGGCAGGTTGTCGGTGTCCTCGAGCGACTCGTCACGGAGCCAAGAGATGTCGAGATTCGCCTTGTCGCGGACGACGAGCTCGTCGTAGGTGAAGGCCTTCCAGCGATCTGATTCTGTGCGCTCGTCGCGCGGCTTCCCGGGCAGGAACGCGGCGACGAACTCGTCGAGATGGTGGCGCCGCAGCGGGTTCTGCTTGAGGGTGAAGTGCTGGTTCGTCCGTAGGTCGTACACCCACAGGCGCTGAGTCCATGGCTGCTCGGACGCAGGCTTCTTGTCGAAGAACAGCACGTTGGCTTTCACGCCCTGCGCGTAGAAGACTCCGGTGGGGAGCCGCAGTATTGTGTGCAGGTCGAAGTCGGCCAGCAGCTTGCGACGGAGGGTCTCGCCGGCACCGCCCTCGAACAGGACGTTGTCGGGCAACACGACGGCGGCGCGGCCGTTGATGTCGAGGATCGTCATGATGTGCTGCAGGAAGTTGAGCTGCTTGTTCGAGGTCGTGACGACGAAGTCCTGGCGCTCGATCTCCCGCTCCTCGCGGACCTCGCGCCCATCGGCCCCGATCATGGTGAAGGAGGACTTGCGGCCGAACGGCGGGTTGGACAGGACGACGGACCACCGCCGGCCGGGATCGGCGATGAGGGCGTCTCGGACCTCGATGAGGGAGTCGCCGTCGGATGTCCCGATGCCGTGCAGGAGCAGGTTCATCGCGGCGAGCCGGGCGGTGCCGTCGACGAGTTCGTAGCCGGTGACGAAGTTGTCGCGCAGGTTCAGCCGCTGCAGTGGGGTGAAGTTCTCGGAGCCCTCGGCTGCGCGTTCGTGGGCGACGAGCAGGAAGCCCCCGGTGCCGCAGGCCGGGTCGACGACGGTGTCGTCGGCCGTGGGTTGGATCACGTCGACGATCCCAGCGATCAGGTCGCGTGGAGTGAAGTACTGGCCGGCGCCGGAGCCCCTGTCGGAGGCACCCTTCGCGAGTAGTTCCTCGTAGGCGTCGCCCTTTAGGTCTGTCCCGGAGGCCGACCAGTTCTCCTTGTCAATCAGGTCGACGATCAGGCGCTTGAGCTTGGCCGGGTCCTGTACGCGGTTCTGTGCTTTGCGGAAGATCGTTCCGAGCGTGCCCGGCTGCTGCGCTAATCCGACAAGGATCTCCGTGTAGATCACTTCCAGATCCGTGCCCTCGGCGTCGAGCAGTCGCTGCCACGAGTGCTCGTCCGGGACGATCTCCTGCGGCTTAAGCTTCCGGGTTGCCCGCTCGTGCGCCATCTTGAGGAACAGCAGATAGGTGAGCTGCTCGGTGTACTCGATGACGCCGACGCCGTCGTCGCGCAGGACGTGGCAGTACGACCAGATCTTGTCGACGAGACGGCGGGAGTCGACGGACATGGCGGGCAGTGTTGCACCGTGCGCCGATGGCTCAGTCGACACCGCGGCTCTCCCACACGCTGAAGGTCTGACCGTCCCCGGAGATCCAGTCGGTGCGTCCGTTGCAGGACGCGCGTCCCTGGACGACCGACCCCGCCGCCGAGGGCGAGGTGAAGACGATGTCCCGAGCGACCCGGCCCTTCCCACCCACGACGACGATCGATCCGTCGGCGAGCAGGCGTTCGTGCTCGGCCCGTCTCGCCGCGTGTTGCTTCGCCGTACTGGCCGAGTGCCTCGGGCTTCCCGGTGGAAATGTCGCGACGACCTGCGACCCCGCCAGCACGGTGAACTCGCCGTCGATCTGCTGGGCACGGGCGTCGACCCCCGCCTTGGCGTTGAGCAGCCGGAAGATCGGGGATTCCTGCGGCTCGACGGGCGCTTTCGGGGAGGGCTTGACGCGAATTGCGTTCACGCCAAGCACCGGCAGCACAATCTGCAGATGAGCGACGAACTCGTCCATATCCGAGACGTCGGCCTCCGGGAGTTTGGGTACCTCCGGCGCCGTGCCGTTCTCCACAGTCACGCGGCCAGCCTGCGTCGCCAGCGCGATCAGCCGCGACTCCAGGTAGCGGCCATGTCCTTTGGTGATGTTCGCGTCTTTCGAGGTGACGACCACGACCCGGTCCCAAAAGTCTTTGCCCTTGACGTGCTGCTTGAGCCGGGTCCCGACGACGTCGGCTTCGCCGATGTAGCAGCGGGTCTCGCCCAGTTCGTCACTGCCGAGCAGGAGGTAGACGCCCGTGCGCTCCGCCTCGTCGCGAGACAGAAGCTTGCCCAAGTCGGAGCGCGACGCCGATACGACGTGCCCGGTCCAGTTCGGGATCTCGGCCGTCGTCAACCCGCCCGGCGTGCCGTCGACGAGGAACAGCTTGATCTGCTTCCCGCTCATGCGTCGACGAGCCCAGCGGCGAGCGGTCGCTGCGCCTGTTCGTTGGTCAGCCGACCCGAGAAGGCCGCCGACAGCAACGAACGACGAAGCGTGGCGGAACGTGCGACGGCCCGGGCTAGCTCCCTTTCAAGGCACTGAATGGCATCGAGGTACTCCTTGGCCTGCGCGACGATCTTGGCCTGTTCCTTCACGGGCGGGATCGGGAACTCGATCGGCTTCAGGCGAGCAGCCGACAGGTGCCCAATGTTTGTGGTGATCCGAGCCTCGCGAGTGAACCGGCCGGTGTGCATATGCCGACGAAAGACGAGGAGGGCGAATTCCGGCATTACGCCGTCATGAGGTGTGAAGCGCAGGAGCGTGTTCGTGAATGCAATTGCCGGCGGATCGCCACGATAGATCGCCGGTCGCCCGAGGAATTCTGGGGATTGCCCCTCGTTCAGCAGTACGTCACCGGGACGGAGGCGGAACCGCTCGAACGTCTCGCCCGGCCAATGCATCTCCTTCACATCCGAGAGGTCGATGCGGTCTTCGAAGACGTTAGCGACACGCAGGTAGGGGCGCATGTTCGGGCCGGTGTGCCAATCCGGGTGGCGTTGCCGACCGAGTTCGACCCGCCCTGCTTGGTCGACGGTCGACGTCGTCCAGTGGCTCGGGTACTCCGCAACGTCCGGGATTATCGTTCGGAGAAGTGACTTGACGAGCGCTAGCGCCCTTCGGGAGCCGGTAGCTACATAGCCGTCGGCCGCTTCGATGCGGGAGAGGTGGTCTTCGAGGATGCCGACGATATGGCGCTGTTCCTCGAGCGGCGGTACTGGAAATTCGACCGCCTTCAAGCGTGATGCCGATAGGTGTGCGATCTTGGTCGTGATTCGGGCCTCACGAGCGAATCTTCCGGAATGCATGTAGTGTCGGAAGACGGTTAGTGCCCACTCCGGCGTGGCGGCGGGTCCGGCTCGGAAGCGGATGAGCGTGTTGGTGAACGCGATATCGTCCGGGATTCCTCGGTAAATGGCGGGACGTCCGAGAAGCTCGGGCGACTGGCCCTCGTTTAGCAGTACGTCGCCCGACCGCAATTTGTAGCGGTCGAAAACGCCACTGAAGTCCATGTATTTGAGGTCTGTGGTGTCGATCCGGTCCTCGAAGACGTTCGCGACTCGAAGGTAGGGGCGCATCTCGGGGCCGGTGTGCCAGTTGGGGTGTCGCTGTCGACCCAGGTCGACAGAACCCTCGGCGGCCACTGTTGACCAGCGCCAGTTGCTCGGGAGCCCGATCATGCAGTTAGTTCCTTGTTCAGTTCGTCGAGAAGGTCGGCGGCGCGGTCGCCGAGGTCGCGCAGTGCGCCGTCGATTCCGCCGCGTTCGGTGAAGGGGGCCTCGTCGAGGTCGTCGGGGGTGATGCCGGCGGAGGAGGCGATGACGGAGACCATCCGGTCGAGCCACCACCGTTCTATGTCGGTGAACCGCACCCCGGCCTGCTCCTGCTGGACGAGCCAGCCCGCGTATCTCTCCCGAACGCGCTCGGCGTAGGGGACGAGCTGGTCGTCGGTGCCGAGGGTGTAGCGCAGCAGGGAGACGAGATCGGTGAGGGAGCGGCGGCTGCGGGCTTGCTTCCCGGCCCCGGGGTGGTGCGGGACTTCGAGGGCGACGTAGGAGTTCCAGATCAGGTCGGGTGTCCAGTTGTAGGGCGGTCTCGCGATACGGTTCGCGAGTTCTTGCAGGTCCGAGTAGGCGACGCTGCGCTCGCGGGCCTCGCCCATCAGCTGGATCGCGGTAATCTCGTCGCGATGCTCGTCGAGGTAGGCCTGCCAGGACTCGACGATCGTCCGCGCGCGGTCGGTGTCGACGACGCCGTGGGCGTCGAGGAGGGTGTCGACGCTGACCTCGTCGACGACGCGGTCATGGGTGCGGCGCAGCTCGATGATGCGGTTGCGCAGCTCCGGGTTGGCTGCGACCGGCTCGACGGCGTTCTCGATGAGCGACCGGATCGCGGCCGCCGGATCGGCGGCGCCCTCGACGGCCTTCGCCTGGCGGTCGGGGTCGACGGCCTCGACGAGCCCGCGGACGACGTCCTTGATGGGAGTTCCGGCGACGCTGTCGAGTTCGGCCCGTTCGGCAGGTGTCAGCTCGAGTTCCAGCTTTGCGAGCCGGGAGGCGAGGGTGGCGGCGTCGTCCTCGGTGAGGGTGAGGTTGGCGGCCTTGTCGAGCAGTTTCTTGAGCGGGACGGTCTTCTCGCGGTTGAGCGGGGGCTGGACGAAGGGGTGCTCGGTGACGCCGATGGCGTCGACGAGCACGAATCGGGTCTTCACCTCGGCGTCGGGGGTGACGCTCTGGAAGTCCGCGGGGGAGATCGTGCGCGCTCCGCGGCCCTTCATCTGCTCGAAGTACTGGGCGGAGCGAACGTCGCGCATGAAGAAGACGCACTCCAACGGTCGGACGTCCGTGCCTGTCGCGATCATGTCGACGGTGACGGCGATGCGCAGTGTCGGCGAGGTCCGGAACGTCTGGAGCTGTTCCTTGGGCCGGGCCGCGCTGTAGGTGATCTTCGCGGCGAAGTCGTTGCCCTTGCCGAAGACCTCCCGCACAGTCGTGACGATCTCCTCGGCATGCGCGTCGTCCTTAGCGAAGATCAGCGTCTTGGGCACCGTGGTGCGACCGGGAAAGATCTCGGTGAACAGTTTGTCCCGGAACGTCGCCAGGACGGTGCGGATCTGGCTGGTGCTGGTGACGGCGCGGTCGAGTTGTGTCCTGGTGTAGTCGAGGTCGTCGTCGAGGGCCTCCAGGCGCTGCACGCGGGTACGGCGGTCGACCTTGGGAACGATCGTCCCTGCCTCGATGGTCGAGCCCTGCTCGGTGATCTGCGTGCGGATGCGGTAGAGGTCGAAGTCGACGTTGACGCCGTCGGCGACCGACTCGGGGTAGGTGTACTCAGAGACGAGGTTCTGCTGGAAGAAGCCGAACGTCTGCTTCCCGGGCGTTGCCGTCAGCCCGACGATGTGGGCGTCGAAGTACTCCAGCACGCGGCGCCAGACTCCGTAGATGGAGCGGTGGGCCTCGTCGACGATGATCAGGTCGAAGGCCTCGGGCGGCAGGTCCGGGTTGTAGACGACGTCGACGGGCTTGTCGGGGATGTAGGTGTCGATGCTCTGGTCGTCGGCGTCCGCGACGTCCTGGCCGCGCAGCGCCATGAAGACGCGCTGAATGGTGGAGACCGCGACCTTCGTCGAGTCGGCCATCCCGGCTCGGCGGACCTTGTCCACGTTGTAGAGCTCGGTGAACCGGCGGTTCTCCCCGGGCGTGCGATAGTTCTGTAACTCCGCCAGCGTCTGGTCGGCGAGGTTGTTGCGGTCGACCAGGAACAGGATTCGGCCGAAACCGCCCCACTTGAGCAGCCGGTACGACAACGTCACCGCGGTGTAGGTCTTGCCCGCGCCGGTGGCCATCTGGATGAGGCTGCGCCCGTAGCGCTGCTCGGCGAGGCTGCGCTCGACGCCGCTGATGGCGTCGATCTGCGCGGGACGCAACGGGGCCTCGTCGAGCGCCGGAAGGTGGCGGACCTTCGCGCGCCAGGTCGGGCGCTCCGGGTCGGCATCGGCCTCGCGGAGAATGCGGGCCAGCGTCGCCGGCTTGGGGACGTTAAACAGGTGGCGCGCTCGCGGGTCCGGATCGAATCCGTTCGTGAAATGCGTTTCCGACCCGGACGCCTCGAATACGAAAGGCAGCCGGCCGTCGCGCAGGACCGCTCTGAGCCGGACGGCGGCCGGGAGCCCGTCGGCGTAGATGCTCGACTGCCATTCGACCCCACTGAGCGTGGTTCCCTCGGGCTTGGCCTCGATGACGCCGACGGCCCGCTTGTCGACGTAGAGCAGGTAGTCGACGCGCCCGTGGCCCGCCTTCATAACGATCTCGCGCACGGCTACGCCCTGCGCGGCGAACAGGTTCAGGTCCTTCTTGTCCTGCACCGCCCAGCCCGCCGCCGTGAGCTGGCGGTCGATGAGCATGCGTGCGCGCTGCTCGGCCGCCAGCCGCTGCGCGTCGACGTCGGGGGCCATGTCGGGGGCCATCACGAAGGAGGATTCCACATCCGTGGTCCACTCGTTACCTGCGGTTACTGAAGTGAAAGGTCGAGGCTCGGGTGGTCGATGATGTCGAGCCGGCGATTCCTGTCAGTGCTCGGTGCGACCATGCATGCGGGTGACGTCGAGCGATCGGGGTAGGTCGATGGTCGAGCACGCCGCGCCGGCCACAGCCCGCCGGCGGCTGTACCTCGACGTTCCGTACGCGGATAAGGACGAGGCGAAGGCGCTCGGCGCCCGCTGGGACCCAGCGGAGAAGCGCTGGTTTGACCCGAAGCCACCGACGGCCGGCCTCGACCGGTGGGCGGCACGGTCGCCCATCCCGGATGTGCTGCCGGGCGAGGACCGTGCGTTCGGCGACGGCCTGTTCGTCGACCTCATCCCGCGCACGTGCTGGTTCACGAATGTGCGCGCATGCGTGACCCCGCAGGATTGGGAGCGGCTGCGCCGGCCGATCTTTCGCCGCGCTGGCTACGTCTGCGAGGCGTGCGGCGCGACCGAGGATCGCGGGACACGCCGCTGGCTCGAAGCGCACGAGCGGTGGCAGTTCGACGAGCGGACGGGTGTGCAGTCGCTCCGTCGCCTGATCAGCCTGTGCTCGCCGTGCCACCTCGTGACCCACTTCGGCTACGCCAACGTGCAGGGCCGGACCGATGAGGCGCTCGCGCACCTCCAGAAGGTCAACCACCTGACGCTGCCCGAGGCGCTTGCGCATGTCTACGCCGCCGAGGACGTGTGGATCGCGCGGTCCGCGCGGGTATGGGAGCTGGATCTGAGCATCCTCACCGATGTCGGGATCACGCTGCGGCGGCCCGAGCGGGCCGTCAACCGGCTGGCCGTGGCTGAGCGTGAACTCGCGCGGGAAGCCGTATGGCACGCCGTGCCCTCGCCCCGCCCGACCGAGGAGCGTCCACCACAGCCGCCGAGCGCGCCGGCGCCCGGTCGCCGCGGGCTGTGGTCGCGGCTCACCGGCAGGGACCGGTAGAAATCCTGTGACGCCGCTTGCCGCGGTGGACGGCGCGGGCGCCATCAGCCAGGAGCGAGCTTCGGACGACCCTCTACTGTGGACCGCATGACAATGGGTCTGTCAATGAAAGTCCGTCGGTGGGGTGCACGGGAGGCACGGTGACCGCGGATCACGGCTGGTCCGGAGCATGTAAGCGCCAGGGCGGCGCCCTGACCTGGCACTTTTAATCCGCGGGTTCCGGGTTCGATCCCCGGGGGGCCCACCCCGTCTGACCTGCAAGAACGCTACATCTGTTGATCAAAAACGATCGATTCTGACAATGAAACTGCTAGTGGCGGGGTTCTGCGTCGACACAGGAGCCGGCGGGTGGGTCAGGTGAAGCATCCGTAGGCGCTGTGTACAACGGCCATTCTGACCTGTGATCACGCGCGCCCTCAAGCAGTTCGGCCAGCCCGACCGGGCTCGGCGAGTAGCACCGGTAGAACGCCAGCTCACCGTGGCCGCGGTGGCGGCGGATCAACAGCCCACGCTGGCCCGGTCCTTCGGCATCGGTCAGCGCGACCCAGGCCCAGTCATAGAGCCGCGGCCCCTTCGCGCCGGTCCCGGCCGGGTACCGCTGCCAGCAGGGTCGTGGGAGCGCTGCGGCGATGTCATCGACACGCATCAGTCAGTCCAGACCCGGCGGTTGCAGCCGATCGCCAGCACACAGCCCAGGCCCAATTCCTCGATTCGGGCGCACAGGCCAGGGTCGGCGCCGTAAACCTCGTCCCCGGTGACCCAGCGGGCCGGGACCCCAGCGGTGACCGCGCGGGTGATCATGGCGGCGGCCAGGGCCGGTTTGGTGGCGAACTCGACCTCGGCCGGCGCCCGGCCTCGGTCCGCCGCTCGTCATCGACAGCCCAGGACCGGGGCAGGTAGAGCTCGCGGTCGATCATCGCGTGTCCGGCCCGGGCGGTGTAGGTCAGATAGACCGCGACCCCATCGATGCGGGGTGGCGTTCTCGATCCGCCGGGCGGTGCCGGTGCACGGGCGCTGCACGCCGACCGACTTGTCGCCCTTCTTCAGATCACCGGTCTCATCAGCGACCAGGACACCGTCGGGTTCGCCGAGGTGGGTCACCACTTAGTTGCGCGGCCGAGATGAGGTGATGTCCGATATATGCCCCTATGTTCACTCGAGGTAGTCGTATGCGGTTCGCGGCAGCGTCGCGCGAGGGGCAGGCTCAGTGCGTCGACCGACCCAGAAGAACGGGTTGCCGTCGCTGCCGCGGGCGAACCGGTGCCCGCGGCGCACCCGCACCCCCTCGGCGGGGACGCGGTACTCGCCGACGCGCCGGCTCTCGTCGACGATCTTCGTGCGGTACTGCGGAGCGGCCGTCGACGCGTCGGGGTCGGTGCGGCCGCGGCGCAGGTAGAGCCGGGCACCCTCGGCGCCGCGCACGATGCGCGGCAGGTACGGGATCCACGTGCGCGGGGCGGGTGCGGCGAAGCGGAACCGGGGCTCGTCCCCGGGCGGGGCGGGGGCGGGTGGGGGCGGGGCGGTCGGGTCCGGGTCCCCGTCGCGCACCGGGTGACCCTCGGCGTCCAGGTAGGCCCGTTCGACGGCCCAGGCGACGTTGGCGAGCTCGTCGCGGACGAAGTGGACGTCCTCCAGCTCGTCGTTGCCGAGGACGTCGACCGCGCAGTGGGGCAGGAACAGCAGGCCGTTCGCGACGGCGGGATCGACCCCGTCCGGGGTGAGGGCGAACACCTGCCAGCCGTCGGCGCCGAGCGCCGGCACGTCGGTGACGATCCCGAAGCTGTCGGTGACCGTGAGCGCGGTGATGGCGCGCACGGTGCCCGCCCGCTGGGGGAGCGGCACGAGGAACCAGTCGTTCACGTCGACGTAGGTGAGTTCCGGCAGGAGCACGGACAGCACGTTCGGCTCGGGATCGTGCGGTGAGTCGAGGTAGGCGTCGGGATCCTCGATCCGCCACCACCGCGGGTGCGGTGCGCCCGGCACGGTGAGCTGGGTGGGGACGAGCGTGCGGGTGCCGGTGTCGCCGGGCGGCACGGCGGGATCGTGGTCGACGAGATCGACGGCGTGCCAGTCGATCCGCCCGCCCGCGTACGCCGGCGCCCGCAACCCGTGGGCCGCGGTGGCGAGCGCGACCTCGTGCTCCAGCGCCTCGGCCCGCCATGCGGGGGAGTCCCCGTCCTGGTTCTCGCGCTCGATCGCCCACTCGAGCGGGGCGTCGAGATCGAGGGGTTCCGCGGGCCCGCCGTCGGAGCGCACGACGGTGGCGAGCGGGTACTCGCTCCAGGTGGCCGTCACGGCCGCGGGGCGGCCGCCATTCTCGGCCGCGAACTCCCCGACCTGCCACTGGCGGGCCAGGAACCACAGCGGGTCCTTCACCCGAGCCTGCACGGCCTCGGAAAGCCGGACGCTGGAGTCGGCGCCGTAGAGCTGCTGGGCGACGAAGGCCATCAGTCCTCCCCTGCGAAACCGGTGATCTCCCGCAGCCCGATCCCGTCGAGGCCGACGGGCTCGCCGTCGTCGAACACGACGAGCTTGCCTTCGCCGAAGCCCGAGAGCAGGTCGATCCCGCGGCGCAGGCGGCGGATCGGGATGCGCCGGGCGGGCTGCGGCACGGTCGGCTTGGCCACCACCTGGTTGGAGAAGGGCAGCAGGGAGGCGGGTAGCCGCCGCTGCTGCGCGGGCAGGGCGCGCACGGTCATCCACCGGATCGCCTCGCCGACGAAGCCAGCGGCCTCGGCGGCCGTCCAGCCGGCGGGCAGGTCGGCGGCGGGCTCGCACAGCAGCAGGCAGTGCGGCGGTTCGCTCTGCGGCGCGTCGTAGTGGACGGCCACGCCGGTCTGCTGGTGCCGGGCGGGCCGCACCTCCGACCACTCGTCGACGACGATCCCGGCCACCGGCTCGCTGCCGGCCAGCGTGTCGGGATGCGCGAGCACGGCGCCGAAGAGGTGCGTGCGCGGGGCGTCGGGCTCGTCGCGCGTGTCGGCGGTGGCGTCTCCGGACTCGTCGTCGGTGGCCTCGGCCGTGACGGGGAAGGCCCGCCATCCGCCCGGATCGGCCAGCGCGACGGCCCGCCGCACCCGTTCGCGGACGTCGGGCCAGCCCTCGAGGGCGGTGCCGGGATCGATGGGCGGGGCGAGCAGCGGGGTCGTCTCCGGGACGCGGCCGCTGGGCGGCAGCACCGGCAGTGCGTCGCCGTCGACGGTGGCTTGCGCGACCTCCACCAGCCGCCGGACGTGCGCGGCGCTCTCGTCGCCGGTCGTGGGGGTGACCTCGGTGCCGACCATGGCCTCGGTCAGCGCGCGCGCCCTGGCGTCGAGCCGGTCGCCCAGCCGGCCGAGCTCGGCCTCCAGCGCCTCGGGCGCGGCGATCATCTCGGCGGTCGTGACGAGTCGCAGCGCGGCCGGCTCGGCGAACCGCGACGCCGCCACGAGCACGTCGTCGAGCCGCTCGCGGGCGGCGCCGACCTCGGCCAGCGACGCGGCCACCGCGGCCGCGTCCGCCTCGACGTCGACGCGCCTGCGGTGCTCGCGGATGCGCACGAGCAGGGTGGAACGGGCCGCCCGCAACGGCCCGTCGACGCCGTCGAGCAGGACCGCCAGCTGCCGGACCCGTTGGCGCAGCGCCGCCCGGCCGGGTCGCAGCGCCGCGCGCCGGGCGGGGCCGTCGAGCGGCCGGTCCGGCGACGCGGAGGCGGCGAGATCGGCGGGCTCCAGCGGCCGACCCTCGGTGACGAGGGTGCGCAGCTGCGCCGCCCGGTCCAGCAGCGAACGCACCTGCGCCTGCTGCCCGCCGACGGTGAGATCCAGCGTGACGGACCGGTCGGCCAGCACCGTGTTGAGATCGGCCTCGGGCAGCGGGCCCAGCCGAGCCGCGATCGCGGGATCGCGGCGCCAGCGCGTGACGAGCGCGTGCCGGGCGCGGACGGCCACCTCGCTCTCCCCGCCGATCACCAGGTCCAGCGCGACCATGCCGAGGTCCGCGGCCAGGGCGAGGCGCACCCGCTCGGCGCCTGGTCCGCTTCCGACGACGACGTCCAGCACGCTCGTGGTCGTCTCGGGCAGCAACCGGGCCGCCGCCGCGGCCAGCGTCGGTTCGACGATCGCCCGGGGCGGCCCGTCCCCGACGGGCTCCGGGGTGAGCGCGACGACGACGCGGTGCGAGCTGCCCTGGCCGGGCCGCGTGGTGCGGATGAAGGTGGGCTCGCCGGGAACGGGATCGCCGGAGAGCACCCCGAGCCACGCGTTGGCGGCCGTCGCCTGGCCGGTGGCCCGCAGGTGCGCCGCCTCGCAGAGCACCAGGTCCGCGAGGGCGTCCAGCTCGTCGCGCATCGCGGCCAGCAGCTCCCGGAGCACGGGCCGGTCGGCGGCCGTGACGATCGTCAGCGGCCGGTCCAGGAGATCGAGCGCGTCGAACGCGCGCAGGTCGATCCGCCGTCCGGTGTCGGCCTCGCGCATCGGGACCCGTTCGCGCAGCAGCAGCGTGAGCTCGGCGCGGCCGCGCTCGTGCAGCCATCGCTCGGCCCGCAGCGCGAGCGCGTGGGCGGGCGACATGCCCCTGGCCAGCAGTGCGAGCAGCGCCAGCGCGTGGCGGACGCGCCGGGAGTCCAGGTCGATCGCGAACGCGCCCTCGGTACGGAACCGCTCGTGGGCTGCCCGCAGCAGCGCCGCCGTGCCGGCCTGGGCCAGGCTCGGTGCCTGCAGGTACCCGGTCGCCGTGCCGGTGCCCGCGCCCGGCGCCGGCCGCTGCACGAACCCGAACCAGCCTGCGGAGAGCCCGGTCGTCCCGGCGCGGCGGCGGGCCACGAGATGGCGGTGGGCGATGCCCGTCATCCAGGCGTCGGCGCGGTGCTGGGTGAGATCGATCGTCTCCATCAGCAGCACCTCCAGCGCGGCGGTGCCGTCGGGGCGCGCGGCGACGGACTCGAGGTGCTGCAGCGCGGCGACCATCGCCGCCGACCGGCGCCCCACCAGGCGCCGCAGCCTGTCCGGCAGACCCGTCGGGAACCCGTTCCCGACGGCGAGCCCGGCGACGTTCGCGGTCAGCAGGGCGACGAGGCGCTGGTCGATGACGTCGGGGCGGAGCAGGTCCAGGGTGCCGCGGAGATCGAGCTTGCGGCGGTCGGTGAGGAACTCGAGGATCGGCAGGCCCGTCGTCTTCACCATGGCCGCCCGCGCCAGGCGGTAGAGCAACGGGGCGCGCCGCTCGTCCGCGGTGGGATCGTCGAGCGCCGACAGCTGCTCGGTCGCGAGCCGTCGCAGGTAGTCGGCGGGCTCGAACCCGGAGCCGCGGACGTACGGGCACCCCAGCGGCACCGCCTCGGCGCCCGTCTCGCCGATGTCGGACACCAGCAGCCGCCGCGAGGTGGGCAGCTGGGCGAGGATCGTCTCGAGCTTCTCGGCCAGGCGCGGTTCGGCGGGCTGCAGCCGGGTGACGACGCGCGTCGCGTACGTCGCCTCCGACCGCAGGTACTCGTCCGCGTAGCGCTGCAGCACAGCGTGGACGGCCTGCTCGGCCGTGGTCGTCCCGTCGGCCGGGGTCAGCTGCCCCGTCCGGGCCACCGGCAGCAGGCCGTAGGGGTTCGCGCCGATGCGTAGCACGGGCAACGGTCCGCGGGCCACCACCCCGCGAGCGAGGAACTCCACGACGTCGTCGTCGGTGACGTCGTCCAGCCCGCGGACGGCCCCGGCGACGGCGTCGAGCAGCGTGGGACCGACGACGCGGATCATGGCCCGCGCGTCCTCCAGCGCGGTGTCGTCGGCGTGGGCCGCCCGGCGCAGCGGGAGCGGATCGACGCCGAGCGCCTCGGCCGCGAGATCGGCCGCCTGCTCCAGCGGCGAGCCGAGCCGGGCCGCCTCGTCGGCGGTGCACGCCCGGAGGTGGCCGAGCGGGTCGGTGCGGCCGGTGACATCGGGGGACCGCCCCCGGACGCTCGTGTTCGACGGGGTGTCCTGGGCGAGGAAGCCGAACGTCCCGTGGGCGACGGCGTCGGCGAGCAGCCCCCCGATGCCCGCGGCGGCGTCACCGTCGTGCACGCCGGCCGCGACGATCCACGGCGCGGCGAGCGCGAGGTCGACGGTCGCCGGGGCGGTGAGCCGCACCCCCATCCCGACCTCGACCGCGGCGCCGAAGTCGACCAGCCAGCCGCCCGGCGCCAGCGCCGCGGGGGACATCCGCAGGTCGGCCGGCACCGGACCACCCTCGCCGAGCGCGGTGATCGCGCCCGCGGCGTCGAGGGCGAAGAGGCCCACCCGGGCCGGCGGGGTGGCGACCAGCCCCATGCGCTCGGCCCAGTCCGGGGTGCCGGCATCGTCGCGCTGCCGCAGCAGGTGCACGGCCCGCGGCGCGCCCACCCGCGCGGCCAGCGTCGAGAACGCGGCGGCCACCACCGGATCGTCGGCGTCCCACCACTGGCGGGTGCCGACCGCGGTGTCGAACGCGGCCAGTTCCGGGCGTTCGGTGGGCTCGATCGGGGGCACGCCGCGCTCGGCGAACCCGTCGTCGGGATACCAGCGGAACCAGATCTGGGGACGGCGCCGGGTGGTCACCACCCGGTACTCGAGCCGCAGCGGCAGCAGCAGCAACGGAGCCGTCACAGCAGCCTCCGCGCCGGGACGACGACCGCGACCGGACGTTGCCACAGGCTGCGCGCGATCGTGGCCGAGGTGGCGCCGGGCCCCCACCAGTCCGGGCCGCTGGTCACCCGCGGCCGCGTGGCGGTCACGTCGACGTAGCCGCCCGGACCCAGCGTGGCGTGCGACCAGGAGAGATCGTCCCACGTCGGGATGGCGGTGATCGGCGGGATCGGCACCCTGACGAACTTGGTGGGCAGCGCGGCCTCGCGCGTGCGGCCCATGCTGCGCAGGGCGAACGGCAGCGGCATCTCGCCGTAGGGCTGCCGGCCGCGCCGCACCGACGCCGTGGCGACGTCGAACCCGAACCGCAGCCTGCCCACGGGCTCGTGCAGCACGAGAAAGTAGCGGTTCCGGTCGGCCAGCACCTGGTCGCGCGCCAGCGCGAAGCCGTAGTAGGCGACGTCGGGGCCCAGCCGGCCGAAGAACACCGGATGGTGGTCCGTGCCCTGTCCGGGCTGCCATCCGGTGCTGGTCCCGCGGTTGAGCACCACCACCAGCTGGCCGAACCGGCGCACCGCGTCG
This sequence comes from Pseudonocardia sp., assembly GCF_050250275.1. Classification (GTDB taxonomy): domain Bacteria; phylum Actinomycetota; class Actinomycetes; order Mycobacteriales; family Pseudonocardiaceae; genus Pseudonocardia. The sequence continues at coordinate 14,814 of NZ_JBFWOY010000055.1, forward strand.
CTGCGCAGCACGACGACGAGATCGGCCCGGCCGTCGTCGTGGGCGGGGAAGTTCTGCCCGAGCGGGCGCGTCCAGGTGCTGACCGGCGGGATGTCCTCGGCGGTGATGTCGCCCGCCGGACGGCCGCGGTCCCAGAACCGGGCCAGCGGGGTGCCGCGGGCGTCGGTCGGGAAGCCGCGCCACCGCAGTTCGTCGGACAGCTCGTGGTTCGCGCCGACGAGGAACGCCTCGACGAACGGGCGGTGCTCCTCCAGGAGCGCGACCGTGTCCTCCGGCAACCCGTCCAGGCCGCTGAGCAGGCGCTCCGGGGCGGTCGCGACGAGCATCGGCGCCAGCTCGACGGGCAGCGCCGGGGTACGGGCCGCGGGGACGAGCCGGGCCCGCTCCGCCCCGCTGAGTCCCTCCAGCACGGCGGCCGCCTTCGCGCCGGGCAGCCGGGTCAGCGTCGCGTGGAACGGTGCCACCAGCTGGGCCGCGCGCAGTGCTCCGACCGGCACCGCCAGCACCGGCGAGGTGACCGGTTCGAACACGGGTGCGGCGCCGAGCACGTCGGTGACGAACCGGGTCAGGGCGGCCGGCACGGCGATCGGCTTCGCCGGGGTGGGCAGGCCCGCGACGTCGCGCCCGGACGGCAGGGTGGGCATCGGCACGGCGGGCGTGGCACCGCGGACCGGCCGCTTCGCCGCGGCCCGGCGCAGGTCCCGCGAGGCGAAGGTCGCGGGAACCCCGACGCGGCGCAGCGCGTCGCGCACCGTGCCGCCGCCGACGCGTTGGTAGGGCTGCAGCGGCTCCACCGCGGCGAGCGCGGCCTGCGCGGGGAGCCGGGCGAACCGCCGTGTCACGAGGCGCTCCGCGAGCACCGCCGCGAGCCGGAACCGGCCGAGGCGCTCGGTCGCGGCGACCGCCTCCTCGTGCTGTGCCCAGCACAGGCGCAGCAGCTCCTCGGACCGCTGCCGCACCGTGCGTGCGCCGAGGCCGGCGACCTCGCGCAGCGCGAGATCGACGTTGAGCCGGTCGAACCAGGTGTCGGTGCGTTCCGGGCGGACGTCGCGGGTCGGGGCGCTGCGCCAGCCGTAGGCGGGCGGGGCGAGCAACGGGTCCTCGGCGTCCGGCGCGTCCGCTCCCTCGGTCTCGGCGGCGATCGCCTCGGTGAGCGTCTCCGCGAGCCGCGGCAGCAGCGCGGGATCGGTCTCGTTGGGCCCGAGTGTCGTGCCCGGCCGGGCGAGCGCGTCGTGCAGCGTGACCGCGGCGCCGGCCGGTGCGGCGTAGCCGGTGAGGAACCCGGGATCGTCGGCGCGCGCGGTGCGCCGGGTGGCGATCGTGGCAGCCGGCGCGGGCCGCAGCCGGCGCGCGAGCACCTCGAAGTCCTCGACGCCGCTGGTGACGAACCGGGAGTGCAGGTAGAACGGCAGCTCGTGCGGCTGGTCGCCGGCGGCGTCCCACGCGGGGGCGTCCCACGCGGCGCCGCCCGCGCCGCGCCCCAGGCCCGCGGCCCGGCCCGCCTCGAACGCCGGGAGCAGGAACAGGTGGTAGACGGTGGAGTCGGCCAGCCGGCGCGGGCAGAGCAGCCGCGCGAAGGACGCGTCGGGCCGGGTGCGGACCAGCTCGTCGACGGGCACACCCGGCGCCGCGTCACGGCTGACGTGCACGTGCGCCCACGCCCAGGACTGCGCGAGGTCCGGCAGCGCCGTGCGCGGCTCCCGCACCCGGATCGCCGGCAGTGGCGCGCCGGCGAGCTCGACGAACTCGAACTCCTCGGCCCGCAGCGCGGCCAGCACCAGCCACGGCCGCAGGCGACCTACCGTGCGGTCCAGCGTGTAGCGCCACGGGAAGTCGGCGTCGACGAACTCCACGAGCGGCAGGTAGTTCGGCTCGACGGCGCGCGATCCCGTGGCCGGCTCCACCCGCGAGATCATGCGCCGGTCGATGCCGATGACGTCCCCGGCGCCGCGCAGGTCGCGCGTCACCCCGATCGGCGGGCCGGCGGGAGCCCCGTCCACCTCCACCCCGACCTGCAGCTCCACCCGGCGGCGGATCCCGTCGCCCGTCGGCGGCACGACGTCGACGGCCAGTGGCGAGGAGGCGTGCGGGAGCAGCGAGAACGTCGTCACGCCAGTACCTCGGCGGCGGCCGCGGCGACGTAACCCGCGACGGCCGGATTGGCCACGGCGGTGCGGCCGCGCCCGGGCATGCCGGCGAGGACGGCCGAGAGCGGGGCCGCGGGCGCCGCGACGTCCGCGAGCCCCACGTAGCCACCCGCCACCACCCGCACGGGCCGCTCGCCCACCCCGGCGACGGCCTCGGGGGTGAGCGGCCGGGCCACCTCGCGCCGGTGCGCCGCGCTCCACCGGCCGGCCACCTGCTCGTCGAGCCGGAAGCCGGGCCGCAGGCCGGCCGGGTCGCGGGTGTCGGTGCCCTGCAGGACGATCACCTCGTAGGCGTACTCGGCGTCGACGGCCGTGCCGGCGTCCGCCACGAGCTCGTCCCCGCCGAGGGTGAACCCGGCCTGGTGGGCCTCGAACACCGGCGCGCGCAGCCGCTCGTCCTCGGTGAGCGTCCAGTGCTGGCCGCGCACGAAGTCGGCATCGACCGGATCGAGCTGCAGGTCGTCGCCGTCGGGACCGCGGACGGCGAGGTCGAAGCGCCGCGCCCCGCCCGCCACCACGGCCTCGCCCACCTTCTCGATCGGGATGCCCAGCGGCAGCGCGCGCTGCAGGTAGCGCAGCCCGGCGGCCGGGTCGACGGCCGGCGCGGCGCCCGGCGGATCGGGCGCGAACGTCACTCCGCTCACCCGGCGGGTGCTCACCACCGGCTCGAACCCGCTGCCGGAGAGGAGGCCCGTCCGCAGCACGGCGACTGGGTCGACGAGCGGCGGGGCCACGGCCCGGCGCTCACCCCAGCTGTGGTTGATCCCGAACCCGACGTCGAACCCGAAGACCGTCGCCCACACCCGGCCGGCGACCGTGATCGGGTTCGGCCCCGACAACCGCAGGTTGAACCCGAGCCCGAGCACGACGTCGCCGTCGACGAGCAGCGAGAGGCTCCCGATGAGCTTCGCGTCGAACCCGAACGGGTCGAAGTAGACGATGGCGTCGAGCGACAGCTCGCCCTCCGCGGCCAGCCGGCCGACGAAGGTCACCTTCGGCCCCTTGGCGTACATCGACGCGCGGGCGCCGAACTGCAGCGAGCTGGTGGTGACCGCCAGGTACGCCGAGAGCGTGACGCGCGGGTTGTTGCTGCCGAAGTTGATCGAGAGGCGGCGCAGTTCCGGCAGGTTCGACGGGCGCGGGTAGGCCGGGTGCAGGCCGCCGAAGGAGATGACGTGATCGATGCGCGGCGCCCAACCCGTGCGGGCGGCCATGTCGCCGCTGATCGCGAAGTCGAGGACGCGGGAGCCGGCCAGCGAGGCGTCCAGCGAGATCGTCCGCGCGGCCAGGTCGACGATGCCGACGAACGAGACCCGCAGCGAGACCAGCGCGAGATCGCGGGTGGGCAGGTCCGACCCGAGCACGCCGAGGATCAGCACCCGGATCTGGGCGCCGACCTCCAGCAGCAGCCCGATCTTGCCCTCGATCAGCGGTGGCTGGCCGAACGCGATCCGCGCGACCGGGCCGAACACGTGCTGCCCCTCCTTGGCGGGGAACACCGACGCAAGGTCGTCGAGGATGCGGGGTGCCTGGCCGATGGGATCGGCGGGGAACAGCAGGTGATCGAGGCTGCCCGCCGTGACCGCCGCGCGCAGGGCGTCGGAGTTCGTGGTGCGGTTGATGCCGATGATCCCGCCGAGGCCGGTCAGGAAGAAGCCGTAGCCCAGCGGGATCACGAACTCGCCGAAGATGACACCGACGAAGGAGAAGCCGTCGCGGCCGCCCGGCAGCGTCGTGGTGAGGATCGCGAACGCGCTGAACCCGAGCGACTCGAAGCGCAGCGCGAGTGCGCCGCGGTACTCCGTGTCGGCCACCGAGAGGAAGCCGCCGCCGGAGATGGGGCCGCCGTCCAGCGCGACGCCGTACGCGGCCGGCAGCACCAGCGAGAGCTCCACGCCGTCCGGTGTCGGCCGCAGCGGCCCGTCGGCGGGCCGGACCCTGACGCCGAGACCCTCGAACACCGCGGTCAGCGGGCCCAGCGCGAGCGAGCCGGACGCCGTGACCGCCAGCGCCGCGCGGTCGTCCAGCTCCAGTGCCATCCCGAGCTCGGTGACGGTGAGCGGCCCGAGCGCGATCGCGACCGGGATCGAGACCGCCAGCCCCGACCCGCCCTCGACGTAGACGCCCCGGCCCGGCCGCCAGCCCAGCAGCACCCCGTCGAGGCGCACCGTGACAGGACCGGTGAGCAGCGCACCGAGCAGGCCGTCCGCCGAGAGATCGACGTGCGCGGCGAGCCCGGTGATCCCGACCGCGACGAACACGTCGCCGTCCAGCGATCCGCCCGCGGCGGCGTGCAGGGCGTCGAGCTCGACGCGCGTGCCGTCGGCCGTGCCGATCAGCCGGACCGGCGCGCCCGCGGGGCCGCCGATGCGCAGCCCGAGCTGGAACTCGGCCTCCACGGCGGTCCCGCCCGCGATCCGCACGCCGTCGGGATCCACCACGACGACCGCGCCGCCGGTGGCGGCGGCGTCGACCACGGCCTGCAAGGTGATCAACGGCGAGACCTGGTGCTCGCCGGTCAGCGTGCCCACCGAGTACGGGGCGATCCCGAGACCGCCCGCCGCCGGATCGGCGGGATCGCCCGCCGGGAGCACGACGATGCCGATCTCCGCCTCGGCGATCCCGGCGGGCCCGTCGGCGGCCCGGTCGAGCAGCGGGAGGAACACCATCGCGGGCGGGGGCACGTCCGGCGGGTGCCCGGGGCGCAGCGCGGCGAGCTGTTCCTGCGTCATCGGGTGCAGGTACGGCGGGGGCCCGATCCGGTCCGCGAGCGCTGCCAGCCGCACGAGTGCCTTCTGGTGGTCGAAGGCCACGCCCCAGCCGTAGACCTCGCGCGCCCAACCGTCGAAGTCGACGACGAGCTGGCGCAACCGGTCGAGATCGAACCGCACCGCGACGTGCGGCACGGGACGTGATCCCGCCGGGACCTGGGAGATCACCACCGCCTCGACGGCGATCAGCACGCCGATCAGCGGGGGCACGCGGCGGTTCAGGTAGTCGAAGGCCAGGGCGTGGAGGATGTCGGCGGCCAGCTGGTCGTCGATGCCGAGTGCGGCCAGCACGGCTCCGGCGGTGCGCAGGTCGGCGACGGAGGCGAGGATCGCCGCGGCCGGCGGGGTGAGCGCGGCGAGATCGCCCGGGCCGACCTCGCCCGAGGGCGGCAGCGCGGCGACGGCGTCCCCGAAGGCCTCCAGCGCGGCGCCCAGCGGGCCCAGCTCGGCGAGCGCGAGATCGCGGTCCGCGCCGTCGAGGGCGTAGCCGAACCGGGCGAGGAACAGCGCGAGCTGCTCGGGGGCGGCGACGGCGCGGCGGAGCGGGGCGAAGAAGATCGCGAGCTCGCGGAAGAAGCGCTCCAGACCCGCGTCCATCAGGCCCTCTCGTCGGTGAACCATCGCCCCCCGGCCCAGGGCCCGTTACCGTACCGGGAGCGTGCGTCGCGGAGAAGGGATCGACGATGGCCGTGGTCGAATACCGCATCCACCCGTCGGTCGGCATCGCGCGGATGGGCGACAGCACGACGACGTTCTTCGTCGGCGCGGAGCAACCGGTCGACCAGTTCGTCCCGACACTGCGGAGGATCCCGGGCGTCTCCGACGCCCGTCCGAACCGCGACTGGCTGCACGACCCGGACGGCAGGCTCGCCAAGCAGGCCGCCCGCTTCCGGATCTTCGCGTTCCTCTACGACGACTACGTCTTCTGGCGCGACGACCTCCCGAAGAAGGTCTGGGAGGTCACGAACGCCGACTACGACATCGCGTGGACCGTCGAGGTGGCGAACCTGAAGTCGTTCACCGGCGACGCGCTCGACCGGTGGAAGGGCGGCAGCGATCCCGGGCCGGGCATCCACGAGCTGCCGTACCGGCCTGCGGCGCAGCACCTGTCGACCGATGTCGCGAACGCGTTCACCGCGCCTCGTGCCTTCCAGGGTCCTGGCCGGGTCGCGCTGGGTTCGGCGGTGCTGGACGCCGCCGCGGCCGACCTCGGCACCCTGCTGGTGATCGGCAGCTCCGGTGTGGCGCAACCGATCCCGGGCGAGCCGACCGACGCCAGGGGACTCTTCCGCGCCGGCTGGGAGGACGACTCCGCCGACGGCCGGGTGACGGCCACCGTCACCCCGAAGTCGGGTTCGACGCAACCGGGGGCCGACCAGGGCGCGAAGGCGGCCCGGGCCGCCTGGGTCGTGATCAACCTCCCCGATTACGGCTGGGACGTGGAGGAGTCCGGCTCGCTGTACGACGTCGCGCTCAACCACGGCACCTACCGCACCAACCACGACCGGTTCTGCTGCGGCAAGCTCGACTTCTTCGGCGCCACGGTCACCGTCGAGAAGCACCTGCTGCCGCTGCTCAAGAGCTACGTCCAGATGCCGTACGTGTCGGAGTCGATCCAGGACGCCCCTGCAGCGCACTTCCTCGATCTGGCGGCCGCCCGCGGGAACCCGCCGTTCCTCTTCCCGCGGCTGCGCGAACCGGTCGACACCACCAAGGAGCCAGGACACATCAGGGGGGCGATGGAGGACGATTTCGGTCCGACGCGCGGCGCCAACATGCCCCGCCAGATCTCCTACTCGTTGCCACGACTGATCCACGGCTGGATGGGCAGCTGGGCCGCGGGGACGCTGGACGACGTCACACGTTTCCCGCCCGCGACGGTCACGGACATCGACCGGCCGGAGCTGATGGACATGGCCGCGATGCGTTCGATGCTCGGCGGCTCGTTCCTGCCGGGCCTGGAGGTCGGGCGCGACGCCGGCCGCTGGCGGAACTGGCAGGCGGACTGGGGCGTCCGGCTCGGGCACGTCGACGTCCGCATCACGGCCGAGCCCGGCACCCTCACCCGGGGGCTCGCGGTGCCGTGGCAGGCCGACTTCGTCGCCTGCAACCAGGACTGGTGGCCGGCCTCGCGCCCCGATCGCACCACGAGCATCCCCGACGATCCCTCCACACCGGACGACGACCGGGTGTTCAAGACGTGGATGTCCCACCCCGGTGGCGAGATCAACACCGGCGACGAGCTCATCACGCACTGGGCGGGGCTGGGGTTCGTCCGCAAGACCGGCGGACCCGTCTACGCGCCCGACGACCAGTACCTCGACGACCGCGACGACGCCACGCGGCTCTGAGGGTGCCGGTCCGCACCGAGGTCTGCGTCGTCGGCGCCGGCCCCGCCGGGGTGGCTGCCGCGATCACGCTGAGCCGCGCCGGGCGGGCGGTGACGCTGCTCGACGCCGGCCAGGCCGCGTCGCCGCAGCCCGGCCACCACCTGCCCCCGGACGTCCCCGCGGCACTGGGCGTCGACCGCGACGAGCTGGCCGCGATCGCGCAGCCGTGCCCGGGCCGGGTCGTGGCCTGGGCCGGGCCGGCCGCCGACCACAGCTACCTGTTCGATCCGGCCGGGTGCGCGTGGAACGTCGAGCGGACGGCGTTGGACGCGCTGCTGGTCGGCCGCGCCGCCGCGGCCGGCGCGCGGGTGTGCCCCGGCACGAGCCTGGTCGGGGCCCGCCGCGACGGCGGCTGGGAGCTCACCGTGCGGGGCGCCGACGGTGCGGAGGCGGCGATGCGCGCCGAGACCGTCCTCGACGCCTCCGGCCGGCGTGCCGCCTTCGCCAGGACCCAGGGGGTTGGGGTGCTGCGGCCGGACCGGCTCGTCGCCGCCTTCGCGGTGGTGCCCGCCGCCGACGCGGATCGGCGGTTCGTGCTCGAGGCCGCCGCCGACGGCTGGTGGTACGCCGTCCCGGTGCCGGGTGCCCGGTTGGCGCTGGCGTGGATCACCGATCCGCAGCGCTTGCGTGCGGCCGGTGGGCGGCGGGCGCTGCTCGCGCACGCCCGAGCCACCACCGAGCTGGTCGCGGCCCGCGTCCCGGGCGGCGCCGACGCCCCCGTGTCCGTCGTCGCCTGCGGATCGGCGCTGCGCGAGACGATCACCGGTCCCGGCTGGCTGGCGGTCGGCGACGCCGCGGCCCACGTCGATCCGCTGTGGGGCCAGGGCCTGCGGCACGCACTTGAGCTGGGCGTCCGAGCGGCCGAGGCGGTACTTGTACGAGCGCCGGACCGACCAGGAGTCTTCACGGTCTACGCCGCCGCCGTTCGCCGACAGTGGCTCGAGGCGGAGCGCACACGGGTCGCGCTGTACCGGGAGGCCGCCTCGGCCCATGCGAGCCCGTTCTGGGAGGAGAGCGCGAGAGCGCTCGCGATCGCATCAACGGGTAGCGAATGATCCCGCCCATTACGGCACATATCGATGCAGATGGAACAACGGTGCGACTACTGACCTGGGTTGGTGGAGCAGGTCTGGCAGCGGGAGCGTTGCCGAGCAGTGTCTGACGATTCGATAGGTGTAAGTCAGCTGAAGGTGTCTCGGCTCGATGGGGGCGATCGCTTATGTTGACCGAGGCGCGACGCATCCGAGCGGAACCAGATCGACGACGGTCGCTCGCCGATGTCAACGGCAGTTGAAGACTGGCTCTGACGCACTTCGCGTGATCGCTGGTCTGGCGTGTTGACGTTGGAATGCCTCCGGCGGGCGAGATGATCACTCGAATGTGATCTTGCGGTCCTGCTTCCGCATCTGGGCTCGACGGTGGTCGAGGCGGTGCGTGATCACGGGGTCGGTGTTGTGATCGATGCCCGGTTGCGGGCCGATGCGGCTGTCTGCTGCCGCTGCGGGACGATGTCGAAGCGGGTGCACTGATCGCGCTGACGATCGCGGGTCGGCTCGATCCCGCGGCTCTGGTCACCCACCGCCTCGGTATGTCAGAAGGGCCGGCGGCCTACGCGATGCTGGTCAACCGAGCAGACGGTGTGGGGAAGGCGCTGCTCGACCCGACTCGTTGAGTCACTGGTGACAAGGCAGGCCAGCAACCTCCCGATCCGGAGTGACCCGCCGGCCGGACACCGGTGTCCAGATGACCGTGGTCATTTCAGCGGTCGCGCCTGACTGGTCGAGTCGCGTAGGTTGTCGAAGGACCGCGCGAACGATCGTCCACTGTGGACTCGCTGACAATGGACATGACAATGAAACCCCGGCAACGGAGTGCACGGTATGCAGGATCGCCACGGGTGACTGCTGGTCAGGCCCACCAGGACGCCTGATCTGGCGTCGCGCCGCCCACTTTTAATCCGCGGGTTCGGGGTTCGATCCCCCGGGGGCCCACCACGTGTGAGCTGTGGCGATAGCGCCGCTGTCCGGTTGTGACATGTGGTCTGCCTGCGAGTGGGCCCTGATCATGTCCGGCGG
>NZ_JBFWOY010000056.1:0-23563 GCF_050250275.1 Pseudonocardia sp.
ATGGCGCCGGACCGGCTGCTGCGGATGAGCGCCCTCGCCGAGCTGACGGGCGGCTCACTGTCACGGCTGTCCAACGTCGTCAAGCGGCTCGAGCAACGCGGGTTCGTCCGGCGTGAGCCCGACCCCGCCGACGGCCGCTACACCAACGCGATCCTGACCACCGAGGGCTGGGACAAGGTCGTCGCCGCGGCACCTGGACACGTCGAGGCGGTCCGGCACCTGGTGCTCGATCCGCTCGGACCCGCCCAGATCGCGGCCCTCGGCGAGATCGGGGAACAGCTGCGCGCCCACGTCCGCGGCGAGTGCGCCGCACCGCCCCCCGCCGAGACGGACTGCTGACGCCGGAGTGCGAGGGCGGTCGCATCCCCGGACCGGGGCGGGCCGCCGGGTGCGATGATGCGGGCGTGGCGCAGCCGAGACCGTCCGACCCCGGACCGCGGGCCGAGATGGTCGTCGATCTCGCGGCGGTGCGGCACAACGTCGGGCTGCTGTCGCGGTCGGCGGCGGCGTCGGGGGCGGCGACGATGGCCGTCGTCAAGGCCGACGGCTACGGCCACGGCGCGCTCGACGTCGCGCGGGCGGCACTGGGCGCCGGCGCCGGCTGGCTCGGGGTCTGCACCCTCGACGAGGCGCTCACGCTGCGCGGCGCGGGGATCGACGCGCCGGTGCTGTCGTGGCTGCACCTGCCCGGCGAGGACTTCGCCCCGGCCCTCGCCGCAGGTGTCGACGTGTCGGTGTCCTCGCGCGCGCACCTGGCCGCGGTCCTCGACGGGGCCCGGCGCGCGGACCGCCCGGCCCGCGTCCACCTGAAGATCGACACCGGGCTGAGCCGGAACGGCTGCCCGCGCGACGACTGGCCCGACCTCGTCGACGAGGCGGCGAAGGCGGCCGCGTCGGGGCTGTGCGAGGTCGTCGCCGTGTGGTCGCACCTGGCGGTGGCCGATGTCGCCGACCACCCGGTGACCGACACGCAGGCCGCGCGGCTGGACGCCGCGTGGCAGGTCGCGTGCCACCGGGGGCTCGCCCCGTTGCGCCACATCGCGAACTCCGCGGCCACGATGTCGCGCCCGGACCTGCACCACGACCTGGTCCGGACGGGCATCGCCGTGTACGGGCTCGACCCGTTCGGCCGGCCCGTCGAGCAGAGCCCGCTGCGGCCGGCGATGACGTTGCGGGCCAGGGTCGCCCTCGTGAAACGGGTCCGCGCCGGCGAGGGCGTGTCCTACGGTCACGAGTTCACGACGCCCCACGACACCACGCTCGCGCTGGTCCCGCTCGGCTACGGCGACGGCGTGCCGCGGCGGCTGAACTTCGGCGGCCGGATGCGGGTGTGGCTCGGGGGCCGGTCGCGGCCGGTCCTCGGCCGGGTGTGCATGGACCAGGTGGTCGTCGACTGCGGCCCCGACGAGGGACCCGAGGTGCGGGAGGGTGACGTGGCGGTGCTGTTCGGCCCGGGCGACGGGGGCGCGCCGACCGCCCAGGAGTGGGCAGACGAGCTCGGGACGATCCACTACGAGGTCGTCACCGGGGTGCAGTCGCGGCGGATCACGCGAACGGTCGTCGGGGAGAACGTGTGAAACCGGGTGTCTGGCAGACCGTCGGCATCGCGAGCGGTGTCGCCGGGGCCGCGGGAGCCGCGGTCGGTGTGGGCGTCGCGGCCCGGCGCCGCAACAGGATCGCCGCACAGCGCCGGCGGTTGGCGGCGCAGCTGACGTCGACGCCGCCGCCGGAGTCGACGCCGCGCAGTGAGCAGTCGTCGGTGACCGCCGACGACGGGGTCCGGCTCTCCTGCGAGGAGATCGAGCCGCCCGAGGGCGTCCGCCCGATGCTCACCGTCGTGCTAGTGCACGGGTTCGCCCTCGACCGGCGGACGTGGTCGCTGCAGCTGCCGGTGCTGGCGGCGCTGCGGCGCCCGGCGGTGCGGGTCGTCATGTACGACCAGCGCAGCCACGGGCGCTCGGAGCGGGCCCCGCGGGAGACGTGCACGATCGAGCAGCTGGGCCACGACCTCGACGCGGTGGTCCGCGCGCTGGCCCCGGACGGCCCGCTGGTGCTGGTGGGGCACTCGATGGGCGGGATGACGGTGCTGGCCCTGGCCGAGCAGCGCCCCGAGCTGTTCGCCGAGCGCGTGGCGGGTGTCGCGCTGGTGTCCACGTCGGCGGGGGAGATGGGCAGCGGTGGCCTGGGGGCGGCGCTGCTGTCGCGCAGCAACCCGCTGCTGCGCGGTGTCGGCCTGCTGGCCCGGGTGCAGCCCAAGCTGGTCGAGGGGGTGCGGCGCGCGGCGGGGGACCTCATCTGGTCGATCACCCGCAGCTACGCCTACGGTGACCGGTCGGTCGACCCGGCGCTGGTCGACCTCGTCGACACCATGATCGGAGCGAACGCGGTGGACGCCCTCACCGACTTCGTCGACACCCTGGGCAGCCACGACCGGATCGCCGCACTGCCCGCGCTGGCGGGCTGCGAGGTGCTGGTCGCGGCCGGGGACGCCGACAAGATGATCCCGTTCTCCCACAGCGAGCGGATCGCCGGCGAGCTGCCGTCGGCACGGCTGCTGCGGCTGCCCGGCGTCGGCCACATGCCGACGATGGAGAAGCCCGCGGAGTTCGACGCGGCGCTGGTCGAGCTGATCGACGCGTCGGCCAAACGGGTCGCGGCGGGCCGGTCGGTGCGCCGGATGAGGAAGCGGGCATGACCGTGTTCGATCACGAGCACGTCCTCCCGGAACCGGCCGACACCGAGGCGCTCGGGGAATCCCTTGCGGCGCAACTGGAAGCGGGCGACCTGGTGCTGCTCTCCGGCCCGCTCGGCGCCGGCAAGACGGCCATGACCCGCGGCATCGCACGCGGTCTGGGCGTCACGGGAACGGTCACGTCGCCGACGTTCGTCATCGCCCGCGAGCACCGGCCCGGCCCGGGTGGGGCGGGGGTCCCGCTGGTGCACGTCGACGCCTACCGGCTCGGGTCGTCGGGCATCGCGGTCACCGATGAGCTCGACGACCTCGACCTCGACACCGACCTCACGGCGGCCGTCGTCGTCGTCGAATGGGGCGAGGGCGTGGCGGAGCGGCTGTCGTCGTCGCACGTACTCGTGCGCCTGGACCGCCGCCCCGACGACGTGCGCGTCGCGACGGTCCGCCGGATGTCACCGACATGATCAGGGCGGTCCTGTTCGACTGGGGCGGCACCCTCACCCCCTGGCGGACGATGGACTTCCGCGCGGGCTGGCAGGCCTACGCGTCGCTGCGGCACGCCGGAGACCAGGCGCGGGCCGCCGAGCTCGCCGAGGCTCTGGCCGTCGCCGACGTCGCCCGCTGGACCGGGATCCGTGACGACGCGCGGGCGTTCACCATCGCCGACGTCCTGGCCGACGCCGCCGCCGACCACCGCGACGACGAGCACGCCGACGCGCTGGCCGCCTACCGCGACCACTGGGTGGCGGCCACCCACACCGACCCGGAGGCCGCGCCCATGCTGCGCGCGCTCAAGGAACAGGGCCTGCGGCTGGGCATCCTGTCGTCGACGATGTGGCCCGGCGCGTGGCACGACGAGTGGCTGCGCCGCGACGGCGTCCTCGACCTGTTCGACGGCCGCACCTGGTCGAGCGACCTGCCCTTCACCAAGCCGCACCCGGCGGCGTTCCGCGCGGCGATGGACTCCGTCGGTGTCGACGACCCGGCCTCCTGCGTGTTCGTCGGCGACCGGCCCTACGACGACATCAGCGGCGCCAAGGGCGTCGGCATGCGGGCGGTCCTGGTGCCGCACAGCGAGATCCCGGCCGACCAGCAGGTCCCCGTCGACGTCACCCCGGACGCGGTCATCCAGCGCCTCGCCGAGCTCCCGGACGTCGTGCGCGGGTGGTGAACGGCGGCTCGTAGGCTGGCCGGGTGCTGGTTCTGGCGATGGACACCGCGACGTCGACCGTGACGGCGGGCGTCGTCTCGCTTTCTGTCGACGGCCCGCCGGCGGTCCTGGCGCAGCGCGTCGACGCCGGCGCCCGCAAGCACGGTGAGCTGCTGATGCCCAACGTCCTGGCCGCGTGCGCCGAGGCCGGTGTCGCGCTGCGCGACGTCGACGCGATCGTCACCGGCACCGGGCCCGGCCCGTTCACCGGGCTGCGGGTCGGCATGGTCACCGCCGCCGCGCTCGGCGACGCGCTCGGCACACCGGTGCACGGCGTCTGCTCGCACGACGCGATCGCCCGCGAGGCGTGCGCGGAACGCCTGAGCGGCAACCTGATCGTCGTCACCGACGCGCGGCGCCGCGAGGTCTACTGGGCCGGCTACGAGGCCGAGGGCGCCCGCGTCACCGGCCCGCACGTCGAGGCCCCCGCGGTGCTCGTCGAACGCCTGGGCGGTTTCCCGTCGGTCGCCGCGGCGGGGGAGAAGGCCGAGGTCACGGGCCTGCCCGTCATCGGGCCGGCGTCGGCGGGCGTGGCCGGGCTGGTCGCCGTGGCCGCCGACGCACTGCGCGCGGGCACCGACCCCGGCCCGCTGCGCCCGCTCTACCTGCGCCGGCCCGACGCCGTGGAACCGGGAGCCCGCAAACGGGTGAGCGCATGACACGTGTCGTCGTCGGCCCGCTGCTGCGTGCCGACGCCGACCGGTGCGCCGAGCTGGAGGAGATCCTCTTCCCCGGCGACGACCCGTGGAGCGCCCAGGCGTTCCGCGACGAGATCGGCGCCGGACACGTCTACGTCGGCGTCCGCAGCGACGACCTGCTCGTCGGCTACGCCGGGCTGGCGTTCACCGCCGGGCCGCCGCAGCCGGAGGCCGAGGTGCACACCATCGGCGTCGACCCCGCCCACCAGGGCCGCGGCCTCGGCCGGGTCCTGCTGCACAGGCTGCTCACCCCCGCCGACGAGGCGGGGGCCACGATCTTCCTGGAGGTGCGCACCGACAACGAACCCGCCCGGCGGCTCTACGAGTCCGAGGGGTTCGAGATCGTCGGCGTGCGCAAGAGGTACTACCGGCCCTCCGGGGCCGACGCCTACACGATGCGAAGGGACGCGCGAGCGTGACGAGCGGGCTGGTGCTGGGGATCGAGACGTCGTGCGACGAGACCGGCGTCGGGCTCGTCCGTGTCGACGGTGACGGCACGACCACGTTGCTGGCCAACGAGATCTCCTCGAGCGTGGAGGAGCACGCGCGGTTCGGCGGCGTCGTGCCGGAGGTGGCGTCGCGGGCGCACCTGCAGGCCATGGTGCCCGCGGTGCACCGCGCGATGGCCGCGGCGGGCGTGACCGCACGCGACGTCGACGCCGTCGCCGTCACCGCCGGGCCGGGGCTGTCGGGGGCGCTGCTCGTCGGCGTCGCCGCGGCCAAGGCCTACGCCGCGGCCTGGGACGTCCCGCTCTACGGGGTGAACCACCTGGCCGCGCACGTCGCCGTCGACACCCTGCAGAACGGCCCGCTGCCGCCCGCGCTGGCGCTGCTCGTCTCGGGCGGGCACTCCAGCCTGCTGTCGGTGCCCGACCTCGCCGGTCCGGTCACCCCGCTCGGCGCCACGATCGACGACGCCGCGGGTGAGGCGTTCGACAAGGTCGCGCGGCTGCTGGGCCTGCCCTTCCCGGGCGGCCCGCACATCGACCGCGTCGCCCGCGAGGGCGACCCTGCTGCCGTGGCGTTCCCGCGCGGCCTGACCGGCCCGCGCGACGCCCCGTTCGACTTCTCCTTCTCCGGCCTGAAGACGGCCGTCGCCCGCCACGTCGAGGCGCTGGAACGGGCGGGCACGCCGGTCCCGGTCGCCGACGTCGCCGCGAGCTTCCAGGAGGCCGTCGTCGACGTCCTCACCGCGAAGGCGGTGCAGGCCGCCCGCGAGCACGGCATGGAGATCCTGTGCCTGGGCGGCGGGGTCGCCGCCAACTCGCGGCTGCGTGCGCTGGCCCAGGAGCGTTGCGACGCAGCGGGTCTGGTGCTGCGGGTGCCGCGCCCGGCGCTGTGCACCGACAACGGCGCCATGGTCGCCGCGCTCGGCGCGCATCTGCTCGCGGGCGACGCCACCCCGTCCTCGCTCGACCTCCCCGCCGACTCGTCGCTGCCGGTCACCGAGGTCCTGGTCGGCTGATCCGCCGGGTGCGCCCACCGCGGCGCCGGCCCGGTCGGACCCCGTGAGTGGCGATGGCCGGTACGGCGCCCATCGCCACTCACGGGCTCAGGAACTGACGTGCGAGAGCAGGCGCAGCTCGTCGTCGGTCAAGGTGAGGTCGAGCACCGGCAGCAGGTCGGCCAGCTGCTCCGGGGTGCGGGCGCTCGCGATCGGGGCCACGACGGTCGGCTGCGCGGCCAGCCACGCCAGCGCCACCGCCGCCACCGGCACCTCGTGGCCCGCGGCGATCTCGTCGAGCGCGGCGAGCACGGCGCGGCCGCGGTCGTCGAGGTACGCCAGCGCCCCCTCGGCCCGGACGCTGTCGACCGCGGGGCCGCCGTCGCGGTACTTGCCCGTCAGGAAGCCCTTGGCCAGCGCGTAGTACGGCAGGCACGAGATGTTCTCCGCCTGCAGCAGCGGCGCCTGGGACGCCTCGAAGTCGTCGCGCTCCATCAGGTTGTAGTGCGGCTGCACGGCCTCGTAGCGGGGCAGCCCGTCGCGGGCGGAGATCTCCAGCGCCGAGCGCAGCCGCTCCGCGGTGAAGTTCGACGCCCCCAGCGCCCGGACCTTGCCCGCCTTCACCAGCGTCGCGAACGCGTCGAGGGTCTCCTCCTGCGCGACCGACTCGTCGTCCCGGTGCGCGTAGAGCAGGTCGATGCGGTCGGTGCGCAGCCGGCGCAGGCAGTCCTCCGTCGCGTCGGCGATGTTGGCCGCGGACAGGCCCGGCTTGCTGGGCAGGCCGCTCACCTTCGTCGCGATCACGACGTCGTCGCGGTTGCCGCGGGCGGCCATCCAGTTGCCGATGATGGTCTCGGACTCGCCACCGGAGTTGCCCGGCTTGCGCCAGAAGTAGGAGTCGGCGGTGTCGATGAAGTTGCCGCCCGCCGCCACGTAGGCGTCGAGGACCTCGAACGAGGCATCCTCGTCGATGGTCCACCCGAACACGTTGCCGCCGAGGCAGAGCCGGGACACGTCCAGGTCGCTGGAGCCGATCGTCGTCATGAGGGACAACCGTACGTCGCTGACCGCGCGCGCGGTCAGCGGGCGAGGCTGTTGCCCTCCGGGCCCTCGGTGTGCGACAGGCGCTTCGCGAAACAGTCGTCGCGCAGCAGGTTCTGCTGGTCGCACCACGCGTTCGCCTCCTGCGGGGTGGCGAACGGCTGCCCGACCAGCGTCACGAAGAAGCCGCCGCGGCGGAAGCTCGACCAGTCGTCGGACCGCAGCAGGATCGCCTGCGGGAACCGCGACCGCGACACGGTGAAGTCGGCGAGGATCGACGCCTCGTCGAATGTCCGGCCGTTGACGACGAGCCCCGGCGCCTTCGAACCGATCTGCGGCACCCAGCGCCCGACGAGGCTCTCCGCCTGCGGCCGGTCGGTGGCGACCTGTTGCCGCAGGGCCTGCGCCGGGTCCGCGGCGGCGAGCGAGCCGGACGGTGTGGTCGGCGCCGTGCTCCGCGTCCCCGGCCCGCCCGCCGCTTGCGCGATGCCGGGGACGGGGCGGTACAGCAGATCGTCGCGGAACAGGTAGACGGCGAACGCCGAGCCCAGGACCAGCAGCGAGGTGAGCAACGCGGCCACGACCGTCGCCGTCGACGGCGGCCGGGACCCGTTCGGCCGGCCCGTGGGCCGGGGTGCGGGACCTCCCTGCGACACGGTCGTCCTCCCGACGTTGAGCAGTTGGCAGTCTCATGGGTAGAGTGCCAGAGCACAGAGCGAACGGGCCGCCCCGACACCCGCGACGGCGGGGCACCCGGTCGCCTGATATGTCAGGGTCAGAATCGAGTTCGTACCCCATGGAAGGGGAGGTCATCCAGTGGCGAACATCAAGCCGCTCGAGGACAAGATCGTCGTCCAGGCCAGCGAGGCGGAGACCACCACCGCTTCGGGCATCGTGATCCCCGACACCGCCAAGGAGAAGCCCCAGGAGGGCAAGGTCCTGGCCGTCGGCCCGGGTCGCATCGACGACAACGGCAACCGCGTGCCGCTCGACGTAGCCGTGGGCGACGTCGTCATCTACTCGAAGTACGGCGGCACCGAGGTCAAGTACAACGGCGAGGAGTACCTCATCCTCTCCGCGCGTGACGTCCTCGCCGTCGTCAACTGACGCCACCCGGCTGATTCTCCGGCCACCTCCACCGCCCCGGCCGACCGTCGACCACTGACTGGTCGCCGGGGCGGTGGCGTGTGGCGGGGCGCCGCACAAGAACATCGAGAGAGGCGAAGATGCCGAAGCAGATCAGCTTCGACGAAGACACGCGCCGTGCACTCGAGCGTGGGGTGAACCAGCTCGCCGACGCGGTGAAGGTCACCCTGGGCCCGCGCGGCCGGCACGTGGTGATCGACAAGAAGTTCGGCGGTCCGACCGTCACCAACGACGGCGTCACGATCGCCCGCGAGGTCGACCTCGAGGACCCGTACGAGAACCTCGGCGCCCAGCTCGCCAAGACCGTCGCCACCAAGACGAACGACGTCGCCGGTGACGGCACCACCACCGCCACGGTGCTGGCGCAGGCGCTGGTCCGCGAGGGCCTGCGCAACGTCGCCGCCGGTGCCAACCCGATGGCGCTGGGCAAGGGGATCGCCGCGGCAGCCGACGCGGTCTCGGAGTTCCTCAAGGAGAAGGCCACCCCCGTCAACGGGGATGAGCACATCGCGCAGGTCGGCACCATCGCCTCGCGCGAAGAGACCATCGGCCAGCTGATCGCCCAGGCGTTCGGCAAGGTCGGCTCGGACGGCGTCGTCACCATCGAAGAGGGATCGACGATGGCGACGGAGCTCGAGATCACCGAGGGCCTGCAGTTCGACAAGGGCTACCTCTCGCCGTACTTCGTCACCGACCCCGAGTCGATGGAGGCCGCGCTCGAGGACGCCTACGTCCTGCTGCACCGCGACAAGATCAGCTCGATCCAGGATCTCCTCCCGCTGCTGGAGAAGGTCCTGGCCGACGGCAAGCCCCTGCTGATCGTCGCCGAGGACGTCGAGGGCGAGGCGCTGTCCACGCTCGTCGTCAACTCGATCCGCAAGACCGTCCGCGTCGCCGCGGTGAAGTCGCCGTTCTTCGGTGACCGCCGCAAGGCGTTCATGGACGACCTCGCGATCGCCACCGGCGGCACGGTCATCAACGCCGAGGTCGGGCTCAAGCTGTCCGAGGCCGGTCTCGACCTGCTGGGCAAGGTCCGGCGTGTCGTCGTCACCAAGGACACCACCACGTTCGTCGAGGGTGGCGGCAGCAAGGACGCCGTCGACTCGCGCGTGGCGCTGATCAAGAACGAGATCGAGAACGCCGACTCGGACTGGGACCGCGAGAAGCTGCAGGAGCGGCTCGCGAAGCTGTCCGGCGGCGTCGCGGTCATCAAGGTCGGCGCGGCCACCGAGACCGAGCTCAAGGAGCGCAAGCACCGCATCGAGGATGCGGTGTCGGCGACCCGGGCCGCGGTCGAGGAGGGCATCGTCCCCGGCGGCGGTTCTGCTCTGGTGCAGGCCGCCAAGGCGCTGGAGGACGGCCTCGGCCTCACCGGCGACGAGGCGACCGGTGTCCAGATCGTCCGTCGCTCGCTGTCGTCCCCGCTGTTCTGGATTGCCTCCAACGGCGGTCTCGAGGGCGCGGTCGTCGTCTCCAAGGTCGCCGAGCAGGAGTGGGGCCACGGTTTCAACGCCGCCACCCTCACCTACTCCGACCTGCTGGCCGACGGCGTCATCGACCCGGTCAAGGTGACCCGTTCCGCGGTCGTCAACGCCGCGTCGATCGCGCGCATGGTGCTGAGCACCGAGAGCGCCGTCGTCGACAAGCCGGAGCCGCCGGCGCCCCCTGCCGCGGGTGGCCACGGCCACGGCCACGGGCACTGACAGTTCCCGTAGCCACGCACTGACCGCCGAGGGCGGGTGCGGACATCACGTCCGCACCCGCCCTCGTGCCGTTGTCGGGGTCGTCGTCCGCGGTCCACGGTCCGCGTTCTCAGCGGTCCGCGTTCTCAGCGGTCCGCGTTCTCAGCGGTCCGCGGTCTCGGTGGACCGCGGGTCGCGTGGCTGCCGTACCCGGCGCCCGCGGGCCTGCAGCACCTCGAGGCGGTCGGCCTCGGAGAGCCCGCCCCACACGCCGTAGGGCTCGTGCGCGGCCAGGGCGTGCCGTCGGCACTCCTCCACGACCGGGCATCTGCGGCACACGGCCTTGGCCTGCGCCTCCCGGTTGACCTTGGCCGGGCCGCGCTCGCCCTCGGGATGGAAGAAGAACGCGCTGTCCATGCCGCGGCAGGCGCCGCGCATCTGCCAGTCCCAGATTTCCGTCACGGGGACCGGAAGTCGTCGGGTGTCTGCCACGACCTTCACCAGCCTGTCTGCTCGAACGATGTCGTCGACGCCGAGATACCCATAGTGAATCGCGCCAAACCTGATTCAACAAGAGTAGCGCCGCAGATTTTCGGCTTGACCGCCGGACGGCCGGCACGCACGATGACCGCCGTGGAACGGGACCCGAGCCTCGCTGCAGCGGCTGCCGACGCGCAGGGGGTCGACGGCCTCTCGCTGCCGGTCGCCGCTGTCGCGCGCCGCCTCGGCGTCGCGCCCGCGACCCTGCGCACCTGGGCCCGTCGCTACGGACTCGAACCGACCGGCCACGTCCCCGGCCGCCACCGCCGCTACACCGCCGGCGACCTCGCACGGCTGGAGGTCATGGCGCGCGCGCTCACCCACGGCGCCGGGCCCGCGGAGGCGGCGCGGCTGGCTCTCGCCCCGCACGCGACGGCCCCGGTCTCCCCGACGGCCCCGATCCCCCCGACGGCCCCGATCCCCCCGACGGCCCCGCACCCCCAGACGGCCCCGGCTCCCACGGCCGTCGCCGCCCACATCGCCCCTGTCGCCCCCGTCGTCGCCGTGGCGACCCCCGCCGTCGACACCCCGCCGCCGCGGCGTGGTGGCAGGCAGCTCCGCCTCCCCGGTGCCGGCCCCCGCGCCCACGGGCTCGCCCGGGCCGCCCTCGCCATGGACGCCCAGGCCGTCCGGACGGTCCTCGCCGAGTCCGCGGCCGTCGACGGGCTCGTCGCCACCTGGGAGGACGTCGCCCGGCCCGTCCTCGTCGCGGTCGCCGAGCGCTGGGAGTCCGACGGCCGCGGCGTCGAGATCGAACACCTCGTCAGCGACTGCGTCACCGGCGTCTACAACGCCCACGCCGTCCACGCCCCCGTCGGCCCCGCCCTGCGCCCCGTGCTGCTCGCCGCGATGCCGGGGGAGCTGCACGTGCTGCCCGTGACCGTGCTGTCGGCGGTGCTGGCCGAGCGCGGCCTGCCGTGCCGGCCGCTGGGTGCCGACCTGCCCGCCGACGCGCTCGCCGACGCGGTCCGCCGGATCGCGCCCGCCGCGCTCGTGCTGTGGTCGCAGATGACGGAGTCCGGCGACGCCGGGGTCGTCGAGTCCCTGCCGCGGACCCGGCCGCGCCACCGCGTGTTCGTCGGGGGCGCCGGCTGGGACGGTGTCGCGCTGCCCGCCTCGACGACCCGCCTCACCTCGCTCGCGGAGGCCGCCGACGTCCTGACCCGGGTCGTGACCGGCTGATCCGGTCCGACCCGTCCCCGTGGGAGGCGGCGTTCGGGGCCGCGCCCGGCCGGGTCGTCACCGTGCCGCCCGGTGCGTGCCCCGGCGATCGCTGGGCCGCCGCCGTCGCCCTGGGCGGCCAAGGTCGTTACGGCCGCGCCGCGACGCTGCTGACCGGCCTGCTCCACGACCCGGCGGTGCCGCGTGTCGTCGCCGCGCACGCGGCGGTCACGTTGGCGTCGCACCGGCGACAGCTCGGCGGGCACGTCGCCGCGCGCCGCCACGACGCGTGGGGGCTGCGGCTCGCGGCGGATGCGGCGTCGGTGCCCGGGATGCCGACCGTCGAGGTGGCCCGTGCCGATGCCCTCACCGGCCTCGCCGCCGACGCGCTCGGGGCCGGTGACCTGCATGGATCCCGTGTCCTACTGGCGCGGGCGACCTCGGCCTGCGCAGGGCTGGCGGAGGGGGACGACCCCGGTGGGGCCGGGCGCTGCGCGATCCGGGCGAGATGGGTCGCCGCGGAGCTCGCCCTGATGGCCGGCGACCCCGCTGCGGCACGCTCGGCCGCCGCGTCGGCAGAAGCGGGCGCCCGGGAGAGCCGTTCGTCGCGACACCGGGTGAAGTCGGCGATCGTGGCCGGAGTGTCGCGCGCGGCGGCCGACCCCGACACCGCCCCGGGCGTCCTGCTCGAACTGGACGCCGCCGCGGCCGCCGCCGCACACCTCGGACTGCTCCCGTTGCACTGGGCCGCGGCCCTCGCCGCGGCCGACCTGGCGGACCGCCCGGGTGTCGCCGATGCCGCGGCCGCCATGGCCGCCGACGGGTCCGCGACCACCCGCAGCTGGGACGATGTACTGGGACTCGCGTCGGGCGCCGAGGTTGCCTGGCATCCCCCGGACGGCCCTGTGCTGCCACCGGTACGACGGCCGGACCCTTCCGTGGGGGCCACCCGATCGGCCCTGCCGTCCGCCTCGCGTCAGCGACCGTCCGGCGTCGTCGACCGCATCGGGAACGCAAACGACCGACACGTGGATCGATCCTCCGATGCGCCGAATGACACGGTGAGCGACGCGCCACGCCGACGACACGCCGCCGCGCGAACGCTGAGCGTCCTCTACTCCCGATCGGACCCGACCGGCAGGCGCCTGATGGGGGAGTCGGCGTGGGTTCCGAGGTGGCACCGGGTAATGTAATTACTCCGTTCGGACGTTCGTCACCCACATGACGAGTGCCACTCGGCGAAACGCGCTCGAATGGAGGGCACAAACTCGCCCTGATCGTGTCAAGGTGAGGCTGTCACCCGCCGATGCGGAGGGTGACACATCACCCGGCTGCAGGAAGCTGCAGGAAGGAATCGTCGTGACGACGGTACTCATCTGCGACGATCGTCGCAGCGTCCGCGAAGGTCTCACCCGCGTGATGTCCGCGGTGCCGGGGGTGCACCGGATCGACTGTGTGGCTCATGGCGACGAGTTGCTGGCCCGGTTCTCCCGGCAGCCGGTGGACGTCGTCCTGGTCGGGACCCAGCGTGCGGTCCCCACCGGTGTGGAGGCGACGCGACGGCTCGTCGCAGCGCACCCGCAGGCCAACGTCATCGTGTTCGGCGCCCCCGACGACGCGGGCAGCATCGCCGCGGCCATCGCCGGCGGCGCACGCGGCTACCTCCGCTGGGATGCGTCCCGGCCGGAGCTCGTCGCCGCCCTCGCCCACACGTTGGCCAGCACCGCGGTTCCCACGCCGCGTACGCCGGCCGACCCGGGTGTCCAGCTCACCGAGCGCGAGCTGCAGGTGCTCCGCGGAATGAGCCAGGGCAAGAGCAACGGACAGATCGGCCGCGAGCTCTACCTCTCCGAGGACACCGTGAAGACCCACGCGCGGCGGCTGTTCCGCAAGCTGGGTGTTCGCGACCGCGCCCAGGCCGTCGCGCACGGCTTCCGTCGCGGTCTCGTGTCCTGACGTCCGTCCGCCGAGAGGCGGTCGCCCGGCTCCCCCTTGCCGGGCACCCGGTCGTCGCGTCGGACCCCGAACCCGACGCGCGACCACGACGGACGCCCGGCGGTGCCCACGCGCCGCCTGTCCGCCCGGGCGTTCCGTGCGGCTCGAGTTCCCACCCCAGAGGACTCCATCCGGCACGCGGTGCGTCCCAGTGCTCCCCACGGGTCGCCGGGTTCTCCGGCGACCCCGGTCACGGCCTCCGTCGTGATCCCGCCCGGGTGCCGACCTCCCCGGGCTGTGTCGCCGTCCCCGGTCCGCCCGGGCGCGGCCGCGCTGCTCGCACTCCCGTTCCCTCCCGCCGCCGCCGGCTCCCGCCGCCCGCGAGGGACGGTCACCGGCGACCCCGATCGACCAGGATCGCCCACACGTCCTCATGCCTCCGCCCGGCGCAACCCCCGGGTCCGGACGGCGGTGCCTTTCGGCAGAATTGCGCCATTCGGCGGCGTGACGCCCGGCGTCGCCGCTCGTTCCCACGATCGAGGCCTTGTCCGCAGTTCGGGCCCGGGCTTCGCTACCGTGTTCGTTGTCGAGGACCTCATTACGACACTCTCCGTAGTCGTCCTCACCGAACGGATGATGTCGACCATGTTGCGTAACACCCGGAGCACGGCCTGCGATGAGTGAACCGACAGACGTTCTCGACGAACTCGTGGCATCTGCAATGGCAGGTGACCGACGGGCCGTCGAACGTGTGCTGGCCATCATCCGGCCGCTGGTCGTGCGCTACTGCCGGGCGCGACTGGGCCGGGTGGACCGATCGTCCGCCTCGGCGGACGACGTCGCGCAGGAGGTGTGTCTGGCCGTGTTGACGGCCTTGCCCGGCTACCGGGTCCAGGGACGGCCCTTCCTCGCATTCGTGTACGGCATCGCTTCACACAAGGTGATCGACGCCCACCGGGCCTCCAGCCGCAACCGTTCCGAACCGGTCGCCGACGTCCCCGACGCGATCGAGGTCGCGGACGGTCCCGAGCAGCGCGCGCTCCGCGTCGAGCTGTCCGGTGAGATGGCGCGCCTGCTCGAGGTACTACCCGAGAAACAACGCGAGATCCTCGTGCTGAGGGTCGTCGTCGGGCTCTCGGCGGAGGAGACGGCGGAAGCCGTCGGCTCCACCCCGGGCGCCGTCCGCGTCGCCCAGCACCGCGCACTCGCCCGATTGCGCAAGTCGATGCCCGAGGAGGAGGTGGTCTAGAGATGAGTGATCGTGCACCCGGCGGTCCCGAGGAGACCCCCCGCCGCGGCCGTCACCGCCGTCCCGACGGCGCACCCAGGAACGGATTCCCCCGCGACGGGGCCGCCGGCCACGACGGCGTCCCCGGCAGTGGCGTCCCCGGCAGCGGCGTCCCCGGCGGCGGCGTCCCCGGCGGCGACGTCCCCGGTAGCGGCACCCCCGGCGGCGGAGTGCCGCGCGCCGGCGGCTCGTGGTTCGACCCGGACCCGCGCGCCCAGGACCCCCGGCCGCAGCCGAACAACGGATCGTGGCCGCCCGCCGCCGAGTGGCCGCCCGTCGCCGAGTGGCAGGTCGACGGCTCCCGGACCAACGGGTCCGCAGGCGGCTCCCACCACAACGGCTCGTACACCAACGGGCGGCACGTCAACGGCGCCGGCGGCCCCGCGATGGGCCGGCCGCTGCCCCCGCGCGTCCCGCAGCCCGCGGCCACGCCGTCGGCAGGTGCCGAGGAGGCGCCCGACCTGATGGCCGTGCAGTCCGACGACGCCCTCATCGACGCCCTCGCCCGCGGCTACGGCGGTGGCGGTGGCGGTGGCGGCGAGGACGACCGGATCGCTGCGATGCTCGCCGCCTGGAAGGCCGAGGTCGACGCCGACCCGATCCCCGAACTCGTCGACACCGACACCGCGCTCGCGACGATCATGGCCGTCACCGGCGGCCCGATCGACGTCGACACCACGGTGTTCCCCGTGGTGCAGGCCGACGCCGAGGCGACCGGACCCCAGGGCCCGGTCGGTGACAGCGCGTCCGACGGCCCGGTCGGCGACGCCGGCGCGACCGTCACACCGATGCGCCCGAGCAGGCGCCCCGGTAGGAAGGCCCGCCACCTCGCCCCGCTCGCGGCCGCCGCCGCACTGATCGTCGTCGCCGTCACCGGCGTGTCGATCGGGGCGCACGGGGCCCAGCCCGGCGACGCACTGTTCGGCGTCACCGAGGTCCTCTACACCGAGACCGCACAGTCACGGCAGGCGGCGGTCGATGCGCAGGCCGGCATCGTCGCGGTCAAGGAGTCGCTCGCCTCGGGCGACACCAGCGGCGCGGCGCAACAGCTCACCGCGGTCGAGCAGCTCATGGCCAAGGTGAAGCCCGAGGACGGCGCTCCCGTCCTGGAGGCCAACCAGCGTTTCCTGACCATGAAGCTGCAGGAGACGCCGGCGGGTCAGAAGGCCGACCCGGAGGCCCCGCTGCGCGACGGCACCCCGCCGCCGGCCCCGCCGTCGATCCCCGGCAAGCCGAGCACGTCCACCTCGCCGTCCACCCCCGGTGACCCGGTGACGTCGACGCCGACGGCCCCGCCGACGACCTCGGCACAGCCGCCGTCGACCACGGAGTCGCCCACGACGACACTGTCGCCGTCGGGCACGCCGAAGCCGACGTCGGAGGGCCGGCCGGACCCGTCGTCGACGACGTCCGGGTTGGGTTCGACGAGCACGTCCGACCCCACGCCGGTCGCCCCGCCCAGCTGATCCACGACGAAGGCCCCCACCCGGAGCGGGTGGGGGCCTTCGTCGTGTCGCGGTGCAGTGTCGGAGGTCTCAGCCGTCGCTGATCGTGGCGTCCGCGTAGCCGCGGCAGTACTCCCACGTCACGTAGTCGGCCGGGTCCGGATCGAACGCCGGCTCGTGCGGGCGCATCTGCCCCTCGTCGAGCAGCTGCTGCAGGCTGGCCCGCAGCAGACGCCACTCGTGGAAGTGCTGCTCGCCGCAGTCACCGCAGTCGACGACGATGCCGCGCACCCCACGGCACTCCAACAGGGCCTGGTAGACGGCAAGATCGGCGAGATCGGCGACGACCTCCTCGCGCTCGGCGCTGCTGAGCTCGTCGAGGTTCGCGGCGTCGTCGAGGGACAGGGCGGGATCGTGCGGATCTCCCGCGAAGGGGTCCGGGGGCATCGCGTCGGCCGACACGTTCGACACCGTACCCCGCCGGCCCACCCACCGTGTCCCGGACGGAGCAATCCCCGCAGGTGCGCACGGTGGTGGGTGTGCCGCACGACTCGTCGGTTCGGTCCCACCCGGCGGCCCGGATACGATGTGGTGAGGGCGGCGCCCGGGCCGTCCGCACACGTGCTGACCGGTGAGGGGCTGAAAGCCTGCGATGACCACTGAGACCACCGGACTGCCACCGAAGTTCGCGATGCTGGGTCTCACGTTCGACGACGTGCTGCTGCTCCCGGCGGAGTCCGACGTCGTCCCGAGCGCTGCCGACACCAGCACCCAGGTGACGCGACGCGTCCGAATCCAGGTGCCCGTCGTGTCCTCGCCGATGGACACCGTGACCGAGTCCCGCATGGCCATCGCGATGGCCCGCGCGGGCGGGCTGGGCGTGCTGCACCGCAACCTGTCGACCGACGAGCAGGCCGCGCAGGTCGAGGTGGTGAAGCGTTCGGAGGCCGGCATGGTCACCGACCCGGTCACCTGCTCACCCGACGCGACGCTCGCCGAGGTCGACGCCCTCTGCGCGAAGTACCGCATCTCCGGCGTCCCGGTCGCCGACGCCGACGGCAAGCTCGTCGGCATCATCACCAACCGCGACATGCGGTTCGAGATGGACCACAGCCGCCCCGTCCACGAGGTGATGACGCCCGCGCCGCTCGTCACCGCGCGCGTCGGGGTCACCGCGGAGGCGGCGCTGGGCCTGCTGCGCCGGCACAAGCTGGAGAAGCTGCCGATCATCGACGGCGACGGCATCCTGCGCGGCCTCATCACCATCAAGGACTTCAACAAGACCGAGAAGTACCCCCTCGCCACCAAGGACCCCGACGGGCGGCTCGTCGTCGCCGCGGCCGTCGGTGTCGGCGACGACGCCTACGCCCGCGCGATGGTGCTCGTCGAGGCCGGTGTCGACGTGCTGATGGTCGACACCGCCCACGGCCACTCCAAGCGCGTCCTGGAGACCGTCGCGAAGCTGCGCGCCGAGGTGGGCGACAACGTCGACGTCGTCGGCGGCAACGTCGCCACCCGGGCAGGCGCACTGGCGCTCGTGGAGGCGGGCGCCGACGCGGTGAAGGTCGGCGTCGGACCCGGCTCCATCTGCACGACGCGTGTCGTCGCCGGTGTCGGGGCCCCGCAGATCACGGCCATCTACGAGGCGGCGCAGGCGTGTGCCGCCGCGGGCGTGCCGGTGATCGGCGACGGCGGTATCCAGTACTCCGGCGACATCGCCAAGGCCATCGCGGCGGGCGCCTCCAGCGTCATGCTGGGCAGCCTCTTCGCCGGCACGGCGGAGTCGCCGGGGCAGCTGATCCTCGTCGGCGGCAAGCAGTTCAAGACCTACCGGGGCATGGGCTCGCTGGGGGCGATGCAGTCGCGCGGAACCTCCAAGTCCTACTCCAAGGACCGCTACGCCCAGGACGACGTGCTCAGCGAGGACAAGCTCGTCCCCGAGGGCATCGAGGGCCGCATCCCGTTCCGCGGGCCGCTGTCGCAGGTCGTCCACCAGCTCGTGGGCGGGCTGCGGTCGGGCATGGGTTACGCGGGCGCGCAGACCATCCCCGAGCTGCAGCAGGCCCAGCTGGTGCGCATCACGGCGGCCGGTCTCAAGGAGAGCCACCCCCACGACATCACGATGACCGTCGAGGCGCCGAACTACGCGTCGAGGTAGACCGGGGGTCTGCGGCGGCGCCCGGGCGGCCGCGGTCCTCCTCACCCGGAGCCGCCTGGAGGCGCCCGGATCACCGAGCCCATCGACGGTGCCCCGGGGGACACCCCCTAGGCTGGTCACCCGTGCGTGACCTCGTTGAGATCGGGATGGGCCGGACGGCCCGTCGCAGCTACGACCTGCAGCAGATCGAGATCGTTCCGTCGCGGCGGACACGGAGCTCGAAGGAGGTCACGCTCGGCTGGCAGCTCGACGCGTACCGCTTCGAGATCCCGCTGATGACCCACCCCACTGACGCGATCGTCTCGCCCGCCAGCGCGGTGCGGATCGGGCAGCTGGGCGGCCTGCCGGTGCTCAACGCCGAGGGGCTGTGGGCCCGGCACGGCGACGCCGACGCCGCCCTCGAACGCGTCCTCGACGCCGCCGACGCCGGTGACGAGTCCGCCGCGATCCGCCTGCTGCAGAAGCTCCACGCGGCCCCGATCCAGCCGGACCTGCTCACCGAGGCGCTGAAGACCGTCCGGGAGGCCGGCGTCACCGTCGCCGTCCGCGTCAGCCCGCAGCGCGCCCGCGAGATCACCCCGACGCTGCTCGCCGCCGGCGTGGAGATCCTCGTCGTGCAGGGCACGATCATCTCCGCGGAGCACGTCTCCCAGGGTGAGCCGCTCAACCTCGGCGAGTTCATCAACGGCCTCGACGTGCCGGTGGTCGCGGGCGGCGTCGGTGACTACCGCACCGCCATGCACCTCATGCGCACCGGCGCCGCGGGCGTCATCGTCGGCTACGGCGAGTCCACGGGCACCACCACCGACGCCGTCCTCGGCATCGGCGTGCCCATGGCCACCGCGATCGTTGACGCCGCCGCCGCCCGCCGCGACTACCTCGACGAGACCGGCGGCCGCTACGTGCACGTCATCGCCGACGGCGGCATGGCGGGCTCCGGTGACATGGCCAAGGCCATCGCCTGCGGTGCCGACGCCGTCATGCTCGGCGAGCAGCTGGCCGCCTCCGCGGAGTCGCCCGGCGGGGGCCTGTACTGGACGTCGTCGGCCGCGCACCCCGCCCTGCCGCGATCGGAGATCACGGTGCAGGACACCGGCGACCGGACCCTGGACCAGGTGCTCTTCGGCCCGTCGGACAGCCCCTACGGCGACGTCGCGCTCTTCAGCGCGCTGCGCCGGGCCATGGCCAAGACGGGCTACTCCGACCTCAAGGAGTTCCAGAAGGCGGGCTTGACCGTCCGCGGCTGAGACGGGCCCCGGGCCGCGCCGGATCAGGAGCCTTCGACGAACGCGGCCAGGTTGGCCAGGGCCATGCGGGTGCCGGCCTCGTTGTCGGCGGGGGCGACGGCCTCGGGGAGGCCGTCGTGGGCGATCGTCACCTCGGTGCCGCCGGGGGCGTCGGTGAGCGTCGTGGTCTGGACGAGCGTGCCCCGGTTCCCGGGGTCGTCGGACTCGAACTCGAGCGTCTCCACGAGGGTGTCGCCGGCGCGCATCGTCGTGAAGACGCCGTGGTACGTGTCGGTGTGTGCGTCCGTCTTGCCGCCGACGGCTGCGGGGTCGGAGTAGGTCAGCGAGATGCGGAACCGGCCGCCCTCGCGGGCGTCGAACTCGTGGACCTCGCAGCTCATGCCGTCGGGGACGCGCCAGCGGGCGACCGCGTCGGCGTCGACCAGGGCCCGCCACACGGCGGCGCGCGGGGCCCGGACCAGCAGGGACACGCGTGTCGACCGGCTCACCGGAAGCTCGCCACGCGCGACTCGGTGTCGGGGATCGGGTAGCCGGTGGCGGCCTCGTAGGCGAGCCCGTCGGCGAGGCCGGTGCCGTCGAGGGCGTGGGCGTAGAGGTCCTTGTAGGCGGCGAGGGAGCCCTGGCTGTTGGCGAGCACGGAGTCGATGAGGTCCGCGACGGCGGCGTCGAGGTGGCGCAGCGGTGCCGAGCGGGTGACCAGGCCCCAGGTCGCGGCCTGCGCGCCGGTGAACGTCGCCGCGGTGTAGGACAGCCGCCGGGCGCGCGAGACGCCGATCAGCCGGATGAGCCGCTGGCTCATGCCCCACGACGGGCGGAGCCCGAACTTGGCGTGGGTGTCGCCGAACTTCGCCTGGTCGGCGGCGACGAGCAGGTCGCAGCCCAGCGCGATCTCCAGCCCGCCGGTGAAGCACGGGCCCTGGATGCGGGCGACGACGATCTTCGGGATCGAGGTCAGCCGGGTGAGCACCGCGCGGGCGGGGACGTCGAGCACGTCGCCCACGGCGCCGTCGACGATCCGCCGCTGCCCGAGGGCCTCGAGGTCGACGCCGGCGCAGAACGCCCGGCCGGCCCCGGTGAGCACGACGACCCGGACGTCGTCGTCGGCGGCGGCCTCGTCGATCCGGGCGGCGAGCCGGACGAGCATCTCCGGGGTGAGTGCGTTGAGTGCCGCGGGCCGGTTGAGGGTGATCGTCGCGGTCGCGCCGTCGCGGTCGAGGAGCACCAGGTCGTCGGTCATGGTCACACCGTAGGTCGCCGCCCCCGGGGTGGCGGGCGCCACGAACTATCCTTGGTCCGTGCAGCAGCCGACCGTCCTCGTCGTCGACTACGGGGCCCAGTACGCCCAGCTCATCGCCCGCCGGGTGCGTGAGGCGCAGGTGTACTCCGAGATCGTCCCCTCCGACACGCCGGTCGCCGAGATCGTGGCGCGCAAGCCCGTGGCGCTGATCCTGTCGGGCGGCCCGTCGAGCGTCTACGCCGAGGGCGCCCCGGAGATCGACCCGGCGCTGTTCACGGCGGGGATCCCGGTGCTCGGGCTCTGCTACGGGTTCCAGGCGATGGCCAGGGCGCTGGGCGGCGAGGTGGCCCCGGACGGCACCCGCGAGTACGGGCGCACCGAGCTGTGCCTGACGTCGACCTCCGGCACGCTGCACGACGGGCTGCCCGCCCGGCACCCGGTGTGGATGAGCCACGGCGACTCGGTGGTCCGCGCGCCCGAGGGCTTCACGGTCACGGCGTCGTCGGACCGGGTCGCGGTCGCGGCGTTCGAGGACACCGACCGCCGGCTGGCGGGGGTGCAGTACCACCCGGAGGTGGGCCACAGCCCGCACGGCCAGGAGGTGCTGCGGCGCTTCCTGCACGAGGTCGCGGGGCTCACCCCGAGCTGGACGACCTCGTCGATCATCGACGACTCGGTGGCCGCGATCCGCGCGCAGGTCGGCGACGGGCACGCGGTGTGCGGGCTGTCGGGCGGTGTCGACTCCGCGGTCGCGGCGGCACTGGTGCAGCGGGCGATCGGGGACCGGCTGACGTGCGTGTTCGTCGACCACGGACTGCTGCGCACCGGCGAGCGTCAGCAGGTGGAACGTGACTTCGTCGCCGCCACCGGCGCGAAGCTGCACACCGTCGACGCGGCCGACCGGTTCCTCGACGCCCTCGCCGGGGTCAGCGAGCCCGAGACCAAGCGGAAGATCATCGGGCGGGAGTTCATCCGGGTCTTCGAGGCGGCGACGTCGGAGGTCGCGGCGGCCGAGCACGTCGGGTTCCTGGTGCAGGGCACGCTCTACCCCGACGTCGTCGAGTCCGGCGGTGGCAAGGGCACGGCGACGATCAAGAGTCACCACAACGTCGGCGGCCTTCCCGACGACATCGAGTTCGCGCTGGTCGAGCCGCTGCGCACGCTGTTCAAGGACGAGGTCCGCAAGGTGGGGGCGGAGCTGGGGCTGCCGGAGACGATCGTCGGCCGCCAGCCGTTCCCCGGCCCCGGCCTGGGCATCCGCATCATCGGTGAGGTCACCTTCGAGCGGCTGGAGACGCTGCGCGCGGCCGACGCCATCGCCCGCGAGGAGCTCACCGCGGCAGGCCTCGACGCGACGATCTGGCAGTGCCCGGTGGTGCTGCTGGCCGACGTGCGCAGCGTCGGTGTCCAGGGCGACGGCCGCACCTACGGCCACCCGATCGTGCTGCGGCCGGTGTCGTCGGAGGACGCGATGACCGCCGACTGGACACGCCTGCCCTACGACGTCCTCGAACGCATCTCCACCCGCATCACCAACGAGGTGGCCGAGGTCAACAGGGTCGTCCTCGACGTGACGAGCAAGCCGCCGGGCACGATCGAGTGGGAGTGACCGGCGAGGGCGCATGATAGGGGCGTGATCACCCCTACAGCGCTGTCGCCGGGGATCCCCGGCCGGCTCGCGGACGCGCTGCGTACGGGCCGGTTCGCCGTCACCGCCGAGATCGCGCCGCCGCGGGGGGCCGACCTCGCGCCCGTCCGGCGGGCCGCCGAGCACCTGCGCGGGTGGGTCGACGCGGTCAACGTCACCGACAACGCGGGCGCGAACGTCCGGATGTCGAGCCTCGCGGGGAGCCTGGCGCTGCTGGCGGAGGGCGTCGACCCCGTCATGCAGATGACCTGCCGGGACCGCAACCGGATCGCGCTGCAGTCGGACCTGCTGGCCGCGTCGGCGCTCGGGGTGCCGAACCTGGTGCTGATGACGGGGGACCGGCCCGAGCGGGGCGACCACCCCGACGCGGCCGCCGTGTTCGACCTCGACTCGGGGGCGTTGACGAGCGCGGCCCGGCGGCTTCGCGACGACGGCGTCCTGATGTCGGGCCGCGCCGTCGACCCGGCGCCGCAGTACCTGCTCGGGGCCGTCGACAGTCCGGGGCCGTCGGCCGACCGGTTCGGGCAGAAGGTCGACGGCGGCGCCCAGTTCGTGCAGACGCAGTTCGTGTTCGACACCGCGGCGTTCGCCGGCTGGCTCGGCCAGGTCCGAGACCGCGGGCTCGACACGCGGTGCGGGGTCCTGGCCGGTGTGGGCCCGATCCGGTCGCTGCGGGCGCTGGAGTTCATGTCCTCGATCCCGGGGGTCGACATCCCCGAGGCGCTGGTGCGCCGCCTGCGCGGCGTGCCGTCGGACCGGGTGGCGGCCGAGGGGACCGCGGCGTGTGTGGAGACCCTGCGGGAGCTGCGGGACCTGCCGGGCGTCGCGGGCGTGCACGTGATGGTGGTGGGCGACGAGCGCGGCGTCCCCGAGATCCTGGAGGCCGCGGGACTGGCCCGGACGTCGTGAGTGGCGATGGTCGCGCCCGCGACCATCGCCACTCACAGGGTCGTCCGCCCCCACGGACGACCTCCGGCGGGCGGCGCCTCCC
>NZ_JBFWOY010000057.1:0-22944 GCF_050250275.1 Pseudonocardia sp.
GCGGCCACGTGTGAGCGGGGGCGGCCGAGGTTCAGGACACGTTCGATCAACAAGCGGCGGCCGTGCACGGTCAGGCGGGCATTACGGTGGGCCACGAGAGCCTCCGGGTGGTGTGGGTCCTAGACAAACCACACCCCACTCGGGGGCTCTCCCTGGTTCAACAACCTCGACCGTGTGTCGAGGCGATCAGATCGTCACCAACGTCTTGGCCGGATACAACTAGCCCGGCTCAGGGCTCAGGGCTCAGGCGAAGTGGTCCCAGCCGGCGGGGCCGTCGTGGGGAGCGCCGTCGACCAGGACCGCGGGCTCGCCCTCGGGGGCGCGCACCGCGCCGATCACCGTCCACCCCTCCGGGGCGGCACCCGGCGGGAACGTCGCCACCAGCGCGTGGTCCTCGCCGCCGGTCAGGAGCCAGCCGAGCGGGTCCACGCCCAGCGCGGAGGCCACCTCGGCGAGCCGGGGAGGGACGGTGAGCGCGGCCGTCGCCACGTCGATCGTGACGCCGGAGGCCGTCGCGACGTGGGCGAGGTCGGCGAGCAGGCCGTCGGACACGTCGATCATCGACGTCGCCCCGGCCCGCGCGGCCCGTGGCCCGGCGGCGTACGGCGGCTCCGGCACCCGGTGGGCGTTCACGACCGCACCGGGGGACCGGAATCCGCGGTGCAGGACGTCGAGACCCGCTGCGGCCCAGCCGATCCGCCCGCACAGCGCGACGACCTCGCCGGGCCGGGCGCCCGCGCGCGTCACCGCGTCACGGCCCTCCAGGGAGCCCAGAGCCGTCACCGACAGCACGATCGCGGGCCCCGACGCGACGTCCCCGCCGACGACCCCCGCCCCGGCCCCGGCCGCCTCCGCCCACAGCCCCGACGCGATGGCCTCCAACGTCTCCACGGCCGTGTCGCGCGGACAGGCGAGCCCGACGAGCAGGGCCGTCGGCACCGCGCCCATCGCGGCGACGTCGGCCAGGTTCGCGGCGGCGGCCTTGCGCCCCACCTGGTCCGGCGTGGACCAGTCGAGCCGGAAGTGCACGCCCTCGACCAGGACGTCGGTGCAGGCCACGACCCGCCCGTCGGGCGCGGCGACGATCGCGGAGTCGTCACCGGGCCCGAGCAGCGTGGTCGGGGGCTGCTCGCGGCCGACCGTGACGCGCCGTATCAACCCGAACTCGCCGACGTCGCCAAGTGTGTTCATCGCCTCGGTTCCCTCGGACGGGGAGGCCGACGATGTGGGCACCGCGGGCACCTCCGGTACGGTTTGGCTTCCGACTTTCCTACCCGACACGACCAGTCGCGCCTGCCGGCGCGGCCTGCGCTGCCCCGCAGCGCGCACTCGAGAGGAGCACGCCGTGGTTCAGGCCTTCATCCTGGTCCAGACCGAGGTCGGCAAGGCCGCCGCCGTGGCGAACGCCATCGCCGACATCGCCGGCGTGGTGTCGGCCGAGGACGTCACCGGCCCGTACGACGTGATCGTCCGCGCCGAGGCGGGCGACGTCGACGAGCTTGGCCAGCTCGTCGTGGCGAAGGTCCAGAGCGTCAACGGCATCACCCGCACGCTGACCTGCCCGGTCGTCAACCTGGGCTGAGCACGTGGCACAGCCTGATGGTCCCGCCCGGACGCGGCCCCCGGCCGCGGTCCTGGTCGCCATCGCGCTGCCGCTCGTGCTGGCGGTGACGGTCGCAGTGCTGTCGCTGGTCAACCGCAACGCCGCCGACCCGGCGACAGCCGACCCCGGTCCGCCCGACACCCGGCCGTTGGCCGCCGCGCCCGTCGACGCCCCCGACGCGTCCGGCCCGGCCTGCACCGCGCTGCTGGCGGCGCTGCCCCCGACGCTGCCGGGTGGCGACGCGGGCCTGCCCACCCGCGCCCTCGCCGACCCGGCACCCGCCGGGGTCCGGGCCTGGGCGGCACCGTCGCGGCCGGTGGTCCTGCGGTGCGGGCTGCCGCGCCCCGCCGAGCTGACGCCGACGTCGGCGCTGGTCGTCGTGAACGGGGTGAGCTGGTTGCAGCTGCCCGACGACGTCCCGGACCCGGTGCAGTCGAGCTGGGTCGCGGTCGACCGCGGCACCTACATCGCGGTGACGACGCCCGCGACCGTCGGCAGCGGGCCGTTGCAGGCGGTGTCGGACGTGATCACCGCGACGCTGCCCGCCGCGCCGGTCGCCGTCCGCTGAACCGCCCTCCGGGTCAGCGCAGACCGGTGCCCCGCGCGAGCGCGGTCTCGACCAGCGTCGTCAGCAACGTCGCGTAGTCCACACCGGTCTCCGCCCACATCCGCGGGTACATCGAGATCGGGGTGAACCCGGGCATCGTGTTGACCTCGTTGACGATCGGCGCGCCCTCGTCGTCGACGAAGAAGTCGACGCGGGCCAGGCCCTGGCAGTCGAGGGCGCGGAAGGCGTCGATCGCGGCGGCGCGCAGCCGCGCGGTGGTGTCGTCGTCGAGCTTGGCCGGGACGTCGAACTCGCAGGCGTCGTCGAGGTACTTGGCGTCGAAGTCGTAGAACTCCGCCGCCGACGACACGAGCCGGATCTCGGCGGGCAGGCTGGCGTGCAGGGTGCCGTCGGGGTGTTCGAGGACGCCGCACTCGACCTCGCTGCCGACGATCGCCGCTTCGACCAGGACCTTCGGGTCGTGCGCGCGGGCCACCGCGACGGCCTCGTCGAGGCGGTCCCAGGACGTGACGCGGGTGATCCCGACCGACGACCCGGCCCGGGCGGGCTTGACGAACACCGGCAGCCCGAGCCGCTCCCGCTCGTCGGCGGTCAGGGTCGCGGTGCCGGGGCGCAGGACGACGAGCGTGCCGACCTCGAGGCCTTCGGCGGCCAGCAGCTTCTTGGTGAACTCCTTGTCCATGCCTGCCGCGCTGGCCAGCACACCGGAGCCGACGTAGGGCAGCCCGGCCATCTCGAGCAGGCCCTGGATCGTGCCGTCCTCACCGAAGGGGCCGTGCAGCACGGGGAACACGACGTCGACCCCGGAGAACACCTCGCCCGCGCGGTCGCGGTCGAGCCGGACGAGGCCGCCCCGGGTGGGGTCGCCGGGCAGGGCGAGCGCGTCGGCGGTCCCGTCGACGACGGGCAGGGTGCGGCCGTCGATCCGCAGCTGTGCGGGATCGTCGGTGCCGAGGACCCACGCGCCCTCGGGGGTGATGCCGACGGGGACCACCTCGAAGAGCGAACGGTCGAGGTGGGCGAGCACGCTACCTGCGGAGACGCACGAGATCGTGTGCTCGGAACTGCGGCCGCCGAACACGACGGCGACCCTGACCTTGCGTTCGCTCATGGGTGACGAGGGTAGGGCCAGCCGCCGACCCCCTCCGCCGCCGCCTCCGGGGGTGCGGTCACCCCCGTGGCGGGCACCGGGGCCCGACGGCGGTCGCGCCCCGGCGACACGCGCTCTACCGTGCCGGACATGACGGCCGCACCGCACGGTGGTCCCGCCACCGGCCGGCTGGGCTGGGGGTCACGCCCCGCGCTGCTGGTCGTCGACGTGGTGCGCGCCTACACCGAACCCGACGGACCGTTCGCGCTGCCCGACCCCGGCCCGGCCGTGTCGGCGTGCGCGGCGCTGGTCGACGCGGCCCGCGAGGCCGGGCACCCCGTCGTCTGGACGGTGGTGCGCTACTCCCGTGACCTCGCCGGCGCCGGCCTGTTCGTCCGCAAGGCTCCCGCGCTCGCGGTGTTCGCCGAGGGCGCCGCGGGCGGCTGGGGCGAGATCGCGCCACCGCTGTCCCCGGGGCCCGGGGAGACGCTCGTCGTGACGCGGTACGCGTCGGCGTTCCTCGGGACCTCGCTCGCGCCGCGGCTGGTCACGGCCGGGATCGACACGCTCGTCGTGTGCGGGGTGTCGACGTCGGGGTGCGTGCGCGCGTCGGCGACCGACGCGCTGTCGGCCGGGTTGCGCCCGATGGTCGTGCGCGACGCCTGCACCGACCGCTCGGCCGGGCTGCACGAGTCCCACCTCGCCGACCTCGACGCCACGTGCGCCGACGTCGTCACCCTGGACGAGGCCTTGGTCCACTTCTGCGCACGCGGCCCTTCCGCCACCGCCGGCCGGACAGCACCATCGCAGGAGTGAGCTCCTCCTCCACCGCGCCCCTGTCCGCCACCCCGCGCAGCTCCCTCGGCCGGCTCGCCGAACGGGGCCGAACCGACCGCGCCGACCTGTACGCGGTCCTCGACGCCGGGATCGTCTGCCACCTCGGGATCGTGCTCGACGGCGCGCCCGTCGTCCTCCCGACCGGGTACGGCCGCGTCGGCGACACCCTCTACCTGCACGGGTCCACCGGCGCGTCGACGCTGCGGGCGGCCGCGTCCGGCGTCCCGGTGTGCGTCACCGTCACCCATGTCGACGGGATCGTCTACGCCCGCTCGGTGTTCCACTTCTCGATGAACTACCGCAGCGCGGTCGTCCACGGGACCGCCCGGCCGGTCACCGACGAACAGGAGCGTGCGGCCGGGCTGGAGGCGCTCGTCGAGCAGCTGGCGCCCGGGTCGTGGAGCCACGCCCGGCTGCCCGACCGCAAGGAGCTGGCCGCCACCACCGTCCTCGCGCTCGACCTCGCCGAGGCCAGCGTGAAGGTCCGCACCGGGCCTCCCGGCGACGACGACGCCGACATCGCGAACCCGGCGTACTGGGCGGGCGTGCTGCCCGTGCGCACCGTGTTCGGCGAGGCCGAACCGGCGCCCGACCTGATCCCCGGCACACCGGCGACCCCCGCCCACGTCACGTCCCGCTGACGGCGGCGCCCGCGGTCCGCGCAGCTCACGACAGGTGCCGGGACGCCCACGGCACTCCCGTAGTCTCGGCCCGCGTGAGCAGCGCGAAGTCCCCGTATCCGTCCGCGGAGCGCCTCGACCTGGTCGACCACCTGCACGGCTACGACATCCCCGACCCGTACCGCTGGCTGGAGGACCCCGCCGATCCACGGACCGGCGCCTGGTCGGGCGCGCAGGACGAGCTCACCGCCGCCCGGCTGGCCGCCCTGCCCGGGCGTGACCGCCTCGCCGCGCGGCTGCGCGGGCTCCTCGACGCGGGCTCGGTGTCGGCGCCGCTGTGGCGGGCCGGTCGCGCGTTCCTGGTGCGGCGCACCCCCGGCCAGGAGCACGCCGTCGTGCTCGTCCGCGAGCCGCAACCCGACGGTACGACCGTCGAGCGCGTCCTGCTCGACCCGATGCTCCTGGACCCCGACGGGCTGACCACCCTCGACTCGTGGGTGCCCGACCTGGAGGGGCGCCGCCTCGCCTACCAGGTCTCCCGTGGCGGCGACGAGAACTCGGTGCTGCACGTCATGGACGTCGGGGCCGGTGAGCTCGTCGAGAAGCCCATCGACCGCTGCCGCTACTCCGACGTGGCGTGGCTGCCCGGCGGCGAGGAGATCGTGTTCGTGCGCAAGGTCGCCGACGGCGAGGTCCCCGCGGGCGAGGAGAACCTGCACCGGCGCATCTGGCGCCACCGCATCGGTGCCGACACGTCCACCGACGTGCTGATCGAAGGCCCCGGGCTCTACGAGGACCACAACTACTACGGCGTCCACGTCTCCCGCGACGGGCGCTGGCTCGTCGTGTCCGCGAACGTGGGGACCGCGCGCCGCGACAGCGTCTGGATCGCCTCGCTCGACGGCGACCGCACCGGTGAGCTGGTGCCGATCCTCACCCAGGCCGACGACGTGCAGGCCGCGGCCTGGGTGGAGCGCGACGGGCTGCTCCACGTCCTCACCACCGACGGCGCCCCGCGCTGGCGGCTGTGCGTCACCGAGCCGGAGCGGCCACAGCGCGAGCACTGGCGCGAGCTCGTCGCGGAGGACCCGGAGTCGGTCCTGGAGGGGGTCCGCCGCCTCGAGCCCCCGCCCGGCTCGGACGAGGAGCCGCTCCTCGTGCTCGTCCGCGCCCGGCACGCCGTCGCCGAGCTGGCCCTGCACGCCCTCGACGGCACCCCGCGCGGCACGGTGCCGTTGCCGGGCACCGGGTCCGTCGCCGGGGTGAGTGTCGCCGACCGGGACACCCCCGCCGAGTACGGCAGGCTCTGGCTGGGCTGGACCGATCTCGTCACGCCCTACCAGGTGCAGCGCTTCGACCGGGCCACCGGCGAGACCGTCCTCGTCGAGGCCGCGCCCGGCGAGGTCGACGTCCCCGACGTGCACACCGAACAGCTCGAGTTCGTCTCCGCCGACGGCACGACCGTCCGCATGTTCGTGATCCGCCCCGCCACCGCCCCCACCGGGCCCGTGCCCACGCTGGTCACCGGCTACGGCGGGTTCGGCATCACCCGCGAGCCCGCCTACACCCCGACCGCGCTCACCTGGGTCGAGGCCGGCGGCGTCTACGCGCTGGTGTCGCTGCGCGGCGGCGGCGAGGAGGGCGAGGCGTGGCACCTCGCCGGCAACCGCGCCAACAAGCAGAACGTGTTCGACGACCTGCATTCGGCCTGCGAGCGCCTGGTCGCCGACGGCGTCACCACCCCGGCACAGCTGGCGATCATGGGCGGCTCCAACGGCGGGCTCCTGGTCGGCGCCGCGCTCACCCAGCGCCCCGACCTGTACCGGGCCGTCGTC
This sequence comes from Pseudonocardia sp., assembly GCF_050250275.1. Lineage (GTDB taxonomy): Bacteria > Actinomycetota > Actinomycetes > Mycobacteriales > Pseudonocardiaceae > Pseudonocardia. The sequence goes on from NZ_JBFWOY010000057.1 coordinate 6,554, forward strand.
TGCTCGGCGCCGCTGCTCGACATGATCCGCTACGAGCAGTTCTCCCTCGGCCGCACCTGGAACGACGAGTACGGCACCGCCGACGACGCGGGCGAGCTCGGCTGGCTGCTGTCCTACTCGCCCTACCACCACGTGCACACCGGGACCACCTACCCGGCCGTGCTGTTCACCGTGTTCGACTCCGACACCCGCGTCGACCCCCTGCACGCCCGCAAGATGTGCGCCGCCCTCCAGCACGCCACCGCGGGCGACCCCGACACGCGGCCGGTCCTCATCCGCCGCGAGACCGACGTCGGCCACGCGGGCCGGTCGGTCTCCCGCACCGTCGCGCTGTCGGTCGACCAGCTCGCGTTCCTCGCCGTCCACACCGGACTGGAGCTCAGGTGACCCTCCCCGCCCAGCCCGTCTGCGCCGCCGAACCCGGCACCTGGTGCGCCCGCTTCTACGAGTGGACCCACAGCGACTTCCTCGCCGAGTCGGCCAACGTCATCGTCTCGAAGACGTTGGCGATCGTCCTGATCATCGTCGTCGCGCTGGTGACCCGCTGGCTGCTGCACCGCGGGATCCGCCGGCTCGTCGAGGGCGCCGCCGACAACCGGATCTCACGCGCCATCGTCCGGCGCACCCCGGGCCGGCTGCGCAACGGCTCCGTCGAGGCCGTCACCGCACGACGCTCGCAGCGCGCGAAGACCATCGGATCGGTGCTGCGGTCGATCAGCTCGGCCGTCATCCTGCTGATCGCCGCGATCATGATCCTGGCCGAGTTCGGCGTGAACCTCGGCCCGATACTCGCCTCCGCCGGCATCGTCGGCATCGCCGTGGGCTTCGGCGCGCAGAACCTCGTCCGCGACTTCCTGTCCGGCATGTTCATGCTGCTGGAGGACCAGTACGGGGTGGGCGACGTCGTCGACGTCGGTGACGCCATCGGCACCGTCGAGACCGTCGGGCTGCGCATCACGACGATCCGCGACATCAAGGGCACCCTCTGGTACGTCCGCAACGGCGAGATCGTCCGCGTCGGCAACATGACGCAGGGCTACGCCGTCGCCGTCGTCGACCTGCCGCTCGCGCACACCGTCGACACCGCCGAGGTGACCGAGCTCGTCACCCGCGTCGCCACCGAGCGCCTCGGCGCCGACGACATCAAGGGCGACGTCCTCGAACCCGTGCAAGTGCTCGGCGTCGACAAGGTGACCGCGGAGGGCGTCACGCTGCGGTTGACCGCCAAGGTCAGCCCCGGACGGCAGTTCGTCGTCCAGCGGGCCCTCAACGCCGCCATCACCGACGCCCTCGACGAGGAGCACATTCCGCGGCCCGTCGTCTTCCCGCCGCCCGCCGACGCCGGCCGGTCGGCACTGCCGTCGACCGGCGGCGGACCTGACCGAGCGTGACAAGGGATAGTGGTGACGTGAGCACTCCGCAGAACTTCTTCGCCGAGGTCGGGCCCGACACGATCGCCGGGATCGTCGCCCGCTTCTACGAGCAGGTGGCCGAGGACGAGATGCTGCGCGCGATGTACCCGGAGGAGGACCTCGGGCCCGCCGAGGTGCGCTTCCGGATGTTCCTCGAACAGTACTGGGGTGGCCCCCGCACCTACTCCGACCAGCGCGGTCACCCGCGGTTGCGGATGCGGCACGCACCGTTCCGGATCGGTCCGCTCCAGCGGGACGCCTGGCTGCGGTGCATGCGCGTCGCCGTCGAGGAGTCGAGCATGGACGATGCGCACCGCGAGCAGTTCTGGACCTACATCACATACGCGGCGGAGAGCATGGTCAACGCGGACTTCTGAGACCCGCGCGGCGTTCATCACCCGTCCGAGACCGGTTTCGTCACGCTCCGCGTCGATCGCGGATGGCAGGATGTCCCGGTGCAGTGGTGGCGTGATGCGGTGGTCTACCAGGTCTACGTCCGCAGCTTCGCCGACTCCGACGGCGACGGCGTGGGCGATCTCGGCGGCGTCCGCAGCCGGCTCGGTTACCTGGAGTTGCTGGGCGTGGACGCGTTGTGGTTGACGCCGTTCTACCGGTCCCCCATGGCCGACCACGGCTACGACGTCGCCGACCCGCGCGACGTCGATCCCGTCTTCGGCGACCTCGCCGCGTTCGACGCCCTCGTCGAGGACGCCCACCGGCACGGACTCAAGATCATCGTCGACCTCGTGCCCAACCACACCTCCACCGAGCACGAGTGGTTCCGCGCCGCCCTCGACTCCGCCCCCGGCAGCCCCGAACGCGCCCGATACCACTTCCGCCCCGGCACCGGCGAGAACGGCGACGCGCCGCCCAACAACTGGCGCAGCATCTTCGGCGGCCCGGCGTGGGAACGCGTCGCCGACGGCGAGTGGTACCTGCACCTGTTCGCCCCCGAACAGGCCGACCTCAACTGGACCAACCCCGAGGTGTGGGCCGACCTCGAGAAGACCCTGCGGTTCTGGTCCGACCGCGGCGTCGACGGCTTCCGTATCGACGTCGCCCACGGCATGGCCAAACCCGACGGCCTCCCCGACGACCCCCAGGCCCGCACCGAGCTGCTCGCCAACACCGACGGCGACCTCCGCTTCGACCAGGACGGCGTCCACGACGTCCACCGCATGGTCCGCGCCGTCCTCGACCACTACCCCGGCCGGATGGCCGTCGGCGAGATCTGGGTGCGCGACGACGAACGTTTCGCCCGCTACGTCCGCCCCGACGAGCTGCACCAGGCCTTCAACTTCCGCCTGCTGCAGACCCCGTTCGACGCCACCGCTGTCCGCGAGGCGATCGAGCACTCCATCGCCGCCGTCGACGCCGTCGGGTCCCGCCCCACCTGGACGCTGTCCAACCACGACGTGTCGCGGCCGGTGACCCGCTACGGCGGCGGCGCCGTCGGCCTCGCCCGCGCCCGCGCCATGGCGCTGGTGATGCTCGCGCTGCCCGGCTCCGTCTACGTCTACAACGGCGAGGAGCTGGGGATGCCCGACGTCGACGTCCCCGACGACGCCCTGCAGGACCCCGTCTGGGAACGCTCCGGGCACACCGAGCGGGGCCGCGACAGCTGCCGCATCCCCCTGCCCTGGGAGGGCGGTGGGCCGGCCTACGGGTTCAGCAGCGGCGAGCCGTGGCTGCCGATGCCCTCGGGCTGGGACGCCCTGACCGCCGCCGAGCAGCTGGAGGACACCGGCTCGACCCTGTCGATGTTCCGGCACGCCCTGGAGCTGCGACACACCCACCCCGGGTTCGTCACCGACGACGACCGGCGCACCCGCGTCGAGTGGTACGGCGCCCCCGACGGCTGCCTGGCGTTCCGCCGCAGCGGCACCACCCTCGCCTGCGCCCTCAACACCTCCGAGGCCCCCGTACCGCTCCCGCCCGGCGACGTCCTGGTGACCAGCGGCCCCCTCACCGACGACGGCCGGCTCCCCCCGGACACCGCCGCCTGGCTGGCCTGACCCCGCTCGAGGGCACCCCCACCTGCACGAACCCGGGTCAGCTCGTGAACAGCGGCAGGGACGTCACCCGGCGGCGGACGACGGCGCCGAAGCGGGCGTCGATACGCAGCCAGGAGCCCGTCGCCGACACCCGCACGACCGGGGCGCCCTCGGCGTCGGATCCGGCACCCGTGTCGGCGCCGCCCAGGAAACCCATGCCCGACAGGGCGAACAGGCAGCGCATCGGGATCCGGACGGGCGGGCCCGAGCCGTTCTCGACGGTCAGCACCGTCTGGTCGAGCAGCGAAGCGGGCGGCCCGAGGGGGCCGGCGTGCTCCCGCGCCAGGGCCAGCCCGCGCTCGGTGAGCTTCTCCAGCTCGGCGGCGGGCACGGTGTCGACGAACGCCCAGCCGTCGGCGGGCGGGACCTCCCCGTCCCACATCCCCATCCCGGGCCCCGGGTCGACCGTCTCCCCGCGCTCGACGGCGAGCGAGGTCAGCAGCGCCTGCGCCGGGACCGTCAGCTCCGCGGGCTCGCAGGTTCCGCGCACCGAGCGCGTGGCGAGGACGTCGAACGGTGTCGCGGCCCAGGCCGTCAGCTTGTCGCCGCGGGCGTGCAGCCGCACCAGCGCAGAGGACTCCAGGCGGACGACACGCGCGGTGAACGCGCCCAGGTCGTCACGCTCCGCCGTGTCGGCCAACGACAGCGAGCTCACGACTCCCCCCACTCCCCGAGGAACGCCCGTTCCTCGGCAGTCAGCCGTCGCGGCCGGTCGGCCGCGAGGTCGTACAGCGCCATGTGTGTCCGCGCGGTGACGGCGACGGGATCGGTGTCGTCGGGCCCGTCGTGCATCTCGTAGTCGATCGTGAACGAGGCGGCCCGCACGTCGCGCACCCACATCGCGACCCGCAACGGCTCGGCCCGGTACGGGATCTGGCGTCGGTACTCGACCTCGAGCCCGGCGACGAGCAGCCCGGTCGCGAACGTCCCCGCGCCGGACGTCCGGGCCCGTTCGAAGACCAGCTCGATGCGGGCCTCCTCCAGCAAGGTCACCGCGCGGGCGTGGTTGACGTGCCGGTAGGCGTCCTGATCGGTCCAGCGCAGCGGGACATGAGCGACGAAACGAGCCACGCCGCACACCCTCTCAGGTGCGCCGGGGCGGTCAGCGGGCGAGTCCGCGCAGCTGGCGCACCACCACCGACAGCGTGGCGAGATCGAGCCGCGCCCCGGCGCCCGCCTTCCCCCCGATCTCCTCCAGCGCCGTCCGCGCGCGCCCGAGCCGCGACGCGTTCGCCTTCTCCCACAACGCGATCGCCTCGTCGGCGGGCGTGCCGGGCACCGCCTCGCGGAGCAGGTCGAGGGTGACGGCACGCAGGGAGGAGTAGAGGTCGTCGCGCAGCGCGAGGCGGGCCAGGCCGTGCCAGCGGTCGCCGCGTTCGAGTGCCGTGACCGAGGTCAGCGCGAGGTCCACGCCGAGGTGCGCCGACATCGCGTAGTACAGGGTCGCGACCTCGACGGGGTCGCGCGGCTCCCGGTCGCGTTCGGACAGCTCGGTCAGCTCGACGACGTCGAGCAGCCCGAACGTGAACATCAGCTCGGCGGAGCGGCGTGCCAGCTCACGCGGCACACCGTCGACGACGAGCGCGTCCGTCGACGCGGCGACGGCCGCCGCCTCCGGCCCGCAGAGCAACCCACCGACGCGGCCCGACAGGTCCCGCACCGTCTCGCTGAAGCGGGCGGTCTCGGCGCCGACCGCCAGCGGTTGGGGTCGGTTGGTGAGGAACCAGCGCGACGCCCGGTCGAGCAGCCGACGCGACTCGAGGACCAGTCGGTCGGCCTGCGCGACCGGCATGTCGGCGGCGCGCGCCCGTTCCCACAGGTCCGCCAGACCGAACACGGCCGTCGACACGGTGTAGGCGCGGACGGCCTCGTCCACCCCCGCCGACAGCTCCTCGGCCAGCCGGAACGCATACGACGTCCCGCCGCCGTCGACCATCTCGTTCACCAGCATCGTCGCGACGATCTCGCGACGCAGCGGATGGGCGGCGATGGGCCGCGGGTGGCGGACCCGCAACGGTTCCGGGAAGTAGCCGGGCAGCCGGCCCGCGAAGGCGGGTGCGTCGGGCAGCTCGGTGCCCAGCAGCCGGTGGGTGAGGTCGAGCTTCGTGTGGGCGAGCAGTGTCGCCAGCTCCGGGCTGGTCAGCCCGGCGGCGGCGTCCTCCAGCGACGCGAACGCGTCGTCGTCGGGGAGGACCTCGATGCGCCGGTCGAGTCCGGCCCGGTCGGCCAGGTCGGCGACCATCCGCCGGTGCACGTTGGCCATCGCCGCCGCGTGCGAGCGGGCGACTCCGAGCACCGCGTTCTGGGCGCGGTTGTCGTCGAGGACGAGCTCGGCGACCTCGTCGGTCATCTCCGCCAGCAGGGCGTTGCGCGCCGGCCGGTCGAGCTCCCCGGCGGCGACCAGCCCGTCGAGCAGGATCTTGATGTTGACCTCGTGGTCGGAGCAGTCGACACCCGCCGAGTTGTCGATGGCGTCGGTGTTGATCCGCCCGCCCGCGCGGGCGAACTCGATGCGGCCGCGCTGGGTGAGCCCCAGGTTGCCGCCCTCGCCGACGACCCTGACCCGCAGCTCCCGGCCGTCGACGCGGATGGCGTCGTTGGCCTTGTCCCCGACGTCGGGGTGGGACTCCGCGGTGGCCTTCACGTAGGTGCCGATACCGCCGTTCCACAGCAGGTCGACGGGCGCGAGCAGGATCGCCCGGATCAGCTCGGGGGGGCTCAGCTTGACCACGGTGTCGGGCAGCCCCAGCGCGGCCCGGATCTCCGGCCCCACCGGCACCGACTTCGCCGTCCGCGGCCACACCCCGCCGCCGGCCGAGATCGCGGCCCGGTCGTAGTCGTCCCACGACGAGCGCGGCAGCGCGAACAGCCGCCGACGTTCCGCGATGCCCTGCGCGGCGTCCGGGTCGGGGTCGACGAACACGTGCCGGTGGTCGAACGCCGCGACCAGCCTGATGTGGGCGGACAGCAGCATCCCGTTGCCGAACACGTCGCCGGACATGTCCCCGATGCCCGCGACCGTGAAGTCCTGCGACTGGGTGTCGACGCCCAGCTCCGCGAAGTGCCGCCGCACCGACTCCCACGCACCCCGCGCGGTGATGCCCATCGCCTTGTGGTCGTAGCCGACCGACCCGCCCGAGGCGAACGCGTCACCCAGCCAGAAGCCGTAGCTCGCGGCGACGTCGTTGGCGACGTCGGAGAACCGCGCCGTCCCCTTGTCGGCGGCGACGACCAGGTAGGAGTCGTCGCCGTCGTGGCGCACGACGTCCGGCGGCGGCACCGTCGCGCCGTCGACCAGGTTGTCGGTGACGTCGAGCAGCGCGGAGATGAAGATCCGGTAGCAGGCCTCCACCTCGTCGGGGCCGGGCCGGGCCGCCTTGACGACGAACCCGCCCTTCGCCCCCACCGGCACGATGACGGCGTTCTTGACGGCCTGCGCCTTGACCAGGCCGAGGATCTCGGTGCGGTAGTCCTGCGGGCGGTCCGACCAGCGCAGCCCGCCGCGCGCGACCGGCCCGAACCGCAGGTGCACGCCCTCGACCCGCGGCGAGTACACGAAGATCTCGAACTTCGGTCGTGGGCTGGGCATCTCCGGCACCGACGTCGGGTCGATCTTGAACGAGAAGAACGGCCGGTCGCGGAACCAGTTGGTGCGCAACGTCGCCGTGATCATGCCCAGGTAGCCGCGCAGGATCCGGTCGGCGTCCAGACCCGCGACCTCGTCGATCAACGAGCTCACGTGCCGCAGCGCCTCCTCCGTCGCCGCCGCCCGGGCGCCACCGTCGGGCGCGGGGTCGAACCGGGCCCGGAACAGCGCCACCAGCCCGCGCGCCACCTCCGGGTGGGCGCGCAGCACGTCGGCCAGGTAGTTCTGCCCGAACAGGCTGCCCAGCTGGCGGGAGTAGCGGCCGTAGGCGCGCAGCAACGCCACCTCGCGCCAGTGCAGACCCGCGCCCAGCACGAGGGAGCTGAACCGGTCGGTCTCCGCGTCGCCACGCCACGCCGCCGCGAACGCCGAGCAGAATGCGCCCGCGTCGTCGGCAGGCCACGGCGTCCCCGCGAGCGCGAGCCCGAAGTCGTAGACCCAGCAGCGGTGCCCGTCGGGGCGCACGAACTCCGCGGGCCGCTCGTCGAGCACCTCGACGCCCAGCTGCTGCAGCACCGGCAGCACCGCCGTGAGCGTCACGGGCGCGTCGGCGAGATAGAGCGTGAACCGCTTCTCGGCCGCCCCGTTCTCGTAGAGGCGCACCGCGAAACCGCCCGGTTCCAGCGACAACACCCGCCGCAGGTCCTCCACCGCGTGCGCCGGGGGCACCGACGCCTTGTACGACTCCGGGATCCCCGCCAGCAGCTCCGGCACCGCGAGCGCGCCGAGCGTCGCGACCAGCCGGTCGTCCCACGTGCGGATCGCGTCGGCCAGCTCGTCGGCCAACGCCATCGGGTCGGGCAGCGCCCGCGGCGCCGTCTCCGGGTCCCGGTGCACGGTGAACTGCACCAACGCGAGGCTCGCCTCGCTCACCCGCGCCGTGTAGTCGACGTCCGAGCCGGCCAGCCGGTCCTTCAGCACCGCGGCCATCGCGAGCCGCGCCGCCGTCGTGTAGCGGTCACGCGGCACGTACACCAGGCACGACACGAACCGGCCGTACGGATCCGGGCGCAGGAACACCCGGACACCACGCTTGCCGGCGGCCTTGAGCACCCCGAGCGCGATGTCGCACAACGCCTGCTCGGACGTGCCGAACAGCTCCTCACGCGGCAGCCCCGAGATCACCTCCAGCATCCGCTGGCCCGAGTACGACGCGATCGGGAACCCCGCCAGGTTGATCGCGCGGCGCACCCGCCGCTCCACCAGCGGGATGTCGAGGACGTCCTCGTGGATCGCCGAGACCGTCAGCATGCCGAGGAAGCGGTGCTCCCCGACGACCCGGCCGTCCACGTCGAACGTGCGGACCCCCACGTAGCAGGGGTGCACCGGGCGCAGCACCCGGCTCGGGATCTCCGCCCGGGTGAGGACGAGCTGCTCCGGCGCCTTCGCGGCTTCCGCCCAGGCGAACCCGTCACCGGCCGGCGGCAGGCCGCGCAGCACACCCAGCGCCGGCTCGGGATCCGGGCGCGACGTCCCGTCGGTGCTCACGACGTGGTGGCGGTAGCCGAGGAACGTGAAGTGCCCGTCGACGAGCCAGCGCAGCAGGTCCGCGACGTCCGCGGCGTTCCACGCCGCCCACGACGCCGGCGCCGACGCCGCCAGCCCGTCCGCCACCTGCCGGGCCCGATCCGCGATCCGCGGCCCGTCGGCGACGACGTCACGCACATCGCGCAACGCCTGCTCGACCTCACTGCGCAACGGACCCGCGTCGACCGGCGCCGCGAGGTCGAGATGCATCCACGACTCGACCAGCGCCGCCGCCGGCGGCTCGTCCGGGTCCGCCTCGTCGAACACCTCACGCAGCACACCCGCGTCGTCGCGCCGCACGACGACGACCGGGTGCACCACCCGCGCCGGTTCCCCGCCCGCGTGCCGCACCGCGGCGAGCACCGACTCGACCAGGTAGGGCATGTCGTCGGTGACGATGTCCACCGACGTGGTCCGCGGCTCCCCCGAGACCCGCACGATCGGCTCACCCGGCAGCCGGGTCGCCGCCACCTCGTGGGCCCGCGCCGCGAGCCGCGCCGGGTCGGGCCGCTCGGCCGGGGTGGCGCGGTCGTCCTCCACGGCCGTCTGCCGCAGATAGACGCGACCGAGCGCGGCGCCCGGCTCGTCCACGACGTCGGTACTCGGGACGGGATCGCTCATCAGGCGTGGCTCCAGTCGGTCGATGACTGAGCCCCCACCCTACGACCGCGCGCTCCGCGCGATCACACCGTCACATCCCGCGGTAGGCGGCCATCGCACCTGCGAGAAGGTCCGCGAGACCGAGCGACTCGATGTCGGGCTCCTCCTGCGCCGCCGCTGCCGCATCGGCCCGCGGTAGGGGCTCGGCGCCGGGCGGGGTGTGGGGCTCCGTGACGTGCCCGTCGACGACGTCCGGCGCCGGGGTGGCCGGGGGTGTGACGTCGGCGGGATAGCGGCGGCGCCGCCGTCCCGTTCCCGGTGTTGGCGGCTCCTCGGTGGCGACGGTGTCGGCACCGCCCGGTGGGGGGTCCTGTGTGGAGGCGAACGCGCCCGGGGCCGCATCGTCGTCGAGGCGGCGCCCACGGTGGCGCCCGCCGCGCTCCGCGGCCTCGGCGTTCCCGACAGCCCGCTCCCGGTGCCGTCCGCCGCCGGGGCCCGGCTCGCCGCGGGGTTGCGGTCGCGACGCGAGTGGCACGTCCGGGTTGACGACGGGCAGCGGCCGAACGAGGTCGCCACGCGTCTGCTCCCCGGGCCCGGCGGTCTCGGTGCCCGCGACGTCAGGGCGCACTACGTCGGAACCGCCTACGTCAGGGCCTGCGGCGTCAGAGCGTCCGAGCCCAGGCAGTCCGAGCTCAGGCGGTCCGAGCTCAGGCGGTCCGAGCTCAGGCGGTCCGAGCTCAGGCGGTCCGAGCTCAGGCGGTCCGAGCCCGGACCGTCGGAGGTCGGGGTGTCCGAGCCCGGCCCCCGCGAGGTAGACGTCCGCGACGCCGGCGCCTCCGAGGTCGGCACCTCGGAGGTCAGGGCTCGCGAGGTCAGGGCTCGCGAGGTCAGGGCTCGCGACGTCCGGGCTCGCGACGTCCGGGCTCGCGACGTCCGGGCTCGCGACGTCCGGGCTCGCGACGTCAGCGCCTCCGAGGTCTGGGCTCGCAAGATCCGAACCCGCAAGACCCGAACCCGCGAGGTCACTTCTTTGAGAGTCCGGGGCTGCAGGGTCAGAGGCCGCGATGTCAGAGCTCGCGGCGTCGGGGCCTCCGATGTCAGGTGGTCGGAGGTCGGCACCCGCGAGGTCGACGTCGGCGACGTCGGCGCGTCCGAGGTCAGACCTTTCGAGATCGGCCCCGGCGTCAGGGCCGCCCGTGTGAGGGCGTGCGAGGTCGGCGCCTGCGAGGTCCGGGCCGGCTGCGGGAGGTCGGCTCGTGATCCGGCGCGCCGCTCGGGCCGCCGCGACGCGCTCGACGGCGGTCCCCCCGGTCCCGGACACTGCGCCGGCGGCAGCGCTGGTCCCGAGGTCGTGCAGGATCTGCGCCCCGCGCACGCCGTCGGCGCCGACGACCGCGGCCCGCAGGAACGCACCGTCGAGATCGCGGGCGGTGGGCAGGCCTGCCGCGAGGTCCTCGAGCACCGAATGCACCCACGCTGCGGCTCCGGCGCGGTCGAGGCCGGGGAACTCGACCGTGACCGCATCCTCACAACCGCGTAGCGACGCACCGGGCGGCAGGATCGCGCCGGCGCGCCGCGCGATGCGCCGCAGGGCCACCGCCACCGCGGCCCCGCCCACCCGCTGGTCCCCCGAGACCAGATCGACGACGACGGACACCGCCGCCCCCGGACCGCCGGGCCCCGGCCGCGCCTGCTCATGCTCGTCGCGCTCACCGTCGGTGCGCGGGCCGGTGGGGCGCCCACGCTCCGCGGCTTCCCGCCGGGCCCGCCGGCCCACGCGGGGCACGGCCTGCTGGGGGCGCGTCGTGGGGACGCTCCCGAGGTGGTCGCCGTCCCCGTGTCCGCGGGCGACCGCGCGCAGTACCGACGTCTCGGTCGCCGACCGGAACCGTGCTCCGGCGGTCCTCCCGGCAGCGACGTCCGTGGCGGTGCCGGCGTCGTCCACGGACCGGCGACGGCGCCGTCCCGACGGCGCGTCGGTCGTGGCGCCGTTCCGGTCGGGTGCGACGCCCGGGCCCTCGGGGGCGCGATGGCGGCTCGCCGGCGGGCTCTCCGGACGGCCCCAGACATCGTCGATCTCGGCGATCGCCCTGGCCAGCCATTCCGCAGCCGCAGCGGCCGTGTCGGTGACCGCGAGCGCCGGTGTCACGGGTTCCTCGACGACAGCAGCCGGGTTCCCGTGACCCGCGAGCCGGGCCGCGTTCTCCTCGGCAGCCGCCCGCTCAGCAGCCGCCCGCTCAGCAGCCGCCCGCTCAGCAGCCGCCCGCTCGGCAGCCGCCCGCTCGGCAGCCGCCCGCTCGGCAGCAGACTGCCGGGCTCGGGCCTGCTCCGCGGCCCCGGCGACCTCCGCGTTCCAACTCCGGAAGCGCGACGCCTCGTCGCGGCCCTCCCACGCCGAGTCGGTGACGCTCCCGTTGCTCCGCAGCTCCGCCAGCAACGCGTCACCCATCGGCGACGACATGTACGACGACGCGGCACGCCCACTGCGCCGTGACCCACCCTGCTCGGCGTCGGCCGGTGGCCCGTCGGCCGGGGTGACCGGTCGTCCGTTGCGCCGTGCCGCGCCGTTCGTCGGTGCGGCGGCGGTACCGCGGGGCGGCGTCGCACGTCCGGAGGGCCGCGCTCTGCCGTCGACCGGCCCGAGGCCGGTACCGCTGGGCGGTGTCGGCCGCTGCTCCGGCGCATCCGCGCCCGGCCGCGGGCCACCGAACTCGGCGGCGCGGAGTGCGGTCGGCTCGACGAGCGGGGGGTCGGGGGCCAACGGTGTCCCGACGAACGGGTCGTGTGCGACGGGCACGGCCGAGTCGAGGGCGGTCCCCGACAGCACGTCACGGGTGCCCCGCGCACCCGTCACCTGGATCCTGCTCCGGCCTGGCGACGTGTGCGTGCGGGCCTGCCGGTCCACTCCCCGACGCTTCCCGTCTGCGGCGGGGGTCGCGGTGTCGTCGACCAACCCGGCCAGCTGCGGCGTCGCGACCCGGAACAGGTCGGCGCGACGCCGGTCGTCGTCCTCGGCCCGCCGCCGCAACCGCAGCTGCTCGCGCGCGGACACGCTCCTGCCGGAGGCGTCGTGCAGCTCGGCGAGCGCGGCGCGGCAGGCGCTCTCGAGGTCTGGGGCTCCGGCGGCGCCTGCATCGGTGGCGGCCCGCTCGAGCGCGTCGATCGTTCCCGACGGGCGTGAGGTCGCCCGTGCGCACGTCAGCCGCAGCTGCGCACGTTGGCGGCTCGCGAGTCCGTCCGCTTCCAGTCGTGGCGCGATCTCGTCGGCCGCGGCACGGGCCTCACGCAGGGCGCCGGCGTCGAGCAGGGCGCCGATCCACTGTGTCGCGAGGGCGGCGGTGAGGTGATCGGACTCGGTCTCGGCGGTGGGCCGCTGGGGGCGCCACCCGAGCAGCGCCATCGCGGTCCGGGCGCGATCGGCGGCGGTGTGGTGCCGTGACTGGGCCCGTTCGGCCGCGGAGCGCAGCAGCTCGGCCGTGGCTGCGGCGGCATTGCCCGCGACCTCCAGCGCCGCCGCGTCGATCGGGCTGAGCAGCTGCTCGAGCCGGTCGGGCCCGTCGGACAGCGAGGCCCGAGCGCGGGCGACCAGGGCGTCGAAACGGACGTCGACCGGAGTCGCGGGGTTGCGCAGCAACCCGTCGAGCAGGCGCTTGGCGACGTCGGCCGAGCCGTGGTCGCGCGCCACGCCGGCGAGCTCGGCCCGGAGCCGGGCCCCGTCCGCACCACGGGCCGCGTCCCGACGGGCGCCGCTGCCCAGCTGGGCGAGCACGGCGGCGGCCTCGTCGCGGGCGTCGCCGATGGCCGCCCGCCCGTGGAGGGTCCAGCCTGCGGCGACGGCCCACGTCGCGTCGTCTCGGGCCTGCTCGGCCGCGAGCCGACCGAAGGTCGCGGTCAGGTCCGGGCGGGACCAGCGTGACCCGCCCGCGGCGGTGAGCATCGCCTGAGCCGGATCCGAGCTGTCCGTCCCACGTCCGGACCTGACCGTCGACACGCAGCAGCCTCCCGCGGAACGAGGCACCCCGGGGACCGACCGGCACGCCTTACGAAGATCACCGCACCGACGCGGGATCGCTCTCAGTCACGAGTGAGCTTACGGTGCGTCACGCGATGCGGACGCGCCGCCTCCGCCCCGAGTCGCTCGACCTTGTTCTTCTCGTAGGCCTCGAAGTTGCCCTCGAACCAGAACCAGGACGCCGGGTTCTCGTCCGTGCCCTCCCACGCGAGGATGTGGGTGACGACCCGGTCGAGGAACCAGCGGTCGTGGGAGATGACCACGGCGCAGCCGGGGAACTGTTCGAGCGCGTTCTCCAGCGATCCCAGGGTCTCGACGTCGAGGTCGTTCGTCGGCTCGTCGAGCAGGATCAGGTTTCCGCCGATCTTGAGCGTCAGCGCCAGATTGAGGCGGTTGCGCTCACCACCGGAGAGGACACCGGCCGGCTTCTGCTGGTCCGGCCCCTTGAACCCGAACGCCGCCACGTAGGCCCGCGACGGCATCTCGACCTGCCCGACCTGGATGTAGTCGAGCCCGTCGGACACGACCTCCCAGACGTTCTTCTTCGGGTCGATCCCGCCACGGTTCTGGTCGACGTAGGACAGCGAGACGGTCTCGCCGACCTTGACCTCACCCGAGTCCGGGTGCTCCAGCCCGACGATCGTCTTGAACAGCGTCGTCTTGCCGACGCCGTTCGGACCGATGACCCCGACGATGCCGTTGCGCGGCAGCGTGAACGACAGGTCCTTGATCAGCTGCCGGCCGTCGAAGCCCTTGTCGAGGTGCGAGACGTCGACGACCGTGTTGCCCAGGCGCGGGCCCGGCGGGATCTGGATCTCCTCGAAGTCGAGCTTGCGGTGCCGCTCGGCCTCGGCCGCCATCTCCTCGTAGCGGTCGAGCCGTGAGCGGCTCTTCGCCTGCCGCGCCTTCGGGTTGGACCGCACCCAGGCCAGCTCGTCCTTGAGCCGCTTCTCGAGCTTCTGGTCCTTCTTGCCCTGGACGGCGAGCCGCTCGGCCTTCTTCTCCAGGTAGGTCGAGTAGTTCCCCTCGTAGGGATAGGTGCGGCCGCGGTCGATCTCGAGGATCCACTGCGCGACGTTGTCGAGGAAGTAGCGGTCGTGCGTGACGGCCAGGACAGCACCGGGGTAGGAGCTGAGGAACTGCTCCAGCCACAGCACGCTCTCGGCGTCGAGGTGGTTGGTGGGCTCGTCGAGCAGGAGGAGGTCGGGCTTGGCCAGCAGCAGTTTGCACAGCGCGACGCGGCGCCGCTCGCCACCGGAGAGATTGGTGACGGGCAGGTCGCCCGGCGGGCAACGCAGCGCGTCCATCGCCTGCTCGAGCTGGGAGTCGAGGTCCCACGCATCGGCGTGATCGAGCTCTTCCTGGAGCTTGCCCATCTCCTCCATGAGCTCGTCGGAGTAGTCGGTGGCCATCTGCTCGGCGATCGCGTTGAAGCGGTCGAGTTTGACCTTCGTCTCGCCGACCCCCTCCTCCACGTTCCCGAGGACGGTCTTCTCCTCGTTGAGCGGCGGCTCCTGCTGGAGGATGCCGACGGTGGCCCCAGGGGCGAGGAAGGCCTCACCGTTGTTCGGCTGGTCCAGGCCCGCCATGATCTTCAGCACGCTGGACTTGCCCGCGCCGTTGGGGCCCACCACACCGATCTTCGCCCCCGGATAGAAGCTGATCGAGGCGTTGTCGAGGATGACCTTGTCGCCGTGCGCCTTGCGCACGTTCTTCATGGTGTAGATGAACTCCGGCACGGGCCCGATGGTAGTAACGCGTCTGACGACGCTGTTGCCCGGTGCACCCGGGCGACGGCGCGGCGCCGCCCGGGCACCCTCCGGCCCCTGCTCAGCCGACCGCTGCCGGCTCGGCAACGGTCTGCCACGGGTCGTCGGCGACCTCGTCGCCACGTTGCTCGCCGCCGCCGGCGTCGGCGGCGACCTCGTCGTCGACGACGAACTCGTCGGCGGGCACGTCCTCGTCGCTCGGTACCTGGATGTCTTGCGCTGCATCGAGTCCCGGGCCCTGGGAGGACGGCCGCGGCCGGGAGACGGCCGCGGTGCAGCGCGACAGGTCCGGCCCGATCGCGTTCGCGTCGATGTCGACGTCGATGCGGGTGCCACCGTCCTTGGCGGCGTACTCGCGTACCGACAGCCGCCCGTAGACGACGACCGGATCGCCCTTCACGAAGGTCGCCGCGACGTTGACGCCGAGGCGCCGCCACGCGGTCACCGTCATGTACGACGTCCCGGACGTGACCCATTCACCGGTCTCCCGGTCGAACCGCCGCACGTTGCTGGCGAGCCGGAAGCTGGCCAGTTCGGTGCCGTCTGCGGTGCGCCTGCGCATCGGCGCCGACGCCATGTTGCCGACGATCGTCGTGTAGATCTCGTTCACCGTTGTTCTCCCTGCTCGGACGGGGCTTCCGGGAACGATCATCGCGAGCTGCAGCGGCCCCCGGGTCCCGGTCACGCCGACCTGGGGACAACACGCGCGCATGTGGAAGACCCGACGCCGGGGCCCTCGCCCGTGCCGAACTGTCGGTGCGCTGTGCATGTCGCGACGACCGCACCGAAACCGGGAACAACACGGCCCTCGTCGACCACGGCCTCAGTCTTGAACGGGCGCGCCGCACCGGCAGCAGGTGACCGCCGGCCCGACAAGGCCGCGAACGGATGCCGAGCACCCATGCACCTGCTGATGCCGCGACCGATCGTCGGACGCGACGCCGCACCCCCGGAAAGCCGTCGCCACACAGATCCGCCGCGCACCACCACTGAGCTCAGCCGGTCCGGGCCGCACGCGGCGGGAAGACCCGCGATCGATGCGCCACCATTGGCTCACCCCGGCGGTGCAACACAGAGCAGCGCCATCGGCGCCGATGCCTCGAACACCGAACGGAGTCGACGTGCATCACCTGACGCAGATCGGCGGGATCGGAGATGTCGACGATCGACGCATACCGAATCCGAATGTGGGACGAACTCGCTGTCGACGGTTTCGCCCGTCGAATTTCTGCGATTGGGCGACCAACGCAAAAAAGAGGATGGTCCCGGACCGAAGTCCGGGACCATCCCCACATTTGATGTCGGCGGCGACCTACTCTCCCACACCCTGGCGAGTGCAGTACCATCGGCGCTGGAGGGCTTAGCTTCCGG
>NZ_JBFWOY010000058.1:0-19838 GCF_050250275.1 Pseudonocardia sp.
TGCGAGGCTCCACTCGTCGATTGACTATTTGCCTCCGATTGAACGGGAAATGGTGTACGCTACGTCCATCGCCCAACAGGGTGCGGTGGCCTGACCCTCAGCCTCTCGCAGACCCAGGACGGTTCACGGTGAGGGCGGTGAGGCAGCGGTTCACGTCGTCTCCGGGCTCGTTCAGTTCCGCATGATCAGGCGCGGAGACTAACCCAGGTTCTGCCGAAGGGCGTTTTCTGATCTCGTCGGACTAGAGGGACACGTGCGACGAGCCCAGCCCGAGCGTGGAGCCGCTACTTGGGGGTGATGGTCCACTTTCCGTCCGACACGATCTGCACCAGCTGAACGTTCTCCGAACCCGGAGCAGGGAACATCACTGTGCCCGTGTAGCTGGCGCCCTGCTCGTTCACCGCGAGGTCGGGGCCCGACGAGCCGTCCGTCATGACCTGGACGATGAAGTTCGCGTACTGGGATCCCTTGTTCACGATCTGCGCCGCCCCGGCCGGCTTTGTCAGGTACAGCACGTCGTCGCCGGAGCCGTCGACGGGGGCAGTGCCGGGCACGACCCGCGCAAGTTCGAGCCCACCGACCGTGACGGTCCACGGCCCGCTGGCCTTGATCTGCATGCGGGTGACCGTGTCGCCCCGCATCCCCAGCCAGTGCGTTCCGGTGTAGGGCGCCTTCTTCCCGAGGAGGAGGACGTCGGGGTCGTAGGCGGCGTCAGTCTTGAGGGCGACATCGCCCTTGCACTGGGAACAGTCGAACTTGAGGATGCCGACCTTGATAGGCGTGTCGAGGGTGACGACGTCGTTGCCGGTCCCGGACTTCGTCTGGGTCGGAACGCTCGCCGGTGCCGACGTGGTCGCAGCAGCTGCCTGCTGAGTGGTCTGCGGCGTGCTACTGGACGCTGCAGGGGTGGACGGCGAGTCGGAGCAGCCTGCGAGGACCGCCGCGGCAGCAGCGAGGGAGATGATCAGGGAGCGGCGCACAGGGGACGATTCGGTCCCGGATCATCGAGCGTTACGGGCCGGCGAGCGGGAAGAGTGCGTCCATCGCGGTCGCGCCTTCATCGAGCACGGGGCGGAGCTGCTTCCGGTAGACGGACTCCGTGACGGCGGTTCCGTTGTGGCCGACGAGGCGGGAGATCTGCTCCAGGGGCACGCCGGACTCGGACAGGAGGGACACGAAGCTGTTCCGCAGCTCGCGCGGTGTCCAGGCAGCGGGGTCGAGGCCCGCCGAGGCGACGATGCGGCGGGAGCTGCGTCGGACGTTGTGCGAGTCCAGCTCGGTGCCCTTGGCCGTGGCGAAGACGAGGGCGCCATGGCGCTCCTGATCGCCCGCGTGATCGGCCTACGAGCGGGTCGGGGCGGTAGGTTCGTCGTGATCGAACAGCGCTGACGACCCGCCGAGGAGCGTGCCCGAGTGGAACGACGTGTGGCGATCACCGGAACACGCAGCATCGGTGATGCTCCCGACGACGAGCTGGCCGGGGCGTTCGAGGCCTACCTGCGCCCGTTCGCGGACTCCGCGGCCCACTTCTACGTCGGTGGGGCGTCGGGCGTCGACACCGCCGCCCTGCAATGGCTGGCGAAGAACACCGAGGCCGCGGTGACGGTAGTCGTGCCCTGCAGGATCGTCGACCAGCCGGCCGGTTCCGCGAACGTCATCGAGGCGTTGCGCGACGAGGGCCGTCTCGCCGACGTCGTCGAGATGGGCGCCACGCTGCTGGGCAAGGCCGCCTACCACGCGCGGAACCGGTGGATGGTCGACCACGCCGGCATCGTGATCGGCTTCCCCCGCGGGGACGAGTCCGGTGGGGGTGGCACCTGGTACACGCTGAACTACGCGGCCGAGCAGGGGAAGGTCCGCATGATCGTGCCGCTCTGACGGGCGGTCCCGGTCCGGCCCGGCCGTGGCGTGCCGGCTCGGAGTCCGTGGCCGGTACTCGGCGAGGGACGGTGGCTGCCTCCGGCCGTCGCGGCACGGCGCCGCAACACCCTGGGGCTGGGCGGCGGCCGGACCCTGTTGGCGTCGCGCTCCCGGTGCTGACCGTGCCGGCCACCCCGGAACGGCGCGGACCCGCCCGCCGGGCGCGGGCGGGTGTGCCGCCGTGCAGCGCCGTGACCTCGACGAACCGCGGTCGCGACCAATCGCCGCACCCCGGGGCGGCCGCGGCGTCCGACGCGCGGGCGGCCGCGTGGACCGGGTCTCAGGCCTGCGCGACGACGACCACGGTCGGTCCGATCGGGCCGTCGGCGGGGAACCGGAGCTCCGCCGTCGGCCGCAGGCCTGCCTGCTCGACCAGCGCGACGAGCTGCTCGGGCCGCCGCTGGTGCGTCGTCCAGCGCACGGGGATGCCGCCGTAGGCCTCGGTGCGCACCACGTCGTCGTCGCCGACGTGGGTGGCGACGACCAGCTGCCCGCCCGGCACCAGCGCCCGGGCGAACGAGTCCAGGACCTGCGGCAGGACGTCGCGGGGGAGGTTGAACAGCGACCACCAGCCCAGCAGCCCGCCCCACGACGCGTCGGTGAGGTCGAGGTCGGTCGCCGACGCGACGTCGAAGCGGCACTGCGGGTGCAGCCGCCGGGCGTGGTCGATCATGCGCGGCGAGAGGTCGACCCCGGAGACGTCGAGGCCGCGTCCGGCCAGGTAGGCGGTGACCGTGCCCGGCCCGCACCCGATGTCGAGCACCGGGCCGAGGTCGCGCACGGCGTCGGCGAAGACGTCGATCACGGCGCGGTACCAGGGCTGGCGGCGGATGTCGCCGAGGGCGGTCCCGGCGATCATCTCGACGTAGGTGTCGGCGACGCGGTCGTAGGAGTCGCGGACGGCGTCGAGGTCGGCGGGTCGGGACGGTGGGAGCACGGGACAGGGGTAGCAGCAGGGACCGACGGTTCCGTCGTACGGCCGGCGGCCCGCCCGCCCGGCCACGCCGTCGCCGGTCGCCGCGGCCGGACCGGAACCGGGAACCGGACCCGGGACCGGAGCCGGACCCGGGACCGGGAGCCGGACCCGGGACCGGAGTCGGACCCGGAACCGGCGCCGGACCGGAGTCGGACCCGGAACCGGCGCCGCACCGGACCCCGGACGACTCGGCAGCCCGCGGCCGGCCGGCCGGACACGGTGCTCGCACCTCGTCCCGCGCCCGGCGCCCGGCGCCCGCCGATCCCGACGCTCCGGGCGCCGCGCCGCCGCAGACGGGGGAGTGGGCGCTGCCCACCGACCTGGCCGCCCGGGTAGGGCCTGTGCCGAGGCTGCGGGAGGCCGGCCCGACGCCTCGTCGCGCGGGCGGCGAGGCGCGGAGTCGGACCGCGCGCGACCGGTGCGACGGCGCGTGACGGGGCGGTCCCGCCCCGGTCGTCGGTCCGGAGGTGGTCTGCGCGGGCGTGACCCTCGCTGTGTGGGGACGGGTGTCCGGGGACGGCACGGGTCGTCGGTGCCCCGGTTGCGCCGACCGGCTGGTGCGCATGCGCGCGCAGCCGGCCGTGCCCGTCGGTGGAACCGCGGCGGTGGTCGATGAGACGCTGGTCCGAGGTGACCGGGATACCGGTCGTTGCCGGTCGGTACCCCGGGTGCGCCGGTGTGCCGGGGCTCGTCCCGCGAGACCGCGGGCCGGTCGCCGCGCGGTGACACCGTGGCCGGCGCCGACGTCGCGTCGCAGCGGGCTCGTGGGTGAGCGGATCGTCGGCCGGGTAAGGCAGGACCAGGGGCTGCGAGGGATCACCGCCGCGGCCGGAGGGAAGGAGGCAGTGCAGGTGACCGAGTCGACGACGCGCGTCGCGATCGTGACCGGTGCGACATCCGGGATCGGGGTGGAGATCGCCCAGCGGCTCGCCGCCGACGGCCTGACGGTGGTGCTCACCGGCAGGTCCGCGCAGCGCGGCGAGGCGGTCGCGGCCGGCATCGGCGGTGCCGCCGTGTTCGTCCGCGCCGACCTGACCGACCCCGACGCCCCCGACCGGCTCGTCGAGGAGACCCTCGACCGCGCCGGGCGCCTCGACGTCCTGGTGAACAACGCGGCGGTCGACCACACCGGGCCGCTGCTCGACGTCCCGGCCTCCGAGGTCCGCGCGACGTTCGAGACGAACACGTTCGCCGCGATCGCGTGCCTGCAGGCTGCGGGGCGCGCCATGCGCACACTGGGCGAGGGCGGCTCGATCGTCAACGTGACGTCGCGGCTGGCGAGCATCGGTGTGCCGTCGATGTCGGTGTACAGCGCGAGCAAGGGCGCGATGCGCAGCCTGACGACGGCGGCCGCGGTCGAGCTTGCGCCGTGGGACATCCGGGTCAACGCGGTCGCGCCCGGCATGACGCGCACACCGCTCTACGACGAGTGGCTGGCGGCCCAGGACGACCCCGCGGCGACGCAGGAGCGGGTGGCGGGGGTCATCCCGCTGCGCCGCATCGCCGAGCCGCGCGACGTGGCGGCGGCGGTTTCCTACCTCGCGAGCACTGACGCCGCATACGTCACCGGTGCGACGATCCCTGTCGACGGCGGATACCTGGCGCAGTAGCCGGCCCACGATCGACGCGCACGACGAAAGGACTGTCATGACCTCGAACACCACTCCGGACGCCGTGATCGCCGGGCCCGCGCTGTGGCCGGCCCAGGCGCACGTCCCCACCGTGATGGGCCGCCAGCTCGTCATCGAGCGGGGTGAGGGCTGTTACGTCCACACGACCGACGGTCGCCGGCTCTACGACGGCACCGCGGGGCTCTGGCACGCCAACGTCGGGCACGGGCGCCCGGAGCTGGCCCAGGCCGCCTACGACCAGATGCTGCGGCTGGAGACCTACCACACGTTCGCGCGTTTCTCGAACGACAGGGCGATGGAGCTGGCGGAACGCCTCGCGGTGATCTCGCCCGTCCCCGATCCGAAGATCATCCTCAACTCGGGTGGTTCCGACGCCATCGACGTCGCCTGCAAGCTCGCCCGGCGGCACTGGCAGCGTGAGGGCCGGGAGAACAAGAAGACGATCATCAGCCGCGAGTTCGCCTACCACGGCCTGCACGCGTTCGGCACGAGCATCGGTGGCCTGGACTTCAACCGCGAGGGCTACGGCTCGCCGTCGCTGGTGCCGGAGACCGTCCGCGTCCCGTTGCACGACGCCGAGCAGGTCGCCCGGGTGGTCGCCGAGCTCGGCGCTGACACCGTCGCGGCCATCATCACCGAGCCGGTGCAGGGCACCGGTGGGGTCAACCCGCCGGAGGACGGCTACCTCGAGGCGTTGCAGCGCATCTGCCGCGAGAACGACATCCTGCTGATCCTCGACGAGGTGATCACCGGCTTCGGCCGGGTCGGGGCGATGTTCGCGACCGAGCGGTACGGCGTCAGCCCCGACATGGTCACCTTCGCCAAGGGTGTGACCTCGGGGTACGCCCCGCTGGGTGGTGTGTTCGTGAGCCCGCGGATCTGGCAGGCGTTCTACGTCGACTCGCCCGACACCCCGGTGTTGCGCCACGGCGCCACCTACGCCGGGCACGCGACCGCGGCGGCGGTCGCGTTGCGCCACCTCGACATCCTCCACGACGAGAAGCTCGTGCCGCGGGTGGCCGAGCTGGAGTCGGTGCTGCGCACCCAGCTCGACGGGCTCGCCGAGCGCGTGGACGCCGTCACCGACGTGCGTGTCGGGGGCTTCCTGGGCGGGGTGACCGTCGCGGAGGGTGTGGCGGCCGAGAAGGTCACCGACCGGCTCGTCGACATGGGTTTCATCTCGCGCCCGCTGCGTGGTGGCACCCTGCAGATCAGCCCGCCGTTCACCACCACCGACGACGAGGTCGCGGCGTTCGTCGCCGCGATCGAGCAGGCGGTCGTCGACGAGGCGGGCCGGTGACCGCGGGCGCGTCCGTCGCCGCGTCCGGCCTGGTGCCCGCCGACCCGCGCGCGGTCGAGCGGGCCGACGCCGTCGTGGCGGGTCTGGGCCTTCCGGCGGGGGGTGTCGCGGTCGCCGACCCCGCCACGGGGGAGACCGTCGCCCACATCCCCGACGACGGGGTCGACGAGGCTCTCGCCGCCGTCGCCGCGGGCGACGCCGCGGGGCGGGACTGGGCGGCGACCACGCCCCGCCGGCGTGCCGAGGTCCTGCACGCCTGGTGGGAGTCGCTCGTCGCGCACACCGAGGAGCTCGCGCACCTGATCACCCGCGAGATGGGTAAGCCGCTCGCGGAGGCGCGGGCCGAGGTCAAGTACGGGACCGACTTCGTCCGCTTCTACGCCGAGGAGGCCACGCGTCCCGGCGGCGGCTTCCGCGACGCGCCGGACGGCGGGTCGTCGATCCTGGTCCGGCGGGCCCCGGTGGGGCTCGCCGTGCTCATCACGCCGTGGAACTTCCCGCTGGCCATGGCGACCCGCAAGATCGCACCGGCGATCGCGGCGGGGTGTGCGGCCGTGGTCAAGCCGGCGACGCTGACCCCGCTGACGACGATCTACGCGGTGCAGCTGGCCGTGGCGGCGGGTGTGCCGCAGGACCTGGTCCGGATCGTGACGACGTCGAGCGCCTCGGCGTTCAGCGAGGCCGTCCTGGTCGACCCGCGGGTGCGCAAGGTCTCGTTCACCGGGTCGACGGGTGTGGGCAGGCGGCTGCTGGAGCTCGCTGCGCGCAACGTGCTGCGCTCGTCGATGGAGCTGGGCGGCAACGCCCCGCTGCTGGTGTTCGACGACGCCGATCTCGAACGGGCCGTCGACGGCACGTTCGCGGCCAAGATGCGCAACGGTGGCCAGTCCTGCATCGCGGCCAACCGCATCTACGTCCAGGACGGGATCGCCGACGAGTTCGTGGCCGCTCTCGCCGAGAAGTTCGAGAAGGTGAAGGTGGGCAACGGCTTCGGTGAGGGCACGGGGCTCGGCCCGTTGATCGACGACCGGGCCGTCGCCCAGATGCGGGCACTCACCGACGACGCCGTGGCGAAGGGGGCGACCCTGCGGACCGGGGGCGGGGACCACGACGGGGACGGGCACTTCTTCCCGCCGACGCTGCTGGACCACCTCCCGACGTCGGCCGACGCGGCGAGCACGGAGATCTTCGGCCCGATCGCGGCGGTGCAGCGGTTCGCCAACGAGGCGGAGGGCCTGGCGCGCGCCAACGACACCGAGTTCGGGCTCGCCGGCTACGTGTTCACCGAGAGCCTCGACCGCGCCCTCGACGTCGCGGACCGGCTGCAGACGGGGCTGGTGGGCATCAACCAGGGGGTCCCGTCCAACGCGGCGGCGCCGTTCGGCGGGATCAAGCAGTCCGGGATGGGCCGTGAGGGCAGCGCCGAGGGGCTCGAGGAGTACCAGAGCGTCCGGTTCTACAACATCGCGCGGCGCGCCCGGCGCTGACCGGGCGGCCACCGCGCCGGGGCCCGCCACCGTGGAGGGTGGCGGGCCCGGCGGATCGGCTGTCCCGCCGCGAGGGTCAGGCGACGCCGACGGGCACGTCGGTCAGCGCGTCCTCCAGCAGCGCCACGAGCGCGGCGTGCTGCACGTCCGAGGACGACCCGACCTCCTCGTCGGACCCGTCGAGTGCCTGCGCGGCGAGACCGGCCTTGCTGTCGATCAGCTCGGCGATCCGGGCGTCGATCGTCTGCGCGGCGATGATCCGCCAGGCCGTGACCGGCTTGTCCTGCCCGATCCGGTGGCTGCGGTCGATCGCCTGGGTCTGCTCGGCGGCGGTCCACGACAGCTCGGCGAGCACGACGTCGGAGGCCACCTGCAGGTTGAGCCCGACACCGGCCGCGGTGAGCGAGCACACCGCGACGGCGACGTCCGGGTCCTCGACGAACGCGTCGATGTTGCGCTGGCGCACCGTGCGGGTCTGGTCACCGCGGATCGAGGAGTACCGCACCCCGAGCTTGGTGAAGGTCTCCTCGGCGGCGTCCATGACGTCGACGTGCTTGGCGAAGAACACGACCTTGCCCGCGCTGCGGGCGAGCTGCGCGGCGTAGTCGGCGGCGAGCCCGGCCTTGGCCTGCCCGATGCGGCGCATCATCCCGAAGACGTTGTCGCCGGCCGTCGAGGTGGTCGCGTCCTTCTGCTCCCACTTGGCGACCTGCCGCACGAGGTCGTGGTCGATGCCCTCGACGACGCTGCCCGAGCGCCGTGTCGCGAGGGCCTCGGTGTAGCGGGCGACCATGCGTCGTGCCAGCTCGCGCTCGGCTGCCCGGATGGACCGGCCGGCGGGGCCGTCGAGCTCGACGGGCAGGTCGGCGATGCGCCGGGCCGGGATGTCGGCGGCCACGTCGATCTTGCGGCGCCGGACGATGCCCTGGTCGACCACGCACTGGCGGGCGGCCGGGTAGAAGCCGGGGTCGGCCGGGGTCAGCCCGGTCTCGGTGAGCGCGTTCATCAGCTCCGCGCGCGGCTTGCTCGCGTCGATCCAGCCGAGGAACTGCCAGATGGCGAGGAAGTCCTCGATGTCGTTGATCAGCGGGGTGCCGGTGAGCGCCATGAGCAGCGGCCGCGGCGTGAACTCGCGGATCCGGTCGGCGAGCTGCAGGACGTGCTGCGAGCGCTGCGAGGTCTTGTTCTTGATGAAGTGCGCCTCGTCGACGACCATCCCGCGGAAGCCGAAGTCGCCGAGCCAGCCCATGTGCCGGTCGAGCACCTCGTAGTTGACGACGACGATGTCGGCGAACCCGTCGACCGAGTCGCCGTTGCCGTGGATCGCGGTGGCGGGGTGGCGCGGCGTCCACATCCCGGCCTCACGCACCCAGTTCGTCTTGACGACGTTGGGGACGACGACGAGCAGGGGATAGGCGTCGGCGGCCTCTGCGGCGAGCAGCGCCTGGGCGGTCTTGCCCAGGCCGGGCTCGTCGGCGAGCAGGAACGAGCGGTGGCCGGCTGCGGCGGAGGCGATCAGCCCGGCCTGGTGCGGCATGAGCTCGCGGCCACCGGGGCCCCGCAGCGATGTCGGTGTGGGCAGGGGCATCGACGTGGACGCCCCGTCGGCTGCGCGTTCGAACGACCGCAGCAGCGGTTCGAGCAGCTCCCAGCCGGCGAGCCGGGTCGGGCGCGCGGTGCTCGGGCGGGCCGCGGAGAAGTCCGGGGCGAGGAACGGGTTGGCCAGCTGGCGGGACACGACCGACTGCGGCACGACCCGCGGTTTCTCGGGAGCGGCGGGCGCGGGTACCGGCACGGGGTCGAACGCCTCGGTCTCGATGCCCGCGGTGCGCAGGACCTGCCGGGTGAGCGACCGGGCGTCGTCGGAGACGGTGGCGTCCTCGGCGAGCAGCGCCAGCAGCGTCGAGTCGCGCACGACGCTCATGGCGAGGGACTTGGCGAGCTCGTCGAGCTTCTTGAGCTGCTCGGTCCGCTTGCGTTCGGTGATCGCGGTGTCGGCCCGCAGCCGGGCGCGCTCCTCGCGGAGCAGCAGCGCGGCGGCCTGGACCTTGGTGCGGGTCGTGGATGTGGCGGGGCCCCGGCGCAGGGCGGTCTCGATCTCGCGGACGGAACGGGCGAGGGTCGACATGACGTCGGTGGGCGCATCGGCCCGCCGACGTCGCTGGTCCTGCGGGGCACTACGGCGAGCCTTCGTCTGAGGCCTGCCTCGTCGAGCCACGTACTCCTCCTTCTGGCGATGCCCGCCGGCGGCCGGGTGGCCGCGCCGAACCGGTACCGCGTGCGGCGCCGTGTCGGCGACGGGCGCCGAGGGGGACGGCGACGTCTCCCGAATCGTGATTGCGTCCCCGGGGGCTGCGGCGGATCGCCGGTGCCGAGGACGAACTGTCTGCGGCGCCGGCCCGGGGGAGGCGATGCTTCCCGCCGAAGGGCTTGTCCGCAGTGGAACCGGTTGCCGGTGGCGACCGGCAGCAGAACCTTCTCCACAAGCATACCGCTGTGGCGCCCGTTTCATTCCCGTGTCGCCGGTCCCGGGCGTGTCCGGTGTTCGCGGCACCGCGCTCGCGGGGTTGGCGTCGTGGGTTGCCCGGTCGCGCACGGTCGTGCTGTACTGGCGACAGGGCACGATGTAAAGCTTTACATTGCACGATGCAATCACCGACGGTGATCGACGACCCGGTCCGGGACACGGACCGGTGACGGGAGGCGGCATGGGCGGGCGCACCCGGCGCGCCACGGTCGGCGTGGTCGACCTGGCCCGCGACCTCGGTGTGTCGACCGCCACGGTCTCGCGCGCCCTGAACGGCTCGGCATCGGTCCGACCCGAGCTCGCCGAACGCATCCGCCGGTACGCCGCCGAACAGGGCTACGTCCCCAACCGGCTGGCCCGCGGGCTGTCCGCGTCGACCAGCCGGGCGTTCGTGGGGTTCGTGATCCCCTACGTCGACACCCCCGCCTACTCGGGTGTCGCGGCCGAGTGCTCGCGGCTGCTGTCGACGGGCGGCACCCAGATGATCCTCACCGTCACCCAGAACGAGCCGCAGCGGGAGCTGCAGCAGCTGCGCGAGCTCGTCGCCAGCCGCATCGCCGGGCTGATCATCGCGCCCAGCACCGGAGTGCTGGAGGAGTCCCGGGCGATCCTGCGCGGGCTGCCCGTCGTCGAGCTGCACCGCTCCTGCCACATCGGCGCGCCCGGCGTCTTCGCCGACGACGAAGCCGTCATGGGCGAGGCGGTGACCCATCTCGCCGAGCTCGGCCACACCGACATCGCCTACCTGGGCACGCCGACGGCGCTGTCCCACGGTGCGATGCGGCTGCACGCGGTGACCGGTGCGCTGGAGGAGGCCGGCCTGGACCCGGCGCGGATGCGGGTCCGGCTCGTCGAGCCGACCCGGGAGAACGGGCGGCTCGGCGTCCACGAGCTCCTCGACGGGCCGGCGCGGCCGACCGCGCTCGTCGTCGGCGGCGGGGCGCTCTCGGTCGGTGCGGCCGAGGCCGTGCGCGCGCGGGGGCTGCGGCTGCCCGACGACCTGTCGCTGGTCGTCTACGGGGACCCGGCGTGGTTCTCCCTCAGCGACCCGCCGCTGACCGCGGTCAGCGTCCCCTACGACCGGCTCGCGAGCGAGGCCGCGATGTTGCTGTCGGGGCTGCTCGACGGGGACGACGTCGAGGCCGTGCCGCACCTGCTCGCCCCGGAGCTGCGGGTGGCCGGATCGACCGGCCCACCCCTTGCCACCCCACCCCTTGCCACGTAGACGCCGACGAAGGAGCCACGCATGACCGACGGACCGTTGACGGGGCTGCGGGTGATCGACGCGGCCACGCTGGCGGCGGGACCACTCGTGGCGACGTGGCTGGGTGAGCACGGCGCCGAGGTCATCAAGATCGAGCAGCCCGAGGGCGGTGACCCCATGCGCCAGTGGGGTGCGCAGCGCGACGGCGTCGGCCTGATGTGGAAGAGCCTGAGCCGCAACAAGAAGTGCGTCACCCTCAACCTGCGTGAGGAGGCCGGCCGCGACCTGCTGCGCGACCTCGCCCGCACCGCCGACGTCGTGATCGTGAACCTGCGGCCCTCCACGCTGCGCCGCTGGGGCCTCGACCACGAGGGCTTCGCCGCCGTCAACCCCAAGCTGGTCATGCTGCACGTCACCGGCTACGGGGCGGGCGGACCGAAGTCCGACCGGCCCGGGTTCGGCACCCTCGGCGAGGCCATGTCGGGCTTCGCGCACATGACCGGCGAGGCCGGCGGCCCGCCGACCCTGCCCGCGTTCATGCTGGCCGACGGCGTCGCCGCCCTCAACGCCACCTACGCGGTGATGATGGCGCTCTACCACCGCGACGTGCACGGCGCCGACGGCCAGCTCATCGACGTCAACCTCATCGAGCCGCTCGCCCGGCTGCTGGAGCAGCCGCTGCTCACCTACGACCAGACCGGCGAGATCCCCGCCCGCATGGGCAACCGCTGGGACATCTCCGCGCCCCGCAACACCTACCGGACCTCCGACGGGCACTGGCTCGCGATGTCGGGCAGCGCGCCGTCGATCGCGATGCGGGCGCTGCGCGCGGTCGGGCGACCGGACCTGACCTCGGACCCGCGCTTCGCCGAGGCCCAGCAACGACTGCGACACGCAGGTGAGATCGACGCGGTGATGGCCGAGTGGATCGCCGGGCGCACCCTCGACGAGGCGATGGCCGTGTTCGAGGAGGCCGAGGTCGCGGCGGCCCCGGTCTACGACGCCGCGCAGCTGCTCGCCGATCCCCAGCTGCAGGCCCGCGGCACGTTCCCGCGCATCCCCGATCCCGACCTCGGTGCGATGACCGTGCAGGGCCCCGTCCCGCGCTTCTCCGCGACCCCCGGCGGGATCGATCACCTCGGTGCCGGCATCGGCGCCCACAACGACGAGATCTACGGCGACCTGCTCGGCCTGTCCGAGCAGCGCCGCCGTGAGCTGCACGAGAACGGAGTCATCTGATGGCGCGTCCGATCCGGCCACGACGGTCCGAGCTGGCCACCCCGGCAAGCAACGACTGGATGTTCGCCAAGTCCGCGGCGTCGGCGGCCGACCTGGTGTTCCTCGACCTGGAGGACGCCTGCGCCCCCGCCGAACGCGAGGCCGCCCGCGGCAAGGCGGCCAAGGCCCTGCGCGAGCTCGACTGGGGCTCGACGGTCCGCGCGATCCGGATGAACGGCGTCGACACCCGGTGGGCCCACGGCGACGTGATCGACGTCGTCACCGGGGCGCGGTCCGCACTCGAGGTGATCATCGTCCCGAAGGTCCGCAGAGCCCGCGACGTGTGGTGGGTCGACACCCTGCTCACCCAGCTCGAGGAGACCCTCGGGCTGCCGCCCAAGGGCATCGGGCTGGAGGTGCTCATCGAGGAGACCGAGGGGCTGGAGAACGTCGGCGAGATCGTCCGCGCCTCCGACCGCCTCGAAGCCGTCATCTTCGGCGCCGGGGACTTCTCCGCCTCCCAGGGCGCCCGCGTCGACGGCAACTTCGACCCGCTCGTCGACTTCCCCGGCGACATCTGGTTCTACGCCCGCTCCCGCGTCGTCGTCGCGGCGCGCTCGGCCGGGGTCGACGCCATCGACGCGCCGTTCCCCAACTACCAGGACCCCGACGCCTACCGGACGGCCTGCGACCGCGCCGCCGCCATGGGCTACGTCGGCAAGTGGGCGATCCATCCGTCCCAGATCGACCTCGCCAACGCGGCCTTCGCGCCGACACCCGACGACATCACCCGGGCGCGGCGCCTCGTCGCGGCCTACCGCGAGGCCGAGGCCGCCGGGCGGGGCGCGGCCGGGCTCGACGGGATGCTCGTCGACGCCGCCCACCTGCGCCACGCCGCCACCGTGATGCGCACCGCCGAGATGCTCGGCCTCACCGAGGAGGACGCATGACCAGGCAGATGACGATGGTCGGCTTCATGCAGGCCGGCAACGTGACCGTCTACTCCGGGAGCTGGCGCTACCCGTCGGCCGACCTCGGGTTCCTGACGATGGACTACTACCAGCACATCGCCCGCACGCTGGAGGCCGGCCGCTTCGACTGCGTGTTCTTCGACGACCGGCTCGCGATGCCGGGCGTCTACGGCAACTCGGTGGCCGAGGCCGTCCGCTACGGGGCGCGGCCGATCAAGCTCGACCTCACCGCGGTGCTCGGCGGGATCATCGGCGCCACGGACCGGATCGGTGTCGGCGCCACGTACTCGACGACCTACTACGACCCGTTCCACGTCGCCCGCACCTTCGCCACCCTCGACCACCTCTCCGGTGGTCGTGCGGCCTGGAACGTCGTGACCTCGGTGAACGACTCCGAGGCGCAGAACTTCGGGCTGGAGTCGCACCTCGACCACGACGAGCGCTACGACCGCGCCCACGAGTTCCTCGGCGCCGTCGCCGCCCTCTGGGACTCCTGGGAGGACGACGCCCTGGTCCTGGACCGGGAGTCCGGCGAGTTCGCCGACCCGGCCAAGGTCCACGAGGTCAACCACGAGGGGAAGTACTTCTCGGTGCGGGGTCCGCTGACCGTGCCGCGGACCCCGCAGGGCAGGCCCGCGATCCTGCAGGCCGGTTCGTCGGGACGGGGCCGCGAGTTCGCCGCACAGTGGGCGGACATGATCTTCACCGCGGACCCCGGCCTGCCCGTGGCGCAGCAGCACTACAAGGACCAGCGCGAGCGCATCGCCGCCACCGGCCGCGACCCGGACTCGGTGAAGATCCTGCCGATGGCCTACGCGGTGGTGGGGGAGACCCAGGCGATCGCGGAGGAGAAGGAACGGCTGTTCCTCGACGCCTACGTGCACCCCGTCGCGTCGCTGACGCTGCTGTCGGAGGTCATGAACTACGACTTCGCGAAACACGACCTCGACGACCCGGTGACCGAGGAGATGATGGCCGCGAGCGGTGGCATCCGCGGCCTCGCCGAGGGGGTGCGCCGCCACCTCGACCGGGAGGTGACGGTCCGCGATCTCGCCGCGCACCGGGCGACGCTGCTGCAGGGCCCGCGGTTCGTCGGGACGCCCGACCGGGTCGCCGACCAGATGCAGGAATGGGTCGAATCGGACGGATGCGACGGGTTCGTGCTGGCCGCGACCCATCTCCCCGGCGCGTTCGAGGAGTTCGTCCGCATGGTCGTCCCGATCCTGCAGGCGCGCGGGCTGATGCGCACCGACTACGAGGGCCGCACGCTGCGCGACCACCTGGGCATCGAGCGCCCCGCCAGGAGCCGGTGAGAGCGGCGGGGGTCGCTGTGGCGACCGTCGCGACTCACGAGGAGAGGGCCGCGATCACCGGGGCCCAGCGCGCGACGTCGGCGGGCCCGGTCAGGTCGGGCGGGGCGACGAACGCCGTGCACACCCCGGCCTCGACGAGCCCGCGGTAGCGCGCGACGTGCCGGTCGGCGGTGCCCGCGTGGTGGCGCGCGGCGAACGTCGCCGCGTCGGTACGGCCGCGCAGCCGCTCGACCAGCGTCGCGACGTGGTCGCGGTCCTCGCCGAGAACCGGCACGTCGAGGACGGTGACGCGCTGCTGCGGACCGGTCTGCGCGACCCGGGCGGCGGGGACGTTGCAGGCGTCCCCGAGTGACGCGGCGAGGCGCAGCACCCGCGGCCCGGTGCCGCCGACGATGATCGGCAGCGCGCCCACCGGCCGCGGGTAGCTCGTGGTCTCCGGCAGCCCGGCGGCAGGCCTGGTGCCCGTCGCCCACAGCGCGCGCATCGTCGGGATCGCCCGTTCGAGCAGGTCGACGCGGTCGCCCGCAGCGGGGAACGGCAACCCGTGCCCCGCGTGCTCGCGCTCCCACCAGCCCGCGCCGAGACCGCAGAAGGCGCGACCGCCGGACAGCGCGTCGAGCGTCGCGAACGCCTTGGCCAGCACCCCCGCCGGCCGGAACGTGACGGGGCAGACGAGTGTGCCCAGGTGCAGGGTCGTCGTCGCGCCGGCGAGCAGGCCGAGCGTCACCAGCGGTTCGGGGATCGCCTCGTAGGGCCGTCCGACCTGCGGGATCTGGATGAGATGGTCCATCAGCGCGAGCCCGGCGAACCCGGCCTCCTCGGCGGCTCGGGCAACCGCCGTCAGCCGCTCCGCAGAGGCGCCGGACGGGAACCGGGAGACCTGCAGGACGAACGACAGGCCGCCGGGCCCGGCGAACAGCGGCCTCGCGGCGGCGGTGGTGGGTGGGGGTGCCGGTGCGGCGGCCGGGGCCGGGCCGCCGCTCTCCCGGACGACCAGGTCCCACTGCTCACCCGCGATCTCCGCCGACACCCCGGGCATCCGCCGCACCTGCGAGGTGAGGGCCGGCGCGGGGACCGGCCGGTCGCGCTCCCGGTTCCGCGCCCGGCACACCGCGGCCGGGGTGCCGAACACCGTTGCGACGCAGGGCATCCCGGCCGCGCGGCCGGCGGCGAGCCAGGCGCGGCGGCGTCCGGCGTCGAGGCCGAGGGTGTCGACGACCGTCGTCAGCCCGCGGCGCAGCCGGGCCGCGACGATCGCCTCCAGGACGGCGAAGGCGTCGTCGCCGGCGTCGAGGTCGGCGGGGCCGGTGCCGACCCGCGCCCGCAGCGCGTCGGAGGAGACGATCTCGGCGTCGCGGTAGCGCGCCGCCGCCCACGTCGACTTCCCGGCACCGGCCGGACCGACGAGCACCACCAGCGCCGGATCGGGCAGCTCCACCCCGGGAGTATGCCGGGCGCCGCCACTCACGACCCCGCGGTGCGTTCGGCCAGCTCCTTCAGGTTCAGCAGCTGGCGGCGGGCCATCACCAGGTCGCCGACCGAGACGAACGGTGCGAGCGCGCGTCCGCCGCCGGTGACGACCTTGAGCAGGAGGCGGGTGTCCGCGCCCGCCGCGACGAGTACGTAGGACATGACGCCGCCCATGATCCGGGCCGTCAGCTGCTCGCCGGGGACGACGGACAGGATGCGCCCGACCGGGCGGCCGCCGCACCGGCTGAAGGGCTCGCCCGGCACGGGTCCGGGCAGGTCGCGCAGCTCCTGCGGGGAGCGTCGGCCGAGGTTGTCGACCCAGTCGTAGGAGTAGGGCGCCAGCCGGATCTGCGCGACCCACGGCCACACCCGCGCGGGCACCGCACGCACCGTGACACCGCGCCAGGCCTGCAGCGCCGGTCGCGGGACGACGTCGTCGCACGGGTACTGCAGGCGGGTCTCGGCGTCGGTGACGCCCAGCGGTCGCCGATCATCCCGCCAGCATGCCGTCGCCGCACCCCTCGTCCTGGCGACGGGCGTCGGCGAACTGGGCGTCCTGTTCAGCGGCGGCGTCCTGCTCGGGCTTTGGCTGCTCGTCTCCGGGGTGCTGCTCGGCAGGCGTGCCGTGCGCGCCGCCGCACCGGCCCCGGCGCCGCGCACCGAGCCGCTGCGGACTCCGTGACCTGCAGCTCCGGTCCGTGCGTCCTGCCGCGGCGCCCGGCATGCTGGACCGGGAGCGCGCCCGGCCCCGGGCCGGGGAGGACGCACGTGGCGACCACGACCGACGAGACCGACACCGACGAACCCGACATCCCGCGGCCGCGGCCCGCCGGTCCACGGCCCGGACGTGGGTTCCTCGTGCCGATGCTGCTCGTCCCGGCGCTGCTGTTCGGCATCCCGTGGTGGACGCTCGTCGTCGGCGGGCAGAGCTGGCCGGTGGCGGTGGTCGTCGCCCTCACCGCGGTCGCGGTCGCCGCCTTCGCCGGGCTGCCGCTGCTGATGGCGGCCGGGCACGGCCGCCGCCACCTCGACGCCGCCGCCCGCGTCGGTGACACGACCCTCGGCGTCGCCTGGGTGCTGTTCACCTGGACCGTCCTCGGGCAGCTCGTCGAACTGGTCCTCGCCTTCGCGGGCATGCCGGATCCGTTGCGGTCACGGGTCGTCGCCGCGGGGGTCCTCGTCGTCACCCTCGGGCTCCTCGCCCACGGGACGGCCGAGGCGTTACGACTGCCGCGGGTGCGCCGCCGCGACGTCGTCCTCGACCGGCTCGGCCCCGGGCTCGACGGGCTGCGCGTCGTCGTCCTCGCCGACACCCACTTCGGCCCGCTCGACCGCACCCGCTGGTCGCAGCGCGTCGCCCGGGTCGTCGCCGGGCTCGAGCCCGACGTGCTCGTGCACGCCGGTGACCTCGCCGACGGCGACGTCGCCGACCGCGCACACGAGGTCCGCCCCGTCGCCGAGCTGACCGCGCCGCTGGGCCGGTTCTCGATCGTCGGCAACCACGAGCACTTCTCCGGTGCCGCGCAGTGGGTGCAGCACCTGCGCGGCCTCGGCTGGCAGCCGCTGGTCAACGCCCACGGCGTCGTCGAACGGGGCGGGGACCGGCTCGTCGTCGCCGGCGTCGACGACCCCACCGGCACCCCCGACCTGCGCGCGGCACTCAGCGGGGTCGCCCCGGACCTGCCGGTCCTGCTGCTCGCGCACCAGCCGAGCCAGGTCCGCGCCGCGATCGCCGCCGGCGTCGACCTGCAGATCTCCGGGCACACCCACGGCGGCCAGATCTGGCCGTTCCACCTGCTGGTGCGGCTCGACCAGAAACAGATCTCGGGCCTGCGCCGCCACGGCGAGCGCACCCAGCTCTACGTCAGCCGCGGAACCGGCTTCTGGGGCCCGCCGCTGCGCATCTTCGCCCCCAGCGAGATCACCGTCCTCACCCTGCGCACCCCCGGCTGAGCGCATCCGGCACGGGCCCGCGGGTTCAGAAGCGGACCGGCAGCCGGTGCAGGCCGTGGATCAGCGAGCTCTCCCGCCACTCCAACGTCTCCGGCTCCGCGGCCGGCGCCAGGTCCGGGAAGCGCTCCAGCAACGTCCGGAACGCGATCTCGCCCTCGAGCCGCGCCAGCGGCGCACCGAGGCAGTGGTGGATGCCGTAGCCGAACGCGACGTGCCCCGACGTGTCGCGGGTGACGTCGAGCTCGTCCGGCCGTTCGTAGCGGTCCGGGTCCCGGTTCGCGCCGATCAGCGAGACGAGCACGAACTCGCCCTTCGGGATCGTCACCCCGCCGATCTCGACGGGCTCGGTGGTGTGGCGCATCGTCGCCAGGTTCACCGGCCCGTCGAAACGCAGGAACTCCTCGACGGCGCCGGGGATCTTCGACGGGTCGGCCCGCAGCGCGGCCAGCTGGTCGGGGCGGCGCAGCAGGGCGAGCATCCCGTTGCCGATCAGGTTGACCGTCGTCTCGTGCCCGGCCACCAGCAGCAGGAACGCCATCGAGATGACCTCGATGTGGGACAGGGAGTCGCCGTCCTCGGAGGCGGCGACGATCGCCGAGAGCATGTCGTCGCCCGGTGCGGCGGTCTTCTGCGCGACGAGCTCGGCGAGGAACTGGGCCATCGCCCGCGCCGCGGCCGACCGCACCTCGGGCTCGCCCCGCGACAACAGCGTGTTCGACCAGGTGCGGAAGTCGTCGCGACGGTCCTGCGGGACGCCGAGCAGCTCGCAGATCACCGTCATGGGCAGCGGGAAGGCGAACTCGTCGAGCAGGTCGACCACGGGCCCGTGGGCGGCCATCGAGTCGGCCAGCCCGGTGGCGATCTCGGTGATCCGGGGGCGCATCCGCGCGATGGCCCGCACCGTGAACGCCCGGTTCACCAGCTTGCGCAGCCGGGTGTGGTCGGGCGGGTCGCTGTTGAGCATGTGTTCGACGAGTGAGCTCGCCACCTCGGTCCGGTGCAGCTCGGGTGTCGCGTGCCGCTCGACCAGCTCCGCGACCCGTATCCCGCTCTTGGCCAGGCGCGGGTCGTTGAGGGCCGGGCGGACGTCGGCGTAGCGCGTCACCAGCCACACGACGAGCCCGGGCGGCGCGATGGCCCGAATCACCGGGGCCTCCGCGCGCAGTCGTCGGTACAGCGAGTCCGGGTCGGCGAAGAAGCGGTCGTCGAGCTGGATCGGGTCGGTGTTCTCCACTGTGCTGGTCATGGCGGTGCCCTCCTCCGGGGCGGCCCCCCGCCGCCCTCGGTCGGACCCGACGCTAGCCCCGCCGGAGCGGGCGGCGCTGAGGGTTCCCTGAAGCCGCCGCCCTGTCCCGGCCCCGGTTTCCGGTTTGTGCGAAGGGTGGGTGGCGCGGGTCACGCCGCGCGCTGCGGCGGCCGCGACGGGGTCTCGCCGCGGCGCCGTGGTCCGGCCGCGGCCGGTGGTGCGTCCGGTCGCCGGACGTGGGGTGCGACGTCGGTCGGCTCACAGCGCGAGCCCGTCGGTGGGCGGTCGCGGTACCGTCGGCACCTTCGCGGTCCGATGCGGCGTTCCGCCGGTCCGCGCCGCGGCGCGGCTGTCCCGGGGCCGGGACACTCGGGTGCTGCGGCACCGCGGGTCGCCCCGCCAATGGTCCGATATCGCGACAGTGCGGCGGCCGCCGGGCTCCTAGCGTTCTGCGGGCAGTGTTCCTGACACGGAGGGCTCCCGATGAAGGCGATGGTTTACCACGGCCCCGACGACAAGGCCTGGGAGGACGTTCCCGACGCGGCGGTCCAGGACCCGACCGACGTCGTGGTGCGGGTCGACACGACCACGATCTGCGGTACCGACCTGCACATCCTGCAGG
>NZ_JBFWOY010000059.1:0-19782 GCF_050250275.1 Pseudonocardia sp.
TTGTGGGTCTTGTACTCCGAGCCGCAGTGCTTGCCGTAGTCGTCGTTCCAGGACTTGTCGTGGCCGCTGTACTTGGAACCGGAGTGGCAGGAGGACTTGAACATCGTGGGCCTCTTTCGGTGTGGGGTTTCGTGCAGTGGGGTTCGTGCGGTGGGGGTTCGTTCCGGTGAGGAGAACTCTGCCGTCCGCGAGGCCCCGTGACGATCGAGTGCGCCCCCGTTCCCCAGGGGGTGAACCCCACTCCCGTCAGAGGGGCGGCTCCCTGTGGGCCCAGGGCCGGGCGGCCTCCAGCTGGGTCGCGAGCGCGAGCAGCCGGCCCTCCCCGCCCAGCGGACCGACGAACTGCACACCCAGTGGCAGACCCTCGGGTGTCCGGTACAGCGGCACCGACATCGCCGGCCGGCCCGTGATGTTGGCGAGCTGTGTGAACGGCACCGGTGACAGGTTCTGGTCGATCAGCGTGTCGAGCACGTTCGTCCTCGCCAGCAGGCCCGCCGCGTGTGCGCGCAGCAGCACCCGGCTCGCGCGCTGCACCGCCTCCGGGGCGGCCAGCTCACCGATCCGCACCGGCGGGCGGGCCAGCGTGGGTGTCAGCAGCAGGTCGTAGCGCTCGTGGAACGCCGCCAGCCTGCGGGTGTGGTCGTTCCAGCGGCCGTGCGCGGCGATGTACGTCGGTGCCGACGTCGCCCGCCCCACCGCGGCCATCACGCGGGTGTCCAGCTCGAACGCGTCCGGCCCGCAGCCGGTCAGCGTGCGGGTCTCCGCGACGTGCGCGGCGACGGCGGCGAACCACATCGTCAGGAAGTCCGAGGCCAGCTGCCGTTCGTCCACACCGGACGACGCCGTCTCGACGTCGTGGCCCGCGCCGGCCAGCAGCGCGGCCGCGTCCTCCACCGCGGCGACGGCCTGCGGGTCGACCGGGGTGCCGAGCGGGGACGTCGTCGAGAAGCCGATGCGCAGCGTGCCCGGGTCGCGGCGGGCCAGGTCGGCGAACGGCTCGGCCGGGCGCGCCGTCGGATAGGGCCCGCCCGGGTCGGGGCCGGCGAGCACGTCGAGCATCGCCGCGGTGTCGCGCACCGACCGGGACACGACACCGTTCACCGCCGCGCCGTGGAGTCGTTCGGCGACGTCGGGCCCGTCGGGCAGCAGGCCCCGGCCCGGCTTGAGCCCGAACAGCCCGCAGCACGCCGCGGGGATGCGGATCGAGCCGCCGCCGTCGGACGCGCCCGCGACCGGCACGACGCCCGCCGCGACCGCCGCCGCCGACCCGCCCGACGACCCGCCCGGCGTGCGGCCGGTGTCCCACGGGTTGCGAGTCGGGCCGTTCGCCTCCGGCTCGGTGATCGCCTTCGCCCCGAACTCCGGGGTGTTCGTCTTCCCGAACGGGACCAGCCCCGCGTCGAGCCAGCGCTGCACGACGGTCGCGTGCACCGGCTGCGGGTGCGACACCAGCGAACGCGACCCGGCGCCGGTCGGCAGGCCGGCGTAGTGCTGGCCCAGGTCCTTGATCAGGAACGGGACCCCCGCGAACGGGCCGGACAGCGGCCCGGCGGCGCGGGCCCGGGCGATCTCGTACATCGGCCGCACGATCGCGTGGAGGCGCGGCTCGACCTCCTCGGCCCGCGCGATCGCGGTCTCCAGCAGCTCCGCGGCGGAGACCTCGCCCTTCGCGACCAGCTCGGCCAGCCCGACGGCGTCGTGGCGGCGGTACTCGGTGTAGTCCACGTCGCGGCTCCTTCGCCGTCCGTCGGGCCCGGCCGACCCTAACGCGGTTGCGGCGCCCGCGGGCTAGCCTCCGGGACGTGGCGATGCTCGAGTTCGGTGACGACGAGGCCAGGCGGCTCGACCGCAGCTACGCGACCGGCGACGTCGTCGCGCAACGGGCGCAGACGCTCGACATGCTGCGGCTGCGGCGCGGCGAGTGCGTCCTCGACATCGGGTCCGGGCCCGGGTACCTGCTGGCCTCGATGGCGGAGGCTGTCGGCCCGGGCGGGGCGGTGCACGGCATGGACCCGAGCGAGGCGATGAACGCCCTCGCCCGGCAGCGGTGCGCGTCGATGCCGTGGACGACGGTGGGCACCGGCGACGCGCTCGCCCTGCCCTTCGACGACGAGAGCTTCGACGTCGCCGTCTGCACCCAGGTCTACGAGTACGTCGCGGACATGCCGACGGCCGTCGCGCAGCTGCGCCGGGTGCTGAAGCCGGGCGGGCGCGCGGTCGTCCTCGACACCGACTGGGACTCGCTGGTCTGGAACGTGGCCGACCGCGCGCTGCAGGACCGGATCATCGACGCCTGGGAGGAGCATCTCGCCGACGCCCGGCTGCCCCGGCGCCTGGCAGGTCTGCTGCGCCGCGGCGGGTTCGAGGTCACCGACCAGCGGGTCGTCCCGATCTTCAACCCGCGGCTGCACGCCGACACGTTCAGCACGACGATCAAGGAGACGATCGCGGCGTTCGTGCCGGGCAGGCGCGGGGTGACCGCCGAGGACGCCGCCGCGTGGCTCGCCGACCTCGACGCCAGGGCCGCGGAGGACGAGTACTTCTTCAGCCTCAACCGCTACGCGTTCCTGGCGACGGTCCGGCCCTGAGGCGCACGGGACGGTCAGTGCGCGCCCGGGGTGTAGTGGCCCGGCACCATGCGCGTGGACACGGCGAAGCGGTTCCAGGCGTTGATGACCGTGATCGCGGCGATGAGGTTGGCCAGCTCCGTCTCGTCGAAGTGCGCGGCGGCGCGGGCGTACACGTCGTCGGGGACGAACCCGTCGGTGAGCACGGTGATCGCCTCGGTGAGCTCGATCGCGGCGATCTCCTTCGGCGAGTAGAAGTGCCGTGACTCGCTCCACGCCGGGAGCTGCACGATGCGCTCCACGCTCTCGCCCGCGGCCAGCGCGTCCTTGGTGTGCATGTCGATGCAGAACGCGCAGTGGTTGATCTGCGAGGCGCGGATCTTGACGAGCTCGTTGATCACCGGGTCGACGGCGCGGCGGACCGCTCCGTCGAGCCGCATCATCGCCTTGTAGACGTCGGGCGTGCGCTCGGCCATGTTGAGGCGGGCGGGGTGTTCGGGGGCGCGGTCGGGGGCGGTGGTCGGCTGTGTCATGGGCACAACGCTACGTCGATGGTGGCCCGTGAGTGTGGTCCAATACCGACATGAGTTCGCGGACCACTTCTGCGGGTGCGGACCTGCACCTGGAGCTGGCGGTCGACCACGGCCGCGGGGTGCGGGTCGCGCTCACGGACGCACTGCGCGACGCGGTCCGGTCCGGCCGGCTCGCACCCGGGACCCGGCTGCCGGCGACCCGGTCGCTGGCCACCGACCTCGGCCTGGCGCGGACGACGGTCGTCGAGGCCTACGCCGAGCTCGTGGCCGAGGGCTGGCTGACGGCCCGCCACGGATCGGCCACCCGCGTCGCCGACCGCGCGCCCGCGGCGCTGCGCGACCCGCTGCGGCCGGCGCCACCCCGCACGTCGCCGCCGCGGCACGACCTCAGGCCCGGCCGCCCCGACGTCGGCAGCTTCCCCCGCGCGGAATGGCTGCGCGCGACGCGGCGGGCGCTGGCGTCGGCACCCGACGAGGCGTTCGGCTACGGCGCCGTCCGGGGACGGCCGGAGCTGCGGGAGGCGCTGGCCGGCCACCTGGCCCGGGCCCGCGGTGTCCGGGCCGACCCCTCGCAGATCGTCGTGTGCGCAGGCATGTCGCACGGCCTGACGCTGCTCGCCGAGGTCCTGCGCCGGCGCGGGGTGCGGGCGATGGCCGTCGAGTCGGTGGGCCTGCACATCCACCGCAACCTGCTGCTCGGTGCCGGGCTGCGCATCCCGCCCGTCGAGGTCGACGAGCGCGGCGCCCGCACCGACACCCTCGGCCCCGACGTCGGCGCCGTCCTGCTCACCCCCGCCCACCAGTTCCCGATGGGCGTCGCACTCGACCCGGCCCGGCGCGCCGCCGCGGTCGAGTGGGCCCGCACCACCGGCGGCCTCGTCGTCGAGGACGACTACGACGGGGAGTTCCGCTACGACCGCCAGCCCGTCGGGGCGCTACAGGGCCTCGACCCGGAACACGTCGTCCACCTCGGCAGCGCCAGCAAGGCCCTCGCCCCCGGCCTGCGACTCGGCTGGATGGTCGCCCCCACCGACGTCGTCGCGGAGATCGACGACGGATCCCCCGACCCCGGGCCGTCGGTCACGAGCGCGCTGGAGCAGCTCGTCCTCGCCGATCTGATCTCCTCGGGCACCTACGACCGGCACGTCCGCGGGCGGCGGCGCACCTACCGGCGCCGCCGCGACCAGCTCGTCGCCGCGCTCGCCGAACGGGCCCCGCACGTCGGAGTCCGGGGGCTGGCGGCCGGGCTGCACGTCGTCCTCACGCTCCCCGACGGCACGGAGGCCGACGTACAGCGCTCCGCCGCCTGGCACGGGCTCGCGGTGGAAGGCCTCGCGACGTTGCGCCATCCCGGCGCCGCACCGGGGCCGGCCGGGATCGTCGTCGGCTACGCGACACCCTCGGACAGCGCGTGGCCGGGCGCGCTCGAGGCGCTGTGCGGGGCGCTGTCGTCGTGACCCGGGGCGGGCGCCGCGGATCGCGTCGGAGCTGCGCGCCGACCGGCCGTGCCGACCGGGTGCGTCAACCGCGCGCGTGCAGGTGCGCCGCCGCGACGATCCCGGTGACGGTCTCCAGCTCCGCGGGGTCGCGCGGGCCCGGGACCAGCACCATCCCCGCGCTCACCCGCACCCCGGCCAGCGGGTGCGGCACCGCCCAGCCCTTGCCGACGGCGTCGTAGGCCTGCCCGGCGGGCAGCACGACGTGCAGGCTGTGGTCGGGCGCGGGGTGCAGGTGGGCGAACTCGCCGGCGTCGGGCAGCACGAACGCGTCGTCGGCCGCCGTGCCCGTCGCGCGGTCGAGCATCAGCGCCCGGGTGCCCTCGACCCCCACCCGCGTCGGACCCGTCGACACCCCGCCCAATGCGGAGATCCGCTGCCACAGCGCCTCGGCGAGGTCCGCCGGCCCGTTCTGCGACGTCTGGTGCTGCGGCACGCCGGTCGTCACCTGCGGCGGCTCCCCGGCGCGGGCCGGCAGGCGCCCGCCCGGCAGCGTCGGCCAGACCGGTTCCCCGCCGTCGGGCAACGGGTTCTCGCCGTGCGCGTGCACCCAGTCCAGGCGGTCGCCCAGCCACGTCCCCAGGTCGCCGACGACCTTGCCCGCCAGCTGGTCGCCGCCCGCCTCCCGCTCCGCCCACACCGGCGCGCCGCTGTGGCGGGTCAGCCAGTCCCAGGTGCGGCGCAACAGCTCCGGCGGGGTGCGGACGTCGTCGCTGCCGTGTGCCAGGAACACCGGCATCCCTGCCAGCGCCGCCCGCGGCATCGCCACACCGGCGTCGAACGGCAGCGCGCCGTACAGCAGCACAGCGCCCGCGAACCGGTGCGGCGCCGCGAGCATCAACGCGCCCGCGAGCGCGACACCCTCCCGGAACCCGAGCAGC
This sequence comes from Pseudonocardia sp., assembly GCF_050250275.1. Classification (GTDB taxonomy): domain Bacteria; phylum Actinomycetota; class Actinomycetes; order Mycobacteriales; family Pseudonocardiaceae; genus Pseudonocardia. Next base: position 5,478 of record NZ_JBFWOY010000059.1, read on the forward strand.
AGCACCGGACGTTCCGGGTCGCCCTCGGTGTCGAGCCAGCGCAGCAGCCAGCTCGTCGTCGCGGCGAGGGCGTCCGCGTCCGGGGTGCCGTCGACGAGCGGGAACCACTCGTATCCCTTGCCGCCGGCGTGGGGTCCCCGCACCGACACGTAGGCGACGGGGCCGTAGGGCAGCCACGGCGACAGCTCGATCAACGAGTGCTCGCTCGTCCCGTTGCCGTGCAGGGCGACGACCAGCGGGGCCGCCGGATGCTCGGTGCCCCAGCGGGCGACCATCGGTTCGTCGAGGGACGTGCCGTCGGCCATCGGACGAGCCTGCCCTGTCCCGGCGGCCCGGCCCGTCTCAGTTAGAGACGGTGTGCGCCGGGCGTCTCAGCCCAGCTCGACCGTGCCGTCGTCGGTGATCCGCCACGACGGGTTGTGCGCGATCTCCCACAGCACCCCGTTCGGGTCACGTACGTGCGCGTGGAACACCCCGCCGAACTCGCCGGCCTGCGGTGGCTTCAGCACCGTGCCGCCTGCCGCGGCCATGGCGTCGGCGAGCGCACGGACCGCGTCCCGGTCGCCGACGTTGTGGGCCAGCGTCATCCCGGCCGGGCCGGTCGTCGTTCCGGGCGGTACGCCGAGGTCGCGGTCGAAGGAGCCGATCTCGAAGAACCCGAGCAGCAGGCCCGCCGCCACCTGGTAGAAGACGATCTCGCCGGGCACGTCGAGATGCGGGTCCCACCCGAACGCGTCACGGTAGAAGGCACGCGCCGCGTCGAGGTCGTGCGCGGCGACGGTGACGATGCTCAGCCGGTGGTCCATGGCGCCGGACGCTAGCCGCCGCGAGGCGCGCCGGTCGTGAACGAATCGGACGGGCGGGTGCGGGCGCGGGCCTCCAGCCTGGGCGCGCCGGCGCCCGCCGCCTGCGGCGCGAGCCGTGGCAAGGTGGACCCGATCACCCGAATCGTCCGGTTCTGGGTGGCCCTGTCGGGGAGGGAACCGCGGTGCTCGAGATCGGCGCACTCTGGTGGGGGGTGACGATCGGCCTCGTCGTGCTCCTGCTCGCCATCGACCTGGTCGTCGCCGCTGCCCGCCCACACCGGGTCGGCTTTCGCGAAGCCGTGCTGTGGTCGCTGTTCTACATCGCCGTGGCGGTGGCCTTCGGCGTCGTCTTCTGGATGACGGCAGGCGCGCAGTTCGGCACCGAGTTCTTCGCCGGCTACATCGTCGAGAAGAGCCTGTCGGTCGACAACCTGTTCGTCTTCGTGATCATCATGTCGACGTTCGCCGTGCCCGAGGAACACCAGCACAAGGTGCTGACCTTCGGCATCGTGCTCGCCCTCGTCATGCGGGCCATCTTCATCGCCGTCGGCGCCACCCTGCTCAACTACTTCTCGTTCATGTTCCTGCTGTTCGGCCTGCTGCTGCTCTTCACCGCGGTGCAGCTGTTCCGGCACCGCGACGAGGACCCCGACGTCGAGGACAACGGCCTGGTCAAGATCGCCCGCCGGGTCTTCCCGGTCACCGACGAGTACGACGGCGGCAAGCTCTTCACCCGCCTCCAGGGCCGCAGGATGGTGACGCCGCTGTTCATCGTGCTCGTCGCGATCGGTGGCATCGACCTGCTGTTCGCGCTCGACTCCATCCCCGCGGTGTTCGGCGTGACCTCGGAGGCATTCATCGTCTTCGCGGCCAACGCCTTCGCGCTGCTCGGCCTACGCGCACTGTTCTTCCTGGTCAAGGGCTTGCTTGACCGGCTCGTCTACCTCTCGACGGGGCTGGCCGTCATCCTCGCCTTCATCGGGGTGAAGCTCGTCCTGCACTGGCTGCACGTCGACATCGCGCCGTCGGTGCCCGAGATCCCGACGCCGCTGAGCCTGGGCGTGATCGTCGGCATCCTGATCGTGGTGACGGTGGCGAGCCTGATCAAGACGCGCAACGACCCTTCCGCGACCGCGCACGCCGGGTCGCTGAAGGCCACCAGGTCGCGCGAGCCGCAGGCCGACCGGGAGTCCTGACCCGGCGGGTACCCGCTCAGCCCGAGGCGCGGGCCCGGCCCGGTTCCAGCGCCGCGACCAGGTCCTCGCGCGCCCTCGCCACCCGCGACCGGACGGTGCCCACGGGGCAGTCGCACACCTGCGCCGCCTCCGCGTAGCCCAGCCCGAGGACCTGGGTGAGGACGAACGCGTCCCGCCGGTCGGGCTCCAGGCCCGTCACCAGGTCCGCGAGCAGCACGGCCTCGTCGGCGGCCGACACCCGGGCGCCGGGAACGGCGACCGTGGACCAGTCGTCGACGCCCGTCGTCCGGGGCCGGCGCACCGCGCTGCGGACGGCGTCGGCCGCGGCCCGCCGCGCGATCGCGAGCAACCACGCCCGCGCCGGGCCCTCGCCGGTGTAGCGGGGCAGCGAGCGGACCGCCCGCAGGTAGGTGTCCTGAACCAGGTCGTCGGCCTCGGCCGGGCCGGCGAGATGGGCGAGGAACCGCCGGACGTCGGCCCGGGTGGTGCGGACGAACTCGTCGAGGGCCGCGCGGTCGCCCGCCGCCGCGGCCAGCGCGCACGCCGTCACGGGATCGGCCGGGGCGGGCGCGGCGGGGACGGTCCGGCGGAACATGCGCCAGACCGTAGGCAGCCGGGTCCCGACACGACCGGGTGACATCGGCATCCTGCGGGAACCGGGGGCCCGACGGCGACGACCTCTCCCACATGCGCCACATCGCCACGTTCTGCGGAAGCTGCAACTGCGGATGCCCCGAGCTGTTCGTCGACGAGACCGCCGAGGCGGAGAAGCGGATCGTCATCACCGACGACTTCGGCCAGCGGATCCAGATGAGCGTCGCCCAGCTCGCCGACCTGGTCGACGACGTCCGCCGCGGGGTCCTCGACGAGGTCGTCGCGCCCGCCGCGGGCTGACCTGCCCGAAGGCGATGGACTGTGCGACCTGTCGCGAGGCGCTGTCGGCGCGTCTGGACGGTGAGGACCGCCCCGGCGAGGTCACGGCGACCGACGCCCACCTCGCCGGATGTGCGGACTGCCGGGCGTTCCACGACCGCGCTGCCCGCATCACGCGGCTGACCAGGACACGGCTCGTCACGTCCGGAGTGGCGGCCCTCGACCCGGGGACCCTCCCCGATGTCGTCCCCGACCGGCCCCGTGCCGACGTCCTGCACGCGCTGCTCGCCGCCGCCGGAGTCGCGCAGCTCGCGCTGGGCGTCACCGGGCTGCTCGACGCCGCGGGCGCCGGTCATCACGGTGGTGTCCTCGGCGGTGCCGCGCTCGCCCATCTCGGGCACGAGAGCGCGGCCTGGAACGTCGCCGTCGGGGTGGGGTTCCTGGTGGTCGCGCTGCGTCGCACCCGGCCGGCGGGCAGTCTCGTCGCGACGCTCGGTGCGTTCACCGCCGTGCTGGCGGCGACGTCGGGTGTCGACGCCCTCGCGGGGCGCGTCGAGGCGGGCCGGCTGGCCGGGCACGCGGTGCTGGTCGTCGGGCTGGTCGTGCTGGTCGTGCTGCAGCGCAGCGGCCCGCGCGACGGCGGCCGCGCCCGGGCCGGCTCCACCGTCAGGACCGGCGCCACCGCCGTCCCGACGCCCGCAACCGGCGAGGCGCACCCGCGCCGCGCCGACCTGCGCCCCTCGGCCCACCGGGCGGCCTGACCCGGCGGCCCGCCGGTCCCGACCCGCCCCGGAAGGGTGCCCGTCGGTCCCGGCCCGCCGCCGGGGCGGGGGTGTGGCTCACTCCCGCCAGGCCCGCTCGAACGGCAGCCGCCACGCGTTCGGCGCGATGAGCTGGTGGATGGCGTTGGGACCCCAGGTGCCCACCGGGTAGCTCTTCACCGGCGGCGGGTCGTCCAGCAGCGGTGCCGACCGCTCCCACAGCGACTCGATGCCTTCCGCGGTGTTGAACAGCGTGTGGTCGCCGCGCATGGCGTCGAGGATGAGCCGCTCGTAGGCCTCGAGGACGTCGCCGCCGTGCTCGGTGTCCTGCGTCGAGAACTGCAGCGAGAGCTTCTCCAACCGCATCCCCGGCCCCGGGCGCTTGCCGTAGAACGACAGCGACACCCGGCCCGACTCGGCGAGGTCGAAGGTCAGGTGGTCGGGGCCCTGCGACCCGACGCCCGAGCCCGTCGGGAACATCGTCCGCGGGGCCTCCTTGAAGGCGATCGAGATGATCCGCATGCCCTCGGCCATCTTCTTGCCCGTGCGCAGGTAGAACGGGGTACCGGCCCAGCGCCAGTTGTCGATGCCGACCTTCAGCGCGATGAAGGTCTCCGTGTCGGACTCGCGGCTGACGCCCTCCTCGTCGCGGTAGCCGACGTACTGCCCGCGCACCACGTCCGAGGCGTGGATCGGGAGCAGCGACCGGAAGACCTTGTTCTTCTCCTCGCTGATCGCGCGCGGCTCCAGCGCGGTCGGGGGCTCCATCGCGACGAACGCCAGCACCTGCATGAGGTGCGTGACGACCATGTCCTTGAACGCGCCGGTGGACTCGTAGAAGTTGGCGCGCAGGTCCAGGCCGAGGGTCTCGGGGATGTCGATCTGGACGTGGTCGATGAAGTTGCGGTTCCAGATCGGCTCGAACAGCCCGTTGGCGAAACGGAACGCCAGGATGTTCTGGGCCGCCTCCTTGCCGAGGAAGTGGTCGATCCGGAAGACCTGCGACTCGTCGAACACCTCGTGGACGAAGTCGTTGAGCCGGATCGCGGTGTCGAGGTCGGACCCGAACGGCTTCTCCATGACGACGCGCGAGTCCGCGACCAGGTCGGCGTCGCGCAGCATGCCGATGACCGCGGTCGCGGCCTTGGGCGGGACCGACAGGTAATGCAGCCGACGGCAGTCCGGCCCGAGCAGCTCCTGGGCCCGCTTGACCTCCGCCGACAGCCCTTCCGGGCCGGCGCTCTGCGGGACGTAGGTGAGCCGGTCGGAGAACTGGGCCCATCCCTGCTCGTCGAGCTTGTGCATCCCGAAGGACTCGATCGCGGTGCGCGCCAACGCCCGGAACTCGTCGTTGGTGATGTCCTCCATCGCGGTGCCGACGACCCGGATGTCCGGTGCCAGCGACGACCGCTCCAGGTAGGCCATGCCCGGGATGAGCTTGCGCTTGGCGAGGTCGCCGGTCGCGCCGAACAGGACGATGACGTGCGGCGCCAGCGGCTCGTTGTCGCGCATGCGCGGCCGCGCACCGGTGGCCGGATAGGCGATCGTCTGGGCACGACGGGGGCTGACCACGGTGCGACCTCCCACGAACGGAGCCCCGCGTGACCACCCGGGGCGACTCTGGGTGGGACCGTACCCAGTTCCGGGCCGTTCCTCAGGTCGATCGGGTGTCGACGGGGTGACGAGTCGGTGCCCCGCTCCCGTGCCGCGCGGTCCGGACGGGACGGACCGCGCGTCAGGGCAGCAGCACGACCTTGCCGCCGGCGTGCCCGGTCTCGACGAGCCGGATCGCGTCGGCCGCCTCGGCGAGCGGGAACGACCTCGCGACGACGACCTGCAGCGACCCGTCGGCGACCGCCGGGAGCAGGGTCCGCCAGGCGTTCGCCCGGATGTCGGTGCCGGGGTCCGCGCCGGGGCCGCCGCCGAGCAGCCGGATACCGTCGGCCGCCCGCCCGAAGGCCACGATGGAGACGACGCGCCCGCGGTCGGCCACCAGTTCCAGCGACGAGTCGACGGCCTCGTCGGTGCCGACGGTGTCGATCGCAGCGTCCACACCGGACGGTGCCACGGCCCGGATGCGGTCGAGCAGGCCGTCGCCGTAGGCGATCGGAACGGCGCCGTGGTCGCGCAGGGTGGCGTGGTGGCCCTCGCTCGCCGTCGCGATCACGGTCGCGCCGCGGGCCACCGCGAGCTGGGTGACGATCGACCCCACCCCGCCCGACGCCCCGTGCACGACGACGGTGTCACCCGCACCGACGTGCGCGGCCTCCAGGGCGTGCACCGCGGTGGCACCGACCGCCAGCACCGACCCGGCGACCTCCCACGACACCCCCACCGGCTTGGGGACGGCCCGCGACGCCGCGACGGTGATCTCCTCCGCCAACGCACCGGGCGCGGGGTGGACGACCACCTCGTCACCGACCGCGATCGGGCCGGCCGGCCCCTCCGCCCCGGGCCCGACCGCGGTGACGATGCCCGCCGCCTCGTTGCCCAGCCGCATCGGGAGCTGCGCGGGGTCGACGCCGAAGGCACCGCTGTAGCGCTTGTGGTCGATCGGGTTGAGCGCCGCGGCCCGGACCCGCACCGTGACCTCGCCCGGCCCGGGCGCCGGGACGTCGATGTCGACGGCGGACAGCACCTCGGGCCCGCCGAACGCGGTGGCGACGATCGCAGTGGCCATGTCGGTGCCAACCGCGCGGGCGCCCGGGTATTCCGGTCCTCGCGGTGGATGCGACGCGTACGGTCGGCGGCCCCGCGAGGAGGCGGCCCATGTCCGACGAGCCCGTCCCGTACCGCCGCGCGCCCGGCGAGGGCGTCCCGTTCGCCCTGTCCACGGGCTCCGGCCACGGCCTCGCGGGCACCGGCGACACCGGCGGAGCCGTGACGATGACGGAACTCGTCATCCGCGCGGGGGAGGGGCCCGCCCTGCACGTGCACAGCCGCGACCACGAGGGCCGACGCGGGAGAAGCCGCGCGCAACCTCACCGCTGTGGATCCGCCCAGCGACAGCAGTGAGGTTGCGTGCGGATGTCAGGCCGGCGTCCCGGCACCCCAGGAAAGGGTCAGGGGGCCGGGCGCAGCGGGGTGATGCCGGTCCGCAGGCGCTCGATCTCGTCGAACATCGTCTTGGCCGCCGCGACCATGATGTCGTTGGCGACGAGCGTCCCGTCCTCGGCGATCTTCTCCCCGACGAACGGGATGTGGACGGCGTCGACCGCCGGCACCATCCGCAGCGTCGTCAGCACGCTGCGCAGCGCGACGGCGGCGCGGGTACCGGCGGAGACGCCGCCGTAGGAGACGATCCCCGCGGGCTTGTAGCGCCACTCGTGGTTGAGGAAGTCGATCGCGTTCTTCAGCACACCCGCGTAGGAGCCGTTGTACTCGGGCGTCACGAAGACGTACGCGTCGCCGCGCGCGACAGTCTCCGACCAGCGCTTCGTGTGCGGGTTGGTGTACTGCGCGCGGACGGGGTGGATCGGCTCGTCGAACATCGGGAGGTCGATCTCGGCGAGGTCGAGCACCTCGACGTCGAAGCCTCCGTGGGCTCGGGCCTGCTCGGCGGTCCAGGCCGCGACGGGGGCGCCGGCACGGCCGGGCCGGGTGCTGCCGACGACGATCTGCAGAACGGGCACGCGGGTGCTCTCCTCAGGTGTTGGTGGGGTGTCAGACAGTGGCGGGGGCGTCGAGCGGGGCCAGGCCGAGATGGTCGCGCAGCGTCGTGCCCGTGTAGTCGGCGCGGAACGAGCCGCGCTCCTGCAGGATCGGCACGACCGTGTCGGCGAACTCGTCGAGACCCGTCGGGGTGATGTGCGGGACCAGGATGAACCCGTCGGACGCCCGCTGCTCGACGAACCGTTCCATCTCCTCGGCGACCGCCTGCGGGGTGCCGACGAACGACTGCCGCGACGTCACCTCGGTCATCAGGTCGCGGATCGAGAGGTTGTTCGCCTCTGCCCGCTCCCGCCATTCGCGAGCGGTGGCGAGCGGGTCGCGGTACATCCGGTCGGCGGCGCGGCCCTGCGAGACACGGGGGGCGTCGGCGTCGACGACGAGCGGGTCGACGTCGGGCAGCGGGCCGTCGGGGTCGAGGTGGGACAGGTCGCGGTTCCACACCTGCTCGAGGAAGCGCAGCGCGGTCTGGCCGCTCACCTGCTGGCGGCGGATCTCGCGCCCGCGCTCCTCGGCCTCGGCCTGCGTGTCGCCGAGGGCGAAGGTGGTGGCAGGCAGGATCTTGAGCTGGTCCTCGGTGCGGCCGTACGCGGCGAGGCGGCGCTTGACGTCGGTGTAGAACGCCTGCCCCGCCTCCAGCGAGCCGTGCCGGGTGAAGATCGCGTCGGCGCTCGCGGCGGCGAACTCGCGGCCCTCGTCGGAGTCACCGGCCTGCAGCACGACCGGCCGGCCCTGCGGGCCGCGCGGCACGGAGAAGCGTCCGCGGATGTCGAACTGGTCGACGTGCACGTCGAAGCGGCCGGCGTCGCCGGCGCGCAGGAACTCACCCGAAGCCTTGTCGGCGACGATCTCGTCGCCGCGCCACGAGTCGAGCAACGTCATGACGGTGTCGAGGAACTGCTTGGCGCGCAGGTAGCGGTCGCCCTGGGCCAGGTAGCCGCCGCGGCGGAAGTTCTCACCGGTGAACCTGTCCCAGGAGGTGACGACGTTCCAGGCGGCGCGTCCGCCGGACAGGTGGTCGATCGATGCGAGCCGCCGGGCGACCTCGTAGGGCTCGTTGAAGGTGGAGCTGATCGTCGCGGCCAGGCCGAGCTTCTCGGTGACGGCGGCGACCGCGGCGAGGATCGTCGCGTTGTCGGGGCGCCCGACGACGTCGAGGTCGTAGATGGCGCCGTTCTGCTCACGCAGCCGCAGGCCTTCGGCCAGGAACAGGAAGTCGAACTTGGCGCGCTCGGCGGTGCGGGCCATGTGCGCGAACGAGGAGAACTCGATCTGGCTGCCCGACTCGGGCTCGCTCCAGACCGTCGTGTTGTTGACGCCGGGGAAGTGCGCGGCCAGGTGCATCTGCCTACGGCTCATCGGGTGCTCCCTGTGGACGCGTAACGGTCGGCGGGGCGGGGCAGGCCGAGCAGCCCGCGCAGCGTCGACGCCTCGTAGCCGGTGCGGAACAGGCCGCGTCGTTGCAGCTCGGGGACGAGCCCGCGGGTGACGTGGCGGAGGTCGTCGGCCAGGACGGCCGGGCGCAGCCGGAACCCGGAGAGCCCGGCGGTGCGCAGGTCGGCGAGGAGGTCGGCGAGCTCGGCGGGCGACCCGGCGAACACCTGCGCGTCGTCGGTGTACGGGTCCGTCGCGTCGAGGCGGGCGCGCCGGTCGCGGGCGGCGGCAGCGTCGTCGTCGAGGACGACCGTCAGGTCCGCCCAGACGTGCACGGTGTCGCCGGAACGGCCGGCCCCGGACTGCGCCTCCCGGATCACGGCGACGATCGCGCGGGCGTCGGCGGCGTCGCGCGGGGTGACGAACCCGAGGTCACACGACGTCCCGACCAGCGCGAACGGCTCCGCCCGGTGCGCGAGCGCGGCGACGACCGGCTGCCCCTGGGGTGGGCGCGGTGTGATCGACGGCCCGCGCACGCTGAAGTGGGAGCCCTCGAAGTCGATGTAGTGCAGGCGGTCGCGGTCGACGAACCGGCCGGTCGCGGCGTCGCGGATGATCGCGTCGTCCTCCCAGCTGTCCCAGAGCCGGCGGATCACCTCGACGGCGTCGGTGGCCTCGCCGAACAGCTCGTGCAGCAGGTCGTCGCGGTCGGCGGGCAGGGTGCGCCTGCCGAAGAGCGCGGCGTCGTCGGGGCGGGCGGCCACCCGGACCTGGACCCCGCCGCGACCGGAGCTGACGTAGTCGAGCGTCGCGATCGTCGTCGACACGTGGAAGGGCTCGGTGTGGGTGAGGACGACCGTCGGCAGGATGCCGACGTTGCTGGTCAGCGGGGCGATCCGGGCCGCGAGCATCGACGCGTCGAGGCGGCCGCGGACCTGGTCGGTGCGGTCGTCGGGGGCGAGCGGGTCGGCCGACTGCAGGCCGAGGCCGTCGTCGATCGTCACCAGGTCGAGCAGGCCGTGTTCGGCCTCGGCGACGAGATCGGCCCAGTAGCCGGCGGTGAGCAGCTCCGTGGGGCGGGCGCCGGGCTCGCGCCAGGCGGCGGGATGGCGGCCGGCGCCGTCGAGTGCGACGCCGAGGTGCAGGGGTGTGTCGGGCACGGGTTCGCCTTCGGTTCGGGACGGCTGGGGCGCGGTGACGGCGCCCGGCGTCAGAGACCGGCGGGGGAACCGACGCCGTCGAGCCAGCGGCGGCCGACGAGGACCGCGCCGGGTCCGGGCAGCGTCGCGACGTGGTGCACGCCTCCACGGTCGCACACGAACGGGGCCGAGGTCAGCGTGATGCTGTCTCGGCCCCGGACGGGAATACCCGGAGATGTCCGGTCAGCCGGTGCCCGGTCCCCCGGGGCGGACGGAGTGCAGCGGGGCCAACGGCCGGCCGCCGGCGGCGAGCCGGGCCCGGACGCGGGCGATGTCCTCGTCGCCCGGGACGGCGTGCGAGACCTTCCCGATCGCGTCGCGGATGGCGCCCGCGGTGGCCGAGGAGCGCGACGAGCGGGAGGTAGTCCTGATCGGCGACACAATTCAGGAGCAGTGCCCCGGAAACGGCAGGGAGGTCAGGCGTCCCCGACCACGACCTCGACGCGGTTCGGGTAGAAGGCGAGGTGCCCGGCGATCGGCGCCACCGCCTCGTACGGCTCGACATAGCTCCATGCTGCGTCCTGGACCGAGCCCTCCGGCGTCGTCACGGTGACGTAGGTGGCGTCGCCCTTGTACGGGCAGTAGGTGGTGGTGTCGCTGTCGGACAGCACCGTGGCGTCGACGTCCGCGCGCGGGACGTACCAGGCGACGGGGTAGTCGGCCTCGCGCAGGGCGAGCGCCCTCGTCGAGTCGGCGACGACGTGCCCGCCCACCTTCACGACGACGCGCACGCCGCCGGGCTCGACGGTGATGGGATGGTCCGGACCGGGAATCCTGACGCTGCGGCTCATGCCGTGTCCAACTCGTGCCGGCCACGATCTATTGCCTCAGATCCGTTCGAGGGCGTCCGGTTTGTGGACGGCGTCGCCACCGCTGCGGTCGCTGCGCACCCGGTACTGCGGCTCGTCCGGCGACGCCCGGACCGTCCGGCCGCCCGCCTCGGTGTCGGAGGTGATCTTCTCGACGACCTCACCCTCGGCCGTGCCGCCGTGGCTCCTCCACCGGACCTTGTCACCCTTGCGGAACTCCTGGCTCATGACCGGCGCTACCCGGTCGGCGAGGTCTCCAACCCGCTGCGGGCTCCGGGGCCGGCCGGGCGTGGCCACGGTGTGGCGGGCCGTGTCCGGACGCGGGCACACTGGACGGTCCGGACGACCGCGCCGGGTGAGAGGGTGGACCCGCGATGCGCACGGTGCTCAACGTCATCTGGCTGGTGCTCTGCGGGCTGTGGCTCGCGATCGGCTACGCCGTTGCCGGCGTGATCTGCTGCATCCTGATCGTGACGATCCCGTTCGGGCTCGCCTCGTTCCGGATGGCCAACTACGCGCTGTGGCCCTTCGGCCGCGACCTGGTCCGCCGCCCCGACGCCGGAGCCCCCTCGGCGGTCGGCAACGTCATCTGGTTCATCTTCGCGGGCTGGTGGCTCGCGCTGGGCCATCTGGCCACGGCCATCGCGCTCGCGGTCACGATCATCGGGATTCCCCTGGCGTGGGCCAACATCAAGCTGATCCCGGTGTCGATCGTCCCGCTGGGCCGCGTGATCGTCGACCGCCCGGAGCTGGCCTACCCGGGGTACCGCCCGGCGTACTGAGCATCCGGCTCCGGATGCGGCGCGCAGCACGGTCAGGTTTCGTGGAACGGTCGTTACTCTATTGCGACCCCTGTCCGTCGCTTCGACGTGCGCCCGCCGGCGTCGAGCTGCACCCTCAGAGTGGAGGGACTCATGACCGAAGATCAGACCGTCGACGTGGTCGTCGTCGGCGCCGGGTTCGCCGGGCTCTACATGCTGCACCGGCTACGCCGCCTCGGGCTGGGAGCGGTCGTGCTCGAGGCCGCGGACGGCGTCGGCGGCACCTGGTACTGGAACCGCTACCCGGGCGCCCGCTGCGACTCCGAGAGCTACTACTACTCCTACTCGTTCGACGAGGAGCTCCAGCAGGAGTGGACCTGGTCGGAGCGCTACGCCGGCCAGGCGGAGATCCTGCGCTACCTCGACCACGTCGCCGACCGCTTCGATCTCCGCCCCGACATCCGGCTGAACACGCGGGTCACCGCCGCGCGGTGGGACGACGCCGCCGGCACCTGGACCGTCCGCACCGAGACGGGCGGGACCTGGACCGCACGCTGGATGGTCACCGCGGTCGGGTGCCTGTCGTCGGCCAACGTGCCCGACATCCCCGGCCTCGACTCGTTCGGCGGCGACTGGTACCACACCGGGCAGTGGCCGCACGAGAAGGTCGACTTCACCGGCAAGCGCGTCGGCATCGTCGGCACCGGGTCGACGGGCATCCAGGCCATCCCGGTCGTCGCCGCCGAGGCCGAGCACCTCACGGTCTTCCAGCGGACCCCGAACTACTCGATCCCCGCCCGCAACGGCCCCATGCCGCCCGAGGTGTCGGACAGGATCAAGCAGGAGTACGCCGACATCCGCGCCGTCCAGCGCGCCTCCACCAACGGCCACCCGTTCCTCATCAGCGGCACCTCCGCGCTGTCGGTCACCGACGACGTGCGCACCGCGACCTACGAGGACGCCTGGGAGTTCGGTGGGCTGCGGTTCCGCGCGGCCTACGCGGACCTGCTGTCCGACCAGGCCGCCAACGACACGGCGTCCGACTTCATCCGCGACAAGATCCGCGAGATCGTGCAGGACGCGGAGGTCGCCGAACGGTTGCTGCCCGACGACCACGGCTTCGCGACGAAGCGGCCCCCGATCGACACGCAGTACTTCGAGACCTACAACCGCGACAACGTCACGCTCGTCGACGTCCGGGCCACGCCGATCCAGGAGGTCACCGCGACCGGCATGCGCACCAGCGAGCGGGAGTACCCGCTCGACTGCATCGTGTTCGCGACGGGCTTCGACGCCCTCACCGGCCCGCTGCTGCGCATGGACATCCGCGGCCGCGACGGTGTGGAGCTGCGCGACCGGTGGGCCGAGGGGCCGAAGACGTACCTGGGCCTGCAGGTCGCCGGCTTCCCCAACATGTTCACGATCACCGGACCGGGCAGCCCGTCGGTCCTCACCAACATGCCGACGTGCATCGAGCAGCACGTCGGCTGGATCACCGACGTCCTCGAGCACGCCCGGGACAGCGGCCTCACCCGGATCGAGACGACGGAGGCCGCCGAACGGGAGTGGGGCGAGGAGGTCCAGCGGGCCGCCGACCGGACGCTGCTGCCACGCGCGTCCACGTCCTGGTACCTGGGCGCGAACGTGCCGGGGAAACCGCGCGTGTTCATGCCCTACGCAGGGGGAATGGCGTCGTACGCGAGTACGTGCACCGATGTCGCGAAGGACGGCTATCGCGGGTTCGTGATGGCCTGATCGACCTGCCGTCGCGGCCGGCGGGGACGCGGGTTCGCCCGCAGATCGGCGACCCGTTCCCGCTGGTCGCGACGGCTAAACATTTTCGTGGACCACCTCACACAGGTTTTCTGTTTTCGCAGGTCGGCGCTGTGCGCGTGCTGCGCGTCGGCAGACCACTTGTTACGTTCGACCACCATGACGGTGCACGAGGAAGCCCCCGAACGCCCGCCGAGTACTGCGCCGACCGTGCTGATTTCCCAGCCCACGGTCGATGACGGTGTGGATCTGTCCCGGCTCGCAGCCGAGTCGAAGGTGCTCGATCTCAACTCCCGTTACGCCTATCTCCTCTGGTGCCGCGACTTCGCCGAGACCTCGGTCCTGGCCCGGCTCGACGACCCGGCGGGCGAGCCCGTCGGCTTCGTGACCGGCTACCGCCGCCCGGACTCCCCGAACACCCTGGTCGTGTGGCAGGTCGCCGTCGACGCCGCCGCCCGCGGTCTCGGCGTCGCCGGCCGCATGCTCGACGCCCTGGTCGACCGCGTACCCGGCATCGACCACCTCGAGACGACGATCACGCCGGACAACGACGCCTCGGAGCGCCTGTTCGCCGCCTTCGCCGAGCGCCGCGCGGCCCGCCTCGTCACCTCCGAGCTGTTCTCCGCCGCACAGCTCGGCGACGGCCACGAGCCGGAGATCCTGCACCGGATCGGCCCGTTCGCGGCCTGACCGGCGGCACGCACGACGGCGACACACCACGACGGCGACACACGACGACACCGACGCCGGACATCCGCTCACGGCCGGCCGCCCGCCGGTCACGACGACCCGAGACGCAGTGATCACCAGATGACGACGACCGCCCTCACCGATTCTCCGCACGCCCGCACCACATTGGGGAGCACGATGCTCGAGACGCCCGCCGCCGGTTCGACCCCGTCCGTCCGGCGACCCTCCGACGCCCGTGGCGACACGACCGTCTTCGGCGATCTCGAATCAGAGGTCCGCAGCTACTGCCGCAACTGGCCGGTCGTGTTCGACACCGCCCGCGGCAGCCGCCTCACCGACGTCGACGGCAACAGCTACCTCGACTTCTTCGCCGGCGCCGGCGCGCTCAACTACG
>NZ_JBFWOY010000060.1:0-14922 GCF_050250275.1 Pseudonocardia sp.
AACACGACGACCTCCAGCTCGAACGCGTCGTCGCCGATCCATACGCTCAACCCCTCGCCCTCGACGGAGATGAAGCCGACCTCCTCCTCGCCCAGCTCTCGGATCGCCCCGAGGCCACGCGCGTTGAGCTCGATCCGGCCCCCACCGATGTCCACCGGCCGGTACTCACGGGCGAGGCGGGCGGTGCGGCTCTCGGTGGCGAGCTAGCGCGCGTTGTCCTCGCCGACCTCGGCCACCCACGTCATCGTCGACATGCGATCAAGTATTCGCCGCGGGCCGGACGAAGAGAAGATCCCGGACGGGCAGTGTCACGCAGCGACGAAATCCGCGGTTCCGGGTTCGGCCGCCAGCGCCTCGCGCCGCAGCCGGCGCATCCGCAGCCGGTAGTAGATGCCGAACGCGGAAGCGGTCACCGTGGCCATGCCGGCCCCGACCGCGAGGCCGACGAGCGGGCTGTCGGCCACGACCGGGCCCAGCAGCAGGCCCGCGACCAGCATGTACACACCCCACGCCGACGACGACGCCAGCGAGCAGGGCACGAACCGGCGCACCGACAGCCCCACCCGGCCCGCGATCGCCGTGCTGACGAGCCGACCACTCGGCACGAACCGGGCCGCGACGAGCGCCACCAGCGGCCGGGTCAGCATCGTCGACGTCACCCACTGCGCGACCGGTCCGGCGCGTTCGACGTGCCGGGCCACCAGCCGTGTCGACGTCCGGCCCAGCGTGTGCACGAGCAGGTCGCCCAGCACACAGCCCAGCAACGCGGCGAGGATCAGCAGGGCGACGGCGCCGAAGTCGCGGTCGGCGAACGCCGCGGCGTACCCCGTCATCAGGATCGTCTCGCTGGGCAGCATCGGGAACGGGGCGTCGAGCGCGACGAGGACGACGAGCGCCAGCGGCAGCCACGGGCTGTGCAGCACGACGGTGCAGATCGAGACGACGTCCACCCTCGCGCTCCCCTCTCGTGGCGGCGACCGACGTCGATACTTCTCGATCGACGCCCCCGAATCAGTGGGGACCGCCCGCCAACCAGAGGTAGGGCCAGCCTCACCCCCAACGGGCCATCGGGCAATCCGCCGGTCGGAGCAGCGCGGCGAGCGGCGGCCCACGCGCGGCCTCCCCCGCCCGACTACCGTTCGCCGTGGCGTGCCACGCGGGCGCGTCGGCAACCGGGAGGTGCGATGACGGTCCGACCGCTGGAGGGCCTGCAGGTCGTGGAGTGCGCGAGCTTCGTCGCGGGCCCCACGGCGGGACTGGCGCTGTCGCGCCTCGGCGCCGACGTGGTGCGCATCGACCCGCTCGGCGGCGCCAACGACCACAAACGCTGGCCCGTCGCACCCAGCGGCGACAGCTACTACTGGGCCGCGCTCAACCGCGGGAAGCGCAGCGTGGCCGTCGACATGCGCTCCGACGAGGGCCGCGAGCTGGTCGTCGCGCTGATCACGGCGCCCGGCCCGGACCGGGGCGTGCTCGTCGACAACATCGTCGGCAGGCGGTGGATGTCCAACGAGGTGTTGACGCAGCGCCGTGCCGACCTGATCCACGTCCGCGTCCAGGGCCACCCCGACGGGCGCCCGGCCGTCGACTACACCGTCAACGCCGAGGTGGGGCTGCCCGAGATCACCGGCTCCGCCGAGGGCGGCGCGCCGGTCAACCACGTGCTGCCGGCGTGGGACCTCATCACCGGCATGACCGTCGCGACCGGGGTGCTCGCCGCCCTCCGCGACCGCGACCGCCACGACCGCGGCGCCTACATCGAGATCGCGCTGGCCGACGTCGCGCTGACCGGCGTCGCCGACATGGGCTGGCTCTCGGAGGTCGCCGCGAGCGGGCACGACCGCCCGCGCCACGGCAACCACGTCTACGGCAGCTTCGGCGTCGACTTCCTCTGCAAGGACGGCGAGCGCGTCATGGTCGTCGCGCTCACCGAGGGACAGTGGAAGGCGCTGTGCACGGTCACCGGGACCGGCGACGTCTTCTCCGCGCTCGAAGCGGCGCTGGGCGCCGACCTCACGGAGGAGACCGACCGCTACCGGCTGCGGGAGACGATCGCGGCGATCCTGCGGCCGTGGTTCGCCGCGCGCAGCCTGGAGCAGGCCAGCCGGGAGCTCGACGAGGCCCGGGTGCTGTGGAGCGCCTACCGCGGCATGACCGACGTCGTCGCCGCGCACCGCAAGGGCACCTACCCCGTGCTGTCCGACGAGGTCGTGCCCGGCGCGGGCGCGGTCGTCGCGGCCCGGACGCCGTTGCGCTGGAACGGCACCCACGGGCCGGCCGGGCCGTCGCCGCTGCTGGGCCGCGAGACCGACGAGGTGCTGGCCGAGCGGCTGGGGCTGTCGTCGGCGGAGATCGGCGGGCTGCACGAGCGCGGAGTCGTCTGAGCCGCACGGACGATCAGCCCGGATGATCGGCGCAGGTGATCGGCCCGGCGCTAGTCTGCGCCGATGCCGAAGTACGCGGTGCTGCTGCGCGGGGTCAACGTCGGTGGGAACCGCAAGGTCCCCATGGCCGAGCTGCGCGAACTGCTGACGAGCCTCGGGTTCGACGACGTGCGCACCCACCTGCAGAGCGGCAACGCCGTCGTCGGCGCCTCCCGGACGACGCCGGCGAAGGTGGGCGCGAAGGTGGAGAAGGCGCTCGAGTCCGAGTACGGCGTCGCCATCAAGGTCGTCGTCGTCACGAAGGCGGAGATCGACGCGATCATCGCGGCGCACCCGTTCACCGACGTCGCCGACAACGGCTCACGGATGATGGCGCTCTTCCTCTCCGACGCGCCGTCCGCGGCCACGGTGAAGGAGTTCGACGCCGTCGCCCTCGACCCGGACCGGGCGCGTCTCGGCGACCGCGTGATCTACCAGTGGTGCCCCGACGGCGTGCTCAAGGCTCCCGACGTGGCGACGTTCGTCGCCAAGAAGTGGGGCGTGACCGTCACCGGACGGAACTGGAACACAGTCACCAAGCTCGCCGAGATGCTGGCCGTGTAGGGGTGACCCGAGGGTGGCCCTCCCCCACGAGAGGGAGGGTGGCCACACCCCGACTTCGGGGTCATCCCCCACGACGTGGGGCTCTCGCGTCGGCACGATTCTCCTCATGACGAACACGGCGTCCTGCGAGGTCCCCGCTGCCGGTATCCCGATGGGCACGATGGCCCGTTCGGCCCGGATCGCCGCGCTGCCCCTGGCCTTCGGCGGCCGGGCCGTCGCCGGCTGGGGCAGGCGTCTCGCCGGCGCCGACGCGGAGCAGGTCTCGGCGAGCGCGATGGAGCGCAACGCCGAGCAGCTGTTCGCCGTGCTCGGCCAGCTCAAGGGCGGCGCGATGAAGATCGGCCAGGCCCTGTCGGTGTACGACTCGATGATCCCCGCCGAGATCGCCGAGCCCTACCAGCGGGCGCTGGCCAAGCTGCAGTCCGCGGGTCCGACGATGCCCGCGAAGACGGTGCACGCCGCGCTCGCCGAGCAGTTCGGTCGCGACTGGCAGCGCCGCTTCCGCTCCTTCGACGACACCCCGGCCGCGGCCGCGAGCGTCGGCCAGGTGCACCACGCGGTGTGGGCCGACGGGCGCGAGGTCGCCGTCAAGATCCAGTACCCGGGCGCAGGTGACGCCCTCGACGCCGACCTGCGCACCCTCGAGCGATTCTCGAGGCTGTTCACGCTGATCGTGCCCGCACTCGACGCGAAGGCCCTGGTGCGGGAGCTGCGCGACCGGATGCTCGACGAGCTCGACTACCGCGCCGAGGCCGACCGCCAGCGCCGCTTCGCCGCCGCCTACGCGGGCGACCCGGACCTGCACGTGCCCGCCGTCGTCGCGTCGGCGCCGAAGGTGATCGTGTCGGAGTGGCTCGACGGGGTGTCGCTGGGCACGATGACCGCCCGGCCCGCGGCGACCGCCCGCGAGCAGGCCCTGCGCGACGAGTGGGCGCACACGATCATCGAGACGATGTTCTCGTCCCCCGAGCGCGTGGGGCTGCTGCACGCCGACCCGCACCCGGGCAACTTCATGGTGCTGTCCGACGGCCGGCTCGCGATGATCGACTTCGGTGCGGTCGCCGACCTTCCCGACGGCTTCCCGCCGGTGCTGGCCCGCATCCTGCGCCACGTCGCCGACGCCGAGCCCGCGAAGATGATGCGGCTGATGCTGGCGGAGGGGTTCGTCGGCGGGGACGTCCCTGCCGAGGACGTGCTGCGCTACATCGGCGCGCTCGCCGACCCGCTGCGCACCGACACCTTCCGCTTCCACCGGGCATGGATGGCGCAGGAGGGCTCGCGCGTCCTCGACCTGCGCGGGAAGGCACTCCGCTCGCTCGCGCTGCCCCCGCAGCACATGCTGATCGTCCGGGTGCTCTCGGGCTGGACGAACATCCTGGCCCAGCTGGACTGCACCGTCGCCGCCCGGGCGCTTGCCGAGGAGTGGCTGCCGGAGTTCTGAGCCTCCCGACCGACCTCGCCGAGTTCGGCGGGAGACTGGTGCCGAGCATGATCGAACCAGTCTGGTGTCGAACTCGGCGGGAGGCTGTCAGGGCGCCGTCGGGGCGGGCGCGCGGTCGAGGAGGAGCTTCAGCGCCAGGGCGCCGAGCACGGCGCCCATCAGCCAACGCTGCAGACGCACCCACGACGGCCGACCGCCCAGGACCCGGGCCAGTGTCGCCGCCGAGCAGACGATCAGCGCGTTCACCGTCAGCGCGACGACGATCTGCACCACCCCCAGCGCCAGGCTCTGCTCCCACACCGGCGCCCCGGCCGGATCGACGAACTGCGGCAGCAACGCCACGTAGAGCACCGCGATCTTCGGGTTCAGCAGGTTCGTCGTGAGCCCTATGGTGAACAGCCGCCACGTCGGGTCGGCGGGCAGCTCCTTCGCGGCGAACACCGCGTCGCCACCCGGGCGCAGCGCCCGGAACGCCAGGTACAGCAGGTAGGCCGCGCCCGCGATCTTCAGCACTGTGTAGGCCGCCGGGACCGCCGCGAACAGCGACGCGACGCCCGCCGCCGCGGCCACCAGGTACACCCCGAACCCGGCCGCGACGCCCAGCAGCGACACGAGACCGGCGCGGCGGCCCTGGGTGATGCTGCGCGACACCAGGTACAGCATGTTCGGCCCGGGCGTGAGGACGAGCCCCAGTGCCACCGCCGCGATCCCCGCGGCCGCCGCCGCATCGATGACCATGGCATCAGTCCAACCGCTCGCGGCCGGGACGACGAGGGCCGATCCGGAGAAAGTGGCGGCTACTGCTTGCGGACCGACCACTCCCACTTCTTACCGACGACGTTCGACGCGCGACCGCCCATGTCGTTGCCGATGATCGATCCCTTGTAGACGGCGTAGCCGCTGTTGAAGGTGAGCGTGATCGTCGCGCCACGCTGGGTCCAGGTGTCGCTGGACTTGTCGAACGTGCCCGTCGGGCTGGTGTAGGCGAGCCGTGAGCCGGCCTTGAAGCGGAAGACGTAGTAGCGGCCGTCGGAGTCGGTGCCCGACCAGACCGTGCCCTCCAGTGAGGGGGTGAGCGGCCGGTCGGCCCGTTCGGCGACACCCGTCCCCGCGGTCGCCACCGTGCAGCCCGTCAGCGCGAGGACCGCCACGGCCAGCATCGTGACCAGCGTCGCCACCCGGCTCCGAGCCACCTCGTCCCCTTCCGTCCCACCTTCGCCCGTCCGGTCATGTTTTCCGGATCCGCCCGACCGGCGCAACCTGGCCGGGTCCGTGACGCAGCGCGACGGCGGGTCCGGAAGGATCATTGTCATGCGGATCACACTGCTGGCGGTGGGTTCACGTGGGGACGTCGACCCGTTCCTCGCGTTGGGCGTCCGGCTGCGTCGCGCGGGCCACCAGGTCCGGCTCTCGACGCACGACGAGTTCGCCCGTGGTGTCTGCGCCGCCGGCGTCGAGTTCGCGACGCTGCCCGGCAACCCGCGCGCGGTGCTGGCGAGCCCGGAGGGGCAGGCGATGCTCACCGCGCGCAACCCGCTGACCGTGACGCGGCGGATGTCGGAGGTCGTCGGCCCGGCGCTCGACCAGGCACTGCCCGCCGCCGTCGACGCGAGCCGCGACGCCGACCTCGTCGTGTTCGCGACGCTCGCCGCGATCGGCCCGACGGTCGCCGAGATCGTCGGCGCGAAGGCCGTCGCCGCGCACCTGCAGCCGCAGACGCCGACGCGGGCGTTCGGCCCGACCGGCGCACCCGGCGTCCGCGACGCCCCCGCTTTCCTGCGGCGTCCGCTGTGGCGGCTCACCGATCGGCTGCTGTGGAAGGCGTTCCTGCCGACGCTCACCGCGCAGCGCCGCGCCCGCGGCCTGCCGGAGCTGCCGCCCGGTCCGCCGTCGACGTGGCCGGTGGGCCGGCGGCCGCCGACGGTGTACGGCTACTCCCCCGTCGTCGTCCCGACGCCCGGCGACTGGCCGCCGGACGTGTATGTCACCGGCTACTGGACCGCGCCCGACGACCCGTCCTACGAGCCGCCCGCCGCGCTGGCCGCGTTCCTGGCCGCGGGCCCGCCACCGGTGTACGTGGGCTTCGGCTCGATGCCCGACCGCGACGCCCGCGGTCTCGCCGGGTCGGCGCTGGCCGCGGCGCGACGGGCCGGTGGGCGCGTGCTCCTGCTGTCGGGCTGGAGCGGGCTGGCCGCCGCCGACGATCCCGACGTCCTGCTCGTCGACGACGTCTCCCACCGCTGGCTGTTCCCCCGCGTCGCCGCCGTCGTCCACCACGGCGGTGCCGGCACCACCGCCGCCGGGCTGCGGGCGGGGCGGCCGACCGTCGTCGTCCCGTTCTTCTCCGACCAGTTCTTCTGGGGCCGCCGGGTCGCCGCCCTCGGCGCAGGCCCCGCGCCGATCGCCCGCGAGAAGCTCACGACGGCCGCGCTCACCGACGCGATCCGCGACGCGCTGCGGCCCCCGCGGGTGGCCGCCGCGACGGGGCTCGGGGCACGGCTCGCCGCCGAGGACGGGACCGCTGCCGCGGTGACCGTGCTCGAGCGGCTCGCCGGACGGGCATGACCCGGGAGCGGGCATGATGGGTGCGTGGCCAAGAAGGCGCGGTCGGCCGCGCGCAGACGCACGATCCTGGTGAGTGTCGCCGTCGGACTCGCGGCGATCGCCTGGGTCGTGAAGATCGCCGTGGAGGCGGCGCTGTCCGACGGCGGCACCGTCGACCTCGGGCTGCTGCAGCTGCGGCTGTTCTACAACACCGGCGTCTCGTTCAGCTTCGGCTCGAACCTGCCGCTGTGGGTCGTCGTGACCGTGACGTGCGCGATCACCCTCGCCATCGCGGTCTACGCCTGGATCGCGGCCGCCGACGTCACGATGCTCGGCCTGATCGGGCTCGCCGCCGTCGTCGCGGGTGCCGCGACGAACCTGGTCAACCGCACCGTCGACGGCGCCGTCGCCGACTACTTCCACACCGGCTGGTTCGCGACGTTCAACCTCCCCGACACCTACATCACGCTGGGCGTGGTGTGCATCGGGCTGTCGGTGCTGTTCCCGGGACGCTCGAACGCACCCACCGACGACGCGTCGGCCGAGCCCGGCGTCGTCGAGCCGAACGAACGCTGAGCAGCAGGCTCACAGCTCTTCCGAGGTGAGGAGCACCCCGCCGCCGCGCAGCATCGGCGACCCGACCAGCACCAGCGCCGCACGCGGGTCGGCGACCTGCCGCTCACCGGCCTCCCCGCGCAGCTGCAGGACGGCCTCGGCGAGATGGCCCATGCCGTGCATCCGGCCCTGCGAGAGGCTGCCGCCGCCGGTGTTGACCGGCAACTTCCCCTCGACGGCCACGCGCCCGTCCTGCACGAAGTCGAGCGCCTCGCCCCGGCCGCAGAACCCGGCGGCCTCCAGCCAGTACAGGACCGAGGGCGCGAACCCGTCGTAGAGCTGGGCGGTCCCGACGTCGCCCGGGCCGAGGCCCGACTGCTGCCACAGCTCGTCGACCAGCGGTGTCCCGGCCGCGATGTGGTCGCCCATCGTGTAGTGCAGCCGGTGCTCGCGGCGCGTGGTCTGCTGCGCGGCCGCCGCGACGTACACGGGCGGGCGGGACAGGTCGCGGGCGCGGTCGGCCGTCGTCAGGACCAGCGCGATCGCGGCAGTGACGGGCACGTCGCAGTCGAACAGGCACAGCGGGTCGGCGACCATCCGCGCCCCGGCGTAGTCCTGCGCGGTCATGAGGCGGTCGGTGAAGACGGCGTGCGGGTTGCGGTTGGCGTTGCCCCGCTGCCCGACGACGAGCGCCCCCAGCGCCTCGCGCCGCCCGCCGGAGAGCTCCAGGTAGCGGCGGTAGGCCAGGGCGTGCCAGGGGATCGCGCCCGCGCAGCCGTAGGGCGCGGCGAACGCGGCGTCGCCGCCGGCGGTGCCGGCGTGGGTGCCGTAGGTGCCGGGCGGCACGTACATCGCCCGCCAGACCAGCGCCGTGGTGCAGGCGCCCGCGGCGAGGGCGTGGACGGCGTCGCGCACCGACGTCGTGATCATCCCCTCGCCGGCCTGGGAGTACCAGCGCACGCCGCGCGCCCAGGGCGCCTGCAGGAAGTGCTCGACGTCGACCATGTCCTCGCCGCTGCGCGCCGCCGCGCCTTCGAAGGGCGGCGTCGGGTAGGTCGCGAGGCCGTCGACGGCCTCGGGGGTGAGCCCGGCGTCGGCGATCGCGGCGGCCGCGGCGTCGTCGGCGAACCGGCCCAGCGGAGTCGACGTGCGCCGTTCGACCGCGGAGAACCCCACCCCCGCGACGGCGACCGCGCACCGGTTCGCCCAGGTCACGAGGGATCCTCGACAGGGTGGAACCGTGGGAGCACCTGGTCGCCTGCGGTGGCGTCGAAGGCGACGCGCATGTTCTCACCGATCCTCAGCTCCGCCGGCTCGTCCACATCCGAGACCAGCCACAGCCCGGGCTGTTCGACCAGCTCGACGACGACGATCACCACCGGGGCCGGCCCGCGTGGGCGGCCGGGGACGACCGGGTCGTGCGCCGTCGTCCAGCTGACCAGCGTCGCGTCGCCACTGACCTCGGTGAACACCGGCTCGCCACCACACGACGTGCACCGCGACCGCGGCGGATGCTGGAACGTCCCGCAGCCCGCACAGCGCTGCACGACCAGCCTGCCCTCGCGTGCCGCCGCCCAGAACGGGGCGGTCACGTCGTCGGGGACCGGGACGGGACGCGCCCAGGGGGCGTCGGCGACCGGCTGGTCGGACATCGGCACCTCCCGCGGCGTCCGGGACGCGGGCCTTCGGCGGCATCCCCTGCGGCACAACGACCGTACCTCCGGATTCGGCCGTCGCCCGCAGGCTCCGTGATCGCGAAACCGCTCAGGTCCGGCGCCGCGGCTGTGTTAGGACGAGACTCGGCGCCGCGCCGGGACCGGGAGGGCACGGATGAGGTTGGGCGGGACCGACGTGTGCGTCGTCGGGGTCGGCACCAGCGAGCAGTTCGGGTTCGACCTGGGGCGCAGCCCGATGCGGCTGCAGGCCGAGGCGTTCATGGCGGCGCTGGCCGACTGCGGGCTCGACCGCGCCGACGTCGACGGCTTCGCCACCGCCCACGGCTCCCCCACCGGCGTCGACTACGAGGAGTTCACC
This sequence comes from Pseudonocardia sp., assembly GCF_050250275.1. Taxonomy (GTDB): domain Bacteria; phylum Actinomycetota; class Actinomycetes; order Mycobacteriales; family Pseudonocardiaceae; genus Pseudonocardia. The sequence goes on from NZ_JBFWOY010000060.1 coordinate 9,562, forward strand.
GCCGTCATGGGGCTGGACTGCCGCTACGTCGACCAGGCGTGGGCGCACGGGCGGTGGTCGACGGGCCTGGTCGCGCACGCGTCGCTGGCGATCATGGCGGGGCTGGCCGACGTCGTCGCCATCGCCAACACCGTCACCAACGGCCGCGGCTACGCCCGCCACCTCGGCGGGCTGGGCGGGCACGGCACCGTCGAAGGCCTGCGCGACACCGGCGGCGGGCACGGTGAGTGGTCGGTGCACGGCGTCGACACCCCGGGTGCGGCGACGTCGCTCGTCGCCCAGCGCTACATGGAACGCTACGGCGCCTCGTCGGAGGACCTGGCGCGGATCGGGATCGGGTTCCGGGAGAACGCGCAGCTCAACCCGATGGCGATCTTGCGCGACAAGCCGCTGACGCAGGAGTCCTACCTGCGCGAACCCGTGATCTCCGGGCCGTTCCGGCGCTGCGACTACTCGCTGGCCAACGACGGCGCGACGTGCCTGGTCCTGGCCGCCGCCGACCGGGCGGCCGACCTGCGCACCCGTCCCGTCCGGGTGGCGGGCGCGCAGAGCATCCGATCGAACCGTGACAGCTACGTGCTGTTCTCCCGGCCGGGGCTCGGCGTCGGGTTCGCCGACGAGACCCCGCTGCGCCCCGAACACCATCCGGTCTACGACATGGCCGGGGTGAGCCGCGGCGACGTCGACGGCCTCTACGTCTACGACTCGTTCTCCAGCAACGTGTGGATGACGCTGGAGCGCTTCGGGTTCTGCGGTGAGGGCGAGGCGCCGGAGTGGATCGCGTCGCACGGGCTGGGCGTCGGGGCGGCGCTGCCCGCCAACACCAACGGCGGGCTGCTGTCGGAGGGGCACTTCGGCGGCTACAACCATCTGGTCGAGATGGTGCGGCAGCTGCGCGGCGAGTGCGGGCCGCGGCAGATCGCGGGGGCGGAGGTGCTGCAGTGGACGACGCCGTGGGGCGACTCCCTGATCCTGACCCGATGACTTCGCACTCGATGATGCTTTCCGACGGAACGAGGCCCTGATGTCGCGGTTGCGTCAGCTCGGCGCGCATCGTGGCCCCGCCCCCGTCGTCCATCCGGAGACCGAGCCGTTCTGGCGCGGGCTCGGCGAGGGCCGGCTGCAGCTGCAGCGCTGCACCGCCTGCGGCACCGTGAGGTTCCCGCTCGGGCCCGTCTGCTGGCGGTGCGGGAGCTTCGACCACGATTGGACCGACGTGGCGACGACCGGCACCGTCTCCGCCGCCGTCACCGTCCGGCGCGCCACCGGCGACCCGCTGTGGGCGGGCGAGGTCCCGCTGGTCAGCGCGCAGGTCGACATGGACCTCGTGGGCGTGAGGCTGCCCGGGCGCATCCTCTGCGACCCCGACGCCCCACCCCTGCACGGCACCCCCGTCGAAGCCGCCTACCTCTCGACCGACGACGGCTACGGGGTGCTGTGCTTCGTGCTCCGCGACGATTCCCGCGACGTTTCTCAGGAGGGCTCGTGACCGACATCCCCCGCTTCGCCGACCTGCCGTTCGTCGAGGGCACCGACGAGCGGCACGCCTGGGACGTCTGGGGGCGTGACGACGAGCTCGGCTCGCTCAACCGCATCGGCCCCGAGCAGGTGCTGGCCGCGACCCGGCTCGTGCGGGAGGGCCGGATCATTCCCCTGTCGCTGCGCCTCGACGAGCCCGACCCGGGCCTGTTCGCCTCGCGCGAGCCGTACCGGCAGACCGTCGAGACCCTCGACGTCGGGCGCGACGACAAGCTCGACAACTTCTACCTCCAGTACTCCACGCAATGGGACGGGTTGCGTCACATCAAGTTCCGCGACCACGGCTACTGGGGCGGGCGCAGCGAGGAGCAGCTCGACTCCTCCGACGACCTGGGCATCGACCGGTTCTCCCGGCGCGGCCCGATCGGCCGCGGCGTGCTCGTCGACGTCGCCCGCTACCGGGAACGACAGGGCGCCCCGCTGGCCGGGGACGAGTCGTTCGCCGTCACCGGCGCGCTGCTCGACGAGGTCGCCCGCGCCGACGGTATCGAGTTCCGTCCCGGCGACTTCCTCGTGCTGCGCACCGGCTGGCTCGAGTGGTACCGCGCGCAGTCGCGGGAGCGCCGCCTCGAACAGCGCGGCTCGATGAACGGGGGCATGTCGATGCCCGGCCTCGACGGCGCCCGGGAAACCGCGGAATGGCTGTGGGACAACGGGATCACCGGGATCGCCGCCGACAACCTGGCCGTCGAGATGCTCCCCGTGGACCGGGTGAAGGGTTTCCAGCACCGGCGGCTGATCCCGCTGCTGGGCATGGTCGTCGGCGAGCTGTTCCACCTGCCGGAGCTGTCGGCGTACTGCGCGGAGTCGGGGCGATACGAGTTCCTGCTGACCTCCGGCGCGCTGCCCGTCCCCCGCGGCGTCGGGAGCCCCGCCAACGCCTACGCGATCGTCTGATCGTGAGGGCGGTGTCGTTCGCCGCGCCGGGCGGCCCGGAGGTGCTGGAGTACGTCGACCTGCCCGACCCGGTGCCCGCGGCGTCACAGGTCGTCGTCCGCGTGCACGCGTGCGGGGTGTGCGGGCACGACTCCGCCGACCGCGCCGGCCTCACCCGCGTCCCCCTCCCCGCCGTCCTGGGGCACGAGATCGCCGGCGAGGTCGTCGAGGTCGGGGCCGACGTGCCCGGGTTCGCCGTCGGCGACCGGGTGGCGTGCAAGCAGTTCACGACCTGCACCCGCTGCGCCGCCTGCGCCGACGGCGACGAGTTCTCCTGCCCCGACAAGGCCTTCGTCTACGGCGGCGGCGCCGACTACGTCGCCCTCGAACAGGACACCCTGCTCGCGGTCCCCGACGGCGTCGCGTCCGCCGACGCCGCGATCACGTCCTGCGCGGTCGGCACCTGCCTGCAGGCCCTCGACGACGTCGCCCACCTGCGGGCCGGCGAGACCGTCGTCGTCACCGGGGCCGGAGGCGGGCTCGGGCTGCACGCGATGCAGGTCGCCGCCGCGCTCGGCGCCCGGGTCGTCGCCGTGACGTCGTCACGCGCCAAGGCGCCGCTGCTGGCCGCCCACGGCGCCGACGACGTCGTCGTCACCGCCGACGGCGACCTCGCCGCCCGGCTCACCGACCTCACCGACGGCCGCGGGCCGCAGGTGGTGCTCGACAACGTCGGCCATCCCGACCTGTTCGGCGGCTGCTTCCGCGCCCTCGCCCCACGCGGCCGGTACGTGTTCACCGGCCAGCTGCAGCGCGAGCGGATCAGCCTCTACCCGGCATTCGTGTTCGGGAAGGAAGCCGTGATCACCGGCTCCAGCTCCACGCGCGCCGCGACCTTCGCCCGCGCGATGGACCTCGTCGCCCGCGGGGGTGTCCGGCCCGTCCACGAAACCTTCCCGCTCGCCGACGCCGCCCGCGCGCACCGGGCCGTCGACGAACGCCGCGTCGTCGGCCGGGCCGTGCTCGCGCCCTGAGCTGCACCGGGCAGCGGCGGAAAATCGGTGGCGGACACCGGTACCCGCCTTGGTACCGTGCCCGCGATCGCGACCCGGCCGTCGGAGGTGACACCCATGTTCCCTGCACACACGTGGGTGCTCCCGTCTCCGTCCCGATCGGGCGACTGACGATGGTCGCCAGGAGCGCCTCCCCCACAGGCACTCCGAGAGGGCGATCCCCATGGACTCACCGCACTTCAGCGCGGGCGCACCGCCGACCGTCGGCACGCACGCCACGGTCGAGCGGGCCGGCGACCTGCAATGGCAGGCCGTCGAGGACGGCGACGTCGTCGGCCGGGCCGAGGCTTTCCGCCGGCCCGACGGCCGCACCTTCGTCTCGATCGACACCTGGCACGGCGCCGTGTTCGACCTGCTCGCGACGGCCGTCCCGGCCGACCTGCCGGGCCCGTTGCAGACCATGGTCGACGAGGGCGACCACGACCTGACCGACCGCTGGCGACGGGCCGGCTTCACCCTGCGGCGCCGGGAACGGGAGTACGTCGTCGCCACCGGCCGGCCCGTCGGGAGCCGGACACCTGCCGACGTGACGATCCTCGGGCCCGGATCGGCGGACGTGTCGGCGCTGCGGGAGCTGTACGACGCCGTCCGCGCCGAGGTCGACGCCGACGCCGGCTGGGACACCATGCCGGTCGAGGTGCCTCCCGGTGCTCCCCTCGACCCGGCCCGCTACGCAGTCGCCGAGGCGGCCGGCCGGTACGTCGGGCTGATCCGGGTGGTGTCGCGGCGACGGCATGCGCGCATCGGGCTCGTCGCGGTCCGCACCGCAGAACGCCGCCGCGGGATCGCCGGTGCCCTGCTCACCGACGCCCTGGGCACCCTGCACCGCAACGGGATCCCGACCGTCACGGCCGAGGTGGACGAGCACAACACCGCCGCGGCGGCGCTGTTCGAGTGCGTCGGCGCGCAGCGGGTCGGCGGAACGGTCTTCCTGGAGCGTGAGGCATGACCAAGGCGGCCGGAGCGATCGAGATCGAGGGCACCGTCGTCGACTGCCTGCCCAACGCCATGTTCCGCGTCGAGCTCGCCAACGGGCACACCGTGCTCGCCCACATCAGCGGGAAGATCCGGAAGAACTACATCAAGATCGTGCTGCTCGACCGGGTCCTCGTCGAGCTCAGCCCATACGACCTGAACCGGGGCCGCATCCTGTTCAGGTACCGGACGTAGCGCCCGGCCCGACCGGGGTACCGGCAGCCGCCCGGCCGCCGGTGCCCCGCGGGGCCATCCGCCCGGCCAGCAGCAGCACGATCCCCTCGCCGAGCATCTGGATGCCCAGCAGGATCCCGAGCAGCGTGAGCGTGGCCGCGGTGAAGTTGAACAGCACGATCAGGCCCATGACCAGCGAGACCAGCCCGGAGATCGCGAGCAGGATCCGGTGGCCGGGCACCTGGATCGCCAGCACGACCCGCACCCCGCCGACGACGAGGAACATCGCCCCCGCGAGCAACGTCAACGTCGCCGCCCCCACGACCGGATTCCGCAGCACGACCAGCCCCAGGACCGCGAGGACCGCCCCGCCCAGCAGCGCCGACCAGAACACGCCCGCCGACTCGCGCTTCATGATCGCCCGGACGACGAGCAGCACGCCGCCGACCAGGATCGTCCAGCCGATGAGCAGGATCGACAGCAAGGTCGCCGCCACCGCGTTGGACAGCAGGAACGCGCCGCCGAGGATCAGCAGCACCGCCAGCACGATCTCCCACGCCGACCGCTTCGTCGTTCCGCCCATGCCCGGACCTCCCTGCTCGGCCGATCACCGAGCATGCCCGCCCCGCCCCCGCGACGGAACGGCCTTTCGGCCGCCGGTCATGGACGAATGTCCTCAGCCGACGGCGTCGGTCACGACGCTCGTGAGCGCGAGTCCCGCCCA
>NZ_JBFWOY010000061.1:0-13957 GCF_050250275.1 Pseudonocardia sp.
CTCACCGACGACGAGCTCGCCCTGCAGGCCGAGGTCCGCAGCTACCTCGACGAACGGCTCCCACCCGGCACCTACCCGCTCGGCCTGGGCATGACCGGCGAACGCGACCCCGACTTCTCCCGCGACCTCGGCTCCCGCGGCTGGCTCGGCATGTCGCTGCCCACCGAGTACGGCGGTGGCGGGCGCACCGCCGTCGAACGGCTCGTCGTCGTCGAGGAACTGCTGGCCCGCGGCGCACCCGTCGGCCACCACTGGGTCGCCGACCGCCAGTCCGGCCCCAACATCGCCGCCAACGGCACCGAGCAGCAGAAGAAGGAGTTCCTGCCCGGCATCGCCCGCGGCGAGCTGTCGTTCTCCATCGGGATGAGCGAGCCCGAGGCCGGATCGGACCTCGCCGCCGTGCGCACCAAGGCCGTCCCCGACGGCGACGGCTGGCGTATCAACGGGCTCAAGACGTGGACCTCCGGCGCGGCCGGGGCCACCCACATCCTCGCGCTCGTCCGCACCTCCGAGGACCGCCACGGTGGCCTCACCCAGTTCATCGTCGACCGCGACACGCCCGGGCTGACCGTGTCCCCCATCCCGTTCGTCGACGGCACCCGGCACTTCTGCGAGCTCCGCTTCGACGACGTCCACGTCCCCGACGACCGCCGCCTCGGCGAGGTCGGCGCGGGCTGGTCGCAGAACACCGGCGAGCTGGCGCTCGAACGAGGCGGCGTCGACCGGTGGATGTCGCTCATGGCCTACCTCGTGCACTGGGCCCGCCACGCCGGCCCGGCCGCCGAGCAGGACCTCGGCGCCATCACCGCGAAGCTGTGGGCGTTCCGCGGGCTGTCGCTGTCGGTGGCGCGCATGGTCGACCAGGGCCTCTCCCCCAGCGTCGAGGCCGCCCTGGTCAAGGAGATGGCCACCCGCTTCGAGCAGGAGTGCCTCGCGATCGTCGTGCGTCACCTCGGCCGCACCCCCGAGCTCGACTCCGACGACCCCTACGAGGCGCTGCTCGCCCGCGCCGTCCTCACCGCGCCGTCGTGGACCATCCGCGGCGGCACCAACGAGATCCTGCGGACCGTGATCATGAAGGGCCTGGCCACGCGATGAGTGCTGGTTTCGATCCCGACCTCGTCGCGCTCGTCGACGACTTCTTCGGGTCCGAGTCCGACGCCGCCGCCGTCGAGGCGGCGGAGCGGACCGGCTTCCCCGCCGCGATGTGGGCGGGTGCCGACGAGATCGGGCTGCCCCGCGTGGGGCTGCCCGAGTCGCTCGGCGGCGCGGGCGGTTCCCTGCTCGACGCCGTCGCCGTGCTCGTCGGGTCCGGGCGGCACGCGGTGCCGCTGCCGATGCTGGAGTCGTGGTTGGCCGGGTGGGTCCTGACCGAGGCGGGGCGTCCTGTCGACGGTTCTCCTCTCGCGTTCACGACCGGCACGGACCGGGACTCGCTGGAGATCGTCGACGGGCGGGGGCACGGGACGCTGCACCGCGTGGGCTGGGGACGGTCGGCGTCGCAGGTCGTCGCGGTCGTCCCGGGCGGTGTGGTCGTGCTCGACGTCTCCGGGGCCGAGGTCCGGGAACGCACCGACCTCGCCGGGATGCCGCGCGACGACCTCACCTTCTCCGGGGCGCCCGCGCTGAAGTGCGACGTCTCCCGGGAGTCCGTACTGGTGCGCGCGACGCTCGGGCGGGCCGCGCAGCTCGCCGGCGCCACCGAGGCCGCGTTCGCGCTCACCCACGCCTACGTCGGGCAGCGCGAACAGTTCGGCCGCCCCATCGGCAGGTTCCAGGCCGTCGCCCAGCACGTCGTCCTGCTCGCGCAGGCCGCGACGACGTCGATGCACGTCGTCGAACGGGCCGCGCTCGCGCTCTCCGACCACGAGGCGGCATTCGAGGCCGCCGCCGCGAAGCTCGTCGCCTCCGAGAACGCGAGCATCGCCATCGCCGCCGCTCATCAGGCGCACGGCGCGATCGGCATGACGCAGGAATACCGGCTACAACAGTTCACGCGACGGCTCATGGCGTGGCGGGCCGAGCACGGTTCCGGCGCCGTCCTGGCCGCGGAGCTGGGCCGGACCGCCGCGCGGGCCGACTCGCTCGCCCACCTGATCACGGACCCCGCACCGCTGCTCCTGGAGCCCGCCTCATGACCGACGTCAGCACCGACCGCACCGGCGACATCGCCGTCGTGACGATCCACCGCCCGCCCGCCAACTTCTTCGACTACGACCTCATCCACGACCTCGCCGACGCCCTCGACGAGCTGGGCGCCACCGGCTGCCGCGCCGCCGTGCTCGCCTCCGAGGGCCGGCACTTCTGCGCCGGGGCGAACTTCGGCTCGGGCGGGCCGGCCGCCGACCGCGTCGACAGCTCCCGGCGCCTCTACACCGAGGCCGTCCGGCTGTTCCGGGTACCGATGCCCGTCGTCGCCGCCGTGCAGGGCGCCGCCGTCGGCGGCGGGCTCGGGCTCGCCCTGTCCGCCGACTTCCGCGTCACCGTCGCCGGCGCCCGCTTCCACGCCAACTTCGCCGCCCTCGGCTTCCACCAGGGCTTCGGGCTCAGCGTCACCCTGCCCCGGCTCGTCGGGTCCCAGCTCGCCACCGAGCTGCTCTACACCGCGCGCAAGGTCGACGGCACCGAGGCCGTCCGCCTCGGCCTGGCCGACCGCCTCGCCGACGGCACCGACCCCCTCCCCGCCGCGCTCGGGTTCGCGAAGGAGATCGCGGCGTCGGCACCGCTCACCGTCCGTTCCATGAAGGAGACGATGCGCGGCGACCTCGCCGACCAGGTCGCCCGCGCCACCGAACGCGAGCTCACCGAGCAGGCACGGCTGTGGGCCACCGAGGACTGCGCGATCGGGATCGCCGCGAATCTCGCCCGTGAGACACCCGTTTTTCTCGGACGCTGATCAATTCGCCGCCGAGCGGTCCAGCGACCCGGAGTTAGCCTGGACCCGTCGACGACGACGATCGGGGGACGAAGGGTGACCGTCGCAATCCAGCAGCTCATCTGGCGGGTCGAGAACATCAGGGACGCCTTCCACCAGGCGGTGTTCGTCGACCACGACGTCGACGCCGCCATGGCCGCCGCCGGTGCCGACTGCACCCTCAGCCACTCCCCGATGGACACCGGCGCAGGCCCCGACGGCCTACGTGCCTTCCTCGCCGACGACGTGCTCCCCCACCTGCCCGCCGGGCTCACGTTCCAGCGCGCCACCCGCACCGCCGACCAGCGCCGCGTCGTCCAGGAGGACGTCGTGTCGTTCACCCACGACCGGTCGCTGCCCTGGCTGCTGCCCGGCGTCCCGGCGACGGGCCGCCACGTCGAGGTCCGCGCCGTCTCCCTATCCGCGTTCAAGCACACGACCCACCTGGGTGACATCAGCACCCGCATCACCAGCCATCGCGTCCTCTGGGACCTGTACTCGATGCTCACCCAACTCGACGTCGACCCGGCGCGGCTGCGCCACGCCGACCGCGTCGCGGGCTGATCCGCGGACCTGCCCTGCCCGAACTGTTCTGCCCGGACCTGTTCTGCCCGGACCTGCCCTGCGCGCGCCGGGCAGGCGCGCTCCCCCGGCGGGGGCCGCGCGACCACTCCGCCGGCCCGGGGTTGCCCGAACGCGCTCCCGGCGGGACCCTCGGGGGCGCTGCGCACAGGAAGCCGGCTGCCCGAGGAGGCCTGGCAATGGGAGCGCTGCGTGGCGGTGACAGGAGAGGCGCGCTGCGCGCGGGAACCGGTGGAGAACTCCTGTCCGAGTTCCTCGGAACGTTCGTCCTCATCGTTCTCGGGTGCGGATCGGTCGCGGTCGCGGTCGCGGGCTCCCCGGGTCCGGCAGGCAGGAGACACCGTTCGACGCCGGCAACTGGCTGATCATCGCCTTCGGCTGGGGGCTGGCGGTCGTCTTCGGTGTCTACGTCGCCGGCGGGGTGAGCGGTGCGCACCTCAACCCCGCCGTCACCCTCGCCCTCGCCGTCCGGCGCGGTTTCCCCTGGCGCAAGGTGGCGCCCTACTGGGCCGCCCAGGTCGTCGGGGCGTTCGCCGCCGCAGCGCTGGTCCACGCGCTGTACGCCCCCGCGATCAACGCCTTCATCTCCGACAACAACACCGCGGCCCGCAGCCAGTCCCTCCCCACGTTCGCCATCTTCGCCACCTTCCCGGCGGAGTACTTCAACGGAAGCTGGTGGGGTCCGCTGCTCGACCAGGTCGTCGGGACGGCGATCCTGGTCGCCCTCATCGCCGCGCTGATCGACAGCCGCAACCAGTCCCCGCTGTCGAACCTGGCGCCCTTCCTGATCGGCCTGGTCGTCGTAGCGATCGGGCTCAGTATCGGTACCAACGCCGGATACGCCATCAATCCGGCACGTGATCTCGGGCCGCGGGTGTTCACCTGGCTCGCGGGATGGGGAGACCTCGCGTTCCCCGGAGCCGGGGCGTGGTTCGACGACTACTGGTGGATCCCGATCGTCGGCCCGCTGATCGGGGGCATGATCGGGATCTGCGTGTACGACCTCCTGATCGGCGGTGTCCTCGCCGCGCGGCTCGCCCGGCCGCCGGAGGAGCGGGAGCCCACGCCCGAGGTCGGCCGCACCTCGACGGACGAGCGGGCGTGACCGCCGGCGGGTCGGCGCGGCGGGCTGCAGCCCGCCGCGCGGTCGCGGCGGTTGCGGGTGGCGCGCCGAACTTGCGGGCACGGGAACCAGTGACGGAGGTCATAACTGCGACGGCCCGGGAAGTCACCGCCGCGGCGCGGCGCGCAGGACGATGAGGGTGGTCGTCCCAGCGCAGAGGCGTACCACAGGAAGGAGCGCACATGTTTGCGCGCGTCAACATCATCTTCGGTGAGCAGGCCAAGGTCGACGCCGGAGTCACCCACATCGAGGGCGCCGACCGGGGTCTGGTCGAGGCGGCCGCCGGAAACCGCGGACTCACCACCGTCGTGGACCGGTCCGCGGGGGTGATCGTCGCGACGTCCTACTGGGACGAGCCGTCCCACGACTCCGAGGCGTCGTTGACCCACGCGCGTGCGGGCGCGGCCGAGGCCGCCGGCGGCACCCTCGTCGTCGAACGCTACGCCGTCGTGCTCGGCGAACACCGGTCCGTCCCGCCGGCCGGCGGGGTCGTGCGGCTGGCGCACACGCAGGTCGAACCCGCCCGGACGGACGACGGGATCGCCTTCGTCCGATCGCAGGTCGTGCCCGCGGTCAGCTCCCTCCCGGGGTTCTGCAGCGCCGAACTGCTCCTCGACCACCTCTCGGGCGGGGGCGTGTTCGTGACGTGCTGGGACGACGAGCTCGGCGCAGCGGCCGCGGACGAGATCGTCGGTGAGCTCTACGACGCGGCGTCCGCGCAGGCCGGGATGACGTTCCCACAGGTCGAGACGTACGCGGTGGTCCGCGACGCCGCGGCCTCCGCCTGACCGACCGGGCTCGGCCGGACCGAGCACGCTCCAGCCCCTCCCGAGCGCCTCACCGAGATCGGGGACGGGCACGGCACGCGGCGTCGTCCGCGCAAGCCGCGCTGCTGCGCGCCGTTGCCGGGCCTCGGCAGCGTCAGCGGCGGCCCGACGACGGGCGCCGGTCGTGCCGGACCGGGCAGCGCCCGGCGTCCGTCCCGGTCCGGCACCACAGGCGTCGCGCCCGAACGAGCATGGACGCCTGACGTCCCACAACCCCTCGTCGGCGTCGCCCACACACCCAGTTCGTGCACAATGACCTCGACACCGCAGGACCCGGCGATGCGGGCGCACCCGTCGTCCGCACCCACACCCGTCCGTCGGGTGACGCGGCCCGCCCGGAGCAGCTCGCGGGGCGAGGCGCACGTTCCCGACGCGACGTCGACGCTGCCGCCACCCTGCCACTCTGCCGGGCCCCGGCAATATCACCCGCCGAATTTGGCCGGTCGCACCGTTGCCCGGGGTTCGGCGCGGGGGCAACGTGGGAGATGGCCGGACGCCAACCGTGGGGCCCGGCCGTCGGACTCACGTCGCGACACGCGGCCACGTCGAACCGGGACCACGTCCGCGGCCACCGAGGCGCCGCGGCTCGCGGTACCCGTCGAGGAGGTGCGTCGTGCTCGGAGACCACGAGCAGCAGCAGTTGCACGCACTCGAGCACCAGTTCATGGCCGAGGACCCGCAGTTCGTGCGATCGTTCACAAGCCGCGTGCAGCGGCTGGACCGCACCCGCTCCCCCGGCTCCACGATCGTTGCGATCACGCTCACCGTCATCCTCTGCTCGCTCACGCTGGGAGCCGGTTCGCCCGGCGGCGCGGTGGCCTTCGCCGTCGGTATCTGGCTGGTCTGGTGGGCCTGGCGGGACTCCCACCACCGGAAGGACGGCCGGGACGGGCATCCGCAGTGACCGTCCGTGTGCCGGTCCGTCGACCCCCGCACCCGGCGCGACGGTCGGTCAAGGGATCCACGCTGCTGAAGATGATGCGGACGACGGACCCCAAGGACATCGCGATCCTGTACATGGTCACGTCGTTCGGGTTCTTCCTGGCCGGCGGTGCGATGGCGCTGCTGATGCGCGCCGAGCTCGCGGTGCCGGGGATGCAGTTCCTGTCCCCGGAGCAGTACGACCAGCTGTTCACGATGCACGGCACGATCATGCTGCTGCTGTACGCGACGCCGATCCTGTTCGGGTTCGCCAACTACATCGTGCCGCTGCAGATCGGTGCCCCCGACGTCGCGTTCCCGCGGCTGAACGCCTTCTCCTACTGGCTGTTCCTGTTCGGCGGCCTCATCGTCCTGTCGTCCTTCCTCACCCCGGGCGGGGCACCCGACTCCGGATGGACCGCGTATGCGCCGCTCTCAGAAGCCCTCCATTCACCGGGGGTCGGCCAGGATTTGTGGATCACCGGGCTCATCGTGGCCGGTCTGGGCACGATCCTCGGTGGCGTCAACTTCATCACCACGATCGTCTGCATGCGCGCGCCCGGCATGACGATGTTCCGGATGCCGATCTTCACGTGGAACATATTCGTGACGGCGATCCTGGTCCTCATCGCGTTCCCCGTGCTCACCGCTGCCCTGTTCGGGCTGTTGGCCGACCGGCACCTCGGTGCCCACGTATTCGACCCCGCCAACGGCGGCGCGATCCTGTGGCAGCACCTGTTCTGGTTCTTCGGCCATCCCGAGGTCTACATCGTCGCGCTGCCGTTCTTCGGGATCGTGACCGAGGTGATCCCTGTCTTCAGCCGCAAACCCTTGTTCGGCTACAAGGGAATGATCTTCGCGACCCTGACGATCGCCGTGCTGTCCGCGGCCGTCTGGGCGCACCACATGTTCGCGACCGGCGCAGTGCTGCTCGCGTTCTTCTCCATCACCAGCTTCCTGATCGCGGTGCCGACCGGGATCAAGTTCGTCAACTGGATCGGCACGATGTGGCGGGGCAAACTCACGTTCGAGACGCCGATGCTGTTCGCGATCGGCTTCGGCGCCACCTTCCTGTTCGGCGGGATGACCGGCGTCCTGCTCGCCTCGCCCCCGCTGAACTTCCACGTCACCGATTCGTACTTTGTCGTGGCGCACTTCCACTACGTGCTGTTCGGCACGATCGTGTTCGCGACCTACTCCGGCATCTACTTCTGGTTCCCGAAGATGACCGGCCGGATGATGGACGAGACGCTGGGCAAGGTGCATTTCTGGCTGACGTTCGTCGGCTTCCACACCACGTTCCTGGTGCAGCACTGGCTGGGCAACGAGGGCATGCCGCGGCGCTACGTCGACTACCTGCCCACCGACGGGTTCACCACGGTGAACACGGTCTCCTCGATCGGCGCGTTCGTCCTGGGGGCCTCCGTCCTGCCGTTCATCTGGAACGTGTTCCGGTCCTACCGGTACGGGCGGGTGGTGACGGTGGACGACCCGTGGGGTTTCGGTAACTCGTTGGAGTGGGCGACGTCGTGCCCGCCGCCGCGGCACAACTTCACCGAGCTGCCCCGGATCCGTTCGGAGCGTCCGGCGTTCGAGCTGCACTACCCGCACCTCGTCGAGCGGTTCCGGCGGGAAGCTCATGGCGGCGGCGGCAGGCGGTCCGGCCGGATCGCCGTGTCGGAGGCTGCGGCGGCGACGGTGCAGCACTACCCGGAGGAGCGCCCGTGACGAACGTCGACCCGATACCCGAAGCAGAGCTGGTCTGGGAGAACGAGGGTGGGCAGCTGCGCCTGCGTCCGCCCCACCGGCCCCGGACCGGACCGGCCGCCACCCTGCGCCCGCCCCGGGACAGGAACGTGGCATCCGACACGACCAGGCGGCTCCCACCACCGACACCGTCCGACACGCGATGAGTCGCGCCGGCCCAGGCATTCCCCCGTGCGGCGATCGAGCGGACACGACGGAGGTGTGAGGTGCTCAGCGACCACGACGAGACAGTGCTCGCCGGGATCGAACGCCGGCTCCTGATCGAGGACCCGGCGCTCGTACGTGCCTTCGGCGTCCCGCCGCCCCGCATCAGAGCCGCCGACCACAGCTGGGGCACCGACCTCGCCACCGCGATCGCCGGACTGGCGCTCAGCCTCGTCCTGCGGATGGGCCCGAGGCCCCGCTCGATCGGCCCGCACCGGGACCGGGGCGCCGACGGCACCACGGGCACCGGCGGGTGACCGCGGGCCGCCATCCACGCGCCCCGAGACCTCGGAGTCCTGACCGCCACCCCGCCCGCGACACCCCGCCGGGCGAGGTCGTGCTCTCCCAGGTGTCCGCTGAGCGTGCTTGGTCAGGTCGACCCGCCGCACTACCCTCGACCGAAACGGGAGATCGACGTGGTGACGGACCGGGGTCAGCAGGGGCCGCGTCCGCAGGTCGTGACGCCTGCGGCCGATGAGTCGTGGCTGGTGGAGGTGGCTCTGGCGGCGAGCCGCGAAGCCGGCGGGGTCCCGGTCGAGCTTCTCGGGGACTACCTGACGCTGCTCGCCGAGGCCGCCACCACCGGACGCAGACCCGCCCCGTTCGAGCTCGACGCGGTGGAAGCGCTCGGCCGGCGGGCAGCCGAGCTCGGCGTGTCCGCAGGCAACGCCGTGCAGCTCTACCTCTCGGCAGCCAAACGGCTGTGGGCGGAGCTCCCGATGGTGATCCGCTCGCGCAACAGTGCAGCTGTGCGCGAGGCGGCCGCAGCCGTGCTGCACGTGATCGACGCCGCGGTCGCGCGGCTGGCCGACGGACACAACGAGGTGCGCCGCGAGATGGTGCGCTGGGAGGAGACGCTGCGGCGCGAGTTCATCGACGACCTGCTCCGCGGTGACGCGGACGTGGGACGCCTCGTGGAACGGGCCGAGCCGTTCGGGCTGGACATGGCACGCGCCCACCAGGTGGCGTTGGCCGCCCCCACCGGGCGGCTGAACGAGGTCGACCCGGTGATCAGCTCCGTGGAACACGCCGTGGTGGATCACTTCGGTGACCGCGACGTCCTGGTCGCGACCAAGGACGGGTGGATCGTCGTCGTGGCCCCCGTCGACACCGGGGGATCGGCGACGCCGCGGTCCGAGCTCGGCGAGTTCCTGCACGCCGTGCTGAGCCGCGCACCGCGGGGCCGTCCATGGCGGGTCACCGTGGGCCGGCCCTATCCGGGCTCGTATGGAATTCCCCGTTCGTACGAGGAGGCTCGCGAGGGGCTGGCCCTGGCGGTGCGCCTCCACCTGGACGCCCCCGTCATCCAGGCCGAGCAGCTGCTGATCTACCGCGTGCTGCTGCGGGACCAACCCGCCATCGCCGATCTCGTCCAGGACGTCCTCGGTGCCCTGGCCCAGGCCCGGGGCGGGGCCGAACCGCTCCTCGCCACCCTCGACACCTACTTCACCAGCGGGGGCGTCGCCACCGAAACCGCGCGTCGTCTGCACCTCTCCGTCCGCGCCGTCACCTATCGCCTCGACCGGGTCAAGACGCTCACCGGCCACGACCCCACCGATCCCGCACAGCGCTTCGCGATCCATGCCGCGGTCCTCGGCGCCAGACTGCTCGGCTGGCCGGACAAGGACCTGACGACGTCACCCTGAGCCGGTCGACCGCCGGACGGGAACCGGTGCCGCGGTCTCGGGCCGGCCCGGGGTCGTCCCGGCCGCCGCCCTGCTCCGGCCGCCGCCTCGGCCCCGACACCGGCAGCCGTCCGGCCTCAGCCGTCGTCGGGTTCCTCGGCGAGGAGGTCCGCCAGCACGGCTGCCTGGCTGATCTCGACCGCCCGGGTCGCGGTGAGCAGGCTCAACGGCGCCTGCTGCGCCAGGTCACGCAGACGCTGCAGCGCCGCGGCCCCCTCGGGCTCGCGGAGCTCGGTGCGGTACCGACGTCCGAACTCGGCGAACCGGGCCGGAACGTGGCCGTACCAGGAACGTAGCGCCGCCGACGGGGCGACCTGTCGGCACCATCCGTCCAGATCGGCCCGCGACGTCGTGAGACCACGAGGCCACAGGCGGTCGACCAGTATCCGGGCGCCGTCCCCCGCCGACCGTGGGTCGTACACCCGTCCCGCCCGTATGCACGGCAGCCCTGACATCGTCGCGCCCTCTCCTCCTCGACGCCGGCGGCCGGGCCCGCCGACGGCACCGGCCGCACACCGCTCTCCGTCGCCCCACCTTGTCAGGACCGCACGGAGAACAGCTGTCGCGGCCCGGGCAGCCCCGGCGACCCGTCCGGGACGGCGGGCCGGCACGCGGACGGCCATCCGGCACCAGGTCCGGCCGCCGACGCGGCGGCGGGAGCTCCGAGGGCCCACCGCACCAGCCGGCCCGGGCGACGGACGACGACCGCGCCGGCGACGACAACTGCCTCGGGTGGCGCCCTGTCCGGCTTCCACGGTGCGCCGACGGGCGAGCTCCCGGAACCGGTGCGACCGGACACGTTCACCACAGCTGCACTGCCGAGGTCGGGCAGCACCGCTCCCTTCCTCGTCGATGCGCAGGCGAGGTCGACCCACGCGCGGCACCTGCCGGAACTCGAGGAACGTCCCGCCGACCCATCGGAGGTGGCCGCGCTGTCCAGCCACCACACACTGCCGACGGTCGGCAAGCTGGGGCGGTGAAGTTCGTGAGGGCGTGCCCTGCCACCACCGCGTCGGCACGGGCACAGTGGTTGTCGGGGACACGGTGGTGGCCAGGGCCCACCACCGGCCTCGGACTTCCGACGACGTCGGCCCGCGCTGCGGAGCACGCCCGGCAGGACAGCGGGTGGATGCCCGGACGGACGTCCGATCGTCCCCGTTCCGGAGGTCCGTTGTCACCGATCAGGAGGCGCGTGTTGTCGCACGACGTGACGGAGATTGCCACCCGAGTCGACGATGTACTGGTGTGCCGGGAGGCGGCGCTGCTGCTCCGAGCGGGCGAGGCCAGCCCCGACGGAGAGGACCTCGGCCCACCGATGGATCGGCTGCTGATCGCCGTCAGCCGCGCACTGGAGGCCGACCGGCCGTCGATCCCGACAACGGTGCGCCGCGCCGCGGTCGAACTCGCACGACATCTCGTGCGACGTTCCTCGCTGCCCGTGCCCCGGTGCAGCGGCGCCAGCCCTGAACGCACCCGGCCGTCGTCGGACGCCCGTCGGCGGCGGGCCGTGGTCCCGTCCCGGGCGGCGACCCCGTTCACGCCGTCGATCCAGCTCGGACGAATGGGGTGACCGGCGACCGACGGCCATGACGTGGTCGTACCGGGTCGTCCTCACCGGGCCGGTGCCCGCGTGGACCCGGGGGCGCTGCGGTGGACACCTCGGCCGGCGAGGTCTGGAGCGGGCGACGGGAATCGAACCCGCGTAGCCAGTTTGGAAGGCAGCCGTGACTTCCCACGCAGGCCTCTGACCTGCAACAACAGCAACGTTCGCCAGTGCAGGAGGTGCAGGAATCTCAGCGGTTCGACGCTAGTTCGCACCACGCTTGATGCACATCCGACGCCACAAGTCCTCGCACCGTCGGTCATCAGTAATGATGATCGACGTTAACGGACGGCAGGCCTCGATCGTCTCCTCAGGCGTCACCGCCGTGGTGGCGCGAACCGCAGGAGAAGGAACCGTGAAGAAGATCAGCCGTCGCACCGCCGTTCTCGTGGGTGTCCCCCTCGGCTTCCTGCTCGCTGGCGGGATCGCCTTCGCGATCGTCGTCCTCACCACTGTCATCAGTGGCACGACCGGCTTCATCGACTCCACCGCCTCGGCCCGAGTCGCGAGTGCCACCGGCACCAAGTCCTCCGCGGACTGCTCCAACATCACCGCCGACGGCTCCAGCGTGACCATCAACCCGCTGGTGTCACGCACACTCGTCGAGGGCAAGACCCCCGAGGTTCTTCCCGGCAACTGCACCGTCACCATCCGGCTCGAGAACACCGGCCAGGTAGCACTCACCTCCTCGCGCTGGGTGTCGGAGAAGACCCCCGCCGGCTGGTCCATCACCCAGCCCTTCAGCTCCGCCGTGACCATCTACCCCGGCCAGTCCGCGAGCATCCAGCTGTCCGTGACCGCGGACTCCACAGCCGCCGCCGGGACCATCGCGGGGCGCATCGTCTCGGCCACCTGATACGGCGACCCAGGTCAGCGCACCGTCACGGCGGTCACTCGTCAGTCTGAACCGCCTCGGGTTCAGTGGGGGCTACGGGGGCCCCGGGAGCTGCTCGACCCTGGCCGGGCCGCGCTCCACCGGCGCCGCGAGCAGCAGGACCTCGGCGCAGCCGGCCGAATCTACGAGCGGCCGGGGCCAATCGCGACCGGTTCCGACGGCCGGCAACGGCTGCGCCGTGCCCTGCCTCACCGCACCGCACCGCACCGCTCGGGCGCGGGCAAGGTCCGGGCCCCTGCGGCCGCCCCGATCGCCGGGCGGTTGAGGCCTCCGCAGGCGTCCGTTCCCCCGTCTCAGCGGCTGTAGCGCTGGGGCAGCACGTCGCCGAGCCCGGTCAGCTCGAGCTCACCGTCGACCGTCTCGCCGGGGAACACATACGCCTCGTTCTCCGCGACCTGGACCCGGAACTCTCCGCGCCCCTCGGCCAGGACCCGCGCGTGCAGCGCGGCGACCGCGGCGTCGCGGGCGGAGTCCCAATCCTGGCCTTCTCCCTGGTCGGTCCAGGCCACGTTCTCCGCACCCGACCGCAGCACGCCCACGCGCCAATGCTCCATGGACCCGAGGGTGACGCAGAGGGGCCCGGCTGCACCAGCAGCCGGGCCCGACCATCCACAACCGTGGTCGTACAGACCTACTCGGTCGGGGTCTTTCCACAGGCCAGCAGGTCCTCGGCGATTCGCCACGCGTTCAGCATCGAGGTGTAGGCGACGGCGTCGGCCAGCTCCCAGGTCACCGGGCCGACCTGCATCCGCAGCAACGGCGGCACATCCCGACCCGGCTGCGGAGTCAGCATCGACGCGGTCACCGCCGGGGTCCCCGCGAAGCGCACCATCGCCGAGAGCAGCCACGGCCCCGCAGTTACGGTCGCGTCGCGGCGCCCCTGGGGCAGGGCATGGGACAGACCCCGGGCCAGCGGAGCGGCGGCGGCCCACTTGTCGGCGATCGTCGCCGCGGTGCGGTGCATGTTCACGTAGACCAGGACGGTGCCCAGGGTGATTCCGAGCTGCTGTTCGGGGGTTCCGGCGAAGCGCATGTCGACCCGGGTCGGGACGAACCCTGCGACCCGCGCCGCCAGCGTGCACACCGAGGACAGTCCGCGTCCGGCGTTCTCCTCGGCGGTGGTCTTGTCGGTGGTGGTGATGGTCTGCTGCTTCTTGCCCATGTCGGCCTCCAGATCAGGAGGGGCCTGTCGGCCCGGGAACCCCGAAGGGGTGGCGGGGAGCTGTTCCCCCGCCGCCCCTTGGGGCGACCCAGCGCGGCCGGCGAGGCTCGCGGTCAAGGGCCGGACGAAGTCCGGTCGCGCAGCGACGCGCAGCGCCCTTGATCAACGTAAGAAGCGGAACGCAAGCCCCAGCCGCTTGCCGTCGATCGATGTGAGTCCCTCCCCGAGTCCCGGCGTCGGACCGGCCCGAGCGGGGCAGGCTGTGGTGCGCCTG
>NZ_JBFWOY010000062.1:0-13362 GCF_050250275.1 Pseudonocardia sp.
CCACCCCGAGAAGGAGGACCCGTGAGCAACAAGTCCTGGTGACCACCGCCCCCAGCCCCACCACCACAGCCACCGAGAGGAGCACGACGTGCGCAACAAGAGCTGGTGACCGACGACCGACCGCCCGCACCCACACCGAGCAGGAGGAGCACGACGTGCGCAACAAGTCCTGGTGACACCGCCCGACCAGCCCGACCACAACCCCGAAGGAGCCCGCAGTGCGCAACAAGTCCTGGTGACCCCCCCACCCCGAACAAGCCGTGTACGACATCTCCGCACGAACGGAACGAGAACCACGCATCATCCCGGCCGTGTTGTGCCCCCGTGCCCCAGCGGGAGGTCGCCGGCCGACAACGCGCGTCGACGCGCATCAGTGCCGGCGAGGCCGGCGGCGGAACCCGGGCGGCCACGGTGAGTGATCACCGATGGTCCTGCTGGAGGCGCCCGCCGTCGGGGCGGGCCGACCGATCGACCGACCACTGTGGACGGACGTCGGGCGCTGCAGGGCGCCGTCCGACCGATGTCCCGTGGAGTCGGTGAGTCCTCAGCCGGTGGCGCGCGGGCGGGCCGATCGCCAGGCCAGCGCGGCGGCGACCGCGAGTGCCATGCCGACGGCTCCGGCGACCGCGACGGTGTTGGCGGGGCCGATGAGGTCGGCGAGGACGCCCCCGAGGAAAACGGTGATGCCCTGGGCGGCGAGCAGGGAGGATGCGGCGACGCCGACGACGCTGCCGCGGCGGGCGTCGGGTGTGGCGCGCACGAACAGTGCCTGGGCCTGGACCATGAACGCCGTCGACAGGGCGCCGGAGGCGACCCAGAGGGCGACGGACGTCCACAGGCCGGGGTGCAGCGCGCAGGCCAGCAGCGGCACGCCGGCGAGGATGGCGAGGACGCCGATGAGGCGTGAGCGCAGGTGGGCGGGGACGAACCGCTGGAACGCGAAGGCTCCGAGGACGCTGCCGGCCGGGTCGGCGGCCATCAGGAGCCCGGTGCCGATGGGTGTGTTCTCGACGGCGGCCGAGTAGGGCGCGGCGATGGCCTCGGGGACGATGTAGACGGCGACGAGCAGGACGAGTGCGAGCAGTGCGCGGCGGGCGGGGTCGGCGATGATCTCGCGGATGGCGGCGACGCCGTCGCGGACGACGGAGCCGCGGCTCTCGCCGGCGTCGGTGGAGCGTTCGGGCGCGGGGCGGGCCGGGACGCCGGCGCGCAGGACGACGGCGGAGACGAGGAAGGTCCCGGCGTTGACGAGCAGGGCGGTGCGGGGCGCGATGGCGACGAGCAGCAGCCCTCCTCCGGCGAAGGCCCCGAGCTGGACGGCTTGACCGGTTATCTGGCGGACGGCGAGGCCGCGTTCGTACATCTCGCCGGGCAGTGCGAGCGGCAGCAGGGCGGCTTGGGCTGCGCTGTGCACCGAGGACAGCAGGACGACCACCACGAGAAGGGCGCAGAGGACCGTGAGCGGGAGCCCGGGCAGCGCCATGAGTCCGACGAGCACGAGGCGGACGACGTCGACGACGATCATGAGCTCGCGGCGGCGGTAGCGGTCGGCGAGCCCGCCGAGGAGGATGCCGCCGGCGAGCGCGGGCAGGAACGTCAGTGCGTAGACGAGCGCGGACCAGCTCGCGGAGTCGGTCTGTTCGTAGACGAGGACGGCGAGGGCGAGGCGGGCGAGCTGGTCGCCGACGGCGGAGACGAGCTCGGCGCCCCAGAGGCTGCGGAACTCGCGTCCGGCGAACACGGATCGCCTCGGGCCGGGTCCGGCCGTGGGTGGGGCGGGGTCGGCGGGCGGGTCGGGGCCGGCCGCGGGGAGGGAGGCGGGGTCGTCACCGCTGTCACCTCCGATCCGGCCCGTCATGGCGTCGGGACCCCCTCCTCGACGAGCGGCCGGCGGTGTCTCGCCGACGATCTTCGGTACCGAGCGTATTCAGCCGAACGCTCCAGGTCAGCATCGGGGCGCGGGCGCGTGCCGGACGTCACCCCTTCGGACCCGGTGTCCGACCGGGTGGCCTATCCCCGGGCGGCGCCCACCTCGGCCAGCAGCGCGGCGACGTGGCCGATCTCGTTGACGGTGCGCACGGTGCGGCGTCCCTCACGGCCGCAGACGACGCGGGTGATGCCGGCGTAGTCGAGCGGGAACGGCAGCGGCCGGTCGATGCCGAGGACGTGCGCGAGGTAGATGTTGACGACGCCCGCGTGGGCGACGACGACGGCGGTGCCCCTGCCGGGGTGGGCGGCCACGACGGCCTCGACGGCGGCGACGGCGCGGGCGCGGAAGGCGTCGACGTCGACGTGCGCGGGCAGCAGCCCGGCGCGCAGCCGGTCCCACGATGCGGGGTCGAGGCGGGCCATCTCGTGGACGGGCACGTAGTGGGGGTCGGCGACGTCGTACTCGGCGAGGTCGGCGGTGCGGGCCGGCTCGACGCCGAGGGCGGCGGCCAGCGGCGCGAGGGTCTCGACGGCGCGGGCCATGGTGCTGCTGTGTAGGCCGTCGACGGCCTCGGCGCCGAGTGCGCCGACGAGGGTGGCGGCCTGGCGGTGGCCGAGCTCGGTGAGGCCGGGGTCGGCCGCCACCGCGGGGGTGGAGCCGTTGGTGTGGACGCGCTCGGGCAGGGCGTGCCGGACGAGGACCAGCTGCACGTCAGGCGGCGGGGACGTGGTCGGCGTGTCCGGCGTCGCGCAGCGCGGCACGCAGGGCCTCGGCGTGGGCGTCCTGCTCCGCGTCGTCGACGGTCTTCGCGGCGTTCGCGAAGTCGAAGGCGGCCATGTCCCGGGCCGGGAAGACGTGCAGGTGCAGGTGGGGGACCTCGAACCCGGCGACGAGCAGGCCGACCCGTGGCGGGGCGAAGACGGTGCGGACGGCGTTGCCGACGACGTGGGAGACCGCGGTGAGGTGGGCGATGAGGCCGGACTGGGCGTCGACCCAGTGGTCGACCTCGGCGCGCGGCACGACGAGGGTGTGGCCGGGTCCGAGCGGGTTGATCGAGAGGAACCCGACGCAGGTGTCGTCGGACCAGACGAACCGGGCGGGCAGCTCGCCGTCGATGATCTTCGTGAACAGGGTGCTCATCGCGGCGAAGACTACCCGGCGCGGCGGTGCGCGGCGCCCTAGTGTTCGGGGTATGCCGCGCACGATCGCCACGAACACCCGCGTCGGTCTCGACGACCTGCTCGACTTCGTCCGCCCCCGGCACCGGTTCGTCCTGGTCACGACGCGTTCCGACGGGTCGCCCCAGCTGTCTCCGGTGACGGGTGGGGTCGACGTCGAGGGCAGGCTGGTGGTGGCGACGTACCCGGAGCGGGCGAAGTCGGTGAACGTGGCGCGGACGGGGCGGGCGTCGGTCATGGTGCTGTCCGACGGGTTCGACGGGCCGTGGGTGCAGGTCGACGGGGACGCCGAGCTGCTGCGGCTCCCGGAGGCCGTCGAACCGCTCGTGGAGTACTTCCGGGTGATCTCGGGTGAACACTCCGACTGGGACGAGTACCGCGCGGCGATGACCGCGCAGGGAAAGGCGCTGATCAGGGTGACGCCGACGCGGTGGGGGCCGATCGCGACCGGTGGCTTCCCGCCGCGGTCGGCCGGCTGACAGCGCGTCACCGACGTTTTCGCGTCGGTCGTCCCGGGTAGCGTGAGCGCGGGCGTTCCGAACCCTCCCCCACCCTGTACCCGGTGACGCCGGGTGCCCGGTCGTCCGTCGAATTCGAGAGTCCGGCCGAGGCCGGGGAACGAGGAGCACATGCGGCCGTGGCCCGGTAGCGCCTACCCGCTGGGCGCCAGCTACGACGGCGCCGGAACGAACTTCGCGATCTTCTCCGAGGTCGCCGAGAAGGTCGAGCTGTGCCTGTTCGAGCCCGACGGGCAGGAGACCCGGGTCAGGCTGACCGAGGTCGACGGGTTCGTCTGGCACTGTTACCTGCCCGGGGTCGAGCCGGGGCAGCGTTACGGCTACCGGGTCCACGGTCCGCACGACCCGGCGCACGGTCTGCGCTGCAACCCGAACAAGCTGCTCATCGACCCGTACGCCAAGGCCCTCGACGGCCCGGTGCGCTGGGACGAGGCGGTGTTCGGCTACGAGTTCGACGCGCCCGAGAACCGCAACGACGCCGACTCGGCCCCCTTCGTGCCGAAGTCCGTGGTGATCAACCCGTACTTCGACTGGGGCTCGGACCGGCCGCCGAAGGTGCCCTACCACGAGACGATCGTCTACGAGGCCCACGTCAAGGGCCTGACGATCACCCACCCGGACGTCCCGGAGGAGCTGCGGGGCAGCTACGCGGGGCTGGCGCATCCGGCGATGGTCGAGCACCTGCAGACGCTCGGGGTGACCGCGGTCGAGCTGATGCCGGTGCACGAGTTCATCACCGACCACCACCTCGAGCAGCGCGGCCTCGCGAACTACTGGGGCTACAACACGATCGCGTTCCTGGCCCCGCACCACGCCTACGCCATGTCGGGCAGCCGTCCCGGCAGCCAGGTGCAGGAGTTCAAGGCGATGGTGCGCGACCTGCACGAGGCGGGCATCGAGGTCATCCTCGACGTGGTCTACAACCACACGGCCGAGGGCTCGGACATGGGGCCGACGTTGTCGATGCGCGGCATCGACAACCACGCCTACTACCGTCTCGTCGAGGACGAGCAGCGGTACTACATGGACTACACGGGCACCGGGAACTCGCTCAACGTCCGCAACCCGCACACGCTGCAGCTGATCATGGACTCGCTGCGGTACTGGGTCACGGAGATGCACGTCGACGGGTTCCGGTTCGACCTGGCCTCGACGCTCGCCCGCGAGTTCTACGACGTCGACCGCCTGTCGGTGTTCTTCGACCTCGTGCAGCAGGACCCGGTGATCAGCCAGGTCAAGCTCATCGCCGAGCCGTGGGACGTCGGCCCCGGCGGCTACCAGGTGGGCAACTTCCCGCCGTTGTGGACGGAGTGGAACGGCAAGTACCGCGACACGGTCCGCGACTTCTGGCGGGGCGAGCCGGGCACCCTCGGCGAGTTCGCCTCCCGGCTCACCGGCAGCTCGGACCTGTACAAGGCCGACGGTCGCCGGCCCTACGCCTCGATCAACTTCGTCACCGCGCACGACGGGTTCACCCTCGCGGACCTGGTGTCCTACAACGACAAGCACAACGCAGCCAACGGCGAGGACGGCAACGACGGCGAGAGCCACAACCGGTCCTGGAACTGCGGGGTCGAGGGCCCGACCGACGACGAGGACGTCCTCGCGCTGCGGGCCCGCCAGCAACGCAACTTCATCACGACGCTGCTGCTGTCCCAGGGCGTGCCGATGCTGCTGCACGGCGACGAGCTCGGCCGCACCCAGGGCGGCAACAACAACGTCTACTGCCAGGACAACGAGATCGCCTGGATGGACTGGTCGCTGGCGGGCAAGAACGCCGGGCTGATCGGCTTCACCGGTGGGGTGGCCGCGCTGCGGCACGCGCATCCGGTGTTCCGGCGTCGCCGCTTCTTCGCGGGCCGCCCGATCCGGCCCCGCCGGCGCTCGGAGACGGGCGACACGGCCACGGCGCTGCCCGACATCGCGTGGTTCTCCCCGTCGGGTGAGGAGATGACCGAGCAGGACTGGGACTCCGGGTTCGGCAAGTGCGTCCTGGTGTTCCTCAACGGCGAGGGCATCACCGAGGCCGACCACCGCGGCGAGCGCGTCACCGACGACTCGTTCCTGCTGCTGCTCAACGCGCACTGGGAGGACATCGAGGCGACGCTGCCCGCGGCCGAGTTCGGGACGCGCTGGGCGGTGGTCGTCGACTCGGCCACCGGTGAGGTCACCTCGCTCGCGACGACGCCGGGGACGGTGGCGGCCGACCCGGTGACGGTGACGTCCGGGTCCGCGCAGGTCGTGCCGGCCCGGTCCATCCTGGTGCTGCAGCGGGTGGAGGCCGCGACCCGATGACCGAGCGCGTGAACCGTCAGGTGCCGTCGTCCACCTACCGGCTGCAGTTCTCCGCGGAGCAGACCTTCGCCGACGGTGTGGCGCTGCTCGACTACCTCGACGGGCTCGGGGTCGGCGCGCTGTACGCGTCGCCGCTGCTGGAGTCGGGGGCGGGCTCGAACCACGGCTACGACGTCGTCGACCCGACGCGGGTGTCGGTCGAGCGTGGCGGCGAGCTGGGCCGCAAGGACCTGGTCGCGGCGCTTCGCGAACGCGGGCTGGGCCTGCTGCTCGACATCGTGCCCAACCACGTCGGCGTCGAGGTGCCGCTGGCGAACCCGTGGTGGTGGGACGTCCTGGCCCGTGGTCGCGGGTCGGCGCACGCGGACAAGTTCGACATCGACTGGGCCGCCGGGCCGATCCTGCTCCCGGTCCTGGGCGAGGACGAGGCGGCGGCTCTCGACGCGCTCACCCTCTCCGCCGACCGCACCGAGCTGCGCTACTACGAGCACACGTTCCCCGTCGCGGCCGGCACGGGCGAGGGCAGCGCCCGCGAGGTGCACGAGCGGCAGCACTACCGGCTGGTGTCGTGGAAGCGCGGCGCGGCCGAGCTGACCTACCGGCGGTTCTTCGACGTGTCGACGCTCGCGGCCGTCCGCGTCGAGGACCCGGCGGTGTTCGACGCCGCGCACGCCGAGGTGCTGCGCTGGGTGGAGGCGGGCGAGGTCGACGGCATCCGCGTCGACCATCCCGACGGCCTGTCCGATCCCGGCGCCTACCTGCGCCGGCTGCGCGCGGCGATCGGCCCGGACCGGTGGCTGCTCGTCGAGAAGATCCTGGGGCTGGGCGAGGAGCTGCCCGCGTCCTGGCCGGTCGACGGCACCACCGGCTACGAGGCGCTGCGCGAGATCTGCGGGGTGTTCGTCGATCCGGCCGGTGCCGGGCTGCTCACCCAGTTCGCCGCCGAGCACGTCGGGGTCAAGGAGTCGGCACACACCGGGGAGCACCGGGCGCGACGCGAGGTGGCGTCGACGATCCTGGCCGCCGAGGTGCGCCGGATCGCGGGCGTCGCCGCGGCGGCCGTCGCGGGCGTCCCGTCCGAGGGGCTGGTCGACGCCGTCGCCGAGCTGCTGTGCGGGTTCCCCGTCTACCGCAGCTACCTGCCGGAGGGCCGGGAGTCGCTCGACACCGCGGTGGCCGTCGCCCGCACCCACCGACCCGACCTGGCCGGCACGCTCGCCGCCCTGCACGCCGCGATGGTCGCCGACCCGCACGGCGAGCTCGCCACCCGCGTCCAGCAGACGTCGGGCATGGTGATGGCCAAGGGTGTGGAGGACACGGCGTTCTACCGGTGGACCCGCTTCGTCGCGCTCAACGAGGTCGGCGGCGCCCCCGAGCGGTTCGGGGTCTCCCCCGCCGAGTTCCACGCCGCCGCGGCCGCCCGTGAGGCGAGCACCCCGGCCACGATGACGACGCTGTCGACGCACGACACGAAGCGCTCGGAGGACGTCCGGGCCCGGCTCGCGGCCCTGTCGGAGATGCCGGCGGAGTGGATCGACGTCGTCCGCCGCTGGTCGGCCCGCCGCCCGCTGCCCGACCGGTCCCTGGAGCTGCTGGCGTGGCAGTGCCTCGTCGGCGCGTGGCCGATCCCGGCCGACCGGATGTCGGCGTACCTGACGAAGGCGTCGAAGGAGGCCAAGCTCGTCACCAGCCACGTCGACGCCGTCGCCGCGGTCGACGAGGCGGTCGCCGCGTGGGCGGGCGACGTGCTGTCCGACCCGGACCTGGTCGCCGAGATCGAGGCGTTCGTCGCCCGCATCGAGGGCGCGGGCCGGTCCAACTCCCTGGGCCAGAAGCTGCTGCAGCTGGCCGGGCCCGGTGTCCCCGACATCTATCAGGGCACCGAGTTCTTCGAGTACTCCCTCGTCGACCCGGACAACCGCCGGCCCGTCGACTTCGCGGCCCGCCGCGCGACCCTGGCCCGCATCGACGAGGGCGAGCTGCCCGAGGTCGGCCCGGACGGCGCGGCGAAACTGCTGGTCACGGCCACCGCGGCCCGGCTGCGCAGGTACCGGCCGGAGCTGTTCGCCGGCTACCGGGCGCTGCCCGCGTCCGGGCAGGCGGCCGAGCACGCCGTCGCGTTCGCACGCGGCACCGCTCCGCTGCTCGGGCCGGGCCGCCACGCCACCGGCATGGTCGCCGTCGCCACCCGGCTGCCCGTCGGCCTGGCCGCCCGCGGCGGCTGGGGCGACACCGTCCTCCCGCTGCCCGACGGCGCGGGCGACTGGCACGACATGGTCACCGACATCCCGGTCGACGGGTCCGCCCCGCGGTTGGCCGACCTGCTGCGGCGCTACCCCGTCGCGTTGCTCGTCCGCCCCTCCTGACGTCCCCGCCGACACCACCCGACCCATCCGAGAGCACCGGAAGGAACCGACGCACGTGGCCGAGTACCGGGTCTGGGCGCCCGAGCAGGACCAGATGCGCGTCGTCGTCGACGGCGAGACGCATCCGATGTACCCGAGTCCGGGCGGCTGGTGGCACGCCGAGGTCGACGGCGCCGGGCACGGCAGCGCCTACGCGTTCCTCGTCGGCGACGACGAGACCCCGCTGCCCGACCCCCGGTCGCGGTGGCAGCCGGGCGGGGTCCATGCGGCGTCGCGGCGCTACGACCAGGACCACTTCCTGTGGACCGACACGGCCTGGACGGGCAGGCAGCTGCCCGGATCGGTGCTCTACGAGTGCCACATCGGCACCTTCACCCCCGACGGCACGTTCGACGCCGCGATCGGCCGCCTCGACCACCTGGTCGACCTCGGCGTCGACCTCGTCGAGCTGCTGCCCGTCAACGCCGTCGACGGCCCGTGGAACTGGGGCTACGACGGCGTCGACTGGTACGCGGTCACCGAGAACTACGGTGGCCCCGACGGGCTGAAGAGGTTCGTCGACGCCGCCCACGCCCGCGGGCTCGGCGTGGTGCTCGACGTCGTCTACAACCACCTCGGTCCCTCGGGTGCCTATCTCGACCGGTTCGGCCCCTACTTCGCGGGCAGCAACATCTGGGGTCCCTCGCTCAACCTCGACGGCGCCTGGTCGGACGAGGTGCGCCGCTACGTCGTCGACAACGCCCTGATGTGGTTGCGCGACTTCCACATCGACGGGCTGCGCATCGACGCCGTGCACGCCCTGCGCGACACCCGCGCGATCCACGTGCTCGAGCAGCTGGCCGTCGAGGTCGAGTCGCTGTCCGCGCACCTGGGCCGGCCGCTGTCGTTGATCGCGGAGTCCGACCTCAACGACCCGCGGATGATCACCGCGCGGGAGGGCGGCGGCTACGGGCTGCACGCCCAGTGGGCCGACGACATCCACCACAGCTTCCACGCCGTGCTCACCGGCGAGGCGCAGGGCTACTACGCCGACTTCGCCGCGGCCGGGCTGACCGGGCTCGCGCACGTGCTGTGCCGCGGCTTCCTGCACGAGGGCACCTGGTCGAGTTTCCGCAACCGGGTGCACGGCGCCCCCGTCGACACCCGGCGCATCCCGGGGCACCGGTTCCTCGCCTACCTGCAGAACCACGACCAGATCGGCAACCGCGCGGCGGGTGACCGGCTCACCCAGTCGCTGACGCCCGGTCAGCTGGCCTGCGGGGCGGCGCTGGTGTTCACCTCGCCGTTCACGCCGATGCTGTTCATGGGTGAGGAGTGGGGCGCGCGCACCCCGTGGCAGTTCTTCTCCCGCTTCCCCGACGCGGCGTTGCGCGACGCGGTCCGCGAGGGCCGCACCGCGGAGTTCGCCGAGCACGGCTGGGGAGCGGCCGAGGTGCCCGACCCGAACGCCGAGTCGACCTTCCTCGACTCCAAGCTCGACTGGGACGAGCCGGCGCAGGAGCCCCACGCGACGCTGTTGGCGCTGCACCGGGAGCTGATCGCGCTGCGCCGGCAGTGGCCCGACCTCACCGATCCCTGGCTCGACGACGTCGAGGTCGACGTGGACGACGAGGCCCGCACGGTCGTCGTGCACCGCGGCCGGATCCGCGTCGTGGTCAACCTCGGGCACGTCGACGCGACGATCCCGCTCGACCGGGGCGTCGACCGCATCCTGCTGGCCTCCGAACCCGCGGCGGCCGAGCAGAACCTGATCATCGTGCCGCCGGAGGCGTTCGCGATCGCGCTGCTCTGAGCGTGTGCGCGGTGCCCGGCACTGCCGGGGCACCCGGCCGACGGTGGCGGGTCAGCGGCGGCTGGGCGGGTCGACGAACTCGGCCATGTCGATCTGCGCGACCCACGGGTGCGGGACCTCGGCATTCTCGCCCGGCACCAGTTCGGTGTCGTAGATGTAGTGCCCCTCGCCCAGCGTCGCGTCGAGCCGCAGCGCGACCAGCCGGGGCCCCTGGTCGATGCGCCAGAAGTACGGGACCCCCGCCTCGGCGTAGCGCCACGGCTTGAGGACGCGGTCGGCGTGGTGGGTGTGCGGGCCCAGCACCTCCACGGCCAGTACGACCCCGGCGGCGTCGAACCCGTTGTCGTGGAACGGGGTGCCCCTGCGGACGACGAGCAGGTCGGGGACGAAGAAGTTCGCCGCGTCGACGTGCACGCCCGTCGAGTGGTGGATCTCGACGCCGTCGGGGGCGCCGACACCGAGCATCAGGTCGAGCAGGCGCACGTGCCAGGTCTGGTCCTCGTCGGGCTCGGGGAGGACGACGATCTCGCCGTCGTGCAGCTCCCGGATGCGGCCGTCGTCGGGCTCGCGCAGGAGGTCGGCGAGCGTGCTGCGGACGACGGCTGCGGTCACGGACTGGCCTCCACGTTCCCCCGGCGGATGTGTGCCAATACTAACCATCTGCGGCGCGGCTCACGGCCCCGAACGCAGGAACGGCACTTTCCCGCAACCGGGTTGCGGGAAAGTGCCGTTCCTGCCGAACGGGTGCGGCGGGTCAGTGGTCGCCGAACACCACGGTGTAGTGGGTGCGGGTGCGGGTCTCGCCCTCGTAGGCCAGGCCCACCGCGAACTTCGTGGCCCGCGCGTCGAGCAGCAGAGCATTGTGGCCGGGCGAGTTCTTCCACCAGTTCAGCGCCGCCTGCCAGCCGGTGTAGGCCTGGCTGCCCCGGGCCCAGTAGTTGATCTCACCGACGTAGCCGGTGTAGCCCGAGCAGAACTGGACGCGCTGGGCGATACCCATGCCGCGGGAGTCGATGTGGTTCGACGGGGAGATGCCGCGGTTGTAGCTGTCCAGGCTCGCCCACATCGCCGGGCGGGCCAGCTGGCGCGAGTAGGTCAGCGGGCGCAGGCCCTTCGAGGCACGGTAGGCGTTGATGCCGTTGGCGAGGTCCTGCTCCCAGTCCATCTGGTCCAGGGCGAGACCGTCGACGTAGGAGCCGTAGCCGCCGCGGCCCCCGGGGTTGTAGGCGCAGTCCGCGGGGGCGGCGGAGGCGGCCGGCGCGGCGACGGCGGCGATCCCGCCGAGGCCGGCGAGGCTGAGGACGCCGGCGGTGGCAATGCGGACGATGGTGCGGCGGAGGCTGGGGGTACGCATCGGTTTCTCCCGAGAGTGGGGCGGGTCCGGTTGGTCCGCCGTTGGGAGAAAGCTTCCGCGATGCGCCGACCTGCGACGATGGTGTGGCCCCGACCCCCGCCCCCACATGATCACGGGGGTGGGCCCCCTTCCCGGCCCCGGCCCCCGGATGCAGGAACGGCCCTTTCCCGCAACCGGGTTGCGGGAAAGTGCCGTTCCTGCACGACGAGCGCGGGCGGGCCGCCTCAGATCAGGCCGAGACCCTTCACGGCCTCGCGCTCCTCGACGAGCTCGGCGACGCTGGCGTCGATCCGCTCGCGGGAGAACGCGTCGATCTCCAGGCCCTGGACGATCTCGTACTTCCCACCGCGGCAGGTGACGGGGAACGAGGAGATGATGCCCTCGGCCACCCCGTAGGAGCCGTCGGAGGGGACGGCCATCGAGGTCCAGTCACCGTCGGCGGTGCCGTTGACCCAGGTGTGGATGTGGTCGATGGCCGCCGACGCCGCGGACGCCGCCGACGACGCCCCACGGGCCTCGATGATCGCGGCGCCACGCTTGGCGACGGTCGGGATGAACGTGTCGCGCAGCCACGCCTCCTCGACCTGCTCGGCGGCGATCTTGCCGCCGACCTCGGCGTGGAACAGGTCGGGGTACTGGGTGGCGGAGTGGTTGCCCCAGATCGTCATCTTCCGGATCTCGGACACCGGGACCGACAGCTTCGCCGACAGCTGCGACAGCGCACGGTTGTGGTCGAGGCGGGTCATCGCGGTGAACCGCTCGGCCGGCACGTCGGGGGCCGCGGACTGCGCGATGAGCGCGTTCGTGTTGGCCGGGTTGCCGACGACGAGGACGCGGATGTCGTCGGCCGCGCCGGCGTTGATGGCCTTGCCCTGCGGGGCGAAGATGCCGCCGTTGGCCTCGAGCAGGTCGCCGCGCTCCATGCCCTTGGCGCGGGGCCGGGCGCCGACGAGCAGCGCCACGTTGGCGCCGCCGAAGGCCTTGGTGGCGTCGTCGAAGATGTCGACGCCGGCCAGCAGCGGGAACGCGCCGTCGGCGAGCTCCATCGCGGTGCCCTCGGCGGCCTTCACGGCCTGCGGGATCTCGAGCAGGTTCAGCTTCACCGGGGTGTCGGGCCCCAGGAGCTGTCCGGACGCGATACGGAAGAGCAGCGCGTAACCGATCTGGCCAGCGGCGCCGGTGACTGTGACGGTGACAGGAGGGGTGGACACGTCCGGGAGGCTAGACCCTCCACGGGTCCGTGCGCCGCGACGGGGATCACCTGGGACACATGTGGTGCAGTGACGTCGCCGACGGTCGGGCCGGCGCCGTCCGCGGCGGCTGGGCTAGCGTCGGGTGATGGTCAGTTCCACCCCCGCCGACGAGCCCCGGCCGCGGGAGTCCGACGCCGACGGGGACGGGCGGTTCGCCTGGGAGGCCGGCGCCCCCGGCTTCGCCCCCGTCGACCCCGACCGGCTCACACCGCACGCGCCGATGCCGGGTGCGCCGCCCTACCCTGCCGCGGAGGAGCTGCCGCCCCCGTCCATCGGCGCGACCGCGACCGGCACACCGCTGCGCCGCACGATGCCGGCCGCCGTCGGGTGGGGCGTCGTCAACGTCGTGCTGGTGCTCGCGGTCTCCGGGCCGCCGCCGTCGAGCAGCGCGGGGTGGGCGCTCGGCGGCATGATCGTCGCGTCGGTGCTGGTGGCCGGCGTGCTCACCTGGGTGGTCGCGCGCCGGCGCGCGTGGCCGTTCTGGGTCGTGATCCTCGTGACCGGGTTGCTGTTCTGGATCGTGCGGGTGGCGACGACGGCCGGCGTCGCCTGACCGCCCGCCGGCTGCGCGTCCCCGGGCGCGTCAACCGGTCAGGCGGTGCGGCGGCGGCTCGAGATGACGCCGGTGTCGAATCCCGCGAGGTGCAGGCCGCCGTGGAAGCGGGCGTGCTCGACC
>NZ_JBFWOY010000063.1:0-12142 GCF_050250275.1 Pseudonocardia sp.
TTGAAGCTCCTGGTAGGACGTGTTGATCTAGTCAATCGCCCGTCTACCAGGAGCTTCACCCATTCGAGGCCACGACACGCCGCAGCCCGCTGACCTGCTCATCCAGCAGGTTGGCAAAGGCTCACTGACACGCGCACCGGCCGGGGCCGCGCGCCGTCGCCGCGGACGAGAGCGGAGCCGGCCGTTGCCGGCCGACCCCGCATCACGTGGGGGTGTCGAGCTGCCAGAACGATCACCCGCCCCGCCTCCGCCGGGCGATCACCGCCACAGTTGCAAGAGACTTGCAACTACCGTACGGCATCCGGACTTCGCCGTCCATGGCATAACTCTGGCGGTTGCGGGATATAGGTTGTTGCAAGACATTGGCGACTTGCTCGCCACCGTTCGAGCTGCCGGAGGCACCTGATGGCGGACTACACGCTCCCCGACCTGTCCTACGACTACGGCGCCCTCGACCCGCACATCGCGGGCGAGATCATGGAGCTGCACCACTCCAAGCACCACAACACCTACGTCACGGCCCTGAACCAGACGATCGAGAAGCTGGCGGCAGCGCGCGAGAGCGGCGACTACGGCGCCGTCGTCGGCCTGGAGAAGACCCTGGCGTTCAACCTCGGCGGACACGTCAACCACTCGATCTTCTGGAACAACCTGTCCCCGGACGGCGGCGACAAGCCCACCGGTGAGCTGGCCGCCGCGATCGACGACGCCTTCGGCTCCTTCGACGCCTTCCAGGCCCACTTCACAGCTGCCGCCACCACGATCCAGGGCTCCGGCTGGGCGATCCTCGGGTGGGACGCGCTGGGCGGCCGGCTGCTGGTCCACCAGCTCTACGACCAGCAGGCCAACCTGCCCGCCGGCCAGATCCCGCTGGTCATGCTCGACATGTGGGAGCACGCGTTCTACCTGCAGTACAAGAACGTCAAGCCCGACTACGTCAAGGCCTGGTGGAACGTCGTCAACTGGGCCGACGCCGCCAAGCGCTTCGCCGCGGCCCGGTCCACCGCCGGCGGCCTCATCACCGTCTGACCGGCCCCGCAGCGACGCGGCGCCCGGATCAGGTCGGGCGCCGCGTCCCGGTTCCCCCGCCCAGGGGCGACCTGCGCCAGGGCACGGTGCGAGCGCCGCTGGTGTGGCCGTCGGCTCCGAGACCGCCGGCTATGTGACCGTCGGCTCTGTGACCGTCGGCTCTGTGGCCGTCGGCTGTGTGGCCGTCTGCGTGACCGTCAGGGGTGCGGGCATCGGTGCCGTCGGCGCCGTCCGCGGCACCGGCGCCGTCGTGGTGTCGGCCGATGGGGTCCCAGGTGCCTCCGCCACGACGGTGACCGTCGGGGTCGCAGGCGGAGCGAGGACCGAGGTGTCCAACCTCACCGGCTCGCGCTGCGCGGCCACGCCGCACCCAGCGACCCCGAATACGGCAGCGGCGACAATCGCGCACGTCAGGACGGTCCGACCGCTGCGGTTCACGAGACGACCCCGGGCAGCTCGACGACGAACCTCGCTCCCCCACCGGGCCGATCCTCGACCCACACGCGCCCGTTGTGGCGTGCCACGTGCTGCGCGACCAGCGCGAGGCCGAGCCCCGTCCCGGTGTCCTCACCGCGACTCCCCGCGAGGTCACCGCGGGTGAACCTCTCGAAGATCTGCTCCCGCTGCGCAGGCGGGACACCCGGGCCGTCGTCGTCGACCTCGACACGCACCCAGCTGTCCCGCCCGATCACCGCGACCCGGGTGACCCCGCCCCCGTGGTTGCCCGCGTTGTCCAGGAGGTTGCACACGACGCGGTCGAGCCGGCGGCGGTCGGCCAGGACGAGCGGGGGCACGCCGACCACCTCCGCGGCCGGGCAGCTCGCGCGCTCGGCGACCGAGTGCGCGACCACCTCGTGGACGTCGCAGCGCTCCAGGTCCCGTTCGTCGATCTCCCCGTCGTCGCGGGAGATCTCGAGCAGGTCGATCACCATCCTGCGGAAGCGGTGCACGTCGGCGTCCAGCAACGCCACCGCCTGCGACGCCACCGGCGGCATGTCCGCACTGCGCCTGCGGAGCACCGCCACCGCATTGATCATCGTCGTCAGCGGCGACCGCAGCTCGTGGCTGACGTTCCCGGCGAACTCGACGTCGCGCTGCACTCGTCGTTGCAGCGCGTCCGCGGTGTCGTTGAACGTCTCGACGAGGGGGCCGAGCTCGGCGTCGTCGACCCGCGGCAGCCTGGCACCGAGGTCACCCGCGGCGACCCGGGCGGCGGCGTCGGTCAGCTCACCCAACGGCTGCAGGGCACGTCGACCGGCCCACGACCCCAGCGTGAAGGCGAGCACCGCGCTCACGGCGACCCCGGCCAACAGCACCGCGCTGAGGAACCGCAGGGTGCGGTCCAGCTCCGAGAGCGGGAACACCTCCAGGTACACCGCGCCCTCGGACACCGGGAGCGCGACCACGAGCACCGGTATCCCTCCGGACACCGTCCGCTGCCGGACGGGCACACCCTGCTTGGCGAAGGCCCGCAGCTGCGCCGGGAGCGCGGCGAGGTCGATGTGGCGGCCGCTGGTCGTCCACGAACCTCCCCGGCGCAGGGCGATGGTGGTGTCCGGCCCGCCCGCCAGGCCCGTCAGCAGATCGTCCAACGACGCCGTCGTCCCGCTCCGCAGCTCCTCCTCGACCAGCAGGACGTTGACCGACGCCTGACGCGTCGCGCTCTGCTCCCGCTGCGCCACGAGATAGCTCGACGCCAGGTTCCACGTCACCGCCGCCAGCAGACCCGTCACGATCATCGACACCACCGCGAACGCGACGGCCACCCGTCTGCGCAGCGTCAGCCGCGCCCAGGCGGCCCGCAGCGGCCGGGGCCGAGCCGTCATCCGCGGGCGACCTTGTACCCGACGCCCCGAACCGTCAGGACCAGGCGCGGATCGTCGGGATCGGTCTCCACCTTCCGGCGCAGCCGGCGGACGTGCACGTCGAGCAGGCGCGTGTCGCCCAGGTAGTCGTAGCCCCACACCTGCTGCAGCAGCACCTCCCGGGTGACCACGCGACCCCCGGCGGACAGCAGCTCCACGAAAAGCCTGAACTCCGTGCGGGTCAGATGGATCTCGACCCCCGCCTTGCGGACGACACCCTCGTCCGGCACGACCTCGACGGCCCCGAGCACGAACCGGCGGCCCACCTCGCCGACGGCGGGACGACGGCGGCGCAACAGCGCCCGGATGCGCGCCGCGAGCTCCCCCGCGTCGAGCGGCTTGGTGACGTAGTCGTCCGCCCCCGCCTCGAGCCCCTCGATGATGTCACCGGAGTCCGACCGCGCCGACACGATGATGATCGGCACGTCACTACGGGCTCGCAGGGTCCGGCACACGACCAGCCCGTCCATTCCGGGCAGCATCAGATCGAGCAGCACGACGTCGACGTCGTCACGGAGCACCGTCAACGCCTGCTCACCGGACGAGGCCGCCGCCACGGCGAACCCCTCGTCGTCGAGGGCCAGCCCGAGCGCCTGTCTGATGCGAGCGTCGTCGTCGACCAGGAGCACCCTCGTGCGCTCCGTCACGACGGTCACCTCCCCGGCGTCGGCCATCCGCCTCCCTCTCGTCGCGGTCGGTACCGACTGCCCGTCATCGCGGTGAGGCGTCGGTGAGCGGCTGGAGTACGGCCTCGGCGAGCGCTCGCGTACGCAGGTGCGAACCCGCCTGGTAGAGCGGGTCGCGCACCATCTCCGAGAATGCGCGCCGGGTCGGATAGCGGACGAGCAGCACGGCGTCCCACGACTGCCCCGGCTCCCCGACCACCGCGGTGCCGCCGCGCCCGAAGTAGACGATCTCCGCGCCGTGCGGCACCGAGGTACGCCGGAAGTGCTCGACGTACTCGTCGTAGAGCGCTTCCCCTCCGTCGACGAACCGCAGCAGGTTCAGCATCGTGACCGGCTCGTCCGGACCCTGCGCGAGGAAGGCCTTGAGGTCCGGCCCGGTGGGATCGATCGCCATGAACGCAGTATCCCCTGACCACCACGGCCGACGAGGCCCCGTTCCACTACAGCCGACAGTGGTCGGCGGAGCCACGAAACGGCCGCCGGCCCGAGCGCCGGCGTCGTCGTGGGAACGACACCGTCTGCCGCCGTGGATCGCGCTCCCCAGTCGCCACGGGCTGACGGACCGGCGACCGCCGAGTCACTCCCCAGGGACGAAAGGCCCCGCCGACCACCGATGTCAGGTCTACCCGCGAGATCGACGGCAGGCCAGGCGTGCTCGGGCTTCGTCAGTCGATCGCAAGACTCCGCCCCCGGCGGAGCAGCACCACCGCGGCCCGGTCCGCCCGGCCCCGACCACCGCGCCCGAACGCGGCCCGCGACGGCGCCCCACACCGCATACGGCGACCCGCTGCCGGAATCAGCGGTCCCGGCCTCTGCACCGGCGCCGATCCGCGTCTACCCTCGCCCACATCGAGGCCGAGAGGAGTTCGGACATGCCCGCCAGCTCGGCCACCGGTTCCGCCACCGGCACGGGACTCGCCGGCATCCGCGTCCTCATGGTCGACGACGACGAGGCCGACGTCCTGCTCGTGTCCGAGCTGTTCGCCGACGTCGGCGAGATCACCGAGCTGCTCCACGTCGGCAACCTCGCCGACGCCGCGACCGCCCTCGGCGGCGTCGACTGTGTGCTCCTCGACATGAACCTGCCCGACGCGTCGGGTCTCGACGGTCTCGCCCGGCTCCGCGAACTCGAGGACCATCCGGCGATCGTCGTCCTCACCGGTGACGTCGACGAGACCCGCGGCCGCGCCGCCGTCGCCGCCGGAGCCGAGGACTACCTGATCAAGGGACGGGTCGACGGGCCGCTGCTCACCCGGGCGGTGCAGTACGCCGTCGAACGCCGCCACGCCGAACGCCTCGCCCACCAGCTGCACGAGGCCCGCATCCACGCCCAGGAGAACCGCCGCCTCGGCCGCGGGCTGCTCCCGACCGCGCTGCTGCGCGACCCGGCGCTCACCGTCACCACCCGGTACCAGCCCGGCCTGCGTCAGCTCCTGCTCGGCGGCGACTTCTACGACCTCATCGAGACCGACGACGGCACCGTCCACGCGATCATCGGCGACGTCAGCGGCCACGGGCCCGACGAGGCGGCCGTCGGGGTCAGCCTGCGCATCGCCTGGCGCACCCTGATCCTCGCCGGTGTCCCCGCAGGACACGTCCTGCCTGCGCTGGACCGCGTCTTCGTCACCGAACGCCACGACCCGACCCTGTTCACGACGGTCGCGATGGTCTCCGTCGGCCCCGACCGCCGGCATGCCGACCTCTACCTCGCCGGTCATCCCCCTCCCCTGCTGATCGACGGCGTGACCCCCCGTCCCCTGCCCGACGAGGCGCTGGGTGTGCCGCTCGGCGTCAGGCTCGGCACGACGTGGCCCGCCGTCGAGGTCGCCCTCCCCTCCGAGTGGGCGCTGATGCTCTACACCGACGGGCTCATCGAGGCCCGCGACCCCGCGGGCGAGGTCCTCTGGATCGACGGGCTCGTCGACATCCTCGGACCGCAGCTGTCGGGGGCGGGTCCCGCCTGGCGTGCCGACCCCGACGTGGCACTCGACACCCTGCTGGGCACGATCGACGCCCGCAAACCCGTCCGCGGCGACGACCTCGCCGTGGCCCTGCTGATCTGCACCGCGACGGGCACCCGGGCCGGGCCCGCCGGCGCGCCCGACACCCGCTCCGCGCACCCCGCACCGGCTCCCGGCGACCCGGAGCCGGGTTCCGCCCAGCCGGAGGGCCGGCAGCTGCGCCGGCGCTACGAACCCACCCCGGAGTCGTGCGGGCGCGTCCGCCGCGACCTCCAGGCGTTCCTCACGCGGTGGCGGGTCGACGACGACGCGGCCGAGTCCGCGGTCCTGGTCGCCAACGAGCTGGCCAGCAACGCCGTCGACCACGCCCGCACCCCCTACAGCCTCACCGCGACCCTCACGCCCCACTCGCTGCGCCTCGAGGTCACCGACGAGTCCCAGGACGAGCCGCAGCTCCGCGCGTTCGACCCCGCCGCAGACCGGGGCCGCGGGTTGCAGATGGTGTCGAGCCTGTCGACCGGCTGGTCGTTCCACCGCCACGCCGCGGGTAAGACCGTCGTCGCCGACCTCCCCGTGACGACCGCGGTGCTCGACGACTGAGCAGCCCGGGCCGACGCGCCCGGGCCCCTGGTCGATGCCGGTACGCGGCCGTCACTCGTCGCCGACGGCGCAGCGGACCCACCCCGCGACGGAGCCGGTGCGACCGGATCGACGTCGAGCTCGCCGCCCGTGGGGCCGGCACGGGCAGGACCCCGCGCTGACCGGAGGTCGAGGGACAGGAACGGGCGGGAACGCCCCCGAACCGCGTCCGCCGCCCGGAGACCGCCCGGACCGCACCGGATCCGTGGGCAGGTCGCTCGAACTGTGCGACCGGGTCAGCAGCATGTTTCCCCCTGACGGGGCAGCAGCGGCGACACCCCCGGGCATGGTGCTGGTCGAGGACACCCACGGCCATCCGCAATGCGTTCGGCCACCGGGGATCGCCGCGCCGTGTGCCC
Source organism: Pseudonocardia sp. (assembly GCF_050250275.1). GTDB lineage: Bacteria > Actinomycetota > Actinomycetes > Mycobacteriales > Pseudonocardiaceae > Pseudonocardia. Next base: position 6,540 of record NZ_JBFWOY010000063.1, read on the forward strand.
GCCGCCGGGCCGACCACGCCTCACACATGGACCGCGGCAGCTGAGAGATCCACGGAACACGACGCAACGCGGCCGACATCCGGCAAATACGCAAATGAAATGCGGATTTGCGAGCCTACGCTCGTTCGCCGCGGAGCCGGCCCGCGCGAGGCGAGCACACCTGGACACCGTCGACTCCATCGGAGCTCTCATGACCATCAACTTCACGATGTCCGACGAGCAGAAGAAGTTGCAGTACGACGTCCGCGCATTCGCCGAGAACGTGCTCAAGCCGATCGTCGCCGCGGCCGACGCCGAGCCGGACCCGCTCAAGGGCTTCCAGATGACGAAGCCGGCGTACATCGAGGCCTACAAGGCCGGAATCGCCATGTGCATGCTTCCCGCGGCGTACGGCGGCGGTGGAGTGTCCTGCGTCGACCTCACCATCGCCGCCGAGGAGATCTGTGTCGTCGACCCCGGTTTCGCGTGCACGGTCCTGTGCAACGGGCTCGGCCTGATGCCGGTCGCCTGGTACGGGACCGACGAACAGAAGGAACGCTTCCTCGGAGCCGCCACCTCCGATCCGACGGGTGAGTACCTCGGTGGGTGGACCGCGAGCGAGCCGCCCGGCAACCCCTCCGGCACCGCGAACTTCGACATCCCGCTTCCCCGACCCGCCGGCGTCGGGCTCACCGCCGTCCGCGACGGCGACCACTACGTCATCAACGGCCGCAAGTACTGGCCCTCGTCGGCGGGCTGGGACGAACGCGGCGTCAACGCCGGCACCCTGATCGTCCGCACCGACTCGGACAAGGGTGGGACGGAGGGACTGTCGGCACTGGTCCTCGAGCGCGACACCCCCGGCGTCACCTACCGCCACCTCGACAAGACCGGCCACCGGTTGGCGTCGAACGCGGAGATCACCTTCGACAACGCCCGCATCCCGGTCGACAACCTGCTGCCGGGAGCCGCCGGCAACGGCGACCTCGTCATCAACCGCAACTTCGCGTGGTCCGGTCCTATTGCTGCCATCGCCGCGGTCGGCATGGCCCGGGCCGCCTACGAGATGGCGCTCGACTTCGCCAAGGGCAACACCGCCGGGGCGCTCAAGCCGATCATCGGCTTCCAGAACGTCGGCTATGTCCTCGGCGACGTCGCGTCGAAGATCGAGATGGGGCGCTACTTCTCCTGGCGAGCGGCGGACTACCTCGACAAGCACGACCAGCACGCCGAACTGGTCGGCGCGATGAACAAGATCCAGGTCACCGAGATGATGTTCGACTGCGTGTTCAAGTGCATGCAGATCGTGGGCGTCAACAGCCTGGAGACGAAGAACGGCTTCGGGAAGATCCTCCGCGAAGCCTCGGTCCTACCCATCTACGACGGCGGCAACATGGGCATGCAGCGTCGCCGCGTCCACGGCATTCTCGCCGACCCGCTGTTCAACCCGCGGGCCATCATGGAGGACGACTACGTGCAGTTCGGCAAGCACCACGAGTCCATCGGCACCATCGTCGCCTGACCCGGGACGCCGCACCGGCCCGGCCCCGCCGGCAGGTGGGGTCGGGCCGGCCACTCTCCTCCGAGGCTGCGATCGGTCGATCTGCAGGTAACGTTCGTCCGGGCACCGAACGAGACGAGCGAGGGCATGAGGCACACGAGCCACGCGGACTATGCACTGCGGGTGCTCCTCTACCTTCGCGTCGCCCCCGGCCGTCGTGGCTCCGTCGGGGAGATGGCCGAGGCCCACCGGATCTCACGCAACCACCTCGACAAGGTCGTGAACCGACTCGCTGCGGCAGGCTTGGTCGAGACCGCGCGCGGGCGCGGCGGCGGCGTTCGGCTGACCCGAGACCCAGAAACGATCACGGTCGGCCAGGTCATGCGGGCCATGGAGACCGATTTCGCGGTGGTCGAATGCCTCGGGCCGGCCCGCTACTGCCGGGTGGCCGGCGTGTGCGGGGCCCGGAACGTCTTCGCCCGCGCCCTCGACGCCTACTTCGCCGTTCTGGACGAGGCGAACCTGGACGACATCGCCGAGAACGACCAAGGCCTCCGCGGCGCACTCGGCCTGATCCACGGCCCTGTAGGTACCCGAACGTAGCTCCCACCGGCCCCGACGACGTGGCATCCACCGTCCGCCAGAACTCTCGGAGGGGACTGCCGTGCCCGTCGACTTCGCCCTGACCTCCGCACAGAGGAAACTGAAGTACGAGGCTCGGGAGTTCGCTCACGAGGTGCTGGGGCCGGTCGCGGCGATGGCCGATACCCTGCCGGACCCGCAGCAGGCATTCCTCGCGATGAAACCCGTCTACGAGCGGGCCGCTGCCCGCGGCATGACGACGATGTTCCTCCCGCGCGAGTACGGCGGTGGCGGGGCCTCGAACGTCGACTTCCTGATCGCGATCGAGGAGCTGTGCGCGGTCGACCCCGGATTTCCCACCGCTCTGCTGGTCAACGGGCTCGCCCTGATGCCACTGCTCACATTCGGTACCGATGAGCAGAAGGACACCTGGCTTCGCCGCGCCACCGGCGACACCCGAGGCGAGTTCCTCGCAGGATGGGCGGTCAGCGAACGCGGCGGCACAGCCAACTTCGACCACCCCAGCCCCCGCGCGGGCATCCAGCTTCTCGCCGAACACGACCGCAAGCGTCACGAGTACGTCCTGCACGGAGAGAAGCACTGGCCGTGCAACGCCGGTGGCTGGGACCTCCGGGGCGCCGACGTGACGCTCTGCGTGGTGCGGACCGATCGGCACGGCGGCGGCACGACTGCGCTGAGCGCCGTGCTCGTCGAGCGCGGCACACCGGGCGTCGAGTACGAGGTCATCGACAAGATGGCCCACCGCACCTGCCAGAACGTGACGATGACCTTCCGCGGCGCCAGGATCCCGGAATCCAACCTGCTGGCCGAAGGAGCAGGCGACCTGCTCATCAACCAGAACTTCACGTGGTCGGGCCCCATCGCGGGGATCGCCGCCGTGGGCCTCGCCAGGGGCGCCTACGAGTTCACCCTCAAATGGGCCCGTACCTTCACCGGCGGGGGGTCCAGCCCCATCATCAACCACCAGGCCGTCGGCAACCTGCTCACCGAGATCGCGAGCAAGATCGAAGCCGGGCGCTACTTCTGCTGGAAGACCGCCCACTACATGGACACCCATCCCGGCCAGGGGCACGCACTCGGCGGGATGAACAAGACCTACTGCGGCGACCTCATGCAAAGTGTCGTCTTCGACTGCATGCGCGTCGTCGGTGTCAACGCCTTGGACCGCAAGTTCCCGATGGCGAAGTTCTACCGCGAGGCGGCCGTCTTCCCGCTCTACGACGCCGGCAACCTCGGCATGCAGCGCCGCCGTGCCTGGGGGGTCATGGCCGACCGCGCGTTCTCACCCGACACGTTCGTCGACAGCGAACCCCTGCCGTTCACCCGCTCGATGGAGGGGTACGGAACCGTCACCGATCCGCGGTGATCGCCCTCACCCGCCTTCTTGCCGACTACCTCCGCGGTCGAGCTCCGGGTCTGTCGTCGCCCACCGGGCACACGCGGCTCGCGACCTTGCGCGATCGATCGCTCCGGACCGGCGCAGCATCCCCGGTCTCGGCCTCGCCGGTCTCGGGCCGGGCAGATCCTGGGCCGCGCAGGTAGAGCCGCCGCCCGGTCACCGGGTCGAGCCGGCCGCCGCGGCGCTCACACAGGCCGACGCGGAGCGTCGACCGCAGGTCCGGCAGGTCGACGTGGTGGAGAACGAGGGGAATCGAACCCCTAACCCCCGCCTTGCAAACGTGGTCGACACCGTCGACCAGGCCCTCTACCTGGAACGATAGTCGACCGGCGGTTACCTTTGAGCGCTACAGCCGCTCGAACTCCCACTGTTTCGTGTCACACGGCGCGTCACAGCGCGCCATTTCCCTTGACGCTGGCGCAGGAGTACGGAGGTGCCGAACGTCAGGTGCAAATGCTCGGGCCGAGCGGTCCCGTTCGCGCAATCGAGGCCAAGCTGTCGAACTTGACCACGCCGGCTACGCCCTGGAGACCCGGTGGTGCGTAGTCCGGCCTGAACGCAACGGCAACCCTCTTCATTTCACCGGTAAGGGTCGCCCGCGTCGGTGGCGACCTGGGGTCGACGCCCGCGAGGTCAAGGTCCCGACCACCGTGGCCTGCTGGGAACGCCGCGCCGACGACGCGCGCCACGGCAACTGGTCGCACGCGGCGCACCTCACCCTGCTCCTCATTCGCCAGGTCCCCTACGGGGAAGCTGCGGCCGCGGCCCTCACCATGCGGGTCCGCACCGCGCATGCCAGCGGTGAGACGATCGGGGACTTCCTCCTCGGTCACACCTACGCTTGCTGCGCTGAGTTGTGTTGGCGCGCTTGGCACACGGCAGGCTCGTTGCCAAGGCGGAGAAGTCATCGAGCGCGGGCGGCCGGGCCCACCCCGCGCGGGCCCGGCCGGCTCCGGCCACCGAGGCGGGACGCGGACGCCATGGCGGGCCTCAAGGGTCCCGGTCCTGGGTGGTCAAATGTGCCCTGCCGCTTCGGCCGGTCCCGGAGCGAGGTCGGGCCACGGCACTACAAGGGAACTGACCAGACCACTCGCGTTCCCCCGTGATCGGGAGTGGTCGTCTGGAAGGTGCCGCTGTGGTACTCGGCGCGCTGCTGCGCGCAACGTAGTTCACGGCCGCGGTGCATCCTCCCGAGTCCGACGCCGTCGTCGGCGACTTCGAGGGTGAGCCGGTGGGGGCTCGTCGTGACGGTGACTTCCACGGAGCGCGCGCGGGCGTGCCGCACGACATTGGCAAGTGACTCCCGTAACGCGACGACCAGGTCGTCGCCCATATCGTGCGGGACGGCGTCGGTGAGCGCGGAGCTCAACGACACAAGCGGTGGGAAACCCAGCACGGCGGCCATGTCGGCGACGACGGCCTGGAGCCTGCCGGGCAGGTCAGCTCCTTCCACGGCGTCGCGCTCCGTCGCAGGGAAGACGATCGCGCGGATCTCCTTGATGGCCTGGTCAAGAATGCGGATGGCATCGTCGATGTGACCGACGGTGAGCGCAGTGGCGTGTGCTGTGGTTGATACACGCAGCCGGGATGAGGCGTTGTCGAGGCTGAGCCCGGCCGCGAAAAGGCGCGGGATGATGGTCATGGACAATTGGTCTGCCATCCGGTCGCGCTCCGCGGTGACAGCGCCGCTCGCCGGGGGACTCGAGCGGCCTCGTGCATCATCGTCGCCCAGGCGAGCCCTGGGACGCGCCAGCTGCGGCCGCTCGGGTGTCATGGCGCGCGATGAGCGATCGAGGGCGCCGCATGGCACAGGTTCCGCCTGGTGTTCACACGCATTCGGCCCCCTCCGCCATTGACAAGGCTTGCCACCAGCCAGTTGCACGTGCGGTGCTGTCGCGGCCAGGGTCCAGGGCTGCGACACAGGTGTACTCCGCCCAGGGTGGGGCGGCAACCGCTGTCGGGGTCCGATGCCGGTTGTCACCGGTAGGAGGTCTTCTGAACCGTCCTGGGTGGTGGAGAGGCTCCTGATCTAGCAAGGAGACTGGAGCTGTGGGAGCACCTCGGAAGTTCGATGAGGAGACCCGTGCCCGCGCGGTCCGCCTCTACCAGGACCGTCTGCGT
>NZ_JBFWOY010000064.1:0-11169 GCF_050250275.1 Pseudonocardia sp.
GGCCGTGCACGGTCAGGCGGGCATTACGGTGGGCCACGAGAGCCTCCGGGTGGTGTGGGTCCTAGACAAGCCACACCCCACTCGGGGGCTCTCCCTGGTTCAACAACCTCGACCGTGTGTCGTGGCGATCAGATCGTCACCAACGTCTTGGCCGGATACAGCTAGTGCACGGGCACAGCAGAGGTCAACAACCCGGCCGGTGATCGATCACTGTTCGTCACGACCCGCGGTAACTGGGAGTTCACTCGATCAAGACCGTGTCGACCGGCCGGGCATCGGTTGCTCACTCGATCCGGTGCAAGATCGCGTCGTCGACTGCGGAGCGCGCGTTGAACACGGGGACGCTCGCGGATCCCCGTCACCAGGACGGGGGCGCGACGTACACAGGAGGAGTTCCCCATGCGCAAGTTCGCGCGTACCGCCATGGTCGGCGCCGCTGCACTGCCCCTCGCGATCCTGACCCCGGGCCTCGCGTTCGCCGACGAGGCAGCGCCGGCCGCCGGCCCGCTCGACGCCGTCACCGGTGCGCTCCCCGTCGACGCGGGCACGGTCGTCGGCCTCGTGACGAGCAACCTGCCGGCCGTCCCCGAGCTGCCGGTACCGCTGCCCGTCGACCCCAACGCCGTCGCCGGCACCGTCCTCGGCGCGCTGCCGCTGCCGGCCGCCCCGGCCGCCGCCGCCGACGAGGCCGCCGGTGACGAGGCCCCGGCCGCCGACGCCGCCGACGACGACGCGGCCGCCGACGCTTCCTGACGCACCCCGCGAGTGCCGGAGGCCGGACGATGACGTCCGCGCCGTCCGGCGTCCGCGACCGGGCGGGGAGCCTGCGGCGAGCGGGCTCTCCGCGGCCGGCGGACGCGCGTCGGCACCCCCACCTGCACCAGCACGATCGCGGGGGCGATCGGGTAGCGACGCGCCGGCGCGCCGCACACGACCAGTGCGACGCCGAGGACGACCGCCGTCTCCGGTCCCGGCACGCGCCCATCGCGGCCCGCGGCGCGGCGTGTCGGGCGATCGGGGGACAACGGGTTCACCCTTCGGGTCGGCCGGGCGCCGGACGGGAGGACGGCCCGGGCCGGAGCACCGTGGTCGGTAGCGGATCGACTCCGCCACCCGACCCAGGAGACCGTCATGAACACGCTCGCCAAGTCCGTCGCCGTCCTTCTCACCGCCGCCGCGATCACCGGCGCCGGAGCCGGGGTGGCCTCGGCCGCGACGCCCACACCCCCGGCGAGCCCGACCATCGACGTGACCGCGACCGACTCCGCCGGGGGCTCCGCGGTCGCCCACTACGCCCTCCCCCAGATCGACGGCGCCGAGGTGGACTGTCTCGAGCACAACGGCCTGGCGCTGTACGCCAAGGCCGGACGGGGGCAGCCCGGCGACCTCACGTTCGACTTCTCGATCGCCGATCCCGTGCACCTCGTGGTGAGCGAGGCGGGTCGGACGCTCTACGACGCCGTGGTGCCCATGGGTACCCCGCCGGTCGTCGTCCCGATCCCGGCCCAGAGCTGACCGGGATCACCCGTGCCGGGCCGGGCCCTCCCGCCGTCACGAGCTGGACCTCGTGGGAGAACGTCCACCCCGTCGGCGCCACGGCAGCCGCGCAGGTAGACGGTCCCACCGCGCCCGGGGCTGGACGTCCTCATCGGACACGACGTTCGCAGTCGCGAACGAAAAGGCGATATCGCCGCGGCGGGCCCCCCATCGCGAAGATGATCACGGCGCGGCGGGACGGGGATCCCGCAGGACGTCGAATGGCGAGGTGGGGACCGTGGCCCGTCCACTGTGCGCATTGCCCGGGTGTACGACCATCGTTCCGGTGGTGCCTGACGGCCGTCCACCGCGCCGCTACTGCACTCCCGAGCACCACCAGACCCACCGGGCAGGTGGACGGGCCGGGACGGCTGGCGCTCCGTCGGCCGTTGCCACGCCGCCCGTCCTCGTTCCTCCGGACGTGGCGCCCCGGGACGACGCGTCCGCAGGCGCACCGCCGATCGCCACGCCCGCAGGCCGCGCACTGCCGATCGCCACGCCCACCGCTGGGGCGGCCGAGGGCCATGACTCGGTCGACGCCGCGGCCGACGGCGGACCGCCCGCGGCGGCACTGCTCGCCGCACCGGCACCCACTGTCGAGTCACCCACTGTCGAGTCACAGCGCGTCGAGCCACAGGGCGTCGAGCCCATGGACTCGGTGTCCCCGGACGCCGCGGCCCCGGAAGCCGCATCGTCCTTCCCCACCCCCGTCCTCGGTGCTGCGCCGGTACCGGTCGTCGACGGCGGCGCTCCCGCCACAGGATCGCCGGCCGCCGACGGCGCCGATCTGGGCCGGGCCCAGCCGGCGGCCGTCCCCCACCCCCTGGTCGTCGTCGATGCCCTCACCGGTCTGCCCTCCACCCGCGAGCCCCGCCGTCGGCGCCGCATCCACGTCTCCCCCGAGGACCACGAGGCGTTCCAGCGGTGGAAGGCCTCCCGAGCTGCCCGGACCCGCCGCACCCGGCGCCTGGCCGGCATCGTCGGTGCGGCGGGCATCCTCGCGGCAGGTGGCACGTTCGTCGTCAAGGACCTCCCCGACTGGTTCGATCCCCACCACGTGCCGCGCGTCGTCGCGCAGGCCGACTGGCAGTCCCAGGCGCGCATCGCGCTCACCTCGATCGACACCCAGCTCGGTTCCATCGCGGCGGCGCAGGCGGTGTGGGACGGCGAGCTCGCGGCGAGGTTCGGCGGCGCGGTCCCCGCGGAGGTCACCGCGATGCTGGCGCGCAAGACCCTGCTCGAGCAGCAGCGAGCGGCGCTGCAGGGTCAGCTCGCGACCGCCGATCAGTTGGCCCACGTCCGTACACAGCTCGCCGGGGTCGACCGACAGCTGTCGGAGATCGACGCGACGCTCGCGAGCCTGCCCCGTGGCGCCCTCAACCCCGACCAGCAGTTCGTCCGCGACTCGCTCACGGCCCGGCGCGGGCTGCTCCTGGAGGAACGGTCGGCTCGCAGCACCGACGTGACGCGTCTGCAGGAGGGCGTCGCGGTCGCCGAGAGCAGCGCGGTGCCCGACCCGTCGGACCAGACGGAGCCGTTGACCCGCCGGGTCCTCGACCTGCGCGACCACACACCGGCCCCGCCGCCCGCGCCGCTGTCGCCGTCGCCCGCCGCGACGGCGCCCGACCGGCGCGACCCGTCCGTCCTGGCCGGCAGCGGCGCCGTGCCGCACGAACCGTCGCGTGGCGCGCGGGCCGTGGCGGCGGCCCGGCCGCCCGTCGAGGTTCCGCAGCGCGACTCCGACACCCGCTCCACGGACGACAACGGCGGCCGCTCCGCCTCGGACGACAGCAGCAACGGCGGCAACGGGGCCCGCACCGGCAGCAGCGGTGACTCAGGAGTCTCGCGGCGCGGCGCGGCGGAGCCGAGCGACGGCTCGAGTGGTCACAGTTCCGGCGGCGGGTCCGACAGCGCGTCGGGCGCCGCCGACGGGTCAGGCAGCGCCGACGGGTCAGGCAGCGCCGGCGGATCGGGCAGCGCCGGCGGAACGGGCGGCGCCTCCATGACCCCGGAGCAGGCCTACGGCTGGGCGATGAACACCCCGGGTGGCAACATGCACCGGTTCATCCGGGGCGCGTCCGGCGGCTGACCAACGGCTCACGCGCCGGTGTGCGTCGCGAGAATGTGTTGCGCCAACAGCCGTCCCGTCAGCTCGGCTTCCCGCTCCCGCCGCCACTCGCGCGACCCGGGACTGCAGGGCTCACCGCAGCGTCCGACGACGGCCGGGACGTGCGCCGGGGCGAGCGCAAGGTCGGCGGCGAGGACACCGACGGGTTCCGGCGGCGGCACCGGGTCGGGTTCGTGACCGCAGATCATGTGCCCGAACTCGTGGCAGGCGACAACGGTGCGTGCGAACGGGCTCGTCCGACGGTCCACCCACACGAGGTCGTGGACCTCGGTGCCCGACCGCACCTGCCCCCACAGGCCCGACGGTAGCCGCAGCCTGCCGGGATCGGTGATGGCCAGCTCGACGCGACGGCCCCGCACCTCTTCCATCCGGCGGCGCAGCTCGTCGAGGCTCGACGGGAGCTCCGGCAGCACGGTGCGCAGACGCCGGCGGCACCAGGTGAGCAGGTCGGCGTCGGCCGCTGCGGCGCAGCGCGGCGCGTCGGAGCCCACCATCGTCGCCTCCGTGTCCGCGGCAGGGCCTCGGGCGGCCCCGGTCAGGACCATGATCACATGCGCCGACGCCCCGCGGAACCGAACGACGCGTCCCCTGTGGACAACTCTGCCGACAGGTCCCGCGCCGCTGCCGCGGCGCCGTGGGTGACGCGGGCGTGCTGGACCTGCGCCAGCCATGCGACCTCCGCCTGCTCGGTGGCGCCCCCACCCAGCGCGCTGAGGTCGGCGACGTCGACCTCCTCCTCGTCACCCGCCGCGACCCCGGCGACCGCGATCTCCAGGCAGACGGCCAGCGCGAATGCCTGCGCCTGCGCCCCACGCAGCCCGAGCTCGCGGCCGAGTCCGACCGCGGCGTCGACGTCCTCGGGTCGCACCCAGCGTTGCAGCGTCCAGATCCGGTCCCGGATCTCGACGACGGCGACGAACAGGTCGTCGACCGCGTCGCCGGACACGGTCCCGCCGGTGTGGTGGAGGAGCCAACGGTGCAGGTCGAGAACCGCGCTGCGGAGCTGCTCGGGTCGCTCGGCGGCGCGGTGGACGGCCGCCCTGGCCGCGACACCGAGGCCCGCCATCACGAGCGCCGCGAGGACACCGTCGACGACCGCCCGGGTGGCCGGCCAGGGCGCCGCGACCATGGTGACGACCGCCGTCACCACGACGAAGCCGGCCCAGCCTGCCGTCCCGGCCCCGAGGACCAGCCCCGACACGAGATCGCGACGGCGCCTGCCGGGAGCGAGCCGGCGGATCTCGGCGCGGCCTTCGACGATCAACAGGGCGGTCAGCGTCCCGATGGCGAGGCCGAACACCACTACCGAGACCGCGATCCCCGGCCGCGTGAGCGACGCGGCCAGGCCGTGGGGCGCGACGGGCCCGGGCGCCGCCCCGACGGCCCACGCCCCGCACATGACGACAGCAGCTGCGGCGGCGCCTATCGAGCTCGTGAGGGCCCCGCGGGTGCAGCGACGACGCCGCAGCCGGCCGTCGACCACGAACGTCGCCGCGGTCAGGAGCAGCAGGTCGGACAGCAGCGTGGCCAGGGTGGGGCGGCGGGTGACGACGTCGACGGCCTCGCCGATGACACCCGTCCGGACCGTCAGGGCCAGGGCGAGTGCGGCTGTCGCCGCGAGCGCGCGTCCCGAGGGGAGTCCGCGGAGCGCGGTGACCACGAGGGCCACCCACACCGCGACCGCAGCCACCCGGACCGCGACGTCGACCGCTGCGGTCACCGGCGCCGCCGCAGCACGCCGCGGCGGGCCTTCTCCTTCTGCCCCAGCTGGTCGACGAGCTGTGCGACGGCGTCGAGCGACTCCGCGTCCTGCAGGTCACCGAGCCGGGCCATGATCCCGACGACCTGCGGCCGGCTGTCGCGCGCCGCGACCGCGGCCTCGAGCTGGGCGTGCACGGCCTGGACGGCGGCGAGGTCGTCCTCGTCGCCCTCGGCATCGAGGACGAGGTAGGCCACCAGTGCCGACGCGTTGCCGGGCTCGGCCTCTGCCCGCGACAGGTACGCGAAGGTGCGGGCGAGGCCGCTCGCGATCTCGGCCGACGGCTTGCTGCGGTTGCCGTTGCGCAACGACCGCAGGTGTCCCGGGGTACACACGGGCCGCCGGTGCAGCTTCTCCATGGCGCGGACGACCTGCGTGTTGGACCACTCCTCACGCTCGCCCACCTCGTTGGGCGGCTGGGGGAACGCGGCGAACAGCATGTTCAACCGGTCCGCGAAGGTCAACGCCACCGCCGGCTCCTCTCCTGAACGCCGGAGCGGACGCCCGACACGACAGACGCTGCGGACGATAGCCGTTGACCCACCGGTCCCGCCCGTCGACACGCAGGCGCCGACCATGGATTCCAGACCTGCGTCACGGTACGTGCTGTCGCCGTCCACAGCCAATGTTCTCGTTTCCACTGAATTGTCGGAGCGATTCTGTAGGGTCGCCTCGTCGCTCGGGAGATTCCCGCAGCGGGGAGGGACGGACGGACATGATGGGTCGAGGTCGATCGTCGAACAGCACTTCGCGCGCGGCCCTCGCCCCGGCCTGGGCCGTCGCGCCCGGGGTCAGCGCGCCGCCCGGGCCATCGGCACCCACGCCCCGGCGGCCCGCCCCGGCCACGCCCACGGCCTTCGTCCGCGACGTGCCGGCGCCGCCCCCGCTGCCGCAGACGCCGGCGCCGCCCATGCCGCGTCCTCGGGACGCTTCGCCCACGGCCGACGGGCGACGGTCCGCGGTGCCCGATGCATCGGACGTCGCGGTGCCCGGCGCGGCGGCGTCCACCCTTCACATCCCGGCGACGCGACGATCGGCGCAGCGGGTCCCGCTTCTCTGCACGTCCGCAACCGGGAGCGGCGAGCGCCCGCAGCGGAGGCTCGCCGCCGTGGTCACCGATGCCGCGGTCGGCGAGCTCGAGGCCGCGGCGTTCGCGGGCCGGTTCGTCGCGGAGTTCCTGTCGTGGGACGAGGACGATCCCGCACGGCGCGCCGAGGTTCTGCGTCCGTTGCTGCGGGACCCGTCGGGCGCGACGCTGGGCTGGTCCGGTACCGGCCGCCAGCGGGTCGAGACCGTGCTGCCCGGACGCACACTGCGAACCTCCTGTGGTGGGCTGATCGTCGAGGTCACCGCCCGGGTCCGAGCGTTCCGACGGACCGGGGCACCCCCCGACGCGACGTCCGCGGCCGCCGACGCCCGCATCACCCACCCCCGCACCGCCGGGTCCTGCTGCCCGCCCGACTCGTCTCCCGACTGGGTCCCCGCCGAGGCCACGTGGACGCGCGTCGCCCCGCCCGTCGTCCGGATACCCGGCGGGGAACTCCGGATCGATCTGACATTGACCGCGCGGGGATCGCAGCGATGACCCCCGCAGCGGAATCCCGGTCCGACTCCCGGGCCGACTCCTGGGCCGACGACCCCGGCCTCACGCCCTGGTTCGGTGGCACCGGTCCGGGCCCGTCGCCCGCGCCCGTCCTGCCGCTGCGTCCCCCGGCCGTCGTCGCACCCGAGCGAGCCGCCCCCCGCAGGCCTGCCGGGCTGGTGCACCCGCCGCCGCGGCGGGTGGCACCGCCCCTGCTGGTCGGCGGCCCGCCGACGGTCGTCGCTGCCCCGCCCGCTCCCCGGGCGGATCCCGTCGCCGCCGACAGCTACCTGCGCGACAACGGAACGGTCCGTCCGGCTCCGCGGCGCGGGGCTCGCGGATGGTTGTTCACCCTCAGCGGTGGACGCGTAAACCCGGGAACCTCGACGCGAGAGCTCGCCGAACAGGAGCTCCTCGAGCGCATCCGCACCCCGCTCGCCGGCTGGCACACGGTCACGGTCGCGAGCACGAAGGGCGGCGTCGGCAAGACCACGACGTCGGCGCTGCTCGGTCTCACCCTCGCCGAGCACCGCGCCGACCGGGTGGTGGCCCTCGACGCCAACCCCGATGCCGGCAACCTTGCCGACCGGCTCCTCGGCCACCCGGCCGGCGCAACGCTGCGTCAGCTGCTCGACCACGACGATCCCGACCTGCCGGCGTCGTTCACGGAGATCTCGCGGTTCGTGCACGACGCCGGCCGGTTGCAGGTACTGGCGTCCGACCAGGACGCGGCGATGTCGGAGGCGTTCGACCGCGACGAGTACCGCCGCGTCCTCGCGTTGCTGGTGCGGTTCTTCACCGTGGTGGTCACCGATTCCGGTACCGGACTCGTCCACTCGGCGATGGCCGGGGCGCTGGAGACGACGCGCAGTCTCGTCGTCACCGGGGCGCCCACGATCGACGCGGCCGGCCACATCGACCGCACGCTCGACTCGCTTTCCGCCCACGGGTTCGACGAGCTGGTCCGCGACGCGATCGTGGTGCTCAGCCGCGACCGGCAGGCCCGCAGCGTCGATCCGGTCGCGCTCAAGGCACATTTCGAGCGGCGCTGCCGCGCCGTCGTCGTCGTCCCGCGCGACCCGCACCTCGCCGAAGGTGGCCGTATCCGCCTCGAGGCCCTGCGGCCCGCCACCCGCGCCGCGGCCCGTGAGCTCGCCGCGCTCGTCGGGGACGCGTTCGCCTGGGACTTCCCGGCGACAGCCGGGATCGACACCGCGGGCGGGCGCTGACATGGGCGTCTCCACCATCGCGACGGTGCTCACCGTCGTCGTGGTCGCCGTCGGACCGGCCGTGGTGCGCCCGGCGGCCGTGACCGCCGACGTCCCCGGGATCGTTCCCGCGGTGGTCGGGACGGCCGCGGGCTGTGGATGGCGACAGACCGCGGCCGAGCTGCAGGGTGTGCTGGCCGGCGCCACCGACGCCGCCGGGGTCCGGCTGCGGGAGAGCCTCTCCGCGGCGGGCGCCGGATCGGGAGGCTTCCTCGACGGCTGCTCCACCGGGGGCGGTCGGCGCGCTGCCGACCGGCCCGGGGACGGGTGCGGGCGTCCGTTCTTCCCACGCGCCGACTGGTTGTGGGACCCGATCCCGGCCGGCGCGGCCCTCGACCCGGAGTCCGCGGCCATGGCCGCCGAGCTGGCCTCGGGCGACCACATCCTCAACACCGGCGAGTTCGGCGTGACGCTCGTCGATGCCGGCGACATCAGCGCGTCGACGCCACGGTCGACGGTTGCGTTGTCCGCCGACTGGGGCCCCGACCCGCTGGCCGGGCTGACGGTGCCCGTCCCGGCGTCACTGCGGATCCCACCGGGCTCCGACGGGCACGTCGCCATCGCCGACGCGACGACCGACACCGTCGTCAACCTGTGGGTGGCGCGCAGGTCCGGCGACGGGTTGGCCGCCAACTGGGGTGCTGCGACCGCGCTGGGTGGCGACGGCCGTGAGCACGACGGTTCGTCCACGGGCGCCGGCATCGCCCGCTACGCCGCGGTCGTGCGCGCCGAGGAGATCGCCGACGGCCACATCCCGCACGCCCTGTTCTTCTCGACCAACGTCGTGAAGCCTGAGGAGGTCCGCTACCCGGCGACCAAGACCGACGGCTCCAACATGAACGGCGCCGCCTCCCCCATCCCCGAGGGCGCCCGGGTCCAGCTCGACCCGGGCATCGACGTCGACGCCATCGCCGGCATCAGCCCCGGCGAGAAGACCATCGCCACGGCACTGCAGACCTACGGCGCCTACGTCGGCGACAACGGCGGCGCGCGGATGGCGTTCATCGCCGAGTACGCGCCCGACTCCGACGCCTACGAGAAGGCCGGCCTGGCGGGCGACTTCGTCGCGCTGGGCGCGATCCCGTGGGACCGGCTGCGGGTCCTCTCCGACTGGAGCGGCGGCACGGCCCCGACTCCGGGCGACGACACGTCGACGACCACGCGCAGCAACGGGTGCACCCGATGAGCCCGACCCGCCGCCGAACCCCGAGGAGTCCGAAGATGCCCGTCACCACCGCGGTCGGCGCCCTGGCCGTCGCCGCCGCCCTCGCCGCGGGCGCGGCGCCCGGGGGCGACCTCGTCGTGCCGGTCGCCTCGACCTGCACCGTCAGCACCGCGGCCGGGAGCGGCCGGCAGCTCACCGCGCAGGAGGCGCAGCGGCTGCTGGAGCAGACCCGGGAGCTGGTCGCGTCGTTGACGTTCGCCGGGTCCGACACCCGGGCCGTCGCGCTGTCCGCGGGCATCCGCTCGTTGGGGATCACACCCGCCGTGTCGACGGGATGGCGTCAGGCGGTCCACGATCTCGCCGACACAACGCTCGTCGCGATGGAGTCCGACACCGCAGCCGGGTCGGTCGCGGTGGCACTGGCCCGGGCCGGCTACTCGCCCACCCCCGCCGACCTGCGCCGCACCGGCACGAACGGTGTCGACGACGAGCAGGATCCCGGGGCCCGGGATCCCGGGGAGCGCCGGGAGGTAGGGGCAGGGTTCACCGCCTCCGCCGGCGAGGTGGTGCCGCCGGCCCTCGACGGGGCGTTCGCCGCGGCGATCGCCTCCTTGCCCGCCGAGGCCGTCACGGTCTGCGGTGTCGACGCCGGCACCTCGGGCGCGGCGGGCTGGTCCGTCGAGGCCGACCGGCTCGTCCAGCGGCTGGAGGCCGACCCCGACCCTGACGCCCAGCATCTCGCCGAGCTGATCACCGCGGCCCGCGACGGCTCGAACAGGCTCCACGACACCGGGTCCCGCACCGGGAACCGCGGCGCCGGGCCGGCGGAGCGCTCCGCCCGCGAGGCCGACGGCGGCGCCGCGACCACCCGTGGGACGAGGACCGGTGGCGCCGCCCCTGGCTGGGAGGCGAAGGCCAGGATGCTCGCCGAGCAGCTCGAGATCGCGGGCGACGACCCGGTCGCCCGCCGCCTCTCCGACGAGCTCGCTGCCCAGGGCATCACTGCGCGCGGCGCCGACACCGCTGCCGGCGACGGCGCCCGCGAGACCACCGGCACCGAGACGGCCCGCGACGACCGGGCCGGCGCGCGCGGTCAGGAGCGCGGGGAGGAGAGCCGCGACGACGAGGCCGCGGACGCCGGCGGGGCCGGGGAACCGGGCCGTTCGGGCGAGGCCCGGCGGGGCACCGACACCGACGACAGCGGGCCCGCGTCCGAGGAGGCCGCCGACGAGTCGGCCGACGACCAGCGGCCCGGCGACGAGAGTGCCGACGACGACCAGCCCGCCACCGACGAGACCGCCGGCAACGAGAGCGCCGGCGACGAGCGGCGCCGGGGCGAGGCACCGGCCGAGCCCGGTGACGCCCGCACCGGCAGCTCCGACTGGGACCGGCTCGCCCAGTGCGAGTCGAGCGGGAACTGGTCGATCGACACCGGCAACGGCTACCGGGGCGGTCTCCAGTTCGACGCCGCGACCTGGAAGGCCTACGGCGGCGACCAGTACGCGTCGAGCGCCGACAAGGCCACCCGCGAGCAGCAGATCGCCGTCGCCGAGAAGGTCAGGGACGATCGCGGCGGCTACAGCGCGTGGCCCGCGTGCTCCGCGAAGGTGTTGACCAAAGAAGAGCGGAACATGGGCCGGTAGATCCCGTGCGCATGCTGAGGCGGCCGGTAGGACTTCCTTCCTCGCGAAGGAAAGGGGTCCTGGTGGCGTTCGAGAGTGGCGGTCACGA
>NZ_JBFWOY010000065.1:0-11035 GCF_050250275.1 Pseudonocardia sp.
CGAGGACGAGCCCGACGCCGCTGAGGCCGAGCGCGTCGAACAGCGCCGGCATCGCCGCGACCAGCGCCACCGCGACGAGCACGAACACCACGGCGCCCAGCGTCAGCAGCAGCGCGGTGCCGCGGAGCTTGAGGAAGCCGCGGGACTCCTCCTCGTCGTAGGCGAGATTCGTCGCCCTGATGAGGTTCATCGTCCCCGCCGACGCGCTCCACAGAGCGGCGAGCACCGAGATCACCAGCCCGACACCCAGTGCCCTCGTGCCGGCGGCGGTCACCGACCGGAGCTGGTCGACGATGATCGGCCGCGCGGCGGCGGGCAGGGCGGCGGCGAGCTGCTCGACCTGCGCGGTGACCTGTGCGGGGTCGGCCACGAGCCCGTAGAGCGTGAGGGCGGCGATGAGGGCCGGGAAGAGGGCGAGGAACGCGAAGTAGGCGACGCCGCCCGCGAGAATCGGGACGTTGTCGGCCTTGGCCTCGGCGAACGCCCGTCGCGTCACCTGCCACCAGCCGGCCGGCGGGATCTGCGCGGGCGTGTGTGCCTGCCGGCCGGGCACGGAGCCGCCGCCACGGATGCCGTTGCCGCCGGGGCGGTTGCCGCGGGAGCCGTCGCCGCGGGCCGGGTCGGCGCGCGTGTCGTCACCGCTGGGTCGTGGAGTCGTCACGGAGGGGCGCATAGCCGGCGCCGGCACGGTCGAACCCTGCTCGCGGGTACGTCCGCGGCGGGCGGGTAGCCGCCGCCCATCACCGAGGCGACCACCATCCGGCAACGACCACTCGCCCTGGTGACCGGAGCGACGTCGGGGATCGGCCGCGAACTGGCCCGCGGGCTCGCCGCGGCTACCACCTCGTCGTCGCCGCCGAGGACGACGGACTCGAGGCCGCCGCCGCGCACGCAGGGGTCCGGCTGGACGCAGTGGGTTTCGACGGCGCCGCAGCGGGGCAATGGCCAAGGGCGACACCGAGCCACTGCGACGTCGGACGGAGACTCGACGCGATGACCACCATGGTCGACGGGACCGCTCTGGGGGGTCCGCCGGGACACCCCGTGCTGCCACCCGCGTACCGGCCCGGTGAGCTCGTCGGGGTCGGCGGGTCCGCGAGCGTCTACCGGGCGACCGACCGCCGCACCGGCGACACGGTTGCCGTGAAGGTCCTGCACTCGACGGCCGACCCGGCCACCGCGGCCCGGTTCGCGGCCGAGGTGCGGATGCTGCGCGAGCTGCGCCACCCCGGCCTCGCGCAGATCGTCGACGCCGGTGTGGACAGCCACCACCCCTACCTCGTCACGCGGTTCGTCGAGGGCCGGACGCTGCAGGTCGCGCTGCACGACGGCGAGATGGGCGTCGACACCGCGGTCGGGCTCGGTGCCCGGCTCGCGTCGACGCTGGCCCACGTGCATGCCCGCGGCATCGTGCACCGCGACGTCAAGCCGGCGAACATCCTGCTCGACGAGGCGGGTCTGCCGTTCCTGACCGACTTCGGGGTGTCGCGGATCGTGGCGGCGACGCAGATGACCGAGACGGGTGTCGTCGTCGGGACGCCGGCCTACATGGCTCCCGAGCAGGTGCGCGGGGTGCGGGTGGGCCCCGCCGCCGACGTGTACGCGCTGGGTCTGGTCCTGCTGGAGATGCTGACCGGGCTGCGGGAGTACCCGGGCGGGCTGGTGGAGTCGGCCGTCGCCCGGCTGCACCGCCGCCCGCGGGTGCCGACGTCGCTGCCCGCCCCGCTGCGGGACCTGCTGACGGCGATGACCGAGGACGAGCCGGAGCGCAGGCCCACCGCCGCCGAGGTCGCGACCCGGCTCGTCGCGGACGATGCCCCGGCGCATGCGCTGCCGCTGCGCCGCGCGGTCGCCGTGCTGGCGATGGCGGTCGCGATCGCCGTCGTGGCGCTCGGTGTGTTCCGGCTGCCGGGGGAGCCCGTGGACGCCACCGCCGGCGCGCCCCCGGTGCCGACCGAGCCGGCCGAGGTGGGCGCTGCGGTCGCGGACCCGGTGCCGGCGGGCGTGGGGGTCCGTGATCGTGCGGTGGGGCCGGTCGCCGATCTCGCCCGCACAGTGCGTGCGGAGCCCGCGCCCGCCGTCACCACCGCGCCGGCGACCGGCGCCGACCGCGGTGGCCGCGACACGGACCGATCCGGTGGCCGGGAGGGCCGGGAGTCGACGACGTCGGCCACGGGCACGGCCGCACGGTCCGCCGACCGCGAGGACGCCCGGACCGGCCGCAGCGACAACGGCGGCGGGAACGGCGGGCAGGGTAACGGCCGCGGGGTCGGCAACGGCCGCGGGATCGGCAACGGCAACGGTGGGGACCAGGACGAGCAGTGACCCGCCGGGCTACGGCCGGCGGCGGGCCACCAGCAGGGCGACGTCGTCGCCGACAGGGGTATCGCCGACGACCGTGGCCATGATCCCGGCGCAGATCGTCTCGACGCTCGGGGCTTCGTCGCCGTGCGTCCCGTCGGGGCGGATGGCGTTGCGCAGAGCGACGGTCAGGTTGTGCAGCCCGATGTCGGGGTCGAGGCCCCGGCGTTCGACGAGCCCGTCGCTGTAGGCGCAGACCAGCGCGCCCGCGGGGAACTCCACCGACGTGACCCGGCGGGTGAGCCCCGGTGCGCTCACGCCCACCGGCAGGTCCGGCGGGACCGCCACCGCGCTGGGTGCCCGGCCGGGAGGGGCGAGCAGCGGGACGGGGTGCCCGGCCGACGACATGTCGAGCCGCTCGTGGTCGGGGGAGAGCACCGCGCACCACACGGTGGCCATGACCCCCGGGTGGTAGGTGCGGGCATAGCGGTCGAGCAGGTCGAGCAGCTGCGCCGGGCCGTCGACCGTCAGCGCGTGGGTGCGCAGCACGGTCCGCAGCTGCGTCATCGTCTGCGCGGCACGCAGGCCGTGCCCAAGGACGTCGCCGACCACCATCAGGACCCCGCCCGAGGGCATCTCCAGGACGTCGTACCAGTCGCCGCCGACGATGCCGAGCTGGTCGCCGGCGACGTAGCGGGCCCCGACGTCGAGGTCGGGCACGGGCGTGGGCTGCTCGGGCAGCATCCAGTTCTGCAGGACCGCCGCCGCGTTGCGTTGGGTGCGGGCCAGCTCGGCCTGCAGCGCCAGCGCGGCCCGGTCGGCGACGAGCTGCAGCATCTCGTGGTCGACGTCGCGGAAGCGGCGGGTGGTGAGGCTGCCGACGTGCAGGACGCCGATGACCTCGCCGTCGATCACCAGCGGGGCGCCGAGCAGCGACCGGATCCCGGCGTCGCGCAGCAGCGGGTTGAGTACGGTGTCGGCGTCGACGTGCTCGACGGCGATGACGCGCCGCTGCGCCGCGACCGTTCCGGCGAACCCTTGCCCGATGGGGACGCGGACGCCCTGCTGGACCTCGCCGGCGATGCCCCGGGCCGCCGACGCGACCAGGGAGCGGCCGGACGGGTCGGTGAGCAGTACCGCAGCGGTGTCGGCCCGCAGCAGCTCGAGAGCACGTTCGATGAGCGCGGTCAGGGCGTCGCCGAGGCCGGGGTGCGCGACCTGCGTCGCGCCCCGCAGCACGTCCGGCGGTGCGCCCGCGGATCTCCGCGGGTGCGCGACCGTCGGCGCGCCGGCGTCGTCGACCATTGGTTCCGGGTCCTTCCGCAGGCAGGAGCTGACGGAGAGGCTGCAAACTCAACCGGTCCGGGTCGTAGGAACCCTAGCCCAGTCTCGGCGCCGGGCGGCGGCGTGACTGCGATCCGCGATGTTTTGACACGGCATGGATCGGGCAGGTCCGTGACGAGCCGGGCAGGTCCGTGACCAGCACAGGCCTTGACCGGGCCCGTGTCGGACCAGGGTTCGGGCCGCCGGTGCCTCCGGGTGCGTCGAGGGGCGTCGGCGGGGCGGGCGGCGCGGTGAGCAGCCGACGCGACGTGCCGCCTTCGCGGGCACCGCGTGACGGTGCTCGCCGCAGGATTCGTCGCGGCGGCTCCGGGTCATCGAGCGCAGACGCGGGGGCGGACCGTGCCCGCGACCACCGTGAGGGTAGGGGACCGACCGATGTCGAGCGACGCGAACGTGGCTGTCGGGCACGTACCGGGGACGGCTGCCGGCGCGGTGCCGGCGTGAGCGCCACCGGCGTCCGAGGCTGGTTCAGCGACGGCCGCGCCGCCGACCGCAGCCGGATCGGCGACCTCACCGCCCGCTTCCTCGGGGCGGCGACGGCGACGTACGCGGCCGCGACGCTGGCCCGCCCGTCCGTACTCGCGCGGCCGTTGCGGATGGGGACCTCACCGGCGACCGACACGCTCGCGCGGGCTGTCGGGGTCCGGGACCTCGCGTCGGGCGTCGCGATGGTGGCGGCGACCGGCCACGCGGGCGTCGTCGCGTCCGCGATGCGGATCGGGTCGGACCTGGGCGACGCCGTCGTGTTCGGGCTCTCCGACCTGCCGGCCGACGCCCGGCGCAAGGCGGTCGGCGTCGCCCTCGGCTGGGCAGCGCTCAACAGCGCGGCACTGGCGCTGCGGCTCGGGGCGCCCCGCCGGGGCTGAGGCCGGGCTCGTTCCGTGAGAGTCCTGCGGTGACGTCGCTGCGCCCCGCATGGGCGGTGACGAGCTGTCGGCGGCGGGGCCGGACGACGCCGCCGGGTGGGCAGCGGCGGTCGCCCCGTCCACCCGTCCGTGGCCGCCCGAGCGCCCGGTCGTGCGTGTGCGGCCCGGTGCGGCGGGTAGGCGAACAGGGACACCGAACACGGACGACGCCGAGACACCAGGAAGGTGGCCGTGATGGCCGACGACCCCGACCACACCGACCGGGCCCGCGACGACGCGGACGTGCCCACGGACCCGCGGGGGCCCAGCGAGACAGAGGAGACCGTCGACCGCCTCGAGGAGAAGGTCCTGGGCGGCCGTGCCCCCGACGGCGTCGAACCGCCGCCGGGGAAGGGAGCGGACGAGCCGCCCGACTGACGCGGCTACTCCTCCGCGGCCCGCTGCGCCGCCGCGTAGGCCAGCTGCGCGAAGTCGCGGTGGCCACGGCGGAGAAGGTCGCGATCAGCAGCAGGGTGGGCCGCGGAGCGCACAACCAGCCCCGATCGTCAGGCCCGTTGCGATCCACATGTCCCGGCAGAACGGGCAGGTGAGCAGCTCACCGAGGGCGTGCCGCGCCGGGCCGTCGGTGCCGGTGTCCTCCATCGGCTCGGCAGGCCCGCCCGGCTGCGCGCATGTCGTGGACGGCGTCCTTGCCGATTGTCCGCGACACTCAGCCTCCGTCGTGACGACGGGACGTTCGTGACGATGGCGCGGACCCAGCCGCTCGCCCAGCGACTCGACGAGCTGCAGTACCTGCTGCACGAGGGGCCGTGCGTGTTGGCGAGCCGCCGGGACGGCGTCGGCATGTTCGCGTCCTCCGACCTCGGGGCGGACCCGCTCGTGAGCCGATGGGGTCCGGCGGCGGTCCTGGAGGGCGTGCACAGCGCCCTGGCCGTGGACCTGTTCGCCCACGCGGACGCACCGCCGCGCACCGGGGCACTCAACTTCTTCGCGTACGACCGCGGGGCGCTCGACGACGCCGACCAGTACGCCGCGGTGGTGCTGGCGGCGCACGCAGCCGTCGTGCTGCACGCCTACGACGACGCCGAGGCCGCGGAATGGGAGAACCGGAACCTCCGGGAGGCCCTGCGCAACCGTGACCTGATCGGCCAGGCCAAGGGGATTCTCATGGAGCGCGAGGGCATCGACGAGGACGCGGCGTTCGACATCCTGAGGTCGGTGTCGCAGCGGATGAACGTCAAGCTCTCCGAGGTCGCCCGGACGGTCACCAGCCGGCACGGAGAGCTCTGACGCCGACGGGCCCGCCGGTCAGGTGATGGGGCTGCCGCCGGTCACGCCGAGCACCTCCGAGGTCATGTACGACGACTCCTGCGAGGCCAGGAACACGTAGAACGGGGCGAGCTCGGCGGGCTGCGCGGCCCGGCCCATCGGGGCCTGCGCGCCGAACGAGTCGAGCTTGTCCGCGCCCATCGTGGCCGGGATGAGCGGTGTCCAGACCGGTCCCGGCGCCACCGAGTTGGCGCGGATCCCGCGCTCGACCAGGTCGTGGCCCAGCCCCTTGGTGAAGTTGACGATCGCGGCTTTCGACGTCGCGTAGTCGAGCAGGTGCGGTGAGGGGGAGAACCCCTGTACCGACGACGTCGTGATGATCGACGAGCCCGGCGGCATGTGGGGCACGGCGGCCCGGGCGAGCCAGAACAGCGCGTAGACGTTGGTGCGCATGACGCGGTCGAACTGCTCCGTCGTGATCCCGAGCAGGCCCTCGTCCTGCGACATCTGGTAGGCGGCGTTGCTGACCAGGACGTCGATGCGGCCGAACTCGTCGACCGCGCGGGCGATCACGTCCGCGCACGGTTGCTCCTCGCGCAGGTCGGCCTCGACCGTGATCGCCTCGCGCCCGGCGTCCCGGACCCAACGGGCCGTCTCGGCCGCGTCGTCGACCTCCGCGGGCAGGTGGGTGAGCAGCACGTCGGCGCCCTCGCGAGCGAACGCGATCGCCACGGCACGGCCGATCCCGGAGTCGCCGCCGGTGAGGACGACCTTGCGGTCGACGAGGCGCTCGGTGCCGCGGTAGCTCTGCTCCCCGTGGTCGGGGACGACGTCCATCTCGTCGGTGCGCCCGGGCCAGGGCACCGGGGTGTCCCCGCTGCCCGGCACGGCGAAGCGTTCGGTGGGGTCGGCGGGGGTGAACTGGTCCTTGCTCACGGGTTCTCCGGTGATCGGGTGCGGGGGAGGCCGGCCGCGGCCGCGGGGCTCCCGGCGAACCCGCGGCCGCGGCCGACACCGTTCGCGTTCCCCGCTGCGCGAGGTTCAACCCCGCACGTGCCGAGGTTCGTGCCGGGGCGGGGAGGACCGACGTCCGGGGTCCGGGCGGACAGGGCGAGGGGGGGCCGGGTCAGGGTCTCTCACCGACCCCGGATGCGATCTCCCCGAGGCGGGCGGGCCCGCCGGCGGCCCTGTCCAGCGCCGGCGTGGGGCCGCCGGTGGGTCGTGTCATCCCGGCGAACAGCGACGACAGCGCCTCGGTGGCTGTCTGTCGCGGCGTCCAGCCGAGCTCGGCGCGGGCCCGGCCGGTGTCCATGACCGGTAACCGGGCCACGGCGTCGAACAGGCCCGGTGTGGCGGGGACGAGATGCAGGTGCCACGCCGCGGCGAGTGCCGCGCGGGCGACCGCCCGCGGCACCGCGACGAGCCGGGCACGCAGCAGGTCGGCCAGCGCGCGCATGTCGACGACCGGGTCGGCGGCGAGGTTGAACGCGCCTCGCGCGGTACCCGTGACGGCCAGCCGTACCGCCTCGCCGACGTCGTCGGAGTGCACGGCCTGGAACCGCAGGCCCGGGATGTCGGGGAGCACCGGGATCCGGCCCGGCCGCAGCAGGCTCTGCGGTACGAAGGGGCCCGCGAAGAGCCGCCGCTGCTCGACCGCGGCCTCCCGGCGGAAGACGAACGCGGGTCGGAGCCGGACCACTCGGGTCTGCGGGTGCGTGGTCTCCCACCCGTCGAGTACCCGTTCCAGGTAGGCCTTCTCCCGGGTGTAGGCGGCGCCGGGCCAGCCGTGGGTGGGCCAGCTCTCGTCGACGGGGTGGTCGGGACCCGTTCCGGTCTCGTCGGGGCGGGCCGAGTACGCGCCGACCGACGAGGAGTACACGACCGTCGGCACCCCGGCCGCGGCTGCGGCACCGAACACCGCGAGCGAGCCCAGCACGTTGACCCGCCACGTCAGGACGGGGTCGTGCGTCGGCTGGAACAACCACGCGAGGTGCACGAGCGCGTCGGCGCCGCGTAGCACCTCGGTGAGGTCGTCGGAGGCGACGTCGGCGCGCACCCACTCGACGTCCTGCACCCCGGCGCCGGGGTCCGGTTCCGACGGCGGCCGGCGGGACACACCCACGACGGAGTCGACGGCGACGTCGCGGGACAACGCCCGCAGTACGCCCGAACCCAGGTTGCCGGTGGCACCGGTCACGACGACACGCATGACGGCCGGATGACCGGCCACACGCCGGTCAAACCTGTTTGCCCGCAACGACCTGGGGTAGGGCGGCGACGATCGCACGTTTTCCCGACCCCCGGAGGAGCCCCATGCGCGCGGTGACCTGGCACGGCAAGCGCGACGTCCGCGTCGACACCGTTCCCGACCCCACGATCGAGGCACCCGACGACGTGATCGTGCAGATCACCTCGACCGGGATCTGCGGATCGGACCTGCACCTCTACGAGGTCCTCGGACCGTTCCTCGACGAGGGCGACATCCTCGGCCACGAACCGATGGGCCGCGTCGTCGAGGTCGGGCCGCAGGTCACGAACCTCGCCGTCGGCGACCGCGTCGTCATCCCGTTCAACGTCTCCTGCGGCACCTGCTGGATGTGCGGCAAGGGGTTGTACTCGCAGTGCGAGACGACGCAGGTCCGCGAGTACGGCAGCGGCGCCTCGCTGTTCGGCTACACCAAGCTCTACGGCCAGGTCCCGGGCGGGCAGGCGGAGTACCTGCGCGTCCCGTTCGGCAACGCGCTGCCGGTCAAGGTGCCCGACGGCCCCGCCGACGACCGGTTCGTCTACCTGTCCGACGTGCTGCCCACCTCGTGGCAGGCGGTGCGGTACGCCGACGTCGCACCCGGCGGTTCGCTCGTGGTCCTCGGGCTGGGGCCGATCGGTGACATGTGCACCCGCGTCGCGCGCCACCTCGGCGCCGAGCAGGTCATCGGCGTCGATCTCGTCCCCGAACGGCTGGAGCGGGCCGCGGCCCGGGGCACCACCGTCGTCGACCTGAACGGTGTCGGCTCGGGGAAGGACGGGCAGGAGCTCGGCGATGTCGTCCGCGACCTCACCGGCGGCCGCGGCGCCGACGCGGTGATCGACGCCGTCGGCATGGAGGCGCACGGCTCGCCCGGGGGCAAGGTCGCCCAGCAGGTCACCGGGATGCTCCCGGACGCGCTCGCCGCCAAGCTCATGACGACCGCCGGCACGGACCGCCTCGGTGCCCTGCACAGCGCGATCGACATCGTGCGCCGCGGCGGGACGATCTCGCTGTCGGGCGTCTACGGCGGGATGGCCGATCCGATGCCGATGCTGACGATGTTCGACAAGCAGATCCAGCTGCGGATGGGGCAGGCCAATGTGCACCGGTGGGTGGGCGACATCCTGCCGTTGCTCCTCGACGGTGATCCGTTGGGTGTCGACGGTTTCGCGACGCACCACCTTCCGCTGGAGTCCGCCCCGGACGCGTACGCGACGTTCCAGGAGAAGGGCGACGGGATGGTGAAGACCCTGCTCACCCCAGGTGCGCACCTCGGGTGACCGCTGGCCGCGGCGGGTGGCCGCCCGCGTCGGCCGCGTGGGCCCCGGGGCGGCAAGGCCGGATCTCGGTGGCTCCAGGTCCCCCGCAGGGAGCAGGACGGCGGAAAGGCGGCCTGTCGACGACGTCGGGCAGTACTTCTGCCCGAACTGCTGGACGGCGCTGCATATCGCTGCGCACGCGAGCACGAACCGATAACGCCCGGGGTGCCTCGGACGAACCAGTCCCCATGCCCTACCTCACCGTCGAGCAGATCGAGTCCGGCCTGAGCGACCTGAGGGCGCGCTACCCGAGCGTGACCCGCCACATCGCGCTGCGGGAGCCCACGTTCGAGCAGCGGACGGTCACGGCACTGCGCATCGGTGCGCACGGCGACGGCGGGATCCGGGCGGGCGTCCTGTTCCTCGCGAACGTGCACGCCAACGAGTGGGGCGGGTCGGACACCGCGCTGAGCTTCGCCGCGGACCTGCTGCGGGCATGGGAGACGGGGACGGGCCTGACCTACGGCGCGACCGTGTTCACCCCCGACGACATCGCGTCGATCATCGAGCTGTGCGACGTGTTCGTCGTCGGCTGCGTCAACCCCGACGGCCGCGCCTACAGCCAGGCGACGCCGGCGGACAAGGACTGGCGCAAGAACCGCAGGCCGCTGTCGGACACGGACCCGCGGATCGGCGCCGACATCAACCGCAACTTCGACTTCCTGTTCGACATCGAGCGGGCGTTCGACCCGTCGGTGACCGACGCACCCACGATGGGCAGCCTCGCCCCGCTCAGCGACCACTACCAGGGGATCGGGCCGAACTCGGAGGCGGAGACCAGGAACATCGTCTCGCTGCTCGACGACCACCCGAACATCGCGTGGATGCTCGACATCCACTGCACCGGCGGTCAGGTCATGCGCAGCTGGGGTGACGCGCCGAACCAGTCGTCGCGGCCCGAGATGACCTTCTTCAACCCGGCTTTCGACGGCGTGCGCGGGACCCCCGACGTGACCCGGTACGGCGAGTACATCGACCCGCAGGACGAGAGCCGGATGAGCGAGGCGGTCGCGGCGGTCGTCGGCGCGGTCAACGGGGTCCGTGGCGGGCAGTACGTGGGTGTCCAGCTCTTCAACCGTCCGACGCCCGGTGCGGGCCGGTACAACCCGATGTCGGGGGACACGATCGACTACGCCTACTCCCGGCACCTCGTGAACCCCGACGCGTCCTGCGTGTACGGGCTGGCCATCGAGTTCGGTGTCGACGACGCGCAGCCGCCCGACGACGAGATGCGGGAGATCATCGCCGACGTCAGCGCCGGGATGGTGGCGCTGTGCCTGCAGGCGCGCCGGCCCGTCGTCCACGCGCAGGTGCAGGAGCCGCCGGTCTTCACCCCGGACTTCCGAATCCTCAGCGGCATCATCGACGGCGGGCCGGGCTGGGTGTGGGTGAACGGGCGCCCGGTGTTCGTGAAGCCCCCGGACCCGCGGCTGTACGAGATGCTGCGGAGGCTGGGGGAGTTCCAGGTGGCGCCGGAGATCCTGGGCCCCGACGCGGTGGGGACGCAGCGGGAGGCGTTGCAGCAGGTCGTCGAGCTCGCCCAGGGCCTCCTCGACGAGCTCTAGTGTCGTGAGTCGTTAATCTTGGTGCAGTATCGGGCGATGCTGGCGAGGATGTCGTCAGCGGTCTTGGTCCAGACGTAGGGGCGGGGATTGTCGTTCCAGGTCGCGATCCAGGCTCGGATGTCG
>NZ_JBFWOY010000066.1:0-9981 GCF_050250275.1 Pseudonocardia sp.
GACATCCGAGCCTGGATCGCGACCTGGAACGACAATCCCCGCCCCTACGTCTGGACCAAGACCGCTGACGACATCCTCGCCAGCATCGCCCGATACTGCACCAAGATTAACGACTCACGACACTAGGACGGCTCCCGCACCCACGGCTCGATCCGGCGCGCCGCGTCCTCCAGGTCGGGCAGGATCCTCTCGACGACCTCGCTCGGCATCCGCGTCGTCGGGCCGGACAGCGTCACGGCCGCGACGATCCGCCCGCCCACCCGGACCGGCGCCGCGACCCCGGTGACCCCGGAGATCAGCCCGTCGGCCTGCACCGCCCAGCCGTTCTCGGCGGCCTCGCGCAGCCGGCCGAGCAGCTCGACCCGCGACGAGGTCGCCCGCGCCCTGTCGATCAGTGCGGTCTGCTCGGCCGCGGGCAGCTCGGCCATCAGGACGTGCCCGGTCGCGGTGCCGACCAGCGGGATCGCGTCGCCCACGGGGACGACCCGGCGCAGCTCGTGGCGGCTGTCGACCGACGCGATGCACACGCGGGTGTCGTCGCGCCGCACGTGCAACGAGGCGGTCTCGCCCGTGCGGTCGCGCAGCTCGGCGAGCACGCGGTGGATCGTCGTCATCGCGTCGCCACCCTCGCGCGCGTCGCGGACCAGCTTGAACATCCGTGAGCCGAGGAGGTAGGAGCCGTCGTCGAGCCGGTCGAGCATCTGCTCCTCGGCGAGGTCGCGCATGATCCGCGAGACCGTGGAGATGGACAGCTCGATCCCGGCGCTGACCCGGGCCGCCGTGGCGGGCCCGCGGGACGCGGCCACGGCCTCGAGGATCGCGACCACCCGCTGCATCGAGCGCACCGGCCACTCCCCTTCCGTGATCGCGGGCGAGCCTACTGCGCCACCCGCCCTTGACTGGCGTCTGGCTCGTTCCTACCGTGATGTCATCTGGCAAGCGTAGTTCTCATCCAGTGAGCGTGGGAACTCTGGACTTCTTCAACGACGGGGGATCCGTGGCGGTACGCGCACTGGACGGCGTGACGGTCGTCGACCTGACCCAGATCGTCAGCGGGGCGGTGACGAGCATGATGATGGCCGACTTCGGCGCCGAGGTGATCAAGGTCGAGCCCGTCGGCGGCGAGACCTATCGCAAGGCCGGCTACGAGCTGCACGGCCCCGGCGGGTCGACGAATCTCAACATCCTGCGCTTCACCCGCGGGAAGAAGAGCGTGGAGCTCGACCTGAAGTCCGAGCGCGGCAAGGAGATCCTCGCCGAGCTGGTCACCCAGGCCGACGTGCTCGTCGAGAACTTCCGGCCCGGCGTGCTGGCCCGTCTCGGCTTCTCCTGGGAGCGGCTGCACGAGCTCAACCCGCGGCTCGTCTACACCTCGATCAGCGGCTTCGGCCACGACGACGTGCTGCCCAGCCCGCACCGCGACCAGCCCGCCTACGCGATCATCGCCGAGGCCATGGCCGGGCTCACCCACCTCGCCGGGGAGAAGGACCGCCCACCCGCGTGGATGGGCTTCGCGATGTCGGACATCTTCTCCGGCACCTGCGCCTTCGCGGGCACGCTCGTCGCGCTGCGCGACCGCGACCGCACCGGCGAGGGCACCCGCGTCGACATCGGGATGTTCGACGCCTGCCTGCTCATGAACGACCTGCCGATGGCCTACCAGGAACACCTGGGCGAGTCGATGGGCCGCGGCCAGTACGCGCTGCAGTCGCCGTGGGGGCCGTTCGAGGCGAGCGACGGCTACGTGATCATCGCCGTCCTCAACCCGCGAGAGTGGGCCGCGCTCTGCGCCTGCATCGACCGGCCCGACCTCGTCGACCATCCCGACCTCGTCACCGGGCACATGCGGTCCAAGGCGCACGAGACGATCGTCCGGCCAGCCGTCGAGGAGTGGACGAGGGGGCGCACCCGCGGGCAGGCCGTCGCGGAGCTGCAGGCCGCTCGCGTCCCGTCGGCACCGGTCAACACCACCGAGGACCTGCTCGACGACGAGCAGATCGCCGCCCGCCAGATGCGCCAGGACACCACGAACCGCGACCTCGGCACGATCCGCACGATCGGCAACCCGATCAAGGTCGCCAGCTCGCTGGTCGGCCAGGAACCGACGGCGCTGCCCGCGCTCGGCGAGCACACCGACGAGGTCCTGCGCACCCGCCTCGGCCTCGACGACCACGAGATCGCCGCCCTGCGCGAGTCGAAGGTCGTCGGCTGATGCCGTTCACGCATGCTGCCGACCCCCGCGTCACCCCCGTCGACGACCCCGGGCCCGAGGTCGCCGAGATGCTCGCCAAGACCCTGGGCGACGACCGCGGCGTCCCGCTGGCGATCTTCCGGACGATGGCCCGGCACCCGCGGCTGATGAAGCGGTTCAACGTCCTCGGCGGGTTCTTCCTCACCCGCGGCGAGCTGCCCGCCCGCGAGCGCGAGCTCGTCGTGCTGCGCACGGCATGGCGGTGCGGCTGCGTCTACGAGTGGGCGCAGCACGTCCTGATCGGCGGTCGCTCCGGCCTGACCGACGACGAGATCGCCCGCGTCGCAGGCGACTCCGAGGAGTGGTCGCCCCGCGACCGCGCCCTGCTCCGCGCCGCCGACGAGGTCCTCGACTCCGTCGACGTCTCCGACGCCACCTGGGCCGAGCTCGGCGACGAGTGGACCGACGTGCAGCGTGTCGAGCTGGTCGTGCTCGTCGGCTTCTACCGGATGGCCGCCGGGTTCCTCAACGCCACCGGCGTCGTCAAGGACGCCGACCTGCCCGACTGGCCCGAACACACCCTGTGAGCGGCAATAGCCGCAATCGCGACCATTGCCGCTCACGACCTCTGAACTGCCCGTACGAAGGAGAGCCAGCAGTGAGCCTGCGCGAGGTCGCCGTCACCGGCATCGCCACCACCCCGTTCGGCAAGCACCTCGACCGGTCCCTCGGCTCGCTGGCGGCCGAGGCCGTCGCCGCTGCCCTCGACGACGCCGGGCTCGCCGCCGGTGACGTCGAGTCCGCCGTGTTCTCCAACGCCGCCGCCGGGGTGCTGTCGGGGCAGGAGATGATCCGTGGCCAGGTCGCGCTCAAGGGCACCGGGCTCGCCGGCATCCCGATCCTCAACACCGAGAACGCCTGCGCCTCCGGCAGCGCCGCCGCCCACCTGGCCTGGCTGTCGGTGGCCTCCGGGCAGGTCGACGTCGCAATCGCCGTCGGCGCGGAGAAGCTGTTCCATCCCGACAAGCAACGCTCGTTCGCGGCGATCGAGTCGGGCACCGACCTCTCGCTGAACCGCGACGGAGAGGACGTCGAGGGTGGCTCGGTGATGATGGGCGCCTATGCCGCCGCCGCGCGGGCCTACGCCGCCGAGCACGGCGACGTCCGCGACGCCCTCGCCGCGATCGCCGTCAAGAACCGCGGGTTCGCCGCCGACAACCCGCACGCCCAGTTCCGCACACCCATCACCCGGGACGACGTCGTGGCCAGCCGACCCGTCGCCGACCCGCTGACGCTGCTCACCTGCTCCCCGCTCACGGACGGCGCCGCCGCGCTCGTGTTCACCGCCGCCCGCCCCGGCGACCAGGTGCGCGTCGCGGTGTCGACGCTCGTCAGCTACCGCGAGGGCGACTCGGTCGTCGCGCGCGCGTCGCGGGAGGCGTACCGGCGCAGCGGGCTCGGGCCGTCGCAGATCGACGTCTTCCAGCTCCACGACGCCTGCGCCTACGCCGAGTTGGTCCAGTACGAGCAGGTCGGGATCGCCGAGCCGGGCAGGGGCGCCGCAGCGGTGCTCGAGGGCCGCACCGGGCGGGACGGCGACTCCCCCGTCAATACCGACGGCGGGCTGCTCAGCCGTGGACACGCCCTCGGCGCGACGGGCCTCGCGCAGCTCGCCGAGCTCGGCCGCCAGGTCCGCGGCCAGGCCGGGCCGCGGCAGATCGACGGCGTCCGCCACGCACTGTCGGTCAATTCCGGGGGCTGGATGGGCCGAGACTACGCGACGTCCGTCGCGACCCTGCTCGTCGCGGCGTGACCCGGTGCGCGCGACGGTCCGGGTCAGTGCACAAAGTGCAGGTCCCGGCGCACACGGCAAAGAGTCAGCGCATCGAGGCCACGACCCGGACGCGGTCGTGCTCGCCGTCGGACAGGAACGAGGCGACGAGCCGGCCCTCCTCGGCGACGGCGACGCGGTCGGCGCGGGTGAAGCGGCGCAGCGGGGTCACGACGACGACCCGGTCGGCGACGATCCACGTGGCCGCCACCCGGCCGTCGACGAGCACCGCCCGCTCCCCCGCGACGGAGATCCCGCGGTGGGCGTCGTCGACGATCCGGCTGCGGTCGTCGAAGCCCAGGATCGCGTTGTCGAAGGCCGGCAGGAACCGCACCGGCGCGGGGGTGTCGGGGTCGGGGCGTGGGGCGTCGGGGAGGTCGAGAAGCTCGCGGCCGCGGTCGTCGCGGAACGCGACCAGTTCCGGCCGGACGGCGGCGATCGCGGCGGGCAGCCCGGACAGGCCGCACCAGGCCCGCAGGTCCGCGCTCGCCGCCGGGCCGTAGGCGGCCAGGTAGCGGCGCACCAGCTGCTCGCCGACGGGGTCGGTCCCGGCGGCGGCGGGCGGGTCGATCTCGCGGCCCAGCCAGGCTGCGAGGGTCTGGTTGCGCACCCCCGCGCCGACCCGCCACATCCCGCGTGGGGGCAGCTGCGCCATCGGCACGAGCGTGGCGACGACGGCCTCGCCCAGCACCCGCGGACCCGGGCCCGGCCAGCGCTCGCCCAGCGCGCGACCGACCTCCGCCTGCGTGCGCGGCTGTCCGTCGGCCATCAGCTCGCGCCCGGCAGCGGCCAGCTCGTCGAGGTCGACCCCGGCGAGTTCCTGGCGGTACACGCCGAGCATCCGCCGGCGCAGCATCTCGTCGTGCCGCGACCGCCAGGCCAGCGCGTCGTCGGCGGTGACGAGGTGGATGGTGCGGCGCATCAGGGTCGTCCGCACGAGCCTGCGGTCGACGAGCAGCCCGGAGAGCACGGCGGGGTCGAACCCGCGCAGCCGCGACCACAACCCGACGAACGGCTCCTGCGGCTCCTGGGCCTGCACTCCGCCCAGGTGCGCGACGGCGTCGTGGACGGCCAGGCCGGCGCGGTCGAGCAGGAGCTGCCGGGCGAGGGTCGCCCGGTTGAGCGCCCGGCTCGACAGTGTGGTTCCCGGTCGGGTCGTCATGGCGCACAGCCTGCCGCACGTTGCGGACAGATCCCGACCACAAGGGAAGGCTTCGTTCAGCGCGGCGGTTGCGGCCCACATGAGCACGATCGTCGAGAAGGCCACCGAACTCCGCCGCCTGCACGAGGCGCCCGAACTGTTGCTCGTGGTCAACGTGTGGGACGCGGTCACCGCGACCGTCGTGGCGAACACACCCGGTACGAAGGCACTCGCCACCGCGAGCCACTCCATCGCCGCGTCCCGCGGCTACGAGGACGGCGAGAAGATCCCCCGCGACCTGATGATCGCCGAGGTCGGCCTCATCGCCCGCGCCGCGGGCGACCTCCCCGTCACCGCCGACCTCGAGGCCGGCTACGGCGACGCGGGCGGCACGATCGCCCGCGCGATCGACGTCGGCGTCGTGGGCGCGAACCTCGAGGACCAGGTGAAGCCCCTCGCCGACTCCGTGAGGGCCGTCGAGGCCGCGGTGGCCGCCGCCGACAGGGCCGGGGTGCCGTTCGCGCTCAACGCCCGCACCGACGTGTTCCTGCGTGCAGGCGGGCGCGACCCCGAAGACGTCCTGGCCGACGCGATCACGCGCGGCCGCGCCTACCTCGACGCCGGTGCCACCAGCTTCTTCGCCCCCGGCCTGCTCGACGAGACGACCGTCGGACGACTGGTCGAGGCCCTGGGTGAGCAGAAGGTCAACCTGATCGGCATCCCCGGCTCCATCCCGCTCGACGCCGCGCGAAGGATCGGCGTCGCACGCGTGTCGTACGGTCCGTGGAGCCAGAACGTCGCCCTCACCGCGCTGGCGTCGCTGGCCGAGGACGTCTACCGCGGGGGTGGCCTGCCCGAAGGCACCCGCAAGCACAACTGACGGAGGAGATCGTGCAGGTCACGACCATGTGGCGCTACCCGGTGAAGTCGATGCTGGGCGAGCGGATCAGCGAGGGCCGGGTCGATGCGGCGGGCCTGCGCAACGACCGCGGCGTCGCGATCATCGACGACGAGTCCGGGCTCGTCGCCACCGCCAAGCACCCGCGGCTGTGGCGCGACCTGCTGAAGTACTCCGCGACGGTCGACGGCGGGCGCGTCGTGATCAGCTCCCCGGCGGGGTGGACGCTCGACGCCGCCTCCCCCGACGTCGACAGCCGGTTGTCCGCCGAGCTCGGCCGGGTCGTGCACGTCGCGACCGACCGGCCCGACGGCGCGACCGTCGAGCGCCCCGACCCCGAGGACGTCCTCGCCGAGGGTGTCGAGGCCGCCGTCCCCGCGGCGACGCTGGAGCTCGGGATGGGGTCGCCGGGGACGACGTTCGTCGACTACGCGCCGCTGCACCTGATCACCGCTGCCACCCTCGACGAGGTCGGCGTCGAGCACATCCGCTACCGCCCCAACCTGGTGCTGGAGACGCCGCCGGGCACGCCGCCGTTCGTCGAGAACGACTGGGTGGGGCGGGAGCTGCACGTCGGCGAGTGGACGGTCCTGCGGATCTCGGTGCCGACGCCGCGTTGCTCGGTCCCGACCCTCGAACACGGCGACCTGCCCCGCGCACCGCAGGCGGTGCGGAAGGTCCTGACCCGCAACCGCGTCGAGGTGCCCGGGTTCGGCGTGCTGCCGTGCGCCGGCTGCTATGCCGAGGTCGTGCAGGGCGGGACGATCCGGGTCGGCGACGAGGTCACCGTGCGCTGACGGGTGCCGCCTCGTTCGCGGTGGCCGCACCGGGGACCGGGATGATCGCGGCGACGTCGAACCCGGTGCCGCCCAGCAGGTCCCGCCGCCGGCCCGCGGTCCTCGTCAGCGTCGCCGCGACGATCGCCGACCTGCCCGGACCCACCGACGCCGGGCGCACCCGCACGGCCGCGTGGACCGCCCGCGCAGTCACGCACCTCCGGAGGTGAGGACGTGCCGGCGCCGACGTAAAATCAGGTCTTCCCGGGCGATGCCACCGACGCGCGCTGCGCGACCCGCCGTGGTTCGCGAGACGCACGAGCAGGACGATGAGCGAATCCCCCACATCCGACCGGATCGTCGACGAGGCGCGCCGCCGCCGCTCGTTCGCGGTGATCAGCCACCCCGACGCGGGCAAGTCGACGCTCACCGAGGCGCTGGCGCTGCACGCGCAGGTGATCGACTCGGCGGGCGCGGTGCACGGCAAGTCCGGCCGCAAGGGCGTGACGTCGGACTGGATGGAGATGGAGCGCCAGCGCGGCATCTCCGTCTCCAGCGCGGTGCTGCAGTTCGAGTACTCCGGTGCCGTCATCAACCTGCTCGACACCCCCGGCCACGGCGACTTCTCCGAGGACACCTACCGCGTGCTCGCGGCGGTCGACGCGGCCGTGATGCTGCTCGACGCGGCGAAGGGCCTCGAACCGCAGACGCTCAAGCTGTTCGACGTCTGCCGCTCCCGCCACATCCCCGTCATCACGTTCGTCAACAAGTGGGACCGGCCGGGCCGTGAGGCGCTGGAGCTGCTCGACGAGGTGGAGCAGACGATCGGGCTGCGGCCCATGCCCGTCACCTGGCCGCTGGGCGTCGCGGGCGAGCTGCGCGGGCTGATCGAGGTGTCGACGGGCGAGTTCACCCGCTTCACCCGCGCCGCCGGTGGCGCCACCCGCGCCTCGGCCGAGCAGGTCGCGGCCGACGTCATCGCCGCCGAGGAGCCCGATTTCTGGTCGACGGCGCAGGACGAGATCGCGTTGCTCGCCGAGATCGGCGCGACCTTCGACGAGAAGGACTTCCTGTCGGGCAAGGCGACCCCGGTGCTGTTCGGGGCGGCCCTGTCCAACATCGGCGTGGCCCGGCTGCTCGACGCGCTCGTCGCGCTGGCGCCGTCGCCGTCGGAACGCGAGGACGCCGACGGCAGGCCCCGCGCCATCGACGCGCCGCTGTCCGGGCTCGTCTTCAAGGTGCAGGCCGGTATGGACAAGGCCCACCGCGACCGGATGGCGTTCCTGCGCATCAACTCCGGGCGTTTCGAGCGCGGCATGGTGCTCACCCACGGCGCCACCGGCAAGCCGTTCGCCACCAAGTACGCGCAGTCGGTGTTCGGCAACCAGCGCACCACCGTCGAGGAGGCGTTCCCCGGCGACATCGTCGGCCTCGTCAACGCCAACGCGCTGCGCCCCGGCGACACCCTGTACTCCGACGACCCGGTGACCTTCCCCGCGATCCCCAGCTTCGCCCCGGAGCACTTCGCCGTCGCCCGGACCGCCGACGCCGGCAAGACCAAGCAGTTCCGGCGCGGCATCGAGCAGCTCGACGGCGAGGGTGTCATCCAGGTCCTGCGCTCCGACGCGCGTGGCGACCAGGCGCCGGTGCTGGCCGCGGTCGGCCCGCTGCAGTTCGACGTCGTCGCCGCCCGGATGGCGTCGGAGTTCTCGGCGCCGATCCGGCTCGACGTCCTGCCCTACCAGCTCGCGCGGGTCACCGACGAGGCCGGCGAGGCCGCGCTGTCGAGCCAGTCCGAGTGCGAGGTCCTCGTCCGCAGCGACGGCGTGCGGCTGGCGGTGTTCAGCAACAAGTGGCGCATGGAAGTGATCATCCGCAAGTTCCCCGACATCCCGTTCGAGCCGCTGCTGGCGGGGACCGTCACGGACTGACCCCGGCGGGTCTCAGTAGACGACCACGCCCCGGATGTTGCGCCCGGCGTGCATGTCGTCGAAGCCCTGGGCGACCTCGTCGAGGGTGTAGCGGCGGGTCACCAGCTCGTCGAGCTTGAGGATGCCGCGGCGGTACAGCTCCAGCTGGGCGGGGATGTCGGCGGTCGGGGCGCTGGCCCCGAACAGGCTGCCCTGCAGGCGTTTCTGGAACAGGACGAGCTCGGCGAGGGGGATGTCGCCGTCGCCGGTGCGGACGTCGCCCACCCCGACGGCGACGCACGTCCCGGCCTTGCGCACCGCCCGTACGCCCTGCCCGACGTGCTTGCCCGTCATGACCCCGGGGCAGACGATGCAGGAGTCCGCGCCCTGCCCGTTGGTCATCGAGCGGGCCAGCTCGGCGGCCTCCTTGATGTCGGCGACGGCGTGGGTCGCGCCGAGCGTGAGCGCCGTCGTCCGCTTGAACTCGACCGGGTCGACGGCGATGACGGCGGCCGCGCCCGCGTGTGCCGCGCCCTGCACCGCGTTGATGCCGATGCCGCCCACACCCATCACGATCACGACGTCGCCGGGCCGCACGTCCGCCGAGTTCACCGCCGCGCCCCACCCGGTGCCGACGCCGCACCCGGTCAGGCACGCCACCTCCAGCGGGATGTCCGACGGCACCTTCACCGCCGACGACGTCGACACCGTCGTGTACTCGCAGAACGTGGAGATGCCGGCCATCTGTGCGACGGGCTCCCCCTCGAAGGAGAGCCGGAACGACGTGGGGTCCTCCCAGCGCGCGCCGGTGGCCAGCGAGGCGCCGAGGTCGCACAGGTTCTGCATGCCGCGCGCGCACCAGCGGCAGCGCCCGCACACCGGCAGGAACGTGAACACGACGTGGTCGCCCTCGGCGAACCCGGTCGTCCCGGGACCGACCGCGTCGACGACGCCTGCGCCCTCGTGCCCGCCCGCGAACGGCAGCCGCCCGGCCTTCAGGTCGCCGGTGGCGTGGTGGTCGTCGGAGTGGCACAGCCCGCTCGCCACCATCCGGACCCGCAGCTCACCGGGGCGTGGGTCGTCGAGCTCCAGCTCGACGACCTCGAACCGCCCCGGCACCACGCGCAACACCGCGCCCCTGGTCATCATCGTCACCCCAGGAATCAATCACGCGACCACGTTGTCCTGCAACGCCGAACGCCCCCGGACCGGGTGGTCCGGGGGCGTCCAGCGG
>NZ_JBFWOY010000067.1:0-9306 GCF_050250275.1 Pseudonocardia sp.
GCTTCACCGGCGAGTCGGTCACGTCGCCGAGCGGGCTCGTCCACCAGCTCTGGAACCGCAAGCCGGGGTCGTGAGCGGTAATGGTCGCCATAGCGTCCATTACCGCTCACAGGGCCGCCAGGCCGCCCTCCGCCACGGCCGCCAGTTCCTGGACGCGGGCCGCGCCCAGGTGGTCGGCGGCGAAGCCCAGGTAGGCGACGGCCATCGCGAGGTCGGACCAGCCGTCCTCGCTCGGGTCGCCCGTCGCGACGTCGGTGCCCTGCGCGCGCAGCACCGCGAGGTCGAAGCCCCGCGGTGCGACGCGCGCGTTGCCCCAGTCGATCAGCCGGCCGCCCCGCACGTTCCCCCGGTGCGGGTCCCCGTGGGTCAGGGTGCGCGGGACAGCGGTCGCGGCGTGGAGGGCGCGGGGGTCGTCGGCCCAGGCCCGGATCCGGGCCGCCACCGATGGGGTCACGGGGTCGACGGCCGGGACGATCCGCTGGAGGCACAGCTCGCGCCACCACGCGGCGTCGGCCACCGGGACCGTGCGAGGGCGCTTGCCGCGCCAGTGCGTGTGGACCCGGTCCAGCATCGTCAGGACCGCGGCGGGGACGGGCTCGTCGTCGGCAAGGGGTGGTCCGTCGTGGAACGGCACCACGACCCAGCCGGTGCCCGCGGCCAGCAGGACGGGTTCGGCGAGGGTGGGGACGACCGCGACGGCCCGCAGCGCCGCCACCTCGCGGGCCGCGGCCGCCTTGACGACGACCGAGGTGCCGTCGGACAGGTCGACGCGCTCCGCCCCTTCCGAGGCGTAGCCGCCGGTCAGCGCCGCGCGGCCCACCACGGTCAGCGGCCCCCGGCGCCGCGCCAGCGCGCGCAGCCAGTCGTCGTCGGGGATCACCGACGCAGCGTCAGCATCACCACGAGGACGACCGCGACCGTCACGATCAGGCAGACGACCGCGTAGGGCATCGGGCGTCGCAACCAGGTCCGGCCGTTGTCGAGCGAGATCCGCCCGGCGCCCGCGAACATCAGCGCGGCGGCGCCGGCGCCCAGCAGGATGTCGAGCTCGATCGCGTCGGGCGCCTGCGCCGCGAAGAAGTAGACGGCGGGCACCTTGACCAGCAGCGCGACCACCTTGATGGCCAGCAGGCCCGCGGCCGCGAGCGGCGTGAACAGGCCGAGGACGACGAACGCGCCCGCGGCCATCTCCACGATGCCCAGCGCCCAGGCGAGGCTCGTCTGCTGCGCGACGAACCCGTGGACGGCCAGGTTCTCGGCGGTCCGGGTGATGCCCAGGCCGCCCCACATTCCGAAGACCTTCTGCGCGCCGTGGGCGAGGAACAGCCCGCCGACGGCGAAGCGCAGGATCAGCAGTCCGATGTCCGCCGCGCCGTTCGAGGGGACCGGCCGGCGCTCGGGACGGGTCGTCGACGTCGGGGGTTCGGAGTCGAAGGTCCCGAAGTCGATCGACCGGGTCGGTTCGCTCATGGGGCGCAACACTAGTCGTCGCAGGTCACCGGCGGATCGAGCCGGGACGGCGTGTCAGTAACCGTTCTCGACGAGGTTCGGCGGGCGCTCCCCGCGCACGAACGCGGCGATCTGCTCGACGGCGATCCCGTAGGCGCGCCGCATCGCGCCGGGGACGCTGCCGCCGACGTGCGGGGTGAGCAGCAGCCCGGGTGCCGACCACAGCGGATGCCCCTCCGGCAGCGGCTCCGGGTCGGTGACGTCGACGGCCGCCCGGATGCGGCCCGACGTCAGCTCGGCGACGAGCGCATCGGTGTCGGCCACGGGTCCGCGCGCGGCATTGACGAGGATCGCGCCGTCGGGCATCGCGGCAAGGAACCGGGCGTCGACGAGGCCACGGGTGTCGTCGGTCAGCGGGACGATGACGACGCAGGCGTCGAACTCCGGCAACAGGTCGTGGACCTCGTCGATGCCGTGGACACCGTCGCGGGCCCGCCGCCCGACGAGCGTCGTCGACACCCCGAACGGGGTCAGCCGGCTCACGGTCTGCGCCGCGACGTCACCCGCGCCGACGATCAGCACGGACTTGCCATCGAGCTCGTCGGTGCGGTGGTAGTCCCAGCGGCCCTCCTCCTGTGCGCGCTGGAACACCGGGAAGTCGCGGTAGATCGCCAGCAGCGCGCCGACGATCCACTCCGCGGTCGCGCCGCCGTGGGCGCCCTTGCAGTCCGACAGGGCGACACCCTCGGCCAGGTTGCCGACCCAGATCTCCGCACCGGCCGTGAGCAGCTGGACCAGCCGGAGCTTCGGCATCTGCTCGGCGAGCGTCACGCCGCTGGCCGGGGACAGGAACGGCGGGATGAGGATCTCGGCCGTCGCGGCCTCGGGCGGCAGCGGGGCGTCCGCGTCGTAGTGGACCGGCCGCACGCCGGGGAGCTGTTCGAGGGCCGCGCGGCCCTCCTCGTCACACACCAGGACGTCGATGTCAGGCACGACGCCACGCTAAACCGCCCGACCCCGCGTATCGACGCCCGGTGGCCGCACTCACGGGGGGATCACCGGGGCCGACATAGCCTTGGGGACATGGGGCACGGGCGGGTGGTCGGCGGGCTGCGCGCGCTGCTGCTCGTCGTGCTGCTCGCGTTCGTCGCCGGCTGCGCCGACTTTCCCGACGGCGGGCAACGCACGTGGCAGGACCAGGTCGAGAACTCCGGCGAGCTCGGCGGGCCGCCGTCGGTGCAGCAGCCGCCCCCGCCCGGCAGCCCCGGTGGCGGCCAGAGCCCGCCGCCGCAGAGCTCCGGGCCGCAGCAGCCGGCGGGGTGCGTCGACCCGGACCCGCAGGTCGTCGCCACCTGTCTCTCCCCCGTCTCCGCCATCGCCGTGCTGCCCGACGCCACGTCCGCGCTCGTCGCCGAACGCGACACCGGCCGGGTCCTGCGGGTGCAGCGCGGCACCGCCCCGCAGGTGATCGCGACCGTGCCCGTGGACGCCGCCGCCGGTGGGCTCACCGGGCTCGTGCTGTCCCCCAGCTACGCCGAGGACGAGCTCGTCTACGCCCTCGCGTCGACGGGGTCCGACCAGCGCGTCGTGCGCATCTCGCCCGGTGAGGCGCCCAAGCCCGTGCTCACCGGCATCCCGCGGGGCCCGGGCGGCGCGCTCGGGGTCGACCCGACGTCGGGGTACCTGCTCGTCGCCACCGGCGGCGCGAACGCCGACCCGGCCTCGCTCGCGGGGAAGGTCCTGCGGATCGACACCCTCGGCCGTCCGGCCCCCGGCAACCCCGGCGCCACCGCCGTCTACGCCTCGGGGCTCACCAGCCCGCAGGGCATGTGCGCCGGTCCCGACGGCAGCGCGTGGGTCACCGACCGGGCCGCCGGTCGCGACGTCCTGCACCGCGTCGCCCCCGGCACCCTCCCCGCCCCCGCCTGGACGTGGCCCGACCGGCCGGGCGTCGCCGGATGCTCCGTCAACGCCGGTGTCCTCGTCGTCGCCCTGACCGGCACCAAGTCGGTCTTCGCGCTGCGGCCCGGGGAGAACGGCACCTTCACCGGCGACCCCCAGACGCTGCTGGTCGACGCCTACGGCCGCCTCTCCGCCGCGGCCCCCGGCCCCGACGGGCTGCTCTGGCTCGGCACCACCAACAAGGACGGCGGCGCCGGCGCCGGCCCCAAGGCCAGCGACGACCGCGTCATCCGCATCCAACCCCCGACGGGCGGCGGGGCGAGCCGGGCGTAGTCCGTCCCGTTCCCGGACGAACGGCACAGTGGCGCAACTGAGTTGCGCCACTGTGCCGTTCGTTCGTTTTCGGGGAGGCTGCCCTGGTGACCCTTCCGCTCGTCGCCAACATCTCCCTGCTGTTCGCCGAGGTCCCCTACGAGCAGCGGTTCGCCCGCGCCGCGGCGGCCGGGTTCACCGCCGTCGAGACGTGGTGGCCCTGGCCGGCACCCGTCCCCCCGTCCGGCGGCGAAGACTTCCTGGTCGACGCGCTCGAGTCGGCGGGACTGCGCCTGGCCGGGCTCAACCTCTACGGCGGCGACCTCGGCGCCGGCGTCCGCGGCATCGCGTCCGACCCCTCGTTGCGAGGCGAGTTCGATGCCAACCTCGACGCCGTCGTCGCCATCGCGCGGCGCACCGGCTGCCCGGTGTTCAACACCCTCTACGGCCAGCGCCGCCCCGATCTGTCCGACGCCGACCAGGACGCCGTCGCGATCGCCAACCTGACGACGGCCGCGCGCCGGCTCGGGGACGTCGGTGGCACGTCGCTCGTCGAGGCCCTCGGCCGGGGGCTCAACGGCGCCTACCCGATCGAGACCGCCGCCGACGCGGCGCGGGTCGTCGAGCAGGTCCGCGACGCCGGCGGCGAGGCGATCGGGTTCCTCTATGACACCTTCCACCTCACGACGAGTGGCGACGACCTCCTCGCCGCGGTCGACGCCCACGTCGGGCTGATCGCGCACGTCCAGATCGCCGACGCCCCGGGCCGCGGCGAGCCCGGCACCGGGACCGTCGACGTCCCCGCCCTCGTCGACCACTTGTGGGACAAGGGTTATCGGGGCGCGGTGGCGGCGGAGTACAAGCCCACGGTGCCGACGGAGGAGTCGCTGGGCTGGCTCGCCGGGGTGCCGCACCTGCAGCCGCTGCGCTCCTCCGGGTGAGCACGGAAGAACCGCGCGGCCGCCGGCGACCTCGTCGCCGCGCTGCCTGCGGTCGACGTCCTGGTCAACAACCTGGGGATCTACTCCCCCACGCCGGTACTGGAGATCGACGACGCGACCTGGCGTCGCTACTTCGAGGTCAACGTGCTCGCCGGGATCCGGCTGACGCGGGCCTACCTGCCCGGGATGATCGAACGCGGCTTCGGCCGGGTGCTGTCGATCGCGAGCGACTCCGCGGTCGTGACGCCGGTGGAGATGGTGCACTACGGCGTCACCAAGACCGCGCAGCTGGCCGTGACCCGCGGGTTCGCGAAGGCGGCCGCCGGCACCGGTGTCACCGTCAACTCGGTGCTGGCCGGGCCGACCCACACCGGCGGGGTCGAGGACTTCGTCGCCGAGCTGGTCGGCGACGACCTGCCCTGGGACGAGGCGCAGCGCCGGTTCATGCGCGAGCACCGGCCGCAGTCGCTGCTGCAGCGGCTCATCGAGCCGGAGGAGATCGCGAACATGGTCGCCTACCTCAGTTCGGACCTGGCCTCGGCGACGACGGGCGGAGCAATCCGCGTGGACGGCGGCTACGTCGACGCGATCCTTCCCTGACCCGGGGAAACCCGACCTTGCACGAACGGCACAGTCGCGCCATTGCGCGACTGTGCCGTTCGTTCGCGAGGAGCCGGGGTCAGGCGCCGCAGCGTTCGATGATCAGCTCGCGGACGCGCTTCGCGTCGGCCTGGCCCTTGGTGGCCTTCATGACCGCGCCCACGATCGCGCCGGCTGCCGCGACCTTGCCGCCGCGGATCTTCTCCGCGACGTCGGGCTGCGCAGCGAGGGCCTCGTCGACGGCGGCGATCAGCGCGCCGTCGTCGGACACCACGGCCAGGCCGCGCTCGGCGACGACCTCGTCGGGCTCGCCCTCACCCTCGAGCACCCCGTCGACGACCTGGCGGGCGAGCTTGTTGTTCAGCTCCCCGGCGGTGACGAGCTCGATCACCCGGGCCAGCTGGGCCGGGGTGATCGGCAGCGCGTCGAGGGCGACGCCGCGGGTGTTGGCCTGCTGCGACAGGTAGGAGACCCACCACGAGCGGGCGTCGCCCGAGGGCGCCCCGGCGTCGACGGTGGCGGCGACGAGGTCGAGCGCGTCGGCGTTGACCAGGTCGCGCAGCTCGGCGTCGGAGAGCTCCCACTCCTGCTGGATGCGGGCACGCCGCTCCCAGGGCAGCTCGGGCAGCGTGCCGCGCAGCTCCTCGACCCACTCGGCCGACGGCGCGATCGGGACCAGGTCGGGCTCCGGGAAGTACCGGTAGTCCTCGGAGGTCTCCTTGATCCGCCCGGACCGGGTGGTGGCGGTGTCCTCCTGGAAGTGGCGCGTCTCCTGGACGACCTTCTCCCCCGCGTCGAGGACGCCGGCGTGCCGGCTCATCTCGTAGCGGACGGCCCGCTCGACCGAGCGCAGCGAGTTGACGTTCTTCGTCTCGCTGCGGGTGCCGAGGATGCCGGAGCCCTTGGGGGACAACGACAGGTTCACGTCGCAGCGCATCGAGCCCTGGTCCATGCGGACGTCGGAGACGCCGAGCGAGCGGATCAGGTCGCGCAGCGCGGTGACGTAGGCGCGGGCCACCTCGGGGGCGCGCCCGCCGGTGTCGGGGATCATCTTGGTGACGATCTCGATGAGCGGGACGCCGGCGCGGTTGTAGTCGAGCAGCGAGTACTCGGCGCCGTGGATGCGGCCGGTGGCGCCGCCGACGTGCAGCGACTTCCCGGTGTCCTCCTCCATGTGCGCGCGCTCGATCTCGACGCGCACGACGGTCCCGTCCTCCAGCGTCACGTCGAGGTGCCCGTTGACGGCGATGGGCTCGTCGTACTGCGACGTCTGGAAGTTCTTGGGCATGTCCGGGTAGAAGTAGTTCTTCCGCGCGAACCGGCCCCAGGGTGCGATGTCGCAGTTGAGCGCGAGCCCGATGCGGATGGCCGACTCGACCGCGGTCCGGTTCACCACGGGCAGCGATCCGGGCAGGCCCAGGCACGTCGGGCAGGTCTGGGTGTTGGGCTCGGCGCCGAACGCGGTGGGGCAGCCGCAGAACATCTTGGTGTTCGTCGACAGCTCGACGTGCACCTCGAGGCCCAGGACCGGGTCGTAGCGGTCGACGACGTCGTCGAAGTCGACGAGCGTGGGCGCGGTCATGCCTTCACCTCCGGGGTGCGGGCGGCGAACGGGCTGCCGTCGGCGGCGTCGCGGGCCGCCTCGTAGGCCGCGCCCACCCGGTACATGACGGCCTCGCCGAGCGCGGGGGCCATGATCTGCAGCCCCGTCGGCA
The DNA here is from genome assembly GCF_050250275.1 of Pseudonocardia sp. Lineage (GTDB taxonomy): Bacteria > Actinomycetota > Actinomycetes > Mycobacteriales > Pseudonocardiaceae > Pseudonocardia. Next base: position 6,920 of record NZ_JBFWOY010000067.1, read on the forward strand.
GGCCGTCCTCGGCGGCGACGCCGCTGGGGACGGACATCGCGGCGGTCCCGGCCAGGTTGGTGGGGATGGTGGCGAGGTCGTTGAGGTACATGGCCAGCGGGTCGTCGACCTTGTCCCCGATGGGGAACGCGGTGGTCGGCGCGGTCGGGCTCACCAGCACGTCGGCCTGCTCGAAGGCAGCGGCGAAGTCACGGCTGATGAGCGTCCGCACCTTCTGGGCCTGGCCGTAGTAGGCGTCGTAGTAGCCCGACGACAGCGCGTACGTGCCGAGGATGATGCGGCGCTTCACCTCGGGGCCGAAGCCGGCCTCGCGGGTGGCGGCCATGACCTCCTCGGCGGACGCGCCCTTGTCGATCCGCAGGCCGTAGCGCATGGCGTCGAACCGGGCGAGGTTCGACGACACCTCGCTCGGCAGGATCAGGTAGTACGCGGCGAGGCCGTACTGGAAGTGCGGGGCGCTGACCTCGACGACCTCCGCGCCCAGCTTCTCCAGCTCGCGCAGCGCGGCGTCGAAGTTCTCCTGGACGCCGGCCTGGTAGCCCTCACCGGTCAGCTCGCGGACGACGCCGACGCGGACACCGCTCAGGTCGCCCTTCGCTCCGAGACGCGCGGCCTCGACGACGGCCGGGACGGGCGCGTCGATCGACGTGGAGTCCATCGGGTCGTGCCCGCCGATGACCTCGTGCAGCAGCGCCGCGTCGAGGACCGTGCGGGCACAGGGACCGGCCTGGTCGAGCGACGACGCGCACGCCACCAGCCCGTACCGCGACACCCCGCCGTACGTGGGCTTCACCCCGACCGTGCCCGTCATCGCGGCGGGCTGGCGGATCGAGCCGCCGGTGTCGGTACCGATCGCGAGCGGGGCCTCGAACGCCGCGAGCGCCGCTGCCGAGCCGCCACCCGAGCCACCCGGGATGCGGCCGAGGTCCCACGGGTTGCGCGTCGGGCCGTAGGCCGAGTACTCCGTCGACGAGCCCATGGCGAACTCGTCCATGTTCGTCTTGCCCAGGATCGTGATGCCCGCGGCACGCAGCTTCGACGTGACCGTCGCGTCGTACGGCGGACGCCAGCCCTCGAGGATCCTGGAGCCGACCGTCGTGGGCATGTCCGTCGTCGTCAGGACGTCCTTGAGCGCCAGCGGCACACCGGCCAGCGCCGACGCGGGCGCCGTCCCGGCGTCGAGCGACTCGTCGACCAGCGTCGCCGACGCCAGCGCCGCCTCCGAACCGACGTGCAGGAACGCGTGCACGTCCCCGTCGACGGCGGCGATCCGGTCGAGGTGCGCCCGCGCGACCTCGACGGCCGACACCTCACGCGAGTGGATCTTCGAGGCCAGGTCCGCGGCACTCAGCCGCGTCAGGTCGCTCATCGCTCTCCCTCGCTGACGCTCGGTCGGCGCTGCGCGCAGGCGCTGTGTCGATGGTTTGCTCGCGTACGCTCGCTCACTGCTCCTCCCCGAGGATCTGCGGGACGCGGAAGCGGCCGTCCTCCGCCGCCGGGGCACCGGACAGCGCCTGCTCCTGCGTGAGGCTGGGGCGGAGCTCGTCGGGCCGGAACACGTTCTCCAACGGCACGGAGTGCGACGTCGGCGGGATGTCCTCGGCCGCGACCTCACCCACCCGGGCGACCGCGCCGAGGATCACGTCGAGCTGGCCGGCGAACACGCCGAGCTCGTCGTCGGTCACGGCGAGCCGGGCCAGCCGCGCGAGGTGCGCGACCTCGTCACGGGTGATGGCCCCGCCCGACGACGGGGATTCGGGAGACATGTCCCTCCAGGGGTGAAGCGGTGGACGGTGCCCACGCGGGCTGCTCACGACGGCCGCCGGCCGGCGCGCAGCGTCACGACCGGGCCTGATGCCGAGTCTAGGACCCCCGGTCGACAGGGTTTTCGCGCACCCGCGACGGCCCGATCCGCACGCCCCGCGGTCGCGGCGACACGCTGGGTCACGCGCGTCACGCCACGGTGGGTGCTGTGGGACGTCGCCGCGCCTGGCAGGATCGCCGGTGTGCCGCGTCGGCCGCCAACGGGGCACTGCTCCTCGGCGCGCGCGGCGTCCCGCCCGGCCACCGGGGTCGTGCGGGCCAGGTGAGGAGGCGTGGCCGGGTGACGTTCTTGCTCCGCGTGGTACTGCCGGATCGACCGGGCAGTCTCGGAGCGGTCGCCTCCGCACTGGGCGAGGCCGGCGCCGACATCCTCGGTGTCGACGTCGTCGAGCGTGTCGACGGGATCGCCGTCGACGACCTCACCGTCGAGCTCCCCTCCGGCCGCCCGCCGGACGTGCTCATCACCGCCGCCGAGTCGGTGCGCGACGTGCAGGTCGAGTCGGTCCGCCCCTACTCCGGGCGCCTCGACACCCACCGGGAGCTCGAGCTCGTCGACCGCATCG
>NZ_JBFWOY010000068.1:0-7331 GCF_050250275.1 Pseudonocardia sp.
TTCCACCTCCGTTCGGAACAGACAGCGCCTCGTGGCGCACGTGACAGCCGCGGCAGACCATGGCGAGGTTGTCGATCGCGGTGGTGCCGCCGTGTTCCCACGGTGTCAGGTGGTGGATCTCGCACCATGACGGTGGGCGCCCGCAGCGGGCGCAGCCGCGGTCGCGGGCGGCGACTGCGCGGCGTAGCCCGTCCGGGACGACCCGGGTGGCGCGGCCGACGTCGAGCGGCTGCCCGGCCCCGCCGAGCACGACCGGGACGACGCGGGCGTCACAGGCCAGCATCCGCAGCCCCTCGGGGGTGAGCGTGCCGCCGAGGTCGAGGCAGGCGGCGCGGGCGCGGTTCTCCAGGTCCTCCAGCCGCACGACCACCGACAAGTGCGGGCGTTCCCCACTGGTGGCGGGCAGGTCTGCGTGGTCGAGCACGTAGCCGCAGGCGTCGGCCAACGCCTCGGCCTGCCGCCGCCCCAGCGGCCGCTCCTGCGCGTCCGCGGCGTCGGTCGGGCGGGCACCTGCATCGACCACTGTGGCGATCGCGTCGAACATCACCGGATCGTCGAACCGGCCCTTGATCTTCCCGCCGGAACCGGACGGGTTGCGGGTCAGGAACAGCTCGTTCACCACCGGATCGGGCCGGTCGTCGGGTTCGGGGCCGTCGGCGTCCAGCGCCTCCACCAGCGCGGTGCCCCACACCTGCAGATCCGTGGGCGAGTAGTCCCCCGCCTTCGCGGCGATCTGTTCCTCCGCTGCCGCCCACACCTCCGGCGCCAACCGTCGCGCGGCGTCCGACCCGAGCACACGCGCGACCACCTCGACCTGACGGGCCGAGCACTGCCCGGCGGCGAACACCACCGCCGTCGCCGCCAGCCGCGCGGGCAGCACCGCGCCGTCGAGTGCGACCCGCGCGCACGCCTGCTCCGCCACCACCAGCCGCCGCGCGTCGCCGCGCTCCCACCCCAGCAGATCCGCCAACGCGGTCACCGTGGACCGGTAGCCGCGCTCGGCGAACACCCCACGGCGCTCCAGATCCGCGATCGCGCCGACCGAGACCCGCTCCAACATCCGGACCGCGCCCTCGCACACGCTCAACAGGCCCAGCAGCTCCTCATCCCCCGCGGCCGGCCCGCAGACGGCGGCCAGCTCCGCGCCGGCCTGCTCCAGCAGGCGGTGCGCGGCGGCCAGCCGATCGGGGATCACACCATTCAGTCTAGTCGAACAATAGTTCGAAGATAGGCCGATCGGCGCAGCTCAGCACCCATTCGGCGACCGGCCGACACGCACTCCGCGCAGCAGAACTGGAGGACCCGCGGGCACGCGCCACACGACAGCCGACGCCCACCCGGCAGAACCCCATCCACTGCACGTCAGGGCGGCGGCGACATCTCCCCGCGCCGGCCCCCGACCATCGGCCGCTTCCACACGTCACGTCGCCCCGCCTTCCGTCGTCGTTGCCGGGCGGGTCGTCGACTGCAGTGGACAGTCGGCCAGGGAGCGGCAACCACGGGCGCGCTCGTCCTCGACACCGCCGGGCGCGGCGCTGGCAGCGGCCGGAGGAGCGCGCGGCTCGTCGACGCCCTGTCAACGTGCTGCCTTTCCGGGGCAATCCGGCGACACCGTGCGGCGCACCGCAGGTCAGCACGCTCGCCACCCATCGGCGCCGACGCGCGCGCGTAGGGTCGCGGGAACCGATCACCGACCCGGGAGGCAGCCGATGGCCGAGCAATGCGGGCACCTGGACACGATCCGGGCGGTCGGCCCGAGCGGGCCGGGCTGCCAGGAGTGCCTGGCGACCGGGGGCCGGTGGGTGCACCTGCGGATGTGCCAGAGCTGCGGTCACGTCGGCTGTTGCGACAGCTCGCCAAGCCGGCACGCCACCGGCCACCACCGCGGGACCGGCCACCCGATCGTCCGCTCGTTCGAGCCGGGCGAGGAGTGGTTCTGGTGCTACGACGACGAGATCGCGTTCCTGGTGCCGGAGGCGGGCCCGGCGCCGTCGCATCCCTGACCGCCCGGAATCAGCCTCCCTCGGCCGCGGTGCCACCGGGCCGGTGCCGCCGGGCGGCGACCGGGGCCGGGCGGCCGGGTCGTCTCCGGGGGTGTGCACCGGGCGTATCCGCCACAACGGCGCCTGCAGCGGGCGTGTAGGACCGGGCGATTCGGGTACCTGCTCCGGGAAAGGAGCCAGCCTGTGCCCGACCCGACCACCGCCTCCCGCGTCTCCCGGTCCCCCGGCATGTGCGACGAGTGGAACCACCACCACCGCTCGGAAGCACCCCTGCAGCGGGCCGACCGGAACTTCGCCGAACTCCTGCAGGAGCTGCGTGTCCTCCTGACCAGCGTCCACATCCTGTTCGGCTTCCTGCTCGCGCTCGCGTTCTCCGCGCGCTTCGGTGCGCTGGACGCCTTCCAGCACGCCGTCTTCGTCGTCACGCTGCTCGCGGCCGCCCTGTCCTCGGCCCTGCTGGTGATGCCCGTTGCGGCGCACCGGGTGCTGTTCCAGCGAGGCCGCAAGCCGGAGCTGGTGACGGCGGGCCACCTCGCCGCCTCCGCGGGGGTCGCCGGGCTCGCGGTCACGCTCGTCTCGGCGTTGCTCCTCGTCCTCGACCTCACCGCAGGCCGGGCCATCGCCGTGACGGCGGTCGCCGTGCTGGTCGGGACGGTCGTCGCGCTGTGGCTGGTCCTGCCGATGAGGATGCGCCACCGAGGACACTGACGCCGGCACCCCGCGCATGCTCCGCCGGCACCCTCGCACCCGTGACGTGGTCGATCCCGTCCCTCCGGCGGCGCGCGGAAACGCACCTTGGCGCCGATTCGGTCGCGTTAGCTGCACCCGCCGTGATCTCGTGGTATCTACATGCTCTCCGGGCAGTTGCGCCCGAGTCAGCGGGAGGGCATGATGATCTTCGGCTACAGCATCATCGGCGCGATCATCGTCGGACTCATCCTGGGCGTGCTCGCCAAGTTGTTCCTGCGCGGGAAGCAGCCCGTGCCGCTGTGGCTGACCATCCTGGTCGGCATCGTGGCCGCGATCATCGGCAACTACGTGGCCACGCTGTTCGGCGTGGCTGACACGTTCGGGTTCGACTGGATCCGACACGGCCTCCAGCTGCTCTTCGCGATCATCGGGATCGCCCTGCTCGCCGGGGTGTACGCGAAGAAGGCCGGAACGTCCTAGCGACCGCTGCGCGCCGCGTCCCGGCACGACTCCGCGCGGCGAGCGGCCGGACCCGAGCCGCACGCAGTAACGCGACCGGGGTGCCCGGCGAGTCGTATCGCGACGACGGGAGCGCACGGTGCCACCTCCGGCCGGCGGGCGACGCCGTACCTCGATGCGCCGGCGGGTTGCGGGTGCCGCGCCGCGGCCGCGGGTCGCGAACCCCGTGGAGACCCCCGCGCCGCGGCGGAACCGCAGGGCGATCCTCTGGGTGGTCGGCACCGTCGTGAGCGCCGTCGTCGGCGCGCTCGTGACGCTGAACGTCGACGCGGTCAGGTCGTGGCTGTCCGAGCGGAACCCGGTCGTCGCGTCGTTCTCGCCGGTGGAGCAGCCCGCGTACAACGGGTTCACGCTGGTCGCGCCGGATGCATCGACGGTGCCGGCGGCCGTCGCCGACACCACCGACTGCGATCTGCTGTGGGATCAGGGCGTGCAGGCGGGGGCGATCCCGGTTGACGAGCGGATCCAGCGCCTGGTCATGAGCGGGGAGGCGAAGGACGGCATCGTCGTCACCGGTATGAGGGCGCGGGTCACGCAACGCGGGCCGGCGGACGGCGACGCGGCGCTGTGGTGTCCCGGAGCCGGTGAGCTGTCGCCGATCGGTTTCGCCTTCGATCTCCGCGGAGAACCCGACGGCCCGGCGATCGAGGTCGCGGAGGCGGTCCGCCACTCCACCGATCCGACGGTGCCGGAATCGCCGGTCACCCAGTTCGCGGACGGGTTCGCGATCGCGTTGAAGGAGCACGAGCCCGTTTCGCTCGTCCTCCACACCTCACTGCCGGAGGAGAGCATCCGGTGGTTCGTCGAGGTCGACGTCCTCGTCGGCGGGGAACCGCGCACCGTGCGGATCGACGACGGCGGTGAGGACTTCTACAGCCCGGGGACACGGAAGGAGCCGAACGGCTACCGGACGGGGACGACGGCGGGAGTCGAGTTCGCGGGATGGGGCGTCGTCCCCGAAGGTGTGGTGCACGACTCCGCCGGCGGCCGGGTCGTCGACCACAGTGGGTTGCAGATCCCGGTGCCCGACGGCGAGGTCGACGTCTACCGTCCGTTCGAGGCGGGGATCCCCTCCGGATACCGGGCGGTACGCGTCGACGGCCGGGTCGTCGCACGGTTCAACCCGGCAGGGGTGGCACCGGAGTCGGCGCCGGCCGTGGGACAGGACTGCGGCCAGCTCGGGTCCGGGTACATCGAGTCCGTCTCGGAGGTCTCCCGCCGAGACGTGGGCGGCGTCGAGCGCGACGCCTGGGACGTCACCTGCAGCGAGGGGGCCCGGTTCCGCTACGTACAGGTTCGTCTCGGTGGCGGGACCACCGTGGTGAGCGCCGTAGTCGGCCCGGACGACGACATGGCCGCGGCCGCGGCCCTACTCGACGGCGTTCGCCTCTCCTCGATGCCGCCTGCGGTATCGGCGACGGTCGAACCGGTCGTCGCCCTCGCCGACGTGCCGGCCACCGAGGACGGCCCGGTGTCGGCCCCGACGGACGTCGGCTACATCGTCGAAGCATTCGAGGACTCCCGGGGGGTCGTCGTCCGGTTCGACAAGGTCGACTACCGCGATGGTGCCGTCGGGAACAGCAACCCGGCGATACGCACCGTCATCTCCGACGGGAACGGTTCGACGCCGGACCTGGAGAAGTTCCGACGAGATCACGTGCTGGTCGTCCTCGCCCGCACCGCGGACGGGACGCTGACGGGGTTCGCGGCCGTGAGGTAGCAGGCTCACACAGGGGCGCGCTCATCACGCGTGCAGGCCGGTGATCCCGAACGCGTGGATCTTGCGGTAGAGCGAGGACCGGGACATCCCCAGTTCCTGCGCGGCCTTCTTCCGGTTGCCCTCGGCGTCGTTGAGGGCCTGGATGATGGCGTCACGCTGCAGCGCCTCGATCGGCGTGAGGACGCGCCGGCTCGTGGTGAAGCAGGTCGGCGGGAGATCCTCGCTGCGGAGCTGTCCAGCGGGCCGACGGGACAGCGCGGCCCGCAGCCCGTGCTCGAGTTCGGTGACGTTGCCGGGCCAGGCGTTGCGCTCCAGGACGCGCATGGCCTCGGCAGCGCAGTCCACGTCGCGTCCCGGCGCGAGGCGTTTCAGCAGGAGCGCCACGAGCGCGGGAAGGTCGTCGAGGCGGTGACGCAGCGGGGGAACGGTGACCGAGGTCGCGAATCGGCGGAGCAGGCGGTCATCGGTGGCGGACCCGACCGTGGCGACGACCCAGGGCGCCGCCGGCGCGTGTGCCAGCGCGTCGAGCAGGTCGGCGGCCCGCTCGACGGCATCTGGGGCGAGCCGGTCGAGGTGGCGGAGCACGACGGTCGCCGACGTCGTCCGGTCTCCCGGGACGAGGTCGTCGACGCGCGGGAGGGCGGCGTCCGCGCAGTCGAGGACGGTCAGGCCGGCGGCAGGTGTGTGCTCATGGTGGGCGGCCCGGACCAGCGCGAGCTTGCCGACACCGGGCTCACCGACGATCAGCAACCGTGAGCGGCCACGCGCGGCGAGGCGAACCTGCGTGCACGCGTCCTGCCACTGGGCGGAACGACCGGCCACCCCGGGAAGCCCGGTCGGCGGGCAGGTCCGGCCGGATCGGCGCGGCTGCCGCCCGTCGGCGAGGTGGACCTCGAACACGGCACCGGCGAGCTCGCGGCCCTGGGTGACGGGGTGGCAACGCACGTGGGCCCATCGGCCCCCGAGCGACATCTCGATCACGGTGCCCGGGGCGAGCTGGCGGGCATCGGCGGCGGCGAGCCGCAGCATCTCCTCGTCCGCGGACGTGAGCAGCGCCGAGGCCCGCCGGTTGGCCATGACGACCTCCCCGCTGACCGACAGCACCGCACCACCGCTGCGTCCGCACGCGGCGAGGAACTCCTCGAGCACGAGACGCTGCTGCCTGCTGCCGTCCTCGAGCAGCAGGCGTTCGATGTCGAGGGCCGCCTGATGGACGAGCGCCCGCATCATGGGGTTCGCGTCCTCGGCCAGGCAGCTGAGGTCGATCAGCCCCTCGATCCGGCGGCTCAGCGGGTTGCGGATCGGTGCGCCGGCACACGCGAACGGCATGCTGCGCTCGTTGAAGTGCTCGGGTCCGCACACGAACACCGCCCGGCCGTCCTCGAGCGCGGTGCCCACACCGTTCGTGCCGACATCGGCCTCGGCGTAGCTGAAGCCCGGTGCGAAGTAGACGGTGTCGAAGATCCGGGCGAGCCTGCGCTCGCTGTCCTTGCGGTCGATCAACCGGCCCTGGGCGTCGGTGAGCACGACGCTGACCGGGATGTCGTCGAGCTGCTCCTGCAGCCGCGACATGACCGGTTCGGCGCATCGCGCAAGTCGGCTGTGCAGGTCGATGGCCTCGTCGTAGGGCACGACGGGCTGGTCGATGTCGACGCCCGCGATGCGGGAGCGCTGCCATGACGTGAGGATCGTGTCGCCCACGGCCGTGCGGGCCACGGAACCCGACGACAGGAACTGTTCGCGGGCGGCGGCGACGTGCCGTCTGCGGTTCGGTACGCGCACGGCTGACCCCTTCCGGGCTGTGCGGTGTGGTGGTGTCCCGCGCCGGGGCGCGGACCGAGGGTAGTTCGGCAGCCGGACGGCGCCCAGGTTCTGGCCCAACCACGACCGAACGGCGTGGCAGCGGGTGCGGCTGCGTCGTGCGGTCCGGCGGCCCGGTCCCCGACGCACTGGCGCGGCACCAGCACGGGATAGCCGGACTGGAGGGCGTCGACGGCGGAGAGCTCCGCTCCGGTCGGGAAGTCCGGGTCGGTGAAGCCGTTGACCAGGTCGACTGTCACGATCGCCGGCCGCGTCCCGCGGCGCACCCGCGCGCCGAAGCCGGCGCGGGCGTAGGTCTCGTCCGTGTCCGGTCCGTGCATCCCACCGCTCACCCGCACCCGCCGAACAGGTGCCCCGCACCGGGGATCATCGACGGCTCGCCGGGCGCATCTCGGGCACGGTGAGCTCGCCGGCGTCGACGATGAGGTCGTCGTCGAGGTAGAGGGAGTTTCCGCGCATGGGGATGTCGAAGTGGCAGGCGGTGTTGTTGGGTCCGCCGAGTTCGTTGTTGGGGCCGATGGAGAACATGACGTTGCCGTAGAAGCTGCGTAGTTCCATGCCCATGCCGCCGCCGAACT
>NZ_JBFWOY010000069.1:0-6645 GCF_050250275.1 Pseudonocardia sp.
TAGTCCGCTTCACCCTCCCGGTTATCGGTGTGCGCCGTGACCAGCCGTCACCGGGCAGAATCCGCCGCGTGACATTGACGCAGCTCAACGCGTTCGTACTCGTCGCTCGGCTCGGCTCGGTCAAGGCCGCCGCCACCGCCCTCGGGGTGAGCGAGCCCGCCGTCTCGCAGGCGATCGCCGCGCTGCGCAAGTATCTCGACGATCCGCTCGTCATCCGGGCCGGATCCGGCATGACGCTCACGCCCGGCGGGACCCGCCTGCTCACCATCGCCGCGCAGATGGTGTCGCTGGGCGCCGAGGCCGAGTCGGCCGTGCGGTCGGCCAAGGGGGCCGCCCAGCAGCTCCGGCTCGTCGCCACCAGCACCATCGTCGAGTTCGTCGCGAGCCCGCTCGCCGACGCGTTCACCGCGCGCTCCTCGGGCCTGATCGAGGTCTCGGCGGGCGTGTCGAACACGAACGAGATGCGCGCGCTCGTGTCCCAGCGGCTCGCCGACGTCGCACTCGGGCCGCGCCTCGACGACGACCGCAGTCTCGACCTCATCTCCGAGCCCGTCCTGCGGGCCAAGCTCGTCGTCCTCGCCGCCACCGGGCACCGGCTGACCGGCCCGCCCGCCCACTGGCCCTGGCTGGTCGATCCGACGGCGACCGACCCGGACAGCGACGTCAGCCGCCTCCTGCGCGTCCTCGGCGTCCGGGAGTCGCGGCTGTCGGTCTTCCAGAACCAGACGGCGGCGTGGGAGGCCGCGGTCCGCGGCGGCGGGGCCGCCCCGGCCGTCGCCCATCTCGCCGTGCACCAGCTGCGCCGCCGCGAGCTGCAGACCGTCGACCTGCCCGGCATGTCGACGGAGACCACATGGTTCGTGACGACACCCGCGACGGACCGCCGCTCCGCCGCGGCCGGTTCGCTGCGCCACTTCCTCAGCACCCCGGAGGCGATGCGGCTGCTGCGCGCACCGAGCGCCGGGATGCCGCCGTCGCGGTTCCGCCCGCCGGTCTACGTGACGATCTGGAGCTGACCGGCGCGCCGCACACACCCGCAGGCGCTGGCACACACCGCCGACGGTGTGCGTGCCCACCCCGGGGTGGGTGCGAGCGCCCCGGGGTGTGTGCGAGCGCGACCGGCAACCCGGGCCGCACACCCACCCGAGCCGTCGGACCCTCGCAGACCCCATCTCGCAGAGGCCGACCCCCTCGCAGACCCCGCCCGCACCCCGCAGACGCCAGCCCCACTCCGGTCAGTCCGCGAAGTCCTGCGTCCAGTAGACGCCCAGGCTGCCGCCGCTCGCGCGCCCCACGCCCATGCTGCGCGCGCTGCAGTCCAGGATGTTCTCGCGGTGCCCGGCGCTGTCCATCCACGCCTCCACGACCGACTCCGCGCTCTCCTGGCCCGCGGCGATGTTCTCCGAGCGGGGCGAGGGATGGCCGGCGGCCCGGATGCGATCGGCGAACGAGTCCCCGTCGGATCCGGTGTGGGAGAGGAAGTCCCCGGCCGCCATGTCCCTGCTGTGCCGCCCGGCCGCCGCCGTCAGCCGGTCGTCCAGCACGACGGGGTCGCAGCCCGCGTCCGCGCGCTCGGCGTTGACCAGCGCGAGCACCTGCCGCGCGACGCCGTCACCGCGCGGGGCGGGCGCGACGGTCGTCCGCGAACGCGACGGCGCCGCGGCCCGCGGGGCCGTGCGGGTGGGACGCGGCCGTGACGTGGCATCGGGAGCGGCGTCGTGGGTGGCGTCCGGGGTGGCCGTGGGGACGGTCGACCCGGTCGGCGGGGGGATCGTCGGCGGGGCCGTCGACGCGCCGGCGTCCGTGGTGAGCCGGGCGTCCGCCGCCGGCGGCCCGCCCGCCCGCGGGCCAGCGAAGGCGATACCGGACAGGACCAGGACGACGATCACCGCGGACAGCGCGGCATGGCGCAGCGAGGTCACGGTTCCTCCGGGGCTGCGGCGACGCACCGCATCCGGGCGGGATGCCCGGAGGGGGGAGCGGGTGCGTCGCCGGCGCCCGTACTGTCACGTTACGTAGTCACTTCCGGGTGGACGACGCCCGAGGCGAGGAGCGGTTCCCTCGGTTCGGCGAACGGCCCGGGATCCGCGCCGGGTCGCATCCCCGGCGTCCTGCTCCAGCGCGGCGAGGGCGAGCGCGAGGACGAGGTTCGTGTGGCGTCCGGGCACCCGGACGTCCCCGATCAGCTGGGTGATCCGGCCGAGCCGCTGGTGCATGGTCTGCCGCCGGATGCGCAGGGCCGCGGCGGCGTCCACCTTGCTGGAACCGTGGGCGAGGTAGACGCGCAGGGTCTCCACGAGGCGGGCGCTCGTGCGGCGGTCGTGGTCGAGCAGCGGGCCGATCTCGTCGGTGACGAGCCGTTGCGCCGCGGGCAGGTCGACGAGCTCACCGAGCAGGACCTGCGCGGACAGCGCGGCGGCCGAGAGGCACCGGTCCGGCATGTCCATCGCGACGGCGAGGTCCAGCGCGCGGCGCGTCTCGGCGACGGCCCGGCCGGCCTCGGCAAGGCCCGTCACCGACGGCCCGACGACCACCCGGGCCCCGCCGGCGCCGGGGACGTGCTCGATCGCCGCCAGCACCGCCGCACCGTCCACCGCGGCGGTGGCCGCGATCCCCACGAGCTCCGTGCCGAGATCGCCGACGAGCGCCGTCGCAGGCCAGAGCGCCCGCTCGACGGCACCCAGGGCGGTCGGCACCTCGTCCCGCGGCACCCCGCTCACCAGCACCGTGACGTAGCGGCCGTCCACGGCGAGCGGGAGGCCGAGCGCGGCGGCCGTGGTCCTGATCTCCCCGGCCTGGCGCCCGTCCACCAGTTCCTGCACCAGCCGCCTGCGCCGGGCGGCGAGGTCGTCCGCGGTGGCCGAGCGCAGCAGCGCGAGGCTCATCGCCTCGGCGCCCGCGGTGCATGCGGCGTCGACGGCCGGGTCGTCGGGGCTCGCGGGCGGCAGCACCTGGACGTGGCCCCAGAGCTGGTCGAGCAGCCGCACGTCGCGGCGGCACACCGCGCGCGGGCGCCTGCCGCTCTCCGGCCGCGCTCCCGCGACCTGCATGCCGTCGCGGGTGACGACGGCGACCGGCGCCCCGACGTGCGCGGCCAGCTCGGTGACCAGCTCGGTGGGCCCGCCCCCCGCCAGGAGGGTGTCGGTGAGGCGCTCACGCAGCGTCCGGTCGCGCCGCGCGGTGGCGGCCGCCCGTTCGAGGATCGCGGTCTGCACCTGCTCGGTCATCTCGACGAACGGCACGATCTCGTGCAGGACGAGCAGCGCGACCTCGGTGCGCCGGGCGGCCACCAGGAGCGCCTCGGGCACCTCGGTGTAGGTCCAGCCCAGCTCCAGCGCGAGCGCGGTGACGCGGCGTTCGGCCAGGGCCTCGACGAACGCCGTCTCCCCCACCGCACCCCGCCCGAACAGCCCCTGGCCGGTGGTGAGCAGCAGCTCGCCACCCTTGAGCAGGAACGCCGCCTCGGCCAGCTCGCTCGTGTGCACCCAGCGGACCGGGCGGTCCAGGAGATGGTCGCCGTGCAGCATCTCCGGCCGCGCGCGCCGGAGGGCGTCGAGCTCCAGCACCTCGCCCAGCGTCAGCGTCATCGCGAACCCCCGACGAAACGTCCGTTCTCCTGCGCCGTATCCGGACGTAACGACTATGGCACCGGACACCGGAAGGCCACCACAATCCATCGGAGTCAGCGCCGACGATCCCGAAAAGCCCACAGAGCCCACACAGCCCGCAGACCCCGCCCACCGAGAGGATCGTCGTGGACCCAGGCGTCACCCTCCTCGCCGGCGGGACCGTCGTCACGATGGACCCGGCCCGCCGCGTGATCGACGACGGCGCCGTCGCGTTCTCCTCGACGTCGGGCGGCCTGCTCGCGGTCGGCGACACCGACCGGCTGCGGGCCGCCTTCCCGGCCGCGCAGGTGGTCGACACCACCGGCCAGATGGTGCTTCCCGGGCTGGTCAACACGCACACCCACCTCTTCCAGACGCTGCTCAAGGGGCTCGGCGACGACCGGGTGCTCGCGGACTGGTTCACCGCCATGACCGGGCCGTCGGCGGTCGAGCTCACCGAGGAGGACTGCCACGTCGCGGCGCTGCACGGCTGCGCCGAGGCGCTCACCACGGGGACGACGACGATCGTCGACTTCATGTACGTGCACCCCCGCCCCGGCCTGGGGGAGGCCGTCGCGACCGCCATGCGCGAGACCGGCATCCGCGGGATCCTCGCGCGCGGCTACGTCACGGCGGGCGCCGACGTCGGCGTCCCGGAGCCGCTGGTCGAGTCGCTCGATGCCGCGCTCGACGACGCGCAGGGCCTGGTGCAGCGCTGGAACCGGCCGGGGTCGCGGGTGCGGGTCGGCCTCGCGCCGTGCATGAGCTGGTCGGTGGACGGACCGACGCTGCGCGAGACGCGTGCGCTCGCCGACGCGACCGACGTGCTGGTGACGATGCACCTCGCGGAGTCGCCGTTCGACGTCGCGGAGTCGCTGCGCCGCTTCGGCATGCGCGACGTCGCCTTCGCCGCCGCCACGGGGCTGCTCGGCCCGGACCTGCTCGCCGTGCACTGTGTCCAGTGCGACGACGACGACATCGACCTGCTGGCCGCGCACGGGGCCGGCGTCTCGCACAACCCGTGCAGCAACCTCTACCTCGGCTCCGGCATCGCCCCGGTCCCCCGCATGCAGCGCCGCGGGCTCACCGTCGGCCTCGCCTCGGACGGGCCCGCCTCCAGCTCGAACCACTCGATGCTGCAGGCGATCAAGTTCGCCGCGCTGATCCACAAGGGCGCCCACCGCGACGCCGAGATCATGACGGCGGAGAAGGCGCTGGAGATGGCGACGATCGACGGTGCCACGGCGCTCGGGATGGCCGACGAGATCGGCTCGCTCGAACCGGGCAAGAGGGCCGACATCGTCGTCGCGGACCTCTCCAGCCTCTGCCTCACTCCCGTGCACCAGCCCGTCTCGGCGCTGGTCTACAGCGCCCGCGGGGACGAGGTGGACCGCGTGTACGTCGACGGGCGGCTCGTCGTGCAGGGCGGGGTGCCGACCCGCATCAGCCCGTCGGACGTGCGCAGGCGGTCCGCGGCCGCGGCCCTGGCGCTCACCGAGCGCGCCGGTACTGCCACACTCGCCCGGCGGCCGTGGCGCTCCGTCGTCACGACGTGACCGCCGGACCCCAGCGAAGGAGCCAGCAGTGAAACCGGCGACGTTCGACTACCTCGACCCGGCGTCCGTCGAGGACACCGTCGGCCTGCTCGCGGAGTTCGCCGACGAGGCGAAGGTGCTGGCCGGTGGCCAGAGCCTGGTCCCGATGCTGAACCTGCGGCTGGCCCGCCCGGCGAAGCTCGTCGACATCAACGGCGTCACCGGCTTGGACCACCTCGGCACGGACGGGGGGGAGCTGGTCGTCGGGGCCCTGACCCGCCAGCGCCTGCTGGAGGGATCCCGGCTCACCACCGGCGCCTGGGGGCTCCTGCCGGCCGCCCTGCACCACGTCGGGCACGCGCACATCCGCAACCGCGGCACCGTCGGCGGGAGCATCGCCCACGCCGACCCGGCAGCGGAGCTACCGGCCGCCGTCTGCGCCCTCGGCGCCCGGATGGTCGTGCGCGGGGTGTCCGGGACGCGCGAGGTGGCGGCCGAGGAGTTCTTCCGTGGCTACTTCACCACCGCGGTGGAGCCCGACGAGCTGCTGACCGAGGTCCGTCTCCCCAGGTGGCCCGCCCGCAGCGGCGGCGCGTTCGTCGAGGTGGCCCGCCGCCAGGGCGACTTCGCCCAGATCGGGGTCGCCGCCGCTGTCGCCCTCGGCGAGGACGGCGAGGTGCTCCGGGCCGGCATCGCCGTCGCGGGCGCGGCGACCGAACCCGTGATCGCCGGCGACGTCGTCGAGGGCCTGACCGGCCGCCGGCCCACCACGGCGCTGGTCGAGGAGCTCGCGGGCACGTTCGCCGCCGGGCTCACCCCGCCGTCGGACCTGCACGGCTCGGCCGCGTACCGCCGCCAGCTCGTCCGCCACCTGCTGCCGCGCGCGATCGACCGGTCGGTCCGGGCCGCCCTCGACGCCGCGCCCGCCTGACCGGAGACCCGAATGGACCCCACCGCCACGACCGCGCGATCGATCACCGTCACCGTCAACGGCGTCCGCTACGAGCGCACCGTCTCCGTCCGCACCTCGCTGGCCGACTTCGTCCGCCACGACCTCGGCCTCACCGGCACCCATGTCGGGTGCGAACAGGGCTCCTGCGGCGCCTGCACGCTCCTGCTGGACGGCGAGCCGGTGCGTTCCTGCCTGATGCTCGCCGTCCAGGCCGACGGCCGCGAGCTGACGTCCGTCGAGGGGCTCGCGCCCGCGGGCGGCGAGCTGCATCCGATCCAGCAGGCGTTCTGGGAGCACCACGGCCTGCAGTGCGGCTTCTGCACCCCGGGGATCCTGCTCACCACCTACGACCTGCTGCGCCGCGAGCACGGTCCCTCCCCGTGCGCGATCCGGGAGGCCCTCACCGGCCACATCTGCCGGTGTACCGGCTACGACGGCATCGTGCGCTCGGTGCAGGCCGCCGATCAGGAGTGGGAGCGCTGACATGGGCGTGAAGATGGTGGGCGCGCGGGTCAAGCGCGTCGAGGACCCGCGGCTGCTGCGCGGCGAG
>NZ_JBFWOY010000070.1:0-5372 GCF_050250275.1 Pseudonocardia sp.
GAACGCGCACGCCGCAAGGCGCTGCCAGCATGGCTGCACCACTACAACCATCACCGGCCTCACACCGCGCTCGGTAACCAGCCCCCGATCACCCGCTGCACCAACGTCACCGAGCAGTACACCTAGGAGGGTGCCGACCGGCTCCGGCCGTGGCGAGCGGGGTCCAGATGGTGCCGTCGCAAGGTGGGCGGGTGCGCTCCCGGGGTCGTGTCGGCGTGCGTGCCCGACGTCGGGAGGGCGGCGCCCGGGTGTCGCGCCGCAGGCCGCGTTGGTCAGCGCGTTCCCGACCCGCTGCGCGAAGATGGCCGCATGGCCGATCTCCTGGACGACGCCGCCATCACCGCAGCCCTCGCCGACCTGCCCGGATGGGAGCGTGACGGTGACTCGATCGTGCGCACCGCCGAGCTGCCCGACTTCCCGACCGCGATCCGCGTCGTCGGCGAGGTGGGTGCGGACGCCGAGCGCGCCGACCACCATCCCGACATCGACATCCGTTGGCGGACACTGACGTTCCGCCTGTCGACGCACTCCGAGGGCGGGCTGACCGCCAAGGACACGGCGCTGGCCGCGGAGATCTCGTCGCGTCTCTCCGCGGCCGGCGGCTGACCGGGAGGTCAGAAGGAGCCGCAGGTCGGACCGTCGGAGACGGGCGCGGGCGCGCCGTCGACGCCGGTGGCCGAGTAGATCTCCAGGCGGACGCCGTCGGGGTCGGCGAAGAAGATGCCGCCCGACGACGCGCCCTCGGCGTGGGCGACCACGCCGTCGTGGAACAGGTGGGCACCGGCGGCGCGGACGCGCTCCTCGGCGGCGCGGACGGTCTCGACGTCGTCCACGAGGAACGCCAGGTGGTGCAGGCCGGGGCGGTCGGCCGCGTACTCGCCGGTGCTCTGCTGCCAGAGGGTGACGACGAGGTCTCCGTCGATGCCGAGGAAGACGAACGGGCGGTCGCCCGTCAGCTGTCCGTCGAGCACTTGGAAGCCGAGGATCTCCTGGTAGAAGGCGACGGATCGAGCGAGGTCGGTGACGTTGACGCCGACGTGACCGGTCTTCAGGGCTGCCATCGAATGGCTCCGTTCTCATGCTCATATCGCGAAGTAACCATTAGAACGTAGCGACCGGCCTCTAACGGGGTCAAGGAGAGTTAGCATTAGATATGGCCGATGTCTCCGGTGGTGCCCCGCTCCTGGGAGAGCCGCTCTCGATCGAGCTGGCCAACACCAGGTACGCGGTGCGCGGCAACCCGCGCGAGGGCCTCGACACCGCGGACCACCTCGCGGGCTGGCTCCGCGACGTCCGGCTGCCCGCGTCCGGCGTCGACGCCGCAGACCTCGCCGCGGCCGTCGCACTGCGCGACGCGGTCCGCCGGCTCGCCGCCGCGACCGTCGACGACGAGCCGCTGCCCGCCGACGCCGTCGACCTCGTCAACCGTCACGCCGCGACCCCGGCCCGCTGGCGTGAGCTGTACGCCGACCCCGAACCCCGGACCGTCGCCCGCAGCGCCGGCGGCGACGTCGCGACCGCGCTGTCCGAGATCGCCGCCGACGCCGTCGACCTCTTCGGCGGCCCCCGCCGCCACGACCTGCGCGCCTGCCAGGGCCCCGGCTGCGTCCTCTACTTCATCCGCAGCGGCCGCCGCGAATGGTGCTCCCACGGCTGCGGCAACCGCGCCCGCGCCGCCCGCCACTACGCCCGCAACCGCCCGACATGACCATGCTGCCTGGCGGGTCGGGCCCCGGGTCGGCTACTGTCGCGCCCGTGCAGCGCCAGTACTGGTTTACGCGACCGGCCCGGGACGGGTCGGCGGGCGATCTGCTGCGCTGACCATCGACCACCCCGAGCCGGACGGACCGGCTCGCGGTGACGACGGGCGGGTCCGATCCCTGAGAGGACGACCCCCGTCATGAACACCGTCGCAAGCCCGAACCTGGATGCGCAGCGCACCGCGGGCATCAGCCCGCTGATCTCCCCCGCGCTCCTGCGGTCCGAGCTGCCCGTCGACGCCGACGTCGCCGCCACCGTCACCCGCGGCCGCGACGCCGCCGTCGACGTCCTGACCGGCCGCGACGACCGCCTCGTCGTGGTCGTCGGCCCCTGCTCGATCCACGACGCCGACGCCGCGCTCGACTACGCCCGGCTCCTCGCCACCCACGCCGAGACCCTGCGCGAGGACCTCGTCGTCGTGATGCGCGCCTACTTCGAGAAGCCCCGCACCACCGTCGGCTGGAAGGGGCTCATCAACGACCCCGACCTCGACGGCACCTTCCAGGTCAACAAGGGCCTGCGGATCGCGCGGTCGCTGCTGCGCGACATCTGCACCCTCGGCCTCCCCGTCGGCTGCGAGTTCCTCGACCCGATCACCCCGCAGTACATCGCCGACCTCGTCTCCTGGGGCTCCATCGGCGCCCGCACCGCCGCCAGCCAGGTCCACCGCCAGCTGTGCAGCGCGCTGTCCATGCCCATCGGGATCAAGAACTCCACCGACGGCGACGTCCAGATCGCCGTCGACGGCGCCCGGGCCTCCGCGGAGAGCCACGTCTTCATGGGGATCAACCCCGACGGCCTCGCCTCCCTCATCACCACGACCGGCAACCCCGACTGCCACGTCATCCTCCGCGGCGGCAGCGGCGGGCCCAACTACTCCGCCGAACACGTCTCCGGCGCGCTGGGAACACTCACCAAGGCCGGGCTGCCCGAGCGGCTCATCGTCGACGCCAGCCACGGCAACTCCGGCAAGGACCACCGCCGCCAGCCGATCGTCGCCGCCGACCTCGCGGAGCGCATCGCCGCGGGCGAGCGCGGCGTCGTCGGGGTGATGCTGGAGAGCTTCCTCGTGGCCGGGCGTCAGGAGATCGGGCCCGACATGGTCCGCGGCTGCAGCGTCACCGACGCCTGCATGGACTGGGACACCACCGCCGCGGTGCTCGACAGCCTCGCCGCCGCGGTCCGCGCCCGCCGCTGACGACCCGCGCGCACCTCATGGTCGCCCCGGGCCACCGGGACGACCATGAGGGTGCGGCCGGCCCTGCTCACCCCTGCAGCTGCGGCTTGAGACCGGACTCCAGGGTGAGCGCCCACGCCGTCGAACAGAACGCGAACCAGCGGGCGTCCCGCGCCCAGCCGGCGTGCGCGAACCGCAGCACCGTGAACTCGTCGGCCACCACGTACGCGTCGAGCGGGGGCGCGAGGTCGGCCCTCGCCACGGTCGTCAGGTCGAAGGACAGCCGCGTCCCGCCCCAGTCCGACGCCGGGTTCGCCGGATCGTCGACACCGCCCAGGCACTCCCACTCGACACGCTCACCGTCGACGAGGTCGACGATCCGCATCCGCAGGGGGACGCCGAAGCCGTGGTCGAACTCGACGACCGCACCGACGACCGGCTCCGCGGCCACGACGCGTCCCCACCAGGCGTCGAGACCGTCGCGAGTGGTCAGGGCCGCGTAGACGTCCTTGCGCGGGGCCTCGATCCAGATCTCGTGACGCATCGCCAGGCCGTCCACCGGCCCGCGGGCGACCGCAGCCCCGAGACGGCGCAGCATCGTCGCCCAACCCTGCTCGTGATCCCCGGTCCCCGACACGGGCAGGCCCCGGTGGACGAGGCGCACCGTCGTGCCGGAACCGTTGGGACGCAACGTCACCTCGACCGTCGACGACTCCGGCGGCACCCCGACCTCCGGCTCGGTGAACCCCCACGTGAACACGACCCGGTGCGGCGGATCGACCTCGACGAAGCGTCCCGACATGTGGAACGGTCCACCGCTGCCCCGTTCCTCGCCGGGGTGGACCTGCACGCAGACACCACCCGCGCGCGGGTCGAGCACCGCCTCGTCGGCGAGCCAGCGGGTGAGCTTCGCGGGCTCGACGAAGAACGCGAACACCGTCTCCGGCGTCGCGTCGATGTCGATCTCACTGACGACGGGCTCGGTCATCTCGAATCCTCTGGTCGCGTTCGGCCTCGGCCTTCAACGTCTGCAGACGGTTCTCCCAGAAACCCTCGAGGAACTCCCTGACCTCGGCGAACCCTTCGGGCCGGGTGCGGTAGAGCCGACTGGTGCCGACCCTGCGCTCGACGACGAGGCCCGCGTCGCGCAGCACCCTCAGATGCTGCGACACCGTGGGCCGGGCGACGTCGGGGAACTGCGCCGCGATCGCTCCGGCGGCGAGCTCACGGTCGCGCACCAGGGTGAGGATCGCGCGGCGCCGTGGCTCGGCCACCGCGTCCAGTACCGCCTGCACGGTGCTTAATGTAGGCCATGACTTACGTAAGTCAAGGACGACGAATAGTGCCGACGGGTGACCGTCCACAGCAGAACTGTCACGCTCAGTCTCGACCGAGCGCATCACGACGCCGCTGCACCCACCCTCGCCCCACCCGGCCGGCGACCACGAACATGCGGTGACGACGCGCCACGCTAGGTGCACGCTGCAGTGGCTCGAAGCGGTCGGCCCGCTCACCCCTTCCGGTCGGCGACAATGCCCTGCCGCCGCGCGTCACGTTGAACCGGTCGACGCCCACCGACCCCCGTCGAACAACGGGGACGCGGGCGTTCCGACCGGAGGAGGAACGCATGCGCAAGTCGATGCGAGCAGTGCTCGTCGGTGCCGCAGCAGTGCCGATCGCGGTGCTGACACCCGGCCTCGCCTTCGCCGGCGACGCCGGACACGACGGCGGCCGCGACCACGACAAGGGCACGTCCCACGACAAGTCCACGTCCCACGACAAGTCCACGTCCCACGACAAGTCCACGTCCCACGACAAGTCCACGTCCCACGAGGACTGCGACGAGCACGGCGGACACGACGACGGCCACAAGGACGGCCACGGAGACAGTCGCGAGGACGGGCACCACAAGCAGAACAACCACGACCACATGGGCGGCGACGACCGCGGCCCCGGCGGTGACGGCCCCCACGAGGACGCCGCCATGACACCTCCCGGCCCGCCCGTCAACCCGCTCGACCTCGTCACCGGCCTGCTCGGCAGCCTCCCGGCCGCGCCCCAGCCTCCTGCCGCGGACGAGCCCGCCTCCATCGAGTAACGACCACGGGACAGGAGCCGGGGGCTCCTGTCCCGCACCGCCCGCCGAGGGGGGGCGGCGGTGCGTGACGGCCCGGACGCCACACGGCGTCCGGGCCGTCCGCCGCCGCCGACAACCACCGCGTCGACAGGTCGGCCGCGGCGCTCCGGACGGCCGTGTCCGCCTCCGGCGAGCCCGCTCGGCAGCGCTGCCCACTCGAACGGGCTAGGTGTACTCGGCCGTCAGGTTGGTGACAGGCGACTGATCGGGGGGAGCCCGCCGAGAGCGCTGTGGCGGCGTTGAGTGTTGTAGTACTCGATCCACGGGGCAAGCGCGGCGGCGCGTTCGTCGTTGCTG
>NZ_JBFWOY010000071.1:0-4380 GCF_050250275.1 Pseudonocardia sp.
AGCGCCCGCAGGTCGCCGTCGTCGAGCCGGGCGCCGATCTCGCCCGCCCGTACGGCCAGGTCGTGCGCGGCGGCGGGATCCGCGTCGAGCACCCCCAGGAACTCCGGGATCAGCAGGTAGCCCGACGCCGCGCACTCGACGCCCGCCTCCTCGACGAGCCGCCGGGACCGGGCGAGCCAACCGCCGGCCTGCGCCGTCCGGCCTCCCAGGAGCAGGCAGAACGCGATCCACCAGGCGTACCGCGCCGCCGCGGGACGGTCGCCCGCCAGGACCGCGGTCCGGTAGGCCTCGTCCCACGCTCGCTCGCACGTGACGTCGTCACCGAGGAGGAAGGCCGCGACGGCGCGTCGCCCGTGGTCGTCGACCGTCAACGGAGCACTCGACGCGGCGGCGTCGAACGCATCGGCCGCCGCGCGCCAGGACCGCGCGGCGAAGGCAGCGCGCGCGTGCTCGAGCGGCGATGTCACGGGGACAGTCTCCCCGACGGCGGGCTCGTGGGAAGGGATCGCTGACGACCTGTCACGCGTTGCGGGGCCCGTGGCGCGTGAGCGTCCACGTGGTCATGGCGACGGCGTCGCGGCCGTGGTGTTAACCGTGTCCTCCGCGTCCTCTGCGACGAACGCGCGCATGTGGGCGAGGCCGCCGCCCCGCCACATCGCCAGCGCCCAGATCGCGGCGATCACCGGCAGTGGTCCCAGTGCCGCCCACCACCGCGCGTTCGGCGGCACCAGGTCGCGGATCACCTCGGCACGGGGCCGACCGTCGACGCTGGCCGGCAACCACTCGTTGAGCAGGATCGCCAGCATCCGGGTCGTCTCGAACGGACCGACCGTCGTCGCCAGGATCCAGCTCAGGCACGCGATCACCAGCGCCCACGGCCAGGCGAGCAGGAGGGACTGGTCGTCGACGACGTCGGCGGCCGAGCGGATCGACTCGACGACGAAGGCGATCGCGAGCCCGACCAGCAGCACACCCACCTGGGCGGCGAACAGGTCGTCGACCACGGAGTGCGCCAGTTCGTCGCCCTGCCGGGTCGGCAGTCCCACCGCCAGGGACACCAGCCCGGCGATGAGGGCGACGAGCGCGATGGTCGACGTCTGGTCGTTGATCCGGCCGAACGAGTCCGAGAGGATGCGCGTCACCAGCCTCGACGACGCCGTGGGCGGAGTGCGGTAGACGACCATCACCACGACCGCGGAGATGGTGATCGCCATCAGCCATGCCACGGCGGCGGTGCAGATCGCGGTGAGCGCCACCGACCCGATGAGCGGCACCAGCAGGGCGTCGGTGTCCGCGCTGCCGCGCACCACGAGGAGCGGCACCACCCCGACGGCCAGCACGCCGACGGCGCGCAGCAGGAGCGGAAGGGAGAAGCGGGTGATGTCACCGGCGTCGAGGTCGGGATCGCGGCCGCGGATCGCGGCGACCTCGGCGCTCAGCACCGATCGCGTCCGGCGGAGGGAGCCTCGGACCGTCATGGCGCGATCCTAGGAAGCGCGACGCCCGGTTCGGTCGAGCTGCGGCCGGCCGACCAGGGAGAAAGTACCTCACCCGCCGCTGAACCGATCGCCTACGGCCGCGGCGACGTGGCGGCCCGCCGCCCGCGTCGCCAGGCGCCCGGCGCCTCGCCGACCTCCCGTTTGAAGGCCCGGTTGAACGCCGCCTCCGACCGGTACCCGACGGCTTCGGCGGCCTGCCCGACGCTGACGGCGCCCGCCGTGAGCATCCGCGCCGCGAGCTGCAGGCGCCACCTCGCGAGGTACTGCATCGGCGGTACGCCGACGTACGCGGTGAAGCGCTCGGCGAACGACGATCGCGACATCGCGACCTCGCGGGCGAGGCGTTCGAGGGTCCACGGCTCGGCGGGGCGGCCGTGCAGCAACTGCAGCGCAGCGCCCACCTGCGGGTCGCGCAGCCCCGCCACCCAGCCGCGGGCGTCGGGCGGCAGCTGGTCGAGGTGCGCCCGCAGGGCTTCGACGAACATCAGTTCGGCAAGCTTGGCGAGCATCGCCTCCCGCCCGGCGCCGCCGTGCCCGCTCGCCGCCACCGCCGCGTCCAGCAGGTGGACGACCCAGCGCCAGCTCACCTCCGACACCGGGGCGCGCACGATCCGCGGCAACGCCTCGAGCAGCGGGTTGAACGGTCGGGCGTCGCAGCCCAGGAACCCGCAGACGAACCGGCACCGCTGCGCACCCGCGTCCCGTCCGGTGGTGAGCGCGAACGGGAGGAGGCGGTCGACGGGCCGGTAGTACTGCGCCGCGTCGGGCGCACCCCGCATCCCGGGCGCGGAGGCCATGATGTTCGCGTCGCCCGCCGGGAAGATCACCATCTCGCCGGCCCGCAGCTGCACCGCGGCGTCCGGACCGTCCACGGCCTCCGCCCAGCAGGAGCCCTCGGTGACCACGTGGAAACCGATCACGCGGTCCGCGGCGCCCATCACCTGCTCGCCGATCGTGGCCGCGCTGGGGCTCTCGGTCGCGAACGGCGAGCGGGCGTCGACGTCGAAGAAGACCGCACCGGTCATGCGGACGGCGAGCAGGACGTCGGACAACACGTCCACCGCGCACCTCCCTGGACCTGCGGCAACCTCTCCCGGACGCCGGAGCACGAGGCCGCCGAGCTGCGGACATCCGGGCAAGAAGGGCGGTGGCTCGGGCATTCCGGCCGCGCGTCCGAGATTCCTAGTGTCGTCGCACGTCCTCCCGACCGGGAGTCCACACGCGGAGGTTTCCATGACCGAGAGCGCAATCGCCCGACCCGTGTCCGCCGACGAGATCCAGCGCGCCGTCAAGCGCTACCACGACGCGCTGAACAGCAATGACGTCGAGGCCGCCGTGGCCGCCTTCACCGAGGACGGGGTGATCGACTGCACGCCGCCCCCGGACGGCAAGACGTACGAGGGCTCGGCGGGGATCAGGGCGTTGTTCACCCAGCTCTTCGACCCGACGTGCGCGCGGACGTTCGACACCGAGGAGATGGTCGTCACCGGGGACCGGGTCGTGGTCCGGTGGCGCCACCACTGGGTCGATTCCGCCGGGCGCCGGGGTCACGTGCGCGGCATCGACGTCCTGCGCGTCCGCGACGGGAAGATCGCGGAGAAGCTCGCGTACGTCAAGGGTTGAGGGCGGGTCCTCGTCCGGCGGCGCTCGCCCCGGGCGACGGCGCACCCCGTGCCGTCGCCCGGGGCGGTTCAGGCCTCGCGCGGCGGCATCTTCCCTGCCGGCTACCGCCGATCCACCGTCCGAGCCCGCCGAACCAGGGACAGCCCGTCCCCACTCTCGGGGCACTGGATCGGATCTGCCTGCCGGGATCACCGGGGCGCCGCGGCAACCCCCACGCGCCTGGGAATCCGTCGGTCGCTGAGCGGATGTACGACGTGAGCGGGCATGCCGACATCTCGTACCGGCCCGGCGGCGGCACGACCGTGACCCTGCGGTGGCCGTCGTGAAGACCCTTGGTGATCGCGGCGGACGTGGGAAGGCGCTGGCGCGGGCCCGGGCGCCGAGGCTGACGGACCGGCCGCGACGCCGATGTGATCACTGGGCGCCCCCGGCAGGATTCGAACCTGCGCTCCCGCTCCGGGGCCGGTCGAAGTCGTGATCGCGGATTCCTTCGGGGAGTCCTCGATGTTGAGTGTGGCGAGCGGGAGTTCGCGGGCGATGCAGCAGGCGGTGATCCGGGAGTCGTTGACTGGCCGGGGTCGGCCCCGGAGTCGGGCGTGGGCCTGGGTCTCGCCCCGGATGGTGGCGACGCGCGGCAGCAGGGGAGGACGAAGACCTGGCTGAAATCGGTCCAGGCCGCGGGTCGTCGTTGTGATCCCAGCGCCGCAGCAGGTACGTCCACGGGCCAGCTCGCCGATCGTGACGAAGGTTGGTGCGCAAGCTAGGCCGGCGCGTCACCTTCGCGGCGGTGTAGCGGGCTGGCGGCCCACACATCGAGGAAAGCTACCTCGGCGGTCCTGTAGACGCGGCGCACGGTCTCGGCATCGGCTGCCTCGTAGACGCAGACGCATTTGGTGCCATCCGTCGAGATGTAGGAGCTGAGCCAGTGGACGTCGTACACGGGCAGGCATGGTGACACCTTGTCCGCGACCGGACTGCCTTCACTGAGGTCTATCGGCGGGTCGAACCGCTCCTCGACCATGATCACTGCCATGTGTCCTCCTTCGGGTGTGCGATGAGGGCTTCCGCCTTGGCGCAGAGCGCCTGGACGTGCCGAGGCCATTGGTTGCGGCCGTCCGCCGTGGCCTTCAGGTGAACCGTCCTGGCTTGAGGAGAGGCTCCTGATCTAGCAAGGAGACTGGAGCCATGTCCGCTCCCCGTAAGTTCGACGACGAGACCCGGGCCCGCGCGGTCCGCCTCTACCAGGACCGGTTGCGTG
>NZ_JBFWOY010000072.1:0-3319 GCF_050250275.1 Pseudonocardia sp.
GGCCGTGCACGGTCAGGCGGGCATTACGGTGGGCCACGAGAGCCTCCGGGTGGTGTGGGTCCTAGACAAGCCACACCCCACTCGGGGGCTCTCCCTGGTTCAACAACCTCGACCGTGTGTCGTGGCGCTCAGATCGTCACCAACGTCTTGGCCGGATACACCTAGCCCCGGTCGGCCGCACACCCGGGCGCGGCACCGGCCACCGGGGCCGCTGCTGGGGCAGGATGGCCACCGTGACCGACCGAGCGGTGTCAGCGGCGACGCCCCCGCTGGTGCTGCCCACGACCGGCCCCGACCCGATCCCCGTCGACACCGCCGTCGCCGCGGTCCTCGGGTACGCACGCGGACGTCGGCCGCTGTGGTTCCGCTCGTTCGACAAACCGCAGGGCGACTGGGTCCAGCTGCCCGCGTTCGGCTGGACGCGCTACGACACCCTCGTGACCGGCCCCGGCGGCGACGACGACGTCCTGATCGGCGAGGGGCTGCACGGCCGCCTCGACCGGCCGGGCTGGGCCGACGTCCGGCAGGCACTCGTCACCGTCGCCCCCGTGGCCGCGGCCGCCGAGGAACGCGCCGACGGCCGGCCGTTCTGGGAGCTGCCCGACGACCAGCTCTCCGTCCTCGGCGAGCCCGGCACCGTCGGCGCCGCGTTCCGCGAGATCGACCGGGCCAGCGGCGCGCACCCCGGCCACGTCCGCGCGGTGCTGCACCATCAGCGGCCCGCACTCGTCCCGCACCTGACCCGCTCCACCCGCCGCGCGCTGCTCCCCCACTCCCACGAGGGCGACAGCGGCGTCGAGGCCGTCGTCCACCGGGAGCTCCGGGCCAACGCCGAGACCTTCTCGCACCTGGAGCACAGGGTGGCGGCGCTGCTCGGCGACGCCCGGCCGACCCGGCTGCGGCTGCACGACGTCCTGGTGTGGCTGGCCACGACGTTACGGCTGACCCACGCGGTGGCCCTCGGCACGGCGACGCCGGAGTGGCGGGGCCACCTCGAGGCCGTCACGGCCCGGTGACCGACGCCGCCCGTCGACGGCCGGGCCCGTCAGCCCCGCAGCTGGTCCCGCACCACCGCGGTGAGCGCGTCGACGCCGTGCGCGCAGTCGTCGGGCTCCGCGAGCTCCGCGGGCGAATGGGAGACACCGGTCGGGTTGCGCACGAACAACATCGCGGCCCGGACGCCCGCGCGGGCGAGGATGCCCGCGTCGTGACCCGCGCCCGTCGCGAGGACCGGGGCATCACCGAGCAGGCGGGCGAGGTCGGCGGCCAGGTCCTGGGCGAGCCGGGTCGGCCCCGTCCACGACTCCTCGACGGCGTCGGCACCCGCTGCGGCGGCGACCTCGCCGACGACCCGGCGCACCTCGTCGGCGTCGGGGCCGCGGGCGTCGAGCCACGCCGTCACCGACGAGGGGATCGCGTTGACGCCGTTGGGGTCGACCCGGACCTTGCCCACGGTGGCGACGCAGCCGGCGCGCGTGGCGGCGTCGCGGGCGGCGAGGATCGCAGCGGCGAGCCGGGGCATGGGGTCGACGCGGTCGGCCATCCGGGTCGTGCCCGCGTGGTTGGCCTCCCCCGCCAGCTCGAGCCGCCAGCGCCCGTGCGGCCAGATCGTCGAGCCGACGGCGACGGGCCGGCCGATCTCGTCGAGGCCGCGGCCCTGCTCGATGTGGAGCTCGAGGTAGGTGCCGACCCGGGCCAGGGTGTCCGGGTCGGGCCCCAGCTGCGCCGGGTCGTGCCCGGCCGCGGCCATCGCCTCGGCCATGGTGACGCCGTCGGCGTCGACCAGTGCGCGCGCACGGTCGGCGTCGAGGGCCCCGGTGAGGATTCTCGATCCGGCGCAGGCGACCCCGAAGCGGGCGCCCTCCTCGTCGGCGAAGTTCGCGACCGCCAGCGGCCGTGCCAGGACGACACCGTCGGCGCGCAGCGCATCGAGGGCGGCGAAGGCCGACACGACGCCGAGGGGGCCGTCGAAGGCGCCGCCGTCGGGCACGGAGTCGAGGTGCGAGCCGAGGACGAGCCCGGTCCGTCCCCGGGCGAGCGCGGCGTCCGGATCCTCGGTCCATGCCCACTGGTTCCCGGCGCGGTCGACGTCGACGATCAACCCCCGGCTCTCCGCCGCGCCGCGGAACCACTCCCGCAGGGTGCGGTCGGCCGGGGTCCAGGCGAAGCGGCGGTAGCCGCCGGTGCGGCCGTCGCGCCCGACCTCGCGCAGGTCGTCCCAGAGCCCGGCGAACGTGCTCATGGCGGTTCCCCCCGATCCCGGCGACGGTGTCGTGGTCGGCCGGCGGCGCTCTCGTGGGTCGGCCGGCGAACGGACCCTCCGTTCCGCAGCGATCGTCACACAGGCGGGGCCGGCGGCGGTCGCGGCGCGGCGGGACCGCGCCGGAACCGGACCGTCCACCGGCGGGGCACCGTCCGTCACCCGCTCCCCCGCCGGTCGTTGCCCACACGTACGGATCGTCCAGCGGGGGCCATGCGACGACCACGTACGCAGGAGGTCCCGGGCGCGGTGTCGTCGTTGACGACAACAGCGCGAGCCGGCCCGGGATCGCTACGCCATCCGGGACCGCTGGGCCATGCGGACCGCTGCGCCTCCGGGACCCTTGCGCCATCCGGGCCCGGAGGCCGCAGGGCCCCTGCGGTTCGGCACGGCCACGTGGCAGACTCGCCGGACCGTCGTCGGCACGCCCCGAGCCGTGGAGACCGATCGTAATGGCGCCTGTTCCGATCACCGTCCTGCTCGTCGAGGACGACCCGGGCGACGTCATGATCACCCGTGAGGCGTTCGACGACGACCTCCGCAACCGGCTCGACGTCGCGACGACCGGCACCTCCGCGCTGGCCCGGCTGCGCGGCGAACCGCCCTACCAGGACGATCCGCGTCCCGACCTCGTGCTGCTCGACCTCAACCTGCCGGGCCGTGACGGCCGCGAGGTCCTCGCCGAGATGAAGGCCGACCCGGCGCTGCGCGACATCCCGGTCGTGGTCCTGACGTCGTCGCGGGCCGAGGCCGACATCGTCCGCAGCATCGAGCTGGAGGCGCAGGCCTACATCACCAAACCCGTCGACCTCGGCCAGGTCGCAGAGGCTGTTCGCCAGATCGACAAACTGCTGGTCTGCGTGTTCGCGGCCGCCCGCCCCCAGTACGACGGCCGCTGAGCGGGCCCGTGGTCGACGCCCGGTCCGTTTCCACCTAGTGTCGTGAGTCGTTATTTCTTTGCTAGCTGGGTAGTCTTAGGTTCATGCCGGACCCCGTGGCTCCTGCAGTGACCCTGACCGACGCCGACCGTGACCAGCTCACTCAGTGGGCACGGCGAGC
>NZ_JBFWOY010000073.1:0-3129 GCF_050250275.1 Pseudonocardia sp.
TCGCACCGATGATCACGAGCCCGCCGAGCACCGTCAGCACGAGCAGGGCGAGGCCGACGAGGAGCGGCGCGCGGGACGGGCGCGCCGCCTCCGTCGGGAACGCGCGGGCCTGCTTCGGCGGCCGGGCGAGCGCGTCCGCGAGCGGCCGGTCCCCGCTGCCGGGGCGCAGGCCGGGCGGCCGGCCGGGCTCGCCCACGTCCGCGGCCGCGGCGGGCACCCGGTCCAGCGGCTGCGTGCCGCCTGCGCCGCGGTGCTCGCCGGGACCGGCAGGACCACCCGGAGCACCCGGAGCACCCGGAGCACGCGGACCACCGGGACCACCGGGACCACCGTTCGGCGCCCACCCGGTCCCGGCCGCCGCCGCTGCGCCCGGGCGCGCGGGCGCGGGCCGCGCGGCCGAGGGTGCCCAGGTCGCCGCGCCCACCGCGACGGCACCGCCGGCCGCGACGGTCACCGCCCGCGAGAGCCCCGCCGACACGAGCTCGGTGACCAGCGGGATCCGTGCCGATCCCCCGACGAGCAGCACGTCGGCCAGGTCACCGGCCGCGATGCCCGCGGACTCCAGCGCGCGGGACAGCGCGTCGACCGTCTGCACCACCGGGCCGCGGATCGCCTCCTCCAGCTCCGCGCGCGCCATCCGCACCTCGCGTTCGGGCAGGCCGGGCACCTGGACGCGCACGGTCGTCTCCGTGTCGGCGGAGAGCCGCTCCTTGGCGGCGGTGCACTCGCGACGCAGCCGTGCGACCGCAGCCCGCACCGCCGGGTCCCCACCGTCCAGCCCGGCCCACTCCTCGGCCAGGGCGAGGCGGACGTGGGCGAACACGGCCTCGTCGACGTCGTCGCCGCCGAAGCGCTCGGCGCCCTCCGGCGGGGCGACGAGCTCGGCCCCACCGGGCAGGATCCGCACGACGGCGGAGCTGCACGTCGATCCGCCCAGGTCGTGCACGGCGACGAGCGAACCCGGCTCGTACCGGCCGTGGCCGTGCGCCGCGGCGACGGCCTGGGCGACGGTCACGACCGGCCTGCCGAACGCGCCCGCCAGGGCGGAGTCCAGCGCGGCCACGCGGTGGGGCCCCCAGTCGGTCGGCCGGGCGACCACGATCCCCGCGGGCGGCTCGCCGTGCCCGGCGACGGGCTCGACCACCCGCGTGAGGAACCGCGCGACCAGCGTCCCCGCCGCGACGGGCTCGCGGCCCAGCAGCACCGGGGTCGGGTCGCCCACGCGGCGGACGAAGCCCGTCACGACCCGCTCCGGCTGGGTCAGCGCGCGCGCCCGCGCGGCCTCGCCGATCTCCACGGTGCCGTCGGCGGCCGCGTGGACAATGGTCGGGACCGGCCCGCCCGCCGGTTCCGCGGGCCTTCCGGGCCGGTGGACGGCCAGGGTCGTGCGTGTGCTGCCGAGGTCGATCCCCAACCGGTAGCCGGCCATCCCGGGCCCTCCCGAAGTCGTCGTCTGAATGTGGGCTGACCGGGGATCACGGGCCGGGGCCGGGGCCGGTTCACCCCCGCGGCCCGGTACCGGGGGAATCCCGGCACGCACCGCTCTGACGACGGGGACCGCCCCGGGGCGTCGTGCTCAGGAACCGGGCGTGACCCGGATGGCGGGAGCCGCGCACCGACCTAACGTCGCTCTCGTCCGGCACAGCGACCGACGCGACGACTCGCGACGAGGACGGCCGGGCACTCCGACTCGACCAGCAGGGGAGAAACCCATGACCAGTGCCTTCAACGTGAGCGACTTCATCGACAACCTCCGCACGGAGATCGACGAGCAGGTCGCCCAGGCCCAGCAGAACGACCAGGCCAACGTGTCCGACCAGCTCGGCGCGCAGGACAACACCCAGGTCGCCGAGCAGGACCAGAAGGTCGACACCGACACCGACGTGTCGTCGGGCGACGCCGGCGACGGCGGCTTCGCGGTGGGCGGCGACGCCTCCGGCGGCGACGGCCTCGGCTTCGGCGGCCGCAGCGGTGACGTGACCAACGCCAACGACGAGGGCATCCTCATCAACTTCGGCGGCAGCGGCAGCGCCGACGGCTCCGGCCGCGGCGGCGACGGTGGCCGCGGCGGCGACGCCGACGCCTCCGGTGGCGACAGCGGCGACGCCCGGGCGGACGTCGAGGTGGAGGCCGAGGCCGAGGTCGACCAGGACGCCGACCTCGACTTCGACCAGGACTCCGACCAGGACAACGACTCCGACCAGGAGCAGGACAACGAGACCGAGGTCGACCTCGACGACGTGGACGTCTGAGCGAGACGGCTCACGCGAGAAGTCACCCGCCAGGCCCCGCCCCCGACCGCCCGCGGTCGCGGGCGGGGCCCGGCCCTGACCGCCCGAGGGACACGCCATGACCTACCAGGACATCATCGACTACCTGCTGAGCCTCCTGCGTGACGAGGACGCCCGTACGGCGTTCGAGCAGGACCCGCAGGGCTCGCTCGCGGCGGCGGGGCTGCAGGACGTGACCGCCGACGACATCCGCGACGCCCGCCTGCAGCTCGCCGACACCGGAGCGGTGTCCGGCTCGGGCTCGTCCGGCGGCAGCGACCCGATCCACGAGCTGCACCACACGACCCGCCACTTCACCGCCGCGCCGACGGCCGAGGTCGGGGCGACGTTCATCGACCAGCGCACGTTCATCGACGACCGCGACATCACGGTGGAGGACAACGACACCACGATCGACACCACGATCATCAATGACTCGTTCAACTCCGACGACGACATCGTCGCGATCGACAACTCGGTGGACAACTCGATCGACGTGGTCACCGCGATCCAGGACAACAGCGTCGAGAACACCGTTGTCGACAACAGCGTCAGCGACGACGACGTCACGATCGGGGACCTCGATACCGGAACCGACACCGGATCCGACGTGGTCGCCCCCGATCCCGAACCGGAGCCCGAGCCGCTCCCGGAGCCCGAGCCGGAGACCGAGCCGGAGCCCGACCTCGGCTCCGAACTCGACCCGGCCACGACCGCCGTCTGACCGGACCGCCGAGGAGTTTCAATGACCGTGTCAAGCCGCTGTGGCTGCCGGGGCCGGTGCCTCGGTGGTGAAGCGGCGGTTGTCGCGGACCAGGGCCCAGACGAGGTCGACCAGCCGGCGGGCGAGCGCGATCAA
>NZ_JBFWOY010000074.1:0-2613 GCF_050250275.1 Pseudonocardia sp.
CGGGCTCGGGCAAGGAGGTGTTCGCCGTCGCGACCGCCCAGCTCGACGGCCGCCCGGTGATCGTCTCCGGCGGGCTCGGCGACGACGTCCATCTCTGGGATCTCGCCACCCACGCCGCGGTCGGCGCACCCCTCGACACCGGCGGCCGCACCGTCTTCGCCCTGGTGGTCACCCAGCTCGCCGGTCGTCCCCTCGTCGTCGCCGGACTCGACGACGGGACGATGCAGGTGTGGGACCTGCGCGACCGGACGACGGTCGCCACCCTCCGCGGCAGCAGCGGTCGCGTCGGCGCGGTCACCGTGATGCAGCGCAACGGCCGGCCTGTCGTCATCGCCAGCGGCTCGGACGACATCGTGCGGGCGTGGGACCTCACCACCGGCGCCACGATCGGCCATCCCTTCCGCAACGACAGCACCGAGGTCAACGGGATCACCGGCGATGTGGAGGCGATGACCGTCGCGGACGTCGACGGGCGGGCCCTCCTCGTGACGGGCAGCTACGACCGCCTGTTGCGGGTGTGGGACCTCGCCCCGAGCCTGGGGATCTGACCCTCAGTCGAACGAGATCAGCCGTGTGGTGGTGGCACCGATCGAGGACCCGATCGGCTCCAGCACCGCCGGGTCGACCGGCCGGTCCACCCGCAGCAGCATGATCGCGTCGGCCTTGTCCGTGGTCTGGCTGATCTGCGCGGCCTCGATGTTGATCGCGGCCTCGCCGAGCAGCGTGCCGACCCGCCCCATCACGCCCGGGCGGTCCGCGTACTCCAGAAGCACCACGTCGCCCTCGGCACGCAGGTCGAAGTTGCGGCTGTTGATCTCGACCAGCTTCTCCACCTGGGCGCGGCCGGTGAGCGTGCCCGACACCGTGATCGACTGGCCGTCCGGCATCGCCGCGCGCAGCTGCACCACGCTGCGGTGCGTCGGGCTCTCCGGAGCTGTCGTGAGCTCGGCGTCCACGCCGCGTTCGGCGGCCAGCGCGGGTGCGTTGACGAACGTGACCTGGTCCTCCACGACGTTGGTGAACAGCCCCCGCAGCGCGGCGAGGCGAAGCACCGAGACGTCCTCGGCCGCGAGCTCGCCCGCGATGTCCACCGTCAGCGCGCTCGGCACCGCCCCTGCCAGCGCGTACAGGACCGCACCCAGCTTCTGCACGAGCGGCAACCAGGGCCGGACCTCTTCGCCGACCACGCCCGCGACCTGCACGTTCACCGCATCCGGCACGAACTCGCCGGCCAGGGCGAGCTGCACCGAGCGGGCGACGTCCGTGCCCGCGCGGTCCTGCGCCTCGTCGGTGGACGCGCCCAGGTGCGGAGTCACGACCACCTGCGGCAGTTCGAACAGCGGGCTCGACGTCGTCGGCTCGGAGACGTACACGTCGATGCCCGCGCCGCCGACGTGGCCGCTGCGCACGGCCTCGGCCAGGGCGTCCTCGTCGACGAGGCCACCGCGCGCGGCGTTGACGATGATCACACCCTTGCGGGTGAGGGCGAGCTGGTCCTTGCCGATGAGCCCGAGCGTCTCGGCCGTCCTGGGCAGGTGGATCGAGATGATGTCGGCGCGGCCGAGCAGCTCGTCCAGCGTCATGAGCTCGATGCCGAGCTGGGCGGCGCGGGCCGGCGCGACGTACGGGTCGTAGGCGATCAGCTCGACGCCGAAGCCGGCCAGCCGCTGGGCGACCAGCTGCCCGATCTTGCCGAGGCCGACGATGCCGACGACCTTGCCCTGCAGCTCCACACCCGTGTACGCGCTGCGCTTCCACTGCCCCTGCCGCAGGCTGGCGTCGGCCGCCGGGATGTGGCGGGCCGCGGCCAGCAGCAGCGCGACGGCGTGCTCGGCGGCGCTCACGATGTTCGACGTGGGCGCGTTGACCACCATCACGCCGCGCGCGGTGGCCGCGGGGACGTCGACGTTGTCCAGGCCCACGCCCGCGCGGGCGACGACCTTGAGCCGGTACGCCACCGCGAGTGCCTCCGCGTCCACCTTCGTGGCCGAGCGGACCATCAGCGCGTCGGCATCGGGGAGTGCGGCGAGCAGGGCCGGGCGGTCCGTCCCGTCGACGTGGCGGATCTCCACGTCGTCGCCGAGCAGCGCCACCGCGGAGGGGGCGAGCTTCTCGGCGAGCAGGACGACGGGACGGGACGGGCTTGCGGTGCTCACGGCGCTGGGGCTCCCGGCTCGGGGCGGTCAGGTCGGTGTCGATCGTAGTTCCGGCGCGGTCGCCAGGTCCCGGAGGCGTGAGCGGAGATACGGCGGGCACGGGTCCGGGCAGCGGGTACGGGTGCCGGGTCGCAGGTCGGCGTGCAGCAGGTCGGCGGGGGCGGGCCGCGGGCCGGGCGCGGACGTCAGGCCACCGCGGGCGGCTCGGGCCGTGCGTCCGGGTCGACCGGGAGCCGCGGCGGCACGGCCTCGCCGCGGGCATCCGCCACCAGCGCCGTGACGTCCGACATGATCGCCGCGGTGGCGCCGTCCAGTGCGGTGCGGGTGCGGGGGCCGCCGAGCCAGGCCGAGAGATCGACGGGCGGGCCCGCCATCACGGTGACGCCCCGGAACAGGCGCAGTCGGGAGGTGTCCGGCGGGAGGACGTCCTGCGTGCCCCAGTTCGCGACGGGGATCA